>NZ_JABBGJ010000007.1 GCF_012927345.1 Paraburkholderia polaris
GAAACCGACGACGATTCGATCGGCGGCCACTTCCTGCACCTGCTGCACGGCGTGGAGCCGTCGAAAGCATGGGTCGACGCGATGCACGTGTCGCTCAACCTGTACGCCGAGCATGAATTCAACGCCTCGACGTTCACCGGCCGCGTGATCGCGGGCACGGGCTCGGACATCTACTCGGCGATTACCGGCGCGATCGGCGCGCTGCGCGGCCCGAAGCACGGCGGTGCGAACGAAGTCGCGTTCGAAATCCAGTCGCGCTATCAGACGCCTGACGAAGCCGAAGCCGATATCCGCAAGCGTGTCGAGAACAAGGAAGTGGTGATCGGTTTCGGTCACCCGGTGTACACGATCTCCGACCCGCGCAACAAGGTCATCAAGGAAATCGCGAAGAAGCTGTCGAAGGAAGCGGGCAACAACAAGCTGTTCAATATCGCCGAACGTCTGGAGTCGGTGATGGCGGATGCGAAGAAGATGTTCCCGAATCTCGACTGGTTCAGCGCGGTGTCGTATCACATGATGGGCGTGCCGACGGCAATGTTCACGCCGCTGTTCGTGATCGCCCGCACGGCAGGCTGGAGCGCGCACATTATCGAGCAGCGGATCGACAACAAGATCATCCGCCCGAGTGCGAATTACACCGGCCCCGACGATCTGCCGTTCGTGCCGCTCGCGAAGCGCGTCTAAGCCTGCCAAGGGTGTCTAAGGTCGAAGGTCGTCCAGGGGAGTTTGAAAACCTCCAACGGCTTTTGACCGTGTAAGCGCGAGGCCGCAAGCGTTTCTCCTCCATTGCGTCTCATGAGCGCGACGTAATGAAGCTTGGGCCTTGGCTCGCTGGAACCCAGAGCCAAGGCTGTTTTTTTGCAGCGTATGTTGCGGTGCTTATTGCGCTACGTTGTGCGGCGCATCAACGAAAGACGCTGCAAGCCGGCGCGCCACCGCGAGCGCCACCGCAAGCTAAACTACACAGACTGTCCGATTGACACGCCAGGGAAGCGCCGCTTGAAAGAGGGGCAGCGGATTGTGAATTACGGCTGCCGCCATCGTCCCCGGATCATTATTGTTTTGTCCCCTACGCCATGAATACTGCCAACCGCAAACGCCTTCCCGGCACCCAGCTGGATTTCTTCGACACGCGTGCCGCCGTCGATGCAATCCAGCCCGGCGCCTATGACAAGCTGCCGTACACCTCGCGCGTGCTGGCCGAAAACCTCGTGCGCCGCTGCGATCCGGTGACGCTGACGGCGTCGCTCAAGCAGATCATCGAACGCAAGCGCGAGCTGGATTTTCCGTGGTTTCCGGCGCGCGTGGTGTGCCATGACATTCTCGGTCAGACCGCTTTGGTCGACCTCGCCGGCCTGCGCGATGCAATCGCCGCGCAAGGCGGCGATCCCGCGATGGTCAACCCGGTCGTGCCGACGCAGCTCGTCGTGGATCACTCGCTCGCCGTCGAGTGCGGCGGTTTCGATCCGGATGCGTTCGCGAAGAACCGCGCCATTGAAGATCGCCGCAATGAAGACCGCTTCGACTTCATCAACTGGACCAAGCGCGCGTTCAAGAATGTCGACGTGATTCCGCCGGGCAACGGCATCCTGCATCAGATCAACCTGGAGCGCATGAGCCCGGTGGTGCAGGTGAAAGACGGCGTGGCTTTCCCCGATACGCTGGTCGGCACCGATTCGCATACGCCGATGGTGGATGCGCTTGGCGTGATCGCGGTTGGCGTGGGCGGACTTGAAGCGGAGAGCGTGATGCTGGGACGCGCGTCTTATATGCGCCTGCCGGATATCGTCGGTGTGGAACTGACGGGCAAGCCGGTTGAAGGCATCACCGCGACCGACATCGTGCTCTCGCTGACCGAATTCCTGCGCAAAGAAAAAGTGGTCGGCGCGTACCTCGAGTTCTACGGAGCAGGCACGGCCAACCTGACGCTCGGTGATCGCGCGACCATCGCCAACATGGCCCCCGAATTCGGCGCGACGGCCGCGATGTTCTACATCGACGAGCAGACCATCAAGTACCTCAAGCTCACCGGGCGCGACGATGAACTCGTCAAGCTGGTCGAGACCTACGCGAAGGAAACCGGCCTGTGGGGCGATACGTTGACGCACGCGGAGTACGAGCGCGTGCTGAAGTTCGATCTGTCGACCGTGGTGCGCACGCTGGCGGGTCCGTCGAACCCGCATCGTCGCTTGCCGGTTTCCGAACTGGCCGCGCGCGGGATCAGCGGCAAGGTGGAGAACGAGCCGGGCCTGATGCCGGACGGTGCGGTGATCATCGCTGCGATCACGAGCTGCACGAACACCAACAACCCGCGCAATATGATCGCCGCCGGCTTGCTGGCGCGTAACGCCAATCAACGCGGACTGACCCGCAAGCCCTGGGCAAAGACGTCGCTCGCGCCGGGATCGAAGGCGGTCACGCTGTATCTGGAAGAGGCGGGCCTGTTGCCGGAACTGGAGCAACTGGGCTTCGGCGTGGTCGCGTATGCATGCACGTCGTGCAACGGCATGTCGGGTGCGTTGGATCCGGTGATCCAGAAGGAAATCGTCGACCGCGATCTGTATGCGACGGCTGTGCTGTCCGGTAACCGTAACTTCGACGGCCGTATTCATCCGTATGCGAAGCAGGCCTTCCTGGCGTCGCCCCCGCTGGTGGTCGCCTACGCGATAGCGGGCACGATCCGCTTCGATATCGAGAAGGATGTGCTTGGCGTCGATACTGACGGTAATGCGATCAGGCTGAAGGACATCTGGCCGTCGGATGAAGAGATCGACGCGATCGTGGCTTCAAGCGTGAAACCGGAGCAGTTCCGCAAAGTGTATGAGCCGATGTTCGCTGTGACCGTCGATACAGGTGAGAAAGCTGATCCGCTGTACGACTGGCGTCCGATGAGCACTTATATTCGCCGTCCGCCGTATTGGGAGGGTGCGCTTGCCGGTGAGCGCACGCTGAAGGGCATGCGTCCGCTGGCTGTGCTGGGTGACAACATCACGACCGACCACCTGTCGCCGTCCAACGCGATCATGGCGGACAGTGCATCGGGTGAATACCTCGCCAAAATGGGCTTGCCGGAAGAGGACTTCAATTCGTACGCAACCCACCGTGGCGATCACCTGACCGCGCAGCGTGCCACCTTCGCGAATCCGACGCTGAAGAACGAGATGGTGCTGGAAGACGGCAAGGTGAAGGCCGGTTCGTTGGCCCGCATCGAGCCTGAGGGCAAGGTGACGCGTATGTGGGAAGCGATCGAAACCTACATGGAGCGCAAGCAGCCGCTGATCGTGATTGCCGGGGCCGACTACGGTCAGGGTTCGTCGCGTGACTGGGCGGCGAAGGGCGTGCGTCTTGCCGGCGCGGAAGCGATCGTGGCTGAAGGGTTCGAGCGGATTCACCGCACGAATCTGGTGGGCATGGGCGTGTTGCCGCTGGAATTCAAACCTGGTGTGAATCGCCTTACGCTCGCTATTGACGGCACCGAAACCTTCGACGTGATCGGCGAACGCAAACCGCGCGCCGACCTCACGCTCGTGATTCATCGCAAGAGCGGTGAGCGCGTGGAGGTGCCCGTGACGTGCCGCCTGGACACCGCGGAAGAGGTGTCGATCTACGAAGCCGGCGGCGTGTTGCAACGCTTTGCGCAGGACTTTCTTGAATCGACGAAGGCTGCGGCTTAAGGCTTTTAAGCTTCTCAAGTTGATTCGGCCGCTTGAACTGTCTTTGTCGATTTAGTCGGCCTGGTCGGTTCAGCGGCGAATGTAACGCAGGTTTGGGCGGTGTGGCACAACGTGCTATGCGATGCCGCCCTCCCTCATCAGGACACCACTTTTATGGCCCACAAACCTCAGATCAAGATTCCGGCGACGTACATGCGCGGCGGTACCAGCAAAGGCGTGTTCTTTCGGCTGCAGGATTTGCCGGAGGCGGCCCAGGTGCCGGGCGCGGCGCGCGATGCGCTGCTGATGCGCGTGATCGGCAGCCCGGACCCGTATGGCAAGCAGATCGACGGTATGGGCGGCGCGACTTCCAGCACGAGCAAGACGGTCATCATCGCGAAGAGCAGCAAGCCGGATCATGATGTGGATTATCTGTTCGGGCAGGTTTCTATCGATAAGGCTTTCGTCGATTGGAGCGGCAATTGCGGGAATCTTTCTGCCGCGGTGGGCCCGTTTGCGATTAGCGCGGGTCTCGTCGATGCGAGCCGGATTCCGCAGAACGGTGTGGCTGTTGTACGCATCTGGCAGGCGAATATCGGCAAGACGATTATCGGGCATGTGCCTATTACCGATGGCGCTGTGCAGGAAACTGGGGACTTTGAACTCGATGGCGTGACGTTTCCTGCTGCTGAGGTTCAACTCGAATTCATGGACCCTGCTGCCGAAGAAGAGGGTGCCGGTGGCGCGATGTTCCCGACTGGGAATCTGGTCGATGACCTTGAGGTGCCGGGTGTCGGCACGCTGAAGGCGACGATGATCAATGCCGGCATCCCGACCATTTTCGTGGACGCGGAAGCGATCGGTTATAAGGGCACCGAACTACAGGACGCTATCAATAGCGACGAGAAGGCGCTGGCGATGTTCGAAACCATTCGCGCGCATGGTGCGGTGCGTATGGGCCTCATTAAAAATCTCGATGAGATCGCGACGCGGCAGCATACGCCGAAGGTTGCTTTTGTCGCCAGGCCGGCCGACTACGTTGCTTCTAGCGGCAAGCGTGTTGCCGCGAGTGACGTCGATCTGCTGGTGCGGGCGATGTCGATGGGTAAGCTGCATCACGCCATGATGGGGACGGCTGCTGTCGCGATTGGTACGGCGGCGGCGATTTCAGGGACGCTGGTGAATCTTGCTGCCGGTGGTGGGGCGCGGGATGCGGTGCGGTTTGGGCATCCGTCGGGCACTTTGCGGGTGGGGGCTGAGGCTCGGGAGGAAGGCGGAGAGTGGACTGTCACCAAAGCGATAATGAGCCGTAGTGCGCGGGTGTTGATGGAGGGGTGGGTGAGGGTACCCGGGGAATGAGTTGCCGGTTCGTCGCGTGGCATAGCGATCGGTCATCAAATTGACTACGCGACGAAACCACTGTCACCGGGACGGCGTGAGTTCATCGCGCCTTTCAGTTGCTGTAAGAACGTGGACGCCGCTCTACTGAGCGGCTTGTCGCTGCGCGTGACCGCGACGAGCGGGCCGAGATGAAGCGGCAATTCACAGAGCACGGGTTGCAGTCGATACAGGGTGTGCAACTCTTCCGCGATGCATTGCGATGCGAGCACGAGCGTGTCGCTCTTACTTGCGAGCCGAAACGTCAACGGCGAAACCTGCGAGGACATGACATCCGTTCCAAAACGCAGGCCCATATCGCGCACGGCGAACTCCAGTTGCTGCCTGATGATATTGGGTTGTTCGGGCAAGACCCACGGAAAGCCCAATAGGTCCTCGAGCGTGACCGGTTTCTGCGTGAGCGGGTGTCCCTGCCGAGCGACAAATAGTGGATGGTCATCGCGAAGCGGCTCTTGCAAGTACTGATCGCCGCCGAAGCCACTCGCGAGACGCCCAATGACGATGTCAACAAGATCCTGATCCAGGCGTTCAAGAAGCGCTTCCATCGAATCCTCACGGACGCTCAGGCGTATCCTGGGCGATCTCGTCCGGAATTCCGCGACGCAATCGGCGAGGACTTCCCACCAGTTAAGCGGGAAGAATACGCCAATCGATAGTGTTCCCATGTCGCCGACGCGCAGCGCGTCGAGTTCCGCTGCCGCCCGTTGCACGTCACTGGCGATCAGGTAGCCATGGCGCACAAGGGCTTCTCCAAGAATGGTCGGACGCATTCCTGATGGCGTGCGCTCGAACAGCTGTGCGCCCGTGATTGCTTCAACCTCCGCCAGTGCCTTCGATATCGCCGAGTGACTCACCATGAGCGCCTCTGCCGCCTTCTGCAGACTCCCGCATCGCGCTATTTCGAGTACCACGGAAATATGGCGAAGCTTCAGACGCTGTTGCAAGGAGCTCATAGTCGGTGGCTCATGAATTTTCTTCAAGGGTGATAGCGAAATTTTCCGTTTTGTTTCCGCAGCAGCTGCGTGAACATCACTTTCGATGCACGACAGCATACCCCGGCTGCAAAGCCGTTCGCAACGTACCCGTGCAGCCACATGAAGGCGAGCGAGATAAATCTATGACGAAGACAACCATCACACATTGCGCACAAGGTGTTCTCAAGGGCGTGCTGGACGACGGAGTCCATACATTCTTCGATATTCCCTACGCTGTCGACGCGGGTCGATTTTTACCTGCGCTTGCGCCGTCCACATGGCCCGGCGAACGCGACTGTACACGGCCTGGACCTGTCTTTCCGCAGTTGCCAAGCCGCCTCGACTTTGTGATGGGCTCAACGGGAAGAGGCGCGGAAATGTCGGAGGATGCCTTTCGTCTGAACGTCTTCACGCCGACACTTTCCGGCCAACTACCGGTCATCTTCTGGATTCACGGGGGTGGCTTCCTGACGGGGGGAGGCTCGCTGCAGTGCTACTTCGGCGACCAGCTCGCGAGAAGCGGGCGCGCCGTTGTGGTGACCATGAACTATCGGCTTGGTCTGCTCGGCAATCTCTTCATGAAGGGGATTTCGCAAGGCAACCTCGCCGTTCGCGATCTCGAGATGGCCTTGCAGTGGGTCAAATCGAATATCGGCAGTTTTGGTGGCGATCCGGAATCGATCGTGCTGGCCGGACAATCCGCGGGTGCCTGGTTCACGCAGTTGCTCGCTGCAATGAAGCCAACGAGTGCGCTCGTCAAAGGCGGCATCATGCTCAGTTATCCGGGTCTACCGCCGATGGCACCTGAAGCCGCTCAGACGATGGCCGAGCAGTTCTGTGCGATGGCGGGAATAGACCCGTCCGGCGACGCGTTGCGCACGATGTCCGTAGAACGCATACTGGAATTGCAGACCTCGATGTTGCGTGCGCAAAGCGTGTTTGCAGACGTGCCCGTGCTGTTCCGGAGCGTTTGTGAAAACGAGGTTCCGGCGAACCCTGGCGCGCAGGCCCGCGAGAATTTTGCCGGCAAGCCGCTGATGATCGGCTGGACCCGTGAAGAAATGGGCAGCTTCTTCGCGAGCAACCCCGCAATGGTCGGTGCGACGGAAGAGCAGGCCTTGAAGAAATATGGCGAAGAATACGGCGAGCAAGGCAACACATTTTACAGGCGGGCCCTCAAGCGTCGGCTCAATGGCCGAGCCTACACAAGCCTCGTCGATTTAGGTTCGGACAAACTGTTCAAGCTTCCGGCAATCAGGTTCGCCACGGAGATGGAATCGGCTGGCAGCAACGTCTTCGCGTATCAGTTTGACTTCCAGTCGCCTCAGGCAGAAGTGGGAGCAGGCCATTGCTTCGAGCTGCCATTCTTGTTCGGCAACTTCCAGGACTGGGTTGACGCACCGATGCTGGACGGAATCGACCTGACGGCTGCACGCTCGCTATCGGCTTGTATTCAGGCGTACGTTCTTAACTTTGTTGAGTCGGGCGATCCGAATGGCGAACATTTGCCGTATTGGCCGGCCTATGAGCGCTTGCAGGGGCGGCGGACCATGCGCTTCGCGGATGTGATTGAGACCGTTGCGAGCGGTACGGAGAGTGGAGTGTATTGAGAACGCGCGACGCTCGACGTTTCAATGAAAGCGTTTTGAGCGTCGCCGACGCTTGCGGCAAGCGTTGACCGCAGGACCAATGCCGATGCCTTCAGCGACTTCGCCGGTATTTGGTAGAAGCGATCGACGACAGAACGTCCAAACCATAATTCGTATAACTGAACAAAAGAATGCGCTGGAAGGGGCGCAGTTTTTTCACGAAGCTGATCGCTTTTTTCCGTATTGTTTTCCCCGAATTCATAGGACTATCGAGCCAACCTCGGGCGGAGCTCGAGAGCAAGAGCAGTGAACATCAACGACTAGAAGGGAAGGAGATCGGCGTGGGAATTGGAAAAGACGTGAAGTTATTGGGTGGGGTTGGCCTCCTGCTACTGGGATGCTCGTCAGAGGCATTCGCGCAAAGCAGTGTTTATATATCGGGTTTTCTGGGCGCTGGGATCGGTTACACGAGCAACGTCGCAGGGCACTCAAGCGTGTCAGAAACCAATGGTGTATTGCGTCCAAACTCGTTTGTAATGCAGGGCAAAGAAGACTTGGGTGGTGGTCTGCAGGCTCTCTTCTATCTGGGTACTCTGTTTTCGATGGATACGGGAACGATCCTTGGTGCGCCCGGTAGTCTTTTCTCTCGAGAATCATATGTTGGTCTGTCGAATCAATATGGCACCTTGACCTTTGGTCAGCAGCGCGATTTTATGTTCGACATGACAGTGCACGGGTATGCGGGCGGCTTCAACCAAGGCCTCTGGGGTGCTCACCAGGGCCCGTTTCCGACCTTCGGCGTGCCCTACGTGATTGGCGGATCTTACGACTTCGACCGGCTCAACGGGGAGGCTGTCAATAACGCGGTCAAGTTCAAGAGCGCAAATTTCAGCGGAATGACCTTCGGAGCGATGTACGGCTTTGGTGGCGTTGCCGGTCATTTCGGGAACTCCAGCTCATCGAGTTTCACCGTCAACTATGAGTTCGGTTCGGGTGGTGTGGGTGCTGCGTACACGATGGCGAAGCCGCCCACGATCAATAATGGTAATGATGGCATTCGGAACATCGGCGTAGGCGGCAAGTATCTGTTGGCGCCGGTTCAATTGTCGGTGCTGGGGACGATCTCTCGCAATACAGGAACTGGAGCGCAGATCGATGCCGTCGACGCGACTGTGAGTTACGACGTTACGCCGTTCTGGAATTTCGCCACGACCTATACCTATATGGGTGGAAATCACGTGCTCGATAGCGCCCACGCAAATCAGGTGGATGCTACGTTGACTTACCGCCTCTCCAAGCGCACCTCGGTGTACGGAACCTATGTCTGGCAGAGGGCATCGGGTAAGGGCGCGCTCGCCCGCATCAACTCGACCCAAACGAGCCCATCGAGTTCCGACGCCCAGACGATGGTGGGAATCAGCATCGCGCATCTTTTCTAGTCGTCGCGCGGAGACGCTTAACCTTGGGGACGCAATGTCCCCTCTAAGGCCTTCTATTCCTTTTCTGCCGGCAGAAGCCGGATGAACACCGCAGTCAGCGAAGCTGACCGCGCCGCGGCGTTTCCGACGGAAGTTCGCCAAAGCGGTCGCGATAGCCTTGCGCAAACCGGCTGAGGTGGGTAAACCCGCAATCCAGCGCGATCGTCGCGACGCGGAGGTCGGACGTGCTTTCACGAATGATCTGACGCGCGCGGTCAAGACGCATCTGTCGCAACAGGCTGATGGGGCTGGTATGACGAAAGCGCAGAAAGCCCTCGGAAAGCGTTCTCACCGGCACGCCCGCCGCGCTTGCAATTTCTGACAACTGGATTGGCGCGGCGAGGTTGGCTGCCATGAACTCTTCGGCACGGCGAACGAACTGGGGAGCGATTGCCGGTCGGGGCGATACCCCGTGCCCCGCGTCATAACCGCACAACAGACTGACCAGCAGCGATTCGACGTGTGCGCCAACGGTCGGGTTATGGGCGGCGATATTTAGCAGGTCGTCCGAACTCGCGACCAGTTTCAATTGTTCTTTCCACGCGCGCATTGGACCACTCGCCAGCGATACGGACGTTTTCGCGCCGATGCTGGAAGCATCGTCGTCACTGAGCGAGGCCGGGTCGATCCGCATGATCAACTGCTCGCAATCGGGCGACAGCAGAGCGCTGAAGGATTCGCCGGGGGCGCGAATGACGGCATGCTGGTCGTCTACGATGATCGTCCTGCCTGCCGCGCGGACCTCCGCATTGCCGGCGACGCAAAGCATCATCAGAAAGTATCCGTCGACGGCTTCCACATCCACCTGTATGGCGGCGCCGAAGCTGATCGTGCCAATGCCGAGTCTTCCGATCCGCACGAAATCCATGTGAGAGCGACCGTGCGCATGTCCTTGCGGAAGCAGCGAATGCGGCTGCATGACGCGCGAAATCAGTTCACGAGTCTCGTCGAGGTCGGCTGATTCAAACAGACGGTGGCGTCGCAATGCGGGGAGTCGGAGATCGGATCTCATGATTGTTTCAGCGCGCTCGCGCGCGGACTCAACACTGGCCCATCGTTCATAAAGCTGCCTGAACTGGATATAGGAGGGGCGTCCAGCCAGAAACGGATAGACCCAACATTTTCCGCCTCCAAAAATAACTCCGCAATGCAGCAACGATTTCGTTGCCGCAAAGCGTCCCCACAATGCGGAGAAAATAGCATGGAAATGGTCGAATCGCCTGTGACCTTCAGGAACACGCTTGACAGCGACATGGTGCAGTTCCCGCGCGACGACGGTTCGCGCGTGCCCTATAAGGTATTCAGCTCGCAGGCAGTGTACGAGCGTGAGCAGGAGCGCATCTTTCGTGGTCCGACGTGGAACTTCGTTGCGCTCGAAGCGGAAATTCCGAATGCGGGCGATTTCAAGAGCACGTTTGTCGGCGATACGCCTGTCGTCGTCACGCGCACCGAAGACGGCTCGCTTTCGGCATGGGTCAACCGTTGCGCACATCGCGGCGCATCGGTGTGCCGCAAGGCGCGCGGTAACGCCACGTCGCACACCTGCGTGTATCACCAATGGAGTTTCGACAACAGCGGCAATCTGCTGGGCGTGCCGTTCCGGCGTGGTCAGAAAGGCATGACGGGCATGCCGCCCGATTTCGATCCGAAGCAGCACAGCCTGCGCAAGCTGCGTGTAGAGAGCTATCGCGGTCTCGTATTCGCGAGCTTCAGCGACGCGGTTGTCCCGCTGCCTGAATATCTTGGCGCGGAAATGCGTCCGTGGATCGACCGTATCTTTCACAAGCCGATCGAATACCTCGGCTGCACGCGGCAATATTCGAACTCCAACTGGAAGCTGTATCTGGAGAACGTGAAGGACCCGTATCACGCGAGCATGCTGCATCTGTTCCATACGACCTTCAACATTTTCCGCGTCGGCATGAAGGCGCGCTCGATTCCCGATGCGACGCACGGCCTGCACAGCATCATCACGGTGACGAAGACGGGCGAGGACACGTCGGCGGCCTACAAGCAGCAACAGATCCGCTCATTCGATGAAGGCTTCGCGCTCGAAGACGATTCGATTCTGGGTCTCGTCTCCGAATACGACGAGGACACCACCAACCATATTCAGCCGATCTTTCCGCAGCTGGTGGTTCAGCAGATTCACAACACACTCGTCGCGCGTCAGTTACTGGCTAAAGGCCCGGATAACTTCGAACTGATCTTCCATTTCTTCGGCTATGCCGACGATACGCCTGAATTGCGCGAGTTGCGCATCAAGCAAGCTAACCTGGTCGGACCGGCGGGCTATATCTCGATGGAAGACACGGAAGCCACCGAACTCGTGCAACGCGGAACGGTGCGCGATTCGGATGCAACCTCGGTGATCGAGATGTCGCGCAGCAACCCGGATCAGCAGGATACGGTGATCACGGAAAGTCTGATTCGCCGCTTCTGGGTCGGTTATCAGAAGCTGATGGGCTATTGAAGAAAAGGACACGCAAATGGATCAGATGAAGCTTTGGTTCGAAGTGAACATGCTGCAGAACCAGTACATCAGTAATCTCGACAACGATCGGCTTGAAGCGTGGCCAACGCTTTTTACCGAAGACTGTATGTACGAGATCGTGCCGAAAGAGAACGTGGATATGGGACTGCCGATCGGCATCATTTATTGCACGAACCAGAAGATGCTGCGCGATCGTGTCGTGTCGCTGCGTCACGCCAACATCTTCGAGGAGCACACGTACCGCCACATGACGTCGGGCCTGACCATCATGAGCGAACAGGACGGGGTGATTGAGACCGAGAGCAGCTATGTCGTGGTGCAGACGCGTTCGAATGGCGAGTCAGACGTGTATCAGGCCGGTAAGTACTTCGACCGTATTGTGCGCACGCCAGACGGACTGCGCTATCGCAGCAAGCGGGTGGTGTACGACACGTCACGCGTGCAGACGCTGTTGGCGACGCCGATCTGAGGAGGGGACATGGAACAGACAATTGAGAACTGGCAGACCATCGGCACGCTCGATGACTTTACTGAAGGGGAACCCGCGGCCGTCATCGCAGGCGAGCGCCAAATCGCGGTGTTCCGCGTCGGCGACGACGTGTTTGCATTGAACGATCTGTGCACGCACGGCCGTGCGCGTCTGTCTGAGGGATACGTGGAAGACGGTTGCGTCGAATGTCCGCTGCATCAGGGGCTCATCGATATCCGCACCGGTGCGCCGCGTTGTGCGCCGATCACGGAAGCAGTGCGTGCGTTCCCGATCCGGATCGTCGATACGCGGGTGGAAGTCAATGTCCAATGAACGGCATGTGATTGTCGGCGCCGGCCATGCGGCGCGGCGCGCGGCGGAGACGCTGCGCGCACTGAATGCGGACGTGGAAATCGTGATGATTGGCGAGGAGCCGCATGCGCCGTACGACCGGCCCGCGCTGTCGAAAGACGCGCTGATGTCCGAGGAAGGCGAGCGGAAGGCTTTTATCCGGCAGCGTGACTGGTACGCGGCGCATCGTATCGATTTGCGTCTGTCCGCAACGGTGACCGAAGTCGTTCGGAGGCGGGCATGCGTGCGGCTGCACGACGGCAGCGAAATCGGCTATGACAGACTGTTGCTGGCCACGGGTTCACGCGTGCGCCGCTTCAGTGGCCCCTTGGACCGACGCGTGCCACTGCACTATGTGCGCACGCTTGCCGACGCACGGGCATTGCGCGCTGTTCTTGCACCGGGCAAGCGCGTCGCGATCCTCGGTGGCGGCTTCATCGGGCTCGAAGTAGCCGCCGCCGCGACTCAGGCGGGCTGCAAGGCGACCGTGATCGAGCCGGCACCGGCGCTGCTGCAGCGCGCGCTGCCAGATAGCGTGGCGCATCACATCGGCGCGCTGCATGAGCGCAATGGTGTCGACCTGCGTCTTGGTACGATGCCCCATGCGATCACCTACGAGAACGGGGGCGCGTCAATCGAGATCGATGCGGGCGCCGTGGCTGCGGATGTCGTCGTAGCTGGCATAGGTGTCGTGCCGAACGTCGAGCTCGCTGAAGCATGTGGGCTTAACGTGAGCAACGGCATCGTGGTCGATGAACAGTGCCGTACAAACGACCCGGCGATCTTCGCCGCAGGCGAAGTCACGATGCACGCCAATCCGTTGCTTGGCCGCAGCGTCAGAATCGAATCCTGGCAGGTGGCGGAGAACCAGCCCGTGGTTGCCGCGGAAAACATGCTTGGAGGCGGCGCGATATACGCGGAATTGCCATGGCTATGGTCGGACCAGTTCGACTGCAATGTTCAGACACTGGGCATCATTGAGGCGCAGCATCGTCTCGTTACGCGCGGAGATCCCGCTACCGGCTCGTTCTGTGTCATGGCGCTGGACGAAATCGGGCGTATGCGAGCTGCGGTTTCCGTCAATTCAGGACGTGATATTGGGGCATGCAGGCGATTAATCTCCAGCGGCACGGTCATGGACGATGTGCGACTCGCCGACGCTTCTGTTTCACTACGGTCGTTACTGTGACGGCTTCGTTGTTAAATTTGCGTCAGCGTTGACGTTTCGTATTGGAGTTGTGACCGGCGTCGCGGCCCGCTGAGAGGTTCGATATTCATTGGCCGTTCCATCTACCATGTCGATCACTACGCGCCCTTTGCTTTGCCCCTCGCCTCGGTGCGCGCTTCGATCGCGTGCACCACGGCCGCCATGTCGGCTTGACCGTGACCCAACTCGGCGGTCTCGGTATACAGGTCAAAGCAGACATCCAGCAGCGGCGACGCGAGATTCGCGTTGCGCGCCGCTTCGGCCGCGAGCCGGTTGTTCTTCAGCACATCGAGGATCGAAGCCTGCACCGTGAAATCCTCGTTCACGAGCTTGTCGACCTTCACGCGTGATACGTTGCTCGCCATCGGGCCCGCGTCGAGCACGGCCTGGAATTGCTTCATGTCGAGCCCGTAGCGCCGCGCGAGATGCGACGCCTCGGCAAGCGCGGTCACCATCGGAATCAGAAACGTGTTGACCGACAGCTTCATCAGAAGCCCTGTGGGCACCGCCCCGCACGTCACCGTTTCGTGGCACATCGGCTTGAGGAGGGGACGGACTTCTTCGACAGCCGTGGGCTCGCCTGCCAACATCGCCACCAGTTGCCCCGCTTCGGCCGGCTTGCGTGAGCCTGAGACAGGCGCCTCGACGTACTGTCCTCCCGCCGCGCGGACGTCGGTTTCGAGGCCACGCGAATAGTCGGCCGATGTCGTCCCCATGTGCACGATCGTGTGCTGTGCGACGTTCGTCGAGAAATCGGCGGTGTGGCGGCCGAGCACCGCGTCAAGCGCCGTATCAGTCGCCATCATCAGGATGACGATGCTGGCCTGCCGGAAGACGTCGCCGGCGCTGTCCGCAACCTGTGCGCCCGCGTCGCGCAACGCGGCGCAACGTTCCGGCGTGCGGTTCCACACTACCAGTGCGGTGCCGGCACGCGCGAGGTTGAGCGCCATCGGCTGCCCCATCACGCCGAGGCCGATGAATCCTACTTTCATGAAGGTCTCCATTTTTTAACCGTTGCTTGTGGCCACGGTTTGGTGGATCGGGTGTGGGTGAGCACGCACGACAAAAGGGCGGCCGCTTTGGCCATCCCGTCACGCGCTCTCCAACGGTGTCGATCAAGCCGGGCGACGCCGCTCAGTCTATCTAAATTGCCGCAATCACGCCTGGACACTATGCCGATGGCGGATCCGCCGCCGGCCGATTGAGCGTCGGCGACGGGCGACTCGTTCCGTGTGGGCGGACGTTCGATTCAGTGGGCGCGATCGTCGACACTCGCCTCGCAGGCAATCCGTCTACTTAGCGAAGGGGTTCAAGGAGTTCGATACGGTTTCCAAACGGATCGGCTGTAAAAAACCGTGTGAGACCCTCGATCGGACTGTCGTTCTTCACCTGGTAGCCAGCGTCTTCTAGAGAGATGTGCTACTAGCGGCCGCAGTGGCGGGCGTCGGTGTCATGCTTCACCCATGGAACTGGCGAAGGGCGAGCTCGATCGTGGCAATCTGGTTGTCTTGCGTCCGGGTTATCAGGCTCCTTCGCGGCCATTGCACGTTCTATATGTCCACGATCGCCGAGTGACATTCAAGCTGCGGAGCTTTCTGGAGCCGGTGCGAGTCATTCTGTTTATGAGTCGCGGCCCAAGGAAGTCGCAGCGGTCATCGAGGATGCGGCCAGGCACGCGCAGCAATGAAGACAGGGATGCAGCAGAGCAATTGCGATTCCGCGCGAGCGGTGGGCGCGTTCAATCGGCTTGCGTTGACGAAGTCGCGCTGGTCGTGCCCACGGACCTCAAGACACACGTTACGGTGTCGTCCGTCACCTCGGGGCGCTAAAACGTCAGTGGCAATCTGGAAGCGGACATCTGATCGCGGCGCGACATGGACGCCCCGCCGTTATCCGTGGGCCGGGGCCTGTTGACCTGGAAGCTTGCCAGTGCGCAGCGCCTCGGCCACACGTTCAAGCAGCGAAGGCCAGTCCCCGATCGCAGCCTGACGCCATACCGTGACGGTCGGATACCACGGCTGCTGCCCTTCGCCCGGCTCGAACCAGTTACCGCCATGCGCAGGCAACAGCCCGAGCGCCTGCTTGCCCAGCGCGCCGGCCAGATGCAGCACTGACGTGTCCACGCTGATTACGTAATCCAGACATCCGATTAAGGCCGCTGTGGCCGCAAAGTCGGTCAGATCTGCTGTCGGGTCGACCAGATCCACTCCGTCCGGCGTCGGCTCTGCCCCCCGATAGGTCTCTGCTCGCGTGAGCCGATAGAAGCGCAGATTGGGCAATCCGGCGAGCGGCCGAGCAAGGTCAAGATCGAACCCGCGTTCGCCCTTGTCCTTCGGACCGGCCCGCCACGACAGCCCGATGCGCAGCGGACGCGTCGGTTCGAGCGACGCGAGCCGCCCCTCCCACTGTGCGATGTCGGCGCTGTCCGCATGCAGATACGGTATCTCGTCAGAAATGCCGGCTTTGCGCACTGGCCCCGGGTGCGCCAGCGCGAGTGCGACGCTCATGATCGGACAGTGCCAGTCCCACGCGTCGCCTGACTGCGCCGGCAGCCCGGTTTCGGCGATGACATCCACACCCGGGAAGCTTTGCCGGAATAGCCGCACGAGGGCGGGATGCACGGCCAGCGTCAAGCTCGCAGGACCTCGCGCGGCCACGAGCGGAAGGTAGCGCGCGAACTGCAGCGTATCGCCGAAACCCTGCTCGCCCCACACCAGCAGGCGCTTGCCTGCGAGCGGCTCGCCGCGCCACTGCTGCGCGGACGAATAACGGTACGCGTGATGCAGATCGCGGCTGCCCTGCCAGCGGGACTCGTACAGCGGAAACGCTTCTTCGTAGCGTCCGAGCCGGATCAGCGATAGAGACCGGTTAAAGCGCACACCGTCGGCTGTTGCCGCATCGGCAATGGGCAGTACGCTCGCGTAGGTGTCGGCCGCCTTTGCGTGATCGCCGCGCGTCGCCGCCGACAGCGCGAGATTGCCCGCTGCGCTCGCGTTGCGCGGGTCGCGCTCCAGCGCCTCGCGAAACAGCGCTTCTGCCTCGTCGTAGCGCCCCAGCCCCAACAGCACCGTACCGAGGTTGGTCAGGCAGCTTACGTGGGCCGGGTCGATCGCGAGGGCGGCGCGATACGCCGCTTCAGCGGCGGAAGGCTCATCGGCGTCCCGCAGGAAATTGCCCAGGTTGTAGTGGGCTAGCACAAAACCCGGATGTGCTGCACATACCTCGCGCAACAGGTTGATCGCTGCGTCAGGCTGTCCCGTGCCGGCCAGCGCGGTGGCGAGGTTCGTCGGGTGCAGCGCGGAGGCGGGGTCCGCGCTGCGGGCCGCCTCGCAGTGATCGATTGCTTCGGGAAGGCGGCCTTGTTGAAGCCGCAGCGCGCCGAGCATGCCCAGCACGCTGCCGTGCAATGGCATTTGGCGCGCGAGTGCAAGCAGCAGTGACTCGGCGACGTCGAGCTGGCCGTCGGCCAGCTTCCGGCAGGCGAGTGCGTAAGCTTCGTCGGATGAAATCGGGCGCAGGCCGGTAGGAGCAGATCGGGTAGACATCGGGTTGATTCAGCGGTGAGTCAGGAGCCCGGATCTTACCGCCAACTGCGCGAACACCCACGCGGGACAACCCGCGCATCGCGCGCGATGCCGTCAGTGACCAGGGTATCGGGCGTCGACACTCAAGCTATACGCCCAACTGCCGTTAAACGATCGGAGAACTCGGTCTTCGCGCAACGACAGTGGTCACAGCGAGGCAGATCCGACTTTCATCAAAGATGCCTCGAAAAACGCCCATTCAGACAAGAGTGATGAAAAAACTAGCAGCCCCACCCCTACGTCAAGCGTACGTTGCATCGCTGTGCCTGTTCCTCGCCGCCTGCGGAGGAGTAGACCAGCCGCAGCAGGAGGCCAGTGCGCCCGCCACCAGTGTTCCCGCCAGTGTGCCCCCCACCGTCCCGCCCACTGTCCCGCCGGTAGTCACCTATACGATTGGCGGCACCGTCACCGGTCTTGGCAGCGGGTCGCTCGCCCTGCTCGACAACGGCGCCAACACGCTGACTCTGCAGGCCAATGGTCCTTTCACCTTCACCACGCCGGTCGCGTTCAACAACGCCTATTCAGTGACTGTCGGCACGCAGCCGCTGTGGCAGACCTGCTCGGTTGCAAACGGAAGCGGCACCGCCACGGCCAACGTGACGAACGTGGCAATCTCGTGCGCGGCCGCCCAGGCCATGGTGTCGACGCTAGCCGGCTCCGGGACAGTCGGCTCGGCCAACGGCACCGGCACCGCTGCGACGTTCAATAAGCCGGAAGGCGTGGCAGTAGACGCAAGCGGCAACGTGTACGTGGGCGATCGATTCAACGATATGATCCGCATGATCACCCCGGCAGGGGTGGTGAGCACCTTGGCCGGTTCCTCCACGCCTGGCACGGCCAACGGCACCGGCACCGCCGCATCATTTGACATGCCGTCCGGCGTGGCGGTCGACGCGAGCGGCAACGTCTACGTGGCCGATACCTACGGCAACAAGATCCGCAAGATCACGCCGGCAGGCGTGGTGAGCACCCTCGCCGGCTCCGGGACAGTGGGTTCGGCCGACGGCACCGGCACCGCCGCGTCGTTCGACGAGCCGTACGGCGTGGCGGTCGACGCGAGCGGCAACGTCTACGTCGCCGATACCTACGGCAACAAGATCCGCAAGGTCACACCGGCTGGGGTGGTAAGCACCGTGGCCGGCTCTGGGACGGCTGGCTCGGCCAACGGCACCGGCACCGCCGCGTCGTTCAACAAGCCGTTCGACGTGGCGGTCGACGCGAGCGGCAATCTCTACGTGGCCGATGGCGACAACAACGAAATCCGCATGATCACGCAGGCAGGAGTGGTGAGCACCCTGGCCGGCTCCGGGACGGCTGGCTCGGCCAACGGCACCGGCACTGCCGCGTCGTTCAACCAGCCGTTCGGCGTGGCGGTCGATGCGAGCGGCAACGTCTATGTGGGCGATGCGAGCAGCAACGAAATCCGCATGATCACACCGGCGGGCGTGGTAAGCACCCTGGCTGGCTCCGGGACGGCCGGTTCGGCCAACGGCACGGGCACGGCCGCGTCGTTCAACTCCCCGACTCACGTTGCAGTCGATGCAGGCGGGAACGTCTACGTGGGCGATTGGGCCAACAGTGAGATCCGCAAGATCTCACCCGCGCCGTAAGCCAGAACCACAGACGCAGTGCCGACGCTCGTGTGCATTGGCACTGCTCCGGTTTCAGTGCATGTAGTAGCGCAGCCTGGATCGAGACGTGCCGGATTTTTGCCAATCCCGGTCAAACCTTGAGACAGAGTGTGAGGACACGTTCTTCAATGTGACCGCGGGGACCTGGCTGGCAGAAAAAAAGTGCTGTGAAAGACCGCTGGCCCCTTGAAAGCTGCCGTTGGGGTGGTGCTGGGCCGAAAGAGCGAAATCGGTCGAACTGAGCCGGTCACGGTCGGACCGGGTGCGGCTGGAACCAGCCGGTCGACATCGGTATAAGATCATTGACAATGCACAACAACCCCTCTTTGACGCCGCAGCTAATGCATAACAGACATGGATGAATCGACGCAGTCCATCGGCCGTGTATCGTACTCCGAGTTTGCAGAACGCTACGCAGCTGCCGTTACGACAAAGCCGCACAATGCGCTCTACGAACGCCCCGCGACGATGTCGCTTCTTGGCGATGTCAACGGATTGCAAGTTCTCGATGCGGGATGTGGACCGGGCATTTGCAGCGAAAATCTCGCGCGAAAAGGCGCAACTGTTCACGCGTTCGATGTAACACCACAGATGGTCGAACTTGCACGTCATCGATGTGCCGAACTTCCGGTAGAAGTGGTGACAGGCGACCTTGCTTCTCCCCTCGATTGGCTTCCCGCCGAATCGTTCGACAAGATCTTGTGTTCGCTAGCCTTCGACTATGTGGAAGACCTTAAACCGGTTTTTAGCGAGTTTCGACGAGTCGCGCGACACGGAGCGACGTTGGTGTTTTCTATGGCGCACCCTATGCGCGACTGGATGGATGAACGAACTCGTGGCGAGGGGACATACTTCACGACCTCTCGCTTCGGATTATATTGGTCAGGCTTCGGCGAGCCGAAACCATACGTACAAGCGTACCGTCGGCCTCTTTCTGACATTCTCAATGGGTTGACTGAAAGCGGCTGGCTATTGGATCGCTTCGTCGAGCCTCAGCCGCTCGCCGAGATGCAAGGGGTGTCGGAACGTCTGCACGCGGAGCTATCACAGGCCCCTGCATTCATTTGTGTGCGTGCCCGCTGCTAGCAACCACGCGCGCATCGGACAGATTCCGGCCAAACACCGGCCATTGAAGGTTGTGGCAGGAATCCGCGACAATCAATTAAGTATCGATACGGGGAGCGTCGAAAATGTTGATTGCCTTCGGAGGACTAGCGGAGACCGGAAACACGACAGTAGCCCAAATGAGCTGCGTATGCCTATTGCGTGAGCCGACACACGGCCGTCGTTAAATTCGATCACACGATCTGTCTGCCAAATCGGTTTAGATCGCTGCGACTCTGGGCCGTGTGGTAGAAATTCGTTTGCCCTTCGATCGAGAACGGGAGCCATCGCATGGATGCGGATATTCGAGAGGTCTTGCGCCAATTCGGCACGGATGAAGTTGACCATTTCGGGCGGCCGCTGACGGAGCATCTCATGGAAACGAGCCGATGGCTTCAAAAATGGGGCAACCCGATGACCCTATCGCTTGCAGGAGCCTTTCACAGCATCTATGGCACAGAGGAGTTCAGGCAGAAGACACTACCTCTTGACCGGCGATCTGACGTTCGTGCTGTGATTGGAGCGGAAGCCGAAGCGCTGGCATATCTCTTTTGTTTCGCAAATCGACATTCGCTATTCGAACAAGCGGATGCGGGTCCGTTTGAAATCCCGCTGCCTTCACTGGGATATTCGACCGAAGTCAGCACGGAAACCTATACAGCGCTGATCGAGCTTGAAGCGGCAAACATTATCGATCAGGCGCTGCACCAACCCAATGCTCCCGCGCGGGCAGGACCGTTCTGGCTGGCACGATTCGATTTTAAGGCGGCGTTTCTTTCCGAGGGAGCCAAGGTCGATTGCAGACAGGTGCTCGGGTCACTTGGGCCGACTGTATGATCGTTTGCGGTCAGCCTGCATAGTTGACAATCGATCGTCGTTTCGCGGACGATTTGGACGCGCGAAGGAGAAACTCAAGGCATGTCGGACGTAACGCCTGAGCGCAACGCTCGCCTCTGGAAACGAACCATATCGGCCGACTCCGGAGCCGGCCCGCCATTGCTCAACTTACGTAACGTAACGATGGCAGACATTCCCGCGTTGGGGGCACTCTTTTCTGATGCCTTCATCCGGACGATCGATGACGCGAACCAAACTAAAGCTCATATGTCGCAAAAGCAACGGCAATCGTTGGAGGGCGATACGGAGAATGGATCCCTACTGCATCTTGGGCCATTGAGGACGGTGGGGCACTTCGGTCCGCGTGTCTTGTATGCGACACAGGCCCGCATCCGAGCGACTCTTCAGGAGTCACGGGTTCTTGCCTGAATTCGGTTGATCGTGATCTTCCAAACGGTTGACGAAAACCGAACGAAAGCGTTGTCCTTTATTGACGGCCTTGTTTGCGCATCGGAGCCGACGTGAATGGGTATTCTCGCGACTATCGCAATGGCTGCAACTATCCGAGCAGGAATCCCGCCACAGTTGGTGCGGGCGGACATCGACGCGCCGGGTCCGGCAGGGCCCTTGCGAGGCACGCTGCTATCGCCTGCTGCTCATGACGTGCCGGTGGTTCTGATCGTACCGGGTTCGGGCCCAACCGACCGGAACGGCAACGGGCCAAATGGTCTTCGGGCTTCGACGTACCGGCTGCTCGCCGACGGACTTCTAAATCGTGGCATTGCGTCGGTTCGAATCGACAAAAGGGGCATGTACGGTAGTGCGTCGGCGATACCTGATGCAGATGACGTCACACTCGACGACTACGCGGCGGACGTGCATTCGTGGGTGGCGACTATCCGAAAACGCACAGGTGCTTCCTGCGTATGGGTGTTGGGCCATAGCGAGGGCGGATTGGTGGCGCTGGTGGCCGCACAGCACGCGGCCAACATCTGCGGTCTGATCCTGGTATCCACAGCAGGACGCCCGCTCGGACAGGTATTGAGGGAACAACTGCAATCAAACCCTGCAAACGCTTCTATCCTGGATAACGCGATGTCGGTACTCGAAGCCCTCAAGGCTGGGCAAACGGTAGACGCGACGAAGATCGAACCTGCACTGATGCCATTGTTCAGGCCGCAAGTGCAGCGCTTTCTTATGAGTGAATTAGCAGTTGATCCGGCTAGCCTTCTGGCAGGTTACACAAAGCCGGTGCTCATCGTGCAGGGATTGCTGGATCTTCAGGTCGCCCCCCAGGATGCGCAACTGCTAAAGCATGCAAATCCCCATGCCGAACTCGTGCTTGTCGCCGGCGCCAATCATGTCCTCAAAGCGGTACGCACTCGGGACCGGAAAGATAACCTCGCCGCTTACTCGGACCCAGATCGTCCCCTGGCCGATCACGTCGTCGAAGTGATTTCGACTTTCGTGCAGAACTCGGCGGCGGGTCGACGTTAGATTCGATCGAATTGTTTGCCGAAGCCTTCTTGGACTGCTTGATAAGCCCTCCGCCAGCACGGTTGTGAAGGTGCATTGCGGCATTCGCGGCGGCTCTTGCGATGAATGCACCTTGTCTTGACGCGTCATTCCCGAGGGTGGTCCTCGCGGTCGATCTCCCCAGCGGCCTGTTCCCAGAACTGCACATCCCGGCCCTCCGGCGTACCCGCGCGCTCCCACACCTCACGGGCGCGGCGTAGTATCCGGGCCTCTCTCTCTGAGGTCGGCTCGCGTTCTTCAACCGTTGCACCCTCCGCATCGACACGGACACTCGTCACGTCATATCCGTCCGCGAGCTGGTGCCACACCGTGACCTTGTTCAGCTGTTCGAACTGACAGATCGCCGTCGAGATCGCCTCCGCCTTGGTGCCCTGGGCGACCGAAATGCGCATCAATTCACTGTGATGCGGGTGACCGCTGTGGTCAGTGAATGTCTTATGAAAGATCACTTCATAAGGACGTCGCTGGGAGGTGCCACCGCCCACGTCAGACAGGGAAATGACGCCTACCAGGTGCCGGTTCCCACGGTCGAGGACCGCCAGACGATGTACATGATTCTGGTTCATGATGGTGGCGGCATGTTCGATCGGATCATCATCGAAGCAGAAAAGTACCTCGGCCGACATCGCTTCGCGCACGGTCATCTGACTGACGTTTCGTGCGTCCGCGACGCCGCGCATCGTGATATCGCGGTCCGTGAGCATCCCGATCACGCGCGTGTCCTGGCACACCGGGAGCGCGCCAATGTTTTCGTTCTTCAGCTTGCGGGCTGCTGTGTCGAGCGTTTCCTCCGCCTGAACGCGGACCGGCTCTTTCATCATGTCTTTGACTAGCATAGCGTTGCTCCTGGTACGGGTGCCTTGAGAGGGTGCGCCCGCGCAACGCGGTTAGCAGTAGATCTCAGACCTCACGAATGCGGTTCTGTAAACCCGGAGATACCAAACTCCGGGATGGTCAACGTTTCAGACTACGCCGAAGCGGACGCAAATGCGGTCCGATAGCGTACAGAGACGCGAACGCTGGCCCGATCAGCGTCATACAGGAGCTTCGCAGCAGCGATGTGTTCGATCGCGAATTTCACGAGCTCAGTGGAGCGTTTTCAGTTGCGACCACAAGCGGTTTTCAAGGCGCACGATTTCAACCGACGTCGGCTTCATCAGCGTCATCTTCTTGAGGACGTCGTCCGGCGGGTACACCGTCGGATCCTGTGCGACGGCAGGCGTAACAAACTGGCGCGCCGCGTGGTTCGCCGTCGGATAGAACACCTCATTGGTGATCGCCGCGTTAACCTTCGGGTCCTCGATATAGTTGATCCACCTGAGCGCCGCTTGCGGGTGCGGTGCGTCTTTCGGGATCGCCATCACATCGAACGCCAGCAGGCCGCCTTCCTTTGCATTCGAGAACCTGATGTCATACGAACGTTTGGCTTCGGCGCTGCGCCGGCGCGCTATGCCGACGTCGCCGGCAAAACCGATCGCCACGCAGACGTCATTGTTCGCGAGGTCGTTGATGTAGCCGGACGAGTTGAACTCAGTGATGTATGGGCGCACCTTCTTCAACATCTCGAACGCGGCCTGATAATCGGCCGGGTTGGTGCTGTTCGGGTCCTTGTGCAGGTACTGTAGCGCCGCGGCAAACACGTCGACCGACTCGTCGAGGAATGAGACACCGCAACCCTTGAGCTTTGAGAGGTTAGCCGGATCGAACACCAGCGCCCAGCTGTCGATCGGCGCATTCGCACCGAGCGCCTTCTGCACCGCCTGCACGTTGTAACCGATGCCGGTGACAGCGAACGCCCAGGGCACACCGTACTGATTGCCCGGGTCGGCGCCTGCGACCATCTGCATGAGCACAGGGCTGAGATTCTTCAGGTTCGGCAGTTGCGATTTGTCGAGCTTCTGATACACGCCGGCCTGAATCTGCCTGGCCATGTAGTTCGACGTCGGCACCACGATGTCGTAGCCAGAACTGCCCGCTAGCAGCTTGGCCTGCAGCGTGTCATTGCTGTCGTAGTTGTCGTACCGCACGTGAATGCCGGTTTGTTTCTCGAAGGTCGGCACCGTATCCTTCGCGATGTAGTCCGACCAGTTATACACGTTCAGTTCGGCGTCCGCGGCACGGGCGGCGGGCGCTGTCCATACCAGGAGGGTCGCCGCAATATAAGCGCCGGCGACGACCGCGCGGCGCAGACGAGTTGCAGGATGACAAGCGCGCATGATGTTTTCCTTGCGTGTGATGTTGCGAAAATCTCAGTGGTTTTGCGGATGCAGCATTCGCTCTCAGGACTCGGTTCTTGCCTGAAGCGCTTCGTATCGCAGACGTATCGAGGCACCGATGTCGAAGAACGGCCGAGGTGGAAGCCAGCCAGGTTTCGCGTTGTCAAGGACTGAAGCCAGCAACGCTGACTGGCCTCCCGACGCCATTTCGGCCAGCAGTCGTCCCCACAGCGTGCCGCGCGCTACCCCGGAGCCGTTGCATCCGGCAGCGGAATAAACGCCCTCTGCCAGTTTTCCGAAACGTGGCTCGCCTGATCTCGTGGCGCTCAGGTGGCCAGTCCAGGTAAATTGCAGATGCTCGTCCGTGATCCAGGGGAACCGGCGTTGCAACCCGCGCAAGTGTTTGGCCCGGCGCGCCACCAGGGAATGGCCGGTCAGGTCGCGCTGGCGATATTCCACTGTGTTACGAATCAGCAGCCGCTTGTCCGGCGTCAGGCGTAACGTGGCACCGGCAGGACGAGTTGAGAGTACGCCCCAGGGCGCCGCACTCCCCAGGCGGCCATATTCGTCGTCGTTCAGCGGACGGCTAAGCGACGCACTGAGCTCAAGGGGGAAGACCGTACTGTCCGCCAGCCCTATCCTTGATAGAAATGCACCGACACAGGCAATCACCTGGCCCGCCTCGATGTGTCCATTGATGGACCGCGCGCGAATACCGCCTTGGCTCAAACGCTCAAGACCGGTGATGTCAGTATTTTCGTAGACCGAAACATTGGCGGGCAACGCATCCAGCAACCCCTTCGCATACTTCGCCGGCTGCAATAGCCCGTTCCCGCCCCGACACCATATCCCCGCCCGGTAGAACGGTGAGCCCAGTCGTTGCGACAACACCTCACCCTCCAGCAGTTCGGCGGCCGCACCCGCTTCACGCAGGGTTTGCACCTGGAGGTCCGCCTCCTCAAGTTTGGCCGGGTCGTGGACAGCGAAGAGATAACCGGCATCGCTCAGATCACACTCGATGCCGAAGCTCGCCACACGCCGGCGAACCTCTTCGCTGGCGGCTTTGCCAATGGCGCTCGAGACGTGATACTGGGTATTCAGTTGCCGACCGGTGAGCTCATCGGGCGCAGGCCGCTCATAGGCGACCACGAAACCTGAGTTTCGCGCCGAAGCGCCTTGAGCGGCGCGCTGACGATCGACCACGATGATGCGCGACTGCGGATGCAGTTCGGCGAGCGTATGCGCTGCCGACAATCCCGTGAAGCCTCCACCGATCACCAGCCAATCCGCTTTCTGCGGTCCCTTCAGGGTCGCTGCGGGCGGTGAGACGCCGGCTTGAGCGATCCAGCCACAGATATTTTTGACCACAATCGTGTCCCCTCAGTATTACGGATAACCAAGGCGGTCGAAAGTATGAATAATTAGCATGCTAGATCGACACTGCCTTCGCTTGAGTGTCAATATATTGGGACCTGGATGCGTTATCCAGCGCTATAAATTCATTGGAGCATTCAGAAAACGCATGGATAAGCTCTATCGTCCACCGTCGATCGGCGCCCTTCAGGCACTGTCGCTCGTTGCCGAGTCGGACAATTTCACCGAAGCGGCAGAAAAGTTGCATCTGACCCAGAGCGCGGTGAGCCGGAAGATTCAGCAACTTGAAAGCCACTACGGTGTGCCGCTGTTCGCTCGCAACAGTCGCAGCGTGCAACTGACCGAGCACGGCGAAGCGGTGCTGGAGGTGGCGCGAAAAATACTCAGAGAACTCCAGATGCTTGATGAGCGGATATCGCCCCGGGACAGGCCCTTTCGCATCCGTATCTTCGTGTCTCTGGCGGTTCGCTGGCTATTGCCGCGGCTGACCCGCTTTTATGCCCAGCACCCCGACCTGTCGCTGTCGATCGAGACCGTCGCGACGGAATTGGTCGATCCCTCCGGTAATTGCGACGCCTATATCCTCTATCTGCCCGAACCGCCGGATGACCCCGCATTCATCACGCTGTTCGATGAGGTTCTGGTACCGGTGTGCGCGCCTGTTGCCGTCAACGACAAGCCGCTTCCAACGTCTTTGGAAGAGTTGGCGCAGTACACGCTCATTCACGGTTCCACCGGCCAGCACGAGTGGGCAACGTGGTTGAAGGCCCACGGCGGATCGGCTGCCAGGAACTATAAGCACATCACTTTCAATCTGGATGAGCTTGCAATGAATGCCGCCGCTCGCGGGCTGGGCGTCGCGATGACGGACCTGACCTTGGCGCAGGAATCAATCAATCGTGGCGATCTGGTGATCCCTTTCGGCACGCCTTTGAAGACCAAGGGGGTCTACGTGCTTTGGCTGCAGACCGCGGGCGCCCTGCATCCGGCCCGGCAACGCATCTTGCGGTGGCTCGCCGAGCAGGAGATAGGGAGGGAGGGCGGCTTTCCGTGAGGCGGAGGTTGGCACGTGTCCAATGCCGGCGAGAAGCCGGCCGATTTTCTATGGCATGCTAAACGCTAACTCGCCTTCGGTGCCTCAGCTTCCCGGTGATGATCGGCGGCGAGAAACATATACATCGAAGGCACCACGAACAACGTAAAGAGGGTGCCGATCGACAGCCCCGTAAAGATCACAAGCCCCATCGCATTGCGGCCCGCGGCGCCTGCGCCCGAAGCGAACACGAGCGGCGCGACGCCGAGCACCATCGCCGCCGTTGTCATCAAAATCGGGCGCAGCCGCACGCCCGCGGCTTCTTCCAGGGCTTCGCGCTTCGATCTGCCGGCGTGTTGCAACTCGTTGGCAAACTGGACGATCAGGATGCCGTGCTTGCTGACCAGCCCCATCAGCGTGACGAGCCCGACCTGCGTGTAGATGTTCAGCGTCGTCAAGCCGATGTTGATGAAGATGAGCGCACCGAAGAGCGCCATGGGTACCGAAATCAGGATCACGATCGGGTCACGGAAACTTTCGAATTGCGCCGCGAGCGCAAGGAACACAATGATCGTCGCGAACATCAGCGTGATGACGAAACCGCCGGACTCCTGCACGAACTGCCGCGATTGTCCCGAGTATTCTGCCGAATACCCCGCTGGTGCGACCTGCGCGGTCGCCTTGCGCAGAAAATCGAGCACCTCGCCTTGTGACACGCCCGGCACGATCACGCCTGAGATCGTCGCCGAGTTGAGTTGCTGGAAGTGATTGATCGATTCAGGCACGACGTTGTGTTCAAGATGCGCAATCGTCGAAGCCGGAATGACACTGCCGTCCGGCGTGCGAAGGTAGTAATCGAGCACCTGCGAAGGATTCAGGCGATCGGTTTGCAATACCTGCGGAATCACCTTGTACGAGCGTCCGGCGATCGAGAAGTAGTTGACATAGCCGCCGCCGAGCGCCGAACCGAGCGCTTGCCCGACGTCGCTCTGCGAGAGCCCGAGCGAGGCGACCTTGTCGCGGTCGACGATGAGCCTGGCTTCCGGTTTGTCGAGTTTGAGATCGCTGTCGACGAAGAAAAACATCCCGCTCGCGCGGGCTTTTTGCAGGACTGCCTGCGACACCTCGTTGAGATTCTCGAAAGGCTCGGTCGTGCTGATGACGAACTGCACCGGCAAGCCCTGCGAGCCGGGCAGCGGCGGAAACTGGAACGCTGCGACGCGCGCCCCGGCAATCTGATTCCATTTCTGCTGCAATTCCTGCTGCAAAGCGGTTGCGCCTTTGCTGCGCTGGTCCCATGTCTTGAACAGCACGCCACCGATCCCCTGGTTGAGTGTCGGTGCACCAGTGAGCTGGAACATCTGCGCGTATTCAGGCAACGCTTTGGAGATGTTGAATACCTGGTCCGCATACGTCTGCATCTGCTGGATGGTCGCGTTCGGCGGCCCTTGAATCTGCGACAGTACGATCCCTTGGTCCTCCTGCGGCGCGAGCTCCGATTTCGACGTCATGAACAGGTAGACCGTGCCGCCGAGCAGTAGCGCGCCCATCAGGGTGAACACGGGCCAGGTGTCGAGCGTCGCGTGCAACAGACGGCCGTAGCCACGATGAACGCGTTCGAACTGGCGGTCGACGAAACGCGCGAAGCGCCCGGACTCCTGGTCCGCGCGAAAGAAGCGCGAGCACATCATCGGCGACAATGTCAGCGCGATCACACCGGAGACCGTCACCGCGCCGGCGAGCGAGAAGGCGAACTCGGTGAAGAGGGCACCCGTCAGGCCGCCCTGAAAACCGATCGGCACATACACGGCAATCAGCACCACGGTCATCGCGAGAATCGGCCCGCCGAGCTCGCGCGCGGCGATCAGTGCGGCATCGAATGGCGCTTTGCCTTCCTCCTTCATGTGGCGATCGACGTTTTCGACGACGATGATCGCGTCGTCCACGACGAGCCCGATCGCAAGCACGAGCGCGAGCAGTGTCAGCAGATTGATCGAATAGCCGAGCAACTGCATCACGAAGAACGTGCCGATGAGCGACAACGGCATCGCGATCAGCGGCACGATGACCGCTCGGAAGCTGCCGAGGAACAGGAAAATCACCGCCGTGACGATCACCAGCGACTCGGCCAGCGTCTTGATGACTTCGACGATCGCCGTGTTGACGAAATCGGTCGCGTCATAAACGATGTCCCCGGTCATGCCGGTCGGGAACTGCTTCTGCAGCCCGGGAAAGATGGCTTTCACGCGCTTAGCCACATCGAGGATGTTGGCGTCCGGCGCGACCTTGATGCCGATGAACACCGAACGCTTGCCGCTGAACGCGACGTTGAAGTCGTAGCTGTCGGCGCCGAGCACGACGTTCGCGACGTCGTCGAGGCGCACGATCGCGCCGTTCTTCTGTTTGATCACGAGTTGCTTGAAGTCGTCGACGGTATGCAGGTCCGTGCCCGCGTTCAGGTCGACGCTGACCATCTGCCCCTTCGTCGTGCCGAGCGTCGCGAGGTAGTTGTTGTTGCCGAGTGCCGTGAAGACGTCGGCCGCCGTCACGCCGTGCGCGGCGAGCCGCGTTGAATCAAGCCACGCACGCAACGCAAATTGCCGGCCGCCAAGAATTTCGGCGGTCTGCACGCCTTCGATCGAATCGAGCTTGGGCTTGATGACACGCAGCAGGTAATCCGTGACGTTGTTGCTCGGCAGCACGTCGCTGTAAAAGCCCATGTACATTGCGTCGGTGGTCTGCCCGGTCTGTACCGTGAGCATCGGCTGCTGCGCTTGCGGCGGCAACTGGTTGCGCACCGACTGGATCTGCGTGTTGATCTCGGTCAGTGCGCGGTTTGCGTCATAGTTCAGGCGCAGCGTCGCGGTAATGGTCGACACGCCGGTACTGCTCGTCGAGGACAGATAGTCGATGCCTTGCGCCTGGGCGATCGCCGCCTCGAGCGGCTGTGTGATGAAACCGGCGATGGTGTCGGCGTTCGCACCATAGTAAGCCGTGCTGATTGTCACGACAGCGTTTTCGGTCTGCGGATACTGGCTGACTTTCAGGGCGGCCAGCGAGCGCAATCCAAGCACGAGAATCAGCAGGCTCACGACCGATGCAAGTACGGGCCGCCGGATAAAGAGATCGGTGAATGTCATCGCGCGGTCTCTCTATTGTTCCTGAGGCGCCGGGTTCGGACTGTCCGTCGGCTGCACGCTGTTGTTGATGACGAGCGGCGTACCGTTCTTGAGCTTGAGCTGCCCGCTCGTCACGACCTGCGCGCCAGCGTCGACACCTTTAAGGATCGCAACCTGATCGCCGCGCGTCGGTCCTGGTGTGACGAACACCTGCTGCGCGACGGGCAGCGTCTTGCCCTGTGCGTTGGGTTGTGTGCCCGGCTTGACGAGGAACACGGTCGCGCCATAGGGGTTGTAGGTGATGGCCGTTTGCGGCAGGGTCAGGTAGCGCTGTCCGGCGCCCGCGTCGATCTTCACGTTCGCGTACATGCCCGGCAGCAGCTTGCGCTCATGATTGTCCACGCTGGCTTCGATCTGCACGTTGCGCGTGGCGCTGTCGACTTTCGGGCTGACCGACTGGATCTTGCCCGTGAACGTTTGTCCGCTGTACGCATTGGTGTCGACCACGATGGTCTGGCCGATCGCGAGCTGGCCAAGCTGCTGCTGCGGCAGGTAGAAATCGGCGTAGATCGGATCGATCGCTTGCAGCGTGACGATCGCGTCGCCCGGATTGATGTACTGCCCCGGATTGATCGTGGTGATCCCGAGGCGCCCCGCAAACGGCGCGCGGATCGTTTTCTTTTCGACCAACGCGGCCTGTCCCGCGACTTGTGCCTGCTTGCCCTTCAGGTCGGCGGCGTCCGCGTCGAGTTGCGCCTTGGCGATCGCCTTGATGTCGTACTGCGCCTGATCGCGCCGGTAGACGGTCTGCGCGAGTTCTGCTGCTGCTTCTAACGAATGGAGCAGGGCGACGTCGGCGTCGTCGTTGAGCCGGACGAGGACCTGTTTGGCTCTCACTTCCTGCCCCGAGCTGAACGCCACCTCGCGCACGAGGCCCGCGACTTCCGTGGTGACATCGACGCCGCGCACGGCACGCAGGCTGCCGACCGCCGCAAGCTGCGGTTGCCACGACTGAAAGCTGGCGACGACCGCCGAAACGGTGGCGGGCGGCGCCGCGTTGCCCGCCATGAACTTGGCGAACATATGCGTGCGGAACTGGTTGAAGCCAACGAGTGCGGCCAGCAGCAGGCCGACACAGATCAGCATGATCACCATCCGCTTTGTCATCGGTTTTCTTTCGGTCATCGTGAGGTCCTTGCACGGCATGGGGCGAAGCGCCGGACGGTTCGTTCATTCGTTCCTTCGTTTCTGACAGTGCGTGTTGCAAAGAGCGGTGCGGCGAGTGTCCTGCCGGGCTATGTGTCAATGCGTCGTTGCTGCGGTGGCGGGCGCTGCGGCGTTCCACCAGCCGCCACCGAGCGCCTGGAAAAGGGCCGCGGTGTCGGCGTAGCGGGATGCCTGTGCCTGCGCGAGGCTCACCACCGTTTGCTGGTACTGGCGTTGGGCATCGAGAAGCGACAGGTAGCTCACTCCGCCGATGCGATACTGCCCGCGCGTGAGTTCAAGCGAATCGCTAGCGGAGCGCCAGGCATCCGTCTGCGCTTTCAGGCCGGTCGCGTCGTGATCGAGCGCGCGCAGCGAGTCCGCGACGTTCTGGAACGCCAGCAGCACCGTTTCACGATATTGCGCGTCGGCCTGCTCGTACGCCGCCTCGGCCGCGCGCTTCTGCGCACTCAGTTGTCCGCCGTGGAAGACCGGTTGCAGCAGGCCGGCGCCCAGGCTCCAGATCGTGCTGCCGGCTTTGAAGACCTGTGCCGGCGTCAGGGCCTCGGCGCCGTAGCTGGCGGACAGCGTGATCTGCGGATACATCGCCGCAGTCGCCGCGCCGATTTGCGCGCTGGCCTGATGCAGCACGGCGTCGGCCGCGAGGATGTCGGGCCGTTGCTGCACCAGTGCCGACGGGAGACTGACAGGCAGCGTCTCGGGCAACGAAAACATCTCGAGCCTGAATTCGGGCAACGCGGCGTCGCTGGGCAGTTTGCCGGCCAGCACGGCGAGCTGGTGACGCACCTGGTCGAGTTGTTGTTGCAGCGGCGGCAGCGTTGCGCGGGTCTGTGCCAGCAGGGTCTGCTGCGAGAGCACCACCGTCCGGCCCACGCCCCCCAGTTCGAACTGCTTACCGAGTACGCCCAGTTGCTCATCTTCTTCCGCGGCGATCCGCTGGGTTGCCTCGATCTGTGCGCGCAGTGACGCTTCCTTGACGGCCGCGGTCACAATGTTGGCGGACATCGCGAGATAGGCGGCCTGCAACTGGAAGCGCTGATAATCGACTTGCGCGTGCAACGCTTCGAGTTCGCGTCGTGCGCCGCCGAACACGTCGAGTTTGTACGACACGTTCACCGATGCGTTGTAGAGATTGAATTCATCGACGACTCCGGGCTCGCCGAACGAGATGCCGTTCAATTTTTCGCGCGTGGCGCCAAGCTGCGCGTCGACGCTGGGCAGAAGGGTGCCACCGGCTTGGGCTGAGAAGTTTTCGCGCGCCTGCCGCAATGCGGCTTGCGCCGCGGCGATGTTCGGGCTGTTGACGAGGGCCTGACGGATCAGCGCATCGAGCGGCTCGCAATGAAACAGCGCCCACCAGGCGGCGGGAATGTCCTGTCCCGGCACAAAGCGCTGCGGCAAGCCGGCAGCCCCCCGAGCAGAGGCCGTCTGCTCGGGCAACGGTGAGGCGGTGTAGGTGTCGGTAGCTGGCGCGGGGGGCGTGCGGTAGTCGGGACCGACCATGCAGCCGGCCACTGCGGCGCAGCCGCATAGCGCGACGCATAGGCGCCGCCGCCGGACAATAGGCTGATGAGCGTCGATCATCGATCCACCTTATATCGCCTGCGTTTAGCTTAAACGAGGGAGCGGACGCGGATATTCAGGCAACGTAAACTTTTGGTGTTTCTTTTTCCTGACGTCGGAATTTACCATGCAGGACGATATCTACGCGTAGCCTAGCATGGTCGATTGCTGCGCTTGCGCACGAGATCACGTAGTCAGTGTGCTTGACGGTCTTTCAGGCTGTCACCTGCATGGCAAGGGATTTCCCTGGGGGCGGCGTACCGGCGGTGCCGCGAAGGCAACCGCGGCCGACCATCGATCACGCCAATCGGCCCGAGCCGCCGCATCGTTCGGATACTGGATGGGGTGTTCAACGCGGAGCAATCCCGAGGTTGATAGCAGCCAGGACGACTGGCATCAGAACCGGCTTCACGAAATAGTAATCGAATCCGCTGCGCATCGATTCCGCCCGTTCAGACGGCGTGGCTAGACCAGTAAGGGCTACCAGCAGTGGCGCAGGGGTCGCCCGGACACCGCGTATCTCTCTCGCTACCGCGCGCCCATCGAGACGTGGCATCTCGATGTCGAGCAACACGACGGCCGGATGCCACGCACAGTATTCGGCGAGTGCGTCTGCACCGTTCACGGCGATGCGGATGTCAAAACCGTAGTCGTAAAAGAACAGTCCATACGCGGCCAGTAAATCTGGATCGTCATCAGCGATGAGCAGGCGCGCGGCCTCGGCAGTAAACATTCGATTCCCCAAGTTGCCACCAACTGCAGCAATTTCAGGTCCCGAGGAAGCCGGTGGGAAATTGGACTCGCATGGAGACTGGATAAGATATCGCTATGTTCCACCATGAAGGCGCGAGACACGAGTCGGGTCGCGGATTAGTCGCGTGGATCGTGTCGTACGCGTGGTGTGACAGCGGTCACGCTTAGCTTGACGTGACTGCGTATCGAGGCAGGGCAATCGTGAAGACACAACCGGTGCCGGGCACATCGCGGACGCTAAGGACACCGTTATTTGCCTCGACGCTGCGCCTCGCGATTGAAAGGCCTAGCCCCAGTCCGGTTCTGTCCTCGCCATTCTGGGTGAACGGCAGGAACAGTCGTTCTGCGTCGCCGGACGGGAGGCCGCCGCAATGGTCCTTCACATCGATCAGGACGCGGTCCGACAACGCGTACGCGTCCAACGTCACTTCGGTGTGTTCGTGCGTGAATTTGAAGGCGTTTTGCAGCAGGTTTCCAACCGCCGAAAAAAGCTGGTCGCGATCCCCGCTAATGGCAAGCCGTGGATCCACAGTGGAAACCGTCAATACGCATCCGCGAATCTGCGCCGCAAGGTCAGCGGCATATTTCACTTCAGCGATGAAGTCGGCAACGGAAAACATCCTCGATTGCAAAGAAATTCCTGCGGCCGTACGGACCTCATCCAGAGAGTGAGCTATCAGATCGCGCAATCCGTTCAGGCTCCGCTCCAGAACCGACCCTGTGGCTCCGGACAGACTTAGATTTCCGGTCTTCGCTGCGGTAAACGCGAGCGTTGCAGTTTGAAGAAAGTTACGTAGTTCGTGCGCGAAAAACCCCAGCCGTTCATGCATCTCAACGGCCTGCCTGTCCGCCACGGCAAAATCGCGCTGGTAGCTGAACTCGGTGACCGCATCGGCAATCGCATTGTCCAGGCAGCGGTTAAGGGTTCGAAACTCGTCTACAAGAAACGGCGCATCGCGCTCGTACGCGAGATCAGTAATGGCCTGGCACAGGTCGCCATAGTCGTGAACGACCTGGTCAACCGAAAACCCGAGCTTCAACAACTCCCGTCCGTGCTGCGCCGCTCCCTCGCCGATTTCGGATAAAGACGCGCCGCCGCCCGAAGGACCTGAAATTTTGCGGCTGTCCAGGGGCTCCGACGTTTGTTCCATTCGAAGCGTCCTGATGAGCTGATCCAGGAATAGCGGCACACCATTCTGAAGTTGCTGCGCGGTTGCCTTGCGCGCAGGCCTCTGGGCCACCTTCGCCCGACACCGCGCTATCAGTTCATCGCGGTTGTTTGCCAGAAAAACGTGCATCATGACGCGCCCCCTGGATGTTGGTTTCGTCTTTGTATGAGTGGCGCCAGACCGCCGCAGAACCGCCAGCGCACTTGTACGCCAGCACGGTTGTGAAGGTGCATGGCGACATTTCGCGGCTGCTGCTCTTGCAATGAATGCTCGTTGTCCCGAGACGCGTCATTCCCGAGGGTGAAGCTTTCTAAAATAGACGGAACGCCTTATCTCAACCCGAAATACCCGAGTACAAACAGAACGATGACTACGGCTCCGACAAGCCAGATGATGTTGTTCATGACACTCTCCTCAAGTTCGACACTAGCCTAACCAGCGGTGCGACGCGTAGGTCGCGAACCAGCTGGCGAAGCGTGCAGCGGAACCCGGCGTTTTGTCACAACAAAGACTTGAACGGTTGCGCCAGTTGCCGGCTACGAATGCGTGCCTCGCGAGAGAAACCCGGGAATCACCGGCGCACGGCGGACGCAACGTATCTTTCTCATATGCGGCAGGGTACGTCTGTACGGTAGCAGTCCGAATGCCTAAAGAAAGCCAATACGCTCAGAACAGCGTGGCATCTTTCGCCGGCCGCGTGCCCCAAAACAACACCGCTTCGATCGTGAAAAATGCCACGACCGGCACAATCGCCCCCACCGTCCCCGCGATCTCACGTCCAAACCGGCTCACCACATAAAGCAGCACGATCATGCTGATTGCCATGCCCGGCGCCCCGAGCCCGCGTAGCGCCGCGCTGCGGTGGTAGCCGAGCCAGAACGCGGCCCGCCCGGCGATCCAGACCACAGTCGTCGCTACGACCGCGCGCATGGCCGAGCCGTTGGGGCAATAGGCGGCCAGGCCGAACAGCGACGCCGCAAACACGATGATCTGTTCCACCGTGTTCTGCAGGTATCTCTGATTGACGCGCAACCTGCGTGTCTCGAAGCCCGCCAGCGGATCGAACGCGGGTGAAGTTAATCGCTCGTGCGCCACGGCTTCGACGCCGGTCACGAGGCAGAACAGCACAACAACACAGCAGCATTTAAGCGTGAGCAGCATCCGCGCGCCCAGGCTGTCCATGCCCGGCAGCGGCGATAGCAAAAGATCGATACCGAGCCAGAGCCCCGAGGCAAGCAGCGACGCGACCGCGATGCCGGCAATGCCGACCCTGCGTTGCCGGCGAAAGTCGAGCGAGTCATGGGCCGGGTCGGTCATAGATTTTTCCCCTAGCGTTTCGTACGGCGGCATGCGTTGCGAATGGCCGGGCCGTTGTCGCGGCGAACGTCGGCGATCGTCTTGAAGTCCGGCGCCCGCAGGGCGCAGCGGGAATGCAGGCACCCTCCAGAACCGGTCGGCATCAATGTACCAGAGTGGAGTTGCGACGCGACCACTTGAGGAAACCAGGGCCCAAATTTCAAAGATGAGAACCCGCCTATATGCCCGACTTCAGCTTCGCCCAGAGGCGGTGTTCCAGACGGAGGATCTCAACGGGTAACGGCTTGAGCGGGAACAAGGTCTTCATCACCGCCTCGGAAGGGTAAATAGTCGGGTCGTTGGCAATCTCTGGCTTGACGTATTTCCTCGCCGCCAGATTTGCGGTGGGATAGAAAACCTTGTTGGTGATCTCCGCATTGATCTCCGGTTGTTCGATGAAATTGATCCACGCGAGCGCGGCGTCTGGATTGGACGCATCCTTGGGTATGGCCATCATGTCGAAGCCGACGGGGGCGCCGGTTTTAGGGATGACATAGCTGATCGCGTAACTCTTGTGTGCTTCGAGCGCGCGATGCCTGGCGATGTTCACGTCGCCGGAATAGCCCAACGCGAGGCAGACGTCATTGTTGGCCAGGTCGTTGATATAGCCGGACGAGTTGAATTGGGTGATGTACGGGCGAATCTGTTTGAGTACATCGAACGCTGCCTGGTAGTCGGCGGGGTTCGTGCTGCTCGGGTCTTTGTGCAGATAGTGCAACACCTCGGGAAGCACGTCGGTGGGTTCGTCGAGCACCGAGACACCGCATTGCTTCAGCTTGGCCAGATTCTTGGGGTCAAACAGCAGGCTCCAGCTGTCGAGCTCGGCGTCGTTGCCGAGCGCAGCCTTCACCGTATTGACGTTCATACCAAGGCCGATCGTCACCCAAGCCCATGGAATGGCGTACTGGTCGCCCGGATCGGCGCTTTGCACCATCGCCATGATTGACTTGTCCAGATTGACGAGGTTAGGCAATTTGGACTTGTCGAGCTTCTGGTAGATGCCGGCGTCGATCTGTTTTGACAGGAAATTGGCGGAGGGCACAACGATGTCGTAACCGGTGCCGCCGGCAAGCAGTTTGGTTTGCAAGGTATCGTTGCTATCGTAGACGTCGTACTTCACCTTGATGCCAGTTGCCGCCTCGAACTGTTCGACTGTTTTATCGCCGATGTAATCGGACCAGTTGTAGACGCTGAGGACCGGACCTGCGCCCATGGCGATGCTGCTGGTGCCCAGCAGACAGCAGACCATACCGCGGAATAGCGTATTGTTCATGGCTCTCTCCCAATGACGTGGCTTGATCGGTGATACCGGCGCACAACGCAAACGGACAGCTTGATTCACATGCTGTATGCGTTCCCGCTCAACGCGTTTGCGCGGCGTACTGCGGCGACGTGATGCAGGCGATATTTCCGCCGCCGAGCAGAATCTCGCGTGTATTAGGAATACCGATGATCCGATGGCGTGGGAATAGTTCGGCCAGCAATCGCTGCGCGGGCATATCGTTCACGTCGCCAAATTCGGGCACCACGACAACGCCGTTGCCGACGTAGTAGTTGATGTACGAAGCGCAGATCCGCGTGCCCGCTACCCGCGCAATCGCCGCGTCGCCATGATCGAGCCCGGCGGATTCTTCTGCAGTCCAGACGAGTGCTTCCGGCGCAAGCATTTTGTGGATTTTCAGAGGGCGCCCCTTTGCATCGGTGGTGCTGCTCAGGATGGCGTAGGCTTCCTGGTAAATCTCGTATTGGGGGTCGCAGGCGTCGTCCGTCCACTGCATCACCACTTCACCCGGACGTACAAAGCAGGCCAGATCGTCGATATGCCCGTCGGTCTCGTCGAATTTGCACCCGCGCGGCAACCAGATGACCTTGCGCGCCCCCAGATAATCGAGGAGGTGCTGGGTCACGGCTTCCTTGCCCAGATGGGCGTTGCGGTTGACATTGAGCAAACACTGCTCGGTCGTGAGCACCGTACCTTCGCCGTCGCACTGGATTCCGCCCATCTCGGCGATGATCGGCGCACGGTAGCGGTCGGCGCGTTCGGCTTCCAGAATCTTCCCGGCGATCTGGTCGTCCATGTCCCACGGAAAGTAGAGGCCACCGTTTAACCCGCCATAGGCATTGAACTGGAAATCGACGCCGCGGACGTCGCCATGATCATTGAGCAGCCAGGCCGGGCCGCTGTCGCGGAACCACGAGTCGTTCACCGTCATTTCGAGCACACGGATATGCGGCGGCAACATGGCTCGGGCGTTCGCGTATTGGCGCGACGACGCACAGATGGTGACAGGATCACTCTCGGCAATCGCGGTAGCGATATCCACCCACACCTTTTGCGCCGGCTTACCGCCGTTACGCCAGACGTCGGGCCGTTCAGGCCAGCCGAGCCAGCAGCCGGCCTTGGGTTCGAATTCGCCGGGGCATCGGAAGCCGTCGTTGCGGGGAAGGGTGGTGAGAGTACGTGCCATGTAGCCGCTCCTTTGGTTGGGAGGCGTGCCGGCAGGAGGCCGGCATCAATGGCACCATCGTAGGTTGAATTTTTTTTGCGAACTAATGATCAATTCTCTGTAATCGGTGAATTGATTTCACATAAATACGGCGCGATGCCGGCAAACTGCGTGAACGCCGCGAGCCGGGCCTCGGTCCGTTTACGCCGCTCGGCAACCACGTAGTAGTTGCCGGGTGAAGGAACCGAGACGGCGAATGGACGAATCAGCCGGCCGCTTTTCAGCTCATCGCCAGCGGTCAGGGTATCCGCCAGACAGACCCCGACCTTTTGCAACGCCGCCTCGATGGCGATGCCGGAATGGGCGAAGTGCAGATTGCGTGCCGGAGCCGGCAGCGCGGCGGCATGGGTGCCGAGCCACGTTGCCCAGGTTTTGCCGTCCTGGTCGTCGTGCAGCAGACAGAAACGCACGAGATCCGCGGGGCTTTGCAAGCTGTCCTCGCCCTCCAGCAGACTCGGATGGCATACCGGGAAAAATTCGATGGCGCGAAACGGCACAGCCCAGTAGCGGGTCCAATCGGTGTCGCCCATCGCATACAGGATCGTGATGTCCGCCGCGGGGTTGATTTCGTTCGAGTCGCTGTCGTGTACCAGGAGATGGATGGTGAGACCTGGGTAGCGTTGGGAGAATTCGCCAATCACGCGGGGGAAAAAACGATGCGCCAGTTCGGCTGGTGCAGAGATTTTCAATGACCCGCGCATGCCCGGGTGTGCGGCGTCGCTGCACGCTTCGGCCATCATGTCGAGTGCCTGCTGGACCGAATGCAGCAAGCGCAGGCCAGCGTCGGTCAAGTGAACCTGACGTCCTAGCTTTTCAAACAGCGTGACTTTAAGCACATCTTCCAACGAGCGCACCTGATGACTGATGGCACTATGAGTCACGCACAGCTCGTCGGCGGCTCTGCCGAAATGACGATGGCGCGCAGCAGCCTCAAAGGCCCGAAGCGCGCTGAGTGGAGGCAGTTTCCGCATAGATGGGTATTGGATGATTTCGTTGTGGCAGCGATTGATCGCGTGTTGCTACGACCGAAGTTCAGCCGCTCAGTGATCAACTTACAAATTGCAGGGGAGTGTCCGCGATGGGTTGGACTCGACGATTGCTGTCTTATTGTAAGCGGATCGTCACTGCCGACCCGGCATCGGCAGCCTCGTCCTGCTTGCAACCTCTTCGCGGCATCAAGCTTGCCCATTGCCACCATCATTAACTTCGTCATCGATTACTTTTGCCCTTCCGAACGGCGGCCGCCAAGCGCCTCGAGCAGTGGCCGCAAGGCGTCCAGTTCCGCGCCGAAGCCGCTCCAGTCTCCCGCCTTCAAACGCTCGATTGCACGGTCATAATGTGCGAGCGCCTCGCGGGCACGCGCGTCCGACGTGCCCTGAGGCGGCGATGCGAGCGGGGCGCTTTCCTTGAAGAGCGCCGCCAGTGCTTCACCCAGGGTTTCTTTCATCACCACCCGGTCTCCATACGCGGCGATCACTCGCTTCAATTCGGGTAACTGCCCCGACTCTGCACGCAAGTAAAGCGGAGAGATGTAGAGGATGGAGTTCTCGATCGGCACGACGAGAAGATGGCCGCGAATGACGCGCGAGCCCATCTGGTTCCACAGCGAAATCTGCTGCGAAATCTCGGTGTTCTGCTGGATGCGTGCCTCGATCTGGAACGGCCCATAGACGAGCTTGTCCTTCGGGAACGCGTAGACGATGAGCTTGCCGTAGTCGGGCGGATCGCAACGCGCCGCGAGCCACGCAATCATGTTGTCGCGCTGGCTGGGTACCATCGGCAGCATCAGGACGAACTCCGCGCGCGGTTCGTCGGGCAGCCGCATGATCATGTAGTAAGGCGTCATCGGCGTGCCGGGACTGTTCCCACCATCAATGCCGATCAATTCCCGGGGGAACTGCCAGAGATCCTCGCGATTGTAGAAAACCTCCGGCGCATCCATGTGGTAAGCCCGATAGAGTTGTGCCTGGATCAGGAACAGATCTTCGGGGTAGCGGATATGTTGTTGCAGGTCTTGCGGCATCGTTGCGAGAGACTTGAACAGGGCAGGGAAGATGCGCTGGTAAGTCCGCAAGATCGGATCGGCAGGATCGCTGACATAGAAATCGACCGTGCCGTTGTACGCATCGATTACCACCTTGACAGCGTTGCGGATGTAGTTGGCGCCATCGCCGAAACCCGGTTGAGCGTAGGGAAACCAGCGGCTTGTCGTATAGGCGTCCTGCATCCAGAAAAGGCGCCCGTCGCTTGCGACGAGATAGGGATCATGGTCGAGGGTGAGGAACGGGGCGATCGCGCGCACCCGGTCCTGAATGTTACGGTGCAGCAGAATGCGGCTAGCGTTCGTGACGTAGTCGGTTAGCAGGATGTTCGGATCGTTGAACTGCCACGCGAACAGGCTGCGGCGCGCGGTGCTGCCGATGGCAATACCATCGCTCCCGCTGTAAGTGGTGTAGACGTTGTCCTTGCCCTTGGGATAGTCGAACTCGGGAACGCTGCCTTTTACGATGACGTAGCCCTCACCCCCTTCACCGAAATACAGACGCGGCTCGCGAATGGCCGGCCCGCCGTGAGCGACGGGTGGAATATCCTGCAGATAGAAGGAGGGTAAACCTTCCGTCGATTTTTCGGTGACGGGCGACATCACCACGCCGTTGCCGTGCGTGAACAGAAGGTGCAGGTTCACCCACGTCTGGGCGTTCTCGGGAAGCATCGACGGCTCCAGTTCGCGGGCCGACAGCATCACCTGCCGGTAACCGGCGTCGAGCCGGTAGCGGTCGATGTCGACGGAGAGAAATTTGTAGTAAGTCCTGATCTCCTGCAACTGCGCGTAGGTGTCCATCAGCGGCTGCACATCCCACAGGCGAATGTTGTCGAGGGTCGCGCGATTGGCCTCGAGCGAGGTGAGATTCAATTCCTGCTCGGCCGGAAACGGCTTGACCGCGATCTGGTTGAGGCCGTAGGCCATTCGCGTTAGCGCGATATTGCGTTTGATATAGGGCATCTCCAGTTGCAGCTCGCTCGGCTTGACATAGAGGCGCTGGAACAGCGCTGGGTAGATCACGGCGAACACGAACGATGAGCCGAACACCAGTAACACCGAGGCGGCAGGAATTCGATAGTCTCGCCGGCGCATATTGACCCACGACGCGACGGTTGCGGCGGTGGCAAGGCCGATGAGTACCCACAAGATCGGGAGCTCGACGTGAATGTCGGTATAGCCGGCGCCGACCACGACGCCGTTATCGCCGTAGAGCAGCAAAAAGCGGTCGAGTGCGTAAGACCAGGCCTTCAGGGCGAAGAACGCACCGAGTAGCGCTGAACCATGAGCGGCGGCCGCGGCCGAGAGTCTGCACGGCGGCCGCTCGAAGGTGATGTCGCCGCGTACCCCGTAGACCGCGCTTGCCACGATCGCACTGCAAAAGAGCAACTGCAGCAGCCAGTTTTTAAACTCGAGATAGGCGGGCAGCGAGAACAGATAGAAGCTGATGTCCTGGCCGAAGACAGGATCGCGTTCGCCATAGGGCGCCTGATGCAGGAAGCGCAGCACCAGATCCCAGTTGGAGATTTCGCCGGCGGCGACGAGCAGCCCCAGGACAACAGCGCTACCGGCAATGCTGGCGCGCCAGGGAATGCGCGGTGCGAGCTGGTCGGCCAGTTCACTGATGAAGTCCGGCGTACCTGACAGACGGGCCGTTTCCACTTGCCAGCTACCGGGACGCCTCGCGTAACGATGCGCCAGGAACCCCGATGCGGCTATGGCGCTCGCCGACGCTGCGAACACGGCGGCAAAGAGGAGTGCCTTGGCGGAGACAACGGTCCAGAAAACGTTGGCATAACCGATTGAAGAAAACCACAGCCAGTCGACCACCACGCCGGTGATACGCCCGAGGACGATCAGACTGCCCACGACGAGCGCAACCGTGATTGCGGTGCGTCTGAAGCGCACGTGGGAGCCTGGTTGCCAATTCATCGCCACTCCTTCGCCAGGACGCCACTCGTGGCGGGCTGCGATCGGGTCTGCTTATACCGGCTGATCTGCCGTGAACCTCGCTGACCGGCTTGCCAATGCGTCCGTCGAAGCTGGCGCGCGACCAACGCATCATTAGGGTCATATAAATGATTGTAGTCCGGTGAGGCAGGGGCGTACGCTACAGCGCCGATGGGACATGCTGGCAGGGACTGGCGAAGGCTCAGGGGAACGCCGGAATCGTCGGATCTGTGCCCTCTATGTCCGCTTCCGGATGATGACTCTTGACCAGTTCTTCGATTTCGTCGACGCGATCCTTCCCGACGTCGACCATCATCAGCAATTCACCCTTTTCGATCGCGCTTTCGAAGCGCTTCAGACGCGTACTCGGGATGCCGACACCGATCATGGTCGCGGTCCACGCTCCGAATCCTGCGCTCGCCAGCGTCATCAGGACGACGACGCCGCCGGCGATCGTCAGACCGGCCGGCGGAAAAGCCATCGCGACAAGGCCCGCGAGCATGCCCGTCACGCCACCCGCGGCGGTGCCGCGCGCAAGCGCGGGAAGGAGGTCGCTGCGCTGCGTAAGCGTCGCCTGTGGCAACTGCTCGAGTCGCACATTGGGACGCGCGAGCACGTGGATATGTCGCCACTCGACCCGCTTCAGCAGCAGCTCGTCAATGATTGACTTCCCGCTTTGCACGTCGGGCAATAGAAAATAAATGCGCCGCATGTCGGGCCTCCTATCGGGAATAATCGCCGGTCAGTCCAAGGCGACGATACGAAGTCTGCCGCCTCGATCAAGACCGGTTCGCACGTTAACTCAGACATCGAAATACAGATAAAACTCCCACGGATGTTCCGGTCGAGCGGATCGCCCGGATCAGTCCGGTTTTCAATGCCATCGAGTCCGGCCCTCTGCCTTTGTTCCAACTTTAGTCTGTCAGCATGCTAAAACAAGGCAACCCGGCAAAGCGGCCCTGCGCCTCGCTACCGGTCTTCGGCCAGCCCCTTCAGATAGGCTTCGCCGGCGTCTTGCGCCGCAGCGCGCATGGCGAATGTGTCGTCCGAAACCAATGAGCGTTTAACCTTTTGTGCCCCAAAGTCGACCAGCGTAATGACCCAGACATACTCGCCGGCCTGTTCGGCCGTTTGAACGAAGGCGCGTACGTCTTCGCTGACGGTTGCGTTCATCGTGACCTCCTGAGAATGAGTCGCGGAAAGCGGCTCGTGTGCCGCGGTGCTTGCGTCTTTGATGGGTGTTTTATGGGAGTTTGCCGATAATCGCGCTGCATTCGTCCTTCGTGAATGCACGGAGCGTTTGCGTGCGGACATTGCCCGCGGACCCTAGCGCGTAGCCGAATGCCGCGAAGCTTTGCTCGTCCGGCGCTTCGATGAGCGTGACAATGTCATATTTGCCCACCGTCCAGTAGATATCTTTCATTTCACAGCCAAAGGTCTTGGCTAACTCCGCCGCCTGACTGGCCCGCTGCGGGCTGTTTTTAATGTTGCGAATACCCTGATCGGTGAATTGTGCAAGAACCACATAAGTCGCCATGACGATTCCCCTTACGATTGGTACGAGACGGGATTCAGACGCGCAAGTCGGACCGCGGACGCTGTTGCGATCGGAGTACTCGAAACGTTTTGCGCGCAATCTGAGTGTAGGCAATGGAAGCGCGTGCCACCGGCTGTTTGGTAGTTTGAAATGTCCACACGTTGGCGCGTGTTCCATCCTGCGCCGTCGATGAAAAAAATCCTCTCGCCTTCATAGTGTTGGGCGAGCTCTCGTCGGTCGGAAAGTGCGCGGCCGCTAGGTATGGGCTACGAGTAGTTCTTCAGCATTGCTCGGCGGCCGCAGACCATCTGTCCGGCCCATGAAGTAGCGCTGGGTCAGATCGGCCGCCGAGACGTGCCGTGCTTCTTTAAAGCCTGCTTCATGGGCCAGCGCCAGGATATCCGGCGGGGTGAAGAAGCTAAGGAACGGTGTGCCGCTTGCTCGCGCGCCTTTCTCCGCCATCTCAAGCCCGGGACGTACTTCGGGGTCCGCCAGCTCCAACGGAAGCAGGAACGTCATGGCGAGCGTCGATCCGGGGGCGAGGGCCGCGACTTCGCGCAGCGTGGCCGCGTTCGCCTCCCCGGTGAGATATGCTAACGCCTGTGGAGACCACGATTGCCGGCTTGCTGTCATCGAAGCCGGCGGTCACGAGCCCGTCCCGCCAGGAGCCGCCTGCCTCGAAATCGACCGGCACGAAGCGTAACCAGTTCGGGACGCCGAAGCCGAGTTCGATCAGGCGCTGACGCTTCCATGCCTGAGGACCTGGCTGGTCGATCTCGAACACCGTGAGGCGGGACGCGATTTCCGGTCTGCGCTGTGCGAAGGTGTCAAGGCCTGCGCCGAGGATGACATATTGAGTGAGCCCGCGGCCGGCCTGCTCCACGACCAGGTCCTCAATGAAGCGAGCACGGGCCACGATTGAAGCGCGGAAGGGACGCGTGAACTGCGGGTCCATGTCCCCGCGGCTGCGCCAGCCCTCGTCCGGGGCCAGCAGCTTAAGGCCGATTTTGTCTTCCAGCACATGCGGCAGGGGGTCGGCCTCGACATGCAGCGCGCGCCACAAGGCGACGCGCGCTGCTGTGCTGTCTGGCGCTACATCTTGCTTGTCGCTCATGAGTTTCGATCCTGTTGGTTCGTTCGTCTTCGCCTGAAGCTGACCTGCCAGTTTTGCCCCCTATCGCAGACGTGCAGCGCTTCAGCATAGGTGTTCCCGTTAGGACAATGGTAATCTTCCGCCGCTTCAGTCAACAACTTCAATCACCAGCCAGACATTAAACTTGCCGGCGCGGCATGTTCGGCGCCCGCATCCAACATCCACTCAAGAGTGACCATGACCAGTTCCATCTACAGCGCATCCGTCCCAGTTTTCAAGCAAATGCTGACTGCATTGTCCCACGTGCTGAAAAAAGCCGAAGCACACGTCACAGAAAAGAACATCGAGCCGAACGCGCTGCTGCAGGCGCGCCTGTTCCCGGACATGTTTCCCCTCGTGCGCCAGGTGCAGATTGCTGCCGACTTCGCCAAGGGCATCAGCTCGCGCCTGGCCGGCGTGGAGGTGCCGTCGTGGCCCGACACCGAAGTCACGTTTGCAGACCTGCAAGCGCTTATCGCCAAGGCGTTGAGCCACATCGGCGCGCTCGAGGCAGCCCAATTCGACGGTAGCGAGAACAAGGAAATCGTCCTGCGTCCGGGGACGCCGAAAGAGAAGAAGCTGGTCGGCAGCGCCTATCTGCAAAACTATGGCCTGCCGCAGTTCTTCTTCCACGTGACGACGGCCTACGCGATTCTGCGCCACAACGGTGTCGAAATCGGCAAGCGCGACTATATGGGATCTTACTGATCGTTGGCGCATGGGCTAGGCGAGCCACTGGCCGGCGGTAGTTTCAATGGCGCCCGCCGGCCGGTCCGCATGCTCCTGTTCTATGGCTTGGTTCTATGCGGGGTGGCCAACGACGAACAATGAGCGTGTAAGCCGCTATCATCGACCGTAGTCCTTCAGGAGAACAACCGATGAGCCGCCCCGATTTCATCAAACACTGGACCGAACTGGAAGAGCCGGATGCACATTCCTATCGCGGCGATACCGAGAAAATGGCGCTAGATGCGCCGCTTTCCGCCGCGCTCGGCATTACGCGCATTGGCATTCATCATGTGAGGCTTTTGCCCGGCCGTCGGACGTCATATCCGCACGCCGAAAGTACCGAGCAGGAGTTTGTGTACGTGCTCGAAGGCAAGCCCGATGTCTGGATCGACGGCGTGCTTCATCCCATTGCTGAAGGGGATTCCGTTGCATTTCCGGCAGGCACCGGCATCTGCCACACCTTCATCAACAATACGAAGGACGAAGTCAGGTTGATGGTGATCGGCGAACGTCCGCGCGACGACAACCGCATTCGTTACCCGCTCAATGAAGCGCACGAACGGACCCGCGCGGACCGCTGGGTGGATTGGCCCACCAGGCCGCTCGGGGACCATAACGGGATGCCGGACTGAGGCTTACGCGGATGACCGCTTCGGCCGAACTCCGGGGCGCGGTTCTGCAAATTTTGGCGATTCAGGCTAGGCTACTTTGTAGGCCGTCTTTGCGTCGCACCGAGGCGGCCGAGCCCCAGGTTATTCCAGTCAGGAAAGCAATGAAACAACAGCTAACTATCGATTTCGTCTCCGATATCGCATGCCCGTGGTGTGCAATCGGCCTGTCGTCGCTCGAGCTTGCACTATCGCGTTTAGGCGATGCGCTCGACGCTCAAATAGTCGTGCATCCCTTCGAGCTGAATCCGGAGATGGGACCGGACGGCGAGGCCATTGTCGACTATCTCGGCAAAAAATACGGACGCACACCGGAGCAGATCGCCGAAACGCAAGCCATGATCCGCGAACGTGGCGCAAGCGTTGGCTTTACCTTCGGCCCGCGTACGCACGTCTATAACACCTTCGATGCGCATCGCCTGCTGCATTGGGCCGGTATCAAAGGCAAGCAGTTGCCGCTCAAACTGGCGCTCCTGCGGGCCTATCATTCCGAGGGCAAAGACCCAGGCAATCACGAAATCCTGGTCGAAGCGGCCCAATCCGTGGGGCTCGATGCCGCGCAAGCCCGTGAAGTACTGCGAAGCGGAGACTATGCCGACGAGGTTCGCGCGGAAGAACGGGAATACCAGGCGAAGGGTATCCAGTCAGTGCCGGCGATCATCTTTAACGGTCGCTATCTGGTGAGCGGCGGGCAGCCCGTGGAAACCTTCGAGCAGGTCATCCAGCAGGTTCTGGCCGAAGCGTAGGGTGGCTTCCCCGCGCTCGATGCGTCACGAGCCACGATCCGTCAGCCGGATTCCGCGCGGCATGGAAGCCGCAAATCGGCCTGAAATGGACGTCAAATAGTGGGAAACCGGCGCGCGAACCGATTGCCTACGATATTAGGGAATGCCTAATTGAGCCGCGGCCGTCCAGCGGCGTAAAATCGTGGCACATCGGTTTGGGGGCACCAGGCAATGTGTCTGGCTTCTCGTTGCGATTTCAGCCGTAATTGCAGCCGCAATACCCGGCGACGCCCGGTGCAGCGGCGCTCCACGCTTTTCCGACCCGCTCCTCGCAATGAGGCCAGCGGCAGTCGCGGCATTGTCGTTCAATCCGCGCCATGATCCCGCTCATCTCCGTCAAAAGGCTCAACAAGCGCTTTCCCGGCGTGAGGGCGCTTCACGAAGTCCAGTTCGAACTCATGGCGGGTGAAGTCCACGCGCTGATGGGCGAGAATGGCGCCGGCAAGTCGACGCTGATGAAAATCCTCGCCGGCGTTTACACCCGGGATACGGGTGAAATCCTCTATGACGGCCAGCCGATCGAGTTCTCGAGCCCCCGCGAGGCGCAGGCCGTGGGTGTCGGCATCATTCATCAGGAGCTCCAGCTGATGAACCATCTGACCGTCGCCCAGAATATGTTCATCGGCCGCGAGCCGCGCGGACGCCTCGGCCTGTTCCTCGACGAAGACAAGCTCAATGCGCAGGCACGCGACATTCTTGCCCGCATGCATGTGAATCTCGACCCGCGCGCGGTTGTCAGCACCCTCACTGTCGCGAGGCAGCAGATGGTCGAGATCGCCAAGGCTTTGTCCTTCGACTCGCGCGTCCTGATCATGGACGAGCCCACCTCGGCGCTCAACGACGCCGAGATCGCCGAGCTCTTCCGCATCATCCGCGAGCTGAAGGACCGGGGCGTGGGAATCATCTATATCTCGCACAAGATGGATGAGCTGAAGCAGATTGCCGACCGCGTCACGGTGTTGCGTGACGGGGAATATGTGGCCACCGTCACCGCCAGGGACACCAGCGTCGAAGCGATCATCGGCATGATGGTCGGTCGAACGTTGACCGACATTGCGCCTTCTCACAGTGCGCCAAGCAACGGCGAGGTCGCGCTCGACGTCAAGAATCTGAACGCTGGCCCGCTGGTCAGAGACGTGAGTTTCACGCTGCGCAAAGGCGAGATATTAGGCTTTGCCGGCTTGATGGGCGCCGGTCGCACGGAGGTCGCCCGCGCGGTGTTCGGCGCCGATCCGATCGAATCGGGCGAAATTGTCGTGAAAGGCGTGAAGGCGACGATCAGGAATCCGAGCGATGCGGTGGCGCGCGGCATCGGCTATCTCTCGGAAGACAGGAAGCGTTTTGGCCTGGCGACCGGCATGAACGTCGAATCGAATATTGTGATGTCCAACTTGCGCAAATTCCTGTCGCTCAACTTTTTCTTGCGTCGCGCCCAGATACGCCGGACAGCCTCCCATTTCATCAATCTGCTCGCGATTCGTACGCCCTCCGCGACGCAGGAGGTGCGGCTTCTCTCGGGCGGCAATCAGCAGAAAATTGTAGTCGCGAAATGGCTTGAGCGCGACTGCGATGTGCTTTTCTTCGACGAGCCGACGCGCGGCATCGACGTCGGCGCCAAGAGCGAAATCTACAAGCTCCTGCGCGCGCTCGCCGAGCAAGGCAAGGCGATCGTGATGATCTCGTCGGAACTGCCGGAAATCCTGCGCATGAGCGACCGCATCGTCGTGATGTGCGAGGGCCGCATTACTGGCGAACTCTCAGCCACGGAGGCGACGCAGGAGCGCATCATGCAACTGGCGACGCAGCGCGAAACTTTAAAAGCGGCGTGAGCCTCGAGAGGTCTATTTCATGACATTGCCATCGGATACTTCGGCGCTGGGTAACAAGGAAAGAGCTTCGGGCCTTAGAGCGCGCGTCTTCACGCCGACCGCTCTGCAAAAGCTGCTCGCCTTCGGGAGCCTGATCCTGCTGCTGGCCTTTTTCAGCTTCGCGTCTCCCGCGTTCATGCAGATGGACAATATGCTCGGGATTCTGCAGGCAACGGCGGTCAACGGCGTGCTGGCGATCGCCTGCACGTTCGTCATCATCACCGGCGGCATCGATTTGTCCGTCGGCACGTTGATGACCTTCACGGCGGTCATTTGCGGCGTGTTTCTGACTTATTGGCATTTGCCGATGTGGACCGGCGTCGTTGCTGCGATTGGGACGGGCGCCATCTGCGGGACCATTTCGGGCACCCTCACGGCGAAAATGAAAATACCGCCGTTCATTGCCACCTTAGGCATGATGCTGCTGCTGAAAGGTCTTTCGCTCGTCGTCTCGGCCGACAAGCCGATCTATTTCAGCGACACCGAAAACTTCTACCGGATCTCTCAGGATTCGCTGATCGGCTATGTGCTGCCGAGCCTGCCCGTGCCGAACGCGGTCCTGATTCTGTTTTTCCTTGCGGTTGTGAGTTCGATCACGCTCAACCGCACGGCGCTCGGCCGCTATACATTTGCGCTCGGCAGCAACGAAGAAGCCGTGCGCCTTTCCGGCGTGAATGTCGATCGGTGGAAGATCGCCATTTACGGCCTGGCCGGGGCAATTTGCGGTATCGCCGGGTTGCTGATCGCCTCGCGCCTGAATTCGGCCCAGCCGGCGCTAGGCCAAGGTTATGAACTCGAAGCGATCGCCGCCGTGGTCATCGGCGGGACCTCGCTCAGCGGCGGTGCGGGGACGATTCTGGGGACGATCATCGGCGCTTTCATTATGAGCGTGCTGACCAACGGCCTGCGCATCCTCTCCGTCGCTCAGGAATGGCAGATCGTAGTGACCGGTCTCATCATCATTCTCGCGGTGTATGCCGATATTTTGCGGCGCAAGAAAAGCTGACGAAGGCTGACGCTACGCGCAACAAGATCAAGAAAAGGGAGCGCCAAAGGCTCCCCCAACGGCTGAAGGTTGATGGCCAACTTAGGAGGAGAAACCCCATGTTGAAAAGAAGACTAATCGGTGTCGTGGTCGGCGTTGGCGCGCTCATTGGCGGGACGAGTGTGACGTACGCGCAAGACACCTACATCCCGCTGATCTCGAAAGGCTTCCAGCACCAGTTCTGGCAGGCGGTCAAATCCGGCGCGGAACAGTCGGCCAAGGAGCACAACGTCAGGATCACCTTCGAGGGTCCGGAAACCGAGGCCATGGTCGATAAGCAGATCGACATGCTCTCGGCCGCGCTTGCCAAGAAGCCCCAGGCGCTCGGCATCGCCGCGCTCGATAGCAAGGCGGCCATTCCGCTGTTGAAGCGGGCTCAGGCCGCCAAAATACCCGTCATCGCCTTCGACTCCGGCGTCGACAGCGACATTCCGCTGACCACGTGCGCGACCGACAATCTTGCCGCGGCCGCGCTCGCCGCCGACAAGATGGCGGAGGCGATCGGCAATGCCGGGGAGGTCGGCCTGGTCGTGCACGACCAAACCAGCCGCACCGGCATCGATCGCCGCGACGGCTTCCTGAATGAGATGAAAGCGAAGCATCCGAACATCAAGATCGTCTCAGTCCAGTATGGCGGCGGCGACCATTTGAAGTCGGCGGAAATCGCCAAGACGATGATCCAGGCCAACCCCAATCTCAAGGGCATTTTCGGGGCGAATGAAGGCTCGGCGGAGGGGACTGCGATCGGTGTCAAGGAATCGGGCAAGAAACTCGTCCTGATTGGCTACGACTCCGGCAAGGAGCAAAAGGACGACATCAATTCGGGTTTGATGGCCGGCGCCATTACGCAGAACCCGGTCGGCATCGGCAAATGCGTTGTCGACTCCGCGGTGAAGGCGTTGAAAGGCGAGAAGCTGCCCAAGAAAGTCGACACGGGCTTCTACTGGTACGACAAGAGCAATATGAGCGATCCCAAGATCGCCGCCGTGCTCTACGATTGACCGTCGCCGCCAGGCGCGAAGAGAGAAGAGGGGGCGGTGCTTCCTCTTCTTTTTTCGCCTCGCATCGCGGAGAGAGAAGATGGCCGCAAAGAGGCCAGGCCAGTATGCACGGCCCCCTTTGCGCATAGGCGCAAGTCGATAGCTGTCGAAGAAGAGGGTGTTCAGATGCCCATCATCACCAGGTTGTCCGTCAGGGACATTCGGTTCCCGACCTCGCGTTCACTTGACGGCTCCGATGCGATGAACGCCGCGCCGGATTACTCCGCCACCTACGTGACGCTCGAAACCGATTCGCCCAAGGGGCTCACAGGGCACGGCCTCACCTTTACCATCGGGCGCGGCAACGAGATTTGCGTGACTGCGGTGCAGGCACTTGCTCCGCTGATTGTCGGCAAAACGCTCGAGGATATTGCAGCGAACATGGGGGCTTTCTGGCGCGCGCTGACCTCAGACAGCCAGCTGCGCTGGATCGGTCCGGACAAGGGCGCCATTCATCTGGCGACGGCGGCTGTCGTGAATGCGGCCTGGGACCTGTGGGCCAAAGCGGAAGGCAAACCGGTGTGGAAGCTGCTCGTCGACATGAGCCCCGAAGAACTCGTGCGTTGTCTCGACTTCCGCTATGTGACCGATGCGATCACGCCGCAGGAAGCCATCGCCATGCTGCACCGCCATGCCAGCACCCGGGGCGAGCGCGAAAAGGACATGCTCGCGCACGGCTATCCGGCCTACACGACGTCGGCCGGCTGGCTCGGGTATGACGACGACAAGATTCGCCGGCTCGCGCGTGAAGGTGTCGCGCAGGGCTGGACGCACTTCAAGCAGAAGGTGGGCGGCAACCTCGAAGAAGATATGCGCCGGGCCCGCATCCTGCGCGAAGAAATCGGCGAAAACCTGAAGCTGATGATGGATGCAAACCAGGTGTGGGATGTCGATGAAGCGGTCGCGAACATGCGGCGTCTTGCGGAATTCGATCCGTGGTGGATCGAGGAACCCACGAGTCCCGACGACATTCTCGGCCACGCGGCGATCCGCCAGCGGATTCGGCCCATCGGCGTCGCGACGGGCGAGCACTGCCATAACCGGGTGATGTTCAAGCAGTTGCTACAGGCGCAAGCCATCGACTTCTGCCAGGTCGATAGCTGCCGCCTGGGCGGTCTCAACGAGGTGATCGTTGTCCTGCTGATGGCGGCGAAATTTGGCGTGCCCGTGTGTCCGCATGCGGGCGGCGTCGGCTTGTGCGAGTATGTCCAGCACATTTCGCTGTTCGACTATATCTGCGTGTCGGCGTCGCTGGAAAACCGGGTGCTCGAGTACGTGGATCATTTGCATGAGCATTTTGTTGATCCTGTCGTAATTCGAAACGGCCGTTATATGCCGCCGCAACGTGCCGGTTACAGTATCGAAATGCATGCGGCGTCGCTCGATCAGTATGACTTTCCTGAGGGGCCGGCCTGGCGAGCATGAGGCGGTAGTCCTGTCGAGCTTCGGCCCAATTCGCCAGCACCTTTCGCCAGCACCTCGGGCTCGGGTGACATCTACTGTGCACCGCGGCGCCTTGTTCGCGCCGCGGCGCTCGCCGATCACGTCCTCTTTAACAGCGCGCTATCCACCGGCAACGCCCGGATTCGCGTGCCCGTCGCATTGAAGATCGCGTTGCAGATCGCAGCCGATGTCGGCGGCACGCCCGGTTCGCCGACACCGCCAGGCGGCGCAGCGCTCGGCACGATATACACGTGCGTTTCCGGCACGGAGTCGATACGGGCGACCCGGTAGTCGGTGAAGTTCGACTGATCGGCCGCACCGCTACTGAAGGTCAGTTCGCTGTATAGCGTGTTGCCGAGCGCCATCACCACCGCCCCTTCGAACTGCGCGATCACGCGATCGGGATTGACGATACGTCCGCAGTCGACCGCCAGATCGACACGCGTCACGCGCACCGAGCCATCGTCGGCCACCTGCACCTGCGCGACCGCGGCGACGTACGTCAGAAAGCTGCGATGAACCGCGATACCGCGCCCATGGCGAGCGGGCAACGCGGCGGACCAGTTCGACCGCACCGCCGCCGCGCGGACCACCGCCGCATAGCGCGCGGTATCGATCGGATACTCGTCGATCGACGCGCCGTAGTTCGGATAATCGACCCCCAGTGCATGCATATCGACGTGGCGCGGACTGCCCAGCAGCGCGAGCAGATGCTGCACCGGATCCTGTCGCGCGGCAGCGGCGAGTTCGTCGACGAACGAGCCCAGCGCGAAGCCGTGCGGAATGTTGTACACCGAGCGATACCAGCCGATACGTGTATGCGCCGGCGCCGCCCCGTTTTCGCACTGCACGTTGGCGACTTCATAGGGCATGTCGGTCACACCCTGACCCAGTTCGCCCGCCGAACCATAGACCACGTTCGGCGTGAACGTCGAACCGATCGACGGAAACACGCTCCGGTGCAACCACGCAATCGTCCTGCCCTGCGCATCGAGTCCGCCTTCCATGTGCTGCGCGCATACGGCATGGAAGTAGTCGTTACGTATGTCGTCTTCGCGTGTCCAGGTCAGCTTGACGGGTGCGCCGACTTCGCGCGCCAGGAACGCGGCCTCGGCCACATAGTCCGGCTTCGACTTGCGGCCAAAGCCGCCGCCGAGCAAGGTGACGTTGATCGTTACGGCCTGCTCCTGCAGGCCGAGCACCTGTGCGACAGTTGTGCGCGCTTGCTGCGGGTTTTGCGTCGCGGTCCAGACCTCGACTGCGCCGTTCGCAAACGACGCCGTCGCAGCCAGCGGCTCCATCGTCGCGTGCGCCAGATGCGGCACGTAATAATCGGCCGAGACGTGTTGCGTGGCGTTCTTCAGCGCGCCCGCGGTATCGCCGTTGTTGCGCACGACTTTCCCAGGCTGCCGAGCGGTGTCTTCAAGCGCTTTGCGATACGCCTGGCTATCGTACGTGCCGTTCGGCCCGAGGTCCCATTCGAGCTTCAGTTTCTGGCGCCCTTGCTGCGCGGCCCACGTGTTGGTCGCGACCACCGCGACGCCGCCCAGCGGCCGGAAGCCGGCGGGCAGCGGGGCGGAAGCAATGCGCACCACGTGCAGCACGCCGGGCACCTTCATCGCTTCGGTCGAGTCGACGCTTTTGAGCGTTGCGCCATATACCGGCGAACGTTCGATCGACGCATACGTCATACCGGGTAACACGACATCGATGCCGTACGTCGCGCGGCCATGAACGATGTCGTCGAGATCGACGATCGGCAGCGACTTGCCGATATAGCGCCACGTGTCCTCGTTTTTCAGCTGCAGCGTGTCGCGGCCGGGCACCGGCTGATGCGCTGCAGCCTCCGCGACTGCGCCGTATGAAAGGCGCCGCCCGCTCGCTGCATGCACCACGTGACCCGGCTCGGTCCGGCAACTTGCCGGGCTCACGCGCCACTGCGCAGCGGCGGCCGCCACCAGCATCTGCCGCGCGGAGCCGCCTGCCTCGCGCAGTGGCTGGAAGAACTGGCGGATGCTGCGCGAGCCGTCGGTATTCTGGTCGCCGTACTTCGCATCGCCTTGCGCCTGCAGAACCTTGACGGTGTTCCAGTCGGCATCGAGCTCGTCGGCGAGGATCATCGCGAGACTGGTGCGGATGCCGGTGCCCATCTCGGAGCGATGCACGACCAGCACGATCTCGCCGGACGGCGCGACCGATACATAGACGTTCGGCGCAAACACCGTTTTGACGCCGCTAGCCGAAGCAAGCGAGCTCGCCGCAAACGCCATGGGCGCGCCGCCGACTTGCAGGCCTAGTATCACGCCGCCCGCCAGGGTGCCCTTCAGTACCCGGCGCCGGCTCAGATTGACGATCTCGCTCATTACGCCTGCTCCGCTGCTGTCTTGATGGCAATCTTGATGCGTTGATAGGTGCCGCAGCGGCAGACATTCCCGGACATCGCTTCGACGATCTGCTCGTCGTTCGGCTTAGGGGTCTGTTTGAGCAGCGACGCAGCCTGCATCATCTGGCCAGGCTGACAGTAGCCGCACTGCGGCACATTCGCGGCTTTCCACGCTCGCTGAACGGGATGCTCGCCGCCTTTGCCCAGGCCTTCGATCGTCGTCACGGGTTTGCCTTGTACATCTCCCAGTGAGGTGACGCACGAACGCACGGCCACGCCATCCAGATGTACGGTGCACGCGCCGCATGCGCCCACGCCGCAGCCGAACTTGGTGCCATGCAGCCCCAACAGGTCGCGCACCGCCCATAGCAGCGGCATGTTCGCGTCGGCGTCGACGTTGTGATGCACGCCATTCACAATCAGTTCCATCAGTTCACTCCTTGTTGTCGACGCGCGTCACGCCTGCGGGCGCTGCCTGGTGATCGCGCTTACCTGCGCACGCCGTTCATGCTCTTGCCTGATAGGCCTTGCACCATCCCGCGCCGCTCACCTGCTTTGCGCCGAACAGCGCGCAGAGTGCGCTGGCGTCGGCTGGCTTGCCCTGGTAGAACTGACAGTTCGCGCAGCGCTGGTTGTTGCTGAAATGGGGATATTTCGTGTGGTCGACCTGGCTTGCATCGGTCTTGTACCCGAGCGCCTGCGCAGCGGGATCGCTTTCCTGAAGCTGCGGGGGAGCCGCCCAGACGGAGCGTCCGGTGATCGCGAGCGCTGTGGCGCCGATTGAATGGATCAGGAAGGTGCGTCGGTGGGTTCGCATGTTCGATGGCTCCCTGTCACGCTACAAGCACGCGTTCCGGCGGCGCCATGAATTCCGGCCCCACTGGATCCTTGACGAACTGCGCGACAATCGCGTCGATCTGCTCGAACGCCTTCTTGTCGAGGCGCCAGCCGAACACATCTTCAATCCCGTCCAGCTGTGCCGGGCGACGTGCGCCCCAAAGCGCGATCGTCGGACCGCGATCGAGCACCCAGCGCACCGCCAGCGCGAGCACCGACTTGTCGAAGTTGTCGCGCGCAAACACGTTGAGTGCTTTCACGGCCGCGACATACTGCTCGCGACGCGGCTCACAAAACTTCGGGTCGCGCTGGCGCAAATCGTCGCCTTCGAAGCGCGTCTCGACACCGATGCGCCCCGCCAGCAGCCCGCGGCACAGCGCCCCGTAGGCAAGCGCGACGAGCCCATGCTGTTTTGCGTACGGCAGGACGTCACGGTCGATATCGCGTTCGAACAGGTTGTACGGCGGCTGCGTGGTCGACAGCGGCGCCACGCGCCGGAACGCATCCATTTGCGCAGGCGAGAAGTTACTGACGCCCAGCGCCCGCACCTTGCCTTCCTTGCGCAGATCGTCCAGCACCGCTGCGGTCTCTTCGATCGGCACCAGCGGATCGGGCCAGTGGACCTGATACAGATCGATGTAATCGGTCCGCAAGCGCCGAAGCGTATCCTCTACTTCTTGACGAATGCGCTCTGGCGACGAATTGCGGAACACCGCGCCGTCGTGCCATTCCAATGCGACCTTGGTCGCGATGACTGCCTTGTGCCGATACCCATCGGCCAGCGCCTTGCCGACGATCTCCTCGGAAGCGCCGAAGCCGTACACCGGTGCTGTGTCGATCAGATTGACGCCGCTATCGAGCGCCCGGCGGATTACCGCGATCGAGTCTTTCTCATCGGTGCCGCCCCACATCCAGCCGCCGATCGCCCAGGTACCAAGGCCGATGCGTGAGACGGGGGTCGTTAAACCTTCAATTGCGATTGTTTCAATAGTCATGTGAAGCTCTCTAATCAAAGCGCTACGTAAAGCACCACATCCGGGTCGAATGTGATTTGACAAATGGCGACGCGCCCATCGGACGGGCAGACGAGCCGATTATTTCAGCGGCATCCGGCGATCACAAGAAGGCACCTGACGGTTTCATACTTTCCCCATGGAAACTAATTGCTACGACGGCGCTTACGCGCACGACAACCCGCAGAAAAAAACCGCCGACCTGGTGCGGAACAGCGCCGAGCCACAGGTGTAAAGCGGGGTCGAAGCTGACCGCCGTTGTCGAGTCGCCAGCAAGGCCGTGAGAAATTGCCCATAATTGCGCGCAGTCTTCGAGCAACCGTTGGGACGTCTCATGAAAACAGCTTCTGCCGCACCGCAATCCCCGATCGCATTTCTGGCTGTCGCGTTGGCCTTCGCGATCAACATGATGGGTACAACGCTACCGACGGCAATCTATCGGTACTACGAACTGAAGTTCGGATTTACGCCGACCGTCATCACGGTGATCTATGCCTCGTATGCAATCGGGGTGCTGGGTGCACTGCTGCTGGTCGGCAACTGGTCCGATCAGCTAGGCCGTCGTCGCATGCTGCTGGCGGGACTATGTGCGTCGGCCGCATCGGCGCTGACGTTCCTGCTCAGCGACGGGCTGGCGCTGCTGATGCTGGGCCGCCTGCTGTCGGGAATTTCTGCCGGCATCTTCACAGGAACCGCCACCGTGGCTGTGATCGAGCTCGCGCCGCCTGCATGGCGCGGCAAGGCCATGCTCGCGGCTACTGCCTCCAATATGCTGGGGCTGGGTTGCGGTCCGTTGCTAAGCGGCATCCTCGTCGAACTATTCCCCTGGCCGATGCGCTTGCCCTATGCGGTGCATCTGGCGCTGGTCGGCGTCGCCGCACTATTCGTCCTTGGCGTGCCGGAGACCGCCTCGATTCCCGCGCGAGTGAAGCTTGGCATTCAGAGAATTTCGCTTCCAGCCGAGGTACGCCGCGCGTTCATTCCAGCCGCGTTGGCAGGGTTTGCCGGTTTCGTCGTGGTGGGCTTCTTTGCGGCGGTCGCCCCGCAACTGATTCGGGTCGTACTCGGCTTTCATAGCGGCATCGTGACCGGCGCGATTGTGTTCCTGCTATTCGCGTGCTCCGCCGTTGGGCAGATCGTGCAGACGATCATTGCCGCGCGGTGGCGGCAAGCGGCCGGCTGCATTGGACTCGTCGTGGGACTGGCGTGTGTCGGCCTGTGCGTACCGGAACACTCGCTCGGCGCGCTTTTGCTCGGCACGGCCCTGGCAGGAATAGGGCAGGGCATCAGCTTCCGCGCCGGGCTGGGCGAGATCGCGTCCGCCGCGCCTGCACACCGGCGCGCGGAAGTTACGTCCAGCTTTTTCGTCGTGCTTTATGTGGCGATCTCACTCCCTGTGATCGGCCTTGGCATCGCCGTGCAACTCGCCGACGTTCAACGCGCGACGCTGCTCTTTGTCGGCTTGACGATAGTCCTTGTGCTTATTGCGCTGCTCCTGCTGATACGTGAGCAAGCGGACTAGGGGCAAGACGCGCGAGCGATCGGTGACTGAACACGAAACCCTTCCGGCCGGATCGCCGATGCCGCGGCGCGCAAGGCCCCGCGTCTCAATTCCTCTCCGTGAAACTGTCCGAAGCGCGAACATATGACTGACCTAGGTAAATTCCTCGCGGAAACGACTGCCAGCGGCCCGATACCCGGCGTGTCGCTCGCAACGCTTCGCGGCGGCGCGAGAGGCCCCGAATACTACTTCGGCGTCCGGGGCGCGCATGACCGCTCAGGTGTCGACGCCCGGACCGTTTTCGAGGCCGCGTCCTTAACAAAACCGATCGTCGCCTTCATCGCTCTTCAACTTGCCGAAGAAAGGCTTCTGAACCTGCATCAACCTCTGTTCGACATCTGCGGCGAATACGTGCCAGGCGACTTGAGGTCGCGCCAGATAACGGCTTTTCATGTTCTGACGCACACGAGCGGCCTTCCCAATATAGTTTGCGACGAAGCCCCGCTTCGTACGTACTTCAATCCTGGCGAGAGATTTAGCTACGGCAGCAGCGCATTCGCATGGCTTCAGCGGGCAATGGAGATTGTCGGTAGGCGCTCTCTGGAAACAATGGCGCGCGAGCGCGTGTTCGAGCCGTTGGGAATGCTTCGTTCGAGCCTGGAATGGCAGGAACACTTCTCGAAAAACTATGCGCAGGGTCACGAGTGGGAAGGCGAGCCGGTGTCAAAGCGCCGTGTGCAGACGGCGCAGGCCTCGTGGTCGCTCCTGACAACGGCCTCCGACTATATCGGATTCGTTCAGCATGTGCTGGCTGGCCGCGGCCTGACGGTTGCAAGCTACGATCAGTGGTTTATGCCGCGCGTCAACACGCGACAAGGCGACGATGCTGAAGACCTGCACGGAGAGAACCCGCCTGATCACAACGTTGCCTGGGGACTAGGTTGGGGCCTCGAACCGTTCCAGAATTGTTTCTTCCATTGGGGAAATAATCCCGGATTCCGGGCGTTCGTTCTCGCCAATCGGGTGACGAAGGATGCAATCGTGTGGTTCGCGAACTCGGCGCGCGGTCTGCGACTGGTACACACCGTCGTGCCAGCGGTAGTTACTGGAGAACACCCCTCCGTCCAATGGCTCCGCATCGGTCATCTGTAACGCATCACGTGGGCCGCTAAACGATCATCCTTGCGGCACTGCGCAGACAGATTGCCACCCTTAGATGGCTAGTAGTCTGATGCCTTGATTGTCTGCAGGAAGTCGAGGAGCGCCGCCGTGACCGCTTCCGGCGCCTCCTGCTGTACCCAATGGCCGACGCCAGGGAGCAGTGTGCTGGCGACAAGGCCCGGCAAGGTCTCCGAATGGGCAGCATAGGCGTCACGTCGCCAATTCAACACAGGGTCCCGCGCGCCCGCGAGAAACATCGCTGGTTGTGTGATGCGCGCGCCGGCAAAGGCGCCGAGCAACCACCAGTTCCGATCAAGATTGCGATACCAGTCGAGCGGCGCACGAAAGCCGCGGGCGAAAGCCGCTGTTTGCAGGCTAAAGTCCTCCGGCGTCAGCCAATCCGGCAGACCGGCGGGCACCGGGAAGGTGGCAAGAAATCCGCTCTCAGCGACCATGCCGTTCCAGAGCGGATCGGGCACGGCCCCAGAGAGGCCCCAGTACATGCGGCGGAGGCTTTCCGCCGGATCGGCGTCAAGTTCTACCTCGGCGCGACCTCGTGGTTCGAACCAGAGCCAGTAGAAGCGCTCCCGCCCCAGGCGGCGCAGGGTCGCGAGTGGCGCAGAGGTAGTGCGAGGGATGAACGGAACCGAAAGTCCAGCGACGCCAATAAACCGGTCAGGCCGCAACATCGCCGCCGTCCAGGCGACGTGCGCGCCCCAATCATGACCAACGATCACTGCTTTGGAATGTCCTAGCGTATCGAGCAATCCGACCATGTCGCCCACCAGATGCAGAATCGTAAAATCTTCGATCGCTTCCGGGGCGCTGCTGCCGCCATAGCCCCGCATATCGGGCGCGATCACACGATATCCCGCTTCAGCGAGCGCCGGCACCTGATGGCGCCAGGAATGCCGCGACTCAGGGAATCCGTGGCAGAGCAGGACCGGCATACCGCTGCCGGCAATGTCGGCTCGTAGCTCGATCCCGTTGGTGGAAAAATCCCCCGTTTCGATTCGCATCACGCGGCCCTCGCGATCAGAGTTTGCATTTTTTGGGCCGCAGCTGGAATGCGAGCCCCCCAATCCATCAACAGCGCGGCGACCTTGGCGTCCGACTTGCTGATGCCCGATCTTAGTTGCGAAACCGTTAAGGCGGCAGGTGGCGATAACGAGTGCGCGAATGGGCCTTGCATCATTACGCCCCAAAGTTTCCGAGTATTTAAATGATCGATTTGCCGGCGAGTCGTTCGCTGGACGCTACGGCAAAATAAGTACTGGTATGCTGGCACCTATACTAGCGCGCTCCTAGCGGGCTAGTGGTTCAACAAAAAGTTCAGCCGCACGGGGCGGACCAAAACTGGACGCAAATCAGCGATGAGCACTGCATTGAACGATGACTCGCAACCCACTGCTATACCGCTAAGCCGCTTGTTGTTGCCACCGGAGCCGCCAACGTTTGCGCCCGGCATCGTACACAGCAATTTCAGCGTTCAAGGCGACGCCCGTCAAAGCTTCCTGGCCTGGCAGGAGCGTATGAGTCCCGTCTACGACATACAGCCTTCCTCAAAGCAAGCGGAGGATACGTTCGATGCATCGCTGTCTCGTTACACGATCGACAATCTGAGCTTCTTCGACTTCCGCACCGGGCCGAACCTGGCCGTGCGGTCGTTAGGTCGGGTTTCGACCGAAAGCGTTCGCGACATCAGCTTTAGCGTGTTCCTTGAGGGGCCGCCGGCGCAGTTCCTGGGCGGCAAGCCACCCTCCGACGCGCCGCACATACCGCAAGTGCCAAGTATCCTCGCGCTGGACATGGATCAGCCGTGCACAATCCGGAGTTTTCATGGCCGGCTACTGCTCCTTTTTGTGCCGCGCGCCTTGGTAGAAACGTCATTCCCTGATGCCGCCTCGCTGCATGGCCGCTGGATTCACGCCACCACCGCTTTGACACGCTTACTGATTGAGCATCTGGTGGCGCTAAAGCGACAAATCGTCGGCTTGAGCAAAGAGGAAGCGCATCAGTCCTTTCTCACTGCGGCAGAGCTACTCGTCGCAGCTTTCAGCCGTCAAGCGGGTCTTTCCGGCAATGGCCGCGCGGCGGTACGTGCTGCTGTCTATGGACAGGTGAAGCGGCACGTCGAGACCAATCTGCACGATCCGGATTTGTCGCCTGACAGCGTGTTGGCATCGCTGCATCTCTCGCGTGCGAGCGTGTATCGCATATTTGAGCATGAAGGTGGCCTGGCCGCTTATATCCGCAGCCGCAGGCTACGAATGGCGGCCGATGAGCTGGTGCGCTTTCCGCATATGGAGGTACAGGACATTGCCGCGGGGTTGGGTTTCAATGATGCGTCGAGCTTTACGCGTGCATTCCGTCGCGCCTTCGACATCGCGCCACGGGAATTGCACGAGTACGCGCCGTTGCTCCAGCGCGAACATGCGAGACGCGAGCGTTTCGCGTAGACGGGTAAGGTTGAACCAGTTGGATCGTTGGCTGCGATCGGGGCGCGAAATCACAGGTTAAACGCTTCTATCCGGCCACCACGCGGTTGCGGCCATTGTGCTTGGCCTGGTAAAGTCGCTCATCGGCGACTCGTAAGAGCGTGTCGATCGTGTCGCCGTCGCGGCCGAACTCCGAGATACCAACACTGACGGTAACGGCGACGGCTCGCCCGGTTCTGGTATAGAACTCCTCGGTAGCCACGGCGCCCCGGACGCGCTCCGCGATCGAACGCGCGGCGTCTAGCGCGGCTTTAGGCAGCAGCACCATAAACTCTTCGCCGCCGACCCGCGCCACGCCGTCATAGGGGCGAATGGCATCAAGGCATTTCTGCACGAATCGCTGCAATACCTCGTCACCCACCTGATGGCCGAAGTTGTCGTTGATCAATTTGAAGTGGTCGAGATCCAGCGCCAGCAGCGAAAACGGCGCACCACCTCGCCTGGCTCGTGCGATTTCCGCCTCCACTTGCTGGATAAACTCGCGCCGGTTCGCGGCACCCGTCAGCGGATCGGTTGCCGCGAGATGCTCAAGCTTGTGATTGGTGCGTTGGAGCTCCTGCAGGGCGTTTTCCGTGCGTGTCATCGCCTCGGCGAGGCGAGCCATCAGTTCTTCCTGGCTATAGATCGTCGAAAAGGAGCGCGTCGTGCGAAACGCTTGAACGACGCCATAACTCAGCAGGAAAAAGCCAGCGGCGAAGATCGCGTGCGCCAGCCACCACATATGATTCCAGGGCTTGCCGATAATGAACGCGAGAGACGCCAGCGCGAAGGACGTGATCGAGATGCCGTAGATCATCATCAGCGGCGAGCGAATGCGACGCAGCATCAGCACCATGACGTTCAGCGTCGAGAAGACGAGCGCTCCGCCCTCCATTGAGAGTCGCACTGCGAGGTTGCTCGCAATTGGCGAGTTCGCAATGACGCCGACGACCAGGTCGATCAGGACGAACACGGCGATCCACGTCAGCCACGGGCCCGGCTTCGAGCGCCGCTCGACCGCGTCCGGCGCGCGGTGGTACGAGAGAAGCCCGACCAATAGCAGCACCGACATCACCAGACGCGATGCCGGTCCATAGAGCAGAAATAGCCAGATATTATGGTGAGCCATGCCGGTGAACGCGCCGTGCAGCGCATAGACCAGCACAAAGCCTAGAAAGCCCAGACTCAGCCACCGCAACAGCGGTTCACCCGACGACAGATAACAACGCCAGGTCACATAGGTGACAAACAACCCCTCGAGCGTCGCCGCTGCGATCGCGATTTCGTGGAACGCGTGGTTTTCGAACTTCAGGCTCGGGTCTTGAAAGAAAGCCAGATAAGCAATCAGATAGGCGGGAATAAGCGCAAAACCAACCACCAACAAACCCGAGTAGACCTTGGTCACGATCCCGATGATGCGGGGTGACTCTTCGATTGAGATGGTCGTGCTCATGTGCCCGTCTCCGACAAGATTACGGTGGTTTTTCGCATCGCCGAGCGATTGACGCGTGAATCTGCTGGCTCGGACACGGCACCATGCCGTTGTGCAGAGGCAAGCATACCGCGCAGCGGGCGCTTGGGCGACAGTGTGCGACAAAAATCGAACTGCGATTCGTGCTGACGGCACATTGGTCGTGCAATCGACCCCCCACTATGCGGATTGACTACATGGATTTTCGCGCGTATCGGGAGGCGTTACCTTGCGCGAAATAAGGAACCCGAAGACGAACTCGCCCTGCGTGTTGATCAGGCGGATGTCGCGGCGTCGACGATCGGCCTGATGACGGGAACGAGGGCTAACTGAGACGGACGGTCAAGGGCGTTCGAGCGTAGTTGAAACAATGGAGATGGAACGACGCCGACATTCGAGCGTGCCCGCACCAGAGAACGGACATTCGTCGGTTCACGGAAAGACGGGTCACGCTCGTCTCTACGCGGCCTGAATCCCGTGGATCGTGTCGCCAATTCGGTCGGCGCTTTCTGGATGCGGTATTCTCCGTTCCATTCGAGAAAATAATTAAAAAGGCCTGAGGGAATATGAGGATTAAAAGCAAATGGGGAAGGGGCGTTCACGAAGGAAAAGTCGTCTCCGTCGTGGACGGTAAGAGGATTTTCATCCATCTACGTCCTGCGATTGAGACGCACTCTTTGGGCAATATGGCAACCCGTCGAAGTCAAAGCGTGCTTACCGCCGCGATCGACAATGTGCATAAAATAGCAGATCACATGAGTGAGCCATTTACCCACGCGAAACGAGACGACGTTGTAGTTCTGCTTTACGCAAGCGACGAAACCCGTATAGCGGCTCTCACCGTGCTCGGTCTGGGTGACGCGTAGGCAGCGCTTAGCTGCCGGCTGGGTCAATTCTCATTGCAATCGCGGCCTCCACTGCGGCATTGTGGGTCGCGCATACACTCCGCGGAGCAGATCAAATGACGAGTAACAGCGAGGCCAGTTTGGACAAGGCAACCGTTCTTCACATGGTCTGCGGCAAAATCGCGTCGGGGAAATCAACGCTGACGAAACGCCTGGCGTGCACGGAGAACGCTTTGGTCATCAGTGAGGATGTTTGGATGGCGCATCTCTATGCCGGCGAGATTCGCACGTTGGACGACTATGTACGTTGCTCGGCACGCGTTAGACGGGTGCTCTCGGATCATGTCCAGGCACTTCTATCGGCAGGGATGTCCGTTATTCTCGACTTTCCCTTCAATACCATCAGCAGCCGTGCATGGGGGCGCGAGTTATTTAGCGGAGCCAGGGTGGGACACCGACTCCACTATCTGGATGTCAGTGATGAGATTTGTAAGACTCGCCTTAGGGCGCGCAATGCCTCAGGCGAGCATCCGTTCGAAACGACCGACGCACAGTTCGACCAGATAACACAGTACTTTGTCCCGCCTTCGGCAGCCGAAGGTTTTCAAATAGTGTTGCACTCTCCTGCGCAATAAGCCGTCTCCGATCAGGCCGAGCGGGAGCGCCTGAGCTTCGGGTCTCGACGTCCGCTTCTCGCAAGAGAGCGGACGTCCGCGAAGCAGATGGCTCGACCAGATATCGAGGGGTGCAAACGCGGTCCTGTTTCGCCGGTGATGGCAAGTGCAGTGAGCATCTGACAAAATCTCCGGAAGAACCCGGAATGGAGGCAGCTTGCGGACGGTCGAATACCGCTTTTCCACCATTTGGCGCATCGACGCGCCGGTGCAGGAAGTTTGGGCGGCAATCCACGATTCGGCGCGGTGGCCCGAGTGGTGGAATAACGTCGAGCGCGTGGACCAGCTACAGGCAGGTTCCGATCAGGGCGTGGGCGCCGTACAACGCTATACGTGGAAAGGCTGGTTGCCCTATCGCCTCGTCTTCGATATGCGGGTGACGCGCGTCGACCCATTGGTCGCGCTGGAGGGGGAAGCCAGTGGCGACGTCGAAGGCGCCGGCCGATGGAGCTTTTCGAGCGACGGACGCAACCTTACCGTGGTGCGCTATGACTGGTGCGTGCATACGAATCGCGCATGGATGAATGCATTGGCGCCGTTGTTGCGACCGGTTTTCCAATGGAACCACGATGCAGTGATGCGCGAAGGCGGCGCGGCGCTAGCGCGGCGCCTGGACGCGCGGCTGCTTGGCAGCGAGCATGGATGAATCCCCCGAGTTCCGTAGAGATAGCAGAGCATGTCGGCGCTTGTCGCTATTCAGCCGGTAAGTCGGGATAACGCTCGAAAGTCCGCTTGATGAGTTGACGAAGCCAGATGTTCGCTGGTTCGTCGTGAAAGCGTGTATGCCAGTGTTGACGAAGAGCAAATGGTGGGAGCGCCACGGGCGGCGGCAGGATTCTGACGGTACCGAGTTTGGCGAAGGTATTTCCAAGTTCCAGCGGTACCGTTGCGATCAGTTCGGGATGTTCGTCGATCAACAGAGGAACGACGAGGAAGTGTGGTGTCGTCAGATATACGTTGCGTGTGATTCCGTATTCGTCGAATGCACTGTCATAAGCCGCGCTGGCTCGCCCAGTCAAGGAAACAACAATCTGCGGCATCGTTTCGAACTGTTCGCGCGTAATCGATTCACCGATGGCCTTGTTCCGCACGCTGGCCATCGTCACAAACGAATGCAAGAACAATTGCTGTTGGAATAGATCGTCGGGCGCGGCGCGGATCGAGCCCAACGCAAGATCTGCTTCTCCAGACGCGAGCAGCCCCTCAATCTGTTCAATTGGAACCTGCACGGATCGCAATGTGCAGTTCGGTGCTTCCTTGCGCAACCGCCGGATCAGCGGTGGCAGGAAGACCAGTTCCCCCATGTCGGTCATGCACAGAACGAATGTGCGCCGCGCCGTTGAAGGATCAAAGCGTGCCTGCGAGACGACGTCCTGACGCAATGTCGTCATGACTTCGATAATCGACACGCCGAGCATGCTTGCTTTCGGCGTCGGTTCCATGCCTGCTGGCGTCTTGACGAACAGAGGATCTTCGAAAAACGCCCGTAAACGGTTCAGCGCATGGCTCATTGCGCCCTGCGAGAGGCCCACTTCCGAGGCCGCGCGAGTCACGCTTCGTTCACGAAGCAGCGCGTCGAATACGACAAGCAGGTTGAGATCGAGATCACGTATATGCACGCCGTGCATTCCTCGCATTAGCTCCATTGGCTTGACGCATGATGATGCCAAATCTATCGTGAGGTCAAGCGTCCTCCCGACAGGGCGCATGCAAATGGAGGAGACAACGATGTTCATCAGGAATACGTGGTACGTGGCCGCCTGGTCGCATGAGGTGGAGGGCGAAGCGCTTTTCAATCGCGTCATTACCAATATCCCGGTTCTGCTGTATCGCGAGGCAAGCGGCGGCGTGGTGGCGCTCGAGGACCGTTGTTGTCATCGCGGCGCGCCACTGTCGGTTGGCCGGCGTGAGGGCGATTGTGTCCGCTGCATGTATCACGGCCTGAAGTTCGACAGCGCCGGGACGTGTGTTGAAGCGCCGGCCCAGCAGCGCATTCCGCCGCAGGCGAAGGTGCGAAGCTTCCCGGTCGTCGAGCGGCATCGGTGGATCTGGATCTGGATGGGCGACCCATCCCTAGCAGACCCGGAAACTATTCCTGACACCCACTGGCTCGATGATCCGGCGTGGCGCAGCTTGCCTGGCTACATTCACTATGACGTGAATTACCTGCTGATCTGCGACAACCTGCTGGACTTCTCGCATTTGCCGTTCGTGCATCCGACCACGCTGGGCGGCCCCGAGGACTACGCGAAGGTACAGCCCAAAGTCGAGCGGATCGACGGCGGCGTGCGCATCACGCGCTGGACTTTGAATACGGACGCTCCCCCGTTCGCCGCAGCCGTGAAGGACTGGCCGGGTAAGGTCGACCGCTGGAACGTTTACGACTTCACCGTTCCCGCGATCCTGCGGATGGATTCCGGCATGGCGCCGGTCGGTACAGGCGCGCAAGAGGGAGCGCGTGTTGATGCCGCCGAATTCCATGGTTGTCAGGCGCTCACGCCTGAAACGGAAAACTCCACGCATTATTTCTTCGGTCATCCGCACAACTTTGCGATTGACCAACCCGACGTCACGCGCGCGATCCATCAGGCGGTTGTCGATGCGTTCGATGAAGACCGCGACATCATCACCGCCCAACAGAAAAACCTTGCGCTGGACCCGAGCTTCAAAATGATGCCATTTGGCATCGACGCCGCGCTGTCCCAGTTCCGCTGGGCTGTGAATCAACGGCTTGAAGAAGAGAAAGCGCAGGTGTCCGAAGCGGTCCGGCGAGGTTGAGATGATCGAGATGAAAGTGACGCGCTTGAAGCGCGAGGCGGAAGGGATACTCGGCATCGAGTTGCAGGCGGCAGATGGCGCGGCGCTCGCCGGGTTCGAGCCTGGCGCGCATATCGATGTCTATCTGGCCGACGGTCTTACACGGCAGTATTCATTGTGCAACGACGCGTCCGAGACGAGCCGTTACTGTCTTGGCGTCGGACTTGCCGCCGCATCGCGCGGCGGATCGAGCTATCTGCACACATCGCTTCGCGAAGGCGACTCTCTGACCATCGGCGAGCCCCGCACGTTATTCAGGCTCTCACGTGACGCGATGTGCCATCGTTTCATTGCTGGCGGAATAGGCATCACGCCGATCCTCAGTATGATTAGATGGTGCGTCCGTCATTCAATCCTCTGGCAATTGCACTATTGTGTGCGCTCACGGACGTGCGCAGCGTACCTCGATGAATTGTCTGCTTTCGGTGATAGCGTTCATGTGCACGCCAACGACGAGTTGGCCGGTCAGACGACCGACATTCAAACATTAATAAGCGATGTAAAGGTGGGGGAGCACATCTATTGCTGCGGACCTGCTGGACTGATGGATGCCGTATCGCTTCACAGCCAGCAAAGCGGCATACCGCGCGAAAACCTGCATTTTGAGCGCTTCTCTGCGTCACCAACGCAAATCTCCGCTAACAGCGAGCGATCGTTCACTGTCGTGCTTGCAAAGCAGGGAAAGCGATGCGTCGTTGAGCCCAAGGAGTCGATTCTGGAGAGCCTTGAGCGTCAGGGAGTCTGCCCGCCGTTTTCCTGCAGGGAAGGACTGTGCCGCAGTTGCGAGGTTGAGGTTTTGTCGGGCGAAGTAGAGCATCGTGACTACGTGTTGAGTGAAGAGGAGCAGGTGGCTAACAAATCACTCATGATCTGCGTGTCGCGGGCTAAATCTGACGAACTGGTTATTGACCTCTAGTCGCGCTGGCGCTTCCAGGCACTCGCGCGACGGTTATGACGCGGCGTTGGTCATCGGTAGTGGTGGGGTGTTCATTGAAATCACTCGACCTGCGCAGCCTCTGCTGCGCGGATCGATTGCACGAAGGGCGCACCCAGCAGACCGGGATTGAGTTCGACGTCGTAAAGACGCGGCGTCGGATCGTCGTGATAGTGCACCTCGCTGCATTTGAGCGGCAGCCTTCCGAATGACACGCCCTGCACGAGACTTGACGACGGATGATCTGGATACAGCCAGCAACTCGTGTGCTTTCCATGCGTCAGGACAATGGTGCCTTCCATAAGAACTTCCTGGGCGTTCAACAACTTCTCTCCCACATAGGTGTTCCCGATCATCGCAAAGCTCGATCCCAGGAAAATCGACCCGATGAGCGCAGAAACAACCGCGTTGAACGCTACGGCACCACCGAGTGCGTTCTTGCGCAGGTGCGCGGGAATGACGAACACGACCGCTGCGCCTGCGAACACAAACCCTAGAGCGAGTGAATACGCCGCTATCGTCAGCGGCTTCAATGATGACTCTAAAATCCCGAGACACGTGCCAAATATCAAAGCCGACACAGTCGAATAAAGAACGTAGGGCAGAGTGAGCCGGTCGGTGCCGGTAGCGTCGTTCGCAGAGGGGCCAATGAGCTTTTCTATTCTTGTAGCCGCCGACCCGACATAAAAGGAGAGCGCCTCTTTAGACTCGGTTGCCTTGGCATTGCCGACACTGGCTACAAGCTTGTTCTTTTGCAGCGTTAGCCGCGCGCCCGCCTTCAGCAACGCACCGATGGCCTCGGCCAGTGCATCATCGTTTCTGAGTCGCTCGAGTGCAGCGCCGCGGAGCCCGAAGACGACGATGCCGTCGCCGAATGGCTCAGGCGGGATGAGCTGGAACGTCCGGACGAGGCGCGAGCTCTGACCACTTGCACCGGCTCGAACGAAACAGATGGCCCCACCTACGTCGCACGATGCTTTGATGTACGTCGTCTGTTTGCTGCGCTGGACGCGCACAGCGCGGGGCGGATTCTCAATGACGAGCGCCTGATCGGTTGACGGTTTGTGCTGGCCTAAGCGCATTGCCCGATTACCTATTATGTGCGAGCCGTTCGGAGTGGATACTTTATCGGGTTATCGGCGCGGTTGGTGTCGAGCTTGAGGTCATAACGAGGTTAGATCAAAGATCCGCCGTCTTCCAACGTCAATTGGCGAATGAATGACCGCTTTGCGTCACCTGCGATGACCTCGGTGGTGGGTATCCGTGCGTGGGCAACTGACGAGGTCCGTCAAGCATTCGCATCGAAGTGGCAATCGTCCACCAGCGGATGCGTATTTACGCTAATCGTCGATTTGACGGGCGTCGGCCGAACCTGCGGTTTTGGCGACACCACGTAACGAAAGACTTTCATGCTCCCGTTTTTACACGTGGTCCACGTTTAAACGCCCGAACATGTTCGTCACGTTGGGATGAATTGAGGCCGCGCGGGCCCCGTTCCGTAGACATCTACCGGGACGGAAGTTCCTCGCGCCCCGGCCATGCTCGTTGGAAGGCCCGGGAATTGCTCTGTCTTCTGGCTGGAGCTATTACCGACTATCCGCCAAGTTGGGTTCTTTCCCGTCGACTAAAGTAGAAGTGCTGTTCGCCGCTATCGGTTCACTGCGAGGTCCGGCGTTGGGCCGGCGGGCCGAAGAGGCCGTTGACTCGGTGCCCTTACGGAAGGCGTTAACCTCACGGCGCAAGTCCGACATTGATTGGAGGCAAGCATGCATTTTGTCATTAACGGCGACGAGGTCGAGCTGGACTTTGACCCCAGGACATCGCTCCTCGATTTGCTGCGTGAACGGCTTCACCTCTTCGGCGCCAAAAAGGGCTGTAACCAGGGAGCATGTGGTGCTTGCACCGTCCTGGTCAGCGGAGTACGTATCAACAGTTGCCTTGCGTTGGCCGTGCAGTATCAGGATTGCGAGATCACCACCATCGAAGGGCTCGGCGCACCGGGCAAGCTTCACCCCCTGCAGGCGGCCTTCGTCGAACATGACGGTTTCCAGTGCGGCTACTGTACCCCCGGGCAGATCTGCTCGACCATCGGCATGGTCGAGGAGTTGAAGTGCGGCGTGCCAAGCTATGTCAGCGAGGACGTGGCGGCAGAAGGCTTTGCACTGACAGACGCAGAGCTGCGCGAACGAATGAGTGGCAATCTGTGCCGCTGCGGCGCCTACAACGGCATCGTCGACGCGATCCAGGACACGTTCGGTACGGCCGAGGCCGAGACTGAGCCCAGCAAGCGCGAGGTTGCCTGATGAACCCCTTCAGCTATGAACGCCCTTCGGACCAGCAGGCAGCACTGACGCTTGGCGCTCGATCAGGAGCCAAATACCTGGGCGGCGGCACCAACCTCGTCGACCTGATGCGCGAGACCATCGAGCATCCGGAGATGCTGGTCGACGTCACAGGCCTCTCGTGCGCAATAGAGGAGACGGACGGCGGAGGCTTGCGGATCGGCGCCGGGGTCAAGAACACTGCCGTGGCGGCTGACCGGCGCGTGCGCGAGCGCTATCCGCTGTTGTCCGAGGCCATCCTGGCAGGGGCTTCGGCCCAGATCCGCAACATGGCGACGGTGGGCGGCAACCTCCTGCAGCGCACCCGCTGCGGCTACTTCTATGACGACGCCGCGCATTGCAACAAACGCGCGCCCGGAACGGGCTGCGACGCCATAGACGGCTTCAACCGCATGCACGCCATCCTCGGCGCCTCCACTGCCTGCGTCGCGACCCACCCCTCGGACATGGCCGTGGCGTTGGCCGCCCTGGATGCGTTGGTAACGGTGGAGGGCCACAACGGCGCACGCGACATTCCATTGATCGATTTTCATGTCCTGCCCGGCGAAACGCCGCAGATGGAAACGGTGTTGGAGACAGGCGAACTGATCACCGCCGTGACCTTGCCACCCGGCTTGGCGGGCCGCTCCAGCTATCGAAAGGTGCGTGATCGCGCCTCCTATGCCTTCGCCCTGATCTCGGTGGCTGCGGCTCTGGAAGTGCAGGACGGCGTCGTGAAGGAGGTGCGGATCGCTCTCGGCGGTGTCGCCCACAAACCGTGGCGCGCCAAGGCGGCCGAGGCCGCCTTAAAGGGCGGTCCGGCGACCGAGGCGGCGTTCCGCGCGGCGGCGCAGGCGGAACTCGCTTCCGCTCGCGGTCTTCGCGACAACGCCTTCAAGATCGAACTGGGTCAGCGCGTGATCACCGACACGCTAGTCAAGTTGACCGCTCTTCAGGAGATTCGCTGATGCCTATCCTCAAGGACGCCATGCAAGCGGTGATGAAGAAGGCCATTGCCCTCGCCCCTGACAGCTTCATCCCCGGCGGCAAGCCAGATCCACTGATCCGTCACACGCATGGCCTGATCGGCGCACCGGTGAGCCGGATCGACGGGCCGTTGAAGGTTTGCGGTCGGGCGACCTTCGCTGCGGAGTTCCCCATGGAGGGAATGACCTACGCGGCGCTCAAGTATTCATCTATCTCCCGTGGGCGCATCGTCGAGATCGACACCACCGCCGCCGAGGCCGCACCAGGCGTCGCACTGGTGATGACCTATAAAAACGCGCCTCGCCTCAAGCCCATGCCGGCGTTCATGAGCCAGCCCAAGGCCGCGGGCGGCGATGACGTGCCGATCATGCAGGACGAGCAGGTTCACTGGAATGGCCAGCCGGTCGCGCTGGTGCTGGCCGAGACGCAGGAGCAGGCGGACCACGCCCAGTCGCTGATCCGCGTCACCTATGAGACGGGAAGCGACGGGGTAACGTCCCTCGACGCGGCCAAGGCGAACGGTTCGGAGCCCGGTGTTTTCCAGGGTGAGCCGCTGAAGCTCGAGATCAAGGATGCCGAGGCCATGCTGGCTGCAGCACCCTACAAGATCGACGTGCGCTATACGACTCCGCGCCACAACCACAATCCGATCGAATTGCATGCAGCGACGCTCGCTTGGGAGGGCGATGAACTGCGGATCCACGACACCGTGCAGGCGGTAACCCACGAAGCGTGGACTATCGCGCAGGTATTCGGCATCGACGAGAAAAAGGTGCACGTCACTTCGCCGTTTGTCGGCGGCGGCTTTGGTTCAAAAACGCTGTGGCAACATCAGGTGCTGGCAGCGGCGGCGGCGAAGCTGGCACAGCGCCCCGTGCGGATTACGCTGTCCCGCGAAGGCGTGTTCCGTATCGTCGGCGGCCGCACCCTCACCGAACAGCGCGTGGCGCTGGGCGCGCAGGCCGACGGGACCCTGGACGCTCTGATCCACACCGGCACGGTCGCAATGACGCCACACAACAACATGCCGGAACCCTTCATTTTGCCGGCGAAGAACGCCTACGCTTCCCGAAGCTTCCTGCTCGATGTCGAGACCGTCAAAATGAATATGACGGCCAATACTTTCATGCGGGCGCCGGGCGAGGCCGTCGGCACGTTCGGGCTGGAATCCGGCATCGATGAGCTCGCCCACGCCATGGGCATGGACCCCATCGAATTGCGGATCAGGAATGAGCCGCAACAGGATCCGACGACGGGGCTGCCCTTTTCTCAGCGCGGCATCGTCGAGGCCTGGAAGGCCGGCCGCGAGCGATTCGGCTGGGGAGCGCGTGGGCAGCCGGGCGCACGGCGCGATGGCGATTGGCTCGTCGGCATGGGCTGTGCCACGGGCACCTATCCTTACTATCGGATGCCAGGCGGCGCGGCGCGCATCACCCTGACCCAAGAAGGGCGCGCCACCGTCGGCATCGCCGCGCACGAAATGGGCATGGGCACATCGACCGCTCAAACCCAGGTCGCCGCCGAGCGCCTCGGCCTCGCCATGGACGACGTCGACTTCGAATACGCCGACTCCCGGTTGCCGGGCGTGGTGCTGGCGGGCGGTTCGCAGCAGACCGCAGCCATCGGCGCTGCCGTGATTGCGGCCCATCACAAGCTCGTCAAAGAGCTGCTCCGGCTCGCCGGCAATAGCTCGCCTCTCTCTGGCCTGTTACCGGACGAGGTGGGCGGCCGGGACGGCGGCCTCTGTGCCCTGGAGGATGAAAGCCGATTCGAGACCTACGCCGCCATACTCGCCCGCGCCGGCCGTGAGGAAGTCACTGTCGAGGCGGACGCTCCGATGCCGTTTGAGTTGCAACACTGGTCCATGCATAGCCACAGTGCCCTCTTCTGCGAGGTGCGGGTCGATGCCGTCACCGGCGAGATCCGCGTGAGCCGCTTCCTCGGCTCGTTCGACTGCGGTCGGATCATCAACGCCAAAACCGCCGCTAGCCAGTTTCGCGGCGGCATCATCATGGGCCTCGGCCTTGCACTGATGGAGGAAACCCAGTTCGACGAGAGAACTGGCCGCGTCATGAACCCATCGCTCGCTGACTATCACGTGCCAGTTCACCTCGACGTGCCGCAGATCGACATAATCTGGAATGAGGAAGCCGATCCGCACACGCCGATGGGCGCGCGCGGTGTTGGCGAGATCGGAATTACGGGGGTGGGCGCAGCGGTCGCGAACGCGGTCTTCAACGCCACCGGCAAGCGAATTCGCGATCTTCCCATCACGTTGGACAAGGTGATCTGTTCGCTTGGCGACGGACGCGGAGATCTGGGGTGAGCGCTGCAGGCGATGTCAAAGTCCTAGACAAACCGCGCCGGCCGCGACGACCACGCACGCGAGCCAGCGCTTGCCACTTACCGTTTCCCGCAAAAACATCCGTCCGATCAGCACCGCGAAGACCACGCTGGTTTCGCGCAGCGCCGATACCGCGCCCATCGCACCCGACTGCAGCGCCCAGATTACGATGCCGTACGCCGCGATCGACACGAGGCCGCCGACGAGCGACGAGCCCAGCGCCATTGGCGCCGCCCTGACCGGTGTCCACAGCGCCGCGCGCCCACGCATCGCGACGAACAGCACTGGCATCAGCCAATAGAACAGGAACATCCACGCGGTGTAGGCGAGCGCCTGCCCGTCGGACAGGCGCACGCCGATGCCGTCGATCACGGTATAGACCGCGATTGTCGCGCCGGTCGTCAGTGCGGCCAGCGCGCCTGCGCGCGATACGCGACTCCCCTCCAGGGCGATCGCAATGATGCCGCCCGATATCATCAGGATGCCGAATATGTGCAAGGGGCCGATCGCCTCGTGCGCGAACAGCGCCGCGCCGAGCGTGACGAGCAGCGGCGACGAGCCGCGTGCGATCGGATACGCCCGCGCCAGATCGTTACGGCGATACGACTGCACGAGGGTCACGTTGTAGAAGATATGCACGAGCCCCGATGCGACGATGTACGGCCACGCCGCGTAGGCCGGCCGCGGCGTAAACAGGACCACAAACGTGGAAACTGTCGCGATGGCGATACTCATCCACGTCATGGACAGAAACCGGTCGCGATTGCCGTGCAGCATCGCGTTCCAGCTCGCGTGGAGCAAGGCGGCGACGAGGACGAAACCGCCGGTATAACTAAGCATGCGGGCTCCGGGCCACAAAGGAACGGGTAAGTTTATGCGGGACAGTAAATAGAATATCTATCTTGTGATGAGCGAACAACCCAGATAAATTGGCAGTTCGAGTTAGATAAACTATTCCGAATGAAACGGGTATTGCCTCCGCTCAATGCACTGCGCGCTTTTGAAGCCGCAGGCCGGCTCGGTAGCTTCAAGGAAGCCGCCGCCGAATTGCACGTCACTCACGGCGCGGTGAGCCAGCAGGTGCGCCTGCTCGAGGAGTGGCTTGGCGCATCGCTGTTTGAACGGCACAACCGGCGTGTGGTGCTGACACCGGCGGCAAAGGCCTACCTGGCGGAAATCGGTCCCCTGTTCGAGCATATCTCGCACGCAACCGCGAGATACGGTCTGCCCGAACCGGTCTCGCGGACACTCTCCGTGAATGCACCCGCGACATTCACATTGCGGTGGCTGGTGCCGAGACTGGCGAAATTCCGCGTCGCGCATCCCGACGTGGACGTCAAGGTAGAGACGTCGAACGAGCCGGTGGAAAGTCTGCCTGTGACCTATGAAGTCATCATCCGGGGCGGTCCGGACACTTTCTACGGCTACTCGATGCGGCCATTCCTGTCCGAAGAGCGGATCCCGGTCTGCAGTCCGGCGCTGTTGCAGCGACTGCCGCTGCGCACACCTGACGACATACGGCAGCACACGTTGCTGAATACGTCGAGTCTTCCGCGGCTTTGGCCGGACTGGCTGGCGAGGGCAAACATTGCTGCACTCACGCCGGCTGCTGCGCTGACCTTCGACCACTTCTATCTGACGTTGCAAGCTGCCATCGATGGGATAGGTATCGCGATGGGACCGACCGCGCTGATAGCCGACGATCTCGCGGCTGGCCGGCTTGTTGCGCCGTTCGCCGGTCCTCGTCTGGCGTCGCGGAGCTATTGCACTTACGTTCCGGATGAGAAGTCTGGAAATGAGCTGGTCGTCCTGTTCCGCTCATGGCTCGAGTGCGAGGGGGCGTTCACGCACGGAGACAGCCCCTTAGAGGCAGGCTGACCGCACTAACTCGCCCGACGTTGGCCCCAAGCAATCCTCCCGTCACCCTATCAGGGAATGTACTTATTAGAGTACTTGTGTATACAGAAGTATCCTGAAATCGAGCATTGACGCAAGGTCCACGACGCGCCTGGATATCCCGATCGGGAATCGCGGATGTTTTCCGCAAGCCGATATGGACGGCTTGTGCGCCTGTTTGCTCTGCAGGATGTCTACAACGGGAGTTTCACAATGGCAGACTATGACGTGATCGTGGTGGGGGCCGGCAATGCCGCATTGGCGGCGGCGGTGTCGGCACGCGAAAACGGCGCCGCACGCGTCGTGGTGCTGGAGAAAGCGCCGCGTGCGATGCGTGGCGGCAACACGCACTGGAGCGGCGGCGTGTTGCGTTTCGCGTTCGACGATCCACGCGAAATCGGGCCACTGTTGCCGGGTGTCGAGAAGGAATTCGACGATTTTTATGCCGGCATTCAGCCCTACACCCGCGATGACTTTCACGGCGACCTGATGCGCGTGACGAGTGGTCAGACGGATCCGGTGTTGTCACACGTGCTCGTCGACAACTCGAAGGACACGGTGTTCTGGATGCACGAGACAGGCCAGATCAAAATGGAGCCGGCCGTCAGCCTGACCGGCGTGCGCAAGGGCAATCAGATCATCTGGGCGCGCGGGCTCGTGGTGCGCGCGGAACATGAAGGCGTCGGCTTGTCGCGCGGCTGGTTTGCGACGGCCGAGCGGATGGGCATTGAGGTGCGCTACGGCACCGCAGTGATGGCGTTGCTTCAGGACGAAACAGGGCGCGTCTGCGGGGTGCGCATTCGTGACGACGCAGGCATGCGTGAATTGAACAGTCATGCCGTGGTGCTCGGCTGCGGTGGGTTCGAAGCGAACGTGCAGATGCGTACGCAGCATATCGGTCCGCTCGTCGGTGGCGCGAAAGTGCGCGGTACGCCGCACAATCAGGGTGATGGCCTGCGGATGGCAATGGACATCGGCGCCATGCCATGGGGGCAGTGGAGCGGCTGTCACGCGACGCCGATCAGTGCCGACTGGGGTAATTTCGCGCCGCGCGAAATGACGGATCGCAGCAACCGGCTGAGCTACCCGTACGGCGTGATGATCAATCGCAAGGGCAACCGCTTCGTCGACGAAGGCGAGGACGGCGCGATGTTCACCTACGCAAAATACGGCCGTGCGATTCTCGCCGAGCCTGGCGCCAAGGCGTATCAGTTGTTCGATTCAAAGACGGTCCATCTGCTCGAACCACGTTATTCGACCAGCGATCCGTTGCAGGCCGACACGCTCGAAGCGTTGGTCGAGCAACTCGATATCGACGACAAGCCGCGTGCACTGAAGACACTCCAGGAATACAACGCTGCGGCGCATGACGTATCGGATGGCTTCGATCCGACCGGCAAGGACGGGCTTGGCACGCAAGGGCTCAGTCCAGACAAGACAAACTGGGCATTGAAGCTCGACGCGCCGCCGTTCTATGCGTACACGGCGACGGGCGGCATCACGTTCACGTTCGGCGGCGTCAAGGTCGACGAACAGGCTCGGGTGATTGGCACCGACTGGCGTCCGATTCCCGGCCTCACTGCCTGCGGCGAGATGGTCGGCGGTCTCTTCTACGACAACTATCCGGCCGGCACGGGCCTGGTCTCGGGCGCGACCTTCGGGCGTATTGCGGGACGCACGTCAGCGCGAATTTAGTGCCCAACACGGCCAGTCCGCAGCAAACGAACAGGCGAATGAGATGAACATGACATCACGCACAGCCTCTGAAATTCCCGACGAACGCGACATGCCGATCACGCTACGTCTTGCACATCGTATCCACGCGTTCGGCACGAAGGACGTCACGCCGCGTGCGCTGGCGGCGGCGCGCACCGCATTCATCGACACGATCGGCGTCACGCTCGCCGGTTCGGCCGAGTTGTGCGTGCGCATTTTGCTGGATACGCCGGGCGTCGCCGAAGCACCGGGCAAGTGTTCGATATTCGGCACAGCCCGCAAGACGTCCGCGCTCGATGCCGCGCTCCTTAACGGTACCGCCTCGCACGCGCTCGACTACGATGACTTCAGTCAGCCGATGGGCGGCCACCAGTCCGTGCCGCTCATCGCGCCGCTGCTTGCGCTCGCCGAAGAGCGGCAGCTAGGGGGCGAAGCGGTCATTGCGGCCTACGTGATCGGCATCGAGACGGAAATCCGCCTCGCCCGCGCAGTCAATTACCATCATTACGACAAGGGGTGGCATCCGACCTCGACGCTCGGCGTGTTTGGCGCGGCGGCCGCCGTCAGCCATCTGCTCAGACTTGACGTGGACAAAACCGCGACCGCTCTTGCGATAGCGGCGTCGCTGGCAGCGGGGTTGAAGGCGAACTTCGGCACGATGGTCAAGCCATTGCATGTCGGGCATTGCTGCCGCGACGGCTTGCTCGCCGTGCTGCTCGCGGAACGCGGCTTCAGCGCGAATCCCGTGGCGCTCGAGCATAAACAGGGCTTCTTTAACGCGTTCAACGGTCCGGGGACTTACGACGCCGGTCGGCTCTTCGAAGACTGGTGCGCGCCGCTCGAAATCGAAAGTCCGACGATGGGCCTCAAGCAGTTTCCCTGCTGCGGCAGCACGCATCCCGCGATCGCGATGGCGCTGACGCTGGTTCGGAAAGACAACGTCAAAGCTGACGACATCGAAGCGATTCATATCCAGTCGCACCCGCGCCGTCTGCCGCATACGGACAATCCCGATCCGCAGACCTCGCTCAACGCGAAATTCAGCGTGCAGTACGCGGTTGCACGAGCGTTACTGGACGGTGTCGTGCGCCTTGAGCATTTCGAAGGTGACGCGCATCGTGATCCGCGCATACGGCGTCTGCTTGCGATCACGCGCACGGACCCGCATCCCGGGATGCCGGAAGATTCGCCGCATCAGTTCGGCGCGGAAGTGACGGTGACGATGCGCGATGGCCGCGTGCTGTCACGCCGGGTCGACGATCTGATCGGACGCGGCGGCGACAACCCGATGTCGGGTGAAGAACTGTGGGAGAAGTTTTCCGATTGCAGCAAGCGGGCGATCGGTTCGTCGGAAGCGCTTGCGCTTTACGAGCGGCTCGAATCGCTGGAAGCGGTCACGGACATTAGCCAGCTCGCGCGGCTGATGACGAAGCGCACGTTGCCTGGCGGCGGTGAAACTGGGCGCGACCTGAAGGTCGCGGCGGCGCCTGGCAATACCCTCGTGGAAACGCCGTGGGTACCGTGATGGCTGGACAGTAACGTCTGTATTGCAGCACGAAGCACGAAGCACGAAGCACGAAGCAGGACCGCAGGCGACATTCAAACTACGGATGGAGACAGACATGCTGAACGCTTTCTTTGCGTTTGAGATAGCAGGTGCAGTTCGTAGTGGCCGCGCATGGGTCGCGGCGCGGGAGGTGTCCCGTGAATGACGAACTGATTGCCGCGCGGATTGACCGCTTGCCGGTATCGCGTTTTCACCGGCGTCTGCTGCTTCTTGTCAGCCTGCCGTTCTTTTTCGATATCAGCGACATCTTCACTTTTTCGTACGCCGCGCCGGCGCTCGTCAAGGAATGGGGACTGACGATGTCGAGCATTGCGATGCTGACGTCGGCGGGCTTCTTCGGCATGTTCCTCGGCGCGACGCTGGGGGGCATGCTGTCGGACAGGATCGGCCGTAAGCGCGCGCTGATCTGCTATGTCATCGCCTATTCGGTGTTCTCGCTCGCCAATGCGCTCGCACCGGACATTCCGATGCTGATGATCACACGCGTGCTGACGGGTGTCGGCATTTCGTCGGCGACAGCGGTCGTGATGGCGTACATTGCCGAACTCTTTCCCGCGAAAACGCGCGGCACATGGCAGAGCTGGGCGATGGTCATTGCCCTGATGGGCATTCCGATCACAAGCTGGGTCGCCCGGCTGGTCGTGCCGTCCGGGCCAAACGGATGGCGCTGGATTTTCGTGTGGGGCGCGCTCGGCATCGTCTTCCTGCTCTTCGCGAAGCATTTCCCGGAATCGCCGCGCTGGCTCGCGCGGCAGGGCCGTATGGAAGAAGCGGACCGCACACTGAGCCTGATTGAAGCGGAGGTCGAGCGCACGACCGGGTCGTTGCCCGAAGCGGTCGCTATTAATCGGCCGGTTGAAGTGCGCGCGCACTGGACGTCGATGTTCAAAGGCCAGTACATCGGGCGCACGATGACGCTATGGGCGATCTGGATCTTCCAGACGCTCGGCTTTTACGGCTTCCAGGCGTGGGTGCCAACGCTCCTCGTCCAACACGGCATCACGATCGTTCATAGCCTCACCTACATCACGCTGATCAACATCGGCGCGGTGCCCGGCGCGTTGATCGCGGTGTTCCTCGCAGACCGTTTCGAACGCAAGTTCAGCATCGCGGCGGCAGCCGCGCTCATCGCCGTGTTCGGCCTGCTGTACGGATTGAGCTTCCGGCCGGTGCTGATCGTGTCGTTCGGGTTCCTGGTCGGCATGCTGATTCAGACCTTCGCTGCGCTGTGCTATGCATACACGCCGGAACAGTATCCGACCGATATCCGCAATACCGGCGCTGGCTTCGCGTACGGGATGGGGCGACTCGCGAACGTCGGCAACTCGTTCATCGTTGCGGCGATCTTCCTGAACTTCGGTTACGTATGGGTCTTCGTCTACATCGCGGGCGCATGGCTCGCGACGGCTGTCGTCACGCTACTGTTCGGCGCGAGAACGACGGGACGTCGACTCGAATCGATCAACCCCGTGATCGCGCAAGCGTCGGATAATCCGCGCGATGCGCCAATCCTCCGGCCAGGCGACCGTTGATGACCTCCAATTCGACTTCAAACAAGGACGCGCGACCTACGACGACGGCCGATCCCCACGCAAAAAACGAAACGGTGATCGCCCGCGCACTGGCGGAATTCGCATGCGCACTCCAACCGTCGGCGTTGACCGATGAACTTCGGCGCAAGGCGACACATCACATCACCGATGCGATCGGTCTTGCGTTCGCCTCACATCACTTTCCGTTCGCAGCTCCTGCGCTGCGTGGCTTCGAAGCGGCCGGCTCGCGGGGCGATGCAACGGTGATCGGCAGTTCGCAGACGCTCGCGCCACGCGATGCAGCGCTTGCGAATGGCTTCCTGATTCACGGTCTGGATTTCGACGATACCCATCCGCTCAGCATCGTGCATCCGACGGTCGCATGCCTGCCCGCGGCGCTCGCTATTGGAGAAGCCGTCGATGCGGAATGGGACGAGTTACTCGCCGCTTACGTCGCGGGCATGGAGACGGCGATCCGGATTGGCGCAGCGGTAAAAGGCGGATTTCATCACGCGGGCTTTCACGCGACTGGCATTGTGTCCCACTTCAGTTCGACGATTGTCGCCGGAAAGCTGATGGGTCTCGACGCCGCGCAACTGGTGGCCGCGCAGGGCATTGCGGCGAGTACCGCGGCGGGCGTGCAGGTGTTTCTCGAGGAGGGCGCCTGGACCAAGCGCATGCATCCCGGCTGGGGCGCGCTCGCGGGTATCACCGCAGCGCATCTCGCGCAGAATGGCTTCGCCGGACCGTCGCGGCCCTATGAAGGCCGTTTCGGCTTGTTCGATTCGCACTTGCAGCAGCACGCGGGCGAGGTCGATGCCGCTTCGATCGGCGCGGGCCTGGGCGAACATTGGGCCATGCTCGGTACGGCAATTAAACCGTACCCCGTCTGCCACTTCATTCACGGCTGCGCGGAAGCCGCGCTGTTGCTGCAACCTGGCTTATCGAACGCCGCCGGTATCGACGAAGTAATCTGCATGCTGCCTGCGCCGACCATGCCGATTGTGGCCGAACCGGCCGCGTCGAAGATGGTGCCCCAGAGCGACTATGAAGCGAAGTTCAGCGCGCAGTTCGTTGTCGCGACGTGTCTGTTGCGTGGCCGCTTCGGTCTTGCGGAACTCGAAGCTGGAGGTCTCGCTGATCCTCAGATTCTTCAGCTGGCGAGCAAGGTGCGTTGCATCGTTGATCCGGATACCGAGTTTCCGAAGTATTTTTCGGGGCGTGTGACGGTTCGGCTCATCGACGGCAGCGAGCGGACCGAACATGTGCCAGTCAATCTTGGCAGTGGTGTCCGCGCGCTGGACGAAAACGCGATTGCCGCCAAGTTCCGGGGAACCGCCGGGCTGCGTCTGTCTCAGGACAGAGTGGATGCGCTGCTTGAGGTGCTGCTCGCGCCGGGCCGGCGCAAGGTGCGATCACTGGCGCGTCTATTGCGTGGTGCCTGAGCAAGCCGTCAGGCAGCGCTGGGCTTGCCTCAATACCTTCACTACCTTTTAATACATTCAGGCTCAGGCTCAGGCTCAGGCTCAGGCTCAGGCTCAGGCTCAGGCACCGCCGCCCGAGCGCGTACCGCTCGTGTCCATTTCAGCGCCAAATAGCATCTGCAAGCGGAGTTCGGTCGCCGCCGCCACGTGACGGTGGGCAGCATCCTCGGCACCATCTGCATCGTGCCGCGCGATACATGCGACGATTTCCTTGTTCTCTTTCAACCCGCTTTTGATTCTCCCCGGCACCGAATAGGTGGTCGAGCCGAGCAGGCCAAGGGCGTCGATCAGCACGTTCGAAGTCTTGTACAAATACTCGTTGTGCGCCGCCGCTACGATAATTTCATGCAGCCGGCGATTCAGCGACGCGACTTCGTCGGGAATCTTCAGGCGTTCGAGTTGCACGATGACCTGCTGCATCGACAGGATCTCGATCGGCGATGCCTGCTCCGCCGCGAAGCGGGCGGCCGCGCCGACCAGCACTTTGCGCATCGCGTATAACTCCATCACCTGTTTCGGCGACAGTTGCACGACGACGAAACCGCGCGGCGGCGCGAAGCGCACGACCCCCTCGCTTTCAAGTCGTTTCAGCGCTTCACGCACTGGGGTGCGGCTGACGGCGAGACGCTCGGCGATATCCGTTTCGCGCAGCCGCTCGCCGGACGCGAGATGACGGTCGCGAATCTCCTGACGCAACTGCGCGTAAACGTATTGCGCAAGGGAGCCTTGCCCGAAATCCGTCGTTAGTTCGGCGTCGCCGCTCGTGGCATTGGACTTTTCACTCACAGGTCTAACCTTCGATGTCGTTATGTCCGGAATGGTTTGCCGTATGGATCGCCACACGGCAGGCGGTACAACAAGTATAAGTCGGCTGCGACGGCATTTAGCGCAGACACGCCATCAGCGCGCGCACGCTCAGAAGCCGCGGTGGCTGCATGACCGCCTTCAGCGTGTTATCCGCACGTTCGTGACCGAGCGCGCTTTCCAATAGGTCTCGCGCTTTCTTCGTCACCGCTTCAGCGCCAACCGGGCGGCTCCAGCTTCCGGGCGGTGCGTCGCAGCGTGAGGTGACGGTACGGCCGTCCTTCAGACGCACGGCGATCTCGACGTGCATCGTGTCGAACGCGCCGGAAATGCCCGGGTCGGCAACGAGTGTGAAGCGATTGAGCAGCGCCTCTACGTCTTCGGCGAAACGGCGGCGATCGGTGAACGACGCCGGTTCGACTTTACCGTCCAGCAACGCAATCGACGCCGTGTATTGCCACGAGAACTTGCCGTCGAGTCCGGTCTCCGGGTGCGGTCTGTCGATGTACGGCATTGCTGGCGTGTGCAGTTCGATCCGCGTGACATCGTGTGCGCTGAATGTGCCGGAAGCATCGATTTGCGCGCGGGCGTCGAGCGCGGCTGCGATGCCGAAATGTGTCGCGAATTGCGAAGGAAACAGCTTCCACGAGGGGCCCGGGACCAGAGCACGACCCGCGCCGAGCGGCGCCAGCAGGGGAGCGCTTGTGAAGCGTTCGCCGAAGTAGGCGTGGCCCCAGCCGCGCGGTCCACTGATCGCGTCGGCACTTGCGGTGAAACCGCGACGCGCGAGCAGCGCGGCTTCGAGACCGTGTGCGGCAGCGTCGCCGCAATGCAGCGCTTTCGTTTGCGAGCCGATGTTGGCCAGCAGTCCGCCGCTGCGCGACGCAGCGATGCAAAGCGCCGCGGTCGCGGATGACGTGTCGAGCCCGAGCAGGTCCGCGCATGCGAGCGCCGTCGCCAACGGCCCGACGACGCCCGGCGGATGCAGGCTTAACTGAGCCGGCTCGATCTGCGCGGAGGACAGACGCAGCCGTCCCTGTGCTTCAATACCCTTCGCGAACGCGCGCAACAGCGCCTCGCCCTGCGGTTCACCCGACGCATGTTCGCGTTGCTCGGCCAGTGCAAGCAGCGCCGGCAGCAGCGTCGATACCGCGTGATTCGGCGGATTCCACATCGGCTCGTAGTCGAGCACGTGCATCGACATGCCGTTGATGCGCGCGGCGATTGTCGGCGGTGCGCTAAACCCATGGCCAATGACGGTGGCCGAGCCGGCGCACGGCAATTCTTCTTGCGACAACTGAGCCATGTGCGTCGGTCCTGGCTCCGATGCGCCGGCTGCGGCCACCGCGACGCCGTCCGTCAGCAGCAACTGGCAGCGTTCGATCAACGCAGGATCGTCCGCGGACCAGCCGAGGATAAGTTCAGTGAAATCGCGCGCAAGGTTGGTCATGACGTTGCATCCTGAGCGGCAGCTTGCGCGCGACAGAGCCGTTCATTTTGGAGGAGCCGGTGTGCATTGCGATAGACGTTAGCTGACTGAATGTGCACGCCTTTGCTGCCGGTCCCGGCGGCCGACCACGCGGCGCGGTCGCGCGACGGATCCGACTGGCGGAGCATGAGCGCATTCGACATGCCGCCCCGTATGGATACGGCTTTCAGACATATCTGTTGCATCGCTCCTCCATAAGTCCTGATGCCGCTGCGGTAGACGAGGCGCCACGAACTGTCGCGACGCTCTCCTGTACTTCACAAAAGCGCCGTTGTTAGGCAGGTTCTTATATTGAGTACGAGTGTATACCAATGTACTCTGATGCGTAAAACGGTTTTCGGATCTCAGGCTCGTCAGGCTGAATCCTTTCTGATGGTGCGCCTACCTGACATACAGTGCGTCGGAGCAAGCCTGCGGCCACCTGGTCGTCAAAGGGCCCGCGCTTCTGCACGAAAGACAGCTTCCTATGTTTGAGAACCTTTTTAGATCGGTGGCGACGGGCGGGCAACATCGTCAAAAAAGCCGACGTAGCGGAAGCTCCGCTACGTCGGCTTGACCCTTCCATTTCCGGCATCAGAAGAAATGCACGACACCGATCTGGACGCCCGCAGGGCTATAACCCGGGTGTGACAACGGCAAGCCCGCGACAGCGGCGCCCATCATGGTGAAAGCGGCTTTGTTGTGGTTATCGATCCGCGACGCGGTAGCGTAAAGCAAAGTGCGCTTGGAAAACGTGTGCCGGATCATCAAGCTGACCTCACCGGCGTCGTTGCCTGCCGAGGTCCGGTCGTACGCGTAAGCGTAGCCGGCAGACACGATATCGAACGGGGTGAGCGTGTACGCGCTGGATACCGAGTACACGTCCTTATCGTAGAGGTGCGCCGTATCTTGTGCGTGATGATATGCAGCGAACAACTTGATCGTGCCGAAGTCGTACGATCCGCCGAAGAAGCCATCGCTTTGCACGTCATTTGCCGTTGCGCTGGTGATCCGCTCGTAGTTCGCACCCAGATACACGGGGCCGTGTGCATATTCGGCACTCACGTGAATATTGCCGTGTCCATTCTGCGGTGTCGTGCTTTGACTCAGGCCGTAGAGAATCTGGGCCTTGATACCGGCAATGGTAGGCGTCTGATAGCTGACCGAATTGCTGACGCGAAACGTGTAAGTCGCCAGATTGTCGAGGCCCGACGCCATGGTGGCGCCGCCGAAAGCGTCAAGGCGGTTGATCATCAGAAACTGCGGCGTGTTCTGGCGGCCAATACGCAGGTCTCCCCAGTTGCCCGACATGCCCACCCAGGCCTGCCGGTTGAACGCCGCCGTGGGGTCCGCAGCCGTGCCGTTGTTGGTATTGATGCCGTCTTCGAGCGTGAAGTTGACACGATTTCCTCCACCGATATCCTCACTGCCACGCAAGCCGATGCGCGACGCGTAAAGCCCGCTGGATGCCATTCGCGTCGTCACCCCCTGACCCGCATTGGTCATTTCCACGAAGGTATCTAACAGGCCGTAAAGCGTGACCGACGAATCCTGGGCGTGCGCATGCGTAGCCGCTAACAAGCACAGCATGCCGGCGACGGTCAGCTTGACGGGTTGGATGTGCTGATTCATTTAGTCTCCTTTTTTTGGGCTGCACAAATCCGGCCGCGAGCCGGTCGGCATTCGCGGGGGAGCGCTATATAGGGCAATCGGTTGGGACGGCGGCCGGCCTGGGTTTTCACCCGGCCGCCTCCGGCTAGCGCCGGCTTATACGAAAGGTTTCAAATGTGGGTTCGAGGCGCCGGCGCTTCATCGAGCGGGGCAGGCTGCACGCGCAGTTTCGGCAGGCACAACATGGCCAGACCGCCCACCAGGGTCAGAAGCGCCAGCGCATACAGGCCGTACTCGAGATGCTGGGTGCGCTGCTTGAGCACGCCGATCACATACGGCGTCACATAGCCGCCCAGATTACCGACCGTCGCCATCAAGGCGATCCCTGCCGCCGCCGCTGTTCCCGTCAACAGAACGCCGGGCAGCGACCACATCACCGCGAGACCGGCGAGCGCGCCGATCATCGCGAACGACAAGCCGATCAACGAAAGCACCGGACTCGCCGAGCACAGTGCGGCGAACGCGAGTCCGGCTGCCGACACGAACGCGCTACCCGCCGCGTGCCAGCGCCGTTCCTTGGTGCGATCGGAGTGCCGGCCAATCAATACCATGCCTATCGCAGCAGCAACGAACGGAATGCTCGCTACCAGCCCCGTGTCGAGATAACTGCGCACGCCAAGGTTGCGGACAATTTGCGGCAGCCAGAACGAAACACCGTATGTACTACCGAGCAATGCGAAATTCACCACGACGAGCAACCAGATATTGACGTCCTTGAAGGCGGCGCCGAACGCATGTTCAGTGCCTGCCGCCAGTTGCGAGGCATGTTCGGAAGCGAGTTGGGCTGCAACCCGGGTGCGGTCCTCAACGGGCAACCACTGTGCATCGCGCGGACCGTTGTCGAGGTAAAAGTAAGTGATGACGCCCAGCAACACGGTCGGCGCACCCTCGATCAGAAACAGCCATTGCCAGCCGCGCAACCCACCGACACCACTCAGGCTTGCCATGATGAGCCCTGACAGCGCGCCGCCCACCACCCCGGACAGTGCGATGCCAAGAAAGAAAATCGCATTGACCTGCGAGCGCAGCCGGGTCGGGAACCAATAGGTGAGGTACAGCACGATGCCCGGATAGAAGCCTGCCTCGGCGACGCCGAGCAGAAAGCGCAGCACATAGAACATGTGCTCCGAGCGCACCAGCACCATGCAGGTGGAGAGGATTCCCCATACGACCATGATGCGGGCGATCCAGAACTTCGCACCGAGCTTTTGCAGCATGAGGTTGCTCGGGATTTCGCACAGGCAATAGCCGATAAAGAAGATGCCCGCTGCAAACCCGAACGCTTCATCGCTCAGGCCGATGTCCGCCGCCATCTGCAGCTTGGCGAACCCGACGTTGACCTTGTCGAGAAACGACACGATGTAGGTCAGCAGCAGGTAAGGCAGCAAGCGTGTGGCAATCCGGTTGTAGATCCGGTCGTCGTCCGGATCGTCGAAGCTTGTGCGTGCGAGAAATCGCATGAGTATCTCCTCAGTCTGCAAGACCGATCGTTAGTTGTTTCCAGCGCCAGCGAATCACTATCCCACTCGGCACGTTTGTGTCTTTATGCGAAATATCGTGTTGGCCAGCGAAATATAGTGGCGAGCAGGAAGCGACGTCAAATGAAACCGTATCAGGGTTTTCACGGGGTTCGGTACTTTCTATAAGCGCTTCCGTTCCGTTTGGAAAAACGCGCTTGACAGACGGAATTCCCGTCACTATATTTTCTTCTCATAGAAACGATATTCTTTTCAAGAGAACACGTGGGCTGTTTCGACAGCCTGAGTACGATGTAGTCGTGGCTCAACTGACCGATCAAGGAGACTTCACATGAGCAGCACAGCAAAGTTGTACAACTGGAACGACCTGCCGCGCGAAGTCGTGCGCAAGGGAGTCGAACGCGTCGGCTTCCGTGGCGACGACACAATCTGCGTGATGAACTGGCTCACGCCCGGAATGGACGTCAATCCCCACAGTCATCCGTTCGAGCAACTGGTGATCATCGTGCAGGGGCGGGTGCGCTTCCATCTGGCCGATGAAGTGGTCGAGGGCGGCCCGGGCAGCATGATCCGCATCCCCCCGCACGTTGTTCACTATGCCGAGCCGGTAGGCGACGAGATCGTGCTCAACCTGGATGTGTTCTCGCCGCTGCGTGCGGATTACCGCCATCTGGTCGAATACCAGCATGACGAATTTGCCGCTGCGTCGGAATGAGCGCCATGAACACAAACACCGAGTTCCGCACCCGCCTGCGGCGCGGCGACCCCATGTGCGGCCCCTTCATCAAGACGCCCCACTATCAGAACATCGAGATCGCCGGCGCGGCCGGGATGGATTTCGTCGTACTGGATGCCGAGCATGCGCCGTTCTCCGTCGATGCAATCGACCGCTGCCTGCTGGGTTGTGCCGCCGCGTCCTTGCCCGGCGTCGTTCGGTTGCCGGACGCTGAACCTTCGACCATCCTGCAGGTGCTCGATATGGGTGCGGCGGGCATCGTCGTGCCGCACGTCGTGTCGGCAACCCAGGCGCGCGCGGCAGTAGCGGCCACGCGCTATCGCGACGGGGTGCGCGGATTCAGCAATTCGCCCCGAGCGGGTGGCTATGGCCGGCTGCCGATGACGGAACACCTGCGTTTGCACGACGCGGCCGTATCGGTCGTGTGCCAGATCGAAGACCCCGAGGCCGTTGATCACGTCGACGAAATCGCTGCCGTGCCCGGCGTCGACTGTCTGTTTATTGGACGCGCGGACCTGGCCGTCTCGTACCAGGCGACTTCGCTCGATGACGAACGTATCGAACGCGCCATTGACCGCACCATCGAGGCGGGACGGGCCGCAGGCGTGACCGTCGGCATGTTTCTGCCTGATGCGGGCGCGGCGCGGCGCTACGCCGAACGCGGCATGCGCTTTTTCATCCTCGGTTCTGACCAATCGCTATTGAGCAGTGGCCTCACCCAGCTAGCCCGTACCTTTCACGCCGCATGAACGTCGCGCGAGTCCGGGCATGCCTTCGCGGCTCCTCGCGCACACCGCATCTCGCCCATCTGAACTGATATCCGGAGACAGCCATGGCTTCCGACACTACCCAAATTGCAGCACCTTATTCAACCGAAACGGTCGACGCCATCCTGCGCGGCTCGATCGACCTGCATTGCCATAGCGGCCCCTCCGTGATGCCGCGCTACCTCGACCATATCGAGGCGATGCAGGAAGCCTCTGCCGCCGGTTTGCGCGCGGTACTGCTGAAGGACCACTACTACTCCGCGACGCCGGTCACGGAACTGCTCAACAAGCACTATTCACACCTTGGCGTTCTGATGCTGTCGGGCGTTCCGCTGAACAATTCGGTCGGCGGTCTGAATGTGCATGCTGTAGAGCACGGCCTGAAGCTTGGGGCGCGCCTCGTCTGGATGCCGACTTTTTCGTCAGCGAACCACATCGCGCACCACAAGCACGATGTGCACTTCAACGAGAAGTTTCCGCAGACTACGCAGAAGATGCTCGAGTCGATTCCACTGACCGTGCTCGACGACGACGGCAAGTTGAAGGAGGAGGTCAAGGCGATTCTCGATCTGATCGCAGCCGCTGATGTGGTGCTGTCCGCCGGACACCTGCACATCAGCGAGATCTGGCCGCTATTCGAAGAAGCGCGCAAGCGGGGCGTCAAGCGCCTGCTCGTGAACCATCCGACCTATGTCGTCGATGCGAGCCTCGATGACATGCGCCAACTGGCGAAGGAAGGCGTCTATATGGAGCACTCAATGTGCATGTGGGTGCCGGGCTCGAAATTCCGGTTCTACGACCCGGAGTTTCTCGGTCAGGTGATTGAGGCCGGTACGGTCGATCTGACGATTCTGGGCTCCGATCTGGGGCAAAAGGGTAACCCGACCATTGTCGATGGATTCCGCAGCGTAATCGAGACGGCGCTCGAAATTGGCTACAGCGAAGCCGATGTCCGTAAAATGACTGCCACGAACGCGGCCACATTAATGGGCCTCTGAATCCAGTATCGCGTGTTTCCGGGCTTGCATCGGCCAGTCTTTTGCCGATGCAATACCGGACATCGACGTCCCTGAGGAAAATCACATTGGCAAGCACACGCACGTCCGACACTGCACCTGCGGCGGAGCCCACCGGGCCGGCGCTCCTCGAATCCGTCGGCATTGTGTTCCGGCTGCTGGACGAACTTACGCTGGCGCGCCGGCCGCTTGGCGTCACCGAACTGGCGCAGATCGTCGACGAACCGAAGCCGCGCGTCTACCGTCATCTCGCCTCCATGAAACAGGTCGGCGCGGTCGAGCAAGACCCCCTCACCGAGAAATATCGGCTCGGAGCGAAGCTCGTCCTCTTCGGCACGGCCGCCGCGGAGCAGTTTGATCTGCGTGCCTTGGCGGACCCTTACCTGACCCGCCTGCGCGATGTGACTGGACAAACCGCTGTCCTCTCGGTCGCCACTCACGATTCGGCACTTGTCGTTGCTACGGCGGAATCTACCCGGGGCGTGGTGATTTCCGTCAAGCCAGGCAATCGCCCGGCCACACATTGCTCCGCACAGGGCAGACTGGTGCTGGCCTATCTGGACGAAGCCGCGCAACAGCGCGTGCTCAGGCGTAAGCTGCAGCAATTCACCGACCGCTCAATGACGGATCCGGCCGAAATTCAGGCACGCCTGGCGCTAATTCGTGAGCGTCTCTATGAAGATGCGGACGGCGAAGTCATTGATGGCATCAATCTGCTGGCAGCTCCGATCTTCAGGGGACGCGACGTCCTGGTCGGCTCGATTGGCGTGATCGGTCCGAGTCGCGATGTCCCGTCGCCTCCGACGGCTGATCTTCTTGGCGCGATCCAGTCAAGCGCCGCCGAACTGAGCGCGCGACTCAACTGCAACATTTATGAGCGGCTTCTCAGCAACGCTGGGCTTGTTGAGAAAGGCTGAGTCCGGACTTGCACTTTCTCAGCAACGCTGGGCTTGTTGAGAAAGGCTGAGTCCGGACTTGCACCGCTAACTGCTAGCGGCCATGCGGTGTCTGCTTCGGGGCCATACTTTGTCCGATACAGCAGACACGTTTCAAGCAGACTTCCAGAAGCAGTATTTCTGCACGTCCTTCGCAAACCCCAACGCCACGAGCAGTTGGGGAATGATCGCTCACAACACCAGGTCGACATCGGGGAGTCGCGCTGCCCCGCGGAAAGCAGCTTTACGCAATCAGGTGCCACCGATGCGTCTTCGCGCCATCCAATATGCCTTGATTCTTGTCTGCGGATGCATGGCTGTCGCCGATGCACTTGCCGCCGATGCTGCCGGCGTCGTGAAGACCCTTAAAGGCACGGTGCAGATCGAACGGGCTGGAGGAAGTTCGGGTGCGGCCATCGGCAGCGAGGTTTACGGCAGCGATCGCATAGTGACCGGCCCGGAATCTTCCGTCGGTATCACGCTGCGTGACACTACCCAACTCTCGGCCGGCGCCAATACCATCCTCGATCTGAACAAATTCGCGTTCAATACCACGACCCATGAGGGGGTGCTCGACGCCTCCATCAAACGCGGTTCCCTGGCAGTGATTTCCGGAAAGTTGGCGAAGGCGAACCCGGATGCCGTCCGCTTCAGCACGCCGACTACCACACTGGGCGTGCGCGGCACTGAATTCATTATCGAAGTCGGCGATAAAGGGGAGAGTGCACGTTGAAGGCTGCAATCCGACGTCGCGGGCTGGCATCTGCAGCGGCATTCGTCATGCTGGCATACCTGGCCGGGTGCAGCACTCCGGACAAAATTATTCTATTGCCGGATCCTGATGGCAAAGTCGGAGCGGTCATTGTCCACAGCGCCACCGGAGAGCAGACAATAGACAAGGCTTACGCCGGGGTCGGCGTCACCAAGGGCGGTGACATCGAAAAAACGATGGATAGCCAATCCAGTGTGCAGGCACGCTATAGCGAGCTACTCGCGGCCCGGCCGCCTCGGCCCATGGCATTTACGATCTTTTTTCTCTTTGATTCCGCCACCGAATTGGCTCCGGAGTCATCCGCCACAGTTAACAAGCTAAAAGCCGTCCTGGCGACCTGGCCCGCGCCGCAGCTCGTGGTGGTCGGTCACACCGATCTGGCGGGCTCTCAGGAATTCAATGACCGACTGTCCATGCAGCGGGCGCAGACTGTTGCCGCGTTCCTGATCAAGCAAGGCATTCCTGCCCAACAAATAGAGACCGCTGCCCGGGGTAAGCGCGAGCCACTGGTGTCCACGGCAGATGGCGTTCCCAATCGCATGAACCGGCGCGCAGTCATCACAATCCAATGATCCGCGCCACTCATCGGCGCTGAACGGCCTTTCCGTCGATGAAACGCTATTTCGACCCATGGCTTGCCCGGATCAGGAGTCTGCTGAGGGTGGTCCAGGGGCGTCCGGTGGCACTGGTGGTGTTGTTCGGCCTGAGCCTGCTCAACCTGTGTAGCGAATGGCCGAGCGACATACTACGCCCGGCCTTCGTGGACACGCTCGACGAGGCGCTTCCCGACTCCTTTAAAACAACCCGGCAAATTCTGTTCGATCAGTATGAACGTCACTTCCCACGGATTCCGACCGCTCAGCCCGTAACCATTGTCGAGATCGATGAGGAGACGCTCGCAACCGTCGGTCAATGGCCCTGGCCGCGAAATCGACTCGCGAGCCTGATCGACGCCATTGCGGCACTGAAACCGCTGGCTATCGGTCTCGACATTTACATGCCGGAGCCGGATCAGACCTCTCCCGACAAGGTGGCTGGCAATCTGCCGAAAGCGGCTGCAGCGCTCGCCGCCGGCCTACGGGCCCTGCCTAGTCACGAAGCCATTCTCGCCAGATCGTTGCGCGCAGCGCCAACCATACTAGGTGCCGCGCCGCTCGATCATGCGGCCTTCGCCACCAGCACCGATCTGCTCAGCGCTCCAATCCTCGTTCATGGCACCGACCCACTGGGCCACGTGCAACGGTTCGACTATGTGATCGCCAGCCTGCCGGAACTGCAGGCTGCGGCCCACGGGCAGGCGATGCTGAGCGTGGCGCTCGAACAAGGCGTAGTCCGGCATATTCCCCTCATCACGGGTTTGAGGGAGAAACTGGTCCCCAGTCTACCGATGGAAATGCTCCGCCTCGCCACGGGCTCTTCGGCGATCGACGTCTATGCCGACACATCGGGCGTGCAGGCGGTCGGTGTCGCTGATGTGCTGGTGCCCACGCAGCCGGGGGGTGACATCTGGTTGCATTTCGCGTCCATTCGGTCGACGCTGAGCCGCTATGCGTCGGCACGCGACGTCCTGCAGGGAACCGTCGATCCGGAACGGATCCGGGACAAATTGGTGCTGGTCGGACTGACCGGTGCCGGCGTGACTGACATGCGCACGACGGCGTTGGGGGAACTGGTGCCGGGCATCGAAATTCAGGCGCAGGTCATCGAGACGATTTTCGAGGGACGTTTTCTGCGACGCCCCACCTGGCTGAAATGGGCAGAATGCGCCTTCATCATGACGTTCGGGCTGCTGATCATCTGGTATGTGCCTCGCCCCCATTCGCGCTTCGCGGTATTCATAAGAGCCGCCCCCAAGGGCATCACCGCTCTGGGTATAGTCCTGCATCTGCTTAATCTGCTGGGCTGCTTCTTTATTTTCATGCGCTTCGGACTGCTGGTCGATGCGGCCTCGATTTTTATTATCCTGTCCGCGGTCATGGGCTGCTTCCTTTCACCCGCGTTACTCCGCTTCGACGAACAAACCAGAACGGAGGCCACGCACGCGCCGGGGCGTGAAGCCGACAACGACCGCGCCGGCAAAGCACCTTGACCTTGAGGTAGCGGTTGTGCGGATGGCCTGCAACTTGAAAAGCTGCCGTTGGATTCACGCTGCATCGAGGGGCCTATGCGGGGCGGGAGCACGCAGTCGCTGACAGTGAGACCTGACGTTTGCGGCCATCGGTACGCGAACGGCGGGAAAGCGGCCTGTAGTTGCGTCACCGACGTCGTCACCTCAATGGCGCCTCCGGCCGATCAACGCCTTTCATGTCGCGTTCGTATCTTTTCCGAAGGGCGGGGTCCCAACAGGTCGAGAGACGCTACGGCGATGGAAGGAGGGCGCTAGAAATACACAGCGTCGCGTCGGCCACCGCCTCCAGGAAAGCGTCCTGTACACGGAATATCAGCGACCGTCTGCACGTTGCCGCGTTCAACGCGCGCATGCGCGTGCAGTGGCGCGGTGAAGAATGAGCGTCGCGTTGAGCGCCTTGCCGGCCAAACGCAACATTTAGCCTGCACAGTTGAAAGCAATCTACCCACTCTGATTTATAATCATCAAGCCGTCGGGAAACACCCGGCGGCCGGGTTTGACAGCCTGTGATTTCATCCGCACACCCGCCCAGGCGGGGCGTGCGTCTACTTGCGCACGTCTATATTCCAATGGGCGGGCCGTAGTGGGGAGCCGCAAGGCTCGCCGGTTTGATGAAATCCCGGTCTGTCAACCTGCTACGTGCCCGCTCACCCACTTTGCAAGCGAGTGTCGGGCGATCCAACGAAGTCTCAGGGAGATCGCACCATGACCAAAGCCGCTAAACAATCCCAACCCGCTTCACGCCCACCTGTCGACGCGCTTCAGCACGAGAAACTCGCATTGCAGGCATTCGACCTTTGCAACCGGCAGTTGAACCAACTGGACACACTTGTCACTTTTGCGGCCACAATATGTAGGAATCCTGCCATTACGATAGAGGAACGCCGACACCAGCAGACCCTGCTTGAATTACTCGTCCACACCGGGGAGCAGTATCAGCAGGAACTCACCTGCGACCGCGAACTGTTCCAGGTGATCGCCTTGGATGCGAAGGGCGTCGCTCAAAGCCGCATCACTGCAAGCCGTGCGACGCGCCTTCTTGAAGAGTCCTCGCAGATCGCAGCGGAAGCACAAGCGGAAGCCCACGCCCAAGCCCAAGCTGCGACAGCAAAGGCCAACAAGCGCAAACAGCCGTCCGCCAAAGAGACAACGAGCGTAAATGCAGAAACCGCCCAGCAACCGGTTGTCGCGCCGTACTAATCCATCAGGAGTGGCCGGCGCGTCGCATAGACGCGCTGGAGAGACTATTGACGCGCCGCTGCCGAGCGTAACTGTACGTTCACGGTCGTGTCGAACGCATATCGGGATACGCTACACGCGGTGCTGTGTGCTGTCGGCTACAACCTGCGTTGGTTGTTGCGCGCCATCGTCCGCGCGGGCCTGAGGTTCGCACTTTTTATCCCCGCGTTGCCGCATTGGCTGGCGAACGTCACGCTAAAGCCAGCGCTTGTTCGCGACAAGCGCTTTCGATGGGCTGATTAGCGTTCGCCGACAGACAAGCTGCAACCTACTATATTCGGCAAGTCGGGGGTGATGGAGAGAACGGAGAATAGCGTCAGCCCATGAGCGGGGCAAGCTGCAAGGTGCCGTCCGCCTCCATTGTTCTACTCGCAGCGCTCGTGGCCACTGCTTTCACGTCGCAGACAAAAGCGCTTGAGCCTGTTTGAGAAGCGCGTGCGACGCGGCAAACTCATTACGTCCAGCCATAGTGAGGGCGGCGTGAGCCGTGCGCGCGAACAGCGCGTTGTCGGACGTTACGACCGCATTCAAGCCGCAACCGGGGTGGTCGTATTGGCGAAAAAACGCGACCATCTGGAAAGCATCGGACTGCCATGTTTGGGGGCCGGCCTTGGCTAGAATCTCAGCGGCTGCTGCCAACTGTCGCGTGGCTGCCAGGAATTCAGCGGGTTCCATGACATCTTTCTCCTCTTGCCTCTGACAACAGCCACGTGCGAAACGCTTCAAGACGCGGCACCAGCCATCGGGACGCGAACGACGGCAGGACGGTAATGCGCAACGGCCGCTCATCAGGCTCCATCAGGCGCACGGTTGCCGCCGCGATGCGATCGAGCGCGCAGGCGAGTTCCGGAAGATAGGTTTCGCCCTTTGCGGTGAGCTTCAGTGTATGTCCTCGACGCTCGAAAAGGCGAGTGTTCGGCATCTGCATGATCCTCGTGGCGGCTTATGTCGCGTTCGCCTGACGCCTAAGGCAGCACGTGTAAATGCGACGACAGAGCGAATCTTTGCGGTGATTGATGCAGCCGGAGCGAACGACTGGCCGCCTCATAGGACGGCCGAGGCAAGCGTCTGCACCCGCTCGCCCTGCCCACGCACCCCTGTCTAGACAGGGGTGTTCGAGCCTTGAAGTGAAATATGTATATACAACTTGCGTGATTTGCATAGGGATAGCGCTCATTCAGGTTGTCGTAGCTATTTGTAAACTCCCGTAAATTCGAGCGTAAATCGCGCATCATGCGCGCAAACCCTACTTGCGGTGTTGAAAGTGGACTCGCTACCATGATGTCTATACAACATAAGGTGATGCAGGCGCGTACGAAGTAAAAATCACCCTGTATATACAACATCGCTGGGTAGAATCCACGGAGACGGGGGTAGTTCGCCCCGCACCGTTCAGCGCCTCGAAGACCGTTTCTGGAGAGTTTATGAAGAAGTTCGTCCTGTGCATCGCACTTGCCGCCGTTGCAACCGGTGCGTATGCAAAAGACTGGTCGACCGTTCGGTTCGGCGTAGATGCCAGCTATCCGCCGTTTGAATCAAAGGGCACGGACGGCAAGCTCGTCGGCTTTGACGTCGATCTCGGCAACGAAATCTGCGCGCGTCTGAAGGCGAAATGCGTGTGGGTTGAAAACGACTTCGACGGCATGATCCCCGCGCTGAAGGCGAAGAAATTTGACGGCGTGCTGTCGTCGATGTCGATGACGCCGCAACGCGCGGAACAGGTTGCCTTCTCGGCGAAACTGTTTAACACGCCGACGCGCCTCGTCGCCAAGGCCGGCTCGCCGCTGCTGCCGACGCCGCAAGCGATGGCCGGCAAGACGATCGGTGTCGAACAGGGCACGATCCAGGAAACGTACGCGAAGACCTATTGGGAGCCGAAGGGCGCAAAGGTCGTGCCGTACCAGAACCAGGATCAGGTCTATACCGACCTGCTCTCGGGGCGCCTCGATGCTTCGCTGCAAGATGCGGTGGAAGCTGAAATCGGCTTTCTGAAGACGCCGCGTGGCGCAGGCTTTGCGTTCGCCGGCAAGGATATCGTCGATGAAAAGGTCTTGGGCAATGGCGCAGGCATCGGCATGCGCAAGGACGACGCCGACCTGAAGGTGAAGGTTGACAAGGCCATCGCCGACATCATCAAGGACGGCACCTACAAGAAGCTCGAGAAGAAGTACTTCGACTTCGACGTGTACGGCGGCTGAGCGGCAACTGAGCGCCTTTCTCGTCGCACCTTTTTTTCGTTGATATACACGATCCACTCGCCGCGCGGCGGCGCGGCGTCATCTGTTCAAGCTCCCGAAATCAGCCGTGCAGAACAGATGCGCTGCGCGATCAAACGCCTCGCCATCAAGGATACGTAAGCATGTTATTTCACGGGTTTGGCCCGCTTCTTCTTGCGGGCATGTGGGAAACGATCAAGCTGGCGATGTTGTCGCTGGCTGCTTCGTTTGTGCTGGGGCTTGGCGGTGCCGCAGCGAAACTATCGCCCAACCGGGTGCTGTCTCGCCTCGGCACGATTTATACGACGCTGATTCGCGCGGTTCCTGACCTCGTGCTGATGCTGCTGTTGTTCTACGGCATTCAGATCCTGCTCAATAATCTGACCGACTGGCTGGGTGTCGATCAGATCGACATCGACCCGTTTGTTGCCGGCGTCATCACGCTCGGCTTTATCTACGGGGCCTACTTTACCGAGACGTTTCGCGGCGCGTTTCTCGCTGTTCCTCGCGGGCAGCTCGAGGCTGGCTACGCCTACGGCATGAGCTCATGGCGAGTATTTAGCCGGATCATGTTCCCGCAAATGATGCGCTTCGCACTGCCCGGCATCGGCAACAACTGGCAGGTGCTGGTCAAAGCCACAGCGCTGGTCTCGATCATCGGCCTCTCCGACGTGGTCAAGGCGTCTCAGGATGCGGGCAAGAGTACGTTGCAGTTTTTCTTTTTCACGTTGACCGCTGGTGCGATCTATCTCGTGATTACAACCGTGTCGAACCTTGCATTGATCTGGCTGGAAAAGCGTTATTCGATGGGCGTACGGAGGGCAGCGCTGTGATTGAACTCGTCAGGCAATACTGGCAAAACTATCTATACACCGACGGCTACCATTACAGCGGTCTTGTCATTACCTTGTGGCTCCTCGTTGCGTCGATCGGACTGGGCTTCGGTCTCGCCGTTCCACTCGCCGTTGCGCGCGCGTCGCGTAACCGCTTCATCTCCGGACCGGTCTGGCTCTATACGTATGTTTTCCGCGGCACGCCGCTCTATGTCCAGTTGCTGCTCTGCTATACAGGCCTCTACAGCCTCCAGGTCGTGCACTCGCACGAACTACTCGATGCCTTCTTCCGGAGTGCGATGAATTGCACGTTGCTCGCGTTTACGCTGAACGAGTGTGCGTACGCCACGGAGATATTTGCCGGCGCGATAAAGGCGACGTCTTATGGTGAGGTCGAAGCCGGACAGGCTTTCGGGATGTCGAAATTCAAGCTCTACACCCGCATCATCCTGCCGTCCGCATTGCGGCGAGCGCTGCCCAACTACAGCAACGAAGTCATCCTGATGCTGCACGCCACGACGCTCGCTTTCACCGCCACCGTACCGGACATTCTGAAAGTGACGCGCGACGTCAACTCCGCAACCTACGCTTCCTTCCAGGCATACGGCATTGCTGCCCTGCTGTATGCCGCCATCGTCTTTACGCTGGTATGGGCGTTTCGCCGGATGGAAACACGCTTGCTGGCCTTTCTGAAGCCGCAAGGGCATTAACCGGCTACCCGCAGCCAAGATGGAGTGTATTGAGAATGTATAAGCTGATTGTCGACGACGTGCACAAGAAGTTTGGTGACAACGAGGTTCTGAAGGGCGTATCACTCAAGGCAAAGGCCGGTGATGTCATCAGTATCATCGGTTCGAGCGGCTCGGGGAAAAGCACTTTTTTGCGTTGCATAAATTTTCTTGAGCAGCCTTGCTCTGGGCGTATCACCGTCGACGCGGAAGAGATCCAGACGAAGCGTGACCGAAAAGGCGCATTGCAAGTGAGCGATCGCAAGCAACTGCAGAAAATGCGCGCCAAGCTATCGATGGTGTTTCAGCACTTCAACTTATGGGCACACATGACCGTGCTCGAAAATATCGTCGAAGCGCCCATCAGCGTGTTGGGGTTGAGCCGGGCCGAAGCGGAGGCGCGGGCTCGCAAGTACCTGACCAAGGTGGGGCTCACGGCCGGCACGGAAAGCAAATATCCGTCCCATCTGTCCGGCGGCCAGCAACAACGGGTGGCTATTGCACGCGCACTGGCAATGGAGCCCGAAGTCATGCTGTTCGACGAACCCACTTCAGCGCTTGACCCGGAACTGGTCGGCGAAGTGTTGAAAGTCATGCAGGCGTTGGCCGAAGAAGGGCGCACGATGATCGTGGTCACGCACGAAATGGGATTCGCTCGCAACGTATCGAATCACGTGGTCTTTCTGCACAAGGGCAAAATCGAAGAAGAAGGCAATCCGCAAGACATCCTCGTCAATCCGAAAAGCGAACGGTTGGGGCAGTTTCTTGCTGGCAGCCTGAAGTGATGCTGCAGTCAGTGCCCTAGTCCGCTCTGTGCGATCTGCTGCTCCACGTACTGGGCGAACAGTGCATGCAGATGGGTCGTCGGATGAAGGTCGTCGGCGAACATATAGGTTTGATCGGCATTGGACGTCACGTAGGTCGCCGGTGAGCACAGCAAAGCTGTGTCGTCCGGCGTTTTCGTGGGGTCGCAGGCCTGGCTGGTGTTTGTCACGGCGAAGCCGTTGGCCTGAAAGTTCGCGATGATCTGGTCTACCCATGTATAAGCGTCGATCTGGATGATCTTGCCTTGCAGGCCATCGGCTTGCAAGGCAGCGTTCAGGTCCCCGTTGAAGAGTTCGGATAGCTGGGTCAGATTGGCTCCGCCGTCGGGCGAGGTGATGCCTTTGGGCGCCAGGCCGATATTCGGCACATTGACCACCACCACATGCGTGGCGCCGTTCTGAACGATCTGCCCGACAATCTGAGCGAGGGTGGATGCCGCTGTTTGCACGGTCGGCGCCGCCGCCGGCAGCGAACCGGCGCGAAGCACGTCGTTTGCGCCAGCCCAGACCAGTACCAGTTGACCGGAATTGAAGCTCCCGTGCGTGCTTAGATAGCTCGAAACCTGCTGGTTGACCGGCATTTCGACATTGCCGATCACGTCAGTAAGAAAGTCGTTCTGGTTTGCCGGCGTCGCGACCGTGGCGCCACCCTCTGCATAGCCGAAGCCGCTTTGCGCACTCAGTTTATGAGTGATGTCGATCGTGAACGCGGCGCTTAGCGAGCCGCCGTAGTATTGCGCAACGTCCTGAGTCCACACTTGACCCGGATTGGTCGTGAAACGTCCCCCGCCCACCGCGCTGGCGAGCGGCGCATAAGTCCCGACATCCGACAGGCTGTCGCCGAACGAGACGACTTGCAGATTAACGCCGCCCGCCGGAGTGGCAGTGCTACTGCCGCTACTTGAGTTGTCTCCATGCCCGCCACATGCGGTAAGCAGTGAAATCACCCCGGCAAGAATTGCAATACGTACCGTGTGTGACGTGTCATGGATTGCTCGCATAGCTCCTCCACCGCGGGTCGGCTGGGCAGATGCCCTCACGTGGCGGGCTTATCGCCCGCTTGTTCGTCGCCGTCGCCTTGCGACAGGTACTTTCGTGAAGCAAAAAGCGTGCGCCGTCGTGGCCCGGTCGTCGCGAGCTCCAAATGCTGGCGTGGTGTAAGGCAAATTGTGTCTGTCAGGCGGTCCGTTTTGTATCGGGGCGCTGGAGCAGTCCTGCCGGGCACGAGCGCTTTCTGCGACACCAGATGCTGGCGAACTTCGGCGAGGGCCTGCGTTACCGGTCTATGGACTTAAGGCAGATCGCCTGACCCATAGGGCTCCTCAGACTCCCTCACCAATTGTCACGCATCGGAATCGACTCAACCGACCCGGTCGCCAGCGCAAGCGCCGCTGCTGCCGACAACACACTGCTGTAACTATCCGCGTCCGCGTTCTTCGCCGCGAGCAATTGATTCTGCGCGAGCAGCGCGTCGGTCACCGAGCCGACACCTTGCCGATAGGCGTCGAACGCGGCGTTGTAAGTCGTCTGCGCCGCAGCAAGCAATTCTTTAGCAGCCGCCTGCGCGGCAAGACTGGTCTGCAACGTGTTCTGCGCAGCGACGATTTGCCGGACCGCTTCTTCACGGCTTCGCGTAAGACGGGTCGAGGCGCTGTCGGCGTCGTTGCGCGCCTGCGCGAGCACCGCCGATCGCAAGCCGCCGTCATACAGCGGAATTGTCACGCCGACGATCACGCTGCCGCCGTAGCGGCCACCGCTCAGGTTCACCGTCGGCAACTGCTGACCGATGGCCGGAACCGCCGAGATCGACGAACTGCCGGTGTTGTATGCCCCCGTCGCCGAGACGAATACCTTCGGCATGAAGTCCGACTCGGCCGCCTTCACCTTCGCGAGATTGACCCGTTCGGCCGCATAGGCGCTCAACACGTCCGGGCGGCGGGCGATGGCGGACGACACGATCCGGTCGATTGAATCGTTCGTGATCGCCGGGAGCGTGTGCGCCGGCATCTCCGCGATCCTGGGTTTCGAGAGCGGAGAAATCCCCATCGCGGAGATCAGCGCGAGATAGCTGTTGCTTTCGGCGCCTTGGGCCTGGATGAGTGCGAGCTTCGCCTGCGCGCGATTCTGGTTGGCCTGCGCCACTTCGATGACGGTGCCAATGCCATGCTTGTAGCGCGACTGCGCCGCGGCCAGGATCGCTTCGGCATTGTCGAGGCCTTGCTGCGTTGTCGCGATGCGGGCGCGCGCGGCCTGGTACGCGTAGAACGCGACGCTGACGTCGAAAATCACCTGCTGGTGGACTGCAGTGAAGGCGATGTTCGCCATCACCGATGCCTGCGACGCGGCCTCGACGCGCGCGGCGCGTCCGCCGAAATCGAACAGCAGCCATTGCAGCGCGACCACCGAAGTCATGCCGTGCCCCGTTGCGCTCGCCGACGAATCGCCGAGCACGGATGAACTCGAATCATGAAGGCCGGCATATTGCCCCATCGCCGCGACCGACAGTTGCGGAAGGTACGCGCTCTTCGCGATGCCGGCCGCGAGCGCCACATTGCGTGCGTCGTTCCAGGCGATGCGAGTCAGCGGGTTCGCCGACTCCGCCAGATCGATCAGTTCGGGTAGGTCGTATGCATGCGCCTGCTCCAGCGCTGGCGGAGGCGGCACGGCGGCGAGGGCGGGATTCGCGGGTAACGTGTAGCCGTGTGCGGTTGCAGCCGTTGCAGCCGAGCTAGCCGAAGTAGCCGAAGTAGCCGAAGTAGCCGAACTAGCCGAACTAGTCGGCCCCGGCACGATCGCGCCGGCCGCATCCGTCTGCGGTTGCCACGGACGGTCGGGGCTGTCCGGCGCCATGTCGAGGGACGACGTGGCGCATCCGGCCAAACCCGCCGCGGCCAGGATCGCCAGTGCGAATCGTGGGTTAAGCCGGCGCATGAGTTGCGAGTTCCTTCGCCGCGTCGTTCGACGCAGCGTGTTCGAGTTGAGTGAGGCGTGCATCGCCGAGGTTCAGCAAAGCGATGCGTGTGTCGTCGTCGGCTGCTGCTTTCGGTAAAGCCGCATTTGGGGCGACCGGTAAAGCCGGGCCGTGCGCGAGCGGCAAAGCTGCGTCTGGAGCAATTGGAAAAGCTGGGCCTGGAGCAACCGGCAAAGCTGCGCCCGCTGCGCCGCCTGCACGTTGTACGCTGACAGCACCCGTGGCACCCGTGGCACCCGTGGCACCCGTGGCACCCGCAGCACCCGCAGCACCCGCAGCACCCGCAGCATCCGCAGCATCCGCAGCATCCCCAGCACCGCCTCCGCCCGCCGACACCACCAGCCCACCCACAACCCGTTTAAGCCAGCCTTCAATCGCGGCATCGCCCGGTCGACGCTCGGCGAGCAGGAACATCGGTCCTTCCAGCGCGTCGAGCCTGGCCAGCGCGCTGCGGCGTTCGGCGATCCACTGCGGTTCGGGGCGGACCCACGACGGCTCGTAATGCATCAGCGCGAGGTCCTGTTCCAGCGCGCCGCACTGAGCCATGGCGCTCGCGGCCTGTGCCCGGCGCGTGACGGCATCAGGCAGGGCCGTCAGTCGTTCCCACTGCTGCCGCAGCGCGGCGAGCCCGGTGTCGATCCGCGCGGCCACGGTGACCGGCCAGATGCGCGTGAAGACCAGATACACGACGACATTGCCGATCAGGATCCCGATCGTGCGATCCCGCGCGAGCGTCAGATCGTAGCCAGGCGCCGCCCCCTGCAACACGCACATGAAAAACACCAAGGCGATCTGGAAGCCGGCATACGCAATACGTGGCGAACCGAATGCGACCCACGCCGACAGCCACGCACCGATCAGCACGAGCGCCATCAACCCGGCGACGGACGTTAGCACCGGCGTCACGAACACGATTGCGGCGGTACCGAGGAGCGCGCCCACGAGACAGCCGGCGATCCGCAGCGTCATCTTCTCGACGGTCTCGGCGGTGGTGCCGAGCGACACCATGTAGACCGTGATGAAGCAGGTGTGAATGCCCGGCCAGTTGATCTGCGAATAAAGCAGATAGCAGAACATTGCCGCCACGGTAGTCTTCAGCGCGTAGCGGACGTGGTCGGGATTGGTAAATGCATCCGGGAGGAAGAACCCGCCGCGCTTGCCGACGGGTGCCGGCGGGGTCTTGGCTTTGACTTGAGCTTGAGCGCGTGCCCCGGTTCGCGCGTCGGTTTCGCCTTCGCGTTCGCCTTTGCCTTCGACATCGACATCGACATCGGCACCGCCATCGGTTTGCACTTCGACCACGGCGAAGCGGGTGATCGCAGCATGCAGATCCTCAACGAGGAGTCGCGCGAGCGGCGTCAGTTCTGTCACGTTGGGCAGCCTGAGTTCGATGTCGACCGGATAGCCACCTGCCTCGAGCATCCGGGCCATGTCCTCCAGCGTCCCGGCGATCGGCGCGGCGAACGATGCTGGCAGCCGTCCCGACGGTTCGCTGGCCGCCAGATCGGCCGCGACCAGAATCGCCAGCGTCGACGACACGGCATGCCGCAGCGGCCCGACATCGTCGCGCACCGACGACCCGTCGACCACCGAGAGCTTGAGCCACGTGCCGATTTCCGCGTCGCCTTCGCGCAGGCATGCGCTGAGGGCGTCGGCTGTCGCCTCGGGTTCGACCAGGCTCCGGGCAGCAAGCCGCAGACGCTTTGCCAACTCGCGGCCGGCGAGCTTCCGCGGCGACGGCGCGATCAACAGGTTAACGCCGATCGAGACGCCCACCGGAATCGCGACCATCAGCCAGGCGTAGAGCAGGGCGCGCGTCGCCACTTCGCCGAACGGTACGCTGCCGAGTTCGTCGAGCGCAAAGCCGACGATCATAGCGATGATCGCGCCCACGGGCCGCAGCTTGCTCGCCGAGGTCACGAACAGCAGACCGAACGATAACCCCGCGATGCACGCAACCCGCCACATGGGATCGTCGAGCGCGAACATGGCCACCACCATGACGAGCCCGACGACCAGCGTGACCAGCACCAGGAGCGCCGAGCCCAGCACCACGCTCAAGACCCGATCGGGCCGGTTCAAAAAGAACACGACGTAAGCGGAGATCGCGGCTTCCGGCGTGCCGTACACGCTCGTCACGAACGCCGTCAGCGCGCAAATCAGCGCGATGCGGGTCGCCATCGCCGCGCGCCCGGGGTAGGGCGCAAGCAGCTTCAGGATGTCGGCGGGGCCCGGTCGGGCAAGATCACCGGCAGGCTGCGCCATGCCGGACCTCGACTATGGCACTTGCACCGATTCGCACCAGCCGGGCGGCCGGCTCGTCGAGCCGCACACGCACGGGGAAGCGCTGGGCGACCCGCACCCAGTTCACGGATTGCTGGACGATCGGCAAGGTGCGCGGCAGATTGATACGGTCGGAATCGCTAACGCCCGCGCCGATGCCGATCACTTTGCCGTGAATGGCCTGGCTGCGGTCGATCATCGAATAAACGGTCGCACAATCTCCCGGCTGGATTCGGGCAAGCGCGCCTTCCCGGAAGTTGGCGACGGCGAACCATTCGTCCGCATGGACGAGCGTGAAGATCGACTGATGCGGCGCGATCGTCTCGCCCGCCAGCACCGATAACCCCGTGACGAAGCCATTCTGCGGCGCGCGCACGATGGTGTCGTCGAGGCTGCGCTGCGCGAGCGCGAGGGCGGCCTCGCGCGCATGCACGACGGCGATGGCGTCGGCCTCGTCGCCGATGGTCCGCGCGGTCGCCTGCTTCTGCTCCTGCGCCTGCTTCAGCGATAACGCCGCATCGCGTTGCGCGACCTGCGCCTGATCCAGTTGCTGGACTGGCACGTAGCCCTTCGCCACGAGCGGCGTGAGCCGCTGCACGGTGCGCGACGCCAGTTCGTAGTTGTGTGCTGCTTTGCCGGTCTGGTCACCGGCGATGACCGCATTGGCGCGCTCGCCGACAATCGTTCTGCGTCGCGTTTCGAGCGCCGCGCGGGCCAGTTCGAGATCGGCCTGGGTTTGCGCGACCGCGAGCCGATAAGGCACAGGATCGATCTCGAAGAGCACGTCGCCCTTTGCAACCCGCTGGTTTTCTTCGACGGCCAACCTGATGATCCGGCCACCGACCGGCGAAGCGACGTGCACGACGTCGGCATCGATCGTTGCGTCGTCTGTTGATGGAAACCGGGTGGTCCGGTCATAGCCATACCAGGCCGCCGCGACGCCAAGTACGACGATCACGCCCGCGATCACGCGGCCTTTGACAGAGGCTTTACGCAAACCGGCGATTTTCATAAGAGCTGTCCTGTTCCCGAAAGCCAGAAGAGCACCGCGACCGTCAGGCCGATGGCCAAGCAGACTGAGAGTTGAAACGGGACGATCTGCGCCCACCCCGTGGAAACGAAGATCCGATGGGCGGTGAGCGCGCCGAGGAGCCCGACTACAGCGCTCAATAGCCAGAGCGGAAAATAAGCGCCGAAGATTTCATACGACGGCGCACCGCGCAGCGTACACCCCTGCAAACACAGGCTCAGGGCAACGACGGCCGGAAGATACCGCGTGCGGAGCATGATCGAGGCGCAGGCGCTTCTTTGATTTGGCTTGAACGGCATTGCGGCGTGGCGAGTTGGCTGAATGCGTTAGAGGAGCAACGAAATCACGGGCACTTTACCAGTGCGCTTAACTACCGTCTCCGATGAGCCATCGGTAGTAGGCGTTGTCCGGGTCCGCGCGGACGACATTGCCGATGTCCTGCGCCCATGCATCCCGATCGCCTTTATACGCATCCAGCCCGGCTGAATAGAAGCTCTGTAATGCGCCGCGCGAGTTCTCCATGGCGGCGCGGAACGCATCGTCGGCACCCTGCAATGGCGGGGCCGTGCGAAGTGCCAGCAAGTGTGTCAGCGTCGTCGGGAAGGCGTCGTGGCGAACCCATGTGGCGTATTCGATGCGAGGCTGGTCGTCCGTGACCGGCTGGGCGTCCGCGGCGTAGTACGCGAGGCCGGCACGGTCGGTGATCCAGGTGGCCAGCAGCGCCGCCGGCGACGCAATGCCGACTTCGCGCAGTGCCGCGGCGACCTGCGGTTGCGCAAAGCGCGCTTCGATCCGCGGCACGTCCAGTTCGAGCGGCTGCATTGAACCGACCAGCATCATCTCGTGCAACTCGGTGGTCCACAACGCGGCATGCGGAAACACCTGGATGAAGCTCTGGATCAGCGAACGCGTGTCCTCTTCATTCTGCGTCGGCAACGGCAGCCATTGCGCGACGATGCCGCCTTGCTGCAGGCGCGACGCCGCCAGGCGATAGAAGTCCGACGAGTACAGATTGACGATACCCGCGGCCGACGGCGGCGGCGGCTCGAGCGTGATCAGATCGTAGCGTTCGGCATTGCGCAGCAGTTCGCGCCGTCCGTCACGCATCCTGATGTCCATGCGGGCGTCGGTGCTCATGGCGTAGTTGCCCTTGAACTGCGGTGCGGCACGCACGACGGCCGGCAACAGTTCGGCGACCGCGCGGTGTTCCAGCCCCGGCCAGGTGAGCAGCGCGCCGCCGGTAATGCCGGTGCCGAGCCCGATCACCAGCGCCGTGCGCGGCGTCTCGCGGTGGATGATCAAAGGCAGCAGGGCTTGCAGGCGCATATATCGCAGCGACGCCATGGTGTCGCCGGAGTTGGAGACACCCTGGATATAGAGCCGCCGGAATTGTCGCTGGCCGGCGTTCTGTTCGACGACTGCCACCGTGCCGCCCGCACTCTCTTCGTAGAAGGTCAGATTGCCGCCACGCGATTCGGCGAGCAGCGTGGCGAGCCGGTCGGACGGCGTGACGATGACGGTGATGAGCGTCAGCGCGGCAAGAACAGGCACGCTCCAGCGTGCGAACGGCCGCACGTCCGAGCCGCGCAACACGGCAGCCAGACTGACTGCGCCCGCGAGCACGGCAAGCGCCGCGAGTGTGTGAATGAGGCCCAGCTTCGGAACGAGCACGAAACCGGTCAACAGGGTCCCGGCGATCCCACCGGCGGTATTGAGCGCCACGACGGCTCCGACGTCGCGCCCCGTGTGCCGGTTGTCCACGTTAAGACGCAACGCGAAGGGAAACGCCGCGCCTAACAGCAGGGTAGGAACGAAGACGACGCACACGGCCGCCACCGCGAAGCCCGCGCACATGGCCGTCAACAGGTTGCCGGTGGCGCCGAGTGCGGCTTCTCGCGCGAGGCTTTGCCAGTGCAGCAGCCCGTTGCCCAGCACGGCGATCTCCAGCAGCGCGACCAGTCCGGCCGACACGATCAGCACCGCAAACACGCCCCACGGATCGCGCGCCCGATCGGCATAGCGCGACGCCAGCGCGCTGCCGAGCGCGAGGCCTAGCAGATAGGTGGCCAGCACCACGGCGAAGGCAAAACTGCGGGTGCTGATGAATTGCACGATGACCTGCGACCACACCACCTCGTAACCGAGCGCGACGCCGCCGGCGATCGCGTAGAGCGCGAGTGCAAGGCGAGCCTTCGAAGCGTGCGCGTTGCGCGCGATGTCTTCGGAGGAGGGCGCGTCGTGCGCGGTCCGCACGTTACTAGCCGGGGAAGACGCGTCGAGCACGACGTCAGCCGTAGACTGACGTGGAGATATGGCCGGTGAGGGTGACCCTACTGCCGGCACGAGGCCCTGCTGCGTGCGTCCGAGCAGCGCGGCGACCAGCGCCGCGCCGGCATTCAGTGCGGCAGCGGCGTATGCGCTGCCCTGCACGCCGAGCCATGGAATCAGAATAAAACTCGCGGCCAGCGTGCCGGCAATCGCGCCGGCTGTATTGGCCGCATAGAGACGGGCGCCGGAGCGGCCCATGTGGGCGGCGGCGGGGCACAGCGCGCGCATCAGCACCGGCAGCGTGCCGCCCATCAGTACCGCGGGCAAGCCGACCAGGACGAAGGGTAACGCCCAGGCCAGCGGTCCGATCCGGTCTTGCAGCGAGGCAAACGGCGCTGCGGCATGCGGCAGCATCCACGTGCTGGCGACGGCCAGCACCAGCACGCCGGCTTCGAGCAGCGCATACAGGCGTAACGGCCGCGCGAGCCGGTCGGCGAGCTTGCCGAGGACCCAGCCGCCTATTGCAAGGCCTGCGAAAAAGGCACTGACACCGGTGGTGACGGCTTGCACCTCGACGCCCACCACCAGCGCGAGCTGTTTGATCCACAGGACCTGGTAGATCAGCGATGCGGCGCCCGAGGCAAACAGAAGCAGGAGCAGCCAGGCGATGGGCAAGCCTGGACTGGCGGCTTCTTTCTGGGGCTCATGCAAGTGAGGATCGTCGCGACGCTGTGCGCGTTCATGTGCACGGCGCTCACGGCGTGAGCTTTTGGCACGGTTGGCCAGCGTTTCGGTCATGGAATGAATGGCGTGGGGACGGTGTCAATAGACCTGAAGCGGCTTGACGAGGGTTGAAACGACATCCAGAAGTTGCGCCCACCGGTCAAAACCGGCAGGCGCAACCGCACTACATATTACTCGAGGCCGCGCTTCTTGAAGGACTCGTCAATCTTCTTGTCGACCTGGCGGCGCACACCGTCCACGCTGAAGCTCGCGGGACGCTGGCTCGGCGGATAGGCGACGAAGCTCTGCAGGAACGTCGACGCTTTCATCGTCGCGATCGCAGTCAGATAAACATTCTTCGTTTCCCAGTCGTTGTACTGATCCGAGGTGATGTCCGCCCGTTCATAGGGATCCATGCGCAAGTTAAATAGCTTGGGCAAACGCAGGCAGACCAGCGGGTCCTCCCAGATGTTCAGGTTGCCCTTCGCGCGCTGCTCGCAGAACACCGCCTTCCAGGCGTTGCCGTCCTGATCCCAGCGCATCGCCACCAGATTTCCGTCGTCGTCGAAATAGTAGAACTCGGTGCGCGGATCTTTAGTCGTCTGTCCGGTCAGGAAAGGCAACTGGTTGTAGCCGTCGAGGTGATTCTTGAAACTCGCGCCACCCGCTTTGGGTGACCATCCTTTCAGGAGCCGGTCCTTGACGCCGCCGTCGCCTGCCGCGGCGAGCAGCGTCGGGAACCAGTCGAGGCCCGAGAACATCTCGTTGGAGGTTTCGCCCGCCTTGATATGTCCCGGCCAGCGGATCATTGCCGGCACCCGGAACGCGCCTTCCCAGTTGGAATCTTTCTCGCTGCGGAACGGTGTGGTCGCCGCATCCGGCCACGAGAACTGATTCGGCCCGTTGTCGGTCGTGTAGATCACGATCGTGTTGTTGGCGATCTTCAGATCGTCCAGCAGCTTAAGCAGTTTGCCGACGTCCTGATCGTGCTCCCACATGCCGTCGGCATATTCATTGCCGGGCATGCCGCTCTTGCCGCGGAACTCAGGCCGCACGTGCGTGAACACGTGCATGCGCGTGTAGTTCATCCAGACGAAGAACGGCGTGCCGGTCTTGACCTGCTTGCGGATGAATTCTTCCGCGTGGGCGCCGGTTTCGTCGTCGATGGTCTCCATGCGTTTGGCCGTGAGCGGACCGGTGTCCTGAACCTTGCCGTCCGAGGTGCTATGAATCACCCCGCGCGGCGAGAAGTTCTTCACGTACGGGTCGTTCTTGTCCTTCGGCCAGTACGGGCGCTCGGGTTCTTCCTCGGCGTTCAGGTGGTACAGGTTGCCGTAGAACTCATCGAAACCGTGATTGGTCGGCAGGTACTCGTTCTTGTCGCCAAGGTGGTTCTTGCCGAACTGGCCGGTGGCGTAGCCGAGTGGCTTGAGCGCCTGGGCGATCGTCATGTCGGTCTTTTGCAGGCCGACCGGAGCGCCAGGCGCGCCGACCTTGGAGAGCCCGGTACGCAACGGCGACTGCCCGGTGATGAAGGACGAACGCCCCGCCGTACAGCTGTTCTCCGCGTAGTAGTCTGTAAAGATCATCCCTTCGTTTGCAACGCGGTCGATGTTCGGTGTCTTGTAGCCCACCACACCACGCGTATACGCACTGATATTCGCCTGTCCGATGTCATCGCCGAAGATCACGAGAATGTTCGGTTTGGACGAATTTTTAGTGGCCGGCTGTTGTTGCGGCGCGCTGGTGGCCGGTGGTGCCGCCGGTTTGGCCGGCGCTTGAGTCTGCGCGGGCGCGTTAATGGATGGAAAAATCAGGGCAGCGAACGCCGCAAGGGCGACGACTGTCGCCCCGGCTGCATAGCGCCCCTTTCGCAGGAACATGCTCATCGTGTTGCTCCAATGGAGTTGTCTTTCATTCACCCGTTACGCGTTCCTTGCGCGCCGGGTTGCCTCGTAGCGGCCGCGACCTGCACGCGGCTCGCGCTCTCTCTCGCGTCCGACTATTGCTTCGGCGCGGGATAGATGGTTTGCCAGTCGTCCTTCATGCTGACCACGGTCCAGCCGTCGGCGATCGCTTCGTCCCACGCCTTGTCGAGCTTGCCGATCTTCGAGGTGCGGTCGTACGCGAATTCGCGTACGGCGTCGTCGTGATGCACCAGCAACGCGAGGTGCGGGCCGCTGCCGGACGTCGTGTACTCGAGCATTTGCTGATCGCCGTCCGAATTGCCGAACGCGAGAATGGGCTTGCGACCGATATTCCGATAGATGCCGACAGGTTTGCCGGGGCCGTCGTCGACGAAATCGATTTTCGGCTGGCGCACCAGCGCGGCTTGACCGTCATGCATCTGGTACTGCACGAGTTGGCTCGAGCCGATCACCTGCTCGGGCGGAATGCCGTACGCTTTCTCTGCCCACGGACGCATGAATTCGATGGTGCCGCCCGACACGATGAAAGTCTTGAAGCCGTTGGCGCGCAGGTAGGCGAGCAACTCCAGTTGCGGTTGGTAGACGAGCTCGGTGTAGGGTCGGTTGAATTTCGGATGCCGCGCGTTGGCCAGCCAGTCGCGGATGGTCTTGTCGTAGTCGTCCACGGTCATGCCGCTATTGGCGGCGGCGACCAGTTGCAGCACCTGTTTCTGCTGGCTTGCCAATGCGCCGTAGTCTTTGGCGACCAACGCCTTGAAGGCCGGATTCTTCTTCCACTCGGGATGCTTCGGCGCAGCCGCTTTCACCTGGTCGAGCATGAAGGCGAACTGGAAGTACAGCGGCTGCTCGCTCCATAGCGTGCCGTCGTTGTCGAACACGGCGATGCGCTCCGCAGGCGGCACGTAGTTCGGCGAGCCTTCGCGGGTGACGTCGGCGACGAATTTCTCGATCGTCTGCTTGGCCGCTCCGTCACGCCAGGACGGCAGTGCGGCGGTCGAGCTGACTGCTGCCGGCGGTGGTGGTGCGTTCGTACCACCAGGCGTCGTGCAACCGGCGGCGGCTAGCGCGACGCTGAGCGCGACCACGGCAGCGCCGAGCGCCGACCCGAATGCAGACCTACCCGCAGCGCGGGTCGAACCCGCGACATGCTCCGACCGTCCTGGCTGACAGCTTGAACGCATCCAACCTCCATTCTGATTGCACGATTCCACAACCCGCGAGCGGACGCGCGGGGAAAGGGGTACAGCTTGAAAGGGCAGAGCGCCCTAGCTTCCGTCTGCGCCTGCGGCGCGGGCCGACTCCTGACGCGCAAGCGGTTGCTTCCAGGTGTCTTCGTCCATCACGAGGCGAAAGCCGAGATGCGACATGCTGTTGTACGGGTCGGTGCCGCGCCTCGCGCTCGGACGGTAGCTCAGGCAATAGGCTTCATTGCAGAGAAACGAGCCGCCGCGCGTCACGCGCTTGGGGGCGTCCACAGGTACGCCCTGGTCGGCCGGGTCCCACGAAGCGCGCGGGCCAGCCGGGTTGTCGATCGTGCTGGTGCTCACCGCTTCACGCCGGAACTGGTCGGCGCGATACCAGTCGGCCACCCACTGCCAGGCGTTGCCGGTCATGTCCGACAAGCCATAGCCGTTAGCCGGAAAGGTGCCGACCGGACTCGTGCCGAGTGCGCCGCCCGCCTTGGGGCTGACTACCGGGAACGACTGCGGCTCCTGACCTTGCCAGACATTGGCCATCTGTTTGCCGTTCGGCGCGAACTGATTGCCCCATGCGTAAGTGGCCTGCTCGAGGCCGCCACGCGCGGCGAACTCCCATTCGGCTTCAGTGGGCAGGCGTTTGCCGGCCCATTTCGCATAAGCCTGCGCGTCTTCGTAGGAAACCTGAACAACCGGGTGATCGTCTTTGCCGATGATGTTGCTGTCCGGCCCAGTGGGGTGGCGCCAGTTCGCGCCAGGCACGTAGCGCCACCATTGCGAATAGTCTTCCAGCGGCACAGGGTGATTGGTTCCGACGAACACCATGGCGCCGGCCACCATTGCGCTGTCAGGCGGACGCGGGGTGTCGGGCGGCAACTGCACTTTCAGGGTGTCCCAATCGGGTTTCTTCTCGGCGGTCGTGACGTAGCCGGTTGTTTCTACGAATTTCCGGAATTCGGCGTTGGTCACGTGATGACGATCCATCCAGAAGCCATGCACGCGCACCTTGTGGGCCGGGCGTTCGTTGGGCTGTGCCTGCTTTGAATCGCTGCCCATCAGGAACTGACCGCCTGGAACCCAGGCCATGCCGAGCGGGCCATGCGTTCCGTCACCGTAGACGACTTGCGGGTGAGGTTGGCTATGTGAGGTGACGGCCCAGCTGACCGCCGCGCCCACGCATGCGGGAAGCATGACGAGGAGTGAGCCCCACAGGAGCAGCTTGCGATAGCGCGCGGTGGGCGCCGGGGTTGCGGAAGGCGCGCCTGCAGAGCGGGCAGCCGTTTCCGTGCCACGTTTTCCTGAACTCATCATCCCTTCTCTCATACGGGTGAAGCTGCTGGCCCTTTACCAAACCTGGCCAGTTCTTATTGGCACGGAATAAGCTTGGTGATACCGAATAGCGATTTTGTCAATTAGAAATGTGTCGCATGCTGGTTAGCGAACGTGACACGAAGGCTATCAACTTTTCAAACACATTTCACGCTTTTTTTTACTCATTGGCAAAACTTTTGACGAAAGACCGCTCGTGTATTAACGTATCTGGCGGCGATCGTTGGCATTCAAAATTGTCTCACCACCAAATGATTGGGGAAATCAAGAACTATGCGCGAAACGATCCTTCGCTTCGAATCGAGCGTCAACGAAGCGATAGTGGGCCAGCAAGCCGTTGTCCGGCAGGTACTTATTGCACTACTCGCAGACGGCCACGTGCTGCTCGAAAGCCTCCCCGGACTCGCCAAAACCCGCACCGTCAAAGCCATCGCCACACGGCTCGCGGCGACCATGAGCCGCATTCAGTTCACCCCCGACCTGTTGCCGTCTGACATCACCGGTGCCGAAACGCTGCTGCAAAGTGGCGCGGAACGCACACTCAGCTTTCAGCCGGGCCCGATCTTCGGCAATCTGATTCTTGCCGATGAAATTAACCGCGCGCCAGCCAAGGTCCAATCCGCATTATTAGAGGCGATGGAAGAGCGGCAGATATCCGTGGCGGGAAAAACTCATCGAATGGCGGATCTGTTTCTTGTCATGGCCACGCAAAATCCGATCGAACAGGAAGGTACCTATCCGTTGCCTGAAGCGCAAATGGACCGGTTTCTTCTTAAAGTGCTAATTAGTTATCCGTCGCCACAAAGCGAGACCGAGATGTTGCGGCTGCTGCGGCGCGAAAGCGGTAACGCCTCCGCTGCACCCAGTGTCCTCGCACAAGATGTCATTTTCGCGGTGCGTGAAGAAATCAGGCAGATCGCGGTTGCGCCGGCGATCGACAACTACATTGTGTCGCTCGTCAATGCCACGCGGCATGGCAAGGAACTCGACGCCGACCTCGGCAAGTGGATCGAAATTGGTGCGAGCCCGCGCGGTTCGATTGGGCTCGACCGTGCGAGCCGCGTGCAGGCGTGGCTGCAGGACCGCAACTTCGTCACGCCCGACGACGTGCGCGCCGTCGTTCATCCGGTGCTGCGGCATCGGCTGATACTTTCTTACGACGCCAATGCCGAGAACATCAGTGCCGACGCCGTAGTCGACCGGCTGATCGAAAAGGTTGCCGTGCCGGCCTGACACATAATGCAACAAGCATTGTTGCATCGACGCGGGGGATTGCCGTGGTCCTGATGTCCGAATCTGCGAACTCTGCACCGTCAGCAGAGGGCCGAGTGTATGTCGACGCCGCGCATCTGGCGAAGCTCGAGTTTCATGCACGCGGGCTGAGCTTTATCGCGCCGCCACCGGTATCGAGTGTGCTGTCGGGCAGTCACGCGTCGCGATTGCGTGGACGTGGGCTCAATTTCGAAGAGATTCGCGCCTACCTGCCTGGTGACGATGTTCGTCACATCGACTGGAAGGTCTCGCTGCGTCTCGGCAAGCCGCAGATTCGCGCCTATACCGAAGAGCGTGACCGGCCGCTGCTGGTGGTTGTCGATCAGCGCATGAATATGTTTTTTGGGTCGCGCCGCGCGTTCAAGTCGGTGGTGGCCGCCGAAGTAGCGGCGCTTGCCGTGTGGATGGGCTTCACCGCCGGCGACCGGGTCGGTGGCGTGCTGTTCAACGACAGCCGGATCGTGCGGGTGAGGCCGCTGCGCAGCCGCAGCCGGATCAAAGTCCTGTTCGGCGCGCTGGCAGGCATGAACAACGCGCTGCATGCCGACAGCGAAGCGCGCACCGACTACGCTCAACTGAACGCCGCGCTCGAAGGGGTGCTTCAGTTAGCCGGTCACGACTACCTGATCTGCATCATCAGCGATTTCGCCGGCGCCAACGAACGCACGCAGCGCCTGTTGCGGCAGTTGTCGGCGCACAACGACGTCGTCGCGGCAATGATCTTCGATCCCTTGTGGCAGCACATGCCTGAACACCGTGCGCTGGTGGTCAGCGAAGGGCGTCTGCAGGTGGAATTGCGTATCGAGCAGGAGCGGGTGCGTGCGCCGCTATCGAGTCTGTTCAGTGGGCGCACCGCCGAGGTCGCGGAATTGCTGCGCACAAGCGGCGTTCCGCTGATGGCCCTCTCGACGGCGGAACCGACTGTCGGCCAGGTGCGGCGGCTCCTCGGCCAGCGCGCGCGACCGGCCGCGGGGAGTGGCCTATGAGCGCTGCGTTGCCCGTTCCGCCTGATTCATCGGGACAACTCAAGCCATTGCAGGAGTTGCCGTTGCCTGAAACGGTGTCGTATGTGCCGCAGACCATCGGCTGGGTGTTTGTTGCCGTGGTGCTGCTGGCTGCACTAGGCGTGGCAATCTGGTTTGGTCGGCGCCGCCGCGAGAAACAGCGCTACCGGCGGGTGGCGCTCACTGAGCTGGCGAGCATCGAAACCCGTCTCGCGTCCAACCGCGCGGACCGTGAACAGCGCGCGAACGCGCTCGCCGCGATACCGAGCCTGATCAAGCGCACCGCGCTCGCGGTCGCACCGCGCGAGCAGATCGCGGCACTGACTGGCGGTGAATGGCTCGCGTTTTTGCAACGCACGCGCGGCCGCTTCGACGCCAGAAGCGGAGCACTCCTCGAACTCGCGAGCTATGCGCCGCCCGAGGTGGTTGCCGGGATTTCCGACGGTGACGCGGCAGTGCTTGTCGGCCATACACGCGACTGGATCGAGCGTCATCATGTGGAAGTTTGATTTTCCGTGGCTGTTCGCGCTGCTGCCGCTGCCTCTTTTAGTGTGGTGGCTGGTGCCGGCCTATCGCACCCGGGCCTCCGCGGTGCGTGTACCGTTCTTTCACGAAATGGCGCAGGCCGCCGGCGAAAAGCCGGCACCCGGTGGCGTGCGGTTGCGCCGCAACTGGCTGCAACGTCTGCTGCTGCCGTTGCTGTGGGTGTTGCTGGTGATCGCTGCCGCCAAACCGGTTTATGTCGAAGCGCCGATCGTGCGCGAAGAACCCGCGCGCGATCTGATGCTCGCCATCGACCTGTCGGGCTCGATGGCGACGCGCGATTTCGTTGATGCCGCCGGCGTTCGGATGGACCGGTTGAGTGCGGTCAAGCGCGTAGTGGCCGATTTCATCGCGAAGCGCAAGGGCGATCGCCTCGGCCTTGTTGTGTTCGGCGACGCCGCCTATCCGCAGGCGCCGCTCACACTCGATCACGACGCCGTGCAGGTTCTGCTCGACCAGATGCAGATTGGCATGGCGGGGCCGCGTACCGCCATCGGCGATGCGATCGGCCTGACCGTCAAGCTGATGGCGAACTCGCCGGCGCCGGAGAAGGTGTTGATCCTGCTGACCGACGGCAACGACACCAGCAGCGCCATCCCGCCCGAGCGCGCCGCCGAAATCGCCAAAGATCACAAGTTAGTGATCCATACCATTGGCATCGGCGATCCAGATACGACGGGCGAGGACCGGGTCGATCTCGATGCGCTTGCCCGCATTTCAAGCATTACCGGAGGCCGTGCGTTTCGCGCACTCGGCCGGCAGCAGGACCTGGCCGACGTCTACGCCACGCTCGACAAACTCACGCCCGTGAAAGTGAAGCGCGAAATCTACCGGCCGCAGCGCGATTTCTACTGGGTGCCAGCCGGGCTGGCGGTGGCGATTTTCGCGCTGTACCACGTGCTGGCGCTGCTGATTGCGGTGCTGCGCGCGCCACGTCGCGAGCGGCCGCCGGCGCGCGTGACGGTTGCGGAGGCACGTCGTGGAAATTGATCTGACGGCTTTCCATTTTCTGCGCCCGGAATGGTTGCTGCTGCTGATTCCCGCAGCGCTGTTGCCGCTCGTCTGGTTCCGCCGCAATAGCGTGCGCGCGCGCTGGCGCAACGTCATCGATCCGGTGCTGCTGGAACATCTGATCGTCGGCGACACGAAGCGCCGCGTGATTCAACCGGTTCACACGCTGGCTCTGCTGCTGGGCATCGGCGCGCTCGCTGCCGCGGGCCCGACCTGGCAACAGGAGCGCCCGCCGTTCAATCAGGACAAGGCGCCGCTCGTCGTCGTACTTGAACTGGCTCATTCGATGGACGCAACCGATGTCGCGCCCACGCGGCTGGAACGTGCCAAACAGAAAGTGCTCGACCTGGCGAGGGCGCGTAAAGGCGCGCGCACCGGTCTGGTGGTGTTCGCTTCGACGGGCCATCTCGTTGTGCCGCCCACCGAAGACCCAGCCATGCTCGATCTCTACGTGCCGGCGCTGTCGCCCTCGCTGATGCCGCATGACGGGAAGAACGCCACCGCCGGACTCGATGCGGCCGAGCGGCTTCTGGCGAACGATCCCACCGCGGGCACGATCGTCTTCATGAGCGACGGCTTCGATACGAATCAGACCGACGCTTTCGTGCAAAGGGCCAAGACGCTCCGGCATCAATTGCTATGGCTGGCGGTCGGTACGGAAAACGGTGGCCCGATACGCGGCCCTGACGGCACGATCGCCATGGACCCCGAAGGCCACCCGCTGATGGGGACCTTCGATGCCGACGCGATCCGCAAGGTCGCGAATGAAGCCGACATTCCGCTGGCCAGCATGCGCGTGGATGACGACGACGTGGTGTGGGTCCAGCATCGCGCGCAGGCCTATCTCGCGCAAGAGGAGGAGTCGAAGATCGTGCCGCGCTGGAAAGAAACCGGCTACTGGCTCGTCCTTCCGTTGCTGCTGCTCGCGCTGTGGAGTTTCCGGCGGGGCTGGACCGTCAAGTGGCTTCCTGTGGTGTTGATCTCGCTGGCCTTCAGCGCCATTCCCCGTCATGCGCAGGCTGCCGAGTGGCGCTGGGTCGACCTGTTCGCCACGCACGATCAGCAGGGCCGCTGGAATTTCGAGCACGGCAACTACAAAGCGGCCGCACAACGCTTCGACGATCCGATGTGGAAGGGCCGCGCGCAATATCTCGCAGGCGACTATGCCGGCGCCCTCGAAAGTTTTTCGCGTCTGAAGACAGCGCGGGCGTATTTCTACATGGGCAATACCCTCGCGCATCTCGACGACTACCCCGCCGCCATCAAGGCGTACGACAACGCGCTCCAGCTTCAGCCTGCGCTGCGCGAGGCATCGACCAATCGGGCGTTCCTGCAGCGCCTGCTCGCAAAAGACGAGCAGGATGAAATGGACCCGGAGGAGGATCCACCCGATCAGGTGGAGACCGACAAGAAGAAAGGGCGGGGCACGTCGACCGTGATCGAGGGCGCGCCGCGTCCGAGCGAAGAGGTCTGGATGCGCAATCTGAATACCTCGCCCGCGGTTTTTCTGCAGCAGCGCTTTGAAGCTGAATCCGATGCAAAGGGAGCGGGCACGCCATGACAGCGGTTTTTCTGCGGCTTCTGCTCGTCATCGCATGGCTCGGCGCGGCTTGCGCTTCAGCGTCGGCCTTCGCCGACCCCGCGCCGCGGACCATGGTTCGCGCGCATCTCGAACCCGCTGGTCCGGTCGTCGCGGGCAGCGAGGTCAAGCTCGTCGTCGACCTGCTGACGACCGCCTGGTTTACCGAGGCACCGGACTGGCCGCTCTTCACCGTCGCCGATGCGATCGTCAGCCTGCCGGACGAGCAGGCCGACAACCTTTCTGAGGACATCGACGGCGTGCGCTGGTTCGGCGTGAGCCGGGCCTATCGCATCGCGCCTCAGGCAGGCAAGACCTATGACATCCCGCCTTTTGCGATCACCGTCCACCCGGGGGGCATAGACACCCCGGTGCAGGTCATGACCCCCGCGCTTAAACTCGTGGCGACCTTGCCACCGGGTGCGCAGGACATGGCCGTCTTCTTTCCGACAACGAGGCTCACGGCCACGCAGAAAATCGAACCGTCGACGCAGCAGCTTCGGGTAGGCGATTCGATCACGCGCACCATCACGCAAAGCGCGGCCGGCACCGAGTCGATGCTGATTCCGCCGGTGAGCCTGGGCGAGGTCGCCGGATTGAAGCGCTACGCCAAACCGTCCACGACGCGCAACATCGTGCAGGACCGGGTGGGGCTGGTCGCGGGCGAGCGAACCGACAGCGTGACCTACATTGCCGATCACAACGGCCGGTTCAAGCTGCCGCCCGTGACGATCGAATGGTGGAACACGAAGACGCAAAAGAAAGAGACGATCGAATTGCCGGGCGTGACGTTTTCCGCGTCCACCGCGCACGAGAAGCCTCTCTTTGAGATCCCTGCCGATGTGATGAATCAGGGCTTGGCGCACAGAATCATTGTGATTCACAGCGGGCAGTTGATCGCCTTCTGTGCGATCGTGCTGGGTCTTTTCGTAGCGGTGTGGGCACGTGGGCGCATCGCAATGTTCCTGCAGCGCGCAAAACATCGGGTGAGCGACGCGCGAAAGCGATGGCTCGAGAGCGACACGGTAGCGTGGCGTAAACTGTGTGCGGTTGCGCGGCAGGGCGAATGGCGGCGGACCATTCCGGCCTTGTATCGCTGGATGGACCGGAGCGGGGACTTCGGACATCCGGCGCGGCTGGAAAACCTCCCTCGCGCAGACGATCCGAAAGTAGCGGAACTGGCCGACGCCGTGACTGTGCATTTTGCCAACGGTGTCGCGCGCGAGTTTCGCTGGACGGATACGGAATCGGCATTGCGACGCGTTTGGAAAATGAAGAAGTTGCAGCAGCAGGAAAGGGCGCCACTTCCGCCACTCAATGAGTATTAGAAAAACAAAACCACCTGCACCTGTGCCTACGACGACTTTGCGTGCTGCCGGGTAGAGACGCGCTGCTTTGCCTTAACAAGGCGTTTCTGTGGCTCACTGCCGTGCCCCAACGTTTCCTGGAGAAACGCGATGAAGCTCACCAGCTTCGGTGGCATGCGGGCGTCGGGCAGATGCACCACATGGATGGGCCAGGTCGGCGCGGGCCAGTCGGGAAAAAGACGAACCAGCCGCCCCGCATCCAGATCTTCCTGCAGCATCAACTGCGGCTGAAGAATCACTCCCAGTCCTGCGAGCGCGGCCTCGCGCAGCGCCAGGCCGCCATTGACGTCAAGGCGGCCGCGCACTGAGACGTGTTCCACACCATCGCCGTCCGGGCGCGGAAAGCGCCATTCGCGTTCAGGGCCAGTCGCGACCATAAAAGCCAGGCAGTTGTGCTGCACGAGATCGGCGGGCGTCTGCGGATGCCCATGGCGTGCGAGGTAGGCCGGCGACGCGCAGGCAATCCGCGGCGAACGGGCTAACGGCCGCGCAATCAGGCCCGAGTCCGGTAGCACGCCGGCGCGAATGGCGGCATCAAAACCGTCTTCCGCCAGATCGACGAAGCGGTCGTTGAGGGACAACTCCACCTGAACGTCGGGATAGCGGTCGAGGTACGCGGCAAGCGCCGGTACGAGCACACGTGTGCCGTAAATAACCGGGCAACTCACCCGCAATCGGCCACGCGGGCTCCTCAGCATTTCGAGCGCGTCCAGGTCTGCGGCATCTACCAGCGCCAGAATCTCGAGGCATCGCGCGTGATAGCGCCTGCCGAGTTCGGTCAGGCTTTGACGTCGCGTGGTCCGATTCAACAGCCGGCCTTTGAGGCGTCGCTCCAACTCACGAATATGGTTGCCGACCATTGTGGGCGTCATGCCACTGCCTTCCGCCGCAGCGGTGAAGCTGCCGCGGTCGACCACGCGTGCAAATATCTCCATGCTGCTGAATCGATCCATTCGTAAGTCCCATTAATGAGTGTTCGAAGAGATGACGCGTTTATCAAATTTGGTTAAAGAATAATACTCGTGTCCAGGCTTCAATTCATAACCCGCTGCAAGGACTCCCAATGACTATTGCAAACACGACTCTCCAGCATCAACGCGTCGTCCTGCTGGGCGGCACTTCGGGCATCGGCCTTGCCACGGCTCATGCCGCGCTGGCCGCCGGCGCCTCGGTGACGGTGGTTTCATCGCGCAGTCAGCGTGTTGCCGAGGCTGTCGCGAGGCTCGGCGACCGGGCCGAGGGATACACGGTCGATCTGAGCAACGAACCCGCTGTGCGCAAACTGTTTGAACAGCTAGGGCCCTTCGACCATCTGGTCTACAGCGCGGGCGATTCATTGCAAACCGGAGCGCTCGTCGACATGGACCTCGATACGGTCCGTCAGGTTTTTGGTGTGCGCGTCTTCGGCGCCATCGCCGCCGTCAAAAATGCAGTGCCCTATCTGCGTCCCGGTGGCTCCGTGGTGCTGACCAGCGGTATCGCCAGCTTGCGACCACAAAAGGGTTGGGTGGCGCTTGCCAGCGTCTGCAGCGCGATGGAAGGCCTCACGCGTGCGCTGGCGGTGGAGTTGGCGCCCATTCGCGTCAACCTGGTGAGTCCCGGTTTAGTGCGTACGCCGCTGTGGGCCAACTTGCCCGAAGCTGACCGTGAGGCGCTCTATGCTGTGAGGGGGGCGGCCCTGCCTGTGGGGTATGTCGGCGAGGCCGAGGATCTCGCGCAAACTTACCTCCATCTGATGACGAACCGCTATGTCACGGGACAGACCGTCGTTGTGGACGGCGGCGGCGTCCTGGTCTGATCGCCATACCGCTCGCCTCATCCATATAACGACGAGAATCTCTGGGGGCGTGTTTGCCGACGCCTCCGGACCGTGCTGAGGCCTGCCACTACGCCCAGGAGCGGGCGGCGGTAAGCTCGCCGCCTAGCGACGCCCCTAGCGACGCCCGCTGCGGCCCCACACGTAGCGCACCCAACGTTGCCACCTGCTGCGCTGCGGAGCGATAGCGTTGCGCGATGCCTGCTCCTCGCGGTCGCGCTCGACGCTCTTCTGTACCTGCTCGTGGATCTGGCGCAACGTCAAGCCGCCGGGGCCTTTCAGTTTGTCGGGATCGGAGTCGGAGTCGTCTGTCATGGAAACAGCCTAATCCGGGTGAGTCGACTCGATCTTGATACAGATGGTGAGTCGCGGCAAGCACGTGAAAGCAGTCTGCCGACCGGCGTGTCGCCGCATAGGCGGGCAGTTCTTCAGGGCGACGCGCGGCGGACACGGAAGCACGCATGGATCATGCGCCGGGCTTTTACATGAGCCGCCTTCGAATCCACAGGACTGGCACAATCTGGGTGACCTCCGATTCGCTTGGGAATCTTCATGCCAGACGCTGTCCCGTCTTCGTCGCCTGCATCACCTTCGCCACGTATTGGCCCCCTGTTTGCCCTGTTTCCCTTTCTGCGCCCCTATGCCGGCCGCTGGGCGCTCGCGTTCCTCGCGCTGGTGACCTCGGCGGGCGCCACACTGGTGCTGCCGGTGGCGTTCAAATACCTGATCGATCGTGGCTTCGCGGGGGGCGACCGGGCACACATCGATCGTTATTTCTTCGCGCTATTCGTCGTTTCGCTGGTACTGGCCGGCGCCACGGCGCTGCGCTTCTACCTCGTGTCATGGCTGGGCGAGCGGGTCACGGCCGACTTGCGGCGTGCGGTCTACGACCACGTGCTCGGGATGAGTCCGCAGTTCTTCGAGACCACGCAGACCGGCGAGGTGCTGTCACGACTCACCGCCGACACCACATTGATCCAGACGGTGGTGGGTACCAGCCTGTCGCTGGGATTGCGCAACTTCTTCCTGTTGACCGGTGGCGTAGCGATGCTGGCGGTGACGAGCCCGGTGCTGTCCGGCTATATCATCGCGACGCTGGTCGTGGTGGTTGCGCCTATCGTGATCTTCGGCCGGCGCGTGCGGCGGCTCTCGCGCGCGAGCCAGGACAAGATCGCGAACACGAGCGCGCTGGCGGGCGAGGTGCTCAACGCCATGCCGACCGTGCAATCGTATACGCAGGAGCCCTTTGAGACGCGGCGCTTTGCCGGCGCGGTGGAGGCAGCCTTTGAGACGGCGCTCACGCGCATTCGCGCGCGCGCCTGGTTGACCGCCGTGGTGATCGTGCTGGTGTTCAGCGCCATTGTGTTCGTGCTGTGGCTCGGGGCGCAGGCGGTGCTGGCCGGGCGCATGACGGCGGGCCAGTTGTCCCAGTTCATCCTTTACGCGGTGTTCACGGCCGGCGCCGTGGGAGCCGTCGCCGAGGTATGGGGCGATCTGCAGCGTGCTGCCGGTGCCACCGAACGTTTGCTGCAATTGCTGGCGGCGCGCTCGCCGGTGCAGGAAGCCGGGACAACGGTCGCGCTGCCTGCGCGAGGCGAGGGCATCCGCTTCGACAATGTCAGCTTCTCGTATCCATCGCGCCCTGGCATTGCCGCGCTCTCCGCACTTTCACTTGAAGTCCGGCCGGGCGAACATGTCGCATTGGTCGGACCGTCCGGCGCGGGCAAGACGACGCTGTTCCAACTGCTGCTGCGCTTTTACGATCCACAGTCCGGCCGAATTCTGATCAACGGCGTCCCCACGCGCGACGTGCCGCTCGTCGAATTGCGCAAAGAAATCGGCGTAGTGCTGCAGGAATCGGTGATCTTTTCAGGGAGCGTGCTGGACAACATCCGCTACGGCGCGCCGGAAGCCACGCTGGCACAAGTACAACGGGCTGCCGACATGGCCGCAGCGGCTGGCTTCGTCGAAGAACTGCCGCAAGGCTACGATACCTTTCTCGGCGAGCGTGGTGTGCGACTGTCTGGCGGACAGCGCCAGCGCATTGCGATCGCTCGCGCGATCCTGAAGAATCCGCCCATTCTGCTGCTCGACGAAGCGACTAGCGCGCTCGATGCAGCCAGCGAACGGCTGGTACAAAAGGCACTGGACAATGCCGCGCAGAACCGCACCACCCTGGTTATCGCGCACCGCCTTGCGACCGTACAACAGGCCGACCGCATTGTGGTGCTGGAACAAGGCCGCATTGTCGCGCAGGGCCGTCATACCGAGCTCCTTCTGAGCTCGCCGCTCTATGCCCAGCTTGCTGCCCTGCAGTTCGGCGAACAGATGGGGCAGGCGGTGCAGTGAAGCCTCAACCTGCCCGCATCGGCCGCGCCGGGCAGACTGCGCTGACCGCGCGCGTAACCGACGGCTGCGACGCCGGGTCTGCATCCCCGGCTTTCTGCACGCACGCAGTATTGATGATGCCAGGCGGCGGCGCGATCGTATAGCCGTCCGCCTTGAGTCGGTCCAACAGCGAGTCGTCACCGAAGAAGTGACCCGCGCCGACTGCAATCAGGATCGGACCTTTACCGTGAAAATAGCCGTAGCCTTCTATTGCAGCGGCAAAATTCTTCGTTCCGGCATGGAAGACGTACTGGTCTGCGTCGTAAAGCGATTGGCTCTCGAGCGGATCATGGTTTGTCACCAGCCGCTCGATTCGCGCCATGTCCGAATTCAGCCATGCCTGTTCGAGCTCACCCAGGTCTATTTCGCCCGGCGCACCGCCAGTCAAATTGGCGCAGCTAGTCTTCAGGTAGGCCTCCTGCTCATCGGGCGACATGTCGTCGAATAGCTTCATTGCCTGGTCGAGCGTTTCCAGATAGATCACCGGCATCATCTTCTTCTGGGCGATTTTGAGCAGCCGTTCGTCGATGCCGGCACGAAACGGAGACGGCTTGCTATCCGCTGTTTGCCCTGTCGTCCGGGCTGCGTCCACCGTCAGTGAAGCGAGCCACGGCTTCAACTGAAAAAACGGAACAATTTTTAGATTGCTCTGCCGTGCGCATCGTGCAAGCGCTTCAGCGGTCAGGGTCGTGACGTGATTCGTGATGTTGTCCTGCGGGCCGTATTGCCCGTGGCGAAGCACCGTCGGCAATTCCTTTTTGCTCACGGAAAGAGGCGCTTCCAGCACGACGGCCTCAGCACGGCCCGCGACTTGTGACAGCCAGTCTTCGATGCGCGGATCGTCGACCGTCAGCTTGTGAATGGTGGGAAGCAGCAACAAGGTCGGCCGTCCGGGTGCAGTCGCAGTCCATATGGGCGCAGAGCTTGCAACGGGCGGCGTGGGTGTCTGCGCAAACGCGATGCCGGCGAATAGTGCGCTGCCTGTCAGTGCGATCGCTATGCCAATGATGGGCCGCATCCTTGTCTCCCCATTCTTTGTTTTCGATGTATTGATCGGGCGCGGGAATTGATTTGAATCTGGATTTTCAATCCATGCATCCGGTCATCATGGAAATCGACGGCTCGGCGGCTGTCTTCGTATTACCCGGTGCGCTCGAATCATCATAGCCATGCAAAACGCCCATGATGTAGGGGGAAACGCTCGACTTGGCAAAGTAATGCGCGGTGCATGGGTCTTTTCTGGCATCGGCAGGCGTCGATGCCACGGTTGTCGAGAATTGAGCCCGGGCCTTGCAAAATCGGAGGACCGTTCTGGAGCGCGTCCTGCCGACCGCATTGGACTGTGTCCATCCAGGGCCGCTGGCCCGCGCGCTTTCACCAGGACGTTCGAACTTCGGGTACGCCCCGAAAACGGACCTTCTCGCGCGCATCGTGTCGGCGCTTCGAACCGCGAACGGCAGTTACCCGAATCGGTGCATCCGTCGGCACCGTCTCGGTGGCCCACTTTATGCGCTGCAGTTCGCTGGACTTCTGGCTAGCGGCGCGACTATTCCTCGCCTTCCGCACTGCGCGGTAGCAGTTCCGCGCAGAAGCAGCCGGGGTGAACAGTCGAATAACGGTGGGCTGTGCAATTTTCCAGACGACCCGTAGCGATGCACTACCATTCAAATGGCGCACGAGCCAATCTAACGGTCTTGTGCCGATCATGTCCGGCAAGACATACGTCAAAACTGCCAGCAATCAGGGGGTATTTAATACATATCGTACTGTTCGACCACCGCGATTCGTATTGGCCATGGGACTCGAATCGGGCCATGACGCAAAGCGGCTTCACTCAATACGCCAGAAACATGGGGAGTGTCAGGTGAGCGCAGAGCATAAGCGTCTTCTGGAAGAGCGCGAGCAGGACGTGGCCTGGAAGAAGTGGGGACCCTATCTATCTGAGCGACAGTGGGGAACAGTGCGCGAGGACTACAGCGAGTCGGGCGACGCATGGAACTATTTCACCCACGACCAGGCACGCTCGCGGGCCTATCGTTGGGGAGAAGATGGCCTCGCCGGTATCTCCGATGACCGCCAGCGCCTTTGCTTCGCGCTGGCCCTGTGGAACGGCAAGGACGCCATACTCAAGGAGCGTCTGTTCGGCTTGACCAACGGTGAGGGAAATCACGGCGAAGACGTCAAGGAGTACTATTTCTATCTCGACTCCACACCGACCCACTCGTACATGAAGTATCTGTACAAGTACCCGCAGGCGGCCTATCCGTACGAAGACCTCGTGGCGACAAACCGGCGCCGGAGTCGACAGGATTTCGAATACGAATTGCTCGATACGGGCGTGTTCAACGACGATCGATATTTTGATGTGTTCGTCGAATACGCGAAGGCATCGCCAGAAGACGTTCTTATCGAGATCACCGTCTGCAATCGCGGCTCTGATGCGGCTGCGCTGCACGTGCTGCCGACGATATGGTTTCGCAACGTGTGGTCGTGGGATGCCGACGTTTCCAAACCGATACTGCGGCAGTCAGCCGGGCACGACGCCTTCGGTACTGTCGTCGCTTCAGACGCGGATCTCGGAGAGCGGTTCCTCTTTTGCGAAGGTGAATGCTCGCTGCTGTTCACAGGGAACGAGACCAACACAGAGCGCATCGCGGGCATTCCCAACCGGACGCCATACGTCAAGGACGGCATCAACGACTACATCGTTCACGGCCGCGAGAGCGCAGTCAACCCAGAGAATGAAGGCACGAAAGCCGCAGTTCACTATTCGCTCACTGTGGGCGCACACGAATCCCGAACGCTTCGCCTGCGTCTGAACGATCAAGCACCCACTCCGTCCGCGGCGCCTGGAAACGCGGACGGCGGACCGTTCGGAGCTGGGTTCGTTGCGACAATGAACGCTCGACGGCGCGAAGCCGACGAGTTCTACGCTGAAGTGATCCCGTCATCGCTGGCCGAGGATGCCGCCAACGTGATGCGCCAGGCGCTCGCGGGCGTGCTGTGGTCGAAGCAGTTCTACTTTTACGATGTCGACAAGTGGCTTTCAGAGGCCGGCACCGACCCGTCCAGGCCGAAACGACTTGCCCCTCGCAATAACCGCTGGCACCACATGTACAACGCGGACATCCTCTCGATGCCGGACAAGTGGGAATACCCGTGGTACGCAGCCTGGGACCTGGCGTTTCATGTCCTCGCGCTGACCCTCGTCGATGAGGACTTCGGCAAGCAACAGTTGGATCTGATGTTTCGGGACCGCTATCTTCACCCGAGCGGACAGATTCCCGCGTACGAGTGGAACTTCGGCGATGTGAACCCGCCGGTGCATGCATGGGCCACAATCTTCACATATCGACTCGATCAGGGGCGGCATGGAAAGGGTGACGTCGAATGGCTCGAACGCTCCTTTCAGAAGCTGCTGCTCAATTTCACCTGGTGGGTGAACCGCAAGGATCGCGCTGGGGACAACGTCTTCGAGGGTGGATTTTTGGGGCTGGACAATATCGGGGTTTTCGACCGCAGCGCGCCGCTGCCGACGGGCGGCTATCTGGAGCAGGCCGACGGCACCGCGTGGATGGCGCTGTTCTGCCAGAACATGCTTGAAATCGCGCTCGAACTGGCGCACGAGCGGCCTGCCTACGTCGAAATGTGTGTCAAGTTCACCTCTCATTTTCTGTGGATCGCGTCGTCCATGCTCCATGCCGGCGAAAATACCGGAATGTGGGACGAAGAAGACGGGTTCTTCTACGATGTGCTTCGACTGCCGAATGGGGGCTCACAGCGCCTCAAGGTTCGCTCCATGGTGGGACTCCTTCCTCTGTGCGCGGTCACCTCCTTTACCGGGGACCTTATGGACACAGTTCCCGAGGCGAAACGGGGATTGCGCAAATTCATGGAGGCGCGCCCGGAACTCACCGCATTCATTCACAACCCGAACACGCCTGGCCATGCCGGTCGCAAGCTGGCGGCCGTCCTCGATGAGAGCAAGCTGCGCCGCGTATTGGCGACGATGCTCGACGAAAACGAGTTCCTGAGTCCCTACGGCATACGCTCGCTCTCCCGCTACCATGCGGAACATCCCTACGTGCACCGCGTGGGCGACCACGAGTACCGGGTGTCATATCTGCCGGCCGAGTCCGATACGGGGATGTTCGGGGGTAACTCCAACTGGCGCGGCCCGATCTGGATGCCGGTCAATGCGTTGATTATTCGCGCCTTGCTGCAGTATTACAGCTACTACGGGAATGATTTCACAGTCGAATGTCCGACGGGCTCCGGTCGACAAATGACTCTGTATCAGATCGCGGAGGAAATTGCGCGTCGGTTGGCCAACATTTTTTTGCGCGCCGCGGATGGCCGGCGGCCAGTCTATGGGGGTAGCCGGTTGCTTCAGGAGGACCCGCTATGGCGCGACCATGTTCTCTTCTACGAGTACTTTCACGGCGATAACGGAGCAGGTCTCGGTGCGAGCCACCAGACCGGCTGGACCGCGATTATCGCGCGCGCCATGCATCTTTTTTCTGCTACGACGGCAGAGCAATTTCTCGATTTGGGCAAGGGCGCCATCTTTGCTGCAGGCGAGAGGCCGGCGGCCAACACAGCAACACGAATGGACAGGGAGCGCTCGTAAAGTTGCAGCCCGTGGGGAGGGTGACCTCGACCGTTTGACCGTCTCTTAAGGAGACCTTCGAACGCGGAAGCGACGGACGCCAGCCGCCCCTTGGGAACAAGCAGATGCGCAATTCGCAAGAGAATGGCAAACAATATCTATCGAGGCGGCCGAATGGAGCGGGTCCGAGAAACGGAGGACAGCCAGTTGGCCTCGGTGCGTAAGTCGGGTTAGCAGCACCCTATCGACGTTCACGGGACCATGCCGCACTCAAACATCTTGTTGACAATCGGAGCTGCCACTCTGTCGATGAACGCGGCGCGCATTTGCGGATCGTCGCGCAGCATCTGCACGGCCTCCTGCTCTCTCTCGGGCTTGGGTCGGCCTTGTTTCTCGGCTTTCTCACGCCACAGTTGCTCACAGGATGACTGCTGGTACTTTTGGACGAGGTTGTCGGCGATCATGTCCATGATCGGGTATTGAGCCATGGCGACACCTGCGAACAGGAGTGTCGATACCATCGCAAGCCACAGCAGGCGCCTGGTCATGAGTTTGCCCTCAAGTCGTCATCAAACGGTTACCCGTAGGGAAAAGCGCCCAGATCATCGCTTTCGCAACGATGGCCCGGTTCTGGATTTCCTCCGCGTGCCCCTGGGAACGCACGATTAAGCGTATTGCCCCAAGAGATAGATTACGTAACCAATGGGATTGACGACATTGGGCCTTGGTCCAATATCGATTCGATGAAACCCGTCCACAAACGCAGGTGTGGGAGGCACCGCCGCACCACGCGAATCAGGAATGCCTCGTCGGTACACGCGCTTGCACTAGAAACGGTGACGCAGGCCCGCCGTCACTTCGACCTGGTTATTCGTTGATGAAGGGGCGCTCAACCCATTGATGAACGCTACCCCGAGCACACTGTTCCGGCTCGTACTGACCGTCTGGTAGACGCTCTGCAAATATACGTCCGTGCGTTTGGACAGGGTGTAGTCCGTCTGCACGCCAATCTGGTTCCAGTGCGGGCTGCCGCTTCCGGCGTTACCGCCCGCGCGTGAGTAGGTATACGCTCCGGCCACATTCAGCGCCGGCGTCAGGTTGTAGCGGAAATTGCCCTCGAAGTTCTGAAAATGCGTGCTGAAGCCCGTCAGGGCTATCTGCGTCAGGTTGGTTTGCGTGTACACGAAACCAGCGGTCGCCGGGCCGAACGAATAGTTCACCCCCGCTCCCCATGTCTGCTGGCGTGAGGCAACGAGGGCGAGGCCATCCGTCACGGCACCGCTGGAATTGAAGTTGGCCGCCAACTGCGAAGTCGCGTTGTTGTTCAGATGGAGGTAGCCGGCGGCAAAATTCAGAGGACCCGTGGTGTAAGACGCACCCACGCTGTACGCGCGGTTATTCGCGAATGCGCCTGCATCATTGGAAAAACCGTACAGCCCGCCGAACCGGAATCCCGCGTAATCCGCACTCTGGTACTTGATTGCGTTGTTGATCGAGAAGGAATTGTTGTTCAGGTTATCGTTGTCGAACGGGTGCGCGAAGTGCGTGCCACCATACTGCGTGCCAGTCAGCGCTAGCGGTCCTACATAGTCCACCATGCTGGAGTACTGGCGGCCTAATGTGACAGAACCATAGTCCGTGCTCGACAGGCCGACGAAGGCCTGACGGCCAAACTCCCGACCACCTTGTCCCAAGGTCCCGTTGTTCACGTTAAAGCCGCTTTCCAACGTGAAGATTGCCTTCAGGCCACCACCCAGGTCTTCCGCTCCGCGCAGGCCCCAGCGGCTGCCCTCATCCGAGCCGCTCGTTTCCTGCACGTTGCTGTGGCCTCCCTGACTCGTGACCTGGCTGTTCGTGTAGGTGATGCCGACATCGATCAGGCCATACAGCGTGACGCTGCTTTGTGCGTGCGCGGCACTCGCCAGTGCGCCCAGGAGCGCTAGGGCCATAACGTTCTGTTTCATTGCTCACTCCAGTAAATAGCGGCGAAATTCATTCGCAAAACACATAATCCGGAGGCGCCGCAGCACAGAATGTGAAGATCTCGATCTGTCAATCTCGCCGCGTCTTCGAGTCGTGACGGAAAAAATCAGTAATCCTTTACATCAATGCAATTGTGAGTCAGTGGATTTATTATTCACCGTTGTGCAACCGGGTGAAAGCGCGATGAACGCCATGTTGCAGTGGGCCAACAGATCGCCCTTTAACAAACGTAAAGGGGTCACGCAAACCTATTATCGGAAATTCAAGATACCGGGTCCGTCACTCATTTTTCAGGCTGGGATCGAATCACGTGCCTGACTTGATAACACCGAAAGCGACCTGAACCCGCTTGCGCATCACCGCACCGATGATACGTTTAGTGGGCTTTCCGGAAGCGGCCAGACGCGCGCGAAAGCGCACTTGAGTTTTGAAAAGCAACGAATGCGCGACGGTCCTGTGTCAATGCGCTGGGTCGCCTTTCCTTTTCGGCATGCGATCGCGCAGCGAATCGTAAATCGGTGGACAGTGCAGCATGGAGGGAACAATCATTGCGGCGAAGCACGATGTAAGCATCGGCAGGAGCAGGGTGAAACTTCCAGTCATCTCTGTTGCCAGGATGATGCCGGTTATTGGCGCGCGCACGATGGCCGTAAAAAAGGCAGCCATGGCGACAACCGCGAATGCCGTGGGATCGGCGGCTACGCCAGGAAACCAGTGAACGCAAATTTTGCCGAAAGCGAGGCCTGCTTGCGCGCCGAGAACGAGCATCGGTGCAAACAGGCCGCCGGGGGCGCCGGTCGAGTATGACAGAGCGCCAAGGGCAAAACGGACCGTAAAAACGAGCGCAATGGTGGTGAGTGAGCCTGTTCCTTCGAGCGCACGTTGCGTAATGGCGTCACCGCCACCCACCAGGTCTGGTGCGATCCACGCCAGTAAGCCGACCCCCGCGCCCACCAGCACTGCTCGCGCTTCGACGGGCCAGCGCGACAACCGATCGGCGACGGTAAGAGCGCCCAGTATGGCGTGGTTGTAGGCGACCCCAAGCATACCGACGACTACCCCGAGCGCAAGGTGCGCGGGCACCGTCCCGAAGCCAGGAAAAGGTTGCGCTGCCAACTGGAAGTCTGGCAGATCGCCATGAATCAGGCGTGCCACCGCAATCGCTCCGGCGGAGGCGCCGAGCGCCGAGATTGCCGTACGCGTCTCGAACCTTCGAACCAGTTCTTCCAGTACGAACACCGCACCGGCGATGGGTGAGTTGAATGCGGCGGCCAATCCAGCCCCGGCGCCAGCGGCCAGCAAAACCCGGCAATCGTCTGCGTCCCGGCGAAATAGCGTCCCGATAGTATGAGCGATCGAGGCGCCCATTTGGACAGTGGGTCCTTCACGGCCAAGGGCTAGACCACAACCGATCGCCAGCACACCGCCGACGAACTTCACCGGAATGAGGATTAATGTGGCGGGTGGTTGCTCTGCGCGCAGGACAGCTTCAACGTGAGGAATCCCGCTGCCACTTGCCTGCGGTGCGAACCGACGGACGAGCCAAACCGCGAGGGCTGTCAAAGCCGCTGTGGCAACGACCACAATGCAAAAGCCAGTAACGCTCTCCGCGTGTGCCCACACAAGGAACAAGGTGCGGGATCTGTCTGCCTGTTCCAGCGAGCGACGAAACATCACCCCTATCAATCCCGATACTACTCCCACAATGAGTGACAGAAGGCCCAATGCGATTAGCCCGTTGTGGTTCTCTTCGACAGCGGCGGTCTTCACGATCGGCACGTGTCGAATTACGACGGCGTGCAGGCACCGAAGAGCACGAACACGTCTTCGCGGTTGACGAGCGTTGTGGACATGGTGCCCGTTTTTGTATCGAGCGCAACGCTCCAGGCGTACCCCAGTTCCGTCCCTTGAAGAAGCAATTGTCCATCGCTCGGTTCCATATGCTGGATCTCCGTGGTGCGTTGGGGGCCGACAATGGTTTTCTTCGCGAAGTTGATGCGGATGAACTGCGGTGCGCCGAGAATTGCCGGTAGCGTCCGATAGCAAACCTCGCCCACGTCGCAGAAGTGCGCATCGATGGTCGCGCACAACAACGGCTTGCTGCCGTCGAAGTCTGCGCTGAGCACCCTTGAAGGCGTGGCGCAAACAAAGACCGCCAGGGCGGTCGCCGACACAATCTTCAGCATGATTGCTCCTTCTGTCTGGCGAGAGCCAGTGAGCGAAAGTGCGGACCCCGGATCGGGTGAGTGAGGCGGTGTGGCTACTCGACCGTGTAGCCACGTCCGGTCATGCATGCTGCTACTGCGCGGTTGTAGGTAGCAAGCTGACTTGATGCCTGCTGCTGCATGCCTTGCTGCTGGGCGGCCATTTGTTGCTGCTCGCGCCGCATTCGCATGCCGCTGCCCATCGTGCCCACCAGCGCACCGATTCCTGCTCCCTCTCCCCAATGACCGCCGGCCGCACCGCCGATCAGTGTGCCGAACAGCGCGCCGCCTGCAGCACCGCGGAGCATCTGGCCTTGCTGTTGCGGCGGGGGCGGACTGTTCGCCATCTGCTCGGCGAGCGCGACAGGATTGACCCCGGTGGTCTGTTGCGCCCACGAGTGGCATTCCGCCGTATCGGTTTGCTGGCGCTCCCAGCTCTGGCCGCGAGCGGGATAGATGATGGGCTGTTGCGCCTGTGCTGCGAAACTGAGCGCGAGCATCGCCAGCCCGATCCAGTACCGAACAATTCGTTGCATGGCTCAAATTCCCATAAGTCTTAGCGATCGGACGCCCACCTGAATGACCGGTGCTTCTGCTCGGGCGCCGATGGGCGCAGCCCCAAAAAAAGCCACCCTCTCCACCATCCGGTGACGCACTTCTACGCAATCAACTCAGTGGTCGATCCTCACGCGATATGCCGGATCGCTCATAGATCATGTCTGCACGCCGCAGCCAGTGCCACTCTCAATGATGGTCGAAGAGGGTGATCTGGCCGCTTTTATAGAGCGCTCGGACCTTGGCCTTGAACGAAGCCTTCGGTGTCTTCTTGCACTCGCTGACAACGAGGGCGACGGGCGTTGCGGTGTCGACCACCATCGTGTCGGTCTCGCGTATTCCAAGATGATCGACACCCGCCACCCAGTAGACGAGGGCCGGCTGGTACACCTCGTCTACAGCGACAAAGTCCTCGCATTTCATTTTCGCGGGGCTCATTTCCTTGCCCGTTTGGGCCAGGGTGGGTAACGCAAAGCCAAAGCCCAATACAAGCGCAGCAATAATGGTGTATTTCATGGTGCTTTCCTTAGGAAGGTGGTTCGGCGAGTCTGCCGGTTAATAGGGAGTGGTCTGCTTGTGACCGTCGGATCTCATCGCGGGACTTGCGGCGCTGCACTGCTATGCGGTCTGGGATCGGCCTGGAAAATTCACGGAGGCGGGTAAGTGGCCGGTTCGCGCGGGAACGAGGGGATGCGATGGCCGCGAAGATCGTCGTTTTCGTAGAGGCGAGGCGAATTGCCCTGTGGCCCCTAGGTGTAGACGCGACGGCCACGCTGCTGCTAGCCCCTAAGTCGTGTGATCTTCTGGCCTTGCAACCCGAGGCCGGCCATCAACCCCTGCTGCCCAAAAATGAATGCGTAAACGTCGGACTGGAGCGTGGTCGTCGTCAGTGATCTCGCCTTGCCTGCATCGATCACGACGACGCTCGGGCCCATGCCGATCGACCATCCGTCGCTGCTATGGAGGTAGTTCACGGCGGCATCGGTCGTCAGGAACATGGCTTCAGCGAACGTCTGGACACCGGCTTGCAGGCCATACGAAACCGCAGTGTTGTTATAGACACCAGTGATCTTCCCGTTCTCGATCAGCACGCCGTCCCCCCCTTGCACGCCGGCGATAAAGCCTGCCTTCACCAGGTTTGGAAAGACGAGAATCGCCTTGGATTTATCGCCGATTTCTTTTGCCTTGGGTTCCTTCGCGTACAAGGTTTGCAGCGCTGCGAGACTGTCCTGCTTGAGGACGGCGTCCTCCGCCACTGGCGTGGCCGTCGTCGACTGGGGCGCTGACATGGAACTATCGCCGGTCGAACAGGCCGCGGCGACCGTCAGGAGTGGAACAATTGCGATATAGCGAACGCATTTGAGCATGATGCGAGCTCCCTTCGGGGACTGCTACGTGTGAGCGAGCCGCAATCCAGCCCGCAATCCTTTAGTGCAAGTCAATATAGATACCCACGCCATTGAAAGGCAATTGGCCTTTAGTCCCATACAGGTCGATACGTTACAGATCGTCCCCCCTTGTCAGGCGAAGTTCAGTCGGCGCGATCTTTTCGAATGGCTGCAGACTCACACTCTCCGTCTCCCGGCCCGTCAGCACCCTCGTCGAGGGTAAACACCCAGAACATTTCGTTCCGACGGAAAGCAGGCAGAAGGCGTTGGTTTTTTATACTCCACCCAAGCGTTGCATCAGACGATCCGTAGATATCGGGCGGGTGCTTCGCAACAGGAGACACCCCGATATGCCACCGTTCGCCCGTTTCATGGCGCTCGCCTCGACCGCCTGTGCGATCCTGTTCTGGACGTCCCATGCCGAAGCGGAAAAGCTGACGCTGATGACGGGTGGCGTGTCGAAGATCATCTATCTGCCGGTCACGCTGGCATCGCGGCTGGGCTATTTCCGCGATGAAGGGCTGGATGTCGACATCCTCTCAGAACCCGCCGGCGTCGATACCGCGACCGAACTGATCGCCGGCGCGGTTCAAGGCGGGGTGGGCTTCTACGACCACACGATCGATCTTCAGAGCCGGGGTCTGGAAGTCGAAGCCGTCGTTGTTCTGGGACAGTCAGCGGGGCTTGCCGAACTCGCGTCGACGCGGGTTGCGAACCCGATGCGGACGATGGCCGATGCACGCGGCCGAAAACTCGGGGTGACGGGGTTCGGCGCTTCGACGTATTTCCTGAGCCGCTATCTTGCGCAGCACGCCCGCGTGGCGGCGAGCGCCTACACGGTGGTGCCGCTGGGTCCCGGCGACGGCTTTGTCGACGCGCTCATGAAAGGATCGATCGCCGCAGGCATGGTCGAAGAACCCACCGCGTCGAGGCTGCTGGACGCAGGCGCCGCGCAGGTGCTGGTGGACATGCGCAGTATCGAGGGCACACGCACGGCGCTAGGCGGTCCGTACGCCGGCGCGTGTCTGTACGCGCAACGCAAGTGGGTAGCCACCCACCAGGACGCAACGAGGCGCCTTGTCCGGGCACTTGTGCGCGCACTCGCTTTCATGTCCTCGCACAGTGCCGCCGACATCGTGGCCGTGTTGCCGCGGAATTTCGTCGAGAAGAACGAGCCGCTGTACCTGCAGGCGCTCGCTGCATCGATTCCCTCGTTTTCGCGCGACGGCAGGATGCCCGACGGCGCACCGCAAACCGTATTGCGCGTGCTTGCCGCGGTCAACCCCGCCATCGAGCCGCGTCATGTCGATCTGGCGCGGACCTATACGAACACGTTTGCCGATGAGGCCGAAGCCGTTGCAGGCCGCTGACGAGCCCAATATGCATCACGCAACGGGCACTGCACCGGCAGTAGATAACATTCATTCGAGGCACGGAAGACGAACTATGAAGGCCATACGCATCGAGCAATACGGCGGCCCGGAAGTGCTGCAGCGAGTCGAAATCGGCATTCCATCGCCGGGTCCCGACGACGTGCTGATCCGGGTCGGTTGCGCCGGCATCAACTTCATGGACGTCCATACGCGCCAGGGCAAATACGAAAACTCGCGTACCTATCCGGTACGGCTGCCGTGCACGCTCGGAATGGAGGGCGCGGGCGAGATCGTCGAAGCGGGCTCGAACGTCACCTCGTTGAAGCGCGGCGACCGTGTCGCCTGGTGCATTTCGTGGGGCGCGTATGCCGAATACGCAGTGGTGCCGGCGGCGCGCGTCGCGCATATTCCGGCAGCGATTCCGTTCGATCTCGCGGCGGCGGCGATTTTCCAGGGATCGACGGCGCACTATCTGCTTGAAGACGTCGCGCATCTCGGCGCAGGCAGCACGTGTCTCGTGCATGCCGCGTCGGGCGGCATCGGGCAGTTGCTGGTCCAACTTGCAAAACGACGTGGCGTAACGGTCTACGCCACGACGAGCAGCGAAGCGAAGGCCGAGGTCGCGCGCGAGCATGGCGCCGACCACGTGATGCTGTATGAAGACGGGCGCTTTGCCGACCGCGTGCGTGAGGCGACGAATGGACGAGGCGTCGACGTCGTGTTCGACGCAGTCGGACGCGCCACTTTGCGCGACAGCTTCCGCGCCACCCGGACACGTGGCCTGGTCGTGAACTACGGCTCGGTATCCGGATCGCTGAACGATCTCGATCCGATCGAGCTTGGCGAAGCCGGTTCGCTGTTCCTCACACGCCCGCGTCTCGCGGATCATCTCGCGGACGCCACGACCGTGCAGCGCCGCGCTGATGAAATTTTTGCAGCATTGCTGGACGGTACGCTGAAGGTCGAAATCAGTGGCCGCTATACGCTCGACAACGTCGAAGACGCGCACGAAGCGCTCGAGGCGCGCCGTCAATTGGGCAAGTCCGTGATGATGATCGGCTGACCCTTCCTTTTCCCTAGTCAACGAAGCCGGATCCGGTGGCCTCAACGGCCGCCGAGGACGTGTTCGTCCCTCACATTCGAGGTCACCATGACATTTTCAACTTCGGCTAACGAAACAGCGACTGCGGACACGCCGCACGCTTCGAAGGAGTCGCGTGTGCGCGCGGTTTTTCGCGTCACCAGCGGCAACTTTCTCGAGATGTACGACTTCACCGTGTATGGGTATTACGCGGCCGCGATCGCCGCGACCTTCTTTCCGGCCGGAAACGAATTCGCGTCGCTGATGCTCGCGCTTTCGGTATTCGGCGCGGGCTTTCTGATGCGCCCGATCGGTGCGCTCGTGCTGGGGGCGTATATCGATCGTCACGGCCGTCGCAAGGGCTTGATTCTGTCGTTGATGCTGATGGCAGTCGGCACCGCATGCGTCGCGTTCGTACCGAGCTACGCGTCGATCGGTCTGATCGCGCCTGCCGTCGTGCTGTTTGGGCGGCTTCTGCAAGGCTTTTCCGCCGGAGTCGAACTGGGTGGCGTGTCCGTGTATCTCTCGGAGATCGCGACCAAAGGCAATCGCGGCTTCTATTGCTCCTGGCAGTCTGCGAGTCAGCAGGTGGCGGTGGTGTTTGCGGCGTCGCTCGGTGTGGGGTTGAACCGCCTCATCCCTGCGTCGGAAATGAACGCATGGGGCTGGCGTATCCCGTTCGTGATCGGCTGTCTGATCGTGCCGTTCCTCTTTTACGTGCGACGTTCGCTGCGTGAGACCGACGAGTTTGTCGCGCGCCGCCATCATCCGGGAATGGCTGAAATCGCCCGGTCGATGGTGCAGCACTCGCGGCTCATCGTCGCCGGCATGGGGCTCGTGATCATGACGACTGCGTCGTTTTATCTGATCACGGCATACACGCCGACCTTCGGCAAGGCCGTGCTGAAGCTGTCGTCACTGGATTCGCTGCTGGTCACGGTTTGCGTTGGCGTGTCGAATTTCGTGTGGCTGCCGATTGCGGGCGCCGTGTCTGATCGCGTCGGCCGCCGTCCCGTGCTGCTCGCCTGTACCGTTCTCGCGATCCTCACCGCCTATCCGGCGATGCAATGGATGGTGGCACAACCGTCGTTCGGGCGTCTGCTGCTGGTCGAACTCTGGCTCTCGTTGCTCTATGCGTGGTACAACGGCGCGATGGTCGTCGCGCTAACGGAATTGATGCCGGCACATGTGCGGACTACCGGGTTTTCGATGGCGTACAGTCTCGCCACGGTGATTGGCGGCTTTACGCCTGCGATCTCGACCTGGCTGATTCATACTACGGGCGACAAGGCTTCGCCGGGCGCATGGTTGACATTTGCAGCGCTGTGCGGAGCGACCGCGACGCTGGCCCTGTACCGTTCGACCCAGGCGCGGGAGCAGTACAGAACGGCATGAACGCTTTGGGGATAGATGCGATGAGGCTATTGCTCGTCGAAGACAATGACCAGCTTGCGCACTGGCTCGCGAAAATTCTGCGGGATGACGGCTTCATGCTCGATCGTGTCAGCGACGGCGAAGCGGCCGAAAGCGCGCTGCGCGCGGTGCCGTACGACGTCGTGCTGCTCGATCTGAATCTGCCGCAATTGTCGGGTAAGAGCGTATTGCGCCGCATGCGCGAGCGCGAGGACGCAACGCCGGTGTTGATCCTGACGGCGACTGGCGCCGTCGACGAGAAAGTGGTGTGTCTCGGCGCCGGTGCGGACGACTACATCGTGAAGCCGTTCGACGCGCGCGAACTGGTCGCGCGCGTGAAGGTGCTGGCGCGGCGGCAGGCACCGTCGCGCTCGAACCGGCTCAAATGCGGCAATCTCACGTACGACATGGACCGTTGCCAGTTCGCCGTCGAGGGCGAGCCGCTGACGCTCACGCCGCGTGAGCACGCGGTACTCGAGGCGTTGATCCTGCGCGCAAAAAAGACGGTCGCCAAGACCATGCTCGCGGATTCGCTCAGCAACGCCGACGCGCCGACCAGCGAAGACGCTATCGAAATCTATGTGTCGCGGCTGCGCAAGAAGCTCGAAAAGAGTACGGCAACCATCATCACGCTGCGCGGCCTCGGCTATCTGCTTGAAGACGGCGCCGATGACGAATAGCCTGCGATTAAGGCTGCTGTTGTGGCTGCTGTTGCCGATGACCGTGTACGTCGTCGCGGCGGGACTGATCGCACGCGACAACGCGCAGCGCACGGCGTGGCTGTTGCAGGACGAGGCATTGCTATCCTCGGCGCGCGTGATGGCGGGCGATATCCAATGGGAGAACGGCTATCTGCACGCGGAGATATCCCCCAGTGCGATTGAGATACTCAGCTCGCCATACGGCGACCTGGTCTATTTCAGCATTCGCGAAGTGGGCGGCGCGACCATCGCGGGGACGTCGGATTTCCCGCTGCGTGTGCCCGGTGAATCGCCCCTGTGGTACGACGCGACCGTGAGCGGACACCCGATCCGCGCGGTGTCGTTGATTCGCCCGATGTACGACTCGGGCGCGATCAGGCAGGTCGTCGTGTCGGTCGGACGTACCCTGCGTCAACGCGATGCCACCGCCGCCGCGCTGTGGCGGCCGCAGATGCTGCATTTCGCAGGCATCGTGGCGATCGCGGTGGTGCTGGTTTGCGTCGGGCTCACATTCGAACTACGTCCCTTGATGAGGCTCGCGAAAGACATGCTTGGGCGCGCACCGAACGTGTCGTTGCGGGTGCGGGCCGATCCGCTGCGCAATGAATTGCGTCCGATCGTCACCGCGTTCAACCAGTGCCTCGATATCATCGAGCGGAAAACAGCGATGCAACGGCGCTTCATTGCCGATGCGGCCCATCAATTGAGGACGCCGCTCACCTTGCTAGGCACGCAATTGCAATATGCGCGACGCCAGGACGATCTCGCCCAGGTGAAGGAGACGCTGGCGGCCATGCACCGCAGCAACCTCTCACTGGTTGCGCTGACCAATCAGTTGTTGCTGCTCGCCCAGGCGGAAGCCGCGGACTATGCCGAGTTCGAAGGTGCGCCTGTCGATCTGCGTGCGGTTGCGACCGGGACCATTGAACAGCTTGCGTTGCTCGCGCAGCGTCGGCAGGTTGAACTGTCGGCTGAACTCCATGAGCCTGCCGAGGTGATGGGAAACGAGCCGTTGCTGTCCGTGCTGCTGTTCAACCTGCTCGACAATGCCATTCGCTATACGCCAGCCGGCGGACATGTCGCGCTCGGGATCGATTCGACGGGCGAGCGGGTGGCCCTGACCATCACGGACGAAGGACCCGGTATTGGCGCCGAGCTTCGTGAGCGCGTTTTCGAGCCGTTCTTTCGTGCCTCCAGCGAAGAGGGGAGCGGGCTTGGGTTGTCGATCGTCCGAGAGATTGCACGTGCGCATCGGGCTGAGGTTACGTTGGGCGATGGAACGGGCGGACGAGGGTTGGTGGTTTCGGTGCTTTTCCCGGCCGGTCGAGGGTGAGAGCGGGCTAACCTTCAGAGAAAAGCACCACGAAGCTATCTCGCGCTCGGCCCGGTCGATTGCCTGAGCTGGAATAGGGCATGCACTTCGTGTCCGTGCTGCGGGCGCTTACCGTCGAGCACATCGAGCAGATACTGCGCGGTAAGCCGCCCGATCTCGTACGTGTCGACTCGCATCGTCGTCAGCGCGGGGCGTATCTCTTTCGCGATCTCAAGATCGTCGAAGCCCGTCACGGACAATTCGCCGGGAATCGCAATACCCAGTTCCTCCGCTTCGCGCAGCACGCCCAGTGCGATGTGATCGTTGCCGCAGATGATTGCGGTTGGGCGTTCGCACGGTGATTGCCAGATTGAGCGCAGGCTGCGCCGCCCGAATCCGATCGTCGATTCGCCTTCGAACATGTGCTCTGGCCGCACCGCGAGGCCGTGGCGTTCGAGCGTCGAGCGGATGCCCGCCACGCGCGCCTGCGCGCGATCGTTGTCGCGCGTCGGCTGGATGCAGAGCGCGAACGAGCGATGCCCGAGGCCGATCAGATGTTCGGTGATCTCCGCATAGGCCGCGTGATTATCGAAGCCGATGCAGACGTGCGGGCTGTCCTTGCGATACGCGTACGTGACCGCATAAGGCACGCGATAGCGCCGCAACGCCTCGAATAGTTCGGCCGGATGGGCCTCGCCCACGACGGCCATCGCCTCGACGCCGCGTGCGAGCATGGCGCGCACCTGCACGAGCGCCTGCGCCGGATCGTAGTTCGAGCAACCGAGCACGAGTGTGATGCCGCGTGCCGCGAACGCAGCCTGCATGGCGCTCACCTGCGAAGCGAACACCTGGTCATCCAGCGTTGGAATGATGATGCCGGCAATGTGACTGCGCGTGGACGCGAGCGCGCGGCCCGCTGCGTTGGGAAACCAGTTGAGCGTGCGCGCGGCGTGTTCGACACGCTCGCGCACGTTGGCCGAGACCTTGTCCGGCTCGTTGTAGACCCGCGAGACGGTCGCCGTCGACACGCCCGCAAGCTTGGCGACATCGGCAAGCACGGTACGGCCCGTGTTGCGGCGAACACGGTTCGGCTGGGTTCGGACGGTGGCCGGAGCGTCGGGGGAGTCGGGCATCGGATCAGAAAGCAAAGGGTGAATCGGAAAACGCCCGACATCTTACCGCCGCATGCGCGCGCGAAGCGCGGGCGTGCATGGCCGCGGGTGCAGGCGTGCCGGTCATCGGGCGTCCCTGATGGCTGATGCCCGCGAGCCTAGCGGCGCTGACCGAGCGTGGCGATGCGCGAGCGGAAATGCTCGGTGCCGGCGACGATCTTGTCGAGCACCGCGTCGAGCGCCCAGAAACGTTCGCGCACGTCGTAGTCGATCGCGCGGCAGCGAATCGAGTCGAACGTGCCGATGCGCTGGTGATAGATCTTCGCAAGCGCGGGGTAACCGAGCGCTTCGGATACGGCGGCGAGCACGAGAAACGTTGCGAGTTCCTCCGCGAGAGCCGGGTCTTGCGTCGCATCGTTGCGCAGCCAGTTGTACAGATCCGGGTGGAAGTTCGTGAATACCCCGTTGAAGCCTGCGGAGCCGGCTTTCATGGCGTCCCACGCGATTGCCGCGTTGGCGTTCAGGATTTTCAGCGGCGAACCTTGTGCGAGCGCGACGCGCCGTTTGACCGTAGCAAGGTCGCAGCTCACGTCCTTCAGCATGATGAAGCGGCCGGTGTCGATGCATAGCTTCAATTCGTCATCGGACAGAAGCCGCCGGTATGGAGCAGGGCATTCGTACAGGCCGAGCGGCATGTCGGATGGAATACGCGCGAGGAGCCGCTTGAGATTCGCCGTGAAGGCCGCCGTTCCCTGGCGATTCGGATCGAGCCGGTTCGTCACGAGCACGACACCTTGCGCGCCCGTGGCCGCGGCGACGTTCAGCTCTTCGGCCTGGGCATCGGCGTCGTCGCTGATGTGGCCGGAGACCACGACGGGAATGCGGCCGGCGACCTTCTCGACAACGAAGCGTCCCAGCGCGCCACGCTCGGCGAGCGTCAGGAACTGCATTTCACTCGACTGAGCGACGGCGAACAGCGCGTTAGAGCCGTGCGCGATGTACCACTCGATCAGACGTTCGAGTCCGGCGTAGTCGATTGCGCCGGACTCGTCGAATGGCGTCAGCATCACGGGGACGATGCCTTCGACTGAGGTCGTGGCGGGCTTGGTGGTGGTCATGTTTGTGATCTCCCGAAAGGATTCGATGAGTTGATTCGATGAGTTGGTGCGGCAGCCGCCGTCAGGCAGGCGCTCGCAGGGCTTCAGTGGGGGCGTGCCGGTCGTCGATCGGTTTGCGCACCAGCAGGAGGTAGCTCATTGCGCCGACAAACGCGATGCCTGCGGCCGTCAGCAAAGCGGGAACGAACGACCAGGTCTGCGCGATGTAGCCGGTGAGGATCGGTGCGAGGGCGCCGCCCAGAAAGCCGCCGAAGTTCTGGATCGCGCCGAGCGAGCCGACCCGGTTCGGCGGCGCGGCGGCGGTGGCGAGTGCCCATGAACTGGCGGATGCGGCGTTCGCCAGAAAGATCACCACTGAGATGCACACGATCGCGATCGTATTGCTCTCGACGAGCGCTGCCGGAATGGTGCGCCACCATGCCGAGCATCGCGATCACCACCGCATTGCGGCGGCTGGTGACCGGGTTCGTGCTGCCGCTCGTGATGAGATCGGAAAACCAGCCGGCCGTGAGCGAGCCCAGAAAGCCGCAGAAGAATGGCACCGATGCTGCGACGCCCGTATGCATCAGGCTCATGTGCCGCTCCATCGTCAGGTAGCCGGGTAGCCATGTGAGGTACACCCAATTCAGGTAGACCGAGCCGAAGAAGCCGATCAGCATGCCCCACGTGGTTCCGTGCGAAAACAGCGAACGCCAGTCGGCGAACGTGAGCGTGGGCGCCGGCTTGCGGTCCGCTTCGTCGCCTTCGAGATAGTGCCGCTCCGCTTCGGTCATCGTGGCCTTGGCGGGATCGCGATATATCGCAAGCCATACGATGGCCACGATCAGGCCCAGCACGCCCGTCACGATGAATGCCCAGCGCCAGTGAAACTGCACGACAAGGATAGATAGGCATAGTGGCGCCAGCGCCGTGCCGAGCGGGGACGCCGAATTGAAGATACCCGTTGGCTTGCCGCGTGCACGCAACGGAAACCAGTTGCTGACGACACGTGCTGCAGATGGAAACTGCGGCGCCTCGCCGATGCCGAGTACGATCCGCGCGAGGATGAACCAGCCGAAAGTCGAGACGAAGCCGCCGGCGGCCTGCGCGACAGACCAGACAATCAGGCCGATGCCGAGCAGCTTGCGCGGTCCGATCCGGTCGACGAGGCCGCCCACCGGCAACTGGAACAGCGCGTAGCTCCAGGAGAACGCGGAAAGCAGGAGGCCCATCTGACCGAGCGATAGGCCAAGGTCATGACGGATCAGCGGATTGGCGACCGCGAGCGTTCCGCGGTCCAGATAGTTGACGATGCCGCTCACCATCAGCAGCGTGAGCGCCACGATCTGGGCTCGGCGGATTTTCGGTGGTGCCTGCTCGAGGCTCGGGGTTGCGCTCATGATCGGTGTCTCCGTTTTATCTCTTTGTTCGGGGCGGGCGGGGCTGATGCGATGTCAGGCCGCCGGAAGGTTAGCGTTCTCCAACGGCGATTTCTCACGCTATGTTAGCGCTTACATTTTGAGGCGCTGACCGGGTGCCAAGCGGTCATTTCATCCATTTAAAGGAGATTGATCAAAATGATAGCGCTTACATTTTGAGCCGCATGTAAGCGAAGTGGCAAGCGCCAGAGGGGGTTTGGCGGGTAAACACCGATCATTCGCGGTCGGATATCGGTGTTCATGGCGACGCCCCCGCCACCGCAAAGTCGTCGCCGATGACATCGAGATGGCCCCCACGGCGCGTCACCAACCGCGCCGCATCATGGCATTGCGGTTGCGCGATCTCTAGCGTGTCGCGGATGTTGGCGAACCTGACGTTGCGTGAGGGTCAAGGGCGGCGTCACAACGTCAACGCATTGAAGCGACGATGGTGTCGTAGTCACTTCACTCCGTGCTTCGCCTGCCAGCGTTGCATGAACGCGATCTCATCGTGTTGCGCTTTGATGATGTTTCGGGCCAACCGTTTCAACTCGGGATCTTTACCGTATTTCAGTTCCACCTGCGCTGTTTCGACCGCGCCTTGATGATGCGGAATCATGTGGGCCACGAAATCCTTGTCGGCGTCGCCTGTGTAGGCAGGCGCATCCATGGCCTGCATCATTTTCTCGTCGGCGTCCTTGAATGCCTGTGTCGATGCGCTCGACCCGGCGTCCGCTGAACCGGACATGTCCATGCCGGGCATCGACGCACCTTGTTGGGCGTAGACGGGTGTTGCCGCGAGAGCAAATGCAACGCCGCTGGAAAGGCAAAAGGCACGGAAGGCGCGAAGGTTTTTCATGTTGTGTTTACGTTGGGAAAAAGTGATATCAGGCGACCATGAGATGCTACGAACAGGGCATCAGGCTTGATCGACGGAGACGGACATAGCCTGATGCGATCTGCTTAGCCCTTAAGCGAAGGATGGAAGCCCGCCGCCTCGATTGCCTCAATGATGCGTTCCGGCGGCAACGTCGATGCGACCTTCACGATTTTAACGGGGACATTGGCGTCCAGTTTCGCCGCGGGGTCAAGGCCGGTCACTGCACGAGCAATGGCATTGGCGCATCCGCCGCATGACATATCCGGGATTTCGAATTCCATTTCTTGCCTCCGATGAGAAATCAGAACTCGATCCTGGACCTTCCTACGGTGGGAAGGTCAAGCCAAGGTGGTTCAGGCATCCCAGGGGGACGGTGGCCTATGGGTACACGGGGAGATGCCCGGTTGAGCACGCAGTGCGGTCCGCCCATCCAGGGAATACCTTACCGATGTTTTGTGCGTTAGCTCACGAAGATGAGCCAAACTTACGTGGCCAAGCTATTTGAGATGTTATGCTGGGCCGTGCCTTCCTTCGCAGCAAACAGGTGCGTGCCATTTCAAAGAATACCTAATTAATTAGGAGTCGGGCATGTTGAGAAAGGTGGTCGATCGGGCGAAACAAATCCGACGCAGCGAAGGGTTCAAGCATTCCGTGGCCATGCCGCGCCGGATTTCACTTCATGCTACCCAGCGTTTGAACAGAGGCATTTTTTCCATCGAGATCCAGGAGAACTCCGGGTTTTTCTCCGTGATGCAGATGGTCCTCTTTATTCTGATGTATTGCGAAGAGAAATGCCTGACGCCCTGCATCAGCGCACGCGGTGGGCTGTATGGCGACGCCGAAGGAAAACTGGACTGGTTCTCGGCTTTCTTCGAACCCGTGCACGCGACCTCGGGCGCCGCGATCACCCATAAGGTGAGGACGTCGACAGTTCGCGACCTGGTCCAACTGGGCTTTCGCCAGCGCTATGAATCCCGGCTTCGACTCGGAAGCGCAAGCGAACTCTTCTTCGCGCACTATCGGCCCGCCACGCATATCTACGAAGAAGTCGACGCGATCTGCCAGAAGCTCGGGCTCGGCACGTCGACTCTTGGCGCGCATTTCAGAGGTACGGACAAGACGCTGGAAGCCGTCCCGGTTTCATGGGGAAGCTTTTGCCGGCAGGTGGAATCCACGCTCGCGGAAAACCCGCAGCTCACCAATATTTTTATCTCGAGCGACGAACAGGCGTTTATCAATTTTTTTGTCGCCTGGCCATTCCGCAAGCCGGTTAGGGTAGCGCCGGCAAAGCACCTCGCATGCGGCAGCACGCCCGTTCACTTCAGCGGCTATCCGGGATTCGAAATCGGCCGCGAGGCGCTGATCTCCAGCTTGCTCCTGGCCAATTGCGGGTTCCTCGTGAAGACGCCGTCCTATCTGTCCGCATGGTCGAAGATATTCAATCCGTCTCTTCCGGTGAAGCTCGTTTCGCCTCCGCGCCCGGACGCATTCTGGTTTCCCGATAGCCGGCTCTGGCTTGAACAGGCCGCGCACGATAAGGCGGCTCAAGCGGCATAACGCTTTAAGCGCCGGCCATTTTCAAACGGCAGTACGAACTGCCTGACAGTCTCCCAGCAAGACCGCGCTGCTGCGCCAGCGCGGCGGTCTCTCACACCACGCCCATCGTTTTTACGAAACTCCGCGAAGTATTAACGCTGCGTTTACGCGGATTTTCCTAAATTTCACGGTGCAGGAGTCCCTCGTGGGAGACCAGACCATGGATCTGCTTTACCTCATCGCAATCATTGCGTTCAGCGGCCTCGTCGCGGCCTTTGTGATTGGCTGCGACAAGCTTCGCCGCGCGCCCGGAGGCCGTCCATGACAACCTGGATGACCTGGCTCGCGGCGACCTCGACGCTGATTCTGTTCGCTTACCTCGTGTATGCGTTGCTACGCGCGGAGGCTCTCGAATGAACTTCAACAACCTGTTTCAGCCCGGCCTGTACGTTGTCGTGCTGATCGCGCTCGCCATACCCCTCGGCCGTTACATGACCGGCGTGGTGGACGGTTCCTCGGTCGTCGTGCGCCGGATAGGGCGGCCGATCGAAACCGCGCTCTACAAGCTCGCCGGGGTCGACCCCAGCGCCGAAATGTCATGGAAGCACTATGCGCTGGCCGTGCTGGCGTTCAATACGCTCGGTGTGCTCGCGGTGTATGGATTTCTGCGTTTGCAGCAATGGCTGCCGGCGAACCCGCAGGGCTTCGGACCGATGACGCCCGACGCCGCCTTCAACACGGCAATCAGCTTCGTGACCAACACGAACTGGCAGGACTACACGCCGGAATCGACCGTCAGCTATCTGACGCAGATGGCCGCGCTGACGGTGCAAAACTTCTTTTCGGCCGCCACCGGCATTGCTGTCGTGGTCGCGCTGATTCGCGGTTTCGCACGCCATACGACGGCGACGATCGGCAATTTCTGGGTCGATCTGACACGTATCACGCTATATATCCTCGCGCCGCTCGCGACGGTTATCGCGCTCGTCTTCATCAGTCAGGGTGTGATTCAGAACTTCAAGTCGTACGAAGACGTGCCGACGCTGCAGGTGACGACGTATCAAACGCCGAAGACCGATGCCCAGGGCAATCCCGTCAAGGATGCCAAGGGCAACCCGGTGATGGTGGACAACAAGGCCGACAAGCAGACCATCGCCATGGGGCCGGTCGCGTCGCAGGAAGCAATCAAGATGCTCGGTACCAACGGCGGCGGCTTTTTCAACGCCAATTCCGCGCATCCGTATGAGAACCCGACGCCGTTCGCCAACTTCGTTCAGATGATAGCGATGCTCGTTATCCCGGCTGCGTTGTGCCTGGTGTTCGGCCGGATGGTGGGCGACCAGCGCCAGGGCTATGCGGTGCTTGCCGCGATGACGATCGCTTTCGCGGTTGCCTGCTGGGGTGAGATTTCGGCAGAGCAGAACGGTAATCCGCTGTATACGTCGCTGCATGTCGATCAAACGGCATCGGCCACGCAACCCGGCGGCAACATGGAAGGCAAGGAAACCCGCTTCGGCATCGCGCAGTCCGGCATCTTCACGGTGGCGACCACGGCGGCGTCGTGTGGCGCCGTCCTCAACACGCACGATTCGTTGACGCCGATGGGCGGATTCGTTCCGCTCCTGCTGATCGAACTCGGCGAGGTGATCTTTGGCGGCGTCGGCTCGGGCCTATACGGCATGCTCGTGTTCGCCTTGCTCGCAGTGTTCGTGGCCGGCCTGATGATCGGGCGAACGCCGGAATACATCGGCAAGAAGATCGAGTCGTACGAGATGAAGATGGTGTCGATTGCCGTGTTGCTCACGCCGCTGCTCGTGCTGGTCGGGGCTTCGATCGGTGTATTGACGGCGGCCGGCGTGGCGGGCGTCGCTAATCCCGGACCGCACGGATTCTCCGAGATCCTCTACGCCTACAGTTCGGCCGCCAATAACAACGGCAGCGCTTTCGCGGGTCTGTCGGTCAATACGCCGTTCTACAACGGCACGCTGGCCGTCGCCATGTGGTTCGGCCGCTTCGGTTCGATTGTGCCGGTGCTGGCGATCGCCGGATCGCTTGCCGCAAAGAAACGCATCTCCGCTACCGCCGGCACGCTGCCGACGCACGGCCCGCTGTTCGTCGTGCTGCTGCTCGGCACCGTGGTGCTGGTCGGTGCACTGACGTACGTGCCGGCGCTGGCGCTCGGCCCCGTCGTTGAACATCTGATCATGGTCGCGGGACATTGACTGAGAGGACAGCATGACTAACGGACTCCAACCGCCGGTTCATCAGCCGGGCAACATCGGTCAGGCACGCAATGCCGCGCGCTCGATGTTCGACCCGGCGATTGCCCGGCCGGCGCTCGTCGATTCGTTCAGGAAGCTCGCGCCACGCCATCAGTTGCGCAACCCGGTGATGTTCTGCGTGTACATCGGCAGCATTCTGACGACCATTCTGTGGGGCGCCGCGCTCGCCGGCCAGGCCGAAGCGCCTGCTGGTTTCATTCTCGCGATCGCGCTCTGGCTGTGGTTTACCGTGCTGTTCGCCAACTTCGCGGAGGCGCTTGCCGAGGGCCGCTCAAAGGCGCAAGCGGCTTCGCTGCGCGGCGCGAAGCACAACGTGATGGCGAAGAAACTGCAGGAGGCACATCCCAAGTCGCCGATCCGTATCACGACCGCGACCGATCTGCGCAAAGGCGATGTCGTGCTGGTCGAAACCGGCGATGTGATCCCGGCTGATGGCGAGGTGATCGAAGGTGTCGCCTCGGTCGACGAGTCGGCGATCACGGGGGAATCCGCGCCGGTGATCCGCGAGTCGGGCGGCGATTTTTCGTCGGTGACGGGTGGCACGCGGGTGCTGTCGGACTGGATCGTCGTGCGCGTCAGTGTGAATCCGGGCGAGGCTTTCCTCGACCGGATGATCGCGATGGTGGAAGGCGCGAAGCGTCAGAAGACGCCGAATGAGATCGCCTTGACGATCCTGCTGGTCGCGCTGACGCTCGTGCTGCTGTTCGCTACCGCGACGCTGCTGCCGTTCTCGATGTTCTCGGTCGAAGCCGCGAAAGCAGGGCACGTCGTCACGATTACCGCACTGGTCGCGCTGCTGGTGTGTCTGATTCCGACCACTATCGGCGGCCTGCTGTCGGCGATCGGCGTAGCAGGCATGAGCCGCATGATGCAGGCGAACGTGATCGCCACCTCGGGCCGCGCGGTGGAAGCGGCCGGCGACGTCGACGTGTTGCTGCTCGACAAGACCGGCACGATCACACTCGGCAATCGCCAGGCTTCGGCTTTCACGCCGGCGCCGGGCGTCACGGAGGAACAGCTCGCCGACGCCGCGCAGTTGTCTTCACTTGCGGACGAAACACCGGAAGGGCGCAGCATCGTCGTGCTCGCGAAGCAGCGCTTCAATATCCGCGAACGCGACATGCACGCGTTGCAGGCAACCTTCCTCGCCTTTAGCGCACAGTCGCGCATGAGCGGTGTCGATATGCCCGACCGCGAGATTCGCAAGGGTGCATCCGATGCGATCAAACACTATGCCGAGGCGCACGGCGGCCGTTTCCCCGCGGAGCTGACGGTTGCGGTGACGGAAATCGCACGGCGCGGCAGCACACCGCTAGTCGTCGCGCAGCAAGTTCGCGGCGAGAGCGGCGCACGCTGCATGGGCGTCATCGAGCTGAAGGACATCGTCAAGGGCGGCATCAAGGAGCGCTTCGGCGAACTGCGCAAGATGGGCATCAAGACCATCATGGTAACGGGCGACAACCGGCTGACCGCGGCAGCGATCGCCGCCGAAGCGGGCGTGGACGATTTCATCGCCGAGGTGACACCTGAGGCGAAGCTCGCCACGATCCGCACGCATCAGGCTGAAGGGCGGCTCGTTGCGATGACCGGCGACGGCACCAACGACGCCCCGGCGCTCGCACAAGCGGACGTGGCGGTGGCGATGAACACCGGCACCCAGGCCGCGAAAGAAGCCGGCAACATGGTCGACCTCGATTCGAATCCGACCAAGCTGATCGAGATCGTCGAGATCGGCAAGCAGATGTTGATGACGCGCGGCTCGCTCACCACGTTCTCAATTGCCAATGACGTCGCCAAGTATTTCGCGATCATTCCGGCGGCTTTTGCGACGACTTATCCGCAACTGCGCGTGCTCGATGTGATGCATCTGAGCTCGCCTTCGTCGGCCATTCTGTCGGCGGTGATTTTCAATGCGCTGATTATTGTTGCGCTGATCCCGCTTGCGCTCAAGGGCGTGAAGTACCGGCCGCTCGGCGCGGCATCGCTGTTGCGGCGCAATCTGCTGGTCTACGGGCTGGGCGGGATATTGCTGCCGTTCCCGTTCATCAAGCTGATCGATATGGTGCTGAACGTGTTCGGCTGGGTCTGACCCAATAGGGTGAACATCATGAAAACGCTGATTCGTCCGGTACTGGTTCTGTTCATCCTGATGACGGTGATCACCGGGGTGCTCTATCCGATCGTTGTGACCGCAATCGGTCAGGCGGCCTTCGGGCGCCAGGCGAACGGCAGTCTGCTCGAGAAGAACGGCAAGGCCGCCGGCTCCGTGCTGATCGGTCAGCAGTTCGACGCGCCGTACTATTTCTGGGGGCGCCTGTCGGCCACCACGCCTCAGCCCTATAACGCGCAGAACTCGGGTGGTTCGAACCTCGGCCCGACCAACCCCGCGCTCGCCGACGAAATCAAAGGCCGGCTCGACGCCTTGAAGGCGGCGGGCAACGACATGTCGCAACCGGTGCCGGTGGATCTGGTGACGTCGTCGGGTAGCGGCCTCGACCCGGAGATCAGTCCGGCGGCTGCGGCCTATCAGGTGGCGCGCGTGGCGAAGGCCCGCGGCTTGCCGCTCGATCAGGTGGCCGATCTTGTTGGGCGTAACACGTCGGGGCGGCAGTTCGGCATCTTCGGCGAGGCGCGCGTGAACGTGCTGAAGCTCAACCTGGCTTTGGACGATCTCAAGCCGATGCATTGAGCCCGTTGCTTTGCTGTCGTCGCTTTGCCGGCGCGCATGAAGCGCGCTTGTCCAATAATCTATGGAGACCCCGCCTTGACGTTGGCCGCAACCTGAACGGGGCGCTGTCGACGTGGCACATTCATGAGCGATCCCACCGTAACGGTCGTTGTGATCGACGCTGACAAAGCCATCCGCCGCTTCATTCGTACAAGCCTCGAAGCGGCCGGCATGAGTGTCTTCGAAGCGCAGACCGGCGCACAAGGCCTGGCGCAGGCTGCAACGCGCCTGGCCGATCTCGTCATTGTCGATCTGAGTCTGCCGGACATGGACGGTATCGAGGTGATCCGTGAGTTGCGCGGCTGGTCCGCGATGCCGGTGATCGTCCTATCGGCGCGCAGCCGCGAGGAAGACAAGGTTGCCGCGCTCGATGCCGGCGCCGACGATTACCTCACCAAACCATTCGGCTTACCCGAGCTTAGCGCGCGGATCCGCGCGCATTTGCGCAGGCAGGCCAACGGCGACAGGGTCGGCGTGCCTCAGGTTCAGTTCGGCCTCGTCACGATCGATCTCGGTGAGCGGAGGGTCGTGCGCGGCAGCCGGATTGTCCATCTCAGCCCAACCGAATATCGCCTTCTCTCCGCGCTGGTCCGCCATCCTGGGCGCGTATTGACGCATGAACAGCTGCTCGGCGAGGTGTGGGGCCCCTTGCAAACCGACAACCACCACTACCTGCGAATTTACATGGGGCACCTGCGCCAGAAGCTCGAACGCGATCCGGCGCATCCAGAACACATCGTCACCGAGGCCGGTGTGGGTTACCGGCTGGTCGGCGTGCGATGAATTTCACAGGATTTTTATATCGCCGGCAGCAATCGTTTCTCAACCTTTATGGCGTCGTCCGTATAGTTTGAGTCTGGCGTTCCGCCGTAAGAAAAGTCTGTGATTTGCTGGAGGGTGTATGGCGTTCAAACAAACAAAGAGCAACGTGACCGTCGAGGCTTGCGTGTTCGCCGCTCCGGGTTTTGACATTCCATGACTCCCTCAAGACCCGCCATGATGTTCAGAGGGATGTGCAAGGTTGTCGCCATCGCCTTCATCACCAATCAGGTTCTCACGACTATTTTTACCTATGTCGCGCAGCAACTCGATGCGAGCTTGTCTCATGAAACGATCTGGCTTTTCAGTTGCGTGACATGCGGGTTGCTCACGTTGTGGGTGCAGTCCGATGCGCGGCGCGCGTTCGGCTTCGCGCGTGAGAAGGGTTTCGTGAAGACGGGCGGCGACAGGAAGCAGGATCTGCAGATTGCTGAGGATTGTCCGAAGCGGTGGCTGGTGATTTTGCATATCGAGTTGAATCCCGCTGCGATACAGGCATCGTGAGACGGCTTTGCGCCGCTGTTTGATCTGCCTCGCTTGCATGCTGCAAAACACAGCCGACATTTTTACGCGACTTTAACGCGGCTTTAGCTAAGCTCAAAGTACCTGATAGCGGTCCGGAGTTCTCGATGATACGAATGTTGATCCCTGTTCTCGACCACGGCGGCGCGATAGAAGCTGCGCGCTATGCGGCGTTCCTGTTTCTGGAACGCGGCGTAACCCAAGTCGAATTGCTGGAAGTACTCGAGCCTGTCGATCAGGGGCGCGCGGCAGCCTTCCACACCCGAAGCGCACTGGTGCGAATGGAAAAACAAGCCATGCTAAAGGCGCTGATCGATGCTCGCACCATTCTCGAAGAAGCCGGCGTGCCGTACCAATGGAAGCGGGTTTTCGGGCATCCCACGAAAGCGATCGCCGCCTACGCGGCGACGACCCAGCCCGACGTCATGGTGATCGACGCGAGCCATATGGGCTTCTTTAGAAGACTGGCCATGCTCGCTGCCCTGTCGAGACGGACCCCCACGCCCGTCACGATGGTTCATTGACTCATCCCACATTCATCGGCAGCAGCACCATCTGTTTGCCATGCTGGTGCAGACGCGTCTGGATTTCCATCGGCGTGTGATTGTGCAGCCATCTGGTCAGGATATTCACCCGTTTGAAAATCAGTTTGCTGGCGAAGCAGACGCTGTTCGGGAATTCCTCCATGGTGATTCCGGTCAGTTTGATGAACTCTTCGACAGGATCGGTGCCGAAAGCGATCCGGTATTCGGCGGCCATTCCGTGCCGGCGGCAGTGCGCCACATAATATTCCAGCGATGCCGAAATCGTTTGCCGCAAGCGCTCAAGGTGCTCCGTACCTTCATAGCTTTGCGCATCCACTTCACCGACCGCGAGAAATATCACATTCCTGAAGTGGTCCGGGAACAATCGGTTCACCCATAGCAGCGCATGCATGCTGGCCCCGCGGTGTTTGCCGACGAGCAGAATAGCGGTCGGCTGGGACGGATCGGGTTTGAGCGACGCAGCCGCGTCGTCGACCGCGGGCGGCGCGCCGGTAAAGAGGGCATCTTCCTTCGCAATCAGCGCGCGGGTTTCGTTGTAATGCCGTTTGATGACGAAGCACAGCGCCACCACCGCACCGGTCACCAGCACCGTCAGCCAGCCTCCCGCCGTGAATTTTTCGATCAGTGTAATCACCAGCACGGTGCTGGTGACCGATAGGCCCAGCGCGGATAGCGCGAAGTGCGTCAGCCAGTTTTCGCCGTCACGGCGATGTTGCCACCAGTAAATGCACAGGCCCAGCAGGGAGAGACTGAACGTCAGGAACACGTTGATGCTGTACAGCACCACCAGGATCGACACGTCGCCGTGCGTCCAGATGAGGATGGCGAGGCTTGCGAGCCCCATCACGACGATGCCGTTCTGTCTGACGAGACGCGCTGACAGATCGCGGAAATGGCGCGGCACCCACGAATCGGACGCCATGTTCGACAGCACGGCCGGCCCGTCCAGAAAGCCGGTCTGTGCGCCGACCAGCAGCAAACCGGCTTCGAAGGCCAGCACCGCTGCAAGCAGCGCATGCCGTGCGAACGCCGAGCCCAGCCCAAGATGATCGATGATGCTGCCGAATACCACCGCATTGAGCGTCTGACCTTCCACCGCCTGGGCATGCCACAACATGTACAGCAGGATGATGCCGCCGGCCGTGAATGCCAGCGACGTGGACATATAGAACATCGTCGTCCTGCCGTTCGGCACGCGCGGCTCGGCCAGCATGTTGACGTTGTTCGACACGGCTTCCAGACCGGTATAGGTGCCCCCGCCTAGCGAGAACGCTCGCATGAGCAATGCGGCCACCACCAGCGGTCCAACAGCGTGCGACATATCGCGTGCGTCGCCGATGGCGCCCGGCACGACGGCCGCCAGATGATCGCCGTGCACTGCCACGCCGTACACGATGAGACCGAGATGCAGCACCACGAAGCCGAGGAAGATCGGCAGCAACACCATGATCGACTCGCGCATGCCGCGAAAGTTGAGGCCTGTCATCAAGACGATGAGCGTGAGTTCGGTGGCGAGTTTGAACGCCTGCGCGCTCACCGGCAGCAAGCTGAAGAATGCATCGACGCCGCTTGCGAGCGACGTGGCGATGGTCAGCACGTAGTCGACCAGCAGCGCCGCGCCTGAAACCAGCCCTGGGTGCGGGCCCAATAGTGCCGTCGCTACGCGATAGCCGCCGCCACCGGTGGGAAACAACTGGATAACCTGGTTATACCCGAGCGCGATGATGAAGACTGTCGCCGCGGTAGCCAGTGCGAGAAACACGGCAAGTGAGGTGTGCTGGCCGAGCGCCAGGAAGGCTTCTTCCGGCCCGTAGCATGACGATGACAACCCGTCGGCTCCGAGGCCTACCCAGGCCAGCAGCGGCGTGACTGCGATCGCGTGGCGAGTCCGGGGGTCGAGCGGATCCAGCGGCTTACCGACAATCAAACGCCAAAAATTAGCGAAGACGGTCATGTCCCCTCCAGGCCTGTTAGCCGTGCCGGCGTGACTGATGTTTCTACGGGTTGAAGGGTTTGCGCCTCAGTGGCCCGGGCGTAAGGAGAATGACAAGTAGCGACCGCTGCTGCGATCGTCGGCAACCGACAACAAAAATGTAGGGCAGTTTTGCGTGATGTGCCAGTGGACTAAACCCGGGAATAAATGTGGTCAGGATATCGAAAGGAAGATCGGAAGACCTATAAGAAAATTTGCGTCGTGGCTTGACGGGCTGCATTGAGGGCGTTGAGCCGCTGTTCAGCATCCCGCTCGCTGTGAACGAGGCGGCATGCTGAATACAGCAGCGTGACCTCACCAAAGCATGACTATTGACCTGTATAGCCCACGGGTGCTGTGTACTTGCCCTGTATCGCATTCGCGTTAGCCAGCACAACGTAAATCGGCGACTCGGTCAGCGTGAGATTCACGACGCCGTTTGTGTAGGCCACCGAGCTGACATTGCCCATCATGTCGATGACGCTTACGTTGCCGCTCGTGCCGGTCGAGTTCACGGTCAATGCGTAGCTGGTGCTATAGGTCGAGCTGTATGTACCCGATGACGTTGGCCAGTACGAATTGTTGTGTGTCCACAGCGCCGCGATCACCGCCCCCGAGTTCAGTTGCTGGAACGCGTAGCCATAGACCATCGACGGAAGCCCGTTGAGGCGCCCGAGCGTTTGTGTGCCGTCTATGACGCGCGTCAGCGCGGCGAACGCAAGCGCTTCCGGTTTGGGGCTCAGATTCGTCGCGCCATATTGCCCCTGCGGATCGCTGAGATCGAAGAACGTACCGATGCCCACGTCCGCTGGATAGTCCGAGCCGTAGAAGAAGTAGGTGACCTGTGCGCCTTCGCCGAGCATGATCAAATGCGCGCGCAATGCGACGGCGGCCTGCCCGTATAGCTGGTTCGCCGGCGGATAGTTCGCCCCATAAGCGGCGCCGGCGTCGTAGGTGATGCCGAGCTCAGTCACCCACAGACGCATGTTCGGCTTGACCGTCTGCATTTCCGAACGCAATGACTTCATCTGCTGATCGAGCGCATTCGCGACATTCGCGGGATTCGGATCGGTGTCGTATTGTTCGGGAGGATGCCCTGCGAACGTGCCGGCGTTGTAATAGCCGTGTGTCGTTACACCGTCGATATATTTGCCGAGACCCAGCGGTGCGTAGGTGGCGAGATATCCTTGCGTACATTGCGCCGAGCAGTTTGCGGGAAAGACATTGGACGTGCCCATCACGACCGCGTTCGAATCAGTCGAATGGAGGCCCGCATAGACGGCCGCGTACATCGCGACGAAATTGGCAGTCGAATCGACCCATTGAGGCTCCCACGTCACCTGGTAGTAGCTGTTTTGCTGATTGGGAAAATACTGCTGCCGGATCGCAGCGCTATCGGTGCCCACGCGCGCCATGTAGTTCTGGTAGTAGGTTTCATTCGTCGGTGCGTTGGTGTCGTCCTGAAACGCGCCCGTCGGACTGGCCCACGCGGGAATGCCGTCCAGCCTGATGAGGCGCATGATCTTGCCGTTCGTGTAGAACGGATCGAGATCTGATAAGGCCGGCGTCCACGTATTCGCTGCATTGGGCTCCATGGCGGACAGCTCCCGATCATCGATCGTTTGGGAGATGCCAAGCGCTGTGAGCATCGGGCCGTTGTCGTTGAAACCCTGCATGCCGAAGCGGTGCTGTTCCTGGTGCGCGTAGCTGACCGCCGGTATCGTGCCGGACAGGTTCGGCAAGATGCCGAAGGTGGCGATACCGCTCGGACGTGTGCCCGATTGGGGCAGCGTGCCACCCGCGTGCGACAGCGTCGCCGTGATGGCGAAGTAACCCGCCGCGGTACTCTGGCACGACAGAGTGCTGGTCCGCGTCCCGCTCGGCACGGCGAATGAGCCGCTGCCCTTGATGTTGCCCAGTTGATCCTGCATCGACCAGACGACTGTGTCCGCTGATTTCGCCGTGGTGACGAACGACACCTGAAAGTTGCTGCCTCGATTGAAGAGGCGTGTGCCGTCGCTGCTCGGCGTGTCGGAGACGATCAGGCCTTGCGCGGCGCCTCCGGATGTTGTGGTCGGGGCTGCGCAGGCGATGGCGGTTGGTGTGGGTGTTGGTGTTGGTGTTGGTGTTGGCGTTGGTGTTGGCGTTGGTGTTGGTGTTGGTGTTGGTGTTGGTGTTGGTGTTGGTGTTGGTGTTGGTGTTGGCGTCGGTGCAGGCGTCGGTGCAGGCGCAGGTGTTGGCGTAGGCGTAGGCGTGGACGTCTTTTGAATCCAGCAGTACTTAGAAGCGCCGCGCGCCGGGTCGGTCCCAAAAGCGGCGTTGCTGCAACTCGTACCGTTTGTGAAAACCTTCGTCACATTCTTTGAGGTCGTGCTTGCGCCATAAAGCACCGACTTCGTCCCGGTGAAAGAGCAGAACGCGTTCTCGACCGCGCATTGCGTCCATGCCGCGTGAGCGCTTCCAACCATGATCCCGCCGACGGGCGCAAGCATTAGAAACGCGCGTTTCATTTCGGACTCCGCGAATCGATGTCGTCAGAGATGCCTGCGCGTCAATTGAATGCGTCAAGGCAGTCTGAGCGTGATCACTGCTGAGGAACGAAGACAACGAGCTTTAGTTAAGTCGATTTGACAGGCCTGTAACGGACAACAAGAAGCTCATTTCAGAAAAATCGGCTTGGTCGATCCTGCGTCGGTAGATATTCCCCGGTTCTTTCGTATTCGTATGAGTAAAAACGCAGCGTAGACGCACTTTTTCCAGCGGGCAGTGTCCGCCTAAGTAGTTTCTGCTTCAAAAAACGTCTGATTTAACAGCGTTTAAAACTTCTCACGTCCCGCCTGACATTGCTTAACTGTCCATTTTTGCTGTCGTCCCGATAATTGCCCCCGGCGCGGTCGGTTTGAGCGCAACGCCATCGCTGAACCCGCCACACACAGTCTTTCAATACGACGCATTACTTACCAATCGGGATAATCATGAAATTCACGCGCTCAGGCGTTCTCGCTACGGCTATTGCTGCTGCCGCCGCCATGCCGGCCGTCTCGCAGGCGGCGGACGGCACCATCACCTTCACCGGTCAGATCACCAGCCAGACCTGCACGATCAGCGGTAACGGCGGCGGCAAGAACTTTACCGTCACGCTGCCGACCGTCTCGACCTCGGCGCTCGCCACTGCCGGCACGACCGCAGGCCGCACACCGTTCAACATCGCACTGTCGAACTGCACGCCGAACTCGGGCAACGTATCGACCTATTTCGAACCGGGCGCCACGGTCGATACGACCACGGGGCAACTGATCAACGCCACGGGCACGGCAACCAACGTCGAAATCGGCCTGCTCAATGGCGATAGCAGCGTCATCACGCTGGGTGCCGCTCAGGCTTCTCAGAACTCGAAGGCCGTCGCGCTGGCGAGCGGTGCGGCCACGCTCAAGTACTTCGCGCAATACGTGGCGACGAACGGCGCGTCGACGGCAGGTACCGTCAATACGACCGTCATGTACTCGATCGTCTACCAGTAAAAATCAGACGCTACGGGGTGGTGGCCGGCGCCCGGCAGAGGCGCCGGCCACCAAGGAGATCAGAGCGAACTGCGAGTTCGCCACGTAATCAGGATAACGAAATGGCAATGCGAAATAAATTATCAAGGGCGATGACGATTTTCGCATTGTCATGGTGGGTGAGCAGCGCGTATGCGGGTGTCGTGATCAGCGGCACGCGCGTGATCTATCAGGCAAAAGAGCGTGAAGTGACCGTCAAGCTCAGTAACGAAGGTGACGCACCGGCACTGGTGCAGGTGTGGCTCGACACGGGCAATCCGAATGCGATGCCGGACGAATCGAAGGTGCCGTTCACCTTGTCGCCGCCGCTTTTTCGCCTCGATCCGAAGAAAGGACAGAGCCTGCGCCTGATCTACACGCAGGAGCCCTTGCCGCAAGACAAGGAGTCGTTGTTCTGGCTCAACGTGCTTGAAGTGCCGCCGCGCGCGGCCGCCAGCGCTGCAGCGGACGATCCGAATTCGCTGCAACTGGCGTTCCGTTCGCGCATCAAGCTGTTCTTTCGCCCGGCGGGGCTGCCGGGTAGTGCGGACGAAGCGGCGGCGAAAGTCAGCTGGAAATTCGTGCGCAAAGACAACGGCGCCTACGCACTCGAGGCGACCAATCCGACGCCTTATCACGTGACGTTCAGCAAGATCGTCGCGACCGAGAGCACAACGAGTTGGACCAGCGACAAGGGCGGCATGGTCGACCCGGGCGCGAGCGCGGACTTCGACGTCGGCAACGTCGCGCCGCTCGCCGCCGTGCCGGCGCAGGTCGACTACACCTTCATTAACGACTACGGCGCCGGCGTCAACGGCAAAACGCTGCGCGACGAGACCCGCAAGTAACCATGCTCATCCGGGAACACTCTTCACGGCCGCGAGCCGGAAACTGGTTCGCGCTCAGGCGCAGCCATGCTCTGATGCTCGGCGCGCTGGCCGCCTGGGGCACGGCCCCGGCGTTCGCCGACTCGACGATGCTTGCCGACGTGCAGTTCAACAGCGAGTTTCTGATGAAACCGAAAGGCCAAAGTGTCGACGTGTCGCGTTTCGAGCGTGGCAATCCGGTGCAGCCCGGCGAGTACACCGTCGATCTCTACGTGAACGGAAACTGGATTGGTCACGACGCACTACGTTTCGTGGCACCGGAAGGCGTTGCGAACGCCGTGCCGTGTTTCAGCAAGGCGCTGATCGAGCGACTCGGTCTGGACTTTTCGGCATTGTCGGACAAGGGCCGCGGCGAACTCGCGAAAGCCCAGGCGGGTGAATGCGCGAACCTCGCCGATCTCGTCGACGGTGCGTCGCAATCCTTCGATCTGTCCGATCTACGGCTCGATCTGAGCATCCCGCAGGCAGCGCTGCTGCGCAATCCGCAGGGCTACGTGAGCCCGGAATTCTGGGACGAAGGTGTGACCTCGGCCACCTTGGGCTACAACCTGAATTCGTTTCGCGTGACCGGCTCGGGGGCGGCGGGGGCGGCGGGGGCGTCGGGGTCGTCGAACACGCAAACCTATCTCGGCCTGAATAGCGGCGTCAATATTGGCAGTTGGCACTTCCGGCAGAATTCCGCGCTGACGTGGCAATCGAACGGACCGCGCACGTATCAGAATATCGCGACCTACGTGCAGCACGATCTGCCGTCGATTCGCAGCCAGTTGACGCTCGGCGATGCCTTTACCGATGGCGCCGTTTTCGACAGCATCGGTATTCGCGGCGTGGAATTGGCGAGCGACGACCGCATGTTGCCCGACTCGCTGCGCGGCTATGCACCGCTGATTCGTGGCGTGGCGATGACCAATGCGCGCGTGAGCGTCACGCAGAACGGCAACAAGCTGTACGAGACGACGGTCGCGCCGGGTGCATTCGAGATCAACGATCTGTACGCCACCGGCTACGGCGGCAATCTGCTCGTCACAGTCACGGAGGCCGACGGCAGTCAGCATAGTTTCTCGGTGCCCTATGCGTCGGTCGCGCAGTTGCTGCGTCCGGGCATTACGCGCTTCAATGTCGCCGCTGGCCAGCTTCGCGATGCGCAGGTCAATCAACACGACAACCTGCTTCAGGGGACCGTGCAGCACGGTTTCAACAACGTCATCACCGGTTACGCGGGGACGATTGTTGCAGAGGGCTATCTCGCAGGGCTGCTCGGCGCGGCGGTCAACACGCCGTTGGGCGCGGTCGGGTTAGACGTGACCGAGGCGCGCGCCAACATTCGCGGCGTGACCAACACCACCGGTCAGAGCGTGCGAATCAGTTACAGCAAGCTGGTGCCGGCCACCAACACGAACTTCACCGTGGCTGCTTATCGTTATTCGTCGAGTGGTTTCTGGGCGTTGCGCGACGCCATGCTGGCGCGCAGCGCGGTTGCCGCGGGACAGGACCCGAGCGCGGTCGACCGTCAGCGCAATCAGGTCCAACTGACGATGAACCAGAGTTTCGGCAATGGCTGGGGCAATGCCTATGTAGTCGGTTCGACGCTCGATTACTGGAACCGCGGCGGCACCACCACGCAATTCCAGATCGGTTACAACAACGTGTTGCGCGCAGTCGGCACCAACTTTAGCTACAACGTGTCGCTGTCGAGGCAGCGCGACGGGCTGACCGGGCAGATGAATAACCAGCTCTTCGCGAGCGTCTCGATTCCCCTCGGCACCGGCCACCATGCGCCGACCCTGTCGACCAGCTTCACGCACAACAGTCAGAGTGGTTCGTCCGAGCAGGCGATGCTGAACGGCTCGGCCGGTGTGGACAACGAATTCACCTATGGCGTGACGGCGAACCATGCGCCGGGCTCGAGTGCCGGCGGCGTGAACGGCCAGTACCGCAGTCCGTACGCAACGCTTGCAGCGAGCGCAAGCGGCGGCTCCGGCTACTCGCAAGTGTCGGCGGGCGTGACCGGCGCGATCGTGGCGCATCCGGGTGGCGTGACCTTTGCCAACGATCTGGGCGACACGATCGGTGTGGTGGAGGCGAAAGACGCGAAGGGTGCCCGCATCACCAATTCGTCCGGCGTGCGCATCGACAACTTCGGCTACGCGGTGATTCCGTATCTGACGCCGTATAGCCTGAACACGGTCGAGATCGATCCGAAGGGGATCCCGCTCGACGTCGAATTCAAGTCGACCAGCCAGCAGGTGGCGCCGCGTGCCAATTCGGTGGTGATGATTCACTTCGGCACGGTGACCGGCAGGGCGGCGGTGATCGCGGCTCGCTTGCCGAACGGCGCAGCGTTGCCATTCGGTGCGACGGTATACGACGCGAAGGGGCAGAGCGTCGGCGCGATCGGCCAGAACAGCCGGATCTTCGTGCGCGGCGTGGCCGATGAGGGCGCGCTCACCGTGAAGTGGGGCGATGCCGCGGATGAACAGTGTGCCTTCGGCTACCACTTGCCGCCCAAGGGCGAAGACCGCGGCGCGTATGCGCACGGCGCGTATGCGCATATCGATGCCGTGTGCGGCGCGATAGCCGGCGTGGCGAACCAGGCAGCGGCGGGTTCGTCCGCTGGAGGAAATGCGCAATGAAGATGTCTCTCTCGTTCAGAGCCGTACGAAAATGCTTCGGCATCCTGATGCTATACGCTGCAGGTTGCGCCGGACTGGTCGCCAGCGCGCCCGCTCACGCGGCGCTGCAATGCACGATTACCGGTTCGGCGGCGATCAGTTTCGGCACGCTCACCGTACCGCGCGACACGCCAGTTGGCACGGCAATCGGGCCGGTGCAGTCTTCGACCGTTTCTGTTAATTGCCCGTCAAATCCCGGTACGGTGCCGCCATACAACAATGGTTGGTATATCCAGTACTATCCGCAACTGACGAGCAGCGCGGTAGCGGGCGTGTGGAATACCGGCATCGCGGGCATCGGCATCAAGGTCGTGGACGTGACCTACGGCAACACGACTTTGTCCACGCTGCCAGTTGGCAAGTGGGGCGATTTCGGCACACCGATCACGACCACGGCTGCGTTCCAAGGCAGCTTCACGTTCAGCTACCAACTGGTCAAAACGGCCGCACAAGTGACGACGGGTGGCGCGGTGAACATTCCGCAGCTACTCACGCTGGTCAGCCACAACGTTCCGGCGAACATAACGTCGCCGGCTCTCGTGACGATCTCGGTCAACAACACCTCGATCGTGGCGACCACATGCACGGTGACGACGCCGTCGGTTAGCGTCGCGCTGCCTACCGTCAACGCCAGCGCATTGAGCCCCGTCGGCACGACAGTCGGCAACACGAACCTCAGCATCGGACTATCGTGCCAGGCCGGCGCGAATGTGTACGTGACGCTGACCGACGCGACCACGCCTGGCAACACGACCGGCAATTTGACGCTTGCGAGCGGATCGACCGCAACGGGTGTCGCATTACGCCTGCTCAATAGCGGTGGCACGGTGGTGAGCTACGGGCCGGATTCGGCGGTAGCCGGCAATCCGAATCAGTGGCTGGTCGGTGCATCGGCGAGCACAACCCGCATCCCGTTGACCGCGCAGTACATTTCAACCGGCACGGTAGGCCCGGGTACGGTGAAGGGGCTCGCCACCTTCACGATGAGCTATCAGTGAGGCCTGGAGACACGGCGTGTTGACTCGCCGGCGCGCAGAGACCGCCTAGCCGCGCATACCCAGGTCCGCGAAACCGATGGTTCTCGCCTCGCATGCTTGTGTAAAAGCCGTGTCGTAGCTCGAGAAAAAGACCGTGCGGGTGTCGGCCAGCGTTTTAAACAGATCGACCAGAACCCCGCGTGCCGAGGCGTCGAGGCCGCCGACCGGTTCATCCGCGATCACGACTTTCGTCTCGCCGAGTACGGCCCCGGTCAGGAAGAATTTCTTGCGTGTGCCAAACGACATCTGCTCGAAGCGCTTGTCGAGATGCGGTTCGAGGCCGAAGCGATTGGCAAGATCGCGCGTGTGGCTGTCGACGGCTGTCTTTCTTTCCGACGCCACCCGATCCAGATACTCGCGACCGGTCTGGTCCGGATACGTCATGCAGTCTTCGGGCACATACGTGAGCACGGATTTCGCCTCATGCGGCGCGGTGCGCAGCGAATGGCCGCCGAGCCATACCTCGCCGGCGTCGGGCCCGATCGTGCCGGCGAGGATGCCAAGCAACGTCGACTTGCCACTGCCTGATTCATCGTTGAGCGCCACGCATCCTGTAGCCGTGCCGAAATGCAGTCCTTGAAAGATGATGCGTTCGCTATAGCGCTTGCTGAGGTTCTCGAATCGAAGCATGGAGTGCGGAGGGTGTCAGCCGAAGAATGTGCCGCGCGACGCCCACACAGATGGCGATCAGCACGATGCCAGGCGGCGAGGATTCTTCGGGAAGTTGGCGGTGTGCAAGTGTAGCAGCGCGCTCAGATGCTTTCCCCGCGTCTGACAATTACGCCACCCGTCGGTCACGTACGCGCGAACATCAGCGTGGGCGGTGTAAAATCGCGTCCTTTTGCGCCGTTAAGTAAAGCGCTTCACCGCCGTTCCGCCAATCTCCTGAATACCTCGACGCTGCCCCGTCGATTGCAATCCATGCAAACTGCTGCCCGCAAAGCGGGCCAACCGTCCCGCGCCGAACTCAGGCGTATCGTCACCGCAATTGTTATCGGTAACGGCTTCGTGGCGTACGACTTCACGGTCTACAGCTTTTCCGCGGTCGTCATCGGTAATCTGTTCTTTCCATCGAGCAATCCCGCGTCGTCGTTGCTGCGCTCGCTTGCCACCTTCGGCGCGGGCTTCGTGATGCGCCCGCTCGGCGCGATCATGATCGGCCACATCGCCGACAGCCGTGGCCGCAAAGCCGGCCTCACCGCATCACTGACCCTCATGACCCTTGGCACATGGCTGATCGCGTGCCTGCCGGGTTATGCGTCGATCGGTCCTGCCGCGACGGTGTTGATGGTGCTCGCGCGCCTGATCCAGGGGCTCGCGGCAGGCGGGGAGATCGGGCCGGCGTCGGCTTCGCTGATGGAGTCGGTCGCCTACCGGCACCGGTGTTTCATGGTGAGCTGGCGCGGCGCGAGCCAGGGGGCGGCCGCTTTCGCCGCCGCGCTGGTCGGGGCGAGCACGACGGCGCTGCTGTCGCCCGCTGCAATGCATAGCTGGGGATGGCGCATTCCGTTCGTGCTGGGCGGCCTGATCGGACCGGTCGGCTGGTATTTGCGTCGCCGGATGCCGGCGGCCGCGCCGCTGCAGCGTGCGCGGCTCAGCCCGAGGCGCATGTTCACGGAGTACCCGCGTCCCTTGGTTTGCGGCCTTCTGATGATGGCGGCGCCTTCGGTGGGCATCTACCTCACCGTCTTCTACATGCCGGCCTATCTGGTTCGTACGCTGCATCGGCCGGCAGCAATCAGCCTCCTGACGGCCTGCCTGTCCGGCCTTGTGATTCTCGTGGTGACGCCGCTCGTGGCGCGCGCGGCCGATCGCTGCGCGAGCCGCAAGACGCTGCAATACGCGGCACTCGTGGCCTCGCTGTCGGCCGCGTGGCCGGCATTCTGGGCGCTGACCCACGGCGTGGGCGACGTCGCCGCGCTCGCCATCATCACGGCGTATGTGGCGCTTGCGGTCAACAATGCCGGCCCGAGTTCTGTGCTGATGATGGAAGCGTTTCCGCTGCATCGGCGCGCGGCCGGACTTTCGGTGATCTACAGCTTCGGCGTTGTGCTGGTTGGCGGATTTTCGCCGTTCCTCGTGACGTGGCTGATCAACCGGACCGGCGATCCGATGGTCCCCGCGTGGTATCTGATGGCCGCGACCCTGCTCACGCTGATCGGGCTGAGGGCATTTCCCGAGGCAAAGTCGCCGGATGCGTGCCTTGCCTGCGCGCCGCAGCCGCCGGCGTGAGCTCCTTCGCGTTGCCGTACTGCAGGTCCAGCGCGCGCGCCCGCATATCCTGCGGGCTCATGTCGAAGGCGCGGCGAAATGCGCGGGTGAAATCGGACGCGCTCTGGAAACCGAGTCCGTAGGCGATTTCCGTTACCTGAAGATGCGGGAAACGGACTAGTTCGTCCGCTGCTTCGCGCAACCGGCGATTGCGGATGTAGGCGCCGAGGCCGCCCTCGTGCTCGAACCAGCGATAGATAGTGGCGCGTTTCAGTTGTAACGCCTGAACCACACGGGTTGGCGTGAGGTCGCCCTCGTGCAGGTTGGCTTCGACATAGCGCCGCACCTGTCCCATCACGGCGGCCTGCACCGCCGCCCGGCTTGCGCCGGTCAGACGCGCCTCCTTGCGGAAGGCGGCGACCATCAGTTGGGCGCCTGCATGTAGTGCCTCCGCCGCGGCGGCCGGGTCGAGCGTTGGGATTTCCCGGGCGACCGCCGCCAGGTGGTCCAGCACGAGCCCGGTCAGCGGCGAACCCTGCTGGACAATCCGACCGTGAATCGCCGCACCATCGCGCAGTTCCTCGTCCACGATCGCGGACGGTATGAACAGGCTCAGAAGCCGGCATTCGGGCCGCTCGGCCCGAAACGGCTGGTTCAGGTCGAGCGCGACAATACCCTGCACCGAGGCCGGCGCGCTGCGTTTCTTGCGCATGCCCGTCACATGGCCGATTTCGCCTTCCACGAACAGTTGAAACGCGTAATCGCGCCGCGAATCTGTGGAGACGCGCGCGACCGACCGTTCCAGCAGCATGGAGTCGGTGCTGCAGTCCGTAAACACGATTCCGCCGACTGCATATAGATCAATTTCACCGCGAAATCCCCGGGCGATCTGCTCCTTCGACGGCGGCACGTCGACCACATGGCCCACGCGCTGGCGCCAGGCTAGAAATTGTTCCTCGGCTGCGAGCGCATGCGTGCTGAAGCGGCTCGTGGAAATGGCGGAGCGCGATTCGGCTGCGGCTGCAGCGGCCAGGTGTGGCGGCAAGGTGCGCTGGTTCATGGATCGGTTGCTGCGAACGGGGGATGCGGTTCTGGTGGAGTAGCGATGGTAACCAACTATTTAACACGCCGTCGTCCAGAACTGAGACGTATGGTAAAGCCTATCAAAAAACCTGCGGTATCGTCCGATGATTAGATGCAGATCGCTTTCATCGACGGCGCAATAAATCCGTTTATAACAAGCCCCGCTCCGGAAAGCGCAACTGCGCGCAGAAGGAGCGCCGTTCGGCATTCGCGGCGCAATCGGTGCGAGGCGCAGGCTTCGCCCGCGGCCAATTTACGGGGTAGCGAAAGATGAGCGGCACGAACAAGCAACCGATCGCCCAGCGTGGCGGGCGGCGTCCGGCCAATCTGGTGGATAGCCAGTTGGAGCATCTTGAGAGCATGGTTCAGCACTTGACGCGTGGGGACGCGGTGAGCGTGCTGGTCCCGCTAGACCATGAGTATTGGGAAAAACGCATTCGCGTGCTGGAAGAGACTCACGAGTTGATTGCCAGCCAACGCAAACGCGTTATCAAGCTTCTCGACCAACTCGGGAGTGAAGCGCAGATGAAGCCGGCGCGGCGTACCGCTGCCTGAGTCTGAATCTGTCGAAGGGAAGGGTTGCGAGGGACGGGGGTAGTGGCGGGAGAGCAGACCGGTGCCACAAGGTACCGGCAATAAAAAGAAGAACCTGAGAGTGCGGCATTGATGCGGACGGGCCCACAGAGGCCCGCCGCTCAGCTGCAAAACCGTTGGGCGCCTTGCCCATCGGACGTTTGGGGTGTTGCTGTATCACTTCTGGACTTGGCCGAGCGACCGGCAGGGATTGCCACGAAAGTGTCGTTCTCGCCGGGCGCTCGCTCGGCTGACCACCTGCGTCACGCATTATGTCCGCTTCCGCCCGCTTATAACCGCCAGCCTGTCTGGATGGGCGTCTCCAATATTCCACGATTATTCGCGCGATTTGCGGCAATTCTGACCGCTTTTTAATAGGGCGCGGGCACTTTCACGTATTCAGAATACGCAGTGAATACAGCGCTGATAAACTGTGCGCCGGAGCAGCGGAGCATCGCTTTCAAGGCGCCGATCGCTCCCCCAAATTCGACGATATAAATCGCCGGATAGACGGTAGAACTAGGCCTGTTCTGCAAGATGGAAAGAGTGGCCACCCGGCATACTGGCCGGTGTGAGCTGCTAAAAGGGACGAATGGTTGGGTGTCCTTCTTTCCGCACATGCATGGTGTCGCGTCAGCCGATTCCCTCCCGCCAGCCTCTACCACCTGATTTTGACCAGTATTTAGGGCCTGCCTTGGCCTGTTTTTGGAAGTGACTCATGAAGCCGGGAAAGAACTTGCTTGGAAAAAAACGCGTACGCAAGATCGCCATTGGAGCCGGTGCTGTGCTCATCGCGGTGTTGCTCGCGTTGAGCGCCTGGTTTTACCAGCAGCGCGAGGGCCAGGCAAACCTGGCGCTTACCGGCATCGCGAGCCAGATGCGTCACGATCCCTCGGCGTGGACGCGCGAAGAGAAAGACGCGTCGCAAATGTTGCGTGACATTCAGGACACCAACGTGGCCGCGATCGGCGTGAGCCCCAACGCGATTCTGGTGTCGACGCGAGACGGCGCGAAATACTTCGTCACCGACCATAACGCGACCTTTTCGCACGCGCTGCTGCTAGGCGAACCCAAAGCCGATCAGGCCGCGTCCTATCAGCTCGTATGGCTGCCCGACGCCGACATCCGGACAGGCGCGTCGCGCTGGGTTCCGCTAGTCGGCCAGATGCGCGACGCGATCAGCCTGCTGTTGCCGCTGTTGTTGATCGGCGGCATGGTGTGGTTCATGCGCCGCGAGATGAGAGGCGGCGCGTCGCTTCTCGGCAAGGCGCCCACGCTGCGTTTCGACGACGTGATCGGCGCGGGTGAAGCGAAGGCGGCGCTTGCGGACATCCGCGGCTATCTGTCCGATCCGAAGCAATTCACGTCGATGGGCGTGCGCGCACCCTGCGGCATTCTGATGGTCGGCGGCCCAGGCGTCGGCAAGACGCGGCTTGCCCAGGCGCTTGCCGGCGAATGTGGCGCGAGCTTCATTTCGATCACGGGCAGCTATTTCAGTGCGAAGTACTACGGCGTCGGCATCCAGAAAGTCAAACACCTGTTCGAACTCGCGCGCAAGAATGCCCCCACAGTCATTTTCATCGACGAAGCCGACGGCCTCGCCAAGCGTACGGATACCGGCGGCGGTCCTGTCGAAGCCGAGAGCAACCGCATCATCAACCAGTTGCTGGCGGAAATGGATGGCTTTGCTTCCAACGAAGGCGTCATCATCGTCGCGGCGACCAATCATCCCGACAATCTGGACGAGGCGTTGCGCCGGCCGGGCCGGTTCGATCGCACGGTGCAGGTCCGTTTGCCCGACCGCGAAGACCGCGCGAAAATTTTCCGCTTCTATGCGGACAAGCTGAAGTCGAAGGCTGCCGACATTGACTACGACCAGCTCGCTCGCCTGACCACGGGCCTTTCTCCGGCAACGGTTGCGATGGTCGTGAATCAGGCGGGACTGGTCGCGCGCAAAGCCGGCGAGACGGAGATCGCGTCGAAGCATTTCATGGAGGCGATCAAGATTGCGCGCATCGGCGACGTGAGCGGCGCCGAACGGGCACTGAGCGAGGACGAACGCACGCGTATCGCGGTGCACGAAGCGGGGCACGGTCTCGTTGCCGCGCTGCTCGGCACCGGCGTGCTGGAAGAGGTCACGATCTTGCCGCGTGGCGGTGCATTGGGTGTCGCGCTCATCACGAAGGCGCAAGACAAACACCTGTACCGCGAAACTGAAATCCGCAACGAAATTCAGGTCTTGCTCGGCGGGCGCAACGCGGAAATTCTCTCGTTCTCCGAAGCGTCGAGCGGCGCTGCATCGGATTTGCAGGAAGCATCGCGTATCAGCCTCGACATGGTGTCGAAGTTCGGCTTCAACCGTGACGGCGATCTGTTCAGCCTCGCGGCGCTGCCGTCGCAGTACGCGGGCCTGCAAATGAAGAGCGCCATCGAACACGCCAACGTGCTGCTCAAGGAGTTGAACGAGTTGTGCTATGGGCTGCTGCACGCCTATGAGCCCGTGCTGCGCGCCATTGCCGACGAACTGCTCGAGCGGGAGACCGTCCCTGGCGAAACCGTCTACCGGCTGATCAAGGAGCACAAGAGCGCGCTGAAGATCGTTCACGAGCAGGCTGCCGCTTGATCCGCTTTGCGCCACGAGGGCGCGAAAACGCGCGGCTGCCGCAATTCTGACACCGCCATGACAGCGGCGGTGGTCGCTATGCAAAGGCGGTGGTCGCTATGCAAAGTCTGACGGCCCGGGCGGTGGTACGCCTGGCGGCGTATCGGTTTCGCCCAGCGGTTCATCGTCGGCTTTGCGTTCGGGTGGTAGCGTTTCGCCCTTTTTCGGCAGGGGCTGATCGAGACCCGGTTCGACCGGCGTGGGAACGGCATCGCCGATGGGCTTGGACACCTCGGTGGGCGGGCTGCCCGGATCTTCATCCGGCTTGTTTTCGTGCTCGTTCGGCAGATTTGCCATGTTTGCCACGGTGGCTCTCCAGTTGATTGCTGTAAGCAATAACCAGCAATGCGCGTTCCACGGCAAGGATCCTGACTGGCACACGCAGCCCAAACCCTTATAAAACCCCGGATTTCCAAACCATCTGCGCAGCGGCTGCCAGAACGAACACCAGAACCAGAACTCGAAACGCCGCCGGCGGCAACCTGTCCCTAAGCGGCCGCACTAATAGCATTCCCACGATCACCGGCACACTCGCACAGGCCGAAATGGCCAGATCGCTCCAGCTGGCATGCGCACCGCCACTAAACGTGGCGACCAGTGTGATGATCGAAACCACCAGGATAATCGCGATCTGCTTCGTAAAGACTTTCCCCGTGGCGCCCGTGGCGATCAAATACATCGCCAGCAAAGGCCCCGGCACCGAAGCGATGCTTTCCATCACCGCCGCACCGAATCCCAACACGAAGCCCGCCGGCTTCGCCCACGCCGGTGACAACGTAAGCCGCGGCGAAAGCAGCAGGAGCAGCGCCGCGACGATCAGCAATGCGCCTGCGGCAGCCTGCGCGCGATGCGGCGCCAACGAGATCAATACGCTCACGCCGACGATGTTGCCGATCACCGTACCGATCAACGGTGCGGCAATGCGCCGGATCGTCGGTAGCATGTCGCCGCCTTCCAGCGCCTGTGGAATATTGCCGAGAATGATCGGCATCGACAGCAATAAAACGGCCTCTTTGATCGGCATGAACTGGCTGAGAATCGGCATCGCCACCAGCGGCACGCCGATACTGACCACGCCTTTGACCATCCCGCCCAACAGCAGCGCCGCAATGATGCCAAGCAGCGCGTAAAGGCTGAGCGTCTGCAGGCTCGCGCCAAGCACGCCGTTGGCGAAACTGAAATGAAACATTGTTGAAGTCCGCGAGCCAACCGCGCGGACCAGATGGACCGGAGATCGCGCGGGCAATGGCTTGTTTTTATCGTTCGGCCTGTTCAATGCCCGCGTGTCGCGCAAGGTTCGAAGCAGCCGGCTAAGTGAGGCCGCATGATACCGTGCCCTCGCTCAAGCTGTCTGAAGGTATAACGTAAGGTGCGCTTCCTTCAAACGGCATCTGAAGCGGCGCCTTCATCCCTCAATGCGCGCTCGTTGCGAGCGGCAAACGGGGGCGGTGTTTGCGCGACAACCCGATTCGTCGTGTCAGTCTGCGCGCGCCGCGTCTTCAGGCGAAGAATCGGCGCTTCGATCAGCCGCCAGGACAGCACGGCCATCGTCAGCGAAATCAGGAACGACGCGACAACTCCGGCGACATGCGCCCACATCGGTACGGTGCCGCCGAAGAACGCCGTGGCGTGGCGGTTGCGCGTCAGGTCCGGAATCAGATTGTGATAGAGATAAAAGCCGTAGCTGATGCGCCCGAAGTTCACCAGCCAGCTGGTTTCAAGCAAACCGATCACGACTGCGTTGCGGCAGCACGCAATCGAACACACAAGCGCCGCGATGCACACGCCGTACAAGGCGCTGACCGTCGTGAAGGCAAGCGAACTGCTCAACTGACTCCACCTTGGCTCAGTCGCACAAAACCCCACAAGGCAAACACTCAGCACCAACAGCGTCATGCCATGTCCGAGCATGACGCGTAAGCGGCTCGCTTTCCCGGCGATCATCAAGCCGCCAATCCCGCCCAACGCCAGCAACCAGAAGTTGGTCAGCGGATGCGTATAGATCGTGATTTCCTGCCACTGTGCCGCACGCATTGCCAGCAGCGAAACCAGTCCAACCACGACGATCGCGAGGCACACCGCGCGATGCCGTCGCGCCGCAACCAGCAGCAATAATGGCGCAAACACGAGATAAAACTGCTCCTCGATCGCGAGGCTCCAGAGATGCGAGTAACGCCCCGGCCAGTAATGCAGTACGGAGCCGATCCAGACGTTCGACAGATAAGCGAAATGAAACGGCATGCCGCCAGCCAGTTCGGGACTCGCCATGCCGAGCGCCATCAGCACGCACATCACCACCAGCATCAGGTAGTAAACCGGAAAGATGCGCAATGTGCGGCGAAACAGGAAGCGCTTCAGTTCAGCGCCGAACCGGCTGCCGTTTCTTTCGATGCGCGTGCGTTGCGCGGACAGAATGCCGATGATCAGAAAGCCGCTTAGCGCGAAGAAGATCCACACACCGAGGTGGCCGATCTCGCCAATGTCACCGAAAAGACGGTGCTGAAAAAAGACCATCAGGACTGCAATCGCGCGCAATCCGTCGAAGCCGGCAATCCTGTTGTTCATATGGTTGTCTTCCAACGGGCGTGCACGAATCCATCCTACGATGAAAAAAAGCGAAAAAAATCGCACGTCGAAATGGGTGATTTTTTTCAGTGGCCTTTACCGATCGTGTTCGCGCTAGACGCATTAAAAGCTGCAAAACTTGCCGCAAGACTTTCCACCAACCCAAAGCGCGACGACTCAGTATTACCGCACGCCGACACCTGAATTTCAGATTGCTGCCACTTCGCGTGCATTTAAAGGGCGGTTGTCAGCGCGCGTCGACGTGGTGCACGGTATCGGTGGGAACGTTTTATTGTCATGGAGTTCCTAGTGTGAACAACGGTATACGACTGCTTTCACGACTGCTTTTCAAGGCGCGTTGCAGGCACACGCCATCTTGCGAGAACCTCAATGGACACCCGCCGCGGACGCTCGATCGAAGTGGATTTCTTCCGCGGCGTCGTGCTGATCGTCATCGTGTTGGACCACATTCCTGGCAGCACGCTGTCGCATCTGATGTTGCACGCGTATGCCTTGTGCGACTCGGCGGAAGTGTTCGTGTTTCTCGGCGGCTATGCGTCGGCGGCAGCGTATATGGCGGTACTCGCGGGCCGCGGCGAGAGTGCGGCGGCGATGCGCTTCGTGAGGCGCTGCTGGGAGATATATCGCGCCTATCTATTGACGGCCGTATTGACGCTACTGTCGGGTGCCGTTCTCGCGCTATTGCATTTAAACCAGCCGATGGTCGACCTCACCGGCTGGCAGCCGTTCGCGGTTCAGCCGCTGCGCGAGGCGTTCGATATTGCCGTGCTGCGGCGCCAGCCGTATCTGTCGAGCGTGCTGCCCATGTACGTGATCTTTGCGCTGTGCGTACCGTTCGTGGTGCCGCTGGCGCGCCGTTCGTCGCTCGCGGCACTGGGCTTGAGCGTGCTGGTCTGGTCGCTCGCCCGGCCGCTGGCCGCACTCTTCAGCATTGACGACGTGGCCGACTGGGCTTTTAATCCGTTTGCATGGCAACTGATGTTCGTGCTCGGCATTCTTTGCCGGGTGCAACCCATCAGCGAGCGCTTTCATGCCACCCGCACGGCGCACTGGTTCACGCGCGCTGCGGTGGTCGCGGTGCTGGCGTTCGCCATCGTCAAACTCTTTGTGCTGACTCAGCCGCTGCCCGGCGTGCTTAAACAGAATCTTTCCGTGGAACGCGTGATCAACTTTATCGTCATCGCCTGGCTTGCTGCGCAGTTCGTGCGCGTGGGCAGCATCGCGTGGCTCGCACAGCGGTTGCCGGCCGTGGTGACGGTCGGCCGTACCGGGCTTGTGTGTTTCGTCGGCGGCACGCTGGTGTCGTTGATCGTCGATACGGCGACGCCGCATACTTTCCATGGTTTTCTCGGCACATTGGTCGGACTCGGCGGCGATCTGGTCGCCATCGGCGCGGTACTGATGATCGCGCGCGGCTGGAACGACTGGAAAGGGCAGCAGTCGCGCACGGCGGCCAACGGCGCGGGTTTTGGATGACGGCGCGGGTGCGCCCTATGCGGTTTTCCCGAGATTCGCACACGGTCATCATGGTCGTCGGTGCGATGCTGTGGCTGAACACTTCAGCAATATTCGCCGCACCCAAGGAAGCACCGCTCGCCATGCATTGCGCGGAATTCGCGGGCGCGGTGTTACCCCCTGAACTGATCGCGTTGCCCACAGCCGGCGTGCAGATCGAAAGCGCGTCGATGGTGGCGGCCACCGCGCCCGGCAATCAGCAAGGCGGTGAATATTGCCGTATCACCGGCCGCATCAAGGCGCTCAAGGCCAGCACGCCCGATATCCGCTTCGACCTGAATCTGCCGCGCCGCTGGAACGGCCGCGCGCTGCAGATCGGCGGTGGGGGCTACAACGGCGTGGTGGTGAGCGGTACGGGCGTGATGCCATTCTCTCCGGATCGCGCACCGCTCGCACAAGGCTATGCGACCTTCGGCGACGACTCGGGGCATGTGGGCAATTCGGCGCTCGCGGTCTTCGGCCTCGTCGATGAAGCGGTGATGAATTTCGGCTACGCGCATCTGAAGAAAACGCACGACGCCGCGCTCGCACTCATTGCCCGCGCTTACGGCCGGCCGCCGCAACGGATGTATTTCGCCGGTGGCTCGACGGGCGGCCGCGAAGGTTACACGGTGATGCAGCGCTATCCCGAAGACTACGACGGCGTGATCGCCAATTTGCCAGCGCTCAATTTTTCCGGCGTGCGTTTGATGGGCGTGAAGCTCGGTCAGGCAGAATACGCGACGCCCGGCGGTTTCATTCCGCCGCTGTTGCTCGAGCACGTGTATCAACGCACGCTCGCGGTCTGCGACCGGCTCGATGGCGCGGCCGACGGCATCGTCAGTGACGTGGCCGGCTGCCGGGAACACGAAGCGGAAATCATCGCCTCGTTGCGCTGCGCCGGACGTGAGCCCTCGCACGACGAGTGCCTCACCGACGCGCAACTCTCCACCTTGCTGGTGATGCGCGACGGCCTGTCATTGCCCTACAAGCTGGCGTGGAACGTCACTGGCTATCGCGGCTACAACGTCTTTCAGGGCACGCATCTAACCGGCCTGCTCGGACTTGCGCATCAACCCGAGCGTTTGCCGGTGCCGACCTTCTTCGCCAACGGCTACCTGTTCGCGCAGGGCGACGGCTACATCCGCTATTTCGTGACACAGGACGCGGAGTTCGACTCGCTCAGGTTCGACCCGCTCCATCCCGGCAAATATCTCGGACAACTCATCGCGCTGTCACAGACGATCGGCGCGATGAACCCCGACCTCGCACGCTACATCGCACGCGGCGGCAAGCTGATCACGCTGCAAGGCCTCGCCGACGAAGTCATCAGCCCAAACCAGACGATCGCCTACTACGAAGCGCTGATCGATCGCTTCGGCATTGATCAGGTCAATGGGTTCATGCGGCTTTATATGGTGCCGGGTTTTCAACATGGCAGCGGGGTGTTCATCCCATCCGTAGATCTGTTGGGTGCGCTCGATAATTGGGTGACGCGTGGTGTATCGCCCGAAACGTTGACCGCGACGGATATCGCGGCCGCGACCAACGGACGCTCGCGTCCGTTGTGCCGTTACCCGCTGTTTCCTCGCTATAGCGGTAAGGGCAATGTGAATCTCGCCAGCAGTTTCGCATGCGCTGAACCGTGACAAAATCCGGCAGATATTGCAAAAACCATAGCCGGTGTTGAAGGGCAGACACCTCTCCTCAACAGGGCCTAGCCTGGCCTCTTCCAAAAGAAAAGGGGCAAGCGGCGCATCGTCCGGGCGCCGCCGCCCCACTGAGGCGATCAACTTAGTACGCTTGTGGCAGGCTTCTACTGGCCGTTTTGCATCGAGCCGCCAGTGCCGCCGTTGATGTTGTTGCCCGTGCCGCTACGCGTACCGTTGTTCGTGCCGTTGTTCGTGCCGTTACTCATACCGCTATTCGACCGATTCATTGAAGGGCTGTTCGGCGCCGCGCCAGTACCCGTGCCCATGCCCCCGCCCGTGCTGGTCACACCCGGCGAGCCGTAGCCCGAATCGCTCGGGCTCTTCATCGTGCCGGGGCCGACGCCCGGTGCCGCGGTGCCGCCTGCGCCACCCGCGGTGCCGCCACCCGCGCCCATGCCGTTACCCGCGCTACCACCACCCGCGCCGCCGCCAGCTCCGCCGCCACCCGCACCGCCGCCGGCCTGTGCGTAAACCCCGCCCGAGAGCGCCATCACAAGTGCCGAAGCAAAAATCGTCCTGGTAATGTGTTTCATGATCTACCTCCATAGAGAGTCAATTGATGTCACGCAAGCGCATGCCGCTCACATGAATGAACTGCCGCAAGCGGTGTGCCTCGCGCTTGCCGGAGCGTCCATCTGGAATGCGGCGACGCGGCCCGGGATGCCCCGCCTCTACGGGTTCAGATCGAGCGCTCGCCTCCGCAGCAGTATGTTGGAGATCGAGCATGAGGCGTTCCCGGCATCGCGCTGCAAGAGAGGATGTAACTGTAGGTATCCGAATTAATTCGGACCGGCCGGCTGGCAATGGATCGGCCGCAAATCAGATTGCGTGAAGTTTGGCTGCAGTGCAGCAACCGGGCCGCGTGACATCGCGGACGGCGGCGGGACGCGTGCGAGGTGCTTCCTGGCAAGCAATTGTTACCTGGCCCTGTGCCGCGCGATCGCCGATCCGTGTAAAAGCAGCCGATTCAAAACGCTCGCCAAACGCCCCGGCGATGCGACTGATAGTGCTTGCATACGAATCGGGGCCGTAGCATTGTGAAGGCGTTCCGCGCCATGCTACAGTCCAATGCGCTCAATCGGCAGCATGCTTGAACACGAGTAAAAGTACACGGCCCGGCGACTGCGCCGCCCGCTGACAAACGACTGGGGAAACATGTATGGAAACACTCGGCGGAACGCGTCTCGCCCAACTATTCAACGAACGGCAAAGCGAGTTGCTAGGCGAGTGGGTGGCCCAGCAATATGCGATCGCGGCACGCCGCGGCGGTGTCACCGAAGCGCAATTGCGCAACCAGTTCGCGCAGTTCGTCGCGTTGACCGGCGCTGCGCTCGGCGCGTCCGACCGCGTGGACTTCAGGGCGCCGGCGTGGGACGACGTGCGCAGCCTGCTCGCGGAGGTGTCGACGCAACGCGCGCGGCAGGGTTTTACCCCGGTCGAAACCGCAATGTTCGTGTTCTCGCTGAAGGAACCGCTCTTTGCACGTTTGCGTGGCGAGTTGGCGGAGGATTCCGCCAAACTGGCCGAACTGACCTGGACCATCAGCACGCTGTTCGACGCGCTCGGCCTCTACACCACAGAAGTTTTCCAGACGAGCCGTGAGCAGATCATCGTGCGTCAGCAGCAGGAGCTGCTGGAACTGTCCACGCCGGTCGTGCAACTATGGGACGGCATTCTCGCGTTGCCGCTGATCGGCACGCTCGACTCGGCACGCACCCAGGTTGTGATGGAAAGCCTGCTGCAGAAGATCGTCGACACCGGCGCCGCGATCGCGATCATCGACATCACCGGCGTGCCGACCGTCGATACCCTCGTCGCACAACATCTGCTCAAGACCGTGGCGGCCGCGCGGCTGATGGGCGCCGATTGCATCATCAGCGGGATTCGGCCGCAAATCGCGCAGACCATCGTCCATCTGGGTGTGAATCTGTCGAACGTGATCACCAAGGCCACGCTCGCCGATGCGTTCACAATTGCGCTGCAACGTACTGGCAAGTCAGTCTCGAACGCCGGTCGTCATGCCGAAGCCCAAGGTGCGCCCGCCACGCCTCACGCATTGCGCGGCAACCAGTTCGTCGGCGACTGACGCCGGCTCACGCGACCACCAACCGGACCCGGCGATGGAACGCATTCCGATTTTGCGGATGGGCAAGCTGCTGCTTGTCACCATCCAGGTAGACATGCACGACCGTCTTGCGATGACCTTGCAGGACGATCTGACTAGCCGCATCGTCAAAGACAGTGCCAAAGGCGTGCTGATCGATATTTCATCGCTCGACGTGGTGGATTCGTTCATCGGCCGGATGATCGGCGACACGGCGGCGATGGCGCGCGTGCTCGACGCGGAAACCGTGGTGGTCGGCATGCAGCCGTCCGTCGCGATTACGCTGGTCGAACTCGGTCTGGCGCTGCCCGGTGTGCGCACCGCGCTGAATGTCGAGAAGGGCATGGCGTTGCTAACGGGTACGGAACCGCTTTGAGCGCCATTCTCGGGCAGCCGCGCGACAGCGTGCCTCTATCCTCCATGACGAGCAACGACAATGCGGCCACCCCGAGTGGTCCGACTGGGCCTGACGGCCAGCCTCCCGAGGAGATCATGGCGATCCGCTCGGACGAGCAGATTGTGCGGTTACGTCGTTTCGTGCGCGAGAAAGCCGTGGCGTTAGGAATGTCGCTAATCGATCAGACGAAACTGGTTACCGCGGCAAGCGAACTCGCCCGCAACACGCTCACGTACGGCGGGGGCGGTGACCTACACTTTTATACCGTTCAGCGTAATGGCCGTGCCGGCTTGCGCCTCGAGTTCGTCGACAACGGACCGGGCATCGCCGACATTCAAAAAGCGCTGACCGACGGCTATACCAGCGGCAACGGGCTGGGCCTGGGGCTCGGCGGCGCGAAACGGCTGTGCGACGAGTTCGAGATCCGCTCGGCACCGGGCGAAGGTACTCATATTTCTGTGACCAAATGGAAGCCGTTCTGAACGGAATGAGCGCGAACCAACAGCGCTTCGAAATCGGCGATCCGAGCCAGGTTTCGTATGCGCGGCGCGGTATTGGTGAGTTGGCGCATAGCATCGGCTGCAGCGAAACGGTGATCGGCAAGCTGGCGATCATCGTGACCGAGTGCGCGACCAATCAGCTCAAACACGCGCAGCATGGCGAATTGCTCGTGCGGCCGATCAGCGAGGTGGCGCTGCCGGGCGCGGCGCTGCCGTCGCGTTACGGCATCGAACTGCTCGCGATCGACAGTGGTCCAGGTATTCACGATCTGCACGCCTGTTTCGTCGACGGCTATACGACCGCCGGCAGTCCCGGCAATGGCATGGGCGCGATTCAACGCCTCGCCGACGACCTCGACATCTGGAGCGCTGCGGGTCTGGGCGCGGTGCTGCGCATCGTGGTCTGGGCCGATTCCGGCTCGGTAGCCGCGGACCATTGCGGGCCGATTGAATACGGCGCGATCAATCTGCCGCTCCAGGGCGAGACGCTATGCGGCGACGCATGGACGTGCGGCTACACGGAGGGCGAATTCACGGTGATGGTCGCCGACGGACTCGGCCACGGCGCGCTGGCCAACAGCGCAGCCGTGGCCGCGACCGATACATTTGCCCGGCTCGGGCCTTCGAGCGTCGAGGAAATCGTCGCGGCCTCGCACGAAGCGCTGCGGCCCACCCGCGGTGCCGCGCTCGGCGTCGCGCGCATCCCGGCGCAGGCCGCCACGGACGGCACGCCCAGCGTCGCGCGCTTTTGCGGCGTAGGCAACATCGCCGCGAGCGTCTGGACACCCTACGGTCATCGCCATCTGGTGTCGCACGCAGGCATCGTCGGCCATCAGATGCGCAAGGTGCAGGAATTTCAGGTCGACTGGCCGCAAGACGGTTTGTTGATCGTGCACTCCGACGGCCTCGCCACGCGCTGGGATCTGAGCCGCTATCCGGGTCTCGCGCTGCGCCACCCGACCTTGGTCGCCGCTACGCTGTATCGCGACTTTACGCGCGGCCGCGACGATGTCACGGTGTTTGTCGCGCGTGCCCATCACGCGGAGCATCTGTGATGGCCGAAACGCTCTATGCGATGCCGATCGACAGCGAGTTCGCCGTGGTTGCCGCGCGTCGGCGCGCGCGCGAACTTGGCGAAGCGCTTGCCTTCACCGCGCAGGATCAAACGCGCATTGCCACCTCGGTGCTCGAAGTCGCGCGCACTGTGCTGAACGCGACGCCGCACGGGCGCGCCGAATTTCTGCTCGACGAAGCGAGCCGTCCGCAAGGCTTGCTGATTCGTTTCGTTGCGCCCGCAACCACGCTCGATCATCTTTCCGGGCGGCCCGCCGGCGCTGTTCGTGCCACCGGTGCCGACGAGCCTGCCGGTGCCCTGGGCGTGCTCGCCGCTCAGCGTCTGATGGATGCGTGCCTGTTCGAAGACGCTGCGGGCGACGCCGTCGTCACGTTGACCAAGCGCTTGCCGGAGCAGGCGCCGCCTACCTCCGCCACCGCCGTTGCCAACCACGCCTTGCTTGCCGAAGGCGCGGCTGCCTCAGGCGCGCAAGGTTCGTTCGACGAAGTACAGCGGCAAAACCGCGAGCTGGTCAACGTGCTAAGCGATTTGCGGGAACGCCAGGAAGAGCTGATCCGGCTCACGCGCGAACTTGAAGACACCAATCGCGGCGTGGTCGCGCTCTACGCCGAACTGGACGAGCGCGCTGACCACCTGCGCCGCGCCGACGAAGCGAAGTCGCGCTTCCTGTCGAACATGAGCCACGAATTCCGCTCGCCGCTATATTCGATCCGCGCGCTGTCCAAGCTGCTGATGGATCGCGCGGACGGCGAGTTGACCGACGAGCAGGCCAAACAGGTGCGCTTCATTCGCAAGGCGGCCGAGGAACTCTCGGAAACCGTCGACGACCTGCTCGATATCGCGAAGATCGAGGCGGGCAAGATCGAACTGCGGCCGGCCGAATTCGAAGTCGCCAATCTGTTTTCGGCCTTGCGCGGCATGTTGCGTCCGCTATTACCGGCGAGCGGTGTCGATTTGCTATTCGATCCGTGCGACGACATCCCGCCGGTTTTCGCCGACGAAGGCAAGGTCTCGCAGATTCTCCGCAATTTCATATCCAATGCACTAAAGTTCACCGAACGGGGCGAGGTACGGGTGCGGGCGCAATATGACGCCGCTCAACAGCTTCTGACCTTTTCCGTGAGCGATACCGGCATCGGCATTGCGCCCGAGCATCAGCAAAGCGTATTCGAAGAATTCGAGCAGGTGGAAAACCGCCTGCAGACCTATGTGAAGGGCACCGGGCTGGGTCTGCCGCTGTGCAGCAAGCTGTGCAAGCTGCTGGGCGGCACGGTCGGGCTCGAAAGCGAATTGGGCAAGGGCTCGACCTTTACCGCGACCATTCAGACGTATACGCCGGCGGAAAACAATCTCCCATGAGCGACGCGACCAACAGTCTGATATTGAACGTCGACGACAACGACGGCGCACGGTACGCCAAGAGTCGCATTCTCTCGCGCGCGGGCTTCGTGGTGATCGAAGCCGCCAACGGCGCCGAAGCGATCGAACGCGCACGCCTTTCGCTGCCCGACCTCGTGCTGCTCGACGTCAAGCTGCCGGACATCAACGGCTTCGAAGTGTGCCGTCGGATCAAGTCAGCGCCGGAGACCGCCGGCATTCTCGTGCTGCAGACCTCCGCGGCGGCCGTGCAGAGCATCGACAAGATTCGCGGTCTCGACGGCGGTGCCGATAGCTACCTGATCGAGCCGATCGAACCGGCGGAGCTGATCGCGCATGTGCGAGCCTTGTTGCGGGTGCGTCGCGCGGAAGGCGCATTGCGTGAAAGCGAAGAGCGCTTTCGTCAGATGGCCGAAAATATCGACGACGTATTCTGGATGCTCGACCCTTCAACCTGTCAGTTGCTGTACGTGAGCCCCGCATATCGCCGGCTATGGGGTGACGAGGCGTTCGCGCCGCATCCGGCCGCAGGGCACTGGGCGGGCCGTATTCATCCGCAAGACGAAGCTGCGGTCGAGACCGCATATCGCGCGCTGGCAACCGGCGTACCGTATGAGATTGAATACCGCATCGCGCGGCCCGATGGCGAAATCCGTTGGGTGGCCGAGCGCGGCTTTCCGGTGCGCGATGCGCGCGACCGTATCTACCGGTTGGCCGGTATCGTCAACGACATCTCGGAGCGCAAGGCCAATGAAATGGCGCTGCGCGAGGCCGATCGCCGAAAGGACGAATTCCTTGCGATGCTCGCGCATGAGTTGCGCAACCCGTTGGCGCCGATCCGCAACGCAATCGAATTGCTCGATCCGAGCCGCTCGCCTTCGCCGCAGAACGTCGATGCGATGCGCGCGGTGATCGGGCGCCAGGTCAAGCATTTGAGCCGCCTTGTCGATGATCTGCTCGACGTGGCGCGGATCACGCAAGGCAAGATCACGCTGCGCCAGGAAATCGTCGGCCTCGCCGCCGCCGTCGAAGCGGCGATTGAAACGGCCGCACCCACTCTCACCAGAAAAGGCCACACGCTCAGGACAGAGATGCCTGACGAGCCGCTTTTCATCGTCGGCGACGGCGTGCGGATCGCGCAGGTGCTCGGCAATATCCTCTCGAACGCGGCGAAGTACACGCCGCAAGGCGGCGAAATTCTGATCGAGGTTCGCGAGTTGCACGACAACGTGCAGATTAGTGTGCGCGATAACGGCGTCGGCCTTGCTGCCGAAACCATTCCGCATATCTTCGACCTGTTCGTGCAGTCCGAGAGTTCGCTCGAACGCTCCGAGGGTGGGCTCGGCATCGGCTTGCCGCTGGCGCGTACGCTGGTCGAACTGCACGGCGGGCGGATCGAGGCATTTTCGGCGGGCCCGGGGCAGGGCAGCGAATTCATCGTGTGCCTGCCGCTAACGCGCCTGTCGCAAACTGACCGGCCAGTCGTCACCGCGCCTGTTACCGTGCCGCAAGGCGCGGGACCCGCGCTGCGCCTGCTGCTGGTGGACGATAGCGTCGATGGGGCGGCGGCGATGTCGCTCCTGCTCGAATCGGACGGCTATGACGTGCGCGTCGCGCACGAAGCCGGGCACGCGCTCGAGATCGCCGCGCAATTCAAACCTGAGATCGTTTTGCTCGATCTCGGCTTGCCGGGCATGGACGGCTTTCAACTCGCGCAGGAGATGCGCAAGCGCGCGGCTACGACGAATGCGCTCCTGATTGCGGTGACCGGCTATGGACAGGCGGCCGACCGTCAGCGTACGCATGAAGCGGGCTTTGATCATCATCTGGTGAAGCCAGTGTCGTCCGAGGAAATTCAGCGCGTGATTGCCAGCCGCTTTCCAGACGGGCACAGTTAGGCGGAAATTTTCCGCCTGCCGTTATGAACATGGTCGCGCCGCGCGTCGACCTTCACTACATCGATATGGAAGCCGAACTATTTTGCATTGCAGCGAAATAGTCGGCTTTCCGTTTTTCTGCGTCATGGCGGCGGCACTCATCTGAGACCTTGACAGGCCGCTATGTTCGTCGTAATTCGACGGTGCGCTGCACGCTTTCTCACTTTCAATTACATTGCGGGTGCGGCCGCGCATTCGCACCGCCTCCTTCCAATCAAATATCGGTGTCTGCCATCGTCGAATCCATGCAGCCAATCGTCTCGGTCACGAATCTTTCGAAAACCTACGCCACCGGTTTTCACGCCCTTAAAAACATCAATCTGGCGATCAACCGCGGAGAAATCTTCGCCTTGCTTGGGCCCAACGGCGCGGGCAAAACCACCCTCATCAGCATCATCTGCGGCATCGTCAATGCGAGCGTTGGCAGCGTGACGGTGGACGGCCGCAACATCGCGACGGACTATCGCGGCGCGCGCTCGCTGATCGGCCTCGTGCCGCAGGAGCTCACCACCGACTCGTTCGAAACCGTCTGGGCGACCGTCTCGTTCAGCCGCGGGCTATTCGGCAAGCCGAAAAATCCCGCTTACGTCGAAAAGGTCTTGCGCGATCTGTCGCTGTGGGAAAAGCGCGATAGCAAGATCATTACGCTGTCGGGCGGCATGAAGCGCCGGGTGCTGATTGCGAAGGCGCTCTCGCACGAACCGCGCGTGCTGTTTCTCGACGAACCCACCGCGGGTGTGGACGTCGAGTTGCGCCGCGATATGTGGAAACTGGTGCGCTCGCTTGCCGCTAGCGGCGTGACGATCATTCTCACCACGCACTACATCGACGAAGCCGAGGAAATGGCCGACCGCATCGGCGTGATCAATGCGGGCGAGATCATGCTGGTGGAAGAGAAGACAGAGTTGATGCGCAAACTCGGCAAGAAGCAGTTGACGCTGCAACTGGAGAGTCCGCTCGCCCAGGTGCCGCCGGCGCTGGCCGGATATGGGCTGGATGTCGCCAAGGGCGGCAACGAGTTGATCTACACGTATGAAGGCGAGGGCGGACGCACCGACATCATCGCGCTGCTCAAAGCGCTCGACGACGCCAGCATCCGCTTCAAGGATCTGCATACGACGCAAAGCTCGCTCGAAGACATCTTCGTCAGTCTCCTCCGAGGTAACCAATGAATATCTATGCAATTCGCGCGATCTATAAGTTCGAGATGGCGCGCACCTGGCGCACTCTGATGCAGAGCATCATCGCGCCGGTGATTTCGACGTCGCTTTACTTCGTCGTATTCGGCGCGGCGATCGGTTCACGTATCAAGGAAGTGGACGGCATCAGTTATGGCGCATTCATCGTGCCGGGTCTGATTATGCTGTCGCTGCTGTCGCAAAGCATTTCGAATGCGTCGTTCGGGATTTACTTTCCGCGCTTTACCGGCACGATCTATGAGTTGCTGTCGGCGCCGGTATCGTATCTGGAGATCGTCGTGAGCTATGTGGGCGCGGCGGCTACCAAATCGATCCTGCTCGGGCTGATCATTCTGGCTACCGCTGGGCTGTTCGTGCCGCTGCAAGTGCAGCATCCGTTCTGGATGATTCTGTTTCTGGTGCTCACCGCGGTGACGTTCAGTCTGCTCGGTTTCATTATCGGCATCTGGGCGGATAGCTTCGAGAAATTGCAACTCGTGCCGCTCCTGATCATCACGCCGCTCACGTTTCTCGGCGGAAGTTTCTATGCGGTCAATATGCTGCCGCCGTTCTGGAAGGTCGTGACGCTGTTCAATCCGATCGTCTATCTGGTTAGCGGATTTCGCTGGAGCTTTTATGGTCTCGCCGATGTGGATGTCGGTGTCAGCCTCGGGATGACCGCGTTGTTTCTGGCGGTGTTTCTCGCGATCGTCGCGTGGATCTTCAAGACCGGGTATCGGCTCAAGAGCTAACAGCGTCGATGCGAACCGGTTTGGAGCAGATTGCCGGCCGGTTCGCCACCCTATGCCGCAATTTCGCGGCAGCGGTGAACGACCGGGTCTCCGCGGTGACGACGAACTACTTCAACTGACGCGGTGAGCAACACAACGGCACCGATTTCATTACGTTTTCCTCTGCATAATTAAAAGCTATGTTTAGGCAAGGAAAACAATTTTTGACCAATGATGGCGCGGCGCTACGCTTGGTGCGTCACTCATCGTTCACGCCGTGTATTACTCAGGATTCGCTGACGAAGGAATTTTGAGCGATTCACAATTCAGGTGCATGGCTGGTGCTGAGTGGTGCATCCGCACGCGGTACGTGCGGTTTTCGATCTCCATTCAAGGAACCGCCCATGTTCAACGCACTGACACGCCGCGTCGCGGCAACGGCTGCCGGCACACTGCTTTCAACGACGCTCGCGGCCTTCGCCGCGTTCGCGTCACCGGCCGCCAACGCGGGAACGCTTACGATTGCCCACACGACCTGGGTCGGCTACGGCACGCTATATCTTGCGCGTGATCTCGGCTACTTCAAGCAGGAAGGTCTCGACGTCGACCTGAAGACGATCGACGACGCCTCGATCTATATGGCGGCGCAGGCGTCGGGCAAGATCGACGGTTCCGCCTCGACCGTGGATGAAGTCATGAAATTCCGCTCGCCGAATTTCTGCTTCAAAAGCGTGATTGCGCTTGACGAAAGCTTCGGCGGCGACGGCGTGCTGGTGGGCGACGGCGTGAACAGTTTCGCGGACCTGAAGAAGCAGCCAATTGCAATGAGCGAAGGCTCCGTCTCGCAATTCTGGCTTGCGTATCTGCTCAAGCAGCGCGGCATGTCGATCAAGGATATGACGATCGAGAACATGAGCGCCGACGATGCCGCGAGCGCCTTTATCGCCAAACGCGTGCCCGCCGCCGTGACGTGGGAACCGCACCTGACCTTCGTGCGTGAACACAAGCAGGGCAAAGTGCTGATCGACAGTTCGGCGACGCCTGGCGTGATCGTCGATGTGGTGACCTTGAATTGCGACATCATCAAGAACCGCCCGAAGGACGTGCAGGCGCTGGTGGATGGCATCTACAAGGCCGTTGCTTACACCCGGGCCAACCCTGAGAAGGCCTACGCGATCATGGCGAAGGGAGTGGGCGGCTATCTGGCTGATCCGAAGGCGTTCGCCGAAGCCGCCAAAGGCGTGCGCTTCTACGATCAACCGATGAACGTCGGCCTGCTCGGCACCTCGGCCAAGCCGGGTTCAGTCGAAAAGGTCATTACGCTCGGCAGCAGCATCTGGAGCGATCTGGGCAAACAGAAAGTCGCCGTCGACTACAGCATGCTCGTCGATCCGACGTTCGCCAGCGCGAAGGTGCCGCAATGAGCACGACGCTGCCCAACCATGCGAAAGCGCCACCCGCGGCTCGGCGGCGTGGACCTTCGTTGCTCAACATTTGCCTGACGCCTAAGGCCGACGTGCCGCGTCCCGTGCTGATCGCGGTCGGCATCGCGGTGTGGCTGGTGGTGTTGGCCGGCTGGTCGCTGCTGACCTACGGGAACCTGATTCCTTCGATGTTCCTGCCGTCGCCGGGGGCGGTGCTCGATGCCGCACGACGGCTGTACGAGGACGGCACGCTGGGCGAGCACGTGTTCGCCAGTGTCCGCGTTGTCCTGATCGGCTTTGCGATTTCATCGTTGTTCGCGATTCCGATTGGCATGTTGATGGGCACGTTTCGGATCGTCCAGGGCGCACTCGAGCCGATCGTCAACTTCATGCGCTATCTGCCGGTCACGTCGTTCGTGCCACTGTTCATTCTGTGGATTGGAATTGGGCTTGAACAGCGTGTGACGGTGATCATCTTCGGCACGTTTTTTCAGCAACTGGTGATGGTGGCCGATGTGTCGCGAGGCGTATCGAAGGAACTGCTCAACGCGTCGTACACGCTGGGTTCGTCGCGCCGTGATGTGCTGCTCAATGTGTTGACGCCGGCCAGCGTGCCGGGGATTTTCGATACGTTGCGCGTGACGATGGGCTGGGCATGGACCTATCTCGTGGTCGCCGAACTGGTGGCGGCGTCGAGCGGGCTTGGCTATCTGAGCATGAAAGCGATGCGCGGCTTTCAGGTCGACGTGATTTTCATGGCAATCGGTATCATCGGGCTGCTCGGCCTCATTACCGATCAGGCGTTTCGCATCCTCAAACTGAAGGTGGCTCCATGGGCGCAATAAGTGCATTGGCGAGGCGCCCGGACGCTGTCGGGCAGGTGGAACCGTTGCATAAGCCTTTACCCGAAGCGAAGTTGCGGGCGATCGATGTCGACCTGCACTACCCGAACGGACACGGCGGCACGACGATCGCGCTCGACAAGGTATCGCTCGATGTGCCGGAGAAAGAGTTCGCGGTGATCGTCGGGCCTTCCGGTTGCGGCAAGTCCAGCTTGCTGTATCTGGCAGCGGGACTGGCACAGCCGACAGCGGGCGAAATCGTGGTGGGTGGGCGCACAGTCACGCAGCCGGGCGCGGATCGCGGCATGGTGTTTCAGTCGTACACGCTTTTTCCGTGGCTCACAGTGCGGCAGAACGTCGAATTCGGTTTGCGGCGACGACGTATGCCTGCAAAAGAGCGCGCGGAAATCGTCGCGCATTACATCGACGAGATCGGCTTGACCCATTTTGTGGATGCTTATCCGAAGCAGTTGTCGGGCGGCATGATGCAGCGGGTGGCGATTGCTCGCGCGCTCGCCAACGATCCCGACGTGCTGCTGATGGACGAGCCGTTCGGCGCGCTCGACAGTCAGACCCGCGCGCAGATGCAAAAGCTGTTGCTGCGTGTCTGGGAGCGTACGCACAAAACCGTGCTGTTCGTCACGCACGATATCGACGAGGCGATCCTGCTCGGCGACCGCGTGTACGTGATGTCGGCGCGCCCCGGGCGTATCAAGGAGCGGCTGGAAATCCCGATTGAGCGGCCGCGCTCGCTCGAGATGGTGATGGACCCCGGTTTCATCGCGATCAAGCGGCGCGTGCTGAGCCTGCTGCACGACAGCGACGCTGACGACTCAAATGCACGCGACATGCAAAACTGACGGGGCGCTGTCAGGTTGCTGGTCGTCTCGCGTAAGACGAGGCGATCAAGAAATCGAAATCGCTGTATCGCGGTCACCGTTTTCCGGCCGGCGCATCAGTTGCGCCGTGCGCCGGTACTACCGGTATCAATTGAGCTTGCGTGACAGCGAACCTGGCGCGAATTCACCGACCTCGCCCAAGATCCGTCGGCTGATTTCTACATCATCGTCACACCTCCAGCGTTTTGTCTCACGCACGGCAAGTTGGCAACGCCGAAATAAGCATTCCTCTTCTTTCCCTTCCGACTTTTCCTGATTTCCTCACGGCGACAGACCCGCGCTTGAGGCAGCGTTTCGCTGCAGCCTTGTCGCGCAGCTTGAGCAGCAGGATGTCAAGTTCGGCGCCATGTTGATCTGCCGCCGGCCACAGCTGACAGGGTTCTCCACGCTGGGTAACGAACACCTTACCAAGATGCCTGGTCGAATCAACCTTAACCTCATATTGAATGCAAAACACAACATACCGTTGTGCTTTTTGAACTGAGTGCGGTAGATAGTCGATATTCAGGGTAAACGCTGAAATATCTCGAAAAATTGCCCCTTGGATAAAGGTAAGTCCTCTGCTACATTATTTTGAATGCAAAATGCAACTACCGATCTGTGCGAATGCCGCACCGAGCCGGTATGCATGACGGCCTTTCGCTGCCAGCTCCCAGGCGGCGGCCCCGCCCGCGCGGAGGACACGACGGAGCAACACCAGGAGAGGCGGCATCGACGATGTCGTCTGGGACTCACGCAGTACCCAAGGAGACAAACGCATCATGCGCATTTATCAAGCTATCAACAAAGTGCCGGGCGGCCTGATGGTCGTGCCGCTGTTCATCGGGATGGCAATAAACACTTTCATTCCGAACGCGCTGAAGATCGGCGGGTTCACGCAGGCGCTGACCAATGTCGGTTACCCCACCGTGCTCGCTATGTATCTGTTCACAGTCGGAACCAAGATGACGCTGCGCGCCGCGCCGACCATGCTCAAGCGCGGCTTCGGTATCTTGTTCGCTAAGGTCGGCATTGCGGTCCTGATCGCACTCGCAGTCGCTCACCTGTTCCACGGCAATCTCATTGGCGTGTCGACACTGGCGATTCTCGCTGCGATGAACGACACCAACGGCGGGATGTTCCTCGCGCTGACGAGCACTTTCGGCAATAAGGAAGACTCTGGCACGTACGTGGCACAAAGTATCGAGACCGGCCCCTTCGTGACGATGCTGGTGCTGGTCGGCGCGGGCCTCGCGAATATTCCGTGGCTGACGATGCTGTCGGTAATTGCACCAATCTTCGCCGGCGCGATACTGGGCAACCTCGACGCTGAACTGCGCGAGTTCTTCTCCAGGCACGAGCCGCTGATCGTGCCATTCATGGCTTTTACGCTGGGGCAGGGGATCAACCTCAAATCGGTCTTCACGGCCGGCACGCCTGGCATCCTCCTCGGAGTCGCCGTGTTCGTGGTCACCGGCTTCGTATGCATTCTCGCTGACCGCCTGCTCGGAGGCAGCGGCATCGCGGGTGCCGCTGCGTCGAGCACGGCCGGCAACGCAGCCGGTACGCCTCAGGCCATCGCGCTTGCCGACCACAGCTATGCGGCGATCGCGCCGGCAGCGACGATCCAGGTCGCCGCCTCGGTGATCGTGACTGCGGTGCTCACTCCGATGCTGACCGCGTGGGCTTACAAGCGTGCGCAGAAGCGCGAGCAGAAGCGCGCGGGCATCGTACCGATTGCTACGTACGTCAGCGAGGAAGGTCGAGTCGAACTCGACAAATCGCAGGGCGCCGTCAACCAGGGCTGATTCTAGAAAGGAAAGGGGAAGAGAGGATGCAGAGTTTATCGCTAGAACTCGCAGACAAGCTACTCGCCGCCGCAAGCGCGCTTGCGCGCGACGCGTACGGCAAGCCGGTCTGTGTGTCGGTATGCGACGCGTACGGGTTTCTGATCGCGTTCTCGCGGATGGATGGGGCGCCGGTGCGCAGCATACAGCTCGCGCAGCAGAAGGCTTACACCTGCACACGGATGGGCGTGAGCACCGTCGCGTTTCTTGCGCGGCTACGGTCCGAGGACGTGCCGATAGGTTTTTTCTGCGACCCGTTGCTCACCGCGCTGCCCGGCGGTGCGCTGCTTGCCGATGCGCATGGGCGCCTGCTCGGCGCTGTTGGTGTGAGCGGGCTCGCACCGGCCGACGACCAGGCGCTAGCCGAACAGTTGGCCACCGAACTGCTGCACCTTACTGGCTAACGCGTTTCTTTCAACATCTCAATTAGAGAACGATTTATGGCTCACTCCAATATCTACGTCACCCGAATGATCCCGCAGCAAACCATCGATGCGCTGCGAGCGGTCCACAACGTCGAAGTCAACCCGCACGACCGCGCACTCACGCGTGAGGAGCTGCTCAAGGCCGTGCGTGGCCGCGACGCGGTTATCACGCTGCTCACCGATACCGTCGACGCCGCGGTGCTCGATGCTGCCGGGCCGCAATGCCGGATCTTTGCGAACTACGCGGTCGGGTTCAACAACTTTGATGTAGCGGCGGCCACCGCACGCAAGGTCGTAATGACCAATACGCCAGGCGTGCTCGACGACGCAACGGCGACGCATGCATGGGCGCTACTGCTAGCGACCGCGCGCCGCATTTCCGAATCGGAACGCTATGTGCGTGCGGGCCGCTGGGAAGGCTGGGCACCGATGGCCTTCATCGGCCAGGATATCGAGCACAAGACGCTTGGCGTGGCCGGGCTCGGTCGGATCGGCACGAAATTCGCCCGCAAGGCGAAGGCGTTCGACATGAAGGTCATTTATACGGACGCGCAGCCGAATCGCGCGCTCGAGGATGAACTGGGCGCAACCTTTGTCGATAAGGAAACGCTGCTGCGCGAATCGGATTTCCTGTCGCTTCATCTGCCCCTGCTGCCAGAGACACGGCATTATCTCGGCGCACGAGAATTCGCGCTGATGAAACGTACCGCAGTCCTGATCAATGCCGCGCGCGGTCCGCTCATCGATGAGCACGCGCTCGTCACAGCGCTGCGTGAAAAGGTGATCTGGGGCGCGGGGCTCGATGTGTTCGAGAACGAACCGCAGCTCGAGAAGGGGCTGTCGGCACTCGAGAATGTCGTCATCGTCCCGCATATCGCCTCGGCCACCATCGAAACGCGAATTGCGATGGGCAACATCGCAGTCCGGAATGTGCTCAGCGTTCTCCAGGGAGAACGGCCACAGAACTGCGTCAACTCCGAGGTGCTCGCGTGACTTTGCGGGGAAACTGGCTCGCGCCAATCTGTTGAAAAACCTGATCAATTTAGAAGAGGAAGTTATGGCTAAAGTAGGATTCGTCGGCCTCGGCATCATGGGCGCCCCGATGGCGTCCAACCTGCAAAAAGGCGGTCACCAGCTGTTTCTGCACGACCGCAATCCGGTGCCTGACGCGCTCGTAACGGCTGGCGGCAAGGTCTGCCGCTCCGGTGAGGAGGTCGCGCGCGAGAGTGAGATTGTGATCGTGATGGTGCCCGACACGCCACACGTTGAAGCCGTGTTGTTCTCCGACGATGGTGTGGCGAAGGGGCTCGGCGCGAACAAGATCGTGGTCGACATGAGTTCGATTTCGCCGATTGCGACGAAGGAATTCGCGAGGCGAATCAATGCGCTTGGCAGCCAGTACCTCGATGCACCGGTATCGGGTGGTGAAGTGGGCGCGAAGGCCGCATCGCTGACGATCATGGTCGGCGGCCCGCAGGCGGTGTTCGACAAGGTCAAGCCTCTGTTTGAACTGATGGGCAAGAACATCACGCTCGTCGGCGGTAACGGCGATGGCCAGACCACCAAGGTGGCGAATCAGATCATCGTCGCCCTGAATATTCAGGCGGTATCAGAAGCGTTGCTGTTTGCCTCGAAGGCCGGCGCGGATCCGGTGAAAGTGCGTCAGGCACTGATGGGCGGCTTCGCGGCGTCGCGGATTCTCGAAGTGCATGGCGAGCGGATGATCAAGCGCACGTTTGATCCGGGCTTCCGCATCGAGCTGCACCAGAAGGACCTCAACCTCGCCTTGCAGGGCGCCAAGGCGCTGGGCGTTTCCTTGCCTCATACCTCATCCGCGCAGGAGCTGATGAACGCTTGCGCCGCGAACGGCATGAGCCAGCTCGACCACTCGGCGCTGTGCCGGGCGATCGAATTGCTGTCCAGGCACGAAATCGCCAGCAGCTGATCGCTACCTATTGTTGTGAATGGAGTGGCCTGGGCAGGCTATACGCTGCCCAGGGTTTCGTTCTTCTCGTCGAGACGCCACACATCATGCTTGCGTCCAATCCACGGCAACTGCTACTTCAACTGTCGTTGCCGGCCCGACCCGCACGAACGTCAATGACTTCCACGCCAACCTGATTCTTTGAACCCTGCTCAACGCGAGGGCCATGCCGCGCTCGCAATACGGCTCAAACCGCAGTTCATTCTGACGACCGACCATGCCTCGCCTACGAAAAGCCAAGATTGTTGCAACCCTCGGACCCGCAACCTCCGACCTCAAAACGATTACCGAACTCTTTGACGCCGGTGTCGATGTGTTTCGCCTGAACTTCAGCCATGGCTCGCACGAGGATCATCGACGCCGATATGAAATCGTGCGGGAGGTCGAGCGCTTGTCCGGCCGGCCTATCGCGGTCCTCGCCGACATGCAGGGCCCGAAATTGCGAGTCGGCACTTTTGCGGGGGGCAAAGTCATTCTGATGCCCGGTGCTCAATTCGTACTCGACCGAAACCCTGCTGCCGGCAATGCGGAGCGGGTCTGCCTGCCTCACCCGGAGTTGTTCGAGGTCGTCAAGACGGGGCAATCGTTGCTGCTTGATGATGGCAAGCTTCGACTCGAAGTGCTGGACAGCGACAGTGAGTCGATCCGTACGCGTGTCACGCACGGCGGCGCGTTGTCGGACCGCAAAGGAGTGAACGTACCCGACGCGGTTCTGCCGATCCCGGCACTGACATCCAAGGACCTGGTCGATCTTGAATTTGCCCTGTCCCTGGGAGCGGACTGGATTGCTCTGTCGTTCGTGCAACGCCCGCAAGATATGATCGATGCCCGTGCGCGGATCGGTGAGCGCGCGTGGCTGATGGCGAAGCTCGAGAAGCCCGCGGCGCTCGAACAGTTGGACGAAATCGTCAAGGTTTCCGATGCAATCATGGTGGCGCGTGGCGACCTGGGTGTCGAGCTGCCGCCCGAGCGCGTGCCCGGCGTACAGAAGCGGATCATTCGCTCGTGCCGCGATCACGGCAAGCCCGTGGTCGTCGCAACCCAGATGCTCGAATCGATGATTTCAGCGCCGGTGCCCACGCGCGCCGAGGCATCCGACGTCGCGACCGCGATCTACGATGGGGCGGACGCGGTAATGCTGTCGGCGGAGTCTGCTAGCGGCGACTATCCGGTCGCGGCAGTCGCCATCATGGACCGGATCATCGGCGAAGCCGAGCGCGATCCTCTGTATCGGAGCCTCATCGACGCACATCCTGAACTCCCGCTGCCAACGCGTGGCGACGCGATCTGTGCGGCGCTGCGCAATGTCACGCAGACTATCGGTGCGGCGGCCACGATCACCTATACCACGTCCGGCTTCACCAGCCTGCGGGCGGCACGGCAGCGCCCGTTGGCGCCAATTCTGAGCATCGCGCCGCGGCTTTCTACGGCACGGCGCCTGTCGCTCGTTTGGGGCGTACATTCCACCGTCAGTGCCGACATCGAATCAATCGATGAAATGGTCAGCGCCGCACGCGGGATCGCGATCCGGGAAGGTGTGGTCCGTGAGGGCGATCAGGTCACCATTGCGGCCGGCGTGCCATTTGGCGAGGCCGGCACGACCAACCTATTGCGCATTACCGAAATCTGAGGAGCGCCGGGAGCCAGCCCGCCGTCGTCAACTTCAGCACGCACGGCGTTTCCGTGCAATCGCTGCGGGCCCCCCAGCTGTCTCTCGCGCCCTGACCGGATGGTCCGGAAACCGGTCGCATCGACCGCAAGTCCGCACCAGGCTCACTGCGTCTAGCGCAGAGACTTTCTCACGTGCGAACGTGCCACTCCCGTCTGGTCGAGGTACCCGGATGGCGGGATGGCGTTGCGGCAGTGTGTCTGGCCCCACGGCCTTAGGGTCGTTGGGAGAATGATGCGATACCACTGTTCTTCCAGGAGGAACCCGGCATGAGCGAAACATGGGTGGGGCTGGTGATCGGATGCTCGGCGCTCGCTATCGCGCTGCCACTGGTGATGGGTCACTATCGCCGAGAACGACATCGGGCACGACTGCTTCGACACCTGGATCATCTTGACTGGTGGTATCGAACGCGTGGTCGATAGTGACCTCGCGACTCGAGTATTCAGAAAGCAGATCACATCGGGGACCAAATGTGGACTGATACGTGTCACAAGAATGATCTGGTGCATCTCGAAGCGATGGTGATCCGGCTTGAGCAGCTATTAGCCCTGGGCGATTCGATTGCCGCCACCTCCCTTGTCGGTCAACCGGCGTACTGGCGCGAACGCATCGGCATGTTGCTGGAGAGCGCCGGGGTCTCAACAGCCGACAGGGAACTGGCGCGGGCATTGCTGCGCAGACTGGCCCGGATCCCGGAAAGCCGGGGGCATCCGATGGCGGCAAATGAGCGGGCACACACATGGGAGCGCACGTGATGCAAGGAACGGCCTTAATCCTCGCGCTACAAAAGAATGCGAAATCGCCATGGTCGAGTGCCGGACTGGCTCGAACGAACTGCGGATAGTCGAACACACTGAAAACCGACATGGCTATACACGACCACTTGACGACAACACAAATCCCAGTGAGATTTCCGGACAGCCGCCGCGAGCTCACCGTTCGCGCGAAGATCCATGGCATGAGAGTCGCTGCAGTCTGGCAAGTGCTGATGTCTATCGCCGGGGACATCGAAAACATCAGGTTTGCGACCGATCAAAGTCAGGGATACGAGGAAATTACAATCTCGTTCGCCCCCACGTCTTTCGAGTCACTGGAAGCGATAGTCGATCGCATCAAGAAGATCCCGTGGGTGGCGGACACTGTGCTGTGTTGAACAACCGGTTGCGGGTTTCTCTGTCGGGGATCCCCGGGAAATCGCCCGGCGATCCCCGGCAGGTCCTCAGGCGAGCCGTCGGGCAATCCCCTTAGTCCATCCGGACGATGTCCGCACGCGTCGAATCGCCGTCAATGGCGGTATGAACCGAGAACGGCGCGGCATGGTTTTCCGTCCACCGTATCGAGGCGCACAGCCGCGCGGCAGGCGTTGAGGCCGCGTATAGGGATGGGGGAGAGCGTGATGCGGGGGGGCTGTAAATGAAATCCAGAGTTCAGCGGGATGGACTGATTGCCGGCGTACTGGTGGCCATCGGCGTGGTCGGCGTATCCGTGCGGCAACTCTACGCGTGCGCCTGGAGCGACGAGTTTCCCGGCATGGTGTGCACGGCCGGTTCGTCGCTGTCGTTGTTTCTGGGAATCACCGGGTTGGCTGCGCTGGCTGGAAGAATCTGGGCACGCCGCTCGGGCGCGGACGAGCAGTGCTTCACATTCCTCGGCGCGGTGGGTGGTGCAGCGCTGGTGCTTGCGATGGTGGTGACAGGCTTTTAGTTGCCCGCGCCGCTCCGCGTATCAGGCCACGATCGCTGGATGCGCCTGCACCGGCCCTCCCAACGCCTCGCGGTGCGAGGGCGGCTGGCGGCCGTCGAGCTCGGTGATGCCGTACTCGTGCGCAAGCTCCGCACCGACCAGCACCAGACCGGATTTCTGCTGGCGCTGCGGGTCGCGATACAAGGCATCGATCAGGCGTCCCGTGAATTGCGGCGTCTCCGCGAGTTCGGAAAAACCCGCGTACTGGTCGGGATGTTCGGCGATCACGCGTGCAGTGCGCTCGGTTTGCAGCATGCCCATCCAGATGGAAACCGCCGCAACGCCATGCGGTTTCAGATCGACGGCCATGTCCTTGGCGAACTTGTCGACGCCCACTTTCTGCGCGCCGTACGCCGCGCCATGCATATAGCAGCTCGCACCGAACGAGGACGTGAACGCAATCAGCCCATCGCCTTGCGCGGCCATTAACGGCGCGGCATGCCAGCTCGCGACATACGCGGAGCGCAGGCCGACATCGAGAATATCCACGAGGTCTAGCGGCTTTTCCCAGAACGGTGCCGGGCGAATCAGTTCATCGTGCAACGCGGTGGCATTGTTGACGAGGATGTCGAGGCGCCCGCTGTTGTGCCGGATGTAGTCGAATACTTGCGCTACTTGCTGGTCGTCGGCGTGATCGCAGGTAAGGGCGATGCCCTTGCCGCCGAGCTTATCGATTTCGATCGCCGTCGCGTGCACCGTGCCAGGCAAAGGCGCATCACCTTCGCGTTGCGTGCGTCCGGTCACGTAGACCGTTGCGCCTGTCGCGGCGAGGGCGAGTGCGATACCTTTGCCGGCGCCGCGCGAGGCGCCGGTGACGAGGGCGACATAGGGCTTGTTAGCTTTGGTCATCGAGGATTCACCATGAAGAAGCTTCGAGTTCGTATGACGCGGGCTGAGCGCTTGCCTGTACCGTTGCGGCGGACCGAAGCGGCGCGGACATCAGCGGCGCGCCGACTCTCGGCGCGGCTGGGGCGCGCTCGAACGCGTGCGGGTTGTCCAGATCCGCTTCGCCAAGCGGAATGAACGCCATGATTTCGAGTTCATGACCCGACAGCGCCGGCAGCCTGAACGGACTCGACAGCACATTCAGGCGACGCACGCCGAGGTCGCGCAGAATTTGCGAGCCAATACCGGAGAGTCGGCCGTCCTTGCGCGCGGAGATGCCGGTGCTGCTGTTCATCGCATCGGTCCGCATGTCGCAATCGAGCAGCACCGCTACGCCGCAACCGGCCGCGTCGATCTTTTGCAACGCTGCGTGCAACGGCCACGAATGCGCGGACGGTTCAGCATCGAGCAGATCGAGTAGTGAAAAGCATTCGTGCACGCGCGTGAGGACCGGCACGTTGGGCAGAGGCGTGCCGCGCACCAGCGCGAGATGCGTGGATTGGCGCACCCTGTCGCGATACTGAATGGCGCGAAACGGTCCCCACGGCGTGTGCAGCGGTCTTTCTCCGACACGCTCGACGAGCGACTCGTGCGTGCTGCGATAGTGGATCAGATCGGCAATCGTGCCGATCTTCAACCCGTGCAGTTCCGCGAATTCGATCAGTTGCGGCAGGCGCGACATGGTGCCGTCGTCGTTCATGATTTCGCAGATCACCGCGGCCGGTGTCAGCCCGGCGAGAGCGGTCAGATCGCAGCCGGCCTCAGTATGTCCGGCACGCACCAGCACGCCGCCTTGGCGCGCCGCAATCGGAAACACGTGACCTGGTTGCACCAGATCTTCAGCGCGTACGTTCGCGTGAATCGCGGTGCGGATCGTATGCGCGCGGTCGGCAGCGGAGATGCCTGTGGTGACGCCTTGCGCCGCCTCGATGCTGACCGTGAACGCGGTGCCGTACTGCGTGCCGTTCTGTTCCGCCATTGGCGGGAGCTTGAGGCGTGCACAGTGCTCGGCGCTCAGCGTCAGGCAGACGAGGCCGCGGCCAAAGCGCGCCATGAAGTTGATCGCTTCCGGCGTGACGTGGTCGGCGGCAATCAGCAGATCGCCTTCGTTCTCGCGATCTTCCTCGTCGACCAGAATGATCATGCGGCCGGCTTTCAGTTCGGCGACGATTTCGTCGGTAGTGGCGAGTTTCATGGGTTTTTCCCTGTGCTACTGCTGTTTGCTGTCGCTGCGTATAAAGAAAGGCGCTCAACGTGCGCCAGAACCGAATACGGGCGCGCGCTTGTCGAAGAATGCGTCGATGCCTTCGCGGAAATCGTTGCCTGCCGCGCAGTGCAGAAAGCTGCGCTGCTCCGCGTACAGATGCTCGGCGAAGCTGCGCTCGGGTGCATGCTGGATCAGATTCTTGGTTTGCGCGAAGGCGTCCGGCGAGAGCGCGCCCATCCGCTTTAACAGCGCGTGCGTTTGTGTTACGAGGTCATCGTCCGGTACGACCCAGTTCACGAAGCCCGCTCGCAACGCTTCGTCGGCGGTGTGCCGTTCGTCGAGATACATCCATTGCGCGGCCTGCTTGGTGCCGAGCGCACGTGGCAACGTGTAGGTCGCGCCGCCATCCGGCGAGGTGCCGATGCGGCCATACGCCGAGGTGAACGTCGCGCTCTTTGCGGCAATAGCCAGATCGCAGGCTGCGACGAGGCTCAAACCGAAGCCCGCCACGGCGCCGTTGACGCAGGCGATCACCGGCTTGCGCGAACCCGTTACGGTCTCGGCCACGGTTTGCGCGAGCCGCACGAGTTTGCCGATCGAGCGATCGCGTGCCACGGGCTTCGCGTCGAGTGCGGCGCGCATGGTCTGCAAATCGCCCCCCGCCATGAAGGCGTTGCCGGCGCCGGTCAGCACGATCGCGCGGATCTCGTCGTGGTGAGCGAGGCGTGCGAGCTTGGCGTTCAGTTCGTTTGCCATCGCTTCGTTGAGGGCGTTCAGTGCCTCGGGGCGGTCGAACGTGAGCGTCGCGATGCCGTCTTCGGCCGCGAGGCGGATCAATGCAGTCATGTCTTTTCTAGTCAGCGGAGTCAGGTGTTCTGGACGTGCAGCGCGTGGCGCAAGGCGCGCGCTGCTGTCGTGAGTGCATGGTCGGCCGCATCGAGCGCACCGAGCAAACTGGCGAAGCCGTGCATTTGGCCCGGCCAGCGCAGATGGGTCGTGAGCACGCCCGCTTGCGCGAGACGTGCCGCGTAATGCTCGACTTCGTCGCACAGCGGATCGTATTCAGCGCTGATGATGGTGGCGCTGGCTACATCAGTGAGATCGGTTGCGGCGAGCGGACTGGCGAGTGGATCGGAGCGATTGGCGCCTTCCGCGAAATACTGGTTTTTGAACCAGCGCATCATGTCCGCGGTCAGCAAATAGCCGTCGCTCATCGATTCGTATGAAGGATGCTCGCTCGCGCAATCCACCACCGGATAGAACAGCAACTGATGCGCGATATTCACGGCGCTATGACGCAACTGTTGCGCGGCCACCGCTGCAAGATTGCCCCCTGCGCTGTCGCCCGCGACGGCAAGCGCACCGGGCCGCACGCGCAAATCGCTTGCGTTGGACGCGGCCCAGCGCACGGCGTCGCACGCATCGAGCGCGGCGGCCGGAAAACGCGCCTCCGGTGCGAGCCGGTAATCAACCGATAGCACGACCGTTCGCGCGCGTTGCGCCAGACAACGGCACAGGTTGGCATGCGTATCGAGCCCGCAAGAAACGAAGCCGCCGCCGTGAAAGAAGACAGTAAGGGGCAGCAGGCCGTCGCCATCGCCGCTTTCAGTGACCGGCCGGTAGAGGCGCGCCGCAATCGGGCCGCTTGCCGTGGGAATCATCAGATCCTCTTCCGCCGCGATGGGGTCGCCGGGCGCAAACCCGCCGCCCGCGGCGAGCATCGCGCGGTAAGCGGGCGCGGTGAGTTGCGCGAAATCGAGTGGGGGCATGCCCGCGAAAGCGGCGAGCACGGCCTGCGCCTGGGGATCGAGCGCCATCTGGTCTCCTGAGAAAACTGTCATGAAAGCGGCTATACCGGGTATAAGCGATGCGGCCGCACATGATGCGAATCGAGCCGCAAAACAGGCATCTAGCCCGCACGCCGCAACACTGAATGCATTGAAGCGCGGCGGCTTTAAGGGGGCATCGTCCGATTGGACGAGAGTTCGTTCGCACGCTCAGCGAAACTTCCCCGGGCTAAGTACTTCCCCCGATGCCAGCAAACAGATCGGCCCTTAAGCTTGGCGGCGCGATGCAAGATCGCATGGAGGACGGAGAGTGTTGATGGAGACAAAATGGGCCCCTGAAGAGGGTCAGGCCATGAGTGAACTGGCCGAGGTGAGCGTCGCGCAGTTCAGCGAACTGGCCGCGCGCATTTATCAAGGGGCGCTGGAGAGCACACCGTGGGCTGGCGCGCTCGAGTTGATCCGCACCTCGCTTGGCGCGAGCTATGCCACCCTGATTCTGCGTTCGCCTTCGAGCGACCGGCGCGGCCTGATGGTGCACGCATCCGAAATGGGGTCGGGCGTGCCGGGCGAAGCGTCGTACAACAACTACTATTATTCGCTCGACCCATTCGTCGGTTTGCCGGCGGATCGCGTGGTGACGGTCGACGAAGTATTCGGCGACACGGGCTGGCTCACCAGCGAACTCTACAAGCAGTTTCTGAAGCCGGCCGACATTCGCTACATCATGGGCGCCGATCTGCGCACGGAGTCCGGTGTCGAATGCCGGTTTCGCGTGTGTCGCAGTCACGCTTCGAAGCATTTTTCCGCACGCGACAAGGCGTTTTGCGCGCTGTTGCTGCCGCATTTGCGGCGCGCGGTCGAACTGCATTCGCGGCTCGATATCGTGGAATCGGAGCGCACGCTCTATGCGAGCGCGATCGACCGGATGCTGGTGGGCACCGTGACGCTCGACGAGAGCGGCGCGATCATGCGCACCAACAGCGTGGCCGACGAGATTCTCGCGCAGAGCAACGGCCTGCGTGTCGTGCACGGCAACGTCGAGGCTACCGACGCGCAGGAGAACCGCAATCTGCAACGTCTGGTGCGCCACGCGCTGATGGGGCACTTCGGCACCGCCGCGCCGATTGTCGAAGCCATGCCGATCACGCGCGGTTGCGACAAGCCGAAACTCGGTGTGTTGGTGCGCACGATTCCGCTATCGGACTGGTCCGAGGACAACAAGCGCCGCCCGGCCACCGTGCTGTTTCTGCGCGATCCCGATCGCAAATCGCAGGGCTCGCAGGAGATCGTACGCAAGCTGTTCGACCTCACGCCTGCGGAGACCTCGCTCGCGTTGCTGTTGACCAATGGGTTGACACTGGAAGAGGCGGCCGACGAATTGGGCATTAGCAAGAACACCGCGCGGGCTCATCTGCGGGCAATCTTTTCGAAGACGGGCGTGACTCGTCAGGCCACGCTCGTGCGCATTCTGCTGGGTAGTGTGGTGCCACTTGGCTGACATCCGGCTGAAGTGGGGCTGAACGCACCTGATTTGAACCAGGCCACCGTGTGTGCCGCTCTTGCATCAAGCGCGGCACACCATCCAATGCCCTAAGCCGCGCGCTTTTGCGACAACACCAGCAACGCCCCGTTCTTGTCCTCCAGCACCGCGCGCAATTCGTGCGGCCCTTGCTGTACCGGCACGCGCACTGACGCACCCGCCGCTACCACACGCGCCATCGCTGCATACAGGTCGTCGTTTTCGTCCACGCGAAACACCAGCGCCGCGCGTTCGACGATCCGTTCTTCGCCCGCCACCAGCGCGATGCTCAACGCACCGCCGTCGAGCGCGCAATAGCGTTCGCCGTCACGGAACTTCACCGTCAAACCCAGTCCGTCGACAAAGAGCGGCAGCGCCGCATCGATCGTGTCGACCGGGTACAGCATCATCGAAGCCTTCATTGCATTGCACTCCCATCGGTTGAGCCGCGTTGTATAGCGGCTCGATCGTAGCGTCGCGGACAGGCGCCGCACGAGGTCCAATCGGACTAGCCGAAGTACATAAATGCGGCGAAGCAGAAGGCAAAAAGCGCCTTCGATCAAAGCTTCTACGCCAAAGCGCGCACCGTTAATCCAAATAGACGATGCCGGCCCGCACGCGCGAACTGAAACTTCATTCCGTGGACCGTCACGATCATCGGATGAATCGGTGGGTCGGGAGCGGACCGCCCGTTTCAGCACAGTCCAAAATTCATGGAGACGCACGCAATGAAGTTTTCTCTGATTTACGAAGCCCAGACCACGGACGCTTCGCGGGAAGGCGATCACCGGGTATTCAAGGAGACCGTCGAGCAGGCGTTGCTCGCCGAACAGATGGGTTTCGATACCGTCTGGTGCGTCGAACACACGTCGCTGACGAACTACGCGCATATGAGCGCCCCGGAAACCTTCCTCGCGTATCTGGCCGGCCGCACGACTCGCATCGGCCTCGGCCACGGCGTGATCTGCCTGCCGCCCGCGATGAATCATCCGATCAAGGTGGCCGAACGCGTGGCCATGCTCGACATTCTGTCGGGTGGCCGCGTGCATTTCGGCGTCGGCAAAGGCGGCAGCCAGCAGGAAGCGGGTGCGTTCGGCTACGACCTCGCCGAGCTGCAGCCGATGATCGACGAATCGATGTACCTGGTGCCGAAGATGTTCGTGCAGGACGAGATCGAGCACGACGGCAAATACATCAAGATTCCTAAACGGCCGATTCACCCGAAGCCGTTCCAGGATCCGCATCCGCCGATGTACATGGCGTGCACCAACAACGACGGCTTGCTGCGCGCCGGTCAGCGTGGTCTGGGCGCATTGGTGCTCGGTTTCGGCGGCCCCGACGAAGTCGCCAAGAAAAACGCGCTGTATCGCGAAGCATGGGCGACCCGCAAAGCCGAGGACCAGGTCGGTTTCCGTCCGACGCAGCATCTGGCCGCCCTGTGCCCGACCGTGGTGTTGAACGACGGCCAGCAGGCCCGCAAGATCGGCATCCGCGGTCAGCGCTATTTCATGGAATCGCTGGCTTACTGGTACACCGGCGGCGAGCGCCCGAATCCGGATAGCTGGGGCGATGACCTAGTGAAGGGCAATACCGGCGAAATGGTGATCCGTTCGCGCTTCGCATCGGAGGAGGTGGTGGTCGATTTCAGCGACCCGGCGCTCTCGATGATGAACCCGAATCACGCTTACGGCACCGTCGACGATTGCATCGGCTATGTGGGTCGCCTGATGGAAGCGGGTGTGGATGAAGTGCTGTTTCTTTGCCAGATGGGCACGGTGTCCCAGGAAGCGCAGCTCGAAACGATCCGCAATATCGGCGAGCACGTGATTCCGTACTTCAATCGTCTGAAGGCGGAGAAGCAAAAGGCGCAGGTTGCCGCGTAAGGTCGTTGCATAAGAGCGGGTGAGGCAGGCGTCGCTAGTCCCTTCAGACGATGCGACGCCGCAGCCGCGGCTCGAAGATGAACCCAACAAAACAGGCGCGACACCCATCTCGCGCGCCATCATGGAGACAGCCGTGCATCGCGACAACAATTCGAAAGCCCTTGCAGCCGAACTGATCGCCCGCGCCGAAGCGCTCGCGCCGGTCCTCGCCGGGCGTGCCGCACAGGCCGAGGCGAATGGCCGGATTCCCGCTGAAACACTGGCCGATTTTCAGGCCGCCGGTTTTTTCAAAGTGCTACAGCCGAAGCGTTACGGCGGCTACGAACTCGATCCGCAGACCTTCTTCGAGATTCAGATGGCCGTGGCGCGCGGCTGTATGTCGACCGCGTGGGTGTACGGCGTGGTCGGCGTGCACAACTGGCAACTCGCGCTGTTCGACGAACGCGCGCAGCAGGACGTGTGGGGCAAGGATCAAAGCACGCTGATTGCGTCGACCTATATGCCGGTGGGCCGGGTGACGCCAGTTGACGGCGGCTTCCGGCTGTCCGGGCACTGGAAATTCTCCAGCGGCAGCGAACTGTGCGAATGGATCTTTCTCGGCGCGCTGGTGCCGCCCGCGAAAGAAGGCGAACCGCCGGAATACCGCACCTTCCTGCTGCCGAAAAGCGATTACACGATCGAACAGGATTGGGACGTGCTGGGCCTGCGCGCGACCGGCAGCCACGACATCGTGGTGAACGATGCGTTCGTGCCGGACTACCGCACGCATAAAGCCATCGACGGCATGATGGGCACGAGCCCCGGCCTCGTGCTCAACGATGCGCCGTTGTTCCATTTGCCGTTTGCGCAGATCTTCGTACGCGCGGTGTGCACCGCGTGCATCGGCGCGTTGCAAGGCGCGCTGGATGACTTCACGTCCTACGCCGCCACGCGCGTGAGCGCCAACAGCGGCGCGAAGACCACCGACGACACCGGCGCGCAAACCGCCTGCGCCAACGCGGCGGTCGCGCTCGATGAAATGAAGCTGCTGCTCAAGCGCAATTTCGCCGAACTGCTGGCGGCGGCCAACGGCGGCCCTGCGGTATCGATTGAGCGGCGCGTGCACTTCCGTTATCAATCCGCGCAAGTGGCCGAGCGCTGCGCGCAGGCAGCCAACGCGCTGCTGCGCTACGCGGGCGGCAACGGCATTTACAACCGTAATCCGCTGGTGCGGCGCTTTCTCGATCTGCATGCTGCACGCGCGCACTACGCAAACAACCTCGACCGTTTCGGCCAGAATCTCGGCGCCGTGATGCTCGGACGTCCGAATACCGATTTCTTCGTCTGATGGATGCCGCCATGAGCGAACAGCAAACGCAGACGTACGTGTTCGACGTGGTGGTGGTCGGCTCCGGCGCGGGCGGCATGCTGGCCGCCTGCCGCGCGGCCGACCGCGGCCTGTCCGTCGCTGTGCTCGAAAAGAGCGACGTGTACGGCGGGACCTCGGCGGTGTCGGGCGGTGGCATCTGGATTCCGTGCAACCACCATATCGCCGAACTGGGCACCACGGATACGCGCGAGGCCGCACGAACCTACCTCGACGCCTGCACGAAAGGCGTGACCGCGAGCGAGCGGATCGACGCTTATCTCGACACCGCGCCGGAGATGCTGCGCTATGTCGAAGCGAATACACCGGTGCGTTATGAAGCGTTGCCGAAGTACGCGGACTACTTTCAAGACCTGCCTGGATCGATGCCGGGTTACCGCGCGCTCGATCCCTTGCCGGTGGACGGTGCGTCGCTCGGTGAAGAATTCGCGCGCTTGCGACTTCCCTCACCGGGGACGCTGATCGGTGGGCGCGTGGCGGTGACTTCGAAAGAGGCGCACATGCTGCTGTCGAAAGCGCCAGGTTATATCGGACTGGCGCTGAAGCAATTCGGCCGCTACTGGTTCGATCTACGCGCGCGCAGCCGCTCGCGGCGCGATCGCCGCCTGACGCTCGGCAACGCGCTGGCAGGGGGCCTACGTCGCGCATTGCTCGATCGCGACATTCCGCTGTGGCTCAACGCGCCGATGACCGAGTTGCTCGAAGCAGACGGACGCGTAACGGGTGTGGTGGTGGAGCACGGCGGAGAGAATGTGCGTGTGCTCGCAAAGCGCGGCGTGATTCTCGCGGCCGGGGGTTTCGAACGCAATCAGGCGATGCGCGAGCAGTATCTGCCGCGTCCCACGCAAGCGCAGTGGAGCGCGACCCCGCCGAACAATACCGGCGACGCGATTGCCGTCGGTCTGAAGCTAGGCGCGCAAATCGCATTGATGGAACACGTGTGGGGCGCGCCGACCGTCCACGTGGATCGCGAAGAGAAGCAGCGAGCGCTGTTCGTCGAACGCAATCTGCCGGGTTGCGTGGTGGTCAACGGACTCGGCAAGCGCTTTGTCAACGAGGCTGCGCCGTATTCGGAGTTCGTGCCGGCGATGTATCGCGACCATGCACAAACCGGTGCGTGCGTGCCGGCGTGGATGGTGTTCGACGCGCAGTTCCGCCACAAATATCCGTGCGGGCCGATCATGCCCGCGGCGATGATGCCGGACACCCGCATCCCCGCGGCGTTTCGTTCGCTGCTCTACAAGGCCGGTTCGCTCGAGGCGTTGGCCGCAAAAATCGGCGTCGATCCAGAAGGTTTGCGCGACACCGTGGCGAAGATGAATCGCTACGCCGAGACCGGTCTCGACGAAGATTTCGGCAAGGGTGGTAACGCCTTCGACACCTACTACGGTGACCCGAGCGTCAAGCCGAATCCGTGCCTCGCACCGATTGCGACCGGACCGTTCTACGCCGTGCGTATCGACGCGGGCGACATCGGCACCAAAGGCGGTCTCCTGACCGACGCCCGCGCTCGTGTGCTGCACGCCGACGGCACGCCGATTGCCGGGCTCTACGCGATCGGCAACACCAGCGCGTCGATGATGGGGGCGAGCTATCCCGGCGCGGGTTCGACACTCGGCCCTGCGATGACCTTCGGCTACATCGCCGCGAATCATCTCGCCGACGGTGGCGATGATCGGGACGGCGAGGCCAGCGCTTCAGAAACAGCACGCGCTGCAAGCAGCGAACTTCGTGGAGTCACTTCATGACCGAACTCACTTCTCACCCATTGCGCGGCGACATGCTGCTGGCGATGCGCCGCCTCGCGCGCTCGGTCGCGGTCATCAGTTGCAGCGACGGCGAACGGCGCTATTCGATGTCGGCCACCGCGGTCGATTCGCTCTCGACGGAACCACCATCGCTGCTGATCTGCATTAACCGCACGTCGTCGATTTTTCCGCCGCTCGACAAGGGCGCGGCGTTTTGCGTGAACGTGCTCTCGGCGCAGCATCAGCATATTGCGATCGATTGCAGCGGCCGCCTCAAAGGCGAAGAACGCTTCACGACCGGCAACTGGCAGAACTCGGATCACGGTGTGCCATATCTGCACGACGCGCAGGCGAGCCTGATCTGCACGCAGGACGGCCGCTTCGACTACGGCACGCATGCGATCTTTATCGGCCGCGTCGAGCAGGTGCTGATCAGCGGCGAGGTCGATCCGCTGGTGTATGTCGACGGCATCTATACCACCGCTGCGGCGCCCGTGCGCTGCGCAGCGGCATGATCGGGCACGCGGCGTGATGCAAAGCCCTTCGTCTACACAGCAGGAATCGGCCACGCCGGTTGAAGCGCCGCTCGTCGTCGACGATCCCGCATGCGTGCGTTGGGACGACGTGTGCGACGTGCTGGTGGCGGGCTTCGGCGCGGCGGGTGCATGTGCCGCGCTGGAAGCTGCGGCGGCCGGCGCGAAAGTACGGATCGTCGAGCGTTTCGAGGGCGGCGGTGCGAGCGCGAAAAGCGGCGGCGTGGTCTACGCGGGCGGCGGCACGCGCTATCAAGCCGAAGCGGGTTACAGCGACACGCCCGAGGCGATGTTTGCGTATTTGCAGCAGGAAGTGGGCGACGCGGTGTCCGCGGTGACGCTCAAACGCTTTTGTGCAGGCAGCGTCGATATGCTGCGCTGGCTCGAGCGCCTCGGCGTGCGCTTTGCCGCATCGGTGCCGCCGCGTAAGACTTCGTATCCGCAGAATCGCTATTACCTCTACTACTCGGGCAATGAGGCGGTAGGCGACGCCGTGCGCGAACATGCGCCGGCACCGCGTGGGCACCGGGTGGTCGGCGACGGCATGTCGGGGCGCGTGCTCTACGACACGCTGCGGCGCGCGGTGGATGCGCAGCCATTCGTCGACACGATGTGTCATGCAAGCGTGCGCAGGTTGGTCACCGACCGCAGCGGGCGAGTGATCGGCGCTCAAGTCTGGCAGGTGGCGCCGGGCCGTGCCCAGCGCACCCATCGGCGGCTCGCGCGCTGGGCGGAGCGCCTGCACAACGGCATGCCGGCGTGGGCCGACCGGTTACGCGCCGCGCTCCATCGCGTCGAGCAGTGCGAGGGCCGCCTCATCACGATCAAGGCCGATGCAGTGGTGTTGAGCACCGGCGGTTTCATCTTCAACCGGTCGATGGTGGCGCACTACGCGCCGCGTTATCTGCCGAACTGGCGTCTTGGCACCACCGGCTGTGACGGTTCGGGCATCCGGCTCGGTTTGTCTGCGGGTGGCGTGGCGCAGCGGCTCGAACGTGTGTCCGCGTGGCGCTTCATCAATCCGCCGTATGCGTGGGCGCAAGGCTGCGTCGTGGATCGCCGCGGTGAGCGCTTTTGCAACGAGGAAGTCTATGGCGCCGCGCTCGGCCACGCGATGTGCGAAACCCGTGAAGGGCACGCGTGGCTGATTCTCGATGCGCGGCTCGTGAAGCTCGCGCTCGCCGAGTGTTTGCGCGGCAAGCTGTGGGCGTTCCAGAGCGTGCCCGCGATGTTGTTGATGCTGGCAGGCCGCAAGCGCGCCCGCTCGCTGGCCGATCTGGCGGCACGCATCGGCAGCGATCCGGCGGTGCTCGAGCGAACCATCAATGCCTACAACCTGGGCGCGCTTAACGGTATCGACCGTGCGTTCGGCAAATCCGCCGCCATGTTGCAGCCGCTCATGCACGGACCGTACTACGCGATCGACATTTCATCGGACAGCCGCGTTTTCCCGTGCCCGTCGATCACGCTGGGCGGCTTGCGGGTCGACGAGACGAGCAACGCGGTGCTGTCGGCGCAAGGCACGCCGATCGAGGGCCTGTTCGCCGCCGGCCGGGCCGCCTGCGGCCTTGCATCGAATCATTACGTGAGCGGCCTCTCGCTCGCGGACTGTATCTGGTCCGGCCGCCAGGCGGGCCGGGCCGCAGCGGGCGTGGTTCTCGCGAACACCGCCCATTCCCTGACTGAAACTGACTGACACTGAAGAGAGAATGAAGATGGGAGACAGACTCAAAGGCAAGATCGCCGTCGTGACGGGCGCCGCGAGCGGCGTCGGCAAACAGGACGCGTTGCTGTTCGCCCGTGAAGGCGCGCGCGTCGTACTCACCGACGTCAACGAGGAAGCCGGCCGCGAAGTGGCCGCGCAGATCGGCGATGCCGCACTGTTCGTGCGTCACGATATTACGTCTGAAACAGGCTGGAACGACGTGTTCGGCGCGGCGCAAACGGCCTTCGGCACGCCGGACGTACTGGTCAATAACGCCGCGGTTCTGTTGCTCGGCAGCATTGAAGACACCACGCTCGAACAATGGCAGCGCGTGCTGCGCATCAATGCCGAGGGCTATTTTCTCGGCTGCCGCGCGGCGGTCAAGGCGATGAAAGAGAAGGGCGGGTCGATCGTCAACATGTCGTCGGTGGCGGCGTTGGGCGGACTCGGTATGTTCTGCGCCTATTCGGCCAGCAAGGGCGCGGTGACGGCCATGACGCGCGCGATCGCCGCGCACTGCAAGCAGCAGGGCTATAAGGTCCGCTGCAACACGATTCACCCGGACGGCATTCTCACGCCGATGACCGCGCCGTTCTTCGGCACGGCCGAAGAGACGCGCGACGCGCTCACGCAATCGGTCGATCCGCACGGTCGTATGTGTCTGCCGGAAGACATCGCGAATCTGGTGCTGTTCCTGGCGTCCGATGAATCGCGCTTCATCAACGGCAGCGAGTATCGGATCGACAATGCGCAGCTGATCATGGGCATCGCCTGAGTTCGCCCGCCATGGCCGATTCGCGTTTTCACCGGCTCAAAGTGGCGGACGTGATCGCGGAGAGCGCCGACGCGCGCTCTTTCGTGTTCGATCTGCCGCAGGCGCTGCACGATGCCTTCAGCTATCGCCCGGGGCAGTTTCTCACGCTCAAGGTGCCGTGCGCGGATGCCACCGTGCAGCGCTGTTATTCATTGTCGAGCGCGCCGGGCATCGACCGCGCGCCGAAGATCACCGTCAAGCGGGTGCGCGATGGGCGCGTGTCGAACTGGATGTGCGACAGCATTCAGCCCGGCGACGAGCTCGACGTGATGGCGCCCGCTGGCGTGTTCACGCCGCGCTCGCTCGACGGCGACCTGCTTCTGTTCGCGGGCGGTAGCGGCATCACGCCGGTGCTGTCGATTCTCAAGTCCGCGCTGGTGAACGGGCGCGGCATGCTGACTCTGATCTACGCGAATCGGGACGCGCAGTCGGTGATTTTCAGCGAAGAACTGCGGCAGCTCGGGCAGCGGCACGCGGGCAGATTGCGGGTGATTCATTGGCTCGATAGCGTGCAGGGCATTCCGCAGCAGCGTCATCTGGAAGAACTGGCGCGGCCGTGGAGCACGCAGGAATGCTTCATCTGCGGACCGGCGCTGTTCATGGAGAACGCGTTGGCGGCAATGCTTGCGCTAGGGTTGCCGCGAGCGAAGGTGCATGTGGAGCGGTTCGCTTCACTCCCGGATTTGCCGGCTACGCCTGGGGTGTCCATGTCCGGGGTCGCTGGTGTGCCTGGGGTAGCCGGAGTACCCGGCGCGCACGGAGAGCACACCGTGTCCACAGCGCCGAAAGTGCCTGAAGCGCCCGTGGCATCTGAATCGGCCGATACGGCTTCCGTCGCCAACGCGGCAATCGAAACCGTGCTCGACGGCAACACCTTCACCTTCCTCTGCGAAGCCGGTGAAACCCTGCTCGACGCCATGCTGCGCGCCGATGTGCCGGCCCCCAATTCGTGCCGCAGCGGTTTGTGTGGCGCCTGCATGTGCCGGGTCGAGGCCGGCAGCGTGAACCTGAACGCCAACCACGTGCTCGATGCCGCCGATCTGACCGACGGCTGGACGCTTGCCTGTAGTGCGACACCCGCCAGCGCGACGCTGCGCGTGGTTTTCCCCGACTAGGTTCGCGGTTCGCACGCGCGGCTCTCGCGTGTTGCGCTTGCCGCGAACCCCATCCATCGAATTCAACATGACGCTCAACCACATCCTGACGACGCCCGCACTGATCGCGCGCGGCGCCGCGCGCTTCGGCACGCGCATCGCGATCGAAACAGCCCAGGGCAACCTGAGCTATGCGCAACTGGACGCTGCGCGGATCGAAGCGGCGCGCGCGTTGATGACCTGCGGCATCCAGCCGGGCGAGCGTGTCGCGATCTGGGCGCCGAACATCGCTGAATGGATCGTGGCGGCGCTTGCGATTCACAGCGCGGGCGCGGCGCTGGTGCCGATCAATACCCGCATGAAGGGCCTGGAAGCCGCGGCGATTCTCGAAGACAGCGGCGCGCGGCTGCTGTTCTGTTGCGGCACTTTCCTCGGCGATTCGTATCCGGCCATGCTGGCAGCACACCGTCCTGCGACGCTTGAACGGGTGGTGGTGTTCGACGGACTGGCAGCGGAAACCAGCGGCGGCTGTGACGAGACCTGGGACGCGTTCCTGCTGCGTGCGGCAGGCACCCCGATGGACGTGTTCCGTGCCCGCGAGGCGGCGGTGCGCCCCGACACGCTGATGGACATCATGTTCACGTCCGGCACAACGGGTCGCCCGAAGGGTGTGATGACCACGCACGGCCAGAATCTGCGCGCGATTCACGATTGGGCGCAAATTGCGACGCTGCGCGAAAGTGATCGCTATCTGATCGTCAATCCGTTCTTTCATGCGTTCGGCTACAAGGCCGGCTGGCTCGCGGCGTTCGCGAGCGGCGCGACCGTGTTGCCGCATCTGGTGTTCAAGCCGGAGCGGGTGCTTGAGCGCATCGTGCGGGACCGCGTGTCCGTATTGCCGGGGCCGCCGACGCTGTATCACGTGCTGCTGGACATGCCGGATCTGGCCACACGCGATCTGTCGTCATTGCGGGTTGCAGTTACTGGCGCTGCCGCGATCGCGCCGAGTCTGATCGAAAGGATGCGCGCGCAGCTGGGTTTTGAAACCGTGCTGACGGGCTATGGCCTCACTGAGTCGTGCGGTTTCGCCGCGCTGTGCCGCAGCGGCGACGACGCCGAGACCATCGCGAACACGTCGGGCCGCGCGATGCCCGGCGTGGAGATTCGTATCGCCGACAGCAGCGGCGAGGCAGTTGCCAGCGGCGAAACAGGGGAAGTCCTGATTCGCGGCTACAACGTGATGCAGGGCTATTTCGGCCGGCAGGACACCACGTTCGACACGATCGACGGCGACGGCTGGCTGCACACCGGCGACCTCGGCACGCTCGACGAACGCGGCTATCTGCGCATCACCGACCGCATCAAGGACATGTTCATCGTCGGCGGTTTCAACTGCTATCCGGCGGAGATCGAGCGGCTGTTCAGCGCGCATCCGGCGGTGGCGCAGGTGGCGCTGGTCGGTGTGCCCGACGAGCGGCTTGGCGAGGTGGGGCATGCGTATGTCGTGCTGCGTTCGGGCGAGCATGCGAGCGCGGAAGAACTGACCGACTGGGCCCGCAAGAACATGGCGAACTACAAGGTGCCACGGCATCTCACGCTGGTCGATCAGCTGCCTGTCAGCGCGGCCGGCAAGGTGCTCAAATACCGCCTGCGCGAAGCGGTCAAAAGCCACGTAACGAGCGACGTAAAGAGCGGCGTCGAAAACCGCGAAAAAACCGCTGAAAACACCGCTGCAAGCTAGTCCCAACAGACGATGTTAGCCACCTCCGGGACCGCCAGAATAAGCCTGACAACAACAGGTTCTGGAGGAGTCGGAGATGATCGATGTACGGGCTTTAGGCTACGTCGTCGTGCAGTCGGCGAAAGTCGACACATGGCGTGGCTACGCGGAAAACGTGCTGGGCATGCAGGCGCAAGACGCAACGGACGGCGCGCTGTACGTGAAGATGGACGAGCGCGATTTCCGCTACCTGATCGTGCCCGGCGACGCCGATCGCTACTTCGCGTCGGGCTGGGAACTGGCCGACGCGGCCGCATTCGACGACGCGATCCGCGCCCTTGAACTGGCTGGCGTGGAAGCGATCCGCGCCAGCGCGCAGGAGACCGCGCTGCGCCGCGTGCAGGCGATGGCGTGGTGCACCGATCCGTCCGGCAACCGGCATGAGTTCTTCTGGGGCGTGCGCGCCGATTTCCGGCGCTTCGTTTCGCCGCTCGGCGTGCCCGGTTTCGTCACCGGCGCGATGGGCCTGGGTCATGCGGTGCTGCCCGCACCGCAATTCGACGCGACCGATGCATTCCTGCGCGACGTGCTCGGCTTCGAACTCTCCGACATCTTCCGCGTGCGCTTCACCGACGATCCCGCCGAACCCGAGAAACGCATCCATTTTCTGCATTGCAAAAATGCGCGTCATCACAGCCTCGCGATCATGGACCTCGCGGTGCCTTCCGGCTGCATCCACGTGATGGCCGAAGTGGACTCGATGGACGAAGTGGGCCGCGCGCTCGACCGGGTCGCTACGCAGGGCGTGAAGCTCTCCGCCACGCTTGGCCGTCATTGCAACGACCACATGATCTCGTTCTACATGAAAACGCCGGGCGGCTTCGATCTGGAATACGGCTACGGCGGCCTGACGGTCGACTGGGCGCAGCACAACGTCTACGAGGCGACGCGCGTGAGCCTGTGGGGGCACGACTTCAGCGTTGGATTTCGCTAGACCCTGGTCAGAAAACCCGCAGCAAACAAGCAGGAAGCCTGCTGTAGACAAGCAGGAAACCGCAGCAAACACGCAGGAAGCCCGCAGGAATAACGCATGAAACCACTCGATAAAGCACTCAGCGCGCGCGACGCCGTCGCGCAACTCGCCGACGGCATGACGATCGGCATTGGTGGCTGGGGTCCCCGCCGCAAACCGATGGCGCTGGTACGCGAAATCGTCCGCTCGAATCTGAAGGACCTCACCGTGGTCGCGTATGGCGGCCCAGACGTCGGACTGCTGTGCGCGGCAGGCAAAGTCCGCAAGCTGGTGTTCGGCTTCGTGTCGCTCGATGTGATTCCGCTCGAACCGCATTTTCGCCGGGCACGCGAAAGCGGCGCGCTCGACGTGTGGGAACTCGACGAAGGCCTGCTGCAACTCGGCCTGCGCGCAGCGGCGGCGCGTCTGCCGTTTCTGCCGACGCGCGTGGGTCTCGGCACCGATCTGCTGAAACACGCGCCGCATCTGCGCACCGTGCAATCGCCCTACGGCGGTGAGACGCTGCTGGCGATGCCGGCGCTCGAACTCGACGCAGCGTTGCTGCATGTGAACGCCGCGGACAGGATGGGCAATACGCGCATCGACGGTCCGGATCCGTTCTTCGACGCATGGTTTGCACGCGCTGCGGCGAAGTGCTTCGTCAGCAGCGAAACGCTGGTCGAAACGCTGGCGAGCGACGACCTCGATCTCGCGCGCCGCAATACCTTCGAACGATCGCTCGTGACCGGCGTGGTGCACGCACCGTGCGGTGCGCATCCCACCTCCTGTGCGCCGGCTTACGGCTGGGATTTACCGCATCTGAAGGCGTATTGCGCGAGCGCGGAAGATCCGCAACAAACAGCGGCTTACCTGAGTGACGTAGTAGGCGCCGACGAACCGGGCTATCTGCAGCGTGCAGGCGGCCGGTCCCATGTAGCGGCGTTGCCGTTGCCGATTCTGTAATGGAGCGCACATGAGCGACCCTCTCGATTATTCCCTCGCCGAATTGATGATTACCGCGGCGGCGCGCGTCTGGCGTGATGACGGCGAAGTGCTGGCAACCGGCATCGGTACGGGACCCCGTCTGGCTGCAGGTCTTGCGCGCCTCGCGTACAACGCCGGTCTGATGCTCACCGATGGCGAAGCCTACCTAGTCGAAAGCCCGGTGCCGCTCGGACCGCGTGAAGCGGACTATCGCGTGCAGGCGTCTGGCTTGATGACCTATGAACGGGTGTTCGATTGCGTGTGGCATGGCAAGCGTCACGCGTTGGTGATGCCCACCCAGATCGACCGCTTCGGCCAGGCCAACATCTCCTGGCTCGGCGACGACTATGCCCGCCCGAAAACGCAATTGCTCGGCGCGCGCGGTTTTCCGGGCAACAGTATCAATCATGCGAATTCGTTCTTCGTCTCCGGTCACGGCAAGCGTACGTTCGTTGCCGGTGAAGTCGACATGGTGTGCAGCGTGGGCTACAACCCGGCGCGTGAAATCCCCGGCATGCGCGCGTTTACCGATCTGCGCAGTGTGATCACCGATCTGTGCGTGATGGACTTCGGCGGCGCGAATCATGCCGTCCAGGTGCGTTCGCTACATCCTGGCGTGAGCTTCGACGAAGTGCAGGACGCGACCGGTTTCGAACTGCGTGCGCATCCTGAGATGCACGTGACGCCGCCACCGGGCGCCGACGATCTGCGTATCGTGCGCGCGCTCGATCCGCACAACTTGCGTGCGAGCGTCGTGCGCAACAACCCCGCGCCGCGCCGCGTGTGAGGGACATCATGCAAGTCAATCAAGCTGCGGTGGACAGGCAGGCCGGCGAAAGCGTCGTCGACTATCGCGTGAGCGACGGCATCGCCACGCTCACGATGAATCGCCCCGAGTATCACAACGCGCAGAACTCGAAGATGACGTACGCGCTCGACGCGGCGCTCAAGCGTGCGTCGAACGACGATGCGGTGAAGGTCATCGTCCTCGCCGGTGCGGGCAAGCATTTCTCAGCGGGCCACGATATCGGTACGCCGGGCCGTGACATCGACCAGTCGTTCGAGCGGACGTCGCTCTGGTACGACCACGTTGGCAAGGAAGGTGGCGAGTTTCTCTACGCTCGCGAACAGGAAGTCTATCTCGGCATGTGCCGCCGCTGGCGCGATCTGCCCAAGCCGACCATCGCGATGGTGCAGGGTGCGTGCGTGGCGGGCGGCCTGATGCTGGCGTGGGTGTGCGACCTGATCGTCGCTTCGGACGACGCATTCTTTTCCGATCCGGTGGTGCGCATGGGCATTCCTGGTGTCGAGTATTTCGCGCATGCGTATGAACTGAACCCGCGCATCGCCAAGGAGTTTCTGTTTCTCGGCGAACGGATGGACGCGGCGCGCGCGTATCAGATGGGCATGGTCAATCGCGTCGTGCCGCGCGAGCGCCTTCAAGACACCACGACGGAAATCGCCGCGAAGATCGCGCGCATGCCGCGCCTCGGGTTGACGCTGACCAAGCAGGCCGTGAATCACGTCGAGGAATTGCAAGGCAAGCGCGCCGCGATGGATGCGGCGTTTGCCTGGCATCACTTCGCGCATGCGCACAACGAACTGGTGAGCGGCGACAAGCTGGGTGGTTACGACGCCCGCAAGATGGCTGAGTCGCAACGGCCCGTTGGCGCCGCGCATCAGAACGGAACGGCCGACGGAGAAGCCGCATGAGCGCGACGCTGCATACGCCGTTGTGTGATCTGCTCGGTTGCCGCTATCCGATTGTGCAGACGGCGATGGGTTGGGTCGCCGACGCAAAGCTCGTCGCCGCTACCTGCAATGCGGGTGGCTTTGGCTTTCTGGCCGGCGCGACACTCGAGGCCGAACGCGTGGAAGCGGAAATCCTGCGCGTGAAGGAACTGACGGACAAACCGTTCGGCATCAACTTCCATATGTTCCAGCCGAATGCGGCACAGGTGGTCGATCTGGCGATCAAGCACCGGCTGCGTGCAGTGAGCTATGGCCGCGGACCGGACGCAAAGACGATCCGCCGCTTCAAGGATGCCGGCGTGATGTGCATTCCCACCGTGGGCGCGCCGAAGCACGCGGCCAAAGCGGTCGAATTGGGCGCCGATGCGGTCACCGTGCAAGGCGCGGAGGGCGGTGGCCATACCGGCTCGATGCCGACCACGCTGCTGCTGCCTAAAGTGCTGGATGCAGTGACCGTGCCGGTGATCGCTGCAGGCGGTTTCTTCGACGGACGCGGTCTCGCCGCGGCGCTCGGCTACGGCGCGGCAGGCATTGCCATGGGCACGCGCTTTCTGATGGCCGAAGAGTCGCCGGTGCCGCGCTCGACGCTCGCGCGCTACGTGGAGGTCAACGACCCTTCACAAATCCGCGTGTCCGCAGCGCTGGACGGCTTGCCGCAGCGAATGATCGACAACTCTTATCTGCTGCGCCTTGAAGCATTCGGCCGGTTGCGCCGCACGCTCTTCGCGTTGCGCACGGCTGAAGCGTGGCGTCGCCAGAGTGGCATGAGTCTGAGCCAGATGGCCGCGCTCGGCTTCAAGGCACTGCGCGATCACAGCTATACCGCGAGTCAGACGCTGATGGCGGCGAACGCGCCGTTTCTGATCCAGCGCGCCATCGTCGACGGTAAGCCGGACGAGGGCGTGTTGCCGAGCGGCCAGGTCGCCGCGGTGATCGGCGCGATCGAGCCGTGCGAGACCTTGATCGCACGCATCGTCGACGAAGCTGTGGCGCGGCTCGACGCGCTGGCGGCGATGCGCGGTGCGCCGGTTCACGCGTGAGTCAACCCATGACGCTAAGCACGATCCAACGTATGCGCCATTGCACGAGGCCACGCTTGACCCAATGCGTGACCCAACGCCTGATCCCATAAAGCAAACCCACATCATTCACCAGGGACGGAGACATGACAGAACCCATCAATAGCGTCCGCTCGCTGCCGTTCAAAATCGAGCGCGAAGGTGGCATCGGCGAACTGGTGATCGACCAGCCGCCGGTCAATGCGCTCGACGCACGCGGCTGGCAGGCGCTGGCCGACGCAATCAACGCGCTCGGCCGCGACGACAGCGTTCATGTGATCGTGCTACGCGGCGCAGGGCGCGGCTTTTGTGCGGGCGTCGATATCAAGGAACTGGCTGCGCATCCCGAACGGATCGTGGCGGTCAACGCTGGCAACTACGCGACCTTTCGCGCGGTGCACCGCAATCCGAAGCCGGTGATTGTGGCAGTGCATGGTTTCGTGCTGGGCGGCGGCATCGGCATTTGTGGTGCGGCGGACGTGATCGTCGCGTCCGATTGCGCGCGCTTTGGCGTCCCGGAGATCGACCGGGGCGCGATGGGCGGCGGCGCGCATCTGCAGCGTATGTTCGGCGTGCAGAAAGTGCGCGCCATGTATTTCACGGGCGATATGGTCGACGCCGCTGAAGCCTACCGGCTCGGCGCGGTCGAGCGCGTGGTGCCGCGCGAACAACTGCGTGACGCGGCATTCGAGATTGCCCGCAAGATCGCCACGAAGAGCCCCGCGATGTTGCAACTCGCGAAAGAAGCGCTGAACGGTGTCGAAGACGGCGACCTCGAAGACAAATACCGCTGGGAGCAGGGCTTTACGTTGCAGGCGTATATGACGAACGATTCGGCGGAAGCACGCTCGGCTTTCGTCGAAAAACGCGATGCACAATTCAGCGACGCCGAACGTAAAACCGGAGCGCGCGCATGAAGCTCGACTACACGCCGGCGCAACGCGCGTTTCGTGCCGAGATTCGCAGCTGGCTCGCGGTCCACGTGCCGCGCGAGCCGCTGCCGAGCTTCGATACCGAAGCGGGTTTTGCCGCGCACCGGGAATGGGAGCGCACGCTGCATTCGGGCCGCTGGAGCATGGTGACGTGGCCACGCGAATTGGGCGGACGCGGCTGCGATCTGATCGAGTGGCTGATCTTCGAAGAAGAATACTGGCGCGCCGATGCACCGATGCGCGTGAATCAGAACGGCATCTTCCTGCTCGGCCCGACCTTGATGGACTTCGGCACGGACGAACAGAAGGCCCGCTTTCTGCCGGCGATGGCGGCGGGCGAACACGTATGGGCGCAAGGCTGGTCCGAGCCCAACGCAGGCTCCGACATGGCGGCGATCCGCGCGAGCGCAATCCGCACCCATGAAGGGAAGTGCGACGAATACATCCTGAACGGCCAGAAGATCTGGTCGACCCGTGCGGTGTGGGCCGACTGGCTGTTCGGTCTGTTTCGCAGCGATCCGCAATCCACGCGCCACCACGGCCTGACCTTCCTGATGGTGCCACTCTCGACCCCGGGCATCACCGTGCGGCCGATCCGGCAGTTGAACGGCCACACCGGTTTCGCCGAGATTTTCTTCGACGACGTGCGTGTGCCGGTCGAGAACCGTCTCGCCGGTGAAGGCATGGGCTGGCAGGTCGCCATGGCGACCGCCGGGTTCGAACGCGGCCTGATGCTGCGCTCGCCCGCGCGTTTTCAACGCACTGCCGAAGCGTTGCGCGCGCTCTATCTGGCGCACCGCGGGGAGGCTGACCGCGATCCGACCTTGCGCGACCGGGTGATCAGCGCATGGATGGATGCGCAGGCCTACGCGCTCTCCACCTACGCGACCGCGAGCCGTTTGCAGAAGGGCGGCCACATCGGCGCGGAGTCGAGCACCAACAAGGTGTTCTGGTCCGAACTCGATCTGCGCATGCATCAGACCGCGCTCGATATTCTCGGCGCGCGCGCTGAGGTAGTGCCGCAAACGCACGAGCAACACGCGGCGCTCGGCAGCTGGCTCGACGGCTTCCTGTTCGCGCAGGCCGGGCCGATCTATGCGGGTACCAACGAGATCCAACGCAACATCGTCGCGGAACGGATGCTCGGGATGCCGCGCTCGTGATGCCGGTGCTGCAGCCGGCATGCAACCCGCTGCAGCTCGCATTCAGACGCTTAAAGGATTGAGCGAGGAACTATGGATTTCGTATTCAACGAAGATCAGGAAGCATTGGCGAGCAGCGTCAAACGCTTTCTGATGACGGAGATGACGCCGGAGTTGATCCGTGAGTTGTGGAGCACACCCACGGGCCGCTCGGAGCGCATGTGGGACATGTTCGCCTCGCAAGGGTTGACCGCTGTGTCGGTGCCGGAAAGTCACGACGGGTTGGGGCTCGGTGACGTGGAGTGGGCGCTGCTCGCGCAGACCTATGGCTATTTCGCGGGACCCGAGCCGTTACTCGATACGGCGCTCGTGGCCGTTGGCATGCTGGAAGGTTTGCCGGCGAGCGCGCAACGCGACGCGCTGTTGCGCGATATCGCAGCGGGTGCGGCGCGCGTGGCGATTGCGCATCCGGTGAATCCGTATGTCAGCGATGCACACGTCGCGCGGGTTCTGTTATGCGAACGGGACGGCGAGTTGCATTGGCTAACGCCCGACGCTTGCAGGTTGAGTGCGGTGGAGAGCGTCGACCCTTCGCGTCGGCTGTTTGAACTCGATTGGCAGGCGAGCCTGGGCACACGCGTGGCAACGGCAGCTGAAGCGCAACCATTGCTGGCGCGCGCACTCGACCAGGGCGCGTTCGCCGTCGCCGCGCAATTGCTCGGCCTCACGCAACGCGTGCTCGACGTCGCGATCGATTACAGCGCACAGCGCAAGCAGTTCGGCAAGCCGATCGGCTCGTATCAGGCGCTCAAGCATCTGCTCGCCGACGTCGCGATTCGATATGAGTTCGCGCGGCCGGTGGTGTATCGGGCTGCCTGCGCGATCGCCGACAACGACCCGCAGCGCGCGCTCTACGTCTCCCACGCAAAGCTCGCCGCTACCGCCGCCGCGCAGCTCGCCGCGCGCCATGCAATGCAGGTTCACGGCGCGATCGGCTACACGTGGGAGCTCGACCTGCAGATCTTCATGAAACGCATCTGGGCGCTCTCGGGCAGTTGGGGCGACACGACGTTTCACAAAGCCCGCGTGGCCGACGCGCTGATCGAGTCATGTACTCCGATCGGCCCGGCACGCACTTTCGAACTGGAATCGTGATGAAACAGGCTTATATCGTCGATGCGTTGCGCACGCCGACCGGCCGCCGCAAAGGCGGACTTGCGCAGGTGCATGCCGCGGACCTCGGCGGCTTCGTACTGAAGGAACTGGTCGCCCGTAACGGCATTCCCGCCGATGAGTACGACGACGTGGTGTTCGGCTGCGTCGACACGATCGGTCCGCTGGCGGGCAATATCGCGCGCACCTGCTGGCTTGCCGCGGGCTTGCCGTTGACGGTCCCCGGCGTCACAGTGGACCGGCAATGCGGATCGTCGCAGCAGGCCGTGCATTTTGCCGCGCAGGCCGTGATGAGCGGCACGCAGGATGTGGTGGTCGCGGGCGGCGTGCAGACCATGACGCAGATTCCGATTTCGTCGGCAATGACAGCGGCCGAGCCGCTCGGTTTCACCGACCCGTTCTCGGGCAGCATCGGTTGGCGCGCGCGGTTCGGCGATGCGCCGGTCTCGCAGTTCCATGCGGCGCAACGGATCGCGGATCACTGGAACCTGTCGCGCGAAACGATGGAGCAGTACGCGCTGGAAAGCCATCGGCGCGCATTGGCGGCGATCGAAGGCGGCTACTTCAAGCGCGAAATCGTGCCGTTCGCCAGCGTCGTCCACGACGAGACGCCGCGCAAGGACACCACGCTCGCGAAGATGGCTTCGCTCGAACCGCTGATGCCAGGCGGCGCATTGACGGCGGCTGTGTCGAGCCAGACGTGTGACGCTTCGGCCGCGCTGCTGATCGTTTCCGAGGAGGCGCTAAAACGCTACGGCCTTACGCCGCGCGCCCGTATCCACCACCTGAGCGTGCTCGGCGACGATCCGCTGTGGATGCTCACCGCACCGATTCCCGCGACACGTCACGCTCTGAAGAAGGCCGGCCTCGCGCTGGACGACATCGACGTGGTAGAGCTGAACGAAGCGTTTGCCTCAGTGGCGCTCGCGTGGCTGGCCGAGACCCGCTATCCGCACGAGAAGACCAATCCGAACGGCGGCGCGATCGCGCTCGGCCATCCGCTCGGCGCAACCGGCGCGCGGCTGATGACGAGCCTGCTGCACGAACTCGAACGCACGCAAGGCCGCTACGGCTTGCAAACGATGTGCGAGGGCGGCGGTCTCGCCAACGTCACGATCATCGAGCGTCTGTAAGCGTCAATGAGCGTCGATATGCGCAGCTGAGCGCATCACTGTCTACGAGGATCAAGCATGGGAATCTGCAACGACCGCACCGTGATCATCACCGGTGCGGGTGGAGGATTGGGCCGCGAATACGCGCTGGCGTTTGCCGCCGAGGGTGCGGCGGTCGTGGTCAACGATATTCGTCAGGAAGCCGCGCAAGCGGTCTGCGACGAGATCGCGCGAGCCGGCGGCCGGGCTTTGGCGAATGCCGACGACATCACGCGCATCGAAAGCGCGCAACGGATTATCGACGCCGCGCACGAAGCGTTCGGCGAGATTCATGTGTTGGTGAACAACGCGGGCATCTGCCGCGACCGGATGTTCACGAGCATGAGCGAAACCGATTGGGATGACGTGATGCGGGTGCATCTGCGCGGGCATTTCTGTCTTGCACAATTGCTGGCGCGCGAGTGGCGCGATGCGTCGAAGGCGGGGCGCGAGGTGGATGCGCGCATCGTCAACACGAGTTCGGGGGCGGGTCTGCAAGGGTCGATTGGCCAGGCGAACTATGGTGCGGCCAAGGCGGCGATCGCGGCACTTACGTTGATGCAGGCCGCGGAATTGCAACGTTACGGTGTGCGGGTGAATGCATTGGCGCCTGCCGCGCGCACCTCGATGACCGAAGGCGTGTTCGCCGAGATGATGAAAAAGCCTGCGGAAGGCTTCGATTACTTCGACCCGGCCAACGTCGCGCCGCTGGTCGTCTGGCTCGGCAGCGTTGAATCGCGCGACGTGACCGGGCAGGTGTTCGAAGCGGCGGGCGGCATGATCGCCGTGGCCGAAGGCTGGCGCACGGGGCCGCGCATCGACATCGGCGCACGCTGGCAAGTCACGGCACTGGGCGGGGCAGTAGCGGCGCTGGTTGCAGAACGTGAGCCGGCGCAGCAGGTCTACGGAAGCTGACGCGATGAACCTCGCTCTCTCCGAAGAACAGACCATGATTCGCGATTCGGCTGCCGAGGTGCTGGCCGAGCGTAGCGCATCGGCGGCGGTACGGCAGGCGATCGAACACACGGCGGGCCGCGACGATGCGCTGTGGCGCACGCTCGCAGGCGAACTCGGCTGGTGCGCGTTGACCGTGCCGGAAGCGTCGGGCGGCGCGGGGCTAGGTGCGATGGAGCTGGTGTTGCTGATGGAACAGATGGGGCGGCGCCTTGCCTGCGTGCCTTACTTCAGCACCGTGTGCCTCGCGGCGACGGTACTGGCTTACTGTGAATCCGACTCCGCTCGCGAGTGGCTCTCGCGGATCGCAAACGGCGAGATGAGTGCGACGCTCGCGTTGCAGGCGGCGGCTGGCTTCGATGCGAGAACGTCTTCGGTGCGCGCCGCGACCGGCTTTGGTGCGCGCGCGGCTTCGACTTACGCTGCGGCCAGCTTTGACGCGCGCATGGCTTCGGCGTGCGCTGTGTCCGGCTTTGATGCACGAACGGTTGAGGTTTGCGCGGAAGAGACGGCTCACGGTTACCGTCTGTCAGGGACGTTGGCGCAGGTTGTTGACGGCGCTAGTGCCGACCTGTTGCTGGTGCCCGCTTTGATCGCGAACGAAGCGCAAACCATCGCGCTGTTCGAATTGAGCGGCGCTGATCTTGCCGGCGTCACTCGTACGCCGCTCGTCACGCTGGACGCGACACGTCCGTTGGCGCGCGTTGAACTGAACGCGGTCGACGTGTCGCGTGACGCGCTACTGGCGTGTGGCCGCGAGGCGCAACGCGCGCTTTCCGACACCGCTTGGTTTGCAGCATTGGCGCTGGCCGCGGAGCAACTCGGCGGCGCGCAGCAATGCCTCGACCTCACGCTTGCCTACACGGCGGAGCGCGTGCAATTCGGCCGTGCTATCGCGTCGTTTCAAGCGGTGAAACACCGTTGCGCGCAGATGATGGTCGAAATCGAGGCGGCCCGTTCGGCTGTGCTCGGGGCGGCGCAGGCGTGGGATCAGGCGCGCAATCAAACGCGGGTTCAGTTGCTCGCTCAGTTGCCGGACCCAATGCGTAGTCAGGCCGGTGCTTCGTTGCCACCGGACGTGCTTGCCGATATCGCCACAGCAAAAGCCACCGCCAACGACGCCTTCCGCTTCTGCGCTCAGGAAGCCATTCAATTGCACGGCGGCGTCGGCTTCACATGGGAATACGACCCGCAACTGTATTTCAAACGCGCGCAGGCGTGCAGCGCGCAATTCGGCACCACCGCGCAGATGCTGTCGTTTATCGCGGAGCAGGTGATCGACCGCGGCGAGCCTTCTTCGAGAGCAGCGCGGCAGCAGACACCTAACGACAGCGCGCAAGCCGTCCTCGCAGGAGTGCTCTGATGAAAAGCGAAACGCAACAGCAACGCTTGCGTATGGAAGTCGCCGACTGGATGAGTACGCATCTGAGCGGCGAGTTCGCCTGCCTGCAATACCGCGGCGGTCCCGGCGACGAAGAAGCTTATCCAGCGCTGCGCAAGAAATGGGAACGTGAACTGGCGAGCGGCGGCTGGACTGGCCTCGGCTGGCCCGCTGAACAGGGCGGCCGTGCGATGTCCGTCGCCGAACAGGTGGTTTTTCACGAGGAGTATGCACGCGCCGGTGGTCCTGGGCGCATGGGTCATATCGGCGAGGGTTTGCTCGGACCGACCTTGATTGCATGCGGCACCGACGATCAGCGTAAGCGTTTTCTGCCAAGCATCCTGAACGGCACGCAGTTCTGGTGCCAGGGCTATTCGGAACCGGGCGCGGGATCGGATCTCGCGAACGTCCGAACGCGCGCGGTTCGCGACGAAAACGGCAATTGGCGTGTGCATGGCCAGAAAGTGTGGACCTCGCTCGCACACGATTCCGATTGGATCTTTGTAATCGCGCGCACTGATCCGGAGTCGCGCGGCAATCGCGGACTGTCGTTCCTGTTGATGCCGCTCGATCAACCGGGCATCGAGATTCGCCCGATCAAACAATTGAACGGCGGCGCGGAATTCAACGAAGTGTTCTTCGACGGCGCACTGGCCGCCGCGGAAGATCTGGTCGGCACACCCGGTGACGGCTGGCGCATTGCAATGACACTGCTCGGTTTCGAGCGCGGCATGTCAACGCTCGGTCAGCAGATGCAGTTCATCCGCGAACTCGAATGGGTGGTCGACGCGGCGCATGAAGCGGGCGTTGCGAATGATCCGCTGATTCGTCAGCGGATCGCGCGGGCGTGGGCCGGCTTACGCGTGATGCGCTACAACGCGCTGCGCATGCTGGCGAGCGCTGGTGCCGATGAGAGCGGCAGCGCGTTGGGCCGTGAAGCGCTGATCTACAAATACTACTGGTCGAACTGGCATCGCGAGCTCGGCCAACTGGCGATGGATGTGCTTGGCGTCAACGCCAATCTGATCGACAGCGCCGACGCAAAGCGTACCCGCCTGCAAGGCGTGTTCCTTTTCTCGCGCGCCGACACGATCTATGCGGGCACCAACGAAATCCAGCTGAACATCATGGCCGAGCGCGGGCTCGGCATGCCGAGAGAACCCCGAGGAACACTATGAACGAATCCCAAACGGTGCGGACCGCGCCTGCATATGTGCCGGGCCATCAACTGCTGGCCGGCAAATCCGTGCTGATTACGGCGGCTGCCGGCGTGGGCATTGGCTTCGCCGCTGCCAAACGCTGCGCGGAAGAAGGCTGCCGTGCACTCTTCATCTCGGATATCCACGAGAGGCGCCTCGCGCAAGCAGTCGAAACCTTGCGCGCCGAAACGGGTTTGCAGGCGGTCTACGGGCGTTTATGCAACGTCTCAGTGGAAGAGGATGTACGCGCGCTAGTCGCGGACGCCGAAGACAGGATGCAAGGCGTCGACGTGCTGATCAACAACGCCGGCCTTGGCGGCGCGCGTCGCATCGTCGAAATGGACGATGCCGAATGGTCGCGGGTGATCGACATTAGCCTCACTGGCACCTTCCGCATGACGCGGGCGATGTTGCCGCATATGCAAGAGCGTGGCCATGGCGTGATTGTGAATAACGCGTCGGTGCTCGGCTGGCGGGCGCAGGCGGAACAGGCGCACTACGCGGCGGCGAAGGCTGGCGTGATGGCGCTTACGCGCTGCGCCGCGCTCGAAGCCGCGCCGTACGGCGTGCGCATCAACGCGGTGGCGCCGAGTATTGCATTGCACGATTTTCTGAAGAAGTCGGCTTCGGCCGATCTGCTCGATCAACTGGCGTCGCGTGAAGCATTCGGACGCGCCGCCGAAGTGTGGGAGGTGGCAAACGTGATGGTTTTTCTGGCAAGCGACTACGCGTCGTATATGACCGGCGAAGTGCTGTCGGTCAGCAGTCAGCACGCGTGATGGATAACCTCATGACTGAAATGCGGGCTGAAGTGCTGGCTGAAGTGTGCGGCAACCCGCTGCCAGCTCGCGTGTTCGCTCATCCGGACGAGCTGGTCGCCGCGGTCGGCGAACGGCTGGGCGAAAGTGCGTGGATGCAGGTTGACCAATCGCGCATCGCGCTGTTCGCGGACGCCACGCTCGATCATCAATGGGTCCATGTGGATGCTGAACGCGCGCAACAAGGTCCGTTCGGTGGGTGTATCGCCCATGGCTTCCTGACCCTATCGCTGGTCAATTTCTTTCTGCCACAGATCGTACGCATCGACGGCGCGCGGCTCGGCGTCAATTACGGCTGCGACAAGATCCGCTTCCCGGCGCCGGTGCGAGCCGGCGCACGCATTCGCGGTGTCGGCCAGTTGCTGCGCGCCGAAGCGATTGAAGGTGGCGTGCAGGCCTGGATTCGCGTGACCGTCGAAATCGACGGCGAGACTAAACCAGGCTGCGTGGCCGACACCATCAGCCGCTACTACCTGTAGAACCCCGAAGAAACCTGTAGAACCCGTAGAGGAATAGTTCATGAACGAAGCGGTCATCGTCTCGGTTGCGCGCACACCGATCGGCAAAGCATTTCGCGGCGTGTTCAACGACACCGAAGCGCCCGCACTCGGCGGCCACGTGGTGCGCGCCGCGCTCGAGCGCGCGCAACTCGACGCCGCCGATATCGACGACGTGCTGATGGGCTGCGCGGCACAGCAGGGTACCCAGGGCTACAACATTGGCCGGCTCTCGGCCGCTGCAGCAGGTTTACCGGCTTCGGTGCCGGGCATGGCGATGGATCGGATGTGCTCGTCGGGCTTGATGACGATCGCGACTGCGGCGCAAAGCATCCTGTGCGGCGACGCCCGGATCGTGGTGGCGGGCGGCGTCGAGTCGATCACGCTGACGCAGAACAAACACAAGAACGCGTATCGAGCGCGTTCGGACGCGGTGCTCGCGCATCAGCCGGCCGCGTACATGGCGATGATCGAAACCGCGGAAATCGTCTCGCGCCGTTACGGCATCTCGCGTGAGGCGCAGGACGAATATGCGCTGACGAGTCAGCAGCGTACAGCCGCGGCGCAGACGGCGGGCCGTTTCGACGAAGAGATCGTGCCGTTCGATGCGCAGCGCGCGTTGTTCGATAAGGAAGGCAAACCGGCCGGCAGCGAAAGCGTGCGGGCCACACGCGACGAATGCAATCGCGCCGATACGAGCGCGGCAAGTCTGGCGGCGCTGAAACCGGTCTGGAGCGGCGGCGAAGCGGTCGCGCAAGGCGAGTTCATCACGGCCGGCAATGCGTCGCAACTGTCCGACGGCGCAGCGGCGGTCGTCGTAATGAGCGCTGCTGAGGCGAAGCAGCGCGGGTTGAAGCCGCTCGGCATCTACCGCGGCATGGCGGTGGCCGGCTGCGAAGCCGACGAAATGGGCATCGGCCCTGCGCTCGCGGTGCCGAAACTGCTGGCGCGTCATCGGCTGACGGTGAACGACATCGGCCTGTGGGAGATGAATGAGGCGTTCGCGTGTCAGGTCATTTACTGCCGCGATCAGCTTCATATTCCGGCGGATCGTCTGAACGTGAACGGCGGCGCGATCTCGGTCGGCCATCCGTTCGGCATGTCAGGGACCCGCATGACAATGCACGGTCTGCTCGAGGCGCGGCGGCGCGGCGTGCGCTATGTCGTCGTGACGATGTGCATCGGCGGCGGGATGGGTGCTGCGGCACTCTTCGAAACAGCGGCGTAGACCGCGGTCGGAGCTTTGCATGGGGCTAGAGTGAGCGCTAAAGCGCCAACTCTAGTCGACAGGAGACAAAAAATGAAATCGACAATACCTGGCTTGCTGCTCTCGGCGGCCGTACTGGGCGCGGCGCTGTTTGCGTTTTCGCCTCGCCCGGTGCCGGCTTTCGCGGCGACCACCATTCAGGCCGATCGCCTGCAGATCAATGGGCTCGCCAAAGCGGGCACGCGCCTCGTCGCGGTAGGCGAGCGCGGCGTGATCCTCTTGAGCGACGACGCGGGCGCGTCATGGCGGCGAGCCGCGATGGCATCCGACGAAGCGTCCGCACTCACCCAGGTGTTCTTCATCTCGCCGCGTATCGGCATCGCGGTGGGACATGACGGGTGGATCGTACGCACCGTCGATGGCGGCGCGCACTGGAGCGAAGCGCGCTTCGATCGCAAACATTCGGACCCGCTGCTGTCCGTGTGGGGCAACGCGGGCGGACTGGTATTCGCCAGCGGCAGCTTCGGCCAGTTGTTCGTCTCGCACGACTCGGGCGCCACCTGGACCCAACAGAAAACACCCGCCGACGATCACCATCTGAACGCGATTGCCGGCGATTCGAGTGGTCGCTTGATGATCGCCGGCGAAACCGGCACATTGCTGCGCTCGACTGACAACGGCGCGAGCTGGGAGAAGCGGCCCGTGCCCTATCAGGGTTCGCTATTCGGCGTGCTGAAGCTGGCTGACGGCGACTGGCTCGCGTACGGGATGCGCGGCAATGTGCTGCGCAGCACCGACCAGGGCGACACGTGGACACATATCGATAGCCGCATCGGCACCTCGTACTTCGGCGCAGTGCAACTCGCCGACGGCGAGCTGATGCTGGTCGGCCAGGGCGGCGCGATCGTCACCTCGCGCGATAACGGACAGAGTTTTTCGGTGCGCAAAGTGGGCGGCGTGCAGAGCCTCGCGGCCGTGGTCGACGCCGGGCATGGCGAGCTTGCGCTGGGCGGAGAAGCAGGCATCGCGTTGCTGCCGGTATTGCCCGCAGTCCGTGCCCCGCTTGTGTCTCCCTCTGTGTCTCTCCCTGTGTCTGCGCCTGTGCCACCCAGCGCGTCACCCTCCTGAACTCGCGGCTTTATTCGCCGAAACTCCATAGCGCGCTCGCCGGCCACCGATTCGCCACGCCCGCCGCGCTTCCCGTTGCCTTGCCGTGAGACGCATCATGAACGCATCGTCCCGTCCTTCCTCGTCCCGCCTTTCACGTTTTGTCGAGCGTTGCGCCGACGCCATCATGCGGCACCGGCGCATCCTGCTGACGCTGTGCCTCGCGGTAACGGTCGCGCTGGGTTGTTCCGCGACGCGCCTGAGACTCGATCCCGGGTTCAACAAGATGATCCCGATGCAGCACCCGTATATGCAGGTGTTCAACCGCTATGCGAGCGCCTTTCCGGGCGCGAACACGATCCTGGTGAGTCTGCGCTGGAGGGGCCACGGCGACATCTACAACCAGGCGTTCATGGACGATCTGCGTCACGCGACCGATGACGTGTTCTTCATTCCCGGCGTGAACCGCTCGCGTGTGTTCTCGCTGTTCACGCCGAACGTGCGTTATACGGAGGTCACCGAAGCGGGCTTTCGCGGCGACGTGGTCGTGCCCGGCCAGTTCAGCAGCGCCAATCCCGACGACCTCGCCAAAGTGCGCCGCAACGTGGCGCGTTCTGGGCAGATCGGCAGACTGGTCGGCAACGACCTGCATTCCGCGCTGATCCGCGCGGAGTTACGCGAGACGGACCCTGTCACCGGCAAGCACCTGGATTACGGCGCGGTGGCGCGGCAGCTTGAGCAGATCCGCGCGCGCTATTCGAACCAGGATGTCGAGGTCGACATCATCGGCTTTGCGAAACTGGTCGGGGACGTGGAGGCGGGGATCAGCGGCGTGGTCGGCTTTTTTGCGCTTGCGTTTCTGATTACCGCTGCGTTGCTGTTCGCGTACACGCGTTCGGCGAAGACCACGGTGCTCGCGCTGTTCGTCGCGTTGCTGCCGGTAGTGTGGTTGCTCGGCGCGTTGCCGATCCTCGGCCTCGGTATCGATCCAATGTCGATCCTTGTCCCGTTTCTGATTTTCTCGATCGGCGTCTCGCATGCCGTGCAGATGACGAATGCGTGGAAGCAGGCGCTGGTCGCCGGCATGTCCTCGACCGATGCGGCACGCGACGCATTTCGCAAATTGTTCGTGCCGGGCACGGTTGCGCTGCTGACGAATGCGCTTGGTTTCATGGTGATCATGCGCATCCAGATCGAGATCGTGCGGGAGCTCGGCGTCACGGCGTGCCTCGGCGTGCTGCTGATGATCGTCACCAACAAGGTGTTTCTGCCGATCCTGTTGTCGTACACGCGACTGGAGGCAGGCACCCTGGCGCGTGCACAAAACCGTGCGGCGCAAGGCGGTAGCCGCCTATGGACGCGCTTCGCGATGTTCGCACGGCCTGCGCCGGCGCTCGGCGTGTTCGTGATCGCGCTGCTGTTGCTGGCGTTCGGCGCGAAAGAGTCGCGCAATTTGCAGATCGGCGACATCGGCGCCGGTGCGCCCGAGTTGCGCAGCGCCTCGCGCTACAACCTCGACAACGCGCGAATCACGAGCCAGTACAACATCGGCGTGGATGCGCTCGCGGTGATCGTCGAGACGACCGGCTTCGACGATGCCTGTCTGCATTACCCGGTGATGAGCGCGATCGAGCGCTTCGAAATGGAGATGCGCGGCGTGGCGGGCGTGCAATCCGTGGTGAGTGTGCCGTCGCTGGCGAAGATTTCGATTGCCGCCTTCAACGAAGGCAATCCGCGCTGGGGCGCGCTGCCGCGTTCGAGCGACGGCCTCACGCAGGGCGCGAGCGCGTTCGATCCGGACAACGGCATGAACACCGAGAACTGCCAGGCGATTCAGGTGTTGATCTACACCACGGATCACGAGGGCAAAACGATCGCGCATATCGTCGATGAAATCAAACGACTGGCGGCGGAAGATCACACACCGAATATCGCTTTCCGGCTCGCGGGCGGCAACGTCGGCGTGATGGCGGCAACCAACGAAGCGGTCGGTGACGCCGAGGTGGCGATGCTGCTGTCGATTTTTGGCGCGATCGCCTTGCTGTGCTTCGTGACCTTCCGTTCGTGGCGCGCGGTGTTGTGCATCGTCGTACCGCTGACGGTGGTGTCGATTTTGTGCAACGCGGTGATGGCGTGGCTCGGCATTGGCCTGAAAGTCGCCACGTTGCCGGTGATTACGCTGGGCGTGGGGGTGGGCGTCGATTATGGCATCTACCTGTACGAACGGTTGCAGCATGAAGTTCGTGGGGGCGCCACGTTGCCCGATGCGTTTGCGGCAGCGATGCGTCAACGCGGCACGGCGGCCTTGTTCACCGCGGTGACGATGTTCATCGGCGTGGGGACGTGGGCGTTTTCCGCGCTCAAGTTCCAGGTGGATATGGGTGTGCTGCTTGCCTTCATGTTCCTCGTCAATCTGTTCGGCGCGGTGTTTCTGTTGCCGGCGCTGGCGGCATGGCTTGGCGTGGAGCGGGCGGAGCGGCGTGCGGGTGCCCATAGTGTTGTGCCTAACGCGGCTGTGGGAAACGTACCGAATGGCGCGGAGGCAGTGGAGTCAGTGAATGCCGGAAATGCCGGAAATGCCGGAAATGCTGCGACTGCTGCGACTGCTGCGAATGTCGCGAATGCAGAGGGGATGCGCTGAGTGTGCCGGCAGCGCCGGGCGCGGCCATGCGCGGTGGCGCGTCGGCGCCCGGCGAAGTCGAGCCCGCTGCGTTCGAGCATGGCCATCCGGAGCGCTAACGTCGGCTGCGCTCGAGCACGGCCATCCGGGGCGCCAACGTCGGCTGCGCTCGAGCATGGCAATCCGGGGCGCCAATGGGTGGCTGAAGGGTAGCTGAAGTCCCTAGTCCGTCGGGACGATGAAAGCGAGGTGCGCCACGTCTATCGTCAGGCGTAAGCGCGAAGGTCTGCGCGCTTCGAAACAACACTGATGACGGCGGCTATTCGGAAGCGCCGTCTTTTCCATTGGAGGAGATAAGAGATGTCCGCACGTCCCTACAGAATTGAAGCGCAGCCGCTGGTGCAGCGATATGCACGCGGCTGGCATTGTCTTGGTCTTGCCAGCGAATACAAGGACGGCAAGCCGCACACGCTGAACATTTTCGGCCAACGTCTTGCCGCGTTCATGGATTCGCAGGGGCGCGTGAACGTGGTCGACGGCTATTGCCCGCACATGGGCGGCGATCTGAGCACCGGCCGCGTGGACGGCGACACGCTGGTGTGTCCGTTTCACGGCTGGCAATGGGACGGCGACGGCAATTGCCAGTCGATTCCGTACTGCAAGCGGATCCCGCCGAAGGCCAAAATCGGCACGTGGCAGACCTGCGAGCAGAATCAGCTGCTGTTCATCTGGCACGATCCCGAGGGCAATCCGCCGGGCGACGACGTGACGATTCCTCGTATCGATGCGTGTTTCTCCGACGAATGGTCGGACTGGGTTGTCGACTTGATGGTGATCGGCACCAACTGCCGCGAACTGGTCGACAACATTTCGGACATGGCGCACTTTGCAACGGTGCACGGCGCGCCGGTCGATTACTTCGCGAATCTGTTCGAAGGACACAAGGCCACGCAACTACTGGTTGGCCGCAGCGAACGTCTCGGCGACGACGAACTGGTCGCGCTGTCTACTTACTTTGGCCCGGCGTATCACATCACCGAAATGACGGGACAAAGCGGCGGCCATCCGATTCATTCGATTCTGCTGAACTGCCATGTGCCGATCGACATGAACAGTTTCGAGTTGCGTTACGGCGTGATGGTGAAGAAGGTCCCGGGCTTGTCCGACGAACAGAACATGGAGATTGCGCGCGCGTATTCGAAGCAGGCGCAGGCCGCGTTTTATGAAGACGTAGCGATCTGGGACACCAAGACGCGAATCGACAATCCGCTGTTGTGCGAGGGCGATGGACCGCTGTATCAGATGCGCGACTGGTACTCGCAGTTTTACCTTGACGCCGCGGATGTGAGACCGTCGAGCACGGCGAGGAAGGTCGTGGAGATCAAGGTGCGCGAGGGTGGGGCACCGCCGCCGCTACGGCACGTGTTCGAGGGATAAAGTGTTTTGAGAAGGCGGTGCATGCACCGCCTTTAGATTGCTGACCATCCCCACGTTTTTCGGGGCGTGGGGTTTTGTTTTTCAGGCCAGGCGGGTCGCGGCGTGACGCGTGACTATCGTGTCAATCAAGTCCTTTTGCGCTTATTGGGTCGTCGCAGCAGCTTGCGTTGCCGTTTCCAGATAGTTCTGCTGGATCTTCTCCACATTCACGTGCAGCACGTCCACGAGGTAATGCTGCATCCCACCGTACTGCTGATCGATCACCTGCATGGCTGCGCCGATGTAATCCGGGTCTACCGCGAGCAGCGGCGCCAGGACGTCGGGCGCGACGCCGATCTTCTGCAACTGCGCGGTTGCTTGTGCGTTGCCTGCGGCGTTGTAGCGGTTCGACTCCAGGTAGTTGGCAACCACCGTGGCGCGATCGACGCCCAGGGCGGACAGCAGCAGGACGGTCGCGAAGCCCGTGCGGTCTTTACCTGCGGTGCAGTGATAGAGCATGGTTTTGTTGTCTTCGGCGAGCTTGAGGAAGCGGGCGAATTGCGCTTGATAGGCGCCTGGGAATTGCTGGTAAAGCGACACCATGAATTGATGCATTTGCGCGGGCGTCGAGCGCTTGAGCATGGGGATGACGGCCTCCGGCGCGAGGTTGCCGGCGAGGACCGGGTCGGCTTGCCAGGGGAATTGGGTGGCGAAAGCTTGTTCGGCGGGTTTCTTTTCGCTTTCGGCGCGGAAGTCGAGGATGACGTCCAGGTGCATTGCCTTGAGTTTTGCGATGTCGGCCGGCGTGGCGAAGGCCGGGTTGCCACTCCGGTAGAGGCGGCCGGGCTGGATTTGCCGGCCATCTGTGGTTGTTAGGCCCGCCAGGTCGCGGGTGTTCTGGATTTTTTCCATCTGGATGTAAGTGTCGGTGTTGGGTTTGCCTGTTGTGGCAGGCTGCGCTGTCGCGGTGATGGCTATTGCTGTTAGCAGGGCACCGAGTGCTGCGGTTCTATATGTTTGGAATTTCATGACTGTATTTTGAATGTTCGGTTTTTTTTGCCTGCTTGGCGCTTTGTTATCTGTTTGCCTGCGGTGTTGGCCTTTCCTTGAATTGTTAGTGGTTTATTAGCGTCGCCCCTGTGCGGGGCAGGCACCTACTTTTCTTTGCCGGCGGTGTGTGTCAAGGTAGTTGTCGCGTGAACCGTTACGCTGCGTGCTTATACATTCCGGCCGAGGCGTGGGTTCGCTCCGGGTTCAGATAGACCGCGTCTGTCAGGTGCCAGTTGCGGATGGCACCTGACCAGCGTGCGGGGTTCTGCAGGCGCGCGTCTTCGTACAGCGCACGCCGTCGGGCCAGAAGCTCGTCGGCTTCGCCGCGGTGCCGCTGCCCCGGACTCACATACTTCAGGCCGCTGTGGCAGTGCTCTTCGTTGTACCACTGCACGAAGCGCTGCACCCAGGCGCGGG
>NZ_JABBGJ010000070.1 GCF_012927345.1 Paraburkholderia polaris
GCCCCACACGCGACGCTTGCTGGTGTCAGCAATGCCGCGATGTTCGAGGTAGCGCAGAAAGCGCGCCTGGTAGATCGAGCTGATCGGCCCGATGCCCATTGAGCCGGTCGGGAACTGCCAGAACTCTGGCATCAGCCACGGATGCGGATACGAGCACAGTCCGCCGCCGTCGACTTCCTGGCGGTAGCGGTTCAACTGTTCCTCGTCGAGTCGCCCTTCGAGAAAGGCGCGCGCATAGACGCCGGGCGCCGAGTGCGGCTGGAAGTAGACCAGGTCGCCCCGGGCGGACTCGCTATCGGCGTGAAAGAAGTGGTTGAAGCCCACCTCGAAGATCTCGGCGGCCGACGCATAGCTCGCGATGTGCCCGCCCAGTTCGCCATACGCCTTGTTGGCCTTCGCGACCATGGCCAGCGCGTTCCAGCGGATGATCGACGTGATGCGCTCTTCCATCGTGAGGTCGCCCGGATAGGCCGGCTGGTCTTCGAGTGCGATGGTGTTCTGGTACAGCGAATACGGATGCGCGGCCGGTGACATACCGAGGTGGCTCGCGTGTTCGGCGAGACGCTGCAGCAGGAACGTGACGCGGTCTACGCCCGCACCACGCGCCACGCCTTCCAGCGCATCCAGCCATTCAGTGGTCTCCTGGTGATCGGAATCCTGTTCCGACGTCATCCTTGCGGTATCCAGCGGTTCAAGCGGTTCAGACTTCATGTCATTGCTCGTTTATCATCGGTTGCCGGCGACCGCGCGCGCTATGCAACACGCCGCCACCGTGGCTTGTCGGCCCGGCGGATAATGATTCAGGTGATCGACGGGACATCGTCCGGCCCCGGGCGATGCATTCGCACACGAGCACCGCGACGCGGACGTCTGCGGCTCACCTATCATCCGTCTGCGCGATATTTCAGGAAAGTTGTAGCGCTGGCCGCTTGATATCGGGAGGGAACACCTGCCAGTTACCCTCCCGGTGACGAAAGAACCAGATTGCGGTACCGCCTGCATAGCGGGATACTTCAACAGCGACATATCGTCTTCCGCCGGAACGTCCGAGGGCAAGCCGTTTGATCCGAACCGGCAGCGCGGGCGTCGGCGCAAACCACTTGCCGATCTGCAACCGCAAATTACTTTCCCGTATGCTCATGCTCTCTCCCGCACCTGCAATTTCTTCAACCCAGGCTGATACGCACATATTCCGTATTTCAATTCGTACAACTTACTGCATTCAACAGATTCCGGACAGGACTTCTCTGGATCTATCACTGTTGTGTTCGGGCGCACCGCCGCAGCTTCGGTTCGCCTACCACCCCTCGACATACCCGTTCGCCATAATCGCGGGTGTGTGTGTATGAACCTGCTGGTACTTACCGCTATAAAAGACCAGCGGCCTGCGTTGCTCACCGAAGCGGATGTACTCGACTTCGCCGATGTACAGAAAATGGTCGCCTGCCGGATGTACGTCGACCGTGCGCGAAACAATGTGCGCCAGGCTTCCCTGCAATAACGGCGTCCCCTGCTGTTCGCAAAACGGCAATTCGATGCCCTCGATAGGCCGACCTCCAAAATGTCCACTGAGCGCCCGCTGATCCTCCGCCAGAAAATTGATGCCGTACCGCACGCCTTCCTCCACCCATTGGTTGAACCGCGAACTCGATCTGACTGACACGAGCACCAACGGCGGCTCGAGCGACACAGACATAAACGCATTGGCGGTCATCCCTGCCGGCTGTCCGTCTACGGCAAAAGTGACGACCGTCACACCGGTGGCGAAGAGGCCCATCGTCGCGCGCAACAGCTTCGGATCCACCGGGCTCGCCCTCTGGGGCAAAGGAATGTCAGCCATGATCACACCAGCGGGGTAACCGTGTTTTCCACGCCGAGCAGCGCCTTTCCGTACACCTCATTGCCAATTGCAGGAAGACCGACCGCGTGACGGGCCGCGGTATTCGAATCACGCCACCAGCGCTGCATCGGACTGCCCTCGGCAAAACTGCCCGCGCCGTGGGCGGACAGCAGGACATTGATCGCGTCGGTGATTAGCGTCGTGATCATGCCGGTATCGGCGCGAACGCGCGCCTTGGTGACGTAGTCGAGTTGTACGCCGCGCTTTGCGGCGTCGTCGATCTGGTCAGCGGAACGGAAAGCGCGCAGTTCGGCTGTGTCGACTTTTAGCGCCGCATCGGCGATCTGCATCTGGAACACAGTGGAGTCTGTCTGCTTTTCGAACGATGTATAGGCGATTGCGCGTTGCGAAGCTTTCTCGATCACGTACTTGAGCGCCGCACGGCCCATGCCGAGTTGCGGTCCCGTCAGGATGAGCGCGGCAACCGGCACAAATGCCGCGCGATAGCTCGCTTCGTCTTTGAATTCGGACGGGTATTCCCCCTTTACGGCCGCCATGATGTCCATCAGGCGATGCTCGGGCACGAACACTTCATTACCGACGATGCAGTTGCTTCCGGAGGCCCGCATTCCGGCGGTGTACCAGGTGTCCTCGATTGACAGTTCGGTCATCGGAACCAGCGCCAGATACTGCGCCTTGAATGCACCGTTCTGGTCGTGCTCGATGATGCCAACCATTGCCCAATCGGCATGAAGCGAGCCCGATGAAAAATACCACTTGCCGGAAATGACCAAGCCGCCTTCCACGCGGCGCGACTGTTTGGACGGCGTGAAGACGCCGGATACGCGCGCGTCGGGATTGGCGCCAAACACTTCGTCCTGCGCCTGCTTCGGAAACAGGCCGGTGAACCAAGCGCAGACATTGGTCAGCGCAACAACCCAAGCCGTCCCGCCGCATGCCTCGCCGAGTGCAGCCGAGACTTCCAGATGCGACCGCACGCTACCCTCATACCCGCCATAGCGCTTCGGCACCATGAGGCGGAATAGGCCCGCTTCGGCAATGGCTCGAATGTTTTCTTCGCTGGCACGGCGGTTTCTGTCGGACTCGGCTGCATTTTTGAACAGCAGCGGCTGCAACGCCTCCGCGCGCTTCGTCAGGTCCTGCAGGCTTGGCCCGCTCATTGGCCGATCCGGGACATAAGCTTCCGCGACTGCTAACGCTTCTTTGATCATTTCTGCCTCCATTTCATAATGTACATATATGTCAACATTTAATGTTCGAGACGATCGCAACATTTGTTCGTAAATGCAGTGTTTTACCGACATCTTCGCCTGTCAGTCCAAGCGATGAGATTTTATATAAAGACACTTTTGTCATTACGACGTATGAGTCTAATACTAGAAGCGATCTCGTCGCGAGGCAAGCTGAACTGGCCTAAATTAGGGTTTCCGACTAGAATAGTTTTGTCACTCTGACAAAGCGTCACCGCAATGGTGTCTGGGCTGCACTACAAAAATGAGGAGCGCGATGGTGGATCATCGTTCGAAGGTCGCGGAGAAAAAGCGCCTGATCATGCGGGCGAAACTCCTCGACGCCGCGATGCGTGTCTACGCTGATCACACCGGCCCGGGGCCCGTCATCGACGACGTGATCCGCGAGGCCAAAGTCTCGAGGGGAACCTTCTACAAATACTTCGACTCGCTGGAACAGGTGCTCGTGTCGCTCGGCCAGGAACTCAGCAACCAGATGACGAGTGACATACTTCCCGTCTATGACGTTCTGACGGAACCGTGGCAGCGTGCCGCGGTCGGATTCCGCGTTTTCCTCGTGCGCGCCCTTCTCGACCGGAAGTGGGCCGGCTTCGTCACGCGTGTCGACGTCTGGCCGCATCACACACTCGTCGCGCAGTACATGGCCGCAGACCTGGAGAAGGGGAAGAGCCTCGGCCAGTTCACGTTCGATCTCGTCGATGTCGCCACGGACTTTCTGATGGGTGCGTCCGCTCACGGAATACAGGCGATCAGGGAGGGCGTCCCTGATCCGAACCGATATATGGACGCGAGCGTCCACATGGCGATGTCGAGCTTGGGTTGTGACCGGCGGACGTGTGATCGCGGCGTGGCTTTTTCCTACGCTTACCTGAAATCCTGGGCCAGCGGCGAGCTCGCCGCTGGCCGGCCTTTCTGGGCGCTAAACATGAATTCGAAGGACGGCAGACTGTTTTTGTCACATGCCCCAGGCTTTGTCCATGACGGGTGCGGCGGCAAAACAGAACCTTCTATCGCCTCAGATTCGTAGACTGACGGCAACGCCCATTGATGCTGTCCCCGTGGTCACATTCCGCACTAGTGATGCGTCTTCGACAGTTGAAGGGGAGTGAAAATACATGTCGACCGCGAAAAACAGCCGATGACGGGACGAATCCAGACGCCTGATAGACATACGCCTCGCCAACCTTCCACTTTATGGCGGAGAACGAAACCGTTCGCGCGGTAAGGGTCTCCGGCCACGTTCGGCCATGCGATATTCTGCGAGATCAGACGTTCGAGCACCGGTTCCGCCACTTACACCGGACATTGCGTTCGTTATATATGGTTTCCGTTCTCGACATGCAGACCTACTCGACGTTAACGGGTGATGACTTAATCCGCGAGGTGCTTTACGACATGTGCACTTCGCTGGCGTCCGCAGCGCAAGACAAGCGACGCAGTGCGGCGCGCTCAACTACCGGTATTTTATCGCGCTGCTGTTGGCGCCCACAATTGCCGCTAGCAATTGTCACAGAGGCGCTAGCAAGTTCGGTAACGTCGGGGGCGGACGAAAAGTGGGGGAGTGTTCGTTCAACGTCAAACCGCCTCGGGCGATCTGAAGTGCGGATACCGGTCTCGAAAGCAGCTTTCCAAGCTTCCATCAAGCAGCTCGACGCGGGTCTGTAGCAGATAGTGAGCTCCCTTCATGGACCAACGCATTTGTTGCCGCTTTGAGAGACGACGATTGATCAAGTGATTCATGACGGACTCCGCTGACGCCGACGACACCCGGCGTCCTTCGATTCTGGCGCGCTGATAGTCGACAAGGTCCTTTCTGTTGTGCTCGAGGAATGTGAGCAGACGGACGGTTGCGCGATACGCTGCACCTGAAGCGGTCTGGTCCGTCGATCATCAATACGCTTTCTGCTTCCACGGGCCCGTGGACCGAGGCGTGGCCGTGAGAATCTGTCGGGTCGGCGAGCGCGCCGGAGATTTTGAGATGCGCCACTCCCGTGCGCCCTGGCCTCTTCCGGACTTTCGGAGATATAGGTTGCAACGCTACGTCCCTGAAGGGCGTCGCCGAGCTTCATCCTGAGAAAGCTGCTGGTGGTGTATCTTGTGACGCCCGAATAAAACCGCGAAACAAGCGACGTCACCGCGCCGCCGAACGCGAGGCCTAATGTGAAGCCGCAGAACATGAGCGTGACCATCAAGGCGCGGCTGCGCGCGGGACTGAATTCCGACGACAGCGTGATTGCGTTCGGCATTGCACCACCCAGCCCCGCGCCGGTTGCGAAGCGCAGCGCGACCAGCCAGAGCGGCGACGGCGCGTAGGCGCAGGCGAAACTGCCGATGCCGAACAGCACCAGCGAGATCGTAATGACGCGTTTGCGGCCGATGCGATCAGCCAGCGGCCCAAACAGGAAACTGCCGACCGTCAGCCCGAACAGTCCGGCGCCGAAGATCGGCCCGAGTTGCGCGGGACTGAGCGCCCACGCTTTCTTCAGCAAAGGCGCGACGTACCCTACCGACGCTACGTCGAAGCCATCGGCGGCGACGACCAGAAAGCAGAGAAACAGCGTGAGGATTTGTAGCGAGGACGTTTTCTTGCCGTCCATGACGCCGGGTGGCGTGATTGCTTGAGCGTGCATAAGCTGTCTCCAGAGGTTCCGTTCGCTTGATTGCGAAACTATTTCGGTGTTTTTTCATGCGCAGGGCCTGCCAGTGACCCTGTCGCGGTACAACGCGATGTGCCGGTGAACCAAGGCGATCACACAGCCGAGGGGCAGGCCTGAGCCGGCAATAAGAGAGCCTCTTGCGGCCGATGTCCGAGCGTACGCAGCACGGACGTTGCGAAATCGTCGCCCAGCACATTGCCGCGCCAGGCCACGTGCTGGTCCGGACGGATCAGTACGAATGCCGCCTTGTAGAGTTCGGCCACCGCCGCTTCATCCACCTGGACGACAGTCAGCCCAGGCAGTATCGCCGCGGCGTTCCGGTACGCGTCATCGCTTTCGATGTCCACGCCCGCCTCGCCAATGCAAAGCAGCGTGAAGCCGGATCCGAAGCGGTCGTAAAGGGAATCGCCGCCGGCAAGCCATGCATGCGGTGCACGATGGCCGGGACGCGCGCATGGCACGTAGAGGTTTGCCATGTCCGGTGAGGACGCGCCGGCTTCCGCGCTCAGCAGCGGCGACGCTTCATAGCGTGTGCCGAGATGCACGCCAGGAATCACGAATTCGGCGGTCGCATGGAATTTCAGATACTCGCCAACTGCAGCGCGCGCTGCGTCGCCGGCGGCACCCGGTTCGTCTGCGACGGCGGGTACCTGCACGTTGCCGATACTGTCCGCGAAGCTGCGCGCAAACGCCGTGTTACGCAACGCCACCGGGCGGCGCTCCGCTTCATAGCTCGTGCCGAGTGCCTCACCGGCGACGCCCTTGACCATGGCTTCGAGCTTCCACGCGAGATTCGCGGCGTCCTCGATGCCGGTGTTGTAGCCGAGTCCACCGGTCGGCGTAAAAAGATGGGCGGAATCGCCCGCGAGAAATACCCGTCCCACCGAAAACTTCTCGGCCACGAGCGCAAAGCCCGCCGTCCACCGCGAACTGCTCTTCACTTCGAATGGAATATCGGCACCGATTGCCCCGGCGATACAACGCTTCACATCGGCTTCGTCGGGCGATTCGCCTTCACGTGTCTGCACATTCATGATGAAGTGCCCTTCGCCATCGACGGCGATGATCAGCGCGCGTTGCGTCGCGCCAAACGTCCAGTACTGCCAGGCGGGAGCGTGCGGGCACACGCGGTAGATGTCGGGGGCGTAGAAATAGACGGCGTCCATCTGGCCGCCCATGAATTCGCGCTTCTCGCCCGCTACGCCAGCGTATGACAGGCCCAATGACTTGCGCACGAAACTGCGCGGCCCGTCGCAACCGATGAGATAGCGAGCCGTGACCGTGCGCGTCTGCGCAGCGCGATCCGCCGTGGCGTCCATCTCGACAGTGGCCGTCACGCCTTCGTCGTTTTGCGTGAAATCGAGCACCTTTGCGCTGAAGTGAACGTGACACGTCGCGTGACGTCGCGCCGCTTCGAGCAACACGGGTTCGACATAAAGCTGTGAACAGCGATGCGGCGGCTCCGGGGTGGCCCAGGTGAAGGCGTGCGCCTTTGCCCACTCCACTGCAGCCTGCGACGACGGTTGTTTGAGGCGCGCAAGCTCACGGCCGGCAATCGAGGTGAAGTAGGCGATGTCCGGCGCATAGTCACCCGGCAACCCCAACGCGCGGATCGCGGCCGAGATGCCAATGCGACGGAAATGCTCCATCGTGCGTGCGCTGTTGGCATTTCGCAGCCGGATGGGTACTCGTGCCAGGCTTGGCGTCGAACACTTCGACGCTAATGCCGCGCTGCCCCAACTCTGCCGCGAGAAACAGGCCAACCGGGCCGCCGCCCACGATGATTACGTCGCAGTCCACCGCTTCCGTCTCCTTGCTTTTAACTTGCTATGGATGCGAAGTTAAACGCCAGGCGACTATAAATCTATACAATGCATTTCATACCCATCATGAATCTGGTGCATACATGCAATCTCCCGACCTGAACTTCCTATACGTCATTCAGGCGCTGGCCGAGGAGCGTAGCGTGTCGCGCGCAGCCGAACGGCTGGGTCTCACGCAGCCTGCCGTGAGTCACGCACTAGGGAAACTCCGGACGCTGTTTCAGGACGATCTGTTCGTGCGGACCGGACCGGTCATGGCGCCGACACCGGTCGGCGAGCGCCTGACCGAAGGCGTGGCGAACGTTCTGGCGCTGGTCCAGCAGGAAATCTGGAGTGCCAAATCGTTCGACGCCGCAACGACCACGCGGACCTTTTCGGTCTGCCTGAGCGACATGGGCGTGATCGTACTGCTGCCACGCCTGCTGGCGGCGCTGCGTGAACGCGCGCCGCTCGCCACGCTCAAACCGATTCAGGTGCCGTCAATGGAACTGGCCAGCGCGCTGCAGGACGGCGCGCTCGATCTCGCGATCGGCTACCTCGGCAAACTCGGCGAGAACCTTCATCAGCAGCCCTTATTCCGTCGCTCGCTGGTTGGCATCATCAAAGGCGGAGCAACGCGCAAGAAGCTGCGCATGACACTTGAAGATTTCATGGGGAAAAAGCATGTCGTCGCCGGCACGCTTGCGCTCACCAACCAGTTGCTTGAGAGAGAATTGCGGCAACATGGCGCGCGTTTGAAGGTGGGCGTGGAGGTGCCCTATCTGCTGGCCGTGCCGAGTCTAGTCGCAAACTCGGACTTCATTGCCGCGGTGCCGGACGAACTCGCCGAACTGTTTTCGCGCCTGGCCAATGTGGACGTGTTTCCGCTGCCGATCAAGTTACCGGATTTACTCGTGCAGCAGTTCTGGCACGCGCGCTATCACAATGACGCCGGGCACCGCTGGTTTCGCTCATTGGTCACGCAAACGCTGCGCCAGGACTAAAGCGCGCGCAACCATTCAGTCATTGCGGGTTCATAACCGGAACAAAGCTTCCGCATTCCGGTACGCGATCTTTTCTTTGTCTTCCTGGCTGATCGGAAGACTGTCCAGAAACTCGCGCGATCCCGTATGCGTGAGATACGGATAGTCCACCGCATAAATAATGCGGCCCGCGCCCACTACCTTGTGGATGAACTCGAAATGCGGCAAGTTGAACATGCCGCTGGGGGTCACGTAGACATGCGACTTGTAGGTATCCGTGATCGAGCGCGAAAGACCGGTGGCTTCTTGCGGAATGGTGTCATCCATACGCTGAAGATAGAAAGGCACCATCTCGCCCCAGTGGCCGCTAATGACTTGCAGGTTCGGAAACTTGTCGAATTGGCCCGACAGCATCATGCGAATCACCTGTATGCCCGCTTCGTGGTGCCAGCCCCAACCGAACAACGACAGGCGCGCGCTCACTTCCTTACCCAGGCCGCCGTAGTACGGTTCACGCACTTCGGACAAGGGGAAACCGGGGTGCACATAAATCGGCACCTTCAGTTCATTCAGCGTGGCGAGCACAGGTTCATAGCGCGGGTCGTCGAGAAAGGTCTTGCCCGGGCGCCCGGTAAGCAGCGTACCTTTGAAGCCCAATTCCTTGACCGTCCGCTCAAGTTCCAACGCCGCCGCGTCAGGGTCCTGCCAGGGCAGCGAGGCAAATCCGCCGAAGCGTGCCGGGTTCGCCTGAATCGCTTCAGCCAGCCTGTCGTTCGCCGCTCGGGTCAGGCCGACAACCTCAGCGGCCGGCGCCAGTTGTGGTGAACTGCTGTAAGACAGGATCTGCATGTCGATGCCATGCTTGTCCATATCCGCAATACGACCGGCCCCTAAATCGCGCGCAAGCTCCATGGAATGTTTGGGCGGCACGAGCGACGGCCGAAGGTCGCCGAACGCAGGCGGCTTATCTTCGACACGGCTGCCCCAGTCGGCCATATAGCCTGCTTCGGCTGCGAGCCCTTGCTGGCTGGCTTTGGCAATTGCCGCGTCCACCGTGTGTTCTTCGACGCAGATGATCTTCATTCGGTTACTCCAGGAGAGGACTGAACGCTCGCCGGAATCGGCGAGATTCGCTGTCTATTGAGGCGCGCGAGCAGGCAGATTTTCAATCAGCCGATGCAATTCGTTCGCGAACGTTTCGGCGTGAAATGCGTAGCCGAGATGATTGCCGACGATGTCGGCGCACGGACAGGGCAATTGCCGCGCGAGCTCGCGCGCCGTCTGCGCATAGAAGGCGTCGCCGCTGTCGCGGCCGACCACTGTGACCATCGGCACGCCTGCGCGGCGCAGCGCGTTGACGTTCGGCACGAAGCTGTTGATGTGGCGAAATTCGTGCGCGAGAAAACGGTCATGGGTGCCGCCCGCCTGATCGCCAGGCGCGGGCGCGTTGTGGTCAAACCCCACGAATGACGAAGCAAACAGTTTCATCGCCGGGCCGGCGCCTTCGGCTACAAACACGTCGTAGACGCGGTCAAAGAAGGTGCGCCATTTTCCGGCTTCAGGCTGCGGCAGCATGTCGGTAATCGGCGGTTCATGGTCGACCAGTCCTCTTACAAGATCGGGATGGTCTTCGGTGAGTTTGAGCGCGATATTCGCGCCGGCGCTGTTACCAAACACATAGGCGACGCCGCGGTTCACGTCCTTGATGACAGCGGCGGCGTCGCGCCCGGCCTGCGCCATGTCCAACTCGCCGTCGATGTCGCCTGTGCTGCGCGCATTCGCCCGCCGGTCATATTTCACGACGGTATAACGGTCAGCAAGTTGCGCGGACAATCGGGTAAACAATTTACTATCGCCGTTACCGCCAGCCACCAGCAGCAATAGCGGACCTTGGCCGTCGATATCGTAGGCAATGTCGGCGCCTTCGGTGCGGACGGTTCTAAATTCACTCATGGGCAACTCCTGAAGGTGTCATTGGGGACGCTGTAGCGTCACCCAAATAATCGTGGGAAATGCGCGACTGCATGTCGCTCGTGAAATCATGACGCATACCTGTTCATGCAAATCACGTGGCCGGTCAGCATCGCCACGTCGGCATGCGGCAAGATGCCCTTAAGACTCCTGAATCGATCCAACGTTCCCGCTCACCTTCGTCGATCGACGCTCACGCGTTGCAGCAGCGCTCTTTCGCGCCTCGATCGAGCCGCGCTGCTGCGGCCACATATCGTCCGAAAACGACGGGTCGTAGAACCATAGGTACTGCGTTCGCCCGCCCACTGATGGCATTGGGCATCGTGCTTCTTCGTTTTCCTGGCTCACGCTGCTTCCTCCTACCGGCACAGAATGACGGAATGCATGCCGGGTTCACCAGCAATCGTTGTTGACGGCCCAGCCGAAGGCCGGCGCATGCGCGTCGACCTGCTTGTACTTGCCGCTGAAGAAAACCAGCGGCTTGCGCTGCTCGCCCAATTGCAGGTACTCGATTTCGCCGACGTACAGCAAGTGGTCACCGGCCTCATGCACTGCCGTCGTACGCGCGACGATATGGGCCAGACTGCCATCGATAAGCGGTGTGCCACTCTTCTCCACAAACGGAATCTGCAAGGTTTCGTCCCACCTGCCGCCAAAGTGGGCGCTGATCGGCTGTTGGCTCTCCGCAAGAAAGTTGACGCCGTAAGGCACGCCAACCTTCACTATGTCGTTGAAACGCGACTGCTTGCGCACTGAGATGAGCACGAGCGGCGGCTCCATCGACACCGACATGAACGCGTTAGCGGTCATGCCGGCAGGCTTGCCCTCGACAACGTAGCTGATGACGGTCACGCCCGTGGCGAACAGGCCCATCACCGAGCGATACAGTTTGGTGTCAATTTCCATCGCAATGCCCCTGGCTTCCTTCGACGATTAAACCAGCGGCGTCACGGTGTTTTCAACACCCAGCAGCGCCTTGCCGTAGACCTCGATGCCCACTGCCGGCATCACCACCGCATGCCGCGCGGCCGTGTTGGAGTCGCGCCAGATCCGCTGCAACGGGCTCGCTTCCGCGAACGTGCCCGCGCCGTGTGCCGAAATCAGAATGTTGATCGCCTCGGTGATCGAATTCACGACCACCGCCGCGTCCGCCCGCACCCGCGCACGGGTCATGTAGCCGAGCTTTTCGCCACGTTGCGCCGCGTTGTCGATGTCCGCCGCAGCACGAAACGCGTGCAGGTGGGCGGTATCAATTTTTTGCGATGCCTCCGCGATCTGCGCCTGGAACATAACCGATGACGTCTGCTTCTCGAACGACGTGTAGGCGATGCTGCGTTGAGGCGCCTTCTCGATCACGTACTTCAATGCAGCACGGCCAAGACCGAGTTGCGCGCCAACCAGCACGATGGCTGCCACCGGCACGAACGCCCCCCGATACTCGGCTTCGTCCTTGAATTCTGTCGGATAGTCGCTGTTGACCGCGGCGCCGACGTCGAGCAAACGGTGATCCGGCACGAACAGGTCCTTCGCGACCACGCAGTTGCTGCCCGACGCCCGCATACCCACGGTGTACCAGGTGTCTTCAATCGTGACGTCCGACTTCGGAATCAATGCGAGATAGTGGCCAACAAACGCGCCGTTCGCGTCATGCTCCATGACGCCGACCGTCACCCAGTCGGCATGCAGACTGCCCGACGACCAGTACCATTTGCCCGAAATGACGAGGCCGCCTTCCACACGCCGGCAATCGTTTGACGGTGTGAACACACCCGCCACGCGTGCGTCCGGATTGGCGCCGAAGACGTCCTCCTGCGCGCGGCGCGGATACAAACCGACAAACCATGCGCAGACGTTCGTGAGCGCCGTGACCCAGGCGGTGCCGGCGCAGGACTCCGCCAGCGCAGCGGTGACTTCAAGATGCGACTTGATCGAAGCTTGATGGCCACCGAAGCGTTTCGGCACCATCAACCGGAACAACCCGGCCTCGCGGATCGCGTTGATGTTCTCTTCGTGGGCGCGACGGTCCTGCTCCGACTTCTGCGCGTTTTTTGCGAGCAACGGGCCAAGTGCGCGAGCGCGGGCCACCAGTTCCTGCTCGATGGATTCGGGTTGCTGCAGTACCGCCTGGCTTTCAGCTTTCATATCTGTCTCTCTGATCGTGAATGGATGGGTGGGTTGGACGAACCAGGTCCGGAATATTTATCTGGATACCTAACCACTAGTCGTGGTCCGCTTTCCGGTCCGGCACGCCCCACTCGAATACGCTTAACTGCCGTCCCCGCTAGCGCGTTATCGCAGTAGTCAATGTGTTCATTGTATGTTTTGCAGACGACGCGTCAATCTAGGGTTTTCGTACCCATCAGAGTGAACAAATATTCAATGTCAAGCTTGGCGTGCGGCCTTTCAGCGCTGTTTCTCCCGATCGGCAACATAAGTGCGCGCGAATGCGTTCGCCGCTTCGGCCTTCTGCTTGCTCACGCCAAGACTGCGCAAAGTCAACCGGATGACTTCGTCGACATAGCCGTCCGCATCTTGGGTACGGCCCAGCATCATCGTGCGCATACCTTCCACTGTCGCGCCCAGCACCGAATCCGCCGCAGCCTGCAAGTTGCTGAAGTCCAGTTGGGCGAGCGATGCGCCATCCCTCAGGTCCCCGTAGACGTAATCGAGCAGCACGGACTCGCGGGGGATGAGTTCGGCACGCACCACAAATCCCGCCCAGCGCGTATCGTGCAGCGCCCGCGCCAGAAAAAGGCGCATACCGGTACTGATGCGTTGAAGGGGATCGGTCAGCACGTCGTAGACAGGTTGAATGTCCAGCGTCATCTGGTCAGTGACCTGCCGACCCAGTGCGATCAACGCTTCGTCCATCGAAGCGAAGTATTTGTAGAAGGTGCCGCGAGAGATGTCGGCCGCGTTGATGACGTCTTCAATGGACGTCGACAGGTTGTTGCGATCCGAATACAGGTCCATCGCGGCATGCAGAATGCGTGCGCGCATGGCGTCACGCTTCTTGCGTGCGCTGACAGTGCGATGGTCTTCTGGAGCGCGCACGGCTTGTTTGCTTACTTCCAATCGATTTCTTACCCGACGTGCCGGTCCCAGCGATGAATAAACACCTGGCCGTAGAGCCCCACCTGGGTGAACGGATCGCCTTCATGAAAACGTTGCGCGGCGGCGAGGCTATCCGCTTCCAGGATCATGAAGCTGCCCAGATTCGTATCGTCCTGATCGCTGACGCACATCGGGCCGGCCTGTACGAGACGCACGTCCGCCCCGGCTTCGAGATTCGGCTTGAAATACGCACGATGCGCCGCGCGATGCATTTCGCGCAATTCAGTCGTGCCGGGTTTATCGAAGCAAATTCGAACGTAAAGCATGAGGGTTTTCCTTTGACTGTCAGGCTTCGGTGTTGTGGATGAAATACGGCGGGACCTCCGGACCCCACAGATACAGCGAATCCTCAGGCGCAAAGTCACCGGCAGGCCAGCCTACGCCGGCAGTCACGAAGTCGATGTCCGCGGAAAATTCGGAGAACGAACCCCATGGATCCATCACATAGTGGAAGTAGTTTGAACCGAGCACATGGCGGCCCGTCCCCCAGCCGCGCGTATAACCTGCGGCGGCCATTTGTGACGAACCGGCGCCGACCTCGTCGATACCATCCACATCCCATGCGACGTGATGCCAGCCCTTCGCACTGCTCTTCACAAACGCGACAAGATGATGGTCGCTGCCGTGCGGACCATGCATGAAAGCAATGATGTCCGCGGAGCGGTCCGATAGACGCAGACCGAGCGCGCGTTGATAGAAATCGACCGCGCGCAGCGTGTCCTGCGTGAAAAGCAGCACATGACTCATGCGACGCGGCCGCACGGTGCGCGCCTGTGAGCGCGGATGTGAGCCGCGGCTATCGGGGCCCACTTCGGGGCGGTCGAATGGCGTCTTGCACGTGGGCGTGGTTTTCGGGCCGACACCCACATGAATCATATTGCCATCCGGATCGACGAACCATAGACCTTCGGTCGTATGTTGCCAGCCGTGACCGGGTGTCGCGGCATCTGCGCAGACGCGGCCGCCCGCCTCTCGCACCTGGCGCTCGAGCGTCTCGAGATCGCCTTCGAAGCAACTGAAGCTGAGGTACGCAAGCGATTTGCTCGCGGCAGGCAGAATGCGGGCCCACCGGTGACCATCGCCGGCACGTAGTTCCAGGTGTGCTTCGGGCCCGTCACCGGCGTCGCGTACGTCGAGGCCGAACGCGCTGTAGAAATGCCGGGCATCCGCAATGGAAGGCACGTTCAGCGCGAAATGATCGATTGAATGGACCGCGGCGTGGCGCGTGGGTGCGTCATTGCTCATCTCTGTCTCCAGCGAGAATCCAGCAAGGAATGGTCGCGCCGCCGGTCACGGCCTCTATGGACCTGTGCCGGCGGCACGTGAAAACCGTACGCTCAGCCGCGCGCCGGTTCCTGCACGATCGGATTGCGCAGCGGCATGAAGCCTTCCACGGTGACTTCGCAGACGTCGCCCGGCTTCATCAGCAGTTTGGGCTCACGTGCCCAGCCGATACCCGACGGCGTACCCGTCACGATGATGTCGCCCGCTTCGAGCGTGATCGCTTCGCTGATCGTCGAGATCAGCGTCTCGATGTCGAACACCATGGTGTCGGTCGATGCGGACTGCACGACTTCACCATTCAGGCGCGTTTCAAGCTGCAAACCGCGTGCGCCGTGCGGCACTTCGTCCGGGGTGACGAGTTCGGGGCCGAACGCACCCGTGCCGTCGAAGTTCTTGCCGACCGTCCATTGCGGCGTCTTGAACTGATAATCTCGCACCGAGCCGTCGTTGAAGAGCGCGTAACCCGCGACGTGCGACAACGCGTCGGCCTTCGCGATATGCCGGCCACCGCTTTTCAGCACCACGGCCAATTCGCCTTCGTAATCGAGCGCATTCGACACGTTCGGACGCACGATCGGTTCATTGTGCGCAACGAGACTGGTGTTCACACGCAGGAACAGCGTCGGGTAATTCGGCTGTTCGTAGTTGCTTTCCTTCGTGTGGTCGCTGTAGTTCAGGCCTACGCAGATCACCTTGCCCGAACGCGTAAGCGGAGGCAGGAACTTCAATTCCTCCACCGAGCGCTCACCGGTAACTTCTGCGCCAGCAGCGTAAGACACGAGATCGACGCCTTTGGCGAGCAGGTCGTCCAGCGACGCCGGGCCCAACACGTTCACGTTGCCTTCTTTCAACAAACCCAGCTTGTGCTGGCCAGCCTCTTCAAACTGCACGAATCGCATTTCATCCTCCTTTAGTCGTGAGGACGATTTTATGGCAAAAAATATATATAAAACAACTTTAAATAGTTTTTTCAAGGTGCGCGCGTAACGCCTCAGCCACGAGCCGCGCCGTCGCGCCGAAGTGCTCGGTCAGCAACGTGCCGGCGAGTTCCACGTCATGCGACAACACTGCATCGACGATGGCGTCATGCTCGTCGGCAACGTTGCGGTCGTGCCCATGGGGCGCAGCGGCCGACAGGTACCGGTAGCGCGCGGTCTGATCGCGCAGCTTGGTGGCGAACTGCGTCAACCAGGCTGAGTTGCAGCCGGCGATCAGCGTTTCATGGAAACGGTTGTGGGCGATTTCCCACTCGGGGTTCAACCGGTCGGGATAGGCCGCATCGTAGACGGGTATGCGCTTGAGCAGATGATGAGCCGCCAGCAGCTCGCCTTCCCAGCGTGCACCGCGCCGACGGATTGCTCGAGTGATCGCCAGCCGCTCGATATCCTGACGTGTCTGCGTGATGTCTTCGAGTTCGTCCAGCGAGACATCCGCGACGCGAAAGCCTTTCTGGTCGATCGCCACCACAAAGCCGCTCGCGCTCAGACGTGAGAGCGCTTCACGCAACGGAATCGCGCCGACGTCGTAGCGCTCGCCGAGCTCGCGCACCCGCAATTTCGTGCCCGGTTCGAGCAGCCCGGCGATGATGTCGCGTCGCAGCGTGGTTTCCAATGCGGAGGCCATCGTGCGCCCCGACCCGTCGTCAAGTGCAGTTGTCCCGTCGCTCATGGTGACGTCCTCGAGGTAATGAAAAAGGTATAAACACAATTTTTATATATATTTTGTGATATTACCACTTTCACTGTCAGGTGCGGCGATACCGCTGCAGGCTAGCGCGTGGCCGCGCTTCTCATGACACGGGTTGCCGCCGACCAGAGACTCAGGCCTGCCAACGCGGCAGCAGCGTCGCCGCATTTCCGCCGAGGATCATCTTGGCCGAGCTCGCCGGCAGCTTCAGCTTGCCGAACTGCTCGACACTGTGCCGGATCGGGAAGTAGCTATAGTCCGAGCCAAACAGCAAATGAGATTGCGGCACGATCTTGCGAAGCAGGTCGAACGCTTCCGGGGCATACGCCTGGGCGCAATCGAAATAGAGCTTCGAGAACTCCGCGTAGATGCCGTCCGGAAACATCGCATCGAGCCGGGCCTGGCCGACCGATTCCCAATCCGAGAACCCGGCGATTCTGCCGAGCAGCAACGGCATCACGCCACCGCCATGACAGAAGATGAATTTGACGTCGGGATTGCGCCGCGTCGTGCCTGCTGCCCAGAGACTCAGAATCGTGCGCGCGGTGTTGGTGGGGAACTCGATCCACGGCACCGACACCGGCGGCTTTTCATAACTCAGTGTGGCGGGTGTACAGCACGGCGCCTCGACAGGGTGCACGAACACTACCGCTTTGCGGCGATTCAGTTCCTGAAAGATCGGCTCGAACTTCGGATCGCCGAGCCACGCGCTCTGATAGTTCGTGACGATACCGATACCGTCGGCCTTGAGCACGTCGAATGCGTAAGCAATTTCGGCCAGCGCGCCATCCACGTCGTTCATCGGAATCGATGCGAACAGGCCGAAGCGGCCCGGATGATCCAGGCACAGCTTGGTGCTCCACTCGTTGATCTGCCGGGCACGCGCGCGGCCGGCTTCAATCTCCGGCGTAAAAATCGCACCCGCAAAAGCGATGGCGGTGGACACGCCATTGCTGCCCAGTTGCTCCACCGCGTTCTCGATCGTCCAGGGCGCGCCGTCGTAGTTCTTGCCGCCGGGCTCGAAATGATGATGCACGTCGATGATCCGCTGTGCGCCCGGCGCTGCGGAGGCCAGCTTCGGCACGGCCGTGGCCGCGGCTGCGGCAATCGTCCCGGCGAGAAATTTGCGGCGGCCACTCGATGATGGCGCACAACAGCTACACGTTGAAAACAGGCTCATTGCCAAAGCTTCCTGTACAGAGAGGTCGTATTAGTATGAATGTCAGGCAAAGCGCGGAAAGAGCGCCAGCGCGTTGTTGCGCATAACGTCGCTGCGCAACGCGGACGACAGCAGCGGGCTCGCGTCGAGTTTCGCGGCGAGGTCGATCGCCAGCGGTTCCGGCGTATAGGGCCAATCACTGCCGTACAGGATGTGCGCCGGATCGGCGATGTCCAGCAACGGACCGATCTGACGCGGCAGCGGAAAGCCCGCGAGGTCGTAGTAAAGGCCACGCAACGCGCGGTAGAAATTCGCCGGATCCAGCGGCTTCGACAAACCCAGCGCCGGCGACAGACCCGCAACGCGATCGGCCAGAATCGGAATGGTGGCGCCCGCGTGGGGCACGATGATCGTCAGGTTCGGAAAGCGCTCCAGCGTGCCCGACAGAATCAGGTTGAAAACGGCGCGGGTCGTCTCGAACATGAATTCGAGCATCGGAAACGGATAACCGATCGGCGGCAACACGGTTGGGTCCTGGCAGCACGCGCAATGCGGATTGGTCGGGTGAATGAAGACCTTCGCGTGCCGGCGATTCAGTTCCTCGAAGACGGGATCGAGTTTGCGATCGCCGAGGTACACGCCGTTGTGATTCGATTCGACTACAACGCCGTCGCTATTGAGCGTATCGAATGCGTACTCGATTTCGCTGAGCGAACCGTCGATATCCGGCAATGGCAGTGACGCAAACAGCCCGAAGCGTTTGGGGTGGTTGCGACACGCGTCGGCGCCCACCTCGTTCGTATGCCGCGCGAGATCACGCGCCGCCGCATCTTCACCGAAATGCAGACCCGGTGCGGAGATCGACAGAATCGCAGTGTCGACGCTCAGCCGGTCCATCGTGGTGAGCGCCTGTTCGACGCTCCAGGTGGGAATGCCCGGCATGCCCGATGGCTTGGCATGACCCGCTGCCACGAGCGCCGAACGATATTTCTCCGGCAGAAAATGCGCGTGGACATCGATACGGCCTGTTTTTGCGCCGCTTGCAACGCGCACGTCGTCGCCCGGAATACCGTTAGCTGCTGAACTCATTGATTACTGATTCCCGACATGATTTCCGTTCCGTTCCGTTCGCGTTGTTACGCGTCTTTTGAGGCGCTGCTCGCCTCGCACCTCAAACCAGCGGGGTGACCGTGTTTTCGACGCCGAGCAATGCCTTGCCATAGACCTCGATACCGACTGCGGGCAGCACCACGGCATGACGCGCCGCCGTGTTCGAATCGCGCCACATGCGTTGCAGCGGACTGGCTTCCGCGAAAGTCCCCGCACCGTGCGCGGATATCAGTATGTTGAGCGCGTCCGTAATCGCGGTTACGACGAGCCCCGAATCCGCGCGCACACGAGCCCGCGTCAAGTAGTCCATCTTCTCGCCTCGCCGCGCGGCGTTGTCGATATCGGCCGCGGCGCGATAAGCGTGAAGGTGGGCGGTATCGATCTTCTGCGACGCTTCGGCGATCTGCGCCTGAAACATGACCGAGGCGGTCTGTTTCTCAAAGGTGGTGTAAGCAATGCTCCGCTGGGGTGCCTTCTCCATCACGTACTTCAACGCCGCGCGGCCAATGCCGAGTTGCGGCCCGACCAGTACGAGCGCGGCGACGGGTACAAACGCTGCGCGATATTCGCTCTCATCGGTGAATTCGGTTGCGTAGTCGCTGTTGATCGCCGCCCGGATATCCAGCAGACGATGGTCAGGCACAAATACCTCGCTCGCCACCACGCAGTTGCTGCCCGAGGCTCGCATGCCCACGGTGTACCAGGTATCTTCGATCGCGACTTCCGACTTGGGTATCAACGCGAGATATTGCCCGACAAACTCGCCATCGCTGTTGTGCTCCATGACGCCGACCATCAGCCAGTCGGCATGCAAACTGCCCGACGACCAATACCACTTGCCCGACACGATCAGGCCGCCCTCGACACGGCGGCTGTCAGTCGACGGCGAGAAAACGCCGGCCACCCGCGCATCCGGATTCGCGCCGAATACCTCCTGCTGGGCATGCTCCGAATACAGTCCCGTAAACCACGCGCAAACGTTGGTCAGCGCCGCAACCCATGCCGTGCCCGCGCAGGATTCCGCGAGTGCCGCAGAGACGTCGAGATGGTCCCGAACCGAACCCTGGTGGCCGCCGAAGCGCTTCGGCACCATCAGCCTGAACAGGCCCGCCTCCCGAATCGCATCGATGTTCTCCTGATGGGCGCGGCGCTCCTGTTCCGATTGTTTCGCGTTCTTCGCCAGCAGCGGGCCAAGTCCGCGCGCTGCGTCTATCAGATTTACGTGAACAGACGGATGCGGTTTCGAGGTATTTGAAGGCTCGACTGTCATAGGTGTCTCTATGGTTAGCGGCACGGAGAAAAAAGGCGTTTGGGAAATCGCGACAATCGCCAGAGATCACGTTAATAATTAGCGATCCGAACTACACCGGCGAATTCTATTTCCGGTCACGGGGATTCCGGGCTGGACACTTCGATCGCCGACGTTCCGGTCAGGATCTTCGCCGTGAGCAGTGTGTGCATTGTAGATTTTCGCCCAAACGCGTCAATCTAGGGTTTTCGTGTCCGTCAGAGTGCATGGTTCGTCACTCTGGCGGCGCGACAGCTGTGCCGGGAAGCCGATCGAATGCGCGCAAGCCCCGCTGGACAGGCCTCTCTGAGGCGATGCGCAGCTTGTGCGGAGAACCGCTCCTGCGCTCAGCACGGCAACTGCCGCCCGTGACTTCCCTGCTGTTGAGCACAGATCAAAAAATATATACTGTGCGGATACACGCCTTCTGCGAAGCAAAGCGTACACGCACACAAAACCGGTTCTTGGAGCCTTTGATGCACCACTCCGCCCTCGAACACCGCGCAACTGCGTCCGGGCGCACCTTACAGGAAGATCACCGAACCATAGCCGCGCGCAAGAAGCGCGATGCCATGCGCGTGCGCATTCTGAACGCGACAATGGAAGTATTCGCAGAACGGAAAAAACTTTCAACGTCGATCGAAGATGTCGTCAAGGCGGCTGACATTTCACGCGGCACCTTCTACAAGCATTTTGCCTCGCTGGAAGAGGCCCTGATCGCGGTTGGGAAAGAGGTGACCGATCGAATGACGCTCGACATCCTGCCTGTCTACGACGTATTGACCGACCCGCTGCAACGCGTCAGCACTGGCATGCGCCTGTTTCTCGCCAGGGCGCTTACCGACCGCCGCTGGGCAGGCTTCGTCGTCAGAGCGGAACTGATCCCCCACGAGTCGATTCTGCTCGACTACATCTATCACGACCTGCGTGCCGGCGCCGCAGAGGCCAAATTGCACTTCGACGACGTAACCGCAGCCGCCGATTCGGTCATGGGCGCAACCGTAGAAGGCATGCGAACCATCATGCTGGGACGCTCGAAAGACCCTCAGGCCTACATCAGCAGCGTCATCCGCATCACACTGCGCGGATTGGGCGTGCCCTACGCGGCCGCTGACGTGGCCACTGCGTTTTCCCATTCCTACCTGATGGCTCAAGCAACTGGAACTCCCGGCTATCTGTCGCCGGCGGGCTGAGCCGCCGCTTTCAGCCGCCCGCATGGACGCACCTGGGGCAGGACTGCGCAACGACCAAAAGCGTAACCGTTTTATCCGTTGACCCGGATTATCCGCGCTATCAATCCTTCTTTCCGTTCGCGCCCATAGGGCCACGCATTGGTCAGGATGACAGTTCGTACACTGTTATGGGCGCAAAAACCCCAAATTGACGCGCCGCCGCCGATCCATAGAATGAACACCGTCGTCACCCATCCTGCTTTCTTTTCGCCAGGCTGAATGAGGCGTCTACTAAAAATAAGCATGAAGTGAGCGAACTGGATAACGTCCCGTCCGATCTCTGTGCAGGCGAGGCAAACGGTCATCGCCCGCGAAGCTCCCGCTGTCTGGGAAGCTGCATCGAATGAACGGGAAAAGCCTGCCGGAGTCGATCGATCACTGAAGTTCTATATAAGCAATACTAAATAATATTGGAGATGAAATGGATATCCTTTCCCGGTCAACGATGCGCGTAGCTGTCGGTAGCATGCTTATGATGTCCTTGGGTCTCGCTCGTGCGCAAAGCAGCGTCACGCTCTATGGCATCGTCGACGCGGGATTGCAGTACGCCAGCCAGACACCCAATACCAAAGGCCAGAATGCCGGCGCGACCTATGCATTTACCACGAGCGGAAACGGACCATCCCTCTTCGGCTTGATTGGCAAGGAGGATCTGGGTGGCGGATACCGCGCAACCTTCAACCTCGAGAGCGGTATCAGTCTAGCCAACGGCGGCTTCGCCAGTTCTAACGGCAATCTCTGGGGTCGGCAGGCGTGGGTGGGCCTCGAAGGAAACTTCGGCAAATTCCGGCTGGGCGAACAGAATTCACCTTTCTTCCTGACCTTGATCGACTCGGATCCGCGGCACTTCTCCACCTTCGGGAGCGGCATCGTCATTTATGGCGACAACGCCGGCTTTACCGGCTCGGTCAACTCGAATGCCATCACTTACAGTAGCCCAAAGCTGTGGGGATTTGAAGGCAGCGCCATGTTCGCGCCAGGCGGGGTCGCAGGCAACTTTCAGGCCGGCAAGCAGTGGTCGGGCAGCCTGAAGTACGACAATGGCACGCTTCTCGTCAATGCTGCGATTTACGACGGCAACGCCGGCGGCACCGTCACCCCGATTCCGACCAGCACCGCGTTCCTGGGTCGCACGCTGGGCATGGCCTACCGGCTCGGCACAGTAACGGCCAAGCTCTCGTTCGTCAGCTACAAAGTCGCAGGCGGTTTCAACAACAATATTTATGGCGGCGGTCTGGACTGGTACGTACTCCCGACCGTCGATATCAACGGCGGCGTGTGGGTGACGAGCGACCGCTCCGACACCACCAATCACTCGGTTATGGGCGCCGTGGGCGTGAATTATTTGCTTTCGAAGCGGACCTCGCTGTATGCCCAGTTCGGGGCGGTCAACAATCACGGCGCGATGAACACCGGCTTGTCGCTGACCACACACAGCATCCTCAATGAGGTACCCGGAACAACTTACGGCGCGAATGTCGGCATCCGTCAAACGTTCTGAAGAAAAGCCACTCGGAGAGTGGCACAAGCCCTCTCCCGCATGATCCATCCGACCACGCCATGATGACGAACCGATCGACACAGGTAGACCCACTCGCACCCGGTGTCGAGCAGTTTGCCGACTCGCCGGGGAGCGCCCTTGCGCAAGCACAGGTGTCGCCGCTGCAGATACTAACCTTGGTGCTCTGCTTTTTTGTCGTTGCGGCGGACGGCTTTGACGTTGCCTCGGTGGCCTTCGTCGGCCCCCTGCTCCAAAAAACATGGGCGCTCAGCCCCGCTGAACTCGGTCCGCTGTTTGGCGCCGCACTCGTTGGACTCACGGTAGGCAGTTTTTTGTTCGGCCCGCTCGCGGATCGTATCGGGCGTAAGCGTGTCATTACGATTTCGCTCGTGCTGTTTGGCATCGGCAGCCTCGCCTGTGGGTACGCACCTTCCGCGCGCTGGCTGCTCTACCTGCGCTTCGCGACCGGGCTCGGCCTGGGTGGCGCAATGCCCAACGCCATTACGTTGTCGTCGGAATTCAGTCCATCTCGCGGTCGCGCGACGATGGTCACCCTGATGTTTTGTGGCTTCACCGCAGGTCTGGCGTTCGGCGGCGCGATTGCGTCGGTGCTGATTCCGGCCTTCGGGTGGCGCGGCGTATTCGTGTTTGGCGGACTGTTCCCGCTGTGTCTCGCGCCGTGTGTGTGGATCTGGTTGCCCGAGTCGCTGCACTTTATGGCCGGCAAACCGCGCTTTGAATGCGAATCGCGTCGCACCCTGGCTCGCTTGACCGGCGACCCTGACATGCCTCTGCAACGCGCCTTCCCAGAAGAAACGAAACTACCTACGGTTTCGCGATCTGCCACTTCGGTACTCTTCGACCGGCACTATCGCGCTGGCACCCTGCTGTTATGGTTCGCGTTCTTTTGCACGCTGTGGGTCTATTACCAGTTGGCGAGCTGGCTTCCGACCGTACTTGCCGACGCCGGCTCTGATGCCGTCCGCGCCGCGCGCCTCGGTGCGATGCTTCCATTGGGCGGCACCATCGGCGCACTGATCAACGCCCGGCTAATGGACAAGATCAATCCGTTCGTCGTGCTGGCCGGTTCGTATGCGGTCGCCGCGGTGTCGATCACGCTGATCGGCTTTTCGCTCGACGGACCGGCGCTCCTTTACCTCACCGTCTTCATGGCCGGCCTTGGGCTGTCGGGTGCGCAAACGGGCGCAAATGTAGTCGTCGCGAGCTTTTACACGACCGCTGCGCGGGCCACCGGCGTGAGCTGGGCCCTGGGCGTCGGGCGGCTCGGGTCGATCGTCGGCGCGCTGACCGGCGGCCCCCTGCTGATGGCCGTTCACTCACCTCAATCGGCTTTCATCGTCTTCGCCATTCCGGCTGTGCTCGCGGGCGTAGCGATGGCTGCGAATGGGTACTTATATCGCGCGGATACGGCGTAGCCGCGAAGCTTGTCGCGCGGTCCGGAGGAAAACGGGCCACCGCGCGCCCCGTCGCCGTGCCAAAGCCAACAGAACTCATCCCCACAAAAAATGCAAATCGGACCATGCGGCTAAAAAAATTACTGATGCCGATCACCGGCAGGACGGCAGGCGCGCCAATGATGGCGACTGCCGCGATTGTTCTGTGGCTCGCAGTCTGGAGCGCCACGGGTCTTCTGTCGTCTACGACAAGAAATGACGTCACGCTGCTCATCTTGCGCGTCATGACGACCGGGTTCGCCGCCTGCGCGTTTGCGGCGTGCTGGAAGCTTCAGTCCGCACGCAGGCAAAACACAGACCTCCTCTCCAGGATCCGCGACATCGCAGATGGCCGCCTGGAAACGTTAGCGCGGGACCCCGGCAGCCGCGAATCGGAGCACGCGGTCCACGATCTCACAGCGCGTGTACGAGACGTCGTGGTCAAAGTACGCAATCAGACCGCGGGCTTCGCGCAGACTTCAGGTCTCCTCTCGGCCGACAACAAAGCGCTACTGGCCCGTGCGGACCGGCAACGCGAACTGCTTGAACAAACTACCGCTTCGACGGAACAGATCACGGGGGCGGTGCGTCAGACCGCAGAAAATGCACACCAGGCCAATCAGATGATCGCGACAGCGGCCGCATCCGCCGCGCACGCAAGCGGCGTCGTGATGAACCTCGAAGCCGCGATGGAAGAAATTCGCGAAAGCTCCGCGAAGATTTCAGCCATCACCGATGTCGTCAACGGTATCGCGTTCCAGACCAATATTCTCGCGCTGAACGCGGCGGTTGAAGCCGCGCGAGCGGGCGACGCGGGGCGCGGTTTTGCGGTCGTAGCCTCTGAGGTCCGTGTGCTGGCGCAGCGGGTAGCTGCGGCGTCCACGGAAATCCGGAAGTTGATCAAGGATTCCGTGGCAAAGATACAGGCCGGTCACAACGGGGCGCAGCTCGCAGGCACGTCTATGCGGGATATTGAGGCGGCGGTAACGGATATCGCGACGATGATGACGGAGATCTGCACGTCTAGCCAGGAGCAAAGCGCGGGCGTCGAAAGCATCAACGCCGCTCTGCTGCACATCGACCGGATGACTGACGAAGATGCGAGGCTCGCCGAGGAAATCGCCGGCGCCGCAAACAGTCTGCATCAGCAGGCTATTTCGTTGACAAACGTGGTATCAGGATTCAGTGTCGGTTCCGGCGAATACGGCGACAGAGATGACGCCATGGCGCTTGTCGATGCGGCGATCACGCATGCCGATCAATCGGGTATGGAGGACTTGAGCCAGGAGATCAACAACCTCGCCTCCCGCAAGTTCGCTGACCGGGATCTTTATCTGGTGGTCGCACGACTCGACGGCGAGATAGTCGCCCACGGCGGCAACCCCCGGCTCGTCGGGCTCGATACCAGAAAGCTGAACGACGCGGATGGAAAAGCCTTTGGTACTCAACTGCTTGCGGTCAGCAAAACGCGCGGTAGCGGTTGGGTCGACTTCAGATTCGCCCATCCGGTGACACGCGAAATCAAATCAAAGTCCGCTTACGTGAAGCGCTATCGTGACTTTTTTGTTTCCTGCGGATTTTACGTGGCGGATGCCTGAGGCCCGCATGGCTCCGCCCTCCCGCGAGCGGAGCCACTGCAATGCCGTGCGCTTCAGCGTAACAAAGCCTCGCTCACAACGGATACTTGCGCTTGTCTCTGCTAACCGTGACGAGGTTCAGGTCGGTAAACATCTCGATGGCCCATCTGCCGAAGCGAGCCCAGCCGCTGTCCTTGACGCCGCCAAACGGAATTTGCGGCTCACCGCCCATCGTCGGCCCGTTGACATTGACCATCCCCGCCTGGATTTCGCCGGCGAACGAGACGCCTTTCCAGACGTCGCCTGTCATCACGGAAGCCGATAGGCCGAACTGGGTGGCGTTCGCTTTTTGCAGGGCTTCCGACTCGCTGTCGAACGGTTCCACCTGTACGACGGGCCCAAAGACTTCCTCGCAGTAAATAGGCGCATGCGGTGGCACATCGACGAGCACAGTCGGCTCGAAGCAGCGGCCGTTGCAGTTCCCTCCTGCAAGAACACGCGCGCCCGCCTTCACCGCCTGGGCAATTCCGTTCTTCACATTGGCCACGGCCTGATCATTGATCAGCGGTCCGATCTTGTTCGCTGGGTCCGCGGGATCCCCAGCCTTGATAGTTTTCGCACGCGATACGAAGCGCTCGAGAAAATCATTGAAAATCGCTCGGTCCACAAGGATCTTGCGTGTATTCATGCAAATCTGACCCTGGTGGAAGAACGCCGCAAAAATCGCTGTGTCGACCGAGTACTCGAGGTCGGCGTCCTTGAGGACGATCATCGGGTTATATCCGCCCAGTTCCAGCGAAATCCGCTTCAGATGCTTGCCGGCACGCGCTGCGAGAATCGACCCCGTGGCCGACGACCCGGTAAAGTTGTAGGCGCGCACCTCGCGACGCTCGAAGAGCGGGTCGGCAATCTGAGCAACCTGTCCCGGCGCATGGGTAATGACGTTGAGCACGCCTGGCGGGAAACCTGCCTCCGTCATGATTTCGCCGATCAGCAATCCGGCGCAGACTGGTGCATCTTCAGAAGGCTTCAACACAACGGTGTTGCCGCAAGCAAGCGGCGCGACAACCGTGCGAAACCCCAGCGCTAAAGAACCGTTCCATGGAGAAATGCCCCCTACTACGCCCAGCGGCTTGCGAATCGCCATGGCAAAAACGCCGGGCGTGTCCGACGGAACGATTTCGCCGCCAGAGAGATAGGGGTAGCCGGCCGCTTGCCGCAGCAGGCCCACAGCCCACTGAATCTGGAAGCGCGAGAACGCGTTTGCGCAGCCGGTCTCCTGCGCCATTAACAGCACAATCTCGTCTGCGCGGCGCAGGAGAATATCCGCGGCCTTGAGGAACAACGCCTGGCGTTCGCGAGCGCCCATCGCGGCCCACGTGGGAAACGCCTTGGCGGCAGCGTCAATCGCTCGTTGCGTGTCGACTTCACGGGACGCCGGAATTTCGGCGAAAACCGTATCGTCGTAGGGGTTCATGTCGTTGAACGTGGCGCCGCCCGCGGCCTGAACCCATTCGCCCGCGATCAGTTGGCGGTACTTTTTTATTTGCGTCGTTGAAGGATTTTGCATCTCGGTTCCTTGTTTGATCCAAAAGCAGTGCTGTTACCGGTTGCCATGAGCGCGTTACGTCGGTTTCAGTGAAGCCCCCAGCATCGCCGCATAGTCGGACGACGTCGGACGAACCGGGGCAAACAGATTGAAGTGGCTGAGATGCGCGGCGTACGCAAGCGTCGCCATATCTGTCGACTGGTAACCCAACTCCGCAAGCGTCGCCGGCAGACCCAGTTCGCGCATCAGCGCGGCGACGCCCTGCGAGAGAGACATCGAACCATCCAGCCCAAAGGCATAGCTGATTTCCGCGATCTGCTCGGGCCGGCTTTCAGCGGTGAAATCCAGGGTCGCGACAAGACCAATGCCACTCAATATCCCATGATGAAAGCCCTGATCGCTGCATGACAGCGCGACTGCATGCGCCGGGCCCAAGCCCATACCGATAGACACGCCGCCGGCGTAGGCAGCCATCATCATTTCGGCGCGAGCGGCCATGTCATCGCCGTTGGTCACGGCGCGCCGCAAGTAGGCGGCGACGCGCGCGATACCGTCCAGCGCAATCGCTTTGCCAAGCGGCACGCTCTTCGTCGACAGATAGCCTTCGATGCAATGCGACAACGCGTCGATGCCGGTCGCCGCAGTCAGGCGCGGCGGTAGACTGAGCGTCAACTCGGGGTCGAGAATGGCGACGGCCGGCACTAGATAGCGCGAGTTCATGCCGACCGATGCGGTAAACGCATCAGGATGGATTCCGGACGAGGGCGACGCCTCGCTTCCCGTACCCGCCGTGGTAGGAACGGCAATCAACGGCGCGCCCGCTACATGGACTGCGTTCGGCACGCCCGCGTAGTCGGCTACGGAACCCACATTGGTTGCCAGCAGCGCGATGAGTTTCGCCGTGTCGAGGACGGAGCCTCCGCCCAGCGCCACGACACCATCGCACCCTTCACGCGAATAGACCGCGGCACCGTTGTCGACGTCGGCAAATAGCGGGTTCTCGGTGACATTGTCGAAGATGACGACCGATCCGGCCTCGCCGCATGCAGCCACCGTCTTCGCGGCAAGGCCGGCTGCGACCACACCGCGATCTGTCACGAGCAGCGGCCGTCTGACACCCAGCGCATCAAGCTCGCTCGCGAGCGATGAAACGGCATTGGCGCCGAATAAAGTTCGCGGCAGGAAGAGCGTCGGCATCACCGCCGGACCACGCGCGGGCGCGCCGACTCCGGCCGAAGCGGGCCGCCCCGCCACCGCGCTCATTGCTTGCCGATGCGCGGCATGCGCATCAATTTGAGGGCGTTGCCGAGGTAAAGCTTCTCCCGGTCCTCTTCGCTCAAATCCAGGCTCTCGATGGAACGAATACCTTCCCGAATAAACATCGGGCCGCCTTCCGGGTCGAATGGACAATCCGAGGCGAACACCACGTGATCCACGCCGAAAAAATCGAGGCCACAGCGCAGCGCCGACGCCGAACCGCCCAGCACCGTGTCGCCGTAGAACATCTTGAAGTACTCGATAGGTGGCCTCGAGAGCCGCTTGAGGACATCGGCTTCGCTGTCGTCGGCGCTGCGGCTGCCGAGTTGTGCCCAGAGCGACTCCGCGCGGCCAGCGAAGTACGGCAACATGCCGCCGCAATGATGGGTGATGATGCGCAGCGCAGGCAGTTTTTTGAGGAGACCAGAGAACACCATGCGCGACATGGCGACCGAGGTCTCGAACGGCCAGCCTAGCACCTGCCAGACTTCGTACTTTGAACGCTCTTCGCCTTTGTAGTCCGAGGTCGTTCCCGGCCTGAACGGGTGCATCCACACCGGCAGTTCGTATTTCGTTGCCATCGCTTCGAAAATCGGAAAGAACTCCGGGTCATCCAACGGACGACCATTCACATTGGTGACCACCTGAACGCCGCGAGCCCCGAGTGTGCCGATGGCGCGGTCCATTTCTTCGAGCGCGGCCGGCACATTGTTCATCGGCAAAGCCGCGACAAAAACGGGAAATTGCTCGGGCCATCGGCTGCATATTTCGGCCATTCCGTCGTTCGCCACGCGTGCATATTCGGGTGACTGCTCCGGGTCACCCAGCATTTCGGGCGAGGGCTGGCTCAAGGTCAGGACCTGCGCGACGTCAGGAAATTTTTCAGCGAGCATGGCGGCGCGGGCGGGATAAGCCATCGCGGCAAGTGCATAGATGGTCGATGTCGACATTCCTTCCCCGAAGCCGACCACAAACATGGCGATACTCACTGCGCCCGTGGCCGCAATACCCGTCGCGAGCAGGTTGGGAAGCGCGAAGCTTGCCGCGATCGTCATACCGAGAGAGCCCACCAGCAACAGGCGCGACCCAAAGCGGGGCAAGCAGATCGCACAGGTCACCGCCCCGATCGCGGCCGACAGCGTGTAAATCGACGTACACTTGATCGCGCTGAGCAGATTGAATCCGGCGCCGACGAGCACAGTCGGAGTCCAGCTCATGTACGCGAACGACGCATACGAGATCGCAAAGAATGCGATCCACAAGCCGACATTGACGCGCAGATTAGCTGAGGACAGCAAGCGAGTACCTACCTCAGCCGGGACCCCGTCCTCGAACGGTTCGGCAGCGATGTCCCGATTCACGTTCGCCGTCCGAGCCATCACGCGCGTGACCCACGCTTGAGCATCCTCGTGTCTGCCTTTTCGCGCGAGGAACGACAGCGATTCGGGTAGATAGAACGCGCTCAGCGCCGCGCATAACAGCGTGAAGCTGCCGCTTACAAGAAAAATACTGTGCCATCCGAATGCGGGAATCAGCCATGCGGCAATCGCTCCGCCGAGCGTACCACCCGCCATCGTGCCGATCGCCATCACGACGACCAGTTGACCGCGCCACTTTCTCGGGCACCATTCAGAGGGCTCTGTCAGGTTGATGGGGAGGCGGCGGTAGAATGAAGTGATGAAGAAAACGAAATCGCTTTATCACGGTCACCGCTTCCCAGCCGTCGTCATCAGTTGCGCGGTTCGGTGGTATTTCCGGTTCAACCTGAGCCTTCGCGACATCGAGGAATTGTTGCTCGAGCGTGGTGTCGTGGTCACGTACGAAACGGTCCGTTGCTGGTATGACAAGTTCGGCGCTCGATTCGCCCGTTGTGCCAAAGCGGCGCGGCGCAAGCCGGGCAGCACATGGCATCTGGACGAAATGTTCGTCACGCTGCGCGGCGAGCCGTATCTGTTGTGGCGAGCGGTCGACGAGCATGGTGTCGAACTCGACGTGCTGGTGCAAAAGCGGCGCGACAAGGCTGCGGCAAAGCGCTTCTTCCGGCGGGTGCTGCGTTCAAACCCGCTGCCGCGCAAGATCGTTACCGACCAGCTGCGCAGCTATCCCGCAGCAAAGGCTGACATTCCCGAGCTCGCTCATG
>NZ_JABBGJ010000071.1 GCF_012927345.1 Paraburkholderia polaris
CGCGCGGCCTCGATCTTGACTTCAAATTTAGACCTCAGCGAATGGGGCGATGCGTTCCCCGACAACCGGGTTCTTGGCGCCGCCACGCTCGACCGGCTACGCCACGGTGCCTATCGCGTCGTCATCGAGGGCGAGAGCTTCCGCAAGCCCAAACCGATGCCTGAAAACGGCGAAAATGCGGTTGCCAAATCCGGCAAAAAACCGCATTCTTGAACCCCTTCGAAATCGCGTTTCGGGGCCACTCTGAGTGGCCTCATTATGCCGATCATCCCCGGCTTGATTACGCCGATCCGTGACACGGGGTCTTGCCTAAGGGGTGAATTGCCGTCAATTCCGGCGGAGCAAGATGGGTATCCGGATCCCGCTGGTATTTAACCAGCTTGTATTCCAGCTGGAGTTCTTCCAGCAACCAAGTTATACGGCGCGATCGGGACGCATTACGGTGATGTACTTCGATCATCGACTTGGCCTTCAGATAGTGAACGTTTTTAACCGCGCGTCTGAACGTCTCGACGCGCGAACATAAATGGTCTTCTAGCTAGCCTAGAAGCGCAGCAGCACCTTGCCCTTGCGCGCACTTTTCTCACTCGCCGCTGCCGCCAGCGCCGCATTCTCAACGTCGAACACGGCTTCCACCTGCAGCTTCAACTCGCCGGAGGCAGCCAGTATCAGCAGTTCGCCGATCATCCGCGCCTTATCGGCACCCGACGTGGCCTCGGAAACCTTGCTGGCCCAGAAGCCCTTGACGGTTGCCTGCTTGAAGATCGCGTCGCCGGAGTTCAAGCGCATCGGTTGGCCGGACATAGCACCGAACGAGACCAGCGTGCCGCTTTCGCCGAGCAACCCCAAGACGTCGCCGCTCGCCTCGCCGCCCACCGAGTCCACACCCGCCACGAGCGGTGCGTCGCCAACGATCTCGCGAACCCGATTCTTCCAACCGTCGCTTTCGGTCGAGACCGCATTACCGATCCCGATTTCGGCAAGTTCGGCAATACCGGCTTCGCGTCGAACCAGGTTGACCGCATGGATACCGCGCGCGTTGGCCAACATCGCCAGCGTCTTACCGACCGCGCCGTTCGCCGTGTTCTGGATGAACCACTGTCTGGGCTCCAACTGCAGATACTCCAGCAACATCACGGCACTCAACGGCATGGCAATCAGCTGGCAACCAACTTCATCGCTGACCGCGTCCGGCAGAGGGATCACAGCAGCTGCAGGCGCCAGCACGTAATCGGCCCATGCATTCGTGAATGCCCGCCACCACCACCCGCTGGCCGACTTTGACGCGTTCGACACCCTCGCCGACCGCGTCGATCACACCGGCGACTTCCGTGCCACCCACGGCCGGCAGCGACGGCTTGTAGCCGTATTGACCGCGAATCGTCCACAGGTCGTGATTATGAATCGGCGACAAGGTTGATTTGATTCGTACCTGACCCGCGCCGGGATTCGGCGTGGGACGTTCAGCGACATGCAGCACGTCGGCGGGATTACCGAAAGACGAATAGATAACGCTACGCAAAATAGATCTCCTGGAACATACGATGAGGGGTGACTGCACGTTCGCGCGGCGTCAGTGCTTCGGGTCGAGAAGCTTCAACAGCGTCTGGGCCGCACCTTCGGACGAAGCGGGGTTCTGCCCCGTGACCAGGCATCCGTCGACCAGTACGTGGCTTTGCCAATCCGGCCCCTTGCTGTAGTGGGCGCCGAGCCGCCGGAATTCGTCTTCGATCAGGAACGGCACGACATCAGTGAGTTGCACCGCAGCCTCTTCGCCGTTCGAAAAACCAGTGACATGGCGGCCTTTGACGAGAGGACTTCCGTCCTGGGATTTGACCCGGCGCAGCACGCCCGGTGCGTGGCAGACGAACGACATGGGCTTGCCTGCCTGGTCGAAGGCCTCGATCAATGCGATCGAATCTGCACTCTCTGCCAGGTCCCACAATGGGCCGTGACCACCGGGATAAAACACCGCGTCGAAATCGGCTTCAGTGATGTCGGCGAGCGGCGTGGAGTGCGCCAGTTGCGCCTGCGCCTCCTTGTCAGCGCGGAAGCGTTCCGTTGCGGGCGTCTGGGCCGCCGGCGCGTCGCTCTCGGGGTCGAGCGGCGGCTGACCGCCAGCGGGCGAAGCGAGTGTCAACGAGGCGCCGGAGTCCTTGCAGGCGTAGTACGGGGTCGCGAATTCCTCCAGCCAGAAACCGGTCGGCTTGCCCGTGTCGCCGAGGCGGTCGTGAGACGTCAAAACCATCAGGATTTTCATGCGTATGCTCCAAGGTCAAGAGGGATTGCGCCAATGAGGCGCCGCTGCGGGAGGTCGCGGAAAAATCAGGGTGCGCGAAGCACGCTCTGGGTGACGGCCATGGCTTGCGCCATTGCGCTGCCGTCTTTGCGAAGCTTGGTGACGAGCGCGGCCCCCAGCCACATCTGATAGAGGAGTTCGGTGGCCTCTTTGGCGCGGATCTCGACAGAGAGCGAGCCGTCGGCCTGGCCTTCTTCGATCGCGGCGGCGAGGCGGACCATCAACCGGTCCACACCGTCGCGCAACACCACGCGCATCTCATCGGACAGGTCCCCTACTTCCGCGCTCAGTTTCACCACCAAACATTTTTCGTCGCCATGCTGGTCGAGTTGCTCATGCTGCCACTCGGCCCAGTAACCCAGCAGCTTGTCGCGACCGCTCAGGCCGGGCTGACTGAACAGCTCGGTGAGCCGCGCGTTGTAGTCGGCGATGTACTGTTGTAGCAACTCGCTGCCGAGCGCTTCCTTTGAGCCGAAGTAGTGATAGAACGAACCTTTGGGAATCTCGGCGGTGCTCAGGATCTCATTCAGGCCGACCGCGACAAAGCCTTTACGCGCGATTAACGTGCGCCCGGCGTCGAGGATGTGCCGGCGAATGTGGGGATGGCTAGCTCCCATAGTCGTCGCATTATTAGATAATTAGACCAGTCGTCTAATTAGACTTGTCATGTATGGTTAGCGGAGTAATTGATCGATCGGCACAACCTTGCGGGCAAGCATCAGGGCATGCCGTCCCTACGCTAGACCCCGTGACGCCGGTGCAAACTTGCGAAGTCGACATCACTCCATGAAGTACCCGGTGCCTGCATGCGCCCCGCTCTTTGCTAAACCTCAGTGACGGCCAACCGGTACTGGCCGTTGATCCGTGTGCGGGTCCATTCGTACTCGTCCCACACAGATTTCACCGCACCGGCATCAACACCCTCCCCGCAGGAGACGTCAGCCTAATCTCTGTTTATACAGGACGGCCAAGTGCAGGCTCATGCCCTCCTAATCGCCTTGGGCGACGAATCCCAGAAATTTTCGACAAAATGTTCGTCGGCATGTCCGCGTTTTTCCGCTACTCATCAGAGTGCTGAGCATGTGAGGCAATCATGTCCAGGTGGTGGCAGTTTATTGTCCCGCGGATTTATTTCCCCTTTCAACAGCACTACTTTTTCCCATGACATGTTCAATACTTCAAGTCAGCACCAAGGCCAATCAATTTAGACGATGCACTTGGATGTTGAAGAAGGGCCGCCGTGGTCTGCTTTTGCGGCACCACCCTTTCGCCAAAATGATCGGCATCGTCTGACGCTTGAGCTTCTTGCGAACTGCTCGCCAGCAACCAGTTGATGGCCGCTACACAAGTTGTCCCGCTATCGCGGCTACACTACCAACAGCCAGTTTGAAGGCTCCAGTAGCTCGCCGAATGGTTGCCAGACGATCAAGCGTCTGCCCAGATGATAGTTAAAGTCTCGCCGCTTCTCCGCACACGTACAGGGAAGATATCTCATTGATAGAGAGGACCCACAGCTAGTGTCGTGAGTTATAAATTCGTTGCATTATTATCCGCCCCGTTCCGGGAGGACGAAATGCTGTTTGAAAAGCCTCTCCGATTCACGTAACCCTTCCTCGGTAAAGACCACCGACTTCGTCTTGTTGACCGGGTCGCAGATAAAGCCCTTTTCGTAGAGGCGATTCAGCACATCCCAGTCGAAGCCTTTCCACGCGCGGCAATGATCGTGCAGGGTCAGGTGGAGAAGCGCCAGGGCGACTTCGTCGATTGCGTCGGTATTGATGTTCATGGCACTCATCCCGCGACCTTCTGAACGCGCATACAAAACCGCTCGAGGCTGGCCAGGATCTCATCGGCCGACTTGCTCCAGATGAGCGGCCGGGGATTGGCGTTATAGACGTCCAGATAATGCCGGATTGCATCTTCGAGCTGGCGTGTTGAACGATGCGTGCCGCGTCGGAGGTACTTTTCAGTGAGCGCGGCGAACCAGCGTTCGACCTGATTGAGCCATGACGCCGAGGTGGGCGTGAAGTGAACCTGGAAGCGGGGATGGCGAGCGAACCACGCCTTGATCGAGGGTGTCTTGTGCGTGCCGTAGTTATCCATCACCAGATGCACATCCAGGTGGGGCGGCACACTCGCTTCGATGGTGCGCAGGAAGCGCAGGAATTCGCTGCTGCGATGGCGCCGATGCACCTCGCCGATCACTTCGCCAGTGGCGATGTCCACTGCTGCAAAGAGCGTAGTCGTGCCATGGCGCATGTAGTCGTGGGTACGTCGCTCGGGGATACCGGGTGCCAGCGGCAACATCGGTTGCGTGCGGTCCAGTGCCTGGATCTGGCTCTTCTCGTCCACGCACAACACCATCGCCTTGAGCGGAGGGTCCAGGTACAGTCCGACGATATCACGCACCTTGTCGACGAACAGCGGATCGCTGGAGAGCTTGAATGTTTCCTGTCGATGCGGTTGCAGTCCGAAGGCGCGCCAGATCCGCGTGACCGCCGTCTGCGACAGATTCATTTCCCGAGCCATCGTGCGTGTGCTCCAGTGGGTTGCCCCCGTCGGCACGGACTCGAGTGTCTTCGCGATAACCGCGTCGACACGCACATCATCGATCGTCCTGGGTGCCCCGGGGCGTGGCGCGTCAAGCAGTCCGTCCAGACGGTCTGCGACAAATCGCGCGCGCCATTTCGAAACGGTTTGCTGCGTAACCTGCAGTTTCGCCGCAACCGTCTTGTTGTCCATCCCTTGGGCACAGGCCAGCACGATGCGCGCTCGCGACGCCAACGCCTGCGCTGTCTTGCGCCTCATCGTCAGCGCCTTCAGTTGCTCGCGTTCCGATTCGCTTAGCACGAGCTCCCCTTTGGGCCGTCCACTCATCGTTGCCTCCGCGTATCAAGTGCTACACAGAACACTTTAGTACGTGATTGGCATCATTCAATGAATTTTTAACTCAGGACACTAGCGTGGGAGCGAATTAACGCCTCGAGCGGACGCCCCGACGGGAGCCCACTGATTTCAGAACTCGTCTTCCACGAACGCCATGAGAGGCCCAGATCCCGTTTTAACCGTGCGGGAAAAATGCTCGGCCTCGGGCAAGACTCGCGTAAAGAAGAAATTAGCGACCTTCAGCTTTTCGCTCGCCAGTTTCTGATCGCCACCTTCACCGAGGGAGAGCGCCGCACGCACGATTTTCGCCCAAGCGAATCCCATTGCGACCAGTCCGAACAGCTGTAGATAGTCGTGGCCCGCTGCGCCATTCAGGTGTGGGTCTGCCTCAGCGCCCGCCCTTATGAAATCTGTTGCCGATCGCAGGTTCTCAAGGGATGTCTGCAGTTCGCGGGCAAATTCTGGACGCAGCTCCGACATGCCAGAAATCTCTTCCTTCACTAGCGCGAAGAAGCTGGCGACCGTGCGGCCCTCGTTCAACGTGATTTTGCGGCTGACTAGATCGAGCGCCTGGATTCCGTTCGTTCCTTCGTAGAGCGGAATGATCCGGCCATCCCGCACGAACTGCTCGACTCCGGTTTCGCGGATGTAACCGTGACCTCCGAACACCTGAACCGCCGCATTTGTCGCCTGGAAGGAACGATCACTGAAGAAAGCCTTAAGAACCGGCGTCAGCAGTGCGAGAAAGTCCTCGCATTCCGACCTGACCGCTAGGTCAGGATGTTTGTGCTGGCGATCTAGCTGAATGCCGGCCCACAACCATAGTGCACGAGCACCGTCCACGAACGACTTACCAACAAGCAGATTGCGGCGCACGTCAGCGTGGGAAATAATTGGCACCGGCGACGCCACGGCCGCCGCGCCCATGCCACGTCCCTGCCGCCTCTCCAGCGCATACGTTCGGGCACATTGCAATGCCGCCTCGGCCAACGCCACGGCCTGGACGGAGACACCAAGCCTGGCCGTGTTCATCATCGTGAACATCGCCTTCATACCGCGGTTAGGCTCTCCGATGAGCCAACCTGTCGCGCCGTCGAAAACCAGACTCGCCGTTGCTGATGCACGGATTCCCATTTTGTGTTCGATGCCGCTGCATTCCACCAGATTTCGCACCGACCAGGTTTTATCCTGCGCCTGCAGCGATTTTGGCACTGCAAAAAGAGAGATGCCCTTGATGCCCGCCGGAGCGTCCGGAAGCCGGGCCAAAACCAGATGCACAATATTTTCCGACAGATCGTGCTCACCGCCCGTTACAAATATTTTTGTTCCGGTCACGCGGTAGCTGCCATCACCCGCGGGCTCCGCACGGGTCTTCAGGAGGCCAAGGTCCGAACCGCAATGGGGCTCCGTCAAGCACATCGTGCCTGTCCAACGCCCGTCAATCAAAGGCGGAAGGAACCGTTGCTTTAGATCCTCGGATCCGTGGGCGGTAATTGCGTTGATGGCGCCCTGGCTCAAACCGGCATAGGTCCCAAAAGCCATATTGGCCGCGCAGACCATCTCTCGCAAAATCAAGCCGACGACGTGTGGCAGCCCCTGCCCGCCGTACTTTTGCGACGCCGTCAGCGCCGGCCACCCACTGTCGCGATAGAGAGCGTAAGCACCCTTAAAGCCCTTGGGAGTTCGAACCTGACCGTTCTCCCATACACAGGCCTCTTCGTCTCCACTGCGGTTCAAGGGGGCCAGTTCTTTCTCTGCCAGGCGCGCTCCTTCGTTCAGCACTGCATCGACTAGCACAGGCGTTGCATCCTCGTATCCTGGGAGGCTGGCGACCGCCCCCGAATAGTCAAGGACGTGCTCAAGCAAAAACGCGTATTCGCGCAATGGCGCAGTGTAGGTTGGCATCGACATTAGCCTCAGATGTGTTGCGGCGGTCCAGGAGGACAGCCGACCGGTGAAGCGGGGCAGGATCCGGCTCCAGAGACGCCATTTGTACGCGCTGACTCCGGCGGCGCAGCGATCAACGCCCGCGCTTCCTTACGCGGCGACGCATCCTTATCACGACCGTTGCGCGGTGCTGACATGAAAGCTCTGGAAATTCTGCCACCAAACTTAACACTGATTATATTGAACCAATCTAATCTCTGTCAAGATTGAAAAGGTCAACGCCGGTCACCAATTCTGCTCATCTCCGGTTGATGCGACTTTGCAACCGCGGCGACCCCCTCCATGTCGGTTGAAAAACCGTGCGGGGGCACCCTCCTACTCGTCTCTCGCGCTTGTCGGCATGAAGGTGTCGGCGGCGACAAGTGAGAGTCACGGCGCATCCGCTCGCATGAGAGCCCGTCGATGGGCACTTTCTGGCAAGCAGACGAATTCAGCGCATTCAATCTGCGTGACCGGACGAGGAGAGTTGCGGTGAGCCGCCGCGGCTTGTAGCACCGCAGTGGATAATTGTTCAAATTGGACGGCTTGGCTCACGCGCAACGATGGAATTCGAAAAGTGTGATAGGCACCACCCGTCGTGGAGCAGCATCAGTGGCTACTGAATGCCGCAGGCGGCGAGGCCGGTCCGTGGCCTCAAGCACGCATTTCTCGCGATTTGACTCCATGGCGACGAACGTCACAAGCATTGAAGTTCAAAAACGATGATGCTTAAGCGTGGTCATCGCACCTGCACGACGCTTGGCAGATTTGTTCACGTAACTGAAATAAGATGGCCAGTCGGCCCCCGAAGTCGGTGTTTGCTTGTCGACTGCATCCCAAGACACCGGACTCGTGCCGGACGGCAGCGTGATTTGTAGCTGGTCGTGGACCGGCGCTCGCGCCGGCGACGTAAGTACGAGCCAAAGCCCAAACTGCATTGGTAGCAGAATGCAATACGATGACCCCAGCAGGTGCAGTGCCTTGCCAGGCGGGCCCTACGATCCAAGATCGTCTTCGGCTGACCATTGTCTACACTCGCGCCGCGGACCGGTTAAAAGTCATGCGTTAAGGACGCATCTCATCCAACTAATTATTCAGTCCCGCTTTATCAAGGCGTCTTCTGCATGCCGCAAGAAGCTCGGGAATCGTCGAAAGGCTTAGGAATTTCAGACTATGCGTTGCATCAATGGTTTTCAGTTGGCCTGCATTACTAACCACCTGATGCACATGAAAATCTGCCGCCGCTCGGTGCAGCGTCAATGCCCGATGTCATGATTGCCCGCGCGAACAAGTTTTTCTCGTAACGATTTCATCATCGGTTGACGTACCGGCGCCGAGTACGTGTTCGGTTATCGTCTTTTTTCGCAAACAAAAAGAAATAGTTAAACCGAGCCAGACGGCCCTCCTGCTGCTCCACGAGCTCGCCGCGCAGTCCAATGAGGCTCGCGGTTGCTCTGCGCGCTCAACATCGCCCGCCCACACCCCGCCGTACCGCTCGACGCTGGCGGTCCAAGGATGCACGCAAACCATGGCGAGTTCAAAGTCGGCCGTTGTCAAAGTAGTTGTCGCCTCGACAATTAAATTTCAGGCGGCTTTTCGCTCCTGGTAGCGGGATTGTGGAATGACGCCATCGTCGTCGGTCCGATCCGGATTCAGATGCACGGCATGTATGCGCTTCCAGTTGCGGGTGGGGCCTTTCCAGCGCAGCGGATTACGCTGCCGCGCAGTCTCGTAGAGTGCTGCACGTCGATCCAGGATGTCCTGATCGAGATTGGCATGACGCAGGGCTGGCGTCACGAACCGGATCGCGCTGTGACGATGTTCGTGGTTGTACCAGCGCACCAACCCGGCAACCCAGGTCCGCGCGGCGAACAGGGTATCGAACGCCTCCAGCGGATAAGCGGGCCGGTACTTCAGCGTTTTGAACAGCGATTCCGAATAGGGATTGTCGTTGCTCACGCCCGGACGACTCAATGACGGCATAACGCCCAGCGCCTGCAAGGTGGCCAGCATCTTGGCACCCTTCATCGGACCACCGTTATCGGAATGCAGAATGACCTGGTTGGGCGGTATTGCTTCACGCGCACAGAGATCCTTGAGTACCTCGCTGGCCTGGGCGCTGCTCTCTTCGGCATAGACCTGCCAGCCGACGATCATGCGGCTAAACACGTCCATAAACAGATACAGATAGAAATACTGCCCACGAACCGCCGCCGGCAGGTAAGTGATATCCCAGCTGTAGAGCTGGTTCGGCGCGTCGGCACAGATCGCGCGTGGCTTGCTGCGCACGGTCGTCGGGCGTTCACTGCGCCGGTGTGCGAGTTGCTTCTCCTCGCGCAGTACCCTGTAGAAGGTCGATTCCGAGGCGATGTAGCGTTGCTGGTCAGCCAGGCGTGGAACGATCTGGCTCGGCGGCAGATGACCGAATTCGGCTGAGTTCGCGACAGCCAGCAATTCGGCACGTTCGGCAGCGCTCAGCTTGTGAGGTGGCTCAAAGCAGCGTAACGAGCGCCCATCCACCGCGTCAGGCTCTGCGCCCTGCCAGCGCTGTACCGTCCGTGCGCTCAGCCCCAGCACCTCACACGCGCGTGCCTGGCGAGCACCGCCCATGGTCGCCTCGCTGATCAAACCAATCAATGTCTTGCGCTCTTCGAGGGCCGTCATTCGGCCTCGTCCCCGAACAGCGCACGATACTTTTTTTGCAGCACCAGCAGCGCTGCGGCTTCAGCCAGCGCTTTCTCATTGCGGTTCAATTCGCGCTGCAGTTGCATATTGGTGTGCTTCAGTTCACGGACTTCCTGGGCGCTCTCGCGCCGGCTTCCTGTCCCGCCGGCGGCGCAGAAGTCCGCGCGCCATTGCTCGAGATGATGGACAAACAAGCCCCGTTCACGACACCACGCGTTCAGGGCCTCGTCGACCAGCCCATGGCTCTGCTGCAAGGCCAGCAGGCGCTCTTCCAACGACCAGTCTTCCGGACGTTTTGCGTGTCCGGATCCATCGCCCCGGGTCGACGCAGCGGCACCTTTCATCCAGTTCTTCAAGGTCATTACGTTCATGTTCAATTCATCGGCCACGGTCCGATGGTGCGACTTCCGCGGTGAAAGACCTTCAATAGCGCCCGCTCTTTAAACTCGACAGAATACGTTTGTTTCACCTTCAACTTGCACCTCTGATCTCTCTAAATCAAGAAAATTCAGAGGCGACATCTATTGTGACGCAGGGGGAAGTTGAGTGAACAAAGTTCAGACATACGCGTATCTCGACAAGTCGGTTGAGCTCCATCGTGCCGTGCACTGCTGCTTTGGGATTAGAACCGTTCCGCTGCCAACGCGACCCCCATCCCGCCCCCGACGCACAACGACGTAAGGCCCTTCTTCGCGTCACACCTTCGCATCTCGTGCAACAGCGTGACGAGAATTCGACAACCCGATGCACCGATAGGGTGGCCAAGCGCGATTGCCCCGCCGTTAACGTTGACCTTGGATGTATCCCAACCCATGAGCTTGTGCACGGCCAGCGCCTGAGCAGCGAACGCCTCATTGATCTCAAGCAGATCGAGGTCGCTCGCGTCCCAGCCCGCGCGTTCCAGACAACGACGCGAGGCAGGAACCGGGCCTATGCCCATCACCTTCGGATCGACGCCGGCGTTCGCGTATGCCTTGATGCGTGCGAGCGGTGTCAGCCCGAGCGCTTCCGCTTTCTTCAGCGACATAACGAGCACTGCGGCCGCGCCATCGTTTAGGGCCGACGCGTTCGCGGCCGTCACCGTTCCTTCCTTGGCGAAGGCTGGCCTCAGACCGGCGAGCGATTCAGCGGTCACACCATGGCGCACGAATTCGTCTGTAGCGAAGCGCTGCGGTTCGCCTTTGCGTTGCGGAATCTCGACCGGCACGATTTCGTCGTCGAAACGTCCTGCTTTCTGCGCGGCTTCCGCCTTGTTCTGCGAGAGCGCCGCGAACGCGTCCTGCCGCTCGCGCGTGATATCGAACTCGCAAGCGACATTCTCCGCCGTCACGCCCATGTGATGCTGGTTATACACGTCCCACAAGCCGTCGACTATCATTGAGTCGGCAAGCTTCGCGTCGCCCATGCGGAAGCCGTCGCGCGAGCCCGGCAGCACGTGCGGAGCGGCGCTCATGTTTTCCTGACCACCAGACACAACGATGTCGGCCTCACCCGCGATAATCGCGTTTGCCGCGAGCATGACAGCCTTCAACCCCGAGCCGCACACCTTGTTGATCGTCACGCCAGGCACCTCCTCGGAAAACCCCGCCGCCATCAGAGACTGGCGCGCCGGATTTTGCCCGCTGCCTGCTGTCAGTACCTGCCCCATAATGACTTCGCTGACGTGGTCGGGCTTCACGCCTGCACGTTCAAGCACCGCGCGGATCACCGTTGCGCCCAATTGCGGCGCTGCAACTTTCGCAAGCGAACCGCCAAACTTCCCGACACCGGTGCGCGCGGCGGAAACAATCACTACTTCACTCATGGGGTAGTCCTGTGCAAACAAAGAAAAAGATAGGCGGCGATCTGCTGTGCAGAGCGCTGTTGGGTCTGAACGCAAACCGACGGCTTAAAGTTGTTTCTCTTGCAACGCGCTCAAGGCATTCAGATCTGCCTGCAGCATGACCGGGATATGCTCCTGCAAGAAATCAATCCACGTCCTAATCTTTGCATCGACATAATGACGCGACGCGTAGAGCGCATAGATCGTCATCCTCTGCAGGGAATAGTCATGCAATACTGGTACGAGCGAGCCGTTGCTGAGCGACGGCAGTGCGGTGGATATCGGTAAGGCGCCAATACCTATCCCCGCCCTGAGCGCAGCGGCGAGGGCGTCTGCGACGTTCACGTGGAACGGCGCAGTAGGCAATGCAAACGTCTCTGAGCCACTGGGGCCCTCGAACTGCCAACGCCCTAGCGGAAAAAATGGCGTCGCAATTTGAAGGCATACATGATTCGAAAGGTCCGCTATGATGCGTGGCGTGCCCCGCTTTTGCAGATAAGTGGGCGCCGCGCAAAGAATGCTGCTTGATTCGCCAAGTCTTTGACTAACCAATCCTGAATCGGGCAGATCACCAACCGCTAGCTGCAGGCTTACGTCATAGCCGTCATCAAGAAGGTCGGGCAGGTGCTGCGACAAGGTTAAATCCACGGAAACGGATGGAAAGCGTTGCTGATACTGCACGACAGCAGGCGCAACATAGTACTGTCCGAACCCAGACGTGGCGTGCACGCGCAGTTGACCTGCCGGACGAACGTGTGCGCCGGCCGCTTCGGCCTCTGCCTGATCTATATACCCGAGAATATGTTCACAATGACGAAGGTAGCGATCGCCTGCTTCTGTTAAGGCAGTCCGGCGGGTGGTCCGATTTAGCAGGCGGGTACGCAAGTGGATCTCTAGATCAGCGACTGCGCGAGAAACGGCACCGGTCGTCGTGTCGAGATGCCGCGCGGCCTCGGTAAAGCTCCCAGCTTCGGCGACACGGGCAAATATTCTCATGTTTTGAAGTGTATTCACGGTGTTTTACCTTATTTTGTGTGCGTCGCCAGGCTAAGAAATAATTGCGCAATAAGCTCGAAGTTTCGGCCATTCTGTCGACGTTGCCTGCAGACTAGCAATCAGTCGATATGCCTTTGCCAGACTGCGAAAACGCCGGCGCAAATGGCCACAATCATCATGAATCTGAACCCGTCGAGTGCGGTGAGAAAACTCGCCTGTTGGGTGACGATCCGCTGGACGCTCGCTAGTGCAGCCAAGTGCGCCTGCCCCGGTGACTGACCGCTGGATATAAACCGTGAAGCGAGGACTTGCGCAGTAGCCGCATAGTTAGGGTTGTATGGGTTGACCCATTCTGAAAGTCGCGATTGATGAACTGCCTGCCGGTGCTGCTCGACGATGATGACCGATGCAGTCGCGAACGATATCGTCAGCTGCCGCACTATGTTCTTCAAACGATATCCGTGCGAAAACTCTTCGATCTGAAAGATGCGAAACGTCAGGTTTGCCACTGGAAGAACGATGAAGAGCAGCAGCAGACCGCGCAACAACAAAGGCAACAACAATGCGTCCTGGCTGACGTCTGGCGACATCCTCGTCATCAGCCAGGAGAGCACTGCGGCAATGGTGAATCCGCAAACCACAAGCCACTTCTTCCGCGTTATCAACCTCGAATAGCGAAAATAGGCGAACAGAGCACACGAGGATAACAGCGACGTCAGGCCCACGAGCCGCCCTGCGTTCTCAACGGGATATCCAAGCCCCCCTTCCAAGAACCGCGAAACGAGATAGCTAAGCCCGGTCGACTCATAGTAGTAAAACATGTAAAGGACGAGACCGATCTGGAAGGTACGTTCTTTCAGCGCGTTCAGCCGCACGAGCGGTGTCGGATGATTCCACTGGTGATACGCAAACCACGCCAAGGCCGCAAGCCCTGATATGCACAGAATTACAAGCAACGGCGACGCTGTAAAGAGCTCAAATCGTACGCGCTGCATGACAATTTGCAGCGCGGCCTGAGCAAAAGCAAAAGCCAGGTAAGGAGCAAAATGCGCACTTCCGCGTTCTGCCTGAGGCACCTTCCGCCGAGGCGGGCACGCTAAACGCCGCAAGGGCGGCGAACGCCGCCGCGAACGGCGCGGTGTATACGAACAGTGCGCGCCAGTCCAGATGCGACACAAGGAAACCGCCGACAAGCGGCGCCAGCGCGCTGCTCACGACGATAGATGCGAGGAATAACCTGATCGCCCCGGCGCGTTGCTGCGATCCGAAGTTGTCCTGAATGAGGATCCGGCACGCACCCATCATCGGCCCGATGAAGTAACCCTGGAACCCGCGCGCCAAGGTTAGCTGGAATGACGTCTCACAAAAAGCGCACGCTACGGCACCAACCCCGTATAGCAGCATGCAGCCTGATATGTAATATCGGTTACCTAACCGGTCAATCCACCACTGTTGCTGGACCACCCCAAGCACTGCCCCGACGGCGTAGCAACTGGACGACCACACCAGCTCGTCGGGGGAGGCGTTTATGCCGCCTGCAATATAGCTTACGAAGAACGAGAAAATGGAGTTATCGAAGTAGTCAAGACCTGTCACAAGCGCAAGCACAAGCGGTAGCGTATTCTCGGGCAAGGAAACGGGTTTGGTCGCGAGCGAGGTCGTCATGGTTTACTTCGCGCGAATAGATCCGAGCGATGAAGAGTCTTAAAAGTACTTGCCTGTTGCTAGAGAATACTGTTGAAAAAGTCGCCGTATGGCGTTTGTCACTCGCTGGCGAAAATCGTCCACCCAGACCAACCTGCAAACCGTTCACGCTCATCGGTCGAGGATAGGAAGACCCGAAAACCTTCGAGAGACGGTCTACGACTTTTCTAACAGCACCGGAGCGGCGCATACTGCCAACTCTTTCGGCCGCCAGGTGATCCGTCCGGACATGGGAACACAGTGCCGCTCAGGCAGCGCTGAAACCTAGACACGCGCAATCATTCGGGTTCGACGTTTCGCCGCCGTTCGATGGATGTGGCCTTCGCGCACCTTTGGTGTTCCTGCCAGCCTCTTGCCATTCCGGACATCATCAGAATTACTCCGGCCACCTGGTCGATGGGCCGGCTCGGCGCAGGCTAGCAATGTTCTCCCGCGTGGCGCGCCGCCCCAGCGCTCTCATCCTGATCGTCAGCGATAGGCCGGAACCCGGTCACAAATAACCGTGCAGCCTGCTCGATAAGCCGACGGTCACGGCCGATTACCTCTGCCAGGACCGGCGAGGTACGCTGGTCGACAATCAGATTCGCAAGCCCATGGTTAAGTGCCAGTAGCGTCGCGGTAGCCTCTTTTGCATCAACATGCCGAATGTCGTAATCGGCGATCATCTCTTCTACCCGTGCAGCCAGGGCCTCGAAAGCCTCGGTGGAAGCATCAACAAGCTCCGGATAATCCTCTTTGCGCTGAACCTGGGTACCGTACATAAGGCGAAACAGGTTTGGCGTCTCTCTCGCAAACCGGACGTACCCGGCAGACAAACCACGGACGCGCCTTTCGAGCGAGTGATGTTTTATCGGAGTCGTCCGCAGAACCGCGCCCGCCCGTCGGAACCCCTCGGCGGCAAGCGCCGCCAGCAACGCGTTCTTGTCCGCGAAGTGATGGTAGGGAGCGGCCTGCGACACGCCCAGTTGACGGGCGAGCAAGCGCAGGCTCAGTTCCGCCGCCCCGTGTTCCTCCAGCAGTTCAAGCGCGCCCTCAATTAACGCTGGCCTCAGGTTGCCGTGATGGTAGGCCGCTTTAGGCTTGCGCGAACCGCTGGCTTTTCCAGAAAGGCCTTGGGCCGTCTGGTCGTCGGCATCTGCAGTGGCACGCTTGGAGGTCATATTTTGAACCGGTTTCTCAAGAAAATTTAGCCGCGTGGCTCGGGTCCGAGCCACGCCTGAACAAACGCCGATGGCCCGCCAAGGAATATAGCGGTCGGTCGCTAAGCGACCACATTCTATTCGAACGCGTGAGCCTTACTGCGAGCGTCTCACGCCACCGCTTCGGCCCGCGTCACCTGACCTGTCCAGCACCTCCGCCTAACGAGGCATTTCCAACGATACATGCCCAGGCGCAAAAAAACAATCTTGACAGTGATCAAATTCGAGTATCTAATCGCTGAAAGGATTGGTGCCGCTGCGCACCCCGGCGACCGCCCACAACCTCAATGGAAGAGACAGAAAATGAGCTATCAGGACATCATCTATGAAAAGATCGGCCACGTTGCCCGGCTGTGGCACAACCGGCCGGCGATGCGAAATGCCGAAAACACCAACCTGCTGGAAGAACTCAATTCCGCTTTAGGCGAAGCCGAGGCCGATCCAGATGTCCGCGTGATCATCCTCGCAGGCAAAGGGGGCCACTTCTCAGCCGGTCACGACCTTAAGGAGGGGCGCGAGCTTCGAATCGGATTCGGCGTGGAGCAGCGCTGGGAGTACGAGGAACGGTATTACTTCAACTATTGTCTGAACGTACTGAACAGCAGCAAGCCGACCATCGCTCAGGTCGACGGTGCATGCATCGCGGGCGGCTTCATGCTCGCCAACATGTGTGACCTGATGGTCGCATCCGAAGACGCGTTCTTTGCCGACCCGGTGGTTCATACGATGGCGGTCGCCGCGGTGGAGGTGCTGATTCACCCATGGGTGCTGGGTGCGCGCAAGGCCAAGGAGATGCTTTTCACCGGACAACGTCTCACGGCCGCCGATGCACTGGCCGCCGGGATGGTCAACCGTGTGGTCCCTGTGGCGGATCTGGATGACACGGTGCTGCAGATGGCCAACCGCATTGCCGAAGCTCCCACCTTCGCCCTGAAGGTGCTCAAGAAGTCTCTCAACCGAACCTTTGACATCATGGGCCGCGAAGCAGCCCTGAAAGCTCACTTTGACACACACCAGCTCAGTCACTTTAGTGACGAAGCAAACGCGTTCAAAGCGAGCGGTGCGACCCATACGATCAGGCGCGACGCGTCCGGGCAATCAACGAACGTATGAGGTCACAGCCCATGAGCGCTCAGCCTTGGATCAAATATTACCCGCCCGGAGCTCTCGACGAGCTCGGGATGTCGGGACGCCGGCTGCCGGACCTTCTGACCGATGCGACCGCGAAATTTCCGACCCGCACCGCTCTTACAACGTCGACTGAAAGCTGGACGTTTGAACGCCTGGCTGCGGAAGCGCGCAAGTTCGCGGAGGGTTTCCGCAGCGCTGGCGCCGGTCAGGGAGCTCGCGTCGCCATCCTGTTGCCCAACATGCCCGAGTACGTCGCGGCGCTGTTTGGAACCTGGATTGCCGGGGCCGCAGTCGTGCAGGTTAATCCGGCCTACGTCGCACCTGAGATCGAACGCATTCTTGCGCATTCGGGCCCATCAGTTCTGGTGACTACGCAGGAGCAGATGCAGAAGATGGCCGACGGCGGCGTCAAACCAGACATGACTGTTTTCCTGGTCGGCGACTCGGGCGGCGCTGCTGTGGTGCCCGTTGAAGCCGTTGATGCGTGCGCGAAGGGATTAGAGTGGCCAGATCTGCCTTCCCACGTTGCAGTTCTGCAGTACACCGGCGGGACGACCGGCATGCCGAAGGCCGTCATGCTTAGCCATGAAAACATCCTGTCCAACATTGAGCAGCGACTGCGATTGACGTTCAAAGCGATGCAGGTGCCGGTTGCCGCGAAAATCGTGAATGCGCTGCCGATGTGCCATGTGTTCGGGCTGACCTGTGTGACATTGATGGGCGTCTCGACCGGCATGAACCAGTTGATCGTTCCGCGCTTCCAGGTCAGGACGGTCCTTGAATTAATCAGGGACGCCAGGCCGTTCGCTTTCTTTGGCGTGCCAACGATGTACGCCGCCTTCCTGAGAGAGACAGACCTCGAAGAATTTGGGTTGGACCGTGTGCCGGTGTTCAACTCCGCGGGAGCGCCGATGCCCTTGGCTCAACTCGCCCGGTTTGAATCACGGGTGGGTGCCAAGGTGCTTGACGGCTTCGGCATCAGCGAGGCGTCCCCTACTACGCATACAAACCCGACGTTCCTGACGCGGCGGGCCGGCAGTTCCGGTATCCCCGTGCCCTTTACCGAGGTGAGAACGCTCGTGCCTGGAAGCGATGAGCTTGTCGACGTTGCGCCCGGAGAGCCGGGAGAACTGGCGATTCGCGGCCCGCAGATCATGCAGGGCTACTGGGGTGACCCGGAACTTACTGCGCACACGCTTAGAGACGGCTGGCTGCTCACGGGGGACCTCGCACGCATTGACGCCGACGGTTACCTGTACATCGTCGGCCGGCTCAAGGAGGTCATCGTCGCGAGCGGCTATAACGTGTATCCGGCAGAAATCGAACGTGTCATCGCGCAAGTCGAAGGGGTCGCCGAAGTTGGCGTTGTGGGAATACCGGACGAGTACCGTGGCCAGACCGTCAAGGCAGTGATCGCGGCGGTTCCGGGTGCAACGATAGACAGGGACGCGGTCATTGCGCGTTGCAGGGCAGAACTTGCACCGTTCAAGGTCCCTACCGTACTGGAAATCCTTGAAGAACTGCCTAAAACGGCTGTGGGAAAAATCGACAAGCTTCGGCTCACGCCGCCCAAATCATCCTCCTGAATGGACCCGGACATCATGAATCTTGCAGATTTCGACCTCACCTCAGATGCACGCACCGTCACCCGGCACAAACTGGGCAACCTGCTTCTTATCGGTCTGAACCGGGTGCCAAAGCGCAATGCGTTTGACCTCGACATGCGCGAGCAACTGACGCTCGCCTACGGCGAAATGGAACGTGACAAAGACGTTCGCTGCGCCGTGCTATATGCCCATGGCGGCCATTTCACTGGCGGCCTTGACCTTGCGCAGGTAAGTGATGCGTTGCAAGGCGGCAATGGCGGCATCCCTGAAGGCGGCGTTGACTGGCGGGGCTTCTTTACTGCTCCGCGCAGCAAACCGGTGGTATGCGCGCTGCAGGGATGGTGTCTGACACTTGGTATCGAGATCGCACTGGCCACCGACGTCCGCGTCGCGGCAGAGGACACGCGCTTCTCGCAGATGGAGGTCAGCCGCGGAATCTATCCTTTTGGCGGGGCAACCATCCGGTTCCCGCGCGAGGTAGGCTGGGGCAATGCAATGCGCTGGATCCTGACGGGTGAAGCATTTGACGTCCAGGAGGCGATGCGAATCGGTCTGGTCCAGGAAGTCGTGCCGACCGGGAGCCAGTTGCAACGTGCGGTTGTTATTGCGCAGTCGATTGCGGCGCAGGCCCCCCTGGGCGTTCAGACAGCACTGCGCTCCGCCATGCGGGCGGCTCGCGAAGGCGAAGTAGCTGCGGCGGCAAATCTGGTCCCGGATCTGGTGGCATTGCTCGAGTCTGAGGACGCGGCCGAAGGACGTCGCTCGTTCGTGGAGCGGCGCCCGGCGAATTTCTCCGGACTGTGACCTTCAGCATGAGAAACGTAACGCTGGACATCGAGGGACGCGTGGCGACGGTGACGCTGCGGCGACCTGACGCAATGAATGCCTTGAACCGAACCACCAAAGAGGCGCTGCTTGCCGTTCTCAAGGACGTCGCGGCGGATAGGAGCATACGCGCCGTTGTGCTGACCGGTGAGGGCCGCGCGTTCTGCGTCGGACAGGACCTAAACGAGCTCCGCGCCGATCTGGATACCTGCGGTGCAGCGGCCTGGGAGACGGTGCGAGATCACTACTCGCCTGTCGTCAAGCTCATCGCCACCATGCCCAAGCCTGTGATTGCCGCCCTTAACGGCGTTGCGGCCGGCGCTGGCGCCGCATTTGCGCTGGCGTGTGATTACAGGCTTTCGTCAGCGACCGCGTCAATCAACTTCGCATTCGCTTCAATAGGACTCAGCGCCGACTCTGGAGCCACCTGGACACTTCCCCGACTCGTCGGAACGGCGCGGGCCAAAAGCCTGCTGATGCGCCCCGGCTCAGTTGATGCAACCGCCTGCCTGGAGTTCGGACTCATCGACGAGATTGTTGAGTCCGATCTGCTCGCCAACCGTGCGGCGGCCCTAGCCGCAGAATTCGCGGCAGGACCGACATTGGCTTACGCTGCAATCCGCCAAGCGCTGGTCTACTCGGCGAGCCATAGCCTCGACGAAACACTGGCGCTTGAAGAGCATTTTATGAGGGAGACGGGCACCTCTGGCGATCATCGGGCGGCAGTCGAATCGTTCTTTGCCAAACAGAAACCAATATTTCGCGGGCACTGATACTTAAGTTGGTCAGATACGCATAGAAATGTTCCTAAGTACAACTATCTGTACAGAAGCATGGACGTCCTCGCGCTAACTCATTGAAGGCGTAAATCGGCTCTACAGAGTGCGGTGTACGACCCGGGTGGCAACGTGCGTGTTGCCACAACGCATAGACGAATAAGACGCCGCCGAAAGCGGCCCGCCGTATTTCCAACTGGAGGAGAAACCGTTATGAAGCTTTCCACTGGCTCGTCAGTCCGTATATCCGCGAGCGACTCGTCGATCAATCACTCAACCGCCCGCGCGTGGTCAATTACTTCACTCATTGTCGTTTTTGCCACAATCAACTGGGCGGACAAGGCGATTATTGGCATCGTCGCCCAATCCCTCAAGGAAGAGCTCGGGTTCACTTCGACTCAGATCGGGTTCGCCGGCAGTGCATTTTTCTTTCTGTTCAGCATCAGCGGCGCTGCACTAGGATTTCTTGGTGACAAGGTCCAGGTCCGCTGGATCCTCCTTGTGCTTGCCGCGCTCTGGAGCGTCATTCAGTTCCCCATGCTGGTAACGGGCAGCTTTGCCGTGCTACTGATTACGCGCATCGTACTTGGTGTCGCGGAGGGGCCGGCGACCGCCATGGCGAACACTGCCGTGTTTCAGTGGTTTCCCGCAGACAAACGGAGCTTTCCTTCCGCGCTTGTAACCGCTGGCTCCTCGTTTGCGAAAATTGCGATAGCGCCTTTGCTAGCACTCGTGCTGGCCGCCTGGGGATGGCGCGCCTGCTTCGTCACCATGGGGTTTGCGGGCCTGATCTGGTGTCTGGTATGGCTGGCGGTAGGCAAGGAAGGTCCCTACGCCCGCCGCCCAGACGCGCACAAGCCCGGCGCAATTGACACTGGTTTGCGCACGCCGGCGCAAACGCTGCGGTTGCCTCTGCGCTCGATCGTCTTCACACGTTCGTTCCTCGGTGCACTGGTCGGAACGTTCATGGTGTACGGCCTGGTTTCGGCCTCGATCACCTGGTTCCCGTCCTACTTTGAAAAAGGTCTTGGCTTTTCCCGACTCGAGTCAGGCCTGATGTTTGGCCTGCCGAGTATTGCATCACTCGTCACGATGTTTGGCTCAACCTTCTTCGCAGACCGACTGGCGTCAAAGAACCGCGCGACACGAACCACCCGTGCATCGATTACGACGGCGTTCCTTGTAATCGGAGGCCTGGCGCTGGGCGTCGTGCCTTACGTCGGGAAACCATTGATTGTCGTGGCCTTCCTGATTATCGGTTATGGCTGCGCAAGCGTGGCGCTACCGATGATGAATGCCGTCGTGTCGCAGATCACTCCACCTCAGCAGCTCGCCAGCACGCTCGGCATTTTTCTTGCCGTCCAGAATCTGTCCGGGCTCATCGCGCCAACGCTGGTGGGCGTTCTCGTCGACCGCGCCTCGCATCCGCTGGCGGGCTACTCATTCGCTTACCAGATTTTCGGATTTGCGATCCTGGTCGGCGGCATCGCTATCGCGGTATTAGTGAATCCTGAGCGCGATGCTGCAATGCTGCAGCACAAACTTGAAGACCTCAAAACGCGTTAGCACGAGAGCGCAGCCCGCTGGCGACGAATTGCAGTTCCCCCTTCGACGGCGTCAGGCGAGGATGTTTTTTTAAGGAAGGTGACAAATGAAGATACTCGTGCCCGTCAAAAGGGTGATCGACTACAACGTAAAGGTACGCGTGAAAGACGACGGATCTGGCGTTGACCTCTCTAACGTCAAGATGGCGACGAATCCTTTCGATGAGATAGCGGTTGAGCAGGCCGTGCGACTCAAGGAGACAGGCGTGGCGACGGAAGTCATTGCCGTCTCCTGCGGTACGGCTGCCTGTCAGGACACGCTGCGCCGGGCAATGGCGATGGGCGCCGACCGTGGCATCCTGGTTCAGACAGAAACCGAGTTGCAGCCGCTGGCAGTGGCGAAGCTGCTGCACGCCCTTTGCGAGATGGAGCTGCCTCAACTCGTGATCTGCGGGAAGCAGGCAATTGACGACGACGCGAACCAGACCGGTCAAATGTTGGCGGCGCTTGCCGACTGGCCGCAAGCGACGTTCGCGTCGCAGGTGGTCGTGGCAACCGCCAGTGCAAAGGTCACGCGCGAGATCGACGGTGGCCTCGAGACGCTCGAAATCAGGCTCCCCGCCGTCATCACTGCGGACTTGCGCCTGAATGAACCGCGCTATGTGACGCTTCCCAACATCATGGAAGCAAAGAGGAAGCCGCTAGATATCGTGAAGCCGGCGGACCTTGGCGTTGAAGTCGCGCCACGACTTGCCACGATCAACGTGGCGGAGCCCGTTCAGCGTGGTGCGGGCATCAAGGTCGCCGACGTGGCCGAGTTGATGCACAGACTGAAGACCGAAGCGAGAGTAATCTGATCATGACCGTACTTGTCATTGCTGAACACGACCACGACAGCCTGAAGACCGCCACCCTCACGACCGTTGCCGCGGCTCGGGAAATTGGCGCAGACATTCATGTTCTGGTCGCCGGGGCCCGGTGCGGCGGCGCCGTGCAGGCTGCCGCCCAGTTGCAGGGCGTGACCGAGGTAAGGGTCGTCGAAGCATCCCACTACGAAAGCCAGACAGCCGAGAATCTCGCGGCGCTTGTCGTGGCCTCTGCCGAAGGTTACAGCCACATTCTGGCGCCCGCCACGACTTTTGGGAAAAACCTGGCGCCGCGCGTCGCGGCTCTGCTTGATGTTGCCCAGATATCCGACATCATTGCGGTCGTATCCGCGGATGTGTTTGTACGCCCCATTTACGCGGGCAATGCGCTCGCCACTGTTAAAAGCATTGACCCTGTCAAGGTCATCACTGTGCGCACCACCGCCTTCGACCCAGTGGGGAATGGCAGCAGCGCCGCGATCAAGTCGATCGAGCCCGCAATCGACACGGCGCAGAGCACGCTTGTGAACCGCCAGCTTAGCGAGTCTACCCGCCCTGACCTGGGCGCGGCAAAGGTGATCGTGTCCGGCGGTCGCGGCCTGGGCAGTAGCAAAAGCTACCACGAGCTGCTCGAGCCGATGGCCGACGCGCTCGGAGCGGCCCTTGGCGCCTCGCGTGCCGCAGTCGATGCTGGTTTTGCACCTAACGACTATCAGGTGGGCCAGACCGGCAAGATTGTTGCACCGGAACTCTATATCGCCGTAGGCATTTCGGGGGCGATACAGCATCTTGCCGGCATGAAGGACTCAAAGGTCATCGTCGCGATCAACAAGGACCCGGACGCCCCGATCTTTCAGGTTGCGGACTACGGTCTGGTCGGCGATCTTTTCGAAATAATTCCCCAGCTAACCGCTGCATGCGCCTGAGCTTGCGCGTCATGCTGCGAATCTATTTTGGCGTCGGTGGCAGGTAGTAGTCTGCGCCGCTTCAGGAAAGAGTCTGAAACACCGTTCTGGATACAGTGAAATGCAACGCGACTCGATGGATTTCGACGTGGTGATCGTCGGCGCCGGCCCTGCCGGTCTGGCGGCAGCAATCCGCCTCAGACAACTCGCGACGCAGAAGAGTGTTGAGCTTTCTGTCTGCGTGATCGAAAAGGGTGCCGAGATTGGCGCCCACATATTGTCCGGTGCCGTGATGGATCCACGAGCACTGACCGAACTTCTGCCCAACTGGAAAGAAGACGGCGCGCCCTTGAACACTGCCGTGTCGGAAGACCGTCTCCTGCTCCTTTCTGAACGCAGTGGATACCAGCTTCCGAACTGGGCTGTTCCCGGATGTTTCCACAACGAAGGTAACTACGTCATCTCTCTCGGTAATCTGTGTCGCTGGTTGGGCCAGCAGGCAGAGGCATTGGGCGTTGAGATCTATCCTGGATTTGCAGGTGCGGAAGTCCTGTTCGACGCGCAGGGCGCGGTTAGCGGCGTCGCCACCGGCGACATGGGCGTCCTCAAGGACGGCCAGGCCGGTCCTAATCACCAGCCCGGCATTGAGCTGAATGCCAGCTACACTTTCTTCGCAGAAGGTTGCCGCGGTCACCTCGGCAAGCAGATCGAAGACAGATATTCGCTGCTTGCAGAAGCCGATACCCAGACGTACGGCATCGGAATAAAGGAATTGTGGGAGGTGCGGCCGGAACATCATCAGCCAGGCCTGGTGATCCATACCGCGGGCTGGCCAATGGATAACTCGACCTACGGTGGAGGCTTTCTCTACCATCTTGAGAACAACCAGGTTGCAGTAGGCTTTGTGGTCGGCTTGGGTTACGAGAACCCGTACCTGTCGCCTTTCGAGGAATTCCAGCGCTTCAAGACCCACCCGAATATTGGCGGCGTTTTCGCGGGCGGCAAGCGAACGGCATACGGCGCGCGCGCCCTTACAGCGGGCGGGCTGCAATCCATGCCCAGACTCACGTTCCCGGGCGGCGTTCTCGTCGGCGATGACGCCGGTTTTCTCAACGCTTCGCGCATAAAAGGCTCCCACTGCGCCATCAAATCCGGAGCGCTCGCTGCCGAAGCGTGCTTTGCGGCGCTTGTCGCCGGACGCCGCCGCGATGAACTCGTCGAGTACCCGGATGCGTTCAGGAACAGCTGGCTCTACGACGAACTTTATCGTGCGCGCAACTTCAAGCCCTGGTTGTCAAAAGGACTGAAGCTGGGAGCGCTAATGGCCGGCATTGATCAGATTGTCTTCCGCGGCAAGGCGCCATGGACGCTGCGGCATCGTATTCCCGATTTTGCCAGGCTCAAGCATGCGAGCCTGTTCAAACCCATCCGCTATCCCAAGCCGGACGGATCGCTGACGTTCGATCGGCTGTCGTCGGTGTTCCTGTCTAACACCAACCATGCAGAAGATCAGCCCTGCCACCTGAAGCTGCGCGACGCGCGAACACCGGTTAGCGTGAATCTGGCCGAATACGACGCGCCGGAACAGCGTTATTGCCCCGCCGGCGTCTATGAGATCGTAAGCGACGGCAACAACAGCGAGCCCAGGCTGCAAATCAATGCGCAGAACTGCGTGCACTGCAAGACGTGCGACATCAAAGACCCAACGCAGAACATCGTCTGGACCGTACCGGAAGGCGGCGGCGGCCCGAACTACCCGAACATGTAGTGGAGCGTTTGCTCAGCGAGATGTCCCGCAGGAAGAACATGCGTCGCACGTCTGCCCATGCGCGGCTGCGGCTTTCGCTGGCGCACGTGTCTGCCGAATGGCTCAGCTGCCTCAGTGTTGCGCAGACGCGCCCATCGCACCTCGTAAGGGCCGCATGTTCAGCTCCCCGAAAACATCAGCGCGGCCTGCTGCCGCGCATACTGGAGGATCGATGAAAATCGAAGGAAACGTATTTATTGTAACTGGCGGCGCTTCGGGCCTGGGGGAAGGCACGGCGCGTATGCTGGCGGCTCATGGCGCCCGCGTTGTCATCGCCGACCTGCAGGAAGAACGGGGACACGCGATCGCCGCAGAAATTAACGGAGTCTTTTCGCGCTGCGACGTAAGTCTCGAAGAGGACACGAGGGCTGCCGTGGATGCCGGCGTGAGACTGGGCAGACTGGCGGGTCTGATCAACTGCGCAGGCGTTGCCCCCGCCCAGAAGACGGTGGGCAAATCAGGCGCGCATGATCTGGCCATGTTCACGCGAACGATCAGTATCAACCTGATCGGAACTTTCAATATGATCCGTCTGGCTGCTGCCGCCATGAGTGCCAACGCTCCAGAAGTTACTGGCGAGCGAGGCGTACTCGTCTCCACAGCTTCCGTCGCGGCTTACGAGGGGCAAATAGGACAGGCGGCGTACAGCGCTTCCAAGGGAGGGGTAGTCGGCATGACCTTGCCAATTGCTCGCGACCTCGCCAGTGTCGGCATCCGCAACATGACGATCGCGCCTGGCATCTTCGGCACACCGATGATTTTTGGGATGCCGCAGCAGATGCAGGATTCGCTGGCGGCGGGAGTCCCCTTTCCTCCCCGGCTCGGCACACCGGATGACTATGCACGGCTGGTCAGGCACATCATTGAAAATGACATGCTTAACGGGGAAGTGATACGTCTGGACGGCGCCATCCGGCTATCTCCGCGATAGTCCTGATCGGCTGCCGCGACGCTCCCTTGTTCGCTGTGCCCACGTTACCGTCTGGTGGCTCGCGTACCGGATCGATGAGGCCGGTCTGCGACGCCGACGGAGACCAAACATCGTTCTCCGAATTCCATAGCCGCCGGATTTGCCCTTTCATAACCCGGCGTATCCCCGACCGCCCTATCGGTTTATCAATCGGGAGTACTTCATCATTTCTTACGAGACTGATGCCGATGCGTTGCGCGCCAGCGTCCCGAGACCGCTTCAGCCAGAGAACAATCTGGTGCATTACGAATTTATCCGTATGCCTGACTCCTCGGGCTTCGGCGACTACGCCGAAAGCGGCCAGGTCATTTCCGTGCGAGACCCACAGGGGCGCCTCGGCAACTACCCGCATTCAATGTATCTCAATGACGAAGGTCCTATTGCAGGCGGTCGCGAGATCTCGGGTTTCCCGAAGAAGCTTGCGAGACTGACCTGAGCGTCGACGGAAATGACACGCTGCTCGGAACGCTCGACTATGGAACACAGCGCGTTGCTACCGGCACGATGGGTTTCATTTCAGCTTATGGCTCAGGCCCTGACGACTATCAGTTACTTGGATCTGAATGCATGCTGCGGAGGGAGCCTCCACGAGACAAATAGGGCAAATTCATGCGCGAGCCCTCTTGTCGAAGTTTTATACACCAATCCTAGCCTTGACCGTCACATCGTAGCAGAGCAACTAAACTTGCATTCCCGCATTTCAGTCATCCGTCCATTCCCATGCCTCTAAACTCTGCTCCATCGGAAGAAATGCGCACGAATCCGTGGTTCGGTTCGTTGACTGCGGCTGAGCAACAAGCTTTGCTGATCGGCTGCGAAGTGCTTGAATTGCGGTCGGGAAAATTCTTGTTCCGGCAGGGAGATTTGCCAGACGGATTTTATGGGCTGAACGGAGGCCGACTGAAGGCAACCACGGTCCGCGAAGACGGGAGGGAAGCAATTCTTGCCGTCATTGAACCAGGCAACTGGTTCGGTCAGACATCAATGGCCGCCCACGTCCCCCGCGCGCGTGATGTGGTCGCGCTGGAAGATTCAAGCATTTTCGCAGTCAAACCCGATGCGTTCGATGCGCTGATGCAAAATCACAACTTGGTTATGGCCATTGCACGACTTCAGTCGATGCATCTGAACTTACTATATCGGATGATCGAGGATGCCACCTTGCATTCGACGCAAGCCAGAGTGGCCCGACGACTGGTACTTCTCGCATATGGCGACCTAACGATGGCATCAAAGAACCGTCGTGAGGTAACCGTGTCTCAGGACACGCTGGCCATGATGGTCGGGGTCACTCGCCAAACGCTTGCACTGGAATTGAGAGCGTTTGCCACTCAAGGTGCTATCGCGCTACGTTATGGCCGCATTGAAATACTCTCGAAGGAGATTCTTTTGACTTTCTGCGAAAATCTCTGATAAGGCCCCCCCTTTCTGCGCACGCTCCGCCATTCAGGGGATACCCGACATTGCAAGATTTCTGGCAGTTCAATCGGCTTGCACTCGTTAACCTGCTGACACAGCCCCGCACGATGCGAAACGATGATCATCGCCGAGCTATGACCGTGCGTGGACGGCGATAATGAATCGGGATGTCAGCAGAATACCCATTTCCGACCGGAGGAGATCTTATGCAAGAGGAATTTATGGGCTCGACGCCCTCGGCTTACGCTTATCCCTTGCTGATAAAGCATTTGCTGCACACGCCGCTCTCACAGGCGCCCGACCAAGAGATCGTCTACCGGGGCCAGCAACGGTACACATATACGACCTTGAGCGAACGTATTGCGCGGCTCGCCAACGGTCTGCGCCAACTCGGCACACGGCACGGCACTACGGTCGCAGTGATGGACTGGGATAGTCACCGATATCTTGAATGCTATTTCGCGGTGCCGATGATGGGCGCTGTGCTGCAGACGGTCAATGTACGGCTGTCGCAGGCGGAGATCGCCTATACCATCAACCATTCCGGGGTGGAGATTTTGCTCGTTCATACGGATTTTCTGCCGGTGATCGAAGCAATTAAGGACAAGCTTGAAACGGTGCGCGCCTTCGTCTGGATCGACGAAGCAGGAAGTGAAGCTAGCGCTAACGGTATCCCGTTCTCTGCCGAATACGAGGACATGCTCGCCGCCAACTCGCCTAGCTACGACTTCCCGGACTTTGACGAGAACACGCGCGCCACCACCTTTTACACGACCGGCACAACAGGTTTGCCCAAGGGCGTCTACTTCTCCCATCGTCAATTGGTTTTGCACACCATCACTCTGATGGCCGCGTTGGCGAGTCCAGTGTCCGGGCAACGTTTTCACCGTGGCGACGTCTACATGCCGCTCACGCCGATGTTCCATGTGCACGCATGGGGCATGCCGTACATCGCTACGGCGCTTGGCGTTAAGCAGGTGTACCCGGGGCGATATGTTCCAGACCGGCTTTTGCAGCTCGTGGTCAGCGAAGGCGTCACATTCTCGCATTGCGTCAGCACGATTTTGCACATGCTGCTGAATTGCGCTGAGGCAACAACCGTAGACCTAAGCAAGTGGAAGGTCGTCATCGGCGGCGGCGCCCTGACGCATGGATTGGCGCGCGCCGCGCTTGACCGTGGCATCGACGTTTTTAGCGGCTACGGCATGTCCGAATCTTGTCCTGCGCTAAGTCTCGCACAGCTTAAGCCTGGCAGTGAATCGCTCGACATTGATGAGCAGGTACGTCTACGCTGCAAGACCGGCCTGCCTCTGCCGCTCGTCGACCTGCGCATCGTCGATGGCAGAATGAAAGATGTGGCGCATGACGGCAAGGCATTCGGCGAGATCGTTGCGCGCGCACCTTGGCTGACACAGGGTTACTTCAGAAATCCGGATGCGGGCGCTCAACTTTGGGAGGGCGGCTACCTGCATACCCAAGACATCGCCAACGTCGACACAGCAGGCTGGCTGCAGATCACCGACCGCATCAAGGATGTGATCAAATCGGGCGGCGAGTGGGTCTCGTCGCTCGAAATCGAAAATTTAATCTCGCTGCAGTCAGGCGTCGCCGAGGTCGCGGTCATCGGAATAAAGGACGAAAAATGGGGCGAACGGCCGGTGGCGCTCGTGGTCCGCAAGCCGGATGGAGCGACTCCCGTCACTGAGCACGACATCCGGCAGCATGTGCTCGCGTTCGCCGAGAAAGGGCTGATCTCGAAGTACTCGGTTCCGCAGATCGTGAAATTCGTCGATGCCCTCGAAAAGACGAGCGTGGGCAAGACGAACAAGAAGTGGCTCCGTGAACAGTTCGCGTGAGCGATCCAAAACAATGACGACCGATATACATATGCGCGCCTAAAATTGTTGAATACTCCCGAAGATCACGAGACCTGCCTGCTAGTAGCGCGCCACGAGAGTCGAATCTTCATGCTTGACGGCGCCTGCATAGAGCTTGCAGCTGTTGCTCGTCCGCCTGCCAGCGAGCTGCACCGACAGGGTCCTTGAGCAAGAGGGCACGCCAGTAAGTGAGCCCTGAGGAAGTCCTTGACCGACGGCGCCTCGTGCAAACTAGACGGGTCCGGTTCTGCAGATTGTGATGGGAATGTGGCCGCCCTGTCGGCCGACGCTTGATTGAAATCCCGTCGAACAAAGCGAGCCCGCGTTGCTCCGTCCGTGTGAGCACGGCGCAGGCATAACGCTCAAAACCAATTAAAGATCAGTTTGGCGAAGGCAAAACCGGGGCGTTTTTCTTCTAGGCTGATCAACTCGAAGCCGCCAGCGATCAAATCGCTCGACGATTAAGCTGCGCTCGGAAGGGTCGCCTCGCCGGTCGACCGCCGAGGTGTCAGAGACGGCTCAACGCCGCGTGCAGGCTAATTTAGAGCATCGTGTTGCTATTGGTTGAAGTCCCGGGGATCGGCTGGAGGATGCCCCAGTGCTCCACGATTTTGCCTTTCTCCAGCCGGAAAATATCGACGGCCGCCCGGCCCCAGCCGCGTCAGCATCCTTCTTGTTGAGCGCGAGATCATGGGATCTCTAGAACGGCCTTTTTGTTGGTCTCAAGAGTTTGTGACATCGAGTTTCCTCTTCCATTGGCCCTGCTAAAGGATTGACTTTGCGATCGGGCCAGGCTTCCGATTTCGATGCGCAGGTTAGCTTTGGAGGCTGAGCTCGTTCACCTTCGGGCCTTCGTCCTCCCAGAGCCTGCGGATTCGTGAAGTGACCTCACGCCAAGGCGCGTGGATTGTTCCCATGCTTACCGCTTCCTACCACTGTTCTAGTGAATTGCGGTTCCCTTTTTAGTTCGTCTCAAAGTAGCGCGAACACAGCATAGGCGGAGCAGCCGCGTCGCCAGCTTGCACCGCTCACGCCTATCCCGAAGCCGAGATCAACGACCGTTGAAGCTTCTCGGATCGATCCGCACACTTAAACGGTTTGTCACCGAGCTGACGCCGTCGACGCTCCCCGCTACCTGGGCCGCCTGCCCAACGAGTGCCGCAGACGGCACGCTCCCGACCAGCGTAACGGCGCCGTCTCTCGCGCGTACGCTTATATTGGTCAGCACCATTCCCGATGTCTTCGCCAGTGCCCGCCGGACGCGTTTCGCGAGTGCCCTGTCCATTGCCTTCGATGCCTTCGATGCCGAGGCGGCCGCACCAGTA
>NZ_JABBGJ010000072.1 GCF_012927345.1 Paraburkholderia polaris
GCGACGATCTTGCCGGTCTGGCCGACCTGATAGTCGTTCGGCACGAAACCCGCATCGACGGCTGCGCGCGATGCGCCTAGCGCTGCGTTCAGCTTGTCGGCCAGCGGCTCCAGAACCCTCGTGTAGTTCTCGCCGTTGCCCAGACCGCGGCCGCCCGAGACGATGATCTTCGCCGAGGTCAGTTCCGGACGGTCGAGCTTCGTGACTTCACGGCTCACGAACTGCGAGAGGCCGGTGTCGGCCGCGGCTTCGATCTTCTCGACTGTGGCGCTGCCGCCGACTGCCGCGACCGGGTCGAAACCGGTCGTGCGGACCGTGATGACCTTGATCGGGTCAGTCGATTGCACCGTAGCGATCGCATTGCCCGCGTAGATCGGACGCTCGAACGTGTCGGCACTGTCCACTGCCGTGATGTCGCTGATCTGCGCGACGTCGAGCTTCGCGGCGATACGCGGCGCGATGTTCTTGCCGTAAGCAGTCGCCGGCGCGAGGATGTGCGTGTAGTCCTTCGCGATGTTCAGCACCGTCGCTTCGACGTTTTCGGCCAGCCCCGCTTCGAGTTGCGGCGCGTCGGCCAGCAACACCTTCGACACACCTGCAATCTTCGCTGTTGCGTCGGCCGCAGCTTGTGCGTTGTGACCCGCCACCAGCACGTGAATGTCACCGCCGATCTTCTGCGCGGCGGCAATCGTGTTCAGCGTCGCGGCCTTGATCGACGCGTTATCGTGTTCTGCAATTACCAGGTTCGTCATTTCGTCCGTCTCCGTGTCGACTGGAGTTAGCGCTTTAGCGCTTACTCCGGTCCCATGCAACGTAGTTGCCGTTTTACTTAGAGCACCTTGGCTTCGGTCTTCAGCTTCTCGATCAGTGTCTTCACATCCGGCACCTTCACACCGGCGGAGCGCCTCGGCGGCTCAACGACTTTCAGCGTCTTCAGGCGCGGCGTGACATCAACACTGAGGTCTTCCGGCTTGACGACTTCCAGCGGCTTCTTCTTCGCCTTCATGATGTTCGGCAGCGTCACGTAGCGCGGCTCGTTCAGGCGCAGATCGGTCGTGACTACGGCAGGCAACGTCAGCGACAGCGTTTCAGCGCCGCCGTCCACTTCGCGCGACACGGTAGCCTTACCGTCTGCTACGACAACCTTCGACGCAAACGTGGCTTGCGGCAGATTCGCCAGCGCAGCCAGCATCTGGCCGGTCTGGTTCGAATCGTCGTCGATCGCCTGCTTGCCGAGAATGACCAGACCAGGCTGTTCCTTGTCGACCAGCGCCTTCAGCAGCTTGGCGACGGCCAGCGGCTGCAGCGCTTCGTTCGACTCGATCAGGATCGCGCGGTCCGCACCAATCGCCAGCGCTGTGCGCAGCGTTTCCTGCGACTGTGTCACGCCGCAAGACACAGCGATCACTTCAGTCGCCACGCCCGCTTCCCTCAGACGCACCGCTTCCTCAACCGCAATCTCATCGAACGGATTCATCGACATCTTCACGTTCGCGATGTCGACGCCCGTGCCGTCAGACTTCACGCCGACCTTCACATTCGCGTCGACCACGCGCTTGACCGGGACCAATACCTTCACTCTGTCTCTCCTTTTCGATCCAACCTTCCGCGGCAAACTGCGCGGACCTTAAAACATAACCGTCACGTTCCGACGAGGACTCCTCTCGCCCATGCTAGACGACGCCCCGTTCACGCAGTCCCGCAATGCGGGTCTCGTCATAGCCGAGGCCACGCAGAACCGCCTCAGTGTGCTCGCCGAGCGCCGGCACAGCTGCCATCACGGGTTCATCCCGCGCCGTCAATCCTGGCGGGTAGAGGGCGGGCACACGGCCCGCCGGCGTATCGACCTCAGTCCAGCGCCCACGCGCGCGCAGCTGACCGTGATTCCAGACGGCCTGCATATCGTTTACCTGAGCGTTCGCGATACCGGCTTCCTCCAGACGCACGACGACTTCGTCCGCCCTCAACGTAGAAAAGACCTCATGGATGATCTCGCGAAGTTGATCCTGATTCGCGACGCGCTTGCTGTTCGCGTTGAAGCGGTCGTCGCCGGCAATCTCCGGCAGACGAATCACGACGTCGCAAAAGCTTTTCCATTCGCGCTCGTTTTGTAACCCAAGCATGACCGTCTTGCTGTCGCCGGCGACAAACGGACCGTACGGGAAGATCGTCGCATGCGATGCGCCAGTTCGACGCGGCGGCGGCTGGTCGTTGATCGCGTAGTAGAGCGGGTAACTCATCCATTCGACCATGCTTTCGAGCATCGACAAATCGATGTGGCGGCCGCGTCCGGTCTGCTGGCGTTCGATCAGCGCGGACAGGATGTTCGTGTACCCATACATGCCCGCGGCGATGTCGGCGATCGAGCAACCCGCCTTGGCGGGCTCGTCTTCGGAGCCAGTGATGCTCAGGAAGCCCGATTCGCTCTGGATCAGCAGGTCGTAAGCCTTCTTGTCGCGATACGGGCCGTCGAGGCCGTAGCCTGAGATGTCGCAAACGATCAGCCGCGGATAGCGTTCGTGCAGCGATGCGTAGTCGAACCCCATGCGTTGCATCGCACCGGGCGCGAGGTTCTGCACGAGCACGTCGGCCTGAGCGAGCAACTGGTGAACGATATCGACGGCGTCAGGCTGCTTGACGTCGAGCGTCAGGCTTTCTTTCGAGCGATTGGTCCAAACGAAGTGTGACGCGAGCCCCGACACGCGCTCGTCGTAGTTCCGCGCGAAGTCGCCCGTACCCGGCCGCTCGATCTTGATGACGCGCGCGCCGAGGTCAGCGAGCTGACGTGTACAGAACGGCGCCGCAATCGCATGCTCGAATGTGACGACGGTGATACCTGAAAGCGAACCCATGACGTTTCTCCGTCAGAACGAGCGGGGCAGGTCGAGGACGTGCTCCGCGACATACGACAGGATCAGATTCGTCGAGATCGGCGCGACCTGGTAGAGGCGCGTCTCGCGGAACTTGCGCTCGACGTCGTATTCGCACGCGAAGCCGAAGCCGCCATGGAACTGCAGGCAGGCGTTGGCCGCTTCCCACGACGCATCGGCCGCGAGCAGCTTCGCCATGTTCGCCTGCGTACCGCACGGCTCGTGCGCGTCGAAGCGTCGGGCGGCCTCGAAACGCATCAGATTCGCTGCCTCGACGTTGACGTATGCGCGCGCGATCGGGAACTGCACGCCCTGATTCTGGCCGATCGGCCGGCCGAACACGACGCGATCCTTCACGTACTGCGACACCTTGTCGATGAACCAATAGCCGTCGCCGATGCATTCCGCGGCGATCAGCGTGCGTTCCGCATTGAGCCCGTCGAGGATGTACTTGAAGCCTTTGCCTTCTTCGCCGATGAGGTTTTCCGCGGGAATCTCGAGGTTGTCGAAAAACAGCTCGTTCGTCTCGTGGTTCACCATGTTCGGGATCGGCTGGACCGTCAGGCCCTTACCGGTCGCCTCGTGCAGATCCACGAGGAAGATCGACATCCCTTCGCTCTTTTTCTTGACGTCGGACAGTGGCGTCGTGCGCGCGAGCACAATCATCATGTCCGAGTGCTGGACGCGCGAGATCCACACCTTCTGGCCGTTGATGACGTAGCGGTCGCCCTTACGCACGGCCGTCGTCTTGATCTTGGTGGTGTCGGTGCCCGTGGTAGGTTCCGTGACGGCCATCGATTGCAGGCGCAGTTCGCCAGACGCGATGCGCGGCAGATAGCGCTGTTTCTGCTCGTCCGAGCCGTGGCGCAGCAGCGTGCCCATGTTGTACATCTGGCCGTGGCACGCGCCGGAGTTGCCGCCGGAGCGGTTGATTTCTTCCATGATGATCGACGCTTCCGTAAGGCCGAGGCCCGAGCCGCCGTATTCCTGCGGAATCAACGCAGCGAGCCAGCCGGCCTTCGTCAGCGCGTCGACGAAGGCTTCGGGGTAGCCGCGCTCCTCGTCAATCTTGCGGAAGTACTCGCCCGGAAACTGGCTGCACAGATCGCGGACGGCTTCGCGAAGGTCTTGATATTGATCGGGTGCGTGAATCATCGTGGGTACCTTGGGAAATTTTGATAAATCAGGCGAGCGTCGCGCGGGCGGACATCGTCAGCCAGCCATCGTGGTCCTGCGCCCACAGCTCGACCGACTTGCCGTCCGCCGAGGGGCGACCGCACAGCGTGAACGCGTGGCCGAGAAACGTGGGTCGGACCGCCTTGAACGCATAGTCGAGAACGGTCGCGCCGGGCAGCGAGCGGACCAATAGATCGAGCAGCAGCGTTGCGATGAGCGGGCCGTGGACGACGAGGTCGGGATAGCCTTCGGCGTTTCGCGCGTAGTCCCGGTCGTAGTGAATGCGATGGCCGTTGAAGGTCAGCGCCGAGTAGCGGAACAGCAGGGCCTCCGAGGGCAGGATCTCGCGTTGCCAGTGCGCGCCGCTGGGCGCGGGCTGCGGGCGTGGCGGCGGCGCGCCAGGTTCGGCGGCTTCGCGGTAGACGATGTCCTGCTCTTCGCGAATGACGGCGTGGCCAGCGGCCGCGATCGCATGTTCGACCGTGACGAACGCGAGGCGGCCACTGCGTCCCGCCTTGTTCTCGATCGACAATACGCGCGATGTACGTGTCGCGGCGTCGCCGATTCGTAGCGGGTTATGAAAGAAAAGACGACCGCCGGCGGCCATCCTGCGCGGCAAACCGAGGTCGGGAAGGAAACCGCCGGTGCGCGGGTGACCGTCCGCTCCCAGATCGGATTGCTGCGCGACGGACCAGAAATAGAGCCAATGCCAGATGGGCGGAAGTGCGTCGCCAAGCTTGAGGCCGGTGTTGCGATCGAGCGCCGCGGCCAGTGCCGTGGCGGGAGCCGGGGAAATCAGATCGTGAATGACCTGAGTGGCGCCGTCGATGAGGCTCGCGTGGGTTGCGTTCATTGCTGTCTCCACGGCTAAATGCCAGCCGCCTGGAATAGGAATGAGCCCACTGTATGTGAATAGCGGTCGCAACGGAAATACCTATTGGGCGTGCCCGTCATAGGAGTATCCTATGGCATCCCATTCGACCACCTGCATCATGGACATTCGCCAACTCCGCTATTTCGTCAGCATCGTCGAATATGGAAGCCTCGGGAAAGCTGCAGAGAAGCTCTACGTCGCGCAGCCTTCGCTGAGCCAGCAGGTCGCGAAGATCGAGGCGGATCTCGGCGTCACGTTGCTTGTGCGCAGCTCGCAAGGAATGAAACCGACACCGGCGGGGCAAGCGCTTTATCGGCACGCGAGGCTGATGCTGCGGCAGATGGATCAATTGCGGCAGGAGATCAAGGCGGACGTAGGCGGGGAGTCCGGCACGGTCGCCGTCGGCTTTCCCACCACGATGACCCCACTGCTCGCGGTGCCCGTATTCGAGCGAGTGAGAGCGCGTTATCCGGGCATCCGCCTGCAATTCTTCGAGAGCATGAGCGGGTACATCAACGAGCTGCTGGCGAATGGGCGACTCGATCTGGCGATTCTGTTTCGCGAATCCAATACGGCCGGCATCACCGCGATGCCGTTGTTCGACGAAGAGCTGTATCTGCTCGGAGAACCGGGCGGCGATGTTGCGCCGCGAGCGCGGACCTGCCGCCTTGCGTCTCTTGCCGGCGCCTCGCTGGTCGCGCCGAGTGTGACGAATGGGCTGCGCCTCCTGCTCGAACGGACCTTCTCGCGCGAGGCGATACCGCTGAATATCGTCGCCGACATTGATTCGTTGCCCACCCTGTTGTCCATTGCTCATTCGGGCGCGGCATGCACCATCCTGCCCGCCTCCGCACTTGCATCACGCGAGGTCGCCAACCGGCCGAAAATGCGCCGGATCGTGGACCCGGAAATCCGCCGACCCGCCAGCCTGTGCTGGTCGAACACCGCGCCGGTCATATCGGCCACGCTGGCCGTCCGTCAGATCATCGTCGAACTGATTGCAGAACTCGCCGAAAGCGGGGCCTGGACGGGCATTACACTGCGCCCGCCTGGCGACGCTCACTGATACCGCGAAGCGCCCGCATGCGGCAAAGCGCGCTTCGAAGATCGAGTGCGGCGCTGTAGCCGCGCGCGTTGATTGAGCTCGCCCCGTCTCGTTCAGCGTCGAATGCCTGGATTAATCCACTCGACGACGAGATCAACGCACTCAGCGCGGGCAACGGAGAGGCCTGGCAGATGCTGAAGACAGACTTCAAGCTGTCGGCGTAAGTCCAATGTCCGATCCTTTACAGTAAAGGATCAAATCCCGCCGACGCACATGTACTTGATCACGACGTAATCATCGATACCGTAATGCGAGCCTTCGCGGCCAAGACCGGATTGCTTGACGCCGCCGAACGGCGCGACTTCGTTGGAAATCAGCCCGGTGTTGATGCCCACCATGCCGTATTCGAGCGCTTCCGCGACACGCCAGACGCGGCCGATATCGCGGCTATAGAAGTACGACGCGAGGCCGAATTCCGTATCGTTGGCGAGGCGGATCACTTCTTCATCCGACGAGAAGCGGAACAGCGGCGCGAGCGGCCCGAAGGTTTCGTCGCGTGCGACCTTCATGGCCGGCGTGACATCCGCGAGCACGGTCGGCTCGAAGAAGCCGTGACCGAGCGCATGGCGCTTGCCGCCGGTGACGATGCGTGCGCCTTTGGCGAGGGCGTCTTCGATATGCGATTCAACCTTGAGCACGGCGGCTTCGTTGATCAGCGGACCTTGCGTGACGCCGTCTTCGGTGCCACGGCCGACCTTGAGTTGTTCGACGGCGACGCGTAGTTTTTCGGCGAATGCGTCGTAGACTTTATCGTGCACGTAGAAGCGATTCGTGCAAACGCAGGTCTGGCCGCTATTGCGATATTTCGACGCGATGGCGCCCGCGACGGCCGCATCCAGATCCGCGTCTTCGAAGACGATGAACGGCGCGTTGCCGCCGAGTTCGAGCGACACTTTCTTGACCGTCGGCGCGCACTGCGCCATCAGCAGACGGCCGACCGGCGTCGAGCCGGTGAAGGACAGTTTGCGCACGATCGGATTGCCGGTCATTTCCGAGCCGATGGCTTTCGGCTCGCCGGTGACGACGTTGAACACGCCGCGCGGCACACCGGCGCGTTCGGCCAGTACGGCAAGGGCGAGTGCCGACAACGGTGTGGCTTCGGCCGGTTTGACGATGATCGGGCAGCCGGCGGCAAGCGCCGGGCCGACTTTACGCGTGATCATGGCCGCCGGGAAATTCCACGGCGTGATGGCTGCGCAGACACCGATCGGTTCTTTCGTCACGACGATGCGTTTGTCGCTTGCCGGTGTGGGGATGGTGTCGCCGTTGACGCGTTTGCCTTCTTCTGCGAACCATTCCAGGAACGAGGCGGCGTACAGGATTTCGCCTTTGGCTTCGGCGAGGGGCTTGCCTTGTTCGGTGGTCAGGATCTTTGCCAGATCGTCGGCGTTTTCCAGCATCAGGTCATGCCATTTGCGCAGGATCGTGGCGCGTTGTTTGGCGGTGGTGGCTCGCCATGCTGGCCATGCGGCGTTGGCTGTGTCGATTGCCCGACGGGTTTCGGTTGTGCCCATGCGGGGCACGGTGGCGATTGTTTCGCCTGTGGCAGGGTTTTTTACGTCGAACGTTGCGCCGTCTTCGGCGGATTGCCATTCGCCTGCGATGTAGGCTTTTGTTTTTAGAAGGGTGGGGTCTTTTAGGACTAGCGTCGGCATTTTGGGTTTGCTCCTGAGTCTTTAAATGTAAGGGTTTTGCCTTCGCGGCGCTTTTTGTTTGTGCGCTTATGGCGTTGGGCTTTTCTTGGTTTGTTTGCCTTCGCGGCGCTTACTGTCTGTGTGCCTGCGGTGTTGGGCTTTCCTTGTTTTGCTATTGGTCTATTAGCGTTCCCCCTGTGCGGGGGGAACCTACTTTTCTTTGCCGGCTGCAAAGAAAAGTAGGCAAAAGAAAGCAGCTCAAACCGCTCATGCTAAGCGGGAACCGTAGCTCAGAACAGTCAGTGGCTCCGTGGAATCCGTGTTCTCTCACATTCGGCGTGAGTGACAAGGGCGTCATACTTCCGGCGGCGCTGCGCGCGCCGAACAGCACTTCATAAAACCGCCTGCTACTTTTCGCGCCTGCCTTCCGCTCGGCGCCGTGGCGCCCCGTCCCGCCAACGCACTACGGGGCCCCAATGCTCATTCGCCTGGCTCGTACCGCTACGCGCTTGTGTATCTCAGCCCAAGTAATCGCGCGCCTCGCCGAGGCGAAGCCGATGGCCCTCGCAGAACTCAACCGAAGCTCTGGTTTCCCGTGCAGACCCGTCCGCGACGCACGCAGTGCGGAGTGGGAGCTGATGACACCCTAGTCACTCCGGGTGGAAGTTGCGGGGGCCCGGATTCCACGGAGCCACTACCACTTCCGAGCAACGGTGCCCACTTAGCATTAGCGGTGTGAGCCGCTTTCTTTGCTTACTTTCTTTGCGGCGGCAAAGAAAGTAAGTGCCTGCCCCGCACAGGGGCGAACGCTAATAGACCACTAACAAATCAAGGAAAGGCCAACACCGCAGGCAAACAGACAGAAAGCGCCGAGCAGGCAACCAAATCAAGGAAAGGCCAACGCCGCAGGCAAACAGACAAAAAGCGCCACGCAGGCAACCAATTCAAGGAAAGGCCCACGCCGCAGGCAAACAGACCAACAAGCGCCGCGCAGGCCAAAAAAACCATCAAACAGCTACAGCAACACTTTCCTTAAGCACAGCCTCAAGAATCCCCATCGCCTCATCAAAGACGGAGTCTTGAATAGTGAGCGGGAACAGGAACCGAACCACATTCGAATAAACACCACAAACCAGCAACAACAACCCACGCTCAAGCGCCCGCGCCTGCACCCGCTTGGTGAAGTCAGCATCCGGCTCAGTCCCACCTGCCTTGCAGAACTCAACAGCAACCATCCCACCCGGCCCACGCACATCAGCGATCTGCGGAACTTCGCTCTGAAGCGCGATCAGCTTTGCCTTAACACGATCACCCAAAACCGTAGCCCGCTCGCAGAGCTCCTCTTCATCGATAATATCCAGCACAGCATGAGCGGACGCAACCGCCAGCGGGTTACCCGCATAAGTGCCACCCAGACCGCCAGGCGCAGCCGCATCCATCACGTCAGCACGCCCGACCACACCCGACAACGGCATGCCGCCCGCCAGGCTCTTGGCAATCGTCATCAGATCAGGCACCACGTCATAGTGATGCATCGCAAACAGCTTGCCGGTACGCGCAAAACCCGTCTGCACTTCATCGGCAATCAGCAAGATGCCATGCTCATTGCACAGCTTGCGCAAGGCGCGCACGAACTCGGCCGGCGCCGGATAGAAACCGCCTTCGCCCTGAACCGGTTCGAAAATAATCGCCGCGACACGCTTCGGATCGATGTCGGCCTTGAACAGAAATTCGATCGCCTTCAGCGAATCAGCCGTCGTCACGCCGTGCAGCGGATTCGGGAACGGAGCATGGAACACGTCCGCGGGGAACGGACCAAAGCCGATCTTGTACGGCGCAACCTTGCCGGTCAGCGCCATGCCCATCATCGTGCGGCCGTGAAAACCGCCGGTGAATGCGATCACGCCCGGACGGCCGGTCGCGGCACGCGCAATCTTGATGGCGTTTTCAACGGCTTCGGCGCCAGTCGTGAAAAAGGCAGTCTTCTTCGGGTGGTCGCCCGGCGCACGTGCGTTGATCTTCTCAGCCAGCTCGACATACGACGCGTACGGCACGATCTGATACGCGGTGTGCGTGAAATGATCCAGCTGGTCGCGGATCGCCGCCAGAATCTTCGGGTGGCGGTGGCCGGTGTTGCACACCGCAATGCCCGCGGCGAAATCGATGAAACGGCGGCCTTCGACGTCCCACAGCTCGGCGTTTTCCGCGCGCTCAGCGTAGAAATCGCACATCACCCCGACGCCGCGCGGCGTGGCGGCGTCTTTGCGGCTCTTCAGTTCTGCATTCTTCATGGTTATCTCCTTCGCTCCTCGGTTTTGCGGGGTGCCGCGCGCTCAGCGCAGCACATGCAGAGACTATAATGAGATTTGGCTCTTAACTTCAGAGCCATTTCAATAAAAATGTAGGAGCCAATCATGCGCGCGAGCGTTTTGTCCGACTGGCTGGCCCAGCGCCTCGACCGTGGCAACGGCCAGCCGATCTATCGTCAGCTGCATCGGCTGTTGCAGCAGGCGATCCTGTCGCGCGAATTACCGGCGGGCAGCAAGGTACCGTCGTCGCGTCTGCTGGCGCAGGAACTGGGCATCGGGCGCAATACCGTCACGCAGGTGTACGAGCAGTTGGTGCTCGAAGGCTATGTAAGCTCGGCGACCGGCCGCGGCACGTTCGTCTCCGATAGCGCGCCCGACGAGCTCGTCGGCGTGCCCGACGCCGAGGCGCCGGCCGCGCCGTTCGAGTCATCGCCGGCGCCACTGCCATTGCAGGGCAACCGCGCGTTGTCGGCGCGCGGCGCGCGGCTCATCGCGGGGGCGGGCGTGTCGAAGCGGCAATGGGGCGCGTTTATGCCCGGGGTGCCGGATGTCACGAAGTTTCCGGCGCGCGTGTGGAGCCGCCTGCACAACAAGTATTGGCGCCGGCTGCGCCCGGACCTGCTGACCTACGCGCCGGGCGGCGGGCTGGCCTCATTGCGGCACGCGTTGGCTGACTATCTGCGCACGTCGCGCTCGGTGCGTTGTACACCCGAGCAGATCATCATTACGACCGGGATTCACCAGTCGGTCGACCTGGCTGTGCGCCTGCTGTCCGATGCGGGCGACGTGATCTGGACCGAAGACCCTTGTTACTGGGGCGTGCGCAGCGTGCTGCACGTGTCCGGCCTGCAGTCGCGGCCGATTGCCGTCGACGAAGAAGGCATCAATCCCTCTGCCGACGATCTCGCGCAGCCGCCGAAGCTGATGCTCGTCACGCCGTCGCATCAATATCCGCTTGGCATGGTGATGAGCCTCGCGCGGCGCCGTATGCTGCTCGAGTACGCGCGGCAGAACCAATGCTGGATCATCGAGGACGACTATGACAGCGAATACCGCTACGGCAGCCGGCCGCTGGCATCGCTGCAAGGTCTGGATACGTCAGGGCAGGTGATTTACGTGGGCAGCTTCGGCAAGACGTTGTTTCCTGGCTTGCGCATCGGCTATCTGGTCGTGCCCGAAACGCTGGCGGAGAGCTTTGCGACCGCGAGCGCGGAGTTATATCGGGAAGGGCAGTTGTTGCAACAGGCGATGCTCGCGGAGTTCATCGAGGAAGGGCATTTCACGTCGCATATCCGCAAGATGCGCACGCTTTACGGGCAGCGTCGTCAGACCCTGCTGGATGCCGCCGCGCACCGTTATGGCGATGCGCTGCCGGCCGTGGGCGGCGATGCGGGTTTGCATCTGGTGATGCAATTGCCTGAAGGCAGCGATGACCGCGCGGTGGCTGTTGCTGCGCTGGAGCGCAATATCGTCGTGCGGCCTTTGTCGGGGTATTACGCGCAACCGTCGCTGGCGCCGTCGGGTTTGCTGATCGGCTATGCGTGTGTTCCGGACGAGGAGATCGCACCGGCGTTCAATACGTTGGCTGATGCGATCGACGCGACGCTCGTGCAGTTTGCGTGAGCGCAGGCGAGGGCGCTTTACGGCCTCAAAGGGGCCTCAAAGCACCTTCGGAACGGAGCAACGACGCGGCAACAACGTGGCATTAACATAGCGCCACTGTGCTTCAAATCCGAATCAACACCGCCCCCAGCGCAACCAGTGCGCACGCCACGATACGCCGCGTTGTCAGCTTCTCCTGCATGAACAGCCAGCCGATCAACACCGCGAAGATCGAACTCAGCTCACGCAGCGCGGAGACCATCGCGATCGGCAGATAGCGGTAGGCCTCGATGATCAGGCAATAGGCGGTGAGTGCCAGCGCGCCGGACGCGATGCCCTTGAGCACCACCGTGCGACCAATGAAAAGACCTTTGGCGCCGCCGCGCCAATGCCAGGCGAGCAGAAACTGCGGGATATTCCAGATCAGATAAACCCACATGATGTAGCTCAGGCCGTTGCCCGCCACGCGGGCGCCGATTCCGTCGACCACCGAATACGTCGCGATGAAAAAGCCCGTGAGCAACGCGAATGGCACGCTTTCGCCGGAGAAACGCATGCCGCGGCGGAACGCCAGCGAGACGATGCCAAGCGACACCAGCGCCACGCCGATCGCCGCCAGCGGTTTGAGCGTTTCGTGCGCGAACACCAGCGCGCCGACGAATACGAGCATCGGCGAAAGACCACGCGCAATCGGGTAGATTTGCCCAAAGTCGCCGCTCTTGTAAGCGCGGATCAGGGCCAGCAGGTAGCCGAATTCGAGCACTACCGACGCGAAGATGTAAGGCCAGGCCGCCGGTTCAGGCAAAGGCAGCACGATCACGCCGACCGCGCTGACGGCGATATACGGAATCGCCATCATGCCGAGCAGCCAGACGCGGTCTTCGGATAGATGCAGAAACGCGTTCCAGGTGGCGTGAAGCAGCGCGGAGAGCAGCACCAGCGAGACGACAAAGGTGTCCATCGAAGACCAGGGAGAAGAGAAAGAAGGCCGAGGGCCGGCCGCAAGCACGTGATTATTCCAGCAGAACGCCGGAATGGAGGGGTGGACGACTAAAGTGAAGGGGCTTTGTGTGGCGAAATCCGGAAATTTGTGGCAACGATAGACCGCTGCTCAACCTCGGTGCAGCGCTTGCACGCTGGCACGCAGCATCGAAGCGAACTAATTGAGGGTTGGCGAAGTGCGTCTCGCCAACCCCTTGGTATTCAGGAACCGTGAAACGGTCACGTCACGCGTTCGCGCAGCCACGCAGACGCCAGATCGATCACCGTCACGACGACGATCACCATGATCATTACCGCGGCCGTCTGCGCGTAGTCGAACGAGCGGATCGCCTCGTACAGCACCACGCCGATCCCGCCCGCGCCGACCATGCCGACCACCATCGCCGAGCGCACGTTCGATTCGAAGCGATATAACGCGTACGAGATCCACAACGGCAGCACTTGCGGCAGCACGCCGTAAATGATTTCGTCGAGACTGGTCGCGCCGGTGGCGCGCACGCCTTCGGCCGGACGCGGATCGATTGCTTCGACCGCTTCGGCGAAGAGCTTGGCGAGGATGCCAGTGGTGTGCACCCACAGCGCCAGCACGCCGGCGAACGGACCGAGGCCCACCGCGACGATGAACAGCATCGCGAAGACCATTTCATTGATCGCGCGGCATGCGTCCATCATGCGGCGCATGGGCTGCACGATCCACATCGGCGCCATGTTATGTGCGGACATCAGTCCGCATGGCACTGCGCATACAAGTGAGAGAACGGTGCCCCACACCGCCACCGATAGCGTCACGAGCATTTCGTGCAAATAGCTGTGCCATTCGGTGAAGTCCGGCGGGAAGAAGTCCCTGGCGAACTGGCCCATGTTGCCGGAGTCGGAGAGCAGGTCGAGCGGACGCATATCGGCGCCGTGCCATGCGCCACCCAGCACGGCAAGCAAGGCAATCCAGCCGATGAGCGACAGCCAGCTGCGCTTGCGCGCGGCGGGGGCGGCAAGGTGCGCCGTCTGTGCGGCGAGCGCTTTGCTCGCTCGCGCGGGCGACGTGATCAGATCAACCGTGTTCATTGCTTGGCTACGGCGGTGTTGAGCGCGCTCAGCTTGGCGTCGAGTGCGGCCACTTGGGTCTTGCGGTCGTCATCGGAAAGATGGGTGTCGCTCTCGATCTTCTGCTTCTGCTGGAACAACGCGACCTGGCGGATCGGCAGCAACTGCGCATCCGACGATGCGGCGAAACCGGCGTAGCCCGTAATCGCAGCCATCACCGCTTTTTCATGCGGATCGGTCTTTCCATAATTCAGGAAGAAGTTGCGGATCTTGTCCTTGGTGGCTTGCGGCAGATCCTTGCGCCACACGAGCGGGTCCGACGGAATCAGCGGCGAGGTCCACAGAACGCGTACTTGCGCGAATTTGTCCGGGTGCTGCTGTTTCAGCGTGTCGAGCATCTCGGTGTTGTTAGTCGCGACGTCGATCTTGTTGTTCACCACGGCCAGCAGATTCGCTTCGTGACTCGACGGCAGCACCGCCTTAAACGACGTGTTCACCGGCGTGTTGTGCATGGCGAACAGGTAATAGCCGGGGATCAGCGTGCCCGAGGTGGAGTTCGGATCGCCGAAACCGAGCGTGACGTCGTTCGTGTTTTTGAACACGTCGTCGAGCGTCTTGAAGCGGCTGTTGACGTTGGTGATGAGCACCGACTTATACCCGGCGTCGCCGTTCGCATACTGGACCTTCGCGAACACTTCGCCTTGCGCGCGATCCACCGCCTCGATCGCCGACGCATTGCCGAAATAGCCGACCTGTACCTTGTTAAAGCGCATTCCTTCGATGATGCCGGCGTAGTCGGTCGCGAAGAACGCTTTGATGTTCAGGCCGGTTTGCTTGTTCATGTCCGCAATCAGCGGTTCCCAGCGCTGTTTCAGCACGGAGGAGGAATCGGTCGAGATAATGCCGAGGTTGATGTCCTCGGCTTGTGCGGTGGCGACGCAGGCGAATGCGGCTGCGCCGACGGTCAGCGTGATCAATGAACGCAGAAATTTCATCGCTTTGAGATCCGGTTGAGTGAACAGAATGGGTGGGCGCACTCAGCTCGAGTGCGCCGGATTGAGGGCGAACGCATAACGCGTCGAGGTGGAGGCGGCATCTTGCGCAGCTGCGCTGGTCTCGCCCCCGTTAGCGTTGTTGTCCGCATGACTGGCCGTGCTATCGGCACTGGCCTCGTCGAGCAGTTCGCGGGCGTCGTCGCCATAGAGCTTCTTGAGCAGGGCAGGCCTCAGCGCGGTAGAGGGGCCGTCGTAGACCACCTTGCCGCGACGCAGCGCAACGGTGCGCGGGCAATACTGCATGGCGATGTCGACCTGATGCAGCGACACCAGCACCGTCAATTGATGCTCGACGTTGAGCGTGCGCAGCATCTCCATGACGCGGCGCGACGATTCCGGGTCGAGCGAGGCGATCGGTTCGTCGGCGAGCACGATACGCGCGCGTTGCACCAGCGCTCGCGCCAATGCCGCGCGTTGCTGCTGACCGCCGGAGAGGTTGGCGGCGCGTTCGCGAGCATGGTCGCCGATGCCGACTTCATTGAGCGCGGCCATCGACAACGCTCGCTCCGCGTCCGGAAAGCGGCCGGTGAGGCGGCGCCACAAAGGCAGCCGCGCAAGCGCGCCGATCAGCACGTTGCTCTCCACGGAAAGGCGGTTCACCAGATTGAATTGCTGGAATACGAAGCCGATGTCGCGGCGAATGCTGCGCACTTCTCGTACGATGCGGCCGTTCTGCTGGATCGGCCGGCCGAGTATCGCGATCTGCGACGGCTGCGCATCCGAGGCCGTGAAGCCCGCGATATGCCGCAGCAGCGTCGACTTGCCCGAGCCCGAGGCGCCGATCAATGCAACCATTTCACCCGGCTCGACGCGCAGATCGATTTCGTCCAGCGCCTTGCGACCGTTGCTGAACGTCTTGCTCAAGCGTTCGATACGAATTGCTTCCCGAATTGCGTCCATAAGTACCCCTTGAAGCATCCGGCCATTGCCGGCATGTGTGGGGCTTATTCTAGGAAGCGTCTGTGACGGTTGAGTGAAGGCATCGCAACGTCTAGACGACTATATCTTCACGTGTCGTTTTTGCGTCGCCAAAAAGGCAGTAAGAAGTCATTCATTCGAATAAAAAATGACACCCGTATGACACGATTTGCATCGGATGAGGCCGGCCGCGCATGATCGCCCGCAGCCAGGCTATATTGCGTCATTCGGTGTGCCGTCCCCAATAACCTTGCAGTTCCTTTCGACGTCGTCATGCAGCCTTTGAGCTTTCTGCCCGACAGTTTTGCGGAGTACGAAGATCTCAAGACGATCCTCGACCAGGGCAGCGCCAGCTTCGAAATCTGCACCGTCTGCGAGACGACGGTGCGGGGCCGCAAATTCGCCGTGCACACCGCGAGTATTGGTTCGACCGACCCGCTCGCACCGGCGATAGGTTTTTTTGGCGGTATTCACGGACTCGAGCGGATTGGCTCGCAACTCGTGCTCGACTACATGCGCGCGCTGCTCGCCCGGCTGGAATGGGACGAACTGCTGGTGCGGCAATTGCAATCGATTCGTCTGATCTTTATGCCGATCGTCAATCCGGGCGGCATGTGGGCCGCCACGCGCGCCAATCCCAACGGTGTCGATCTGATGCGCAACGCGCCGCAGAATGCCGACGAACGCGTGCCGCTGCTCGCCGGCGGCCAGCGGGTGGGCGCATGGCTGCCCTGGTATCGCGGCCGGCAAGGCGAACCTATGGAGCCGGAGGCGGCGGCGCTCCTGCGGGTGGTCGAAACCGAAATGGCCACGCGGCCCCTGAGCATTGCGCTCGACTGCCACTCGGGTTACGGCTGGCGGGACAGCATCTGGTTTCCTTACGCGCGCACGCGCAAGCTGATGCCGCATCTGCCGGAAATGTACGTGCTGAAAACCATGTTCGAGCGCGCGCATCCGCATCATGGTTACGCGTTCGAACCGCAGAGCCATCAGTATCTGTTGCACGGCGATCTGTGGGACTTCGCGTACGACCGCACACCGCCGCCGAACGTCTTTCTGCCGATGACGCTCGAACTCGGCTCGTGGCTGTGGATCAAGAAGAATCCGCGCCAACTGTTTTCGCGTCAGGGCATGTTCAATCCGGTGAAGGCGCATCGCACCGCACGTGTGCTGCGGCGTCATGCGAATCTGCTCGATTTCCTCGCGCGCGCGGCATTCTCGTCGCAACGCTGGCTGCCGCAAGGTAACCGTCGCGAGCAATTGCTGCAAAGCGCGATCGACCATTGGACCAAACCGGAAGCGTCATGAGCACGTGGATTCTGTTGCGTGGACTGACGCGCGAAACACGCCACTGGGGGCGTTTGCCCGGCTTGCTGCGTGAAGCGGTCGGCACGGATCGCCTGCTGTTGCTCGATCTGCCCGGCAATGGCGAGTTCGCGCATTTGCGCGCGCCATCAACGGTCGCGGATATGGTCGGCTTCGTGCGGATTGCTGCGCTGCAATCCGGAGCAACCGGCCCCTATCGTGTGCTGGCGATGTCGCTCGGCGGCATGGTGGCGACCGACTGGGCGCAACGTCATCCCGGCGAGATCGAGCGGCTCGTGCTGATCAATACCAGCATGCGGCCGTTCAGCCGCATGCACGAGCGCTTGCGTCCATCCGCATGGCCGGGCCTTCTGGGCGTCGCAGCACACTGGCGCGCCGCGCCGCGCGCGGAAAGCGGCATTCATCGGCTGACGTGCAATAACGTCGAAACGCTGGGCGCGGATCTCAATGCATGGAGCGAAATCCGCTGGAGTGCGCCGGTGAGCCGGGGCAATGCGTTACGGCAGCTTTGGGCCGCCGCGCGTTTTAGTGCGGCTGCAACGAAACCGCGTTGCCCGTTGCTGATTCTTTCTTCACGCGCCGATAAGCTGGTCAACCCGGTGTGTTCGGCGAAGCTCGCGGCGGCGTGGGGCGCAACGCATGCAGAGCATGAATGGGCCGGTCACGACTTGCCGCACGACGACCCGGTGTGGACCAGCGAACAGGTTCGCGCATGGCTGATGCAGAAGCCCGGGAAGCCGAAGGCCGCGCTTTAAACAGTGGCAGCACGCACACCGGCAGCGGGTAATACCTAAGTGAGCTTACGCATCGCTTTCCGGGTAGCAGGCGCATAATCCCCGTTCAGACGATGCATGCGAATCAAGCGATAGTCGCTATTGCCGCCCGCCGGGGGAGTTGATCATGCAAGCAAAGAATGAAGAAGCCGTCACTCACTTGCTCAACGATGTCGTCGAATTTGCGCGTGGGCGCTTGCCGGAGCCGACCTTCAAGGTCGTCGAGCCTTTCCTGCGGCACTACTACGATTTCGTCGACGCCGACGATCTGCAGAGCCGCTCGATCGCCGATCTTTACGGCGCGGCGCTCGCGCACTGGCAAACCGCGCAGCGCTTCGTGCCAGGCAGCGAACGGCTGCGCGTCTACAACCCGATACTCGAACAGCACGGCTGGCATTCCGATCACACGGTGATCGAGATCGTCAACGACGACATGCCGTTTCTGGTCGATTCGGTATCGATGGCGGTCAACCGCCTCGGCCTCGCGCTGCATTCAGTCGTACATCCGGTGTTTCGCATCTGGCGCGGGCCGGATGGCAGCATCGTGCGAGTGGGTCAGGGCGCCGAAGATGCCACCGATACACGCTCGCAGCTCGCCTCGTTCATTCACTTCGAAGTCGACCGTTGCGGCGACACAGCGAAGCTCGACGCATTGCGTGACGAGATCGCCAAGGTGCTGCGCGATGTGCGCGCCGCGGTGGAAGACTGGCCGAAGATCGTCGAACTCGCGCGCGTCACCGTCAAGGGCATGAAGGCCGGCGAGGCGGGGCCGGAAGGTGTCGAGGCTCGCGCGTTCCTCGAATGGATGGTGGCCGATCATTTCACGTTTCTCGGCCAGCGCGACTATGAACTGGTGCAACACGATATCGGCTTTGGCCTGCGCGCGGTACCCGGCTCTGGCCTCGGCATTCTGCGTGACGCGCTGCGTCCCCCGGGCGCAGCCGAAGTCACGCCGTTGCCACCGGCCGCTGCTGACATCATCTCCGGCTCGGCGCCGATCTTCCTGACCAAAGCCAATTCACGGGCGACCGTGCATCGGCCGGGCTATCTGGACTACGTCGGCATCAAGCTGGCCGGTGCGGACGGCAAGGTGACGGGCGAGCGGCGCTTCATTGGCCTTTATACTTCCACCGCTTATTTTGTGTCGGCCTCGGAAATACCGATCGTGCGGCGCAAATGCGCGAACATCGTGCGGCGGGCCGGTTTCCTGCCGAAGGGCCACCTGGCCAAATCGCTGGTGACGGTGCTCGAAACCTATCCGCGCGACGAACTCTTTCAGGCCGACGAGAACCAGCTCTACGATATCGCGCTGGGTGTGCTGCGTTTGCAGGAGCATCAGCGCACGCGTCTGTTCGTGCGGCGCGACCGGTTCGACCGCTTCGTGTCGTGCCTCGTGTTCGTCCCGCGCGACAAGTACAACACCGATCTGCGGCAGCGCATTGCCAACCTGCTGGCCGATGCATTCAACGGGGAAAGTGTCGAGTTCACACCGCTGCTCTCGGAGTCGACACTCGCGCGTATTCACTTCGTCGTGCATGCGAAGCCCGGCGGCATGCCCAACGTCGATACGCGCGAACTCGAAGCGCGACTTGTGCACGTCGCGCGCCGCTGGCAGGACGATCTCGCCGACGCATTGCTCGACGCATTCGGCGAAGAGCAGGGCAACCGTCTCCTGCAACACTACGCGGATTCGTTTCCCCCCGGCTATCGCGACGACTATCCGGCCCGTACCGCCGTGCGTGATATCGAGTTGATCGAGCGCGTGCAGGGCAGCGAGCGGCTCGCAATGAACCTGTACCGCCCAATCGAAGCAGGGCCGCGCGCGTTTCGTTTCAAGGTGTATCGAGCGGGCTTGCCCATTGCGTTGTCGCGCAGCTTGCCGATGCTCGAACATCTCGGCGTGCGTGTCGACGAAGAGCGGCCTTATCTGATCGAAGCGCTCGACGCCACGCCTGCGTGGATTCACGACTTCGGCCTCGAACTCGCGGACGATGCGGAGTTCGATATCGAACGCGTGAAGGATCTGTTCGAAGATGCCTTTGAACAGGTGTGGACTGGCGGAATCGAAAGCGACGATTTCAACCGCCTCGTGTTGCGCGCGCAATTGAGCGCGCGCGAGGTGACGATTCTGCGTGCATATGCCAAGTATCTGAGGCAAGTGGGTTCGACGTTCAGCGACGCCTATATCGAACGCGCGGTCACCGGCAATCCGGCGATCGCCCGTATGCTCGTGGAGTTGTTCATTGCGCGCTTCGATCCGGTACTCGGCGATACGCGCGAGGCCCGCGTCGACGGCTTGTTGAAGACGATCGACAGCGCGCTCGATCAGGTGCCGAATCTCGACGAGGACCGGATACTCCGGCAATTCCTCGGCGTCATCAAGGCCACGCAGCGCACGAACTACTATCGCTTCGACGCCGACGGTCATCCGAAACCGTATCTGTCGTTCAAATTCAATCCCGCGCAGGTCCCCGGTTTGCCTGAACCGAAGCCGATGTTCGAAATCTGGGTGTACTCGCCGCGTGTGGAAGGCGTGCATTTGCGCGGCGGCCGTGTCGCGCGCGGCGGGCTGCGCTGGTCGGATCGGCGTGAGGACTTCCGCACGGAAGTGCTCGGGTTGATGAAGGCGCAGATGGTGAAGAATGTGGTGATCGTGCCGGTCGGCTCCAAAGGCGGTTTCGTCGTGAAGAATCCGCCGCTGCAGACCGAGCGCGATGCGTGGATGCGTGAGGGCATCGCCTGCTATCAGACGTTCCTGCGCGGCCTGCTCGATTTGACCGACAACCTCACGGGTACGACGGTGGTGCCGCCGCCCGATGTGGTGCGGCATGACCCCGACGATCCCTATCTGGTGGTCGCCGCCGACAAGGGCACCGCCACCTTCTCCGACTACGCGAACGCGATCTCCCAGGAATACGGCTTCTGGCTCGACGACGCCTTTGCGTCGGGCGGTTCGGTCGGCTATGACCATAAGAAAATGGCGATCACGGCGCGCGGCGCATGGGAGTCGGTCAAGCGGCACTTCCGGGAAATGGGCGTCGATACGCAGACGACTGATTTCACCGTGGTTGGCGTCGGCGATATGTCGGGCGACGTGTTCGGCAATGGCATGCTGTTGTCGCCGCATATCAAGCTGGTGGCCGCGTTCGATCACCGGCATATCTTCCTCGATCCAAATCCCGATCCGGCGGTAAGCCTTGCCGAACGCGGGCGCCTGTTCGTCCTGGATCGGTCGAGTTGGGCCGACTACGATCCTTCGCTGATCTCCGCGGGCGGCGGCGTGTTTCCGCGTACTGCCAAGACGATTCCGTTGTCTCCGGCGGTGCAGTCGGTGCTTGGTATCAGCGCGCCGGCGCTCGCACCCGCTGAATTGATGCGCGCGATTCTGCAGGCGCCTGTCGATCTGCTCTATAACGGCGGCATCGGCACCTACGTGAAAGCGACCCGTGAAACGCAACTACAAGTCGGCGACCGAGCCAATGATGCGATTCGCGTCAACGGCGCCGATCTGCACTGCAAGGTCGTCGCGGAAGGCGGCAATCTCGGTCTCACGCAGCTCGGACGTATTGAATTCGCGCAGCGCGGCGGCCGGATCAATACCGATGCGATCGACAACTCCGCCGGTGTCGACTGTTCGGACCACGAAGTCAACATCAAGATTCTGCTGGGTCTGGTCGTCTCCGACGGCGAAATGACCGAGAAACAGCGCAATGCACTGCTCGCGGAAATGACCGATGAAGTCGGCTTGCTCGTGTTGCAGGACAATTATTACCAGACCCAGGCGCTCTCGATTGCGGGGCGCTACGGCGTCGAATTGCTCGATGCCGAAGCGCGCCTGATGCGTTACCTCGAACGCGCGGGCCGCCTGAACCGTGTGATCGAGTTCTTGCCGACCGATGAAGAAGTCGCCGAACGCCAGGCCGCGAAACAAGGGCTGACCACGCCCGAGCGCGCAGTGCTGCTTGCCTATAGCAAGATGTGGCTGTACGACGCCCTGCTCGACTCGTCGATGCCGGAAGACCCGCTCGTCAGCGACTTGCTGATTGAATACTTTCCGAAGCCGTTGCGGCAGCGCTTTAGCGAGCCGATGCAGCGTCACCCGTTGCGGCGTGAAATCCTCGCAACGCATCTGACCAATGCGCTGGTGAATCGCGTGGGCTGCGAGTTCGTGCATCGGCTGATGGAAGAGACCGATGCGAAGCCTGGCGACATCGTGCGGGCCTGCATCATGGCGCGCGACGTGTTCGACCTCGACGACGTGTGGCGCAGTATCGACGCGCTGGATAACCGCGTCGCCGACGATGTGCAGGCGCGCATGTTCGTCGAAGTGGCGCGGCTGGTCGAACGCTCGGCGCTCTGGTTCCTGCGGCAGTTGCAATCGGGAGCGGGCAGCGACGGCGAAGTCGCCAGCTTGCTCGCACGTTGTCGCGACGCGGCGCAACGCCTCGCGCCGCAATGGCCCGCGCTGCTGCCGAGCGCCGATCTGGAAGCGCTGTCCGAACGGCAACGCGTGCTCGTGGACGCCGGTGTGGATAGCGAACTGGCGGTGCGAATCGCCAGCGGCGAGATCTCGGCGGCTTTGCTCGACATCGCCGAGGTGGCGTCGACCTGCGGGCGTAGTCTCGAACTCGTGGCGGGCGTCTACTTCGCGCTCGGTACGCTGCTGAACTACGGCTGGATCAGCGAGCGCGCGGCCGCACTGCCGGCGCCCACGCACTGGGACATGCTGGCGCGCGCCACGGCGCTGGCGGAGCTCGCACGCCTGAAACGCGCGCTGACTACGAGCGCGCTGGCCGGCGCCGACGAAGCGTCGACGCCGGAGGTATTGGTTCAGGCATGGCGCGAGAAACGCGTCGCGCAACTCGAGCGTTATACGCGCCTGCTTGCCGATCTGCGGGCCACTGGCGGCGCGAGCCTTTCGATGCTGCTGGTGATCGTGCGGGAGATGGCTGCGCTCGAAAGGGCATAGCGCGAGGGACCGCGAGCGAGGGTCGATGCGCTGCATACGTCACCGAACCCGGCGTAACACAGCGCCGGGGTTGGACGCATGCCGCCTGGCATGTCCATAATACGAACTATCGCCAACCGAAAGCGCTCTGCAAACTCACGGACCCCCTCCACGACGATGAAAGAAGAATCGCCGAAAGCCATTTTCTATGCGCTTGCCGCCAACCTCGGCATCGCCATCTGCAAGTTCGCTGCTGCCACCTTCACCGGTTCCGGCTCGATGTTCGCCGAAGCCATTCACTCGAGCGCCGACTGCGGTAACCAGTTGCTGCTGCTGTTCGGGTTGCGTGAAGCGCGCAAGCCCGCGAGCCCATTGCATCCCATGGGGAGTGGCCGCGAGATCAATTTCTATTCGCTGCTGGTGGCATTGCTGCTGTTCTTTGTCGGCGGCGCATTTTCGGTGTACGAGGGCGTGCATCGTTTGTTTGCGCGTGAGCCTTTGCAGTATGCGTATGTGGCACTCGTCGTACTCGGCGTTTCGGTGGTGCTCGAAGCCCTTTCGTTGTGGGGCGCGGTTAAGGAAATCCGCAAGACGCATCCCGACAAAAGCATGTGGCGCTGGTTTCGCGAAACGCGCGAGTCCGAATTGCTGGTGGTGGCCGGTGAGGACATCGCCGCGTTAGCGGGTCTTGCGATAGCCTTCGTCGCCGTGCTGCTGACAATGGTGACCGGCAATCCGGTCTACGACGCGTTGGGCTCCGTTGGTGTGGGTGTGTTGCTGATGGTGATTGCGTGGCTGGTGGCGCGCGAAGTGAAGTCGATGATCGTCGGCGAATCGGCAGGCCCGGAAGTGCGTCGGGCGATCGAGGCGCATCTGCGCGCCCGCTCGGAGATTCGCAGCATCATCAACATGATTACGCTGCAGTGGGGCCGTCACGTGGTGGTGGCGGTGCAGGCCGAAATGATCGACTACGCGAGCGGCCGCGCGATGGTCGATGCGATCAACGTGATCGAAGCGGACCTGCAGGCGGCGTTTCCGCAGGTGCGCTGGGTGTTTTTTGAACCGGACGTGCCGCGGGGTTGATGCATTGTCTCGCTTGCGGGTAGTCCGGTCCGTCGGCGGCCGGCGGATGCGGCTCTGGTCTGCGCTTGTGTGTCCGCTTAGGTCTTCACTTAGGTCTCCACGTATGTTGCCGCTCAGGCGCCTCCTTTTGCGTCCACTAGCAGTCACATTGACCGCTTATTGGAAACCGGTCACCGCATGCGGCACATACAGTTCCTCCAGTTGACGGATTTCGTCCGCGCTCAGGTTCAACGACAGTGCCGCGACCGCATCGTCCAGATGATGCAGCTTGGTCGCACCGACGATGGGCGCGGTGATCGGTTTCTTCTGCAACACCCACGCTAGCGCGACTTGCGCACGCGGCACGCCGCGTTCCTTGGCAATCTGGCTGACCCGTTCGACGATCCGGCGATCCGCGTCTTCGGTATGCGCGTACAGCGTGCGACCGAATTCGTCGGTCTCGGAGCGTGCGCTCTCGGTGTTCCAGTCGCGCGTCAGGCGTCCGCGCGCCAGCGGGCTCCACGGAATCACGCCGATGCCTTCGCTTTCGCATAGCGGCAGCATTTCGCGCTCTTCCTCGCGGTACAGCAGGTTCACGTAGTTCTGCATTGTCACGAAGCGCGTCCAGCCATTGCGTTCAGCCACATGCAACGCCTTGGTGAACTGCCACGCATACATCGACGACGCACCGATATAGCGTGCTTTACCTGCCTTCACGACATCGTGTAGCGCTTCCATGGTTTCTTCGATCGGCGTGCCGTAGTCCCAGCGATGGATCTGATACAGATCGACGTAATCCGTACCGAGGCGCCTCAGGCTGTTGTCGATTTCCGCCATGATCGCCTTGCGCGACAGGCCCGCGCCGTTCGGACCCGGATGCATGCGGCTATTCACCTTGGTGGCCAGCACGATCTCGTCGCGCTTCGCAAAGTCCTTCAGCGCGCGGCCGACGATTTCTTCGCTGGTGCCGTCCGAATAAACGTTGGCGGTATCGAAGAAATTGATGCCGTGGTCGAGCGCCTGCTTGATAAACGGGCGTGCCGCTTCATCGCCTAGCGACCAGGGGTGGGTGCCGCGAGCGGGCACGCCGTAGCTCATGCATCCTAGACAAAGACGCGATACATCAAGGCCGGTGCGGCCGAGTTTCACATAATCCATCGTGGTGCTCCTGTGTTGAAGCGCACAAACGCGGTGCGTGCTGGCGGGCCTCCATTATAGGAAGGGACGCGTTGACGTGCTGAGGGACCGACGTGTCAACCGAACGCGCGGGTCGGCAGGGGTTCAATCGGGGCGCATGAAATGCCGCAATCGTAGTGGAAAATAATTTCCTCGCATCTATACTTCTTTCGGCTTGAAAGCAGCCCTCTCCCAATCTGCATCACAAGCAAAAAAAGGAAGGATCACGATGCTGACTCGCACACTTGGCGCAATCTCTGTGATTACACTCGCGGCTTGCGCCACCTTGACATCCGGCCCTGCCAGCGCGGACGACAACGATGGCTTCTCGCAAGGCGACAGTGGCGCGCACGGGCGGCCGGTCAAGGTGATGATCATTTCGATGTTCGGGCCGGAGGGTCAGGTGTGGCTCGATCGGCTCGGGCCATGGCGCGAGATTACGGTCGACGGCCTATCGCCCGATTACCCGACGGTTCATTGCAATAAGCAGGATGTGTGCGTCATGACCACCGGCATGGGGCATAGCAACGCTGCCGCGTCGATCATGGCGTTGACCTTCTCGCCGCGCTTCGATTTGCGGCATACGTACTTTATGGTGGCAGGGATTGCGGGGATTGATCCGCAACAGGGCACGGTCGGGTCCGCCGCGTGGGCGAAGTACCTGGTCGACTTCGGGATTCAGTGGGAGATCGATGGGCGGGAGATACCGCCTGGCTGGAATACCGGGTACCTTGGGATCAATGCCAAGACTCCTGCGGATAAGCCGTCGCTCGACTATCGGACTGAGGTGTTTCAGTTGAATACCCAGCTAGCTGATACGGCGTTTGCTTTGTCGCGTAGTGTTGTGCTGTCTGATAACGCCCAGGCGCAGGCTGCGCGGGCCAAGTATTCGTATGCGCCTGCGAATCGGCCGCCTACTGTCATTCAATGTGACACGCTGGCGGGGGACACCTGGTGGTCAGGGACGCTGCTTGGGCAGCGGGCGCGGGATTGGACCAAGATTCTGACGGATGGCAATGGTGTCTATTGCACGACGCAGCAGGAGGATAACGCTACGTATGAGGCGCTTAAGCGCGCGGCCTCTGTGCATAAGGTCGATTTGAGTCGCGTTGCGGTGCTGCGGGCTGGGTCTGATTTTGATCGGCCATACGATGGGCAGACTAGTGCGGATAATCTGCTTAACTATGCTGCGCAAGGGGGCTTTACGATTGCGATTGAGAACCTGTACAGGTCGGGGAATCCGCTTGTGCAGGATATTGCTACTCGTTGGAGTGAGTGGCGGGAGGGGGTGCCGAAGAGGTAGGTTTTTTTGCCTTTGGCGGCGGCGTTGTTGGTGTTTTATGGGGGTGTCGGTTCTTGGGTTGTTTGCCTGCGGCGCTTGTTTGGCTGTATGCCTGTGGTGTTGGGATTTTCCTGGTTTTTTTGCCTTCGCGGCGCTTGTTCGTTTGTATGCCTGCGGTGTTGGCTTTTCCCTTGTTTTGTTTACCTTCGCGGTGCTTACTTGTCTGTGTGCCTGCGGTGTTGGGGTTTCCTTGTTTTGCTATTGGTTTATTAGCGTTCCCCCTGTGCGGGGGGCACCTACTTTTCTTTGCCGGCTGTGTATAGACCGGAGACATAGCTGACAGGTGTGCGGGGACATGGTTGACACTTCCGGGTATTAAAACGCCCGGTCCCGACCATGCCCTGGAACGCAAGAGACACCATGAGCCTCAGACAGGAATTTGTTCATCTGGCCAGTCAGGACACGCTGACGATGACCGAGTTGTGCCAGCGCTTTAACATCAGCCGGCAGACCGGCTACAAATGGCTCAGGCGCGGCGAGAACGCGCTGTCAGATCAATCCCGGCGCCCTGCCAGCAGTCCTTCGAAGACCCCCGCTGCCATGGAGCAGGAAGT
>NZ_JABBGJ010000073.1 GCF_012927345.1 Paraburkholderia polaris
TGCATAGTGAAGGACATGACGAAGATGCCTGATTTCAAAGACCTCACACACGAACAGAAGGACGCGCTCATCGTTGATCTCGTGAAGCGTCTGAACGCGCTCGAAGCGAAACTCGAGAAGAACAGTCGTAACTCCAGCAAGCCGCCCTCAAGCGATGGGCCCGGGCGCAAGCCGAAGTCGTTGCGCGGCACGAGCGGGGCAAAGCCTGGCGCGCAGCCGGGGCATAAGGGCAAGACGCTCAAGCGGGTGGTGCAACCCGATTGCATCGAGATTCATCCGGTGGCGCCGGTGTGCGATGCATGTGGCCAGCAGATCGAATCTGCCCGTATCACCGTGTTGCCAGAAGGACGTCAGGTCATCGATCTGCCGCCCACGCGCTTTAATGTGACCGAGCATCGCGTTCAGATCGCGCAGTGCGCCTGCGGCAAGCGCCATTCGGGTGTGTTTCCCGAAAGCGTGAGCCAGGCGGTGCAGTACGGCCCGCAGATCCGGGCGGCGGCCGTCTATCTGACGCAGTACCAGCAGTTGCCGGTGGCGCGTACGGCCCAGGCGCTGGGGGATCTGTTCGGTCTGCGTGTGAGTACGGGCACGGTGCAGCAGAGCATCGATGAGGCTGCCCGCCTGCTGGCCCCCGCGGTTAAACAGATCCGCGATGCGCTACGCGAGCAGCCCGTGGTGCATTTCGATGAGAGCTCCATGCGCGTGGGACGCACGCCCCACTGGCTGCATCTCGCCTCGACGCGTACGTTGAGCTGGTATGGCGCACACCGCAAGCGCGGTAGCGAGGCGCTGGACAGCTTCGGCATCCTTCCCGGTTTTACGGGTATCGCAGTGCACGACGGCTGGAGGCCTTACGCTGCCTATGAGTGTGAACATGCGCTGTGCAACGCCCACCATCTGCGCGAACTGGTGTTCGTCGTGGAGTCTACGCAGCAACCCTGGGCCCAGCAGATGATCGATCTGCTTTGCCAGGCCAAGCGCGAGGTCGAGCTCAGCGTGGCCTCAGGCAACATGTCCCTGGGTCAATCGCGGCAGCACTATTACAGGCGACGCAGCCGGGCACTGATCGCCCAGGCGCGCAAACTTAATCCAACCCAGGCTCGCGCGCCCACACGCGTGGAACTGCGCGGCAGGATCAGGCAAAGCTTTACCTATAACCTGGTCCGGCGTCTGCAGATGCAGGCGAGCCAGGTGTGGCGCTTCATTGCCGATCACCGGGTACCGTTCGACAACAACCAGGCCGAACGCGACGGATTCGTCGTTTCGCCGCTTCCGGCTGCTGAATAGTTACGCTGTATGAATGAATCTAGCGACCTGGATACGGAATCGCAAACAAGCTTTTGTGGATTGGTTTTCGGAGAACGTATCGAACCGTAATCAGTGTTTGCGCTGCCCGTGGTGCATTCTTGCGCCGCGAGCAGCGCGCCTGCTTGCCGTCATGAAGGGAAAGGTCATAGGGACCGTGCGACGCCTGCCCCAGTTCGGTTCTAATTGGCGGTTTGAGATGGGCGGGATTCGATACGCCGCACATTCGCTGCCGACGTGTCAGGGCTAGAACAGCGTGCGAATCCCCACCCGTACCGCGGTCGACGACTGACCTGTGCCGACATACACGCCATTGGCAAACACCGGTGCTGCGCCGCCGCCGAGGAACACCGGTGCCGCGCCACCCGATGCGCGCAGATAGGTCGCGCTCGTATAGACATCGGTGCGCTTCGATAACGCGTAATCAAGCAGGACCGTCCCGTTCTGCCACTTCTGCGAGCCGAGCTTGCTGTACCAGTAGCCGCCCATCAGCGTCGTGGCGGGAGTGAGTTGAAACACCTCGTTCACTTCATAGGTCGGCATCGAACCGTTGTCGTGTCCGATGCGGAAGTGCGTGTCGGTGAATAGCAGCCGCGTCAGGCTCCTGCCCAAGCGATAGCTGCCACCCACACCGAAGCTGCTGACGCTGCTCGCCAGCACAGGGGTGGCCGGTAGATCGGGGAAGAACGTGGTGCCGGCCTGGCTCGGCCCATTCAAGCCGAGGTCATGCGTATCGGTGTACGCGGCGCCGAGGTTCAGCGGGCCATTCGAATAACGAAGTCCAAACGCAATCACACGCCCCGTTCCCGCTGATACGGATTGCGAAGGAAACGCGTACAGCGCGCCCGCCTGCAACCCCGCATAGTTCGGCGACGTGTACTTGATCGCGTTATTAATATGCAACGTGCCCGCAAGGTGATCGAAGTCGCCCGGATGCCACGAGTACTGGCCGGCGACTTGCCCCATGGCAAACTGCGTGAGATTGTCCCAGAAGAAGTCGTACTGCTTGCCGAGCGTGAACCTGCCGTACGTTTGATTTTCGACACCCAACCACGCCTGACGGCTAAACAGCACGCCCGATTGCACCATCGTGCCTGAGTAGAGATTGAAGCCGTTCTCCAGATCGAAGATGACCCGTGTGCTGCCGCCGATATCTTCCACACCGCGCAGGCCCCACCGATTCGATTGGATCGAACCGTCGTTGGCGACGAAGTTCGAATGGCCGTTCACGTTGCTGAAGTAGGTGATACCCGCGTCGATAATGCCGTACAGCGTCACGCTGCTTTGTGCGTGCGCAATCTGGCTGCTCATGCTCAATGCCAGTACAGCGGTTGCGCTTAAGCTCAAGGCAAACTTTTTCATTGCTCGTCTCCAATGGTTTTATTTTTAAAAGGCAAAACGGTGCCCTCCCTCGCAGGAGGGATATCTGTTCCCTGTCGGGAATGCCCGGCGGGCCGCCGGGCGCTGGGGATGTCGGTTAGGCGCTAACCGTTGAACCGGTATAACGTCGAATCGGTGCGAAAGCGGATCTCGTCGCTCAGGCTGTTGCTGACCACCAGATAACGCTGACCGTCGTCGACGAAACTAGCGGCATCGGTCGCACCGGATGTCGCGAAGTCCCCTAACCGTTCGAAGCACGCATCCCGCCAGCGGAAAATTTCCGATTGCGACACGACGACCGGTGCTTTCGGCGTTCCGGTGATAAAGCACACGCGCACCAGATAGCGCCCCTCTTTACCGTCGATCAGACACAGTTCGCGTCCACCGGGGCCGCCCAGCATCTGCATCTCGACGAACTGCGCCCCGTCGAATCGATAAAGCGTGGTGTGTTTGAGCAGGTTCGCGTGCACCATCCATAGCGCGCCCTCTGCCTCAAAAAAGCGGAATGCACGGCCACCGTTTTCGTTGAACGTTTGCAGCGGTACAAACGTCTCACCGTTCCAGCGATTCACCGACGATCCGCTGACGTGATCCGCATACGCGAGATAGTGCTCGCCGCCGAATGACACGAACGCGAAGTTGTAGCCCCACTGTCCATTGAAAGTCTGAAACGGCACGAAGCGCTCGCCATTCCATTCGAACAGGCACGATTCGCGTGGATGTTTCGGCGCGACACCGTCGACCACCACGCCTTGCGCCAACGCGAGGAAATGGCGCGAGTCGAACGAAAAGGCAGTCCACTGCTTCGCCGCGAATACCGGAAAGCGTTGCAATGGCGCCCATGCGCCAGCGATGCGTTCATACACCACCGCATCGGTATCGAGATCGTACGGTCCCTTGCCGCTTCGAATGCCGGCCGCTGCGAGAAAGCGCCGGCCGTCGATCTCGAAGTACTCGAGGTCTTCGCCGCCGGGCAATGCCAGCGCTTCATGCTCGATGAAACGGCCGTCCTGCCAGCGGTAGATCGGCGCTTCGATGTCGCTGTCGCCACCGTTCATGTAAGGCGGTTCACCCGGCACATCGCGCGCGAGTTGCGGCACGCCGAGAAAGGTGCCCTCGTCCGTCGTAAAGACTTCGACCGCGCGCGCGCCGCTGGTCGGCAGATGCTGCAGCGTCGTGAGCAGGCCGGCGCCCAATTCAGTTTTTGCCATGACCCGCTTCTCCCAACTCCGAACCCGTGATTGCAAAAGACGCAGTCGACGAGACCGGTCCACTCTCTTTTTCGCGCGGCCGCAGCACATTGGCGACACCAAGCCCCAGCGCAGCGCCTACCGCGAGGATCGCTGCCAGCATGAAAAGCGTTTCGAACGACAGATGCTGCGACAACAGGATGCCGCCGACCACTGGCCCGACAATCGAACCGATGCGCCCGATCGCCAGCGTCCACCCGACGCCGGCCGCCCGCACGTTGGCGGGAAAGAGATGGCTGGCAATCGCTGGAAACGTCAACTGCCCGCCGACCAGAAACGCGCCGACGGCAAACAGCATCGCAAACGCGACATTCCCCGCACCGATGATCTGGCCCAACGCCACCGTCAACGCCGCGCCGCCCAGAAAAGAAATCGCCACAGGTACAAATGGTCCACGCTTGCCAACCACGCCCGAAAGCACCAGCGCACCGCCGATCGCACCGAAATTGAGCACCACCGAACCGAGCGCGGCACGGCCTGGCTCGACACCGTTCATGTTGAGAATGGTCGGCATGAAGCTAACCAGGAAGCCCGACAGGATCATGCTCGACAACACACCGAACCACAGTGCCAACGTCGCGGCGAGCCGGCCGTCGGCGAACACGCGGCCGACTACGCTTAGGCCTCGCGCCGTCGAGCGCAGTCGCGCTGCTGCCCGTTCGGCGCGGCTGACCGTTTGCGCCGGAATCACAAGGAGCACCGGGATCAGCGCGAGCAACGCAAACGTGCCGCCCATCAGGAACACGAACGGCCAGCCGAAGCGCACCATCAACGCCGCGGTAATCGCGCCGCCCACCACTGCGCCGAGCGGAAAACCGATGAACATCAGAATCACCAGCGAAGAGCGGCGTTGCGGCGAACTGCTCTCAGCCGTGATCGCCGCAACCGGCGGAATCGCGCCACCCATGCCGAGACCGCCGACAAACCGAAGCGTGGCCAGCATCGTCGCAGAAGTGGCAAACGCACAGCCGAGTGTGAAAATGCCGGTCACGACGAGCGCCAGCAGCAGCATCGGCCGTCGACCGAAACGATCGGCCAGCGGACCGACGATCAACGAGCCAAGCACCGTGCCGATGAAGCCGGCGCCAAACACACGACCCAGTGTTGCGTGATCGATCTGCAACGACTTCGCCAGCAAGGGCGCGACGAACGACAACATCAGCGTGTCGAAACCATCGATCATCGATACCGCGAAGCACACCAGCGTGATGCGCAGCACGTTGCTGACCGGCGGACCCGCCGACGGCTCGAGTGCAAGTGGGTTCATGAAGCCTGTCTCCTTCATCAAGGGCATTTTGTTATGACCCGCGCGGATGCCCTTGCGCGCGGGTGTCGGTCCGGCGGCCGTCGTTACGACTGCACGGCGCGAGGAAAAGTCACATTCGTAAAGCCCGGGATCTCAACCTTTTGCGGCTGATTGCCGTTGCGGTACAACTGATCGACGATGTAATCAGCGACGCAGTTGGACAACAGCTGCGTCGGATCTTCCATGATGCGGCGCAGGCGCGCCGTGGTCGCGTCGCGGTCATCGATCGAGGTGATGGGCGGCATGCCGCCGGGGGGCGCCGGATCGAAGTGATACGGATGCTGCTCGGGGAACAGCGCGCGCGCGACATCGATACTCGAACGGGTGTTGAGCCACAACTCGCGATACGTGCGTTCCAGTTCCGAAAGGCCTGCAGCGTCCGGCAGTTCGGAGACCGAGAACGATGGTGCGTGCGGTGCGACGAACACGCGCTCCGGCAGCAGCACGCGATTCGACGCGCACCATACCAGATAGCACATATTGTTCGACGCCCACGTCACACCGGCAGTCGCCCTGCCCGACCGGCCGCTGACGAGCACCATCAAGCGGTTCCAGTCGAGCGCTTGCGCGCGCAACCAGTTGCCGATGCGGTAGACGATGTCGAGAAACGCGAGTCCGAAGGTCGCGAACATCACGTCGTTCATCGGCACAGGAAACGCGCTCGTGGCTGGCGCGGCGAAGTACTCGTCGTTCAGGCGCTCGAAGCTCAGCAACGAATGATCTTTCTCGATCCGATCAAGAAAATCGATCGTCACGCCACACGTGTAGTCGACGAGATCGGCGATCTTCTGCTCGTGGCCCGCGAAGCTATCGACCGCCACGTGATCGCGCCACAGCGCAAGCGAGTTCGCCGCGCGGGTTGCCTGCGCATGGCCGCGCAGATTCGACGCATCGCGTTGCCACGCGTCGTCGTGCGGCGACAGTTCACGCATCCGCGCAAGGTAAGCCAGTGCCAGCGGCAAATGCGATACCGCCGTCAACTCGATGAAGCCACGCGTCGATTTGCGAAAGCTCTCAATCGTCGGCGCCCGCCCCGCGCCGGGAAACAGCACGATGTCGCTGCCGGTCGACACCAGCAATGGATCGTCCGCTTGTTGCTGCGCCATCTGCTGCGTCAGATGCGCGCCGATGCTCTGCGGGTCCGATGTGAACGCGCGAAAGAGACCGGCAAACGCTGCGTTGGGTTGATAAGACATAGTGGGTGTGTACTGCCTCAGTAGTCGCTTAGTGTTCGCTCAGTTGCCGCTCAGTAATCGAACAGCCGCGCGGGGTTGTCGGACAGGATCATCTTGTGCACCGCCGGATCGTCGGTCCACGCACCGAGCAGGTTCAGCAATTCGCCGGTGTCGCGCGTCGAATCGGGAATGTGCGGCCAGTCCGAACCCCAGATAACCTTGTGCGGCGCAGCCTTGATGATGGCTTCAGCCATCGGCGCCACCGCTTCATAGCCACGATGTTTGGCGATCCGGTACGGCGCACTGAGTTTAAGCCAGCAGTTGCCGTCTTTCAGCAAGCTGAGCAGACGGTCGAAATCCGCTTGCGTGAGGCCGTCTTCTTCGAGCATGTAGCCCATGTGATCAATGACGAAATCGGTCTCTACGTCGGCGAGAAACGGAATCAGATTGCGCACGACCCAGCCCGGCGCATAGAACTGCACGTGCCAGCCTAGGCTTGCGCACAAGCGGGCCATCCGCGTGATGTACTGCTGAATCTCGACGGTCGGCAGCCCGGAACGCGCAAACAGATCGAGGCGCACCGCGCGCACGCCGGACTGATGGAAGCTGTCGAGCGTCGCCGCGTCCGTGTTCTCCTCGATCATCACGACACCGCGCGCGATCGAACCCGCCACGTGCAACGCGTCGATCAGACAACGGTTGTCCGTACCGTAAAAACTCGGCTGCACGATCACGAAACGCTTCAGCTGCAGCACGTTCATCATCTGCAGATAGTGCGCGAGCTTGCCGTCCGGCAGCGTGTAGTGCGGATGCTCGACCTTCGGGTATTTGTCTTCGGAGCCGAACACGTGCATGTGCGCGTCGCAAGCGAGCGGCGGCATTGTGAATGACGGCCTCGACAGGGTTTCATAGTCACGCATCGGCGTGGAAATCAGCGGGGTTTCTGCCATGATTTGAAAGTAAAAGTTCGAATTAAAGTTGACGTGCCTGCTCGACGCGTTCGCGCAGCGCGGCCAGATAAACATCACTGTCGATGCCCGCGAAGATGAAAGGCGCGGCGCCCTCGCGGCGCAATTCACTGAGCGCCTCGCACTCCGCCATTCCGCCCACGATCACCACCTTGCCGTGCCGCTCTGCCGCCGCGATTACCTTGCGGCACGCGGCCACGACCTCGGGATGCGCCGATTCACCGGTGTGGCCCAGATCGGCGGAGAGATCATTGCAACCGAGCGCGAGCACGTCGACGCCTTCGATCGCCGCGATCGCGTCGGCCGCTTCGACGCCAGCGCGGCTTTCGATCAGCACTTTGAGTACGGTTGCCTCGTTCAAACGGCGGTTGAGTTCGCGAGCGGGAAGTTTCTCGAAGTTGACGTAGGGCAGCGTCGCCAGTTGCGAACGCTGGCCGAGCGGCGGAAAGCGCGTGGCGATCACCGCGTCGCGCGCCTGGTCGGCGGTCTCGACGCGCGGCACGATGATGCCAAGCGCGCCGCCATCCAGCACGCGGTTGATCGTGCCGTAATCGCGTTCCGGCACGCGCACCCACGGCATCAGGCCGAGGTCGACCGCGCATGAGCACAGTTGCGACACGGTGTCGACCGGCAGCGAACTGTGTTCCATATCCACCCAGATCGTGTCGTAGCCGGCCGCTTTGGCCCAACGGACCGCATCCGTCGTGCGCGAGGCGCGAATTCCCAGCGCAATGATCTTGTGTCGCGCTCGCAGGCGTTCGACCAGTTCTGCACCGTTCATGCTGTCTCCGTCGTTGTGTTGGTGGAAGACAGTATCGCCCGGGAAACAGTTTTGATTTATTCTCCAAATCAAGGTTATTGATTCACAGAGCAAATCAATGAACATCCGTCATCTGGAATTTTTCGTGGTACTTGCGCAGGAGCTGCATTTCCGCCGCAGCGCCGAGCGGCTGGGCATTACGCAGGCGCCGTTGAGCCTTGCGATCCAGTCACTGGAGGCGGAACTAGGCGCGCGGCTGTTCCACCGCACGCGCCGCACTGTCGCACTGACCGAGGCGGGGCTGGCGTTGCTGGACGACGCGCGGGCGATCCTCGCGCGGATCGAACACGCGAAGGAAAGCGTCTGGGAGACCGTCAGCGGCGAAGTCGGGCGTTTGCGAGTCGGCTTTACCAACGCGTCAACACTGTCACCGTTTTTCCCGAGACTGATTCACGCGTACCGGACGCAACGTCCGAAGGTCAACATCACGCTGCTGGAGTTGTCGTCGTCCCGGCAGATCGAGGCGATCGAGCAGCGCGAAATTGACGTCGGGTTGCTGCGGATGCCCGAAAGCACGCCCCCCACCGACCTGGTGTTCACGCCGCTGATGGAAGAGCCGCTATTGCTCGCCATGCACGCCCGGCATCGACTCGCCAATGCCGCGTCGATCAAGCTTAAGGATTTGCGCGACGAGCCGTTCATCGCCTATCCGCGGCAAGCGGGGGTCGCGGTTTCCGAGAAGATTCTCGCGTTGTGCGCGAAGCGCGGATTCGAACCTCAGGTCGTCCAGGAGGCCCAGCAGGCTTCCACCCTGATCGGGCTGACCGCCACCGGGCTCGGTATTGCGCTCGTGCCGTCGACGCTGCAGACCATCGCGGTGCCGGGCGTTGTGTTCCGACACCTGGACGAGACCGACACCGTCACCACGCTGTACATCGTTCACCGACATGGCGACGCCAACGCCCGGGCGATGCAGTTTGTGGAGCTGGCGCTGGGTCTTCGGTAGGCCATGCGATGGCCGAAACTAGCTATTCGGGCACAGCCCGCCTACCGCCTGATTAGCGGAGCCGATTTGTAGGATCGGTATCTTTTATGCCGCACTGCACAGTGCCTTACGTATCGGGGGACACCAATCAGGCTGACATACCCTGCATGCGACGGGCGAAGCGTATCCGCTCGGCTCGGTCCATCAGATCCAGGAATTGATCCGTGCCCATGTGAATCAACTCTTCATGATCGCCGGCCTCAAAATAGACGTCCGGCTGCTGGGCAAGACTTTCGTCGAGATAGGTTCGCATGCCATAGGCCGTACATACCGGCGGGAGCGCTCCTATGTCGCAATCCTTGAACAGCTCCCGCAGATCCACCTCTTTGGCCAGCAGGAGGTGGCGTCCGGTCTTTGCCCAAAGCTCGGACAGCCGCACGGCGTAGGTCGATGGCAACACCGTCGCCACATAGCCGTGCTCGTCTTCGAACAGCACCGTCTTGGCAAGGCGATCGCCGGGAATATGCGCTGCCGCCGCGGTTTCGATGCTGGAATGGCTGTGCGGATGATGCACGATTTCGTACTGGGAGCCCTTGCTGCGCAGGCACTCCTGAAGCGTGGCAGACATTGACATGACGTACCTCCTCCGGAAGGAAGGAAACGGGAGACTATTGCTCAAGATTCCTTAAGGATAGGTCGCGTTGGCTCGCGCGTGAAAACATGCGGACTGCCGCGCCGTGACTGCGCGGGCATGAAAACGAATGGGAACGATCACCCCGTATGGCACGCGGTTCGGTTTTCGCCAATAATGGCCCCACATCCACTACTGGACGAGGGCGACCATGGCTTACAGCCCCGACGCCATCCGCACCATCGCCCTGGTCGGGCATGCCGGATGCGGCAAGACATCGCTCGTCGAAGCCCTGCTGCACCGAGGTGGCGCGTTACACGCGCCCGGCAGCGTGGAGCGTGGCACCACGGTCTGCGATTTCGACCCGCTCGAGCGCAAATATCACCACTCGCTGAACTCCGCCGTCACCCACCTGGACTACCGGGATGCCCGCATTTATCTACTGGATACGCCCGGCTATCCGGACTTTTCCGGGCTGTCGATCAGTGCCCTGCCCGCTGTCGAGACTGCCGCCGTCGTCATTAATGCACAGGCCGGCATCGAAATGACGACCCGGCGCATGATGGCCTGGGCGGAACAGCGCAAGCTCTGCAGAATGATCATCGTCAACGGCATCGACGGCGAAAAGGTCGACCTTCCGGGGCTTTTGACGCAAATCCAGGAGGCCTTCGGCAAGGAATGCCTGGCCATCAACCTGCCGGCGCAAGGCGGCCGCCAAGTGGTGGATTGCTTTTTTAACCCTGCAGGCGATGCCGATTTCCTGTCTGTTGCGGCCGCGCACAATGCGCTAGTCGATCAAGTGGTCGAGATCGACCCGGCCTTGATGGAGCTTTACCTGGAGCAAGGCGAGGCTATCAGCCCCGAGCAGTTGCACGAACCCTTCGAGCGAGCATTGCGCGAAGGTCATCTGGTGCCGGTTTGCTTCACGTCGGCGGCCAACGGCGCAGGCATCGCGGAATTGCTCGACGTGTTCGTCCGGCTCCTGCCCAATCCCATGGAAGGCAACCCGCCGCTCTTCTACCGCGATGCCGGCGGCCGCCAGCAAGTCGTACGCGCCGAGCCGGTCGCCGGCAAGCATGTATTGGCCCATGTCTTCAAGATTGTCATGGACCCTTACATCGGCAAAATGGCCGTGTTTCGCATCCATCAGGGCACGGTCAGGCGCGACAGCCAGCTCTATATCGGCGACGCGCGCCAGCCGTTCAGGGTCGCCCATCTGATGATGCTGCAGGGCAAAGAGCACGTGGACGTCCCGCAAGCCGGACCAGGCGATATCTGCGCCACGGCCAAAGTCGACGAGATCGGCTTCGATGCCGTGCTGCATGATGCCCCCGAGGACGGCAACATCCATCTGACCCCGCTCGACTTCCCCACGCCCATCTATGGCCTCGCGATCGAGCCTGCGCGCCCGGGCAACGAGCAGCGCCTCTGGGAAGTTCTGCAAAAGCTGAGTGCGGAAGACCCTTGCCTGCGCATCGAACACCCGGTCAGCACCAATGAGACGGTGGTGCGAGGTCTCGGCGAGTTGCACCTTCGCGTCATGCTGGAGCGTCTATCCGAGCAGTACAAGCTCGAGGTCGTGACGCGGCCGCCGAAGATCGCCTATCGGGAAACCATCGGCGCCAAGGCCGAGGGGCACTGTCGCCACAAGAAGCAAACCGGCGGCGCCGGGCAATTCGGCGAAGTGATGCTGCGCGTGGAGCCACTGCCGCGAGGCACCGGCTTCGAGTTCGTCGACGCCGTCAAGGGCGGCGCCATCCCCGGTCAGTTCATTCCCGCTGTCGAGAAAGGCATCTTGCAGGTCATCGACAGCGGGCCGCTTGCCGGCTTCCCGATGCAGGACGTGCGCGTCACCGTCTACGACGGCAAGAGCCATTCAGTCGACTCCAAGGAAGTGGCATTCGTCTCGGCCGGGCGCAAGGCTTTCATCGATGCAGTGCTGAAAGCCCAGCCCATCCTGCTCGAACCCATCGTGGACATCGAGGTGATGACGCCGGAAGCCGCGATGGGCGACATCATCGGCGACCTGTCCGCCAAGCGCGGGCAGGTGCATGGCACACGCACAGCCACCGGCAACGCCGTGGTCGTTACGGGGCAGGTGCCATTGTCCGAACTCAACGACTATCAGTCGCGTCTGAATGCGATCGCCGGCGGCCACGGTCACTACAGTATCCAGCTCAGCCACTACGATCCGGTGTCCCCTGCTCAGCAGGCGCGGATGGCGTCGCAGCACAAAAAACAAGACGACAGTGCGGCGCCATGAGTGGCATCCTGGATGCGACTCATGAAGAAGCGTGGGCAGTTGAAGAGGCGTGGGCAGTTTCTCGCCCGCAAGTTCCTTAACGTCGGGGGAGAGTCATCCACTCGCCACCGGTCAAACTATCAATGCGTACAAGCAACTCGCCGTCAATTGGAAGCGTTACGCTGGGCGGTCGACGCCATCTCACTGTTACTGAAGTCGCAATACGCGCGACCGCCTGACATCGTCAAAACGTACTTTTCAACTGCCACCCGAACCCGGATTGGTGGCCGACGCCGGCGTAGCGGCGCTGGACTTCTTATGCATCTTCTTGTGCGAGGTGCTACCCGTAGGCGCCATGGTATTCGCCCCGGACGCGCCCGATACCGTATCGGTTGAACCACTCGCGTTCGGTTTGCTCATGCCCGTGCCGCCTTGACCGCCGGCCGCCCCCCCGCCGCCCGCGCCTTGGGCGTAGACGGTCCCTGAGATACCGAAGATCAATGCTGAAATCAAAACTCCTCTCGTCGCGACTCGCATGGCATTCTCCTTAAACGCGAAGCGGTCGTTAGCACCGGAAGGTGTGAAACCGCGCTCTGTTCCGCGCAATTCTCGTGCCGCAGGTCAGCCAAGCCACCTTGGCATAACTCGAAAGCGACGCGGCCGCAGACAGATTGGCAGGCATGGGGGTTGCGGAAAAAGGAGGGAATATTTCAGGGTTTGCGATATGTCTACCATCCTGCTCGTCGACGACGACGTGGATTCGCTCTGGATGCTCCAGATTATCCTGGCGGGGCACGGTTACCACATACTTCTCGCGGAAGGCGGGGAGGCAGCGCTCGACAAAGCTGCGCAATGCCTTCCCGATTTGATTGTCACTGACTGGAACATGCCAGGAATGGACGGAATTGCCTTGTGCGAACGACTAAAGTTTTACCCCGCACTTGCCCAGATTCCTGTGGTCATGGCATCCGGCCGGATCCCGCCAAAAGAGAAATCCACGCTGTGGAATGTTTTCCTTTCCAAGCCCGTCGACCTGGGTGTCCTGGAGTGCGCCATTGACTCGCTGTTGGCGAAGCGTTTGTCGGGTCCCCAAACCCGCATCAATCTGCCCGCTCCGGCAGTTTCCCGATGGCAACCCATACCCTCAAAACTTTGGGTGTAATTGGCCTGCGGCCGGCAACTCAGGTACACCGCTTGCGCGTCTTCGGAGTACCTTTTTCGAAGGAGGTGAATCATGGGCTCAATCAACCCGCAAGGTGACACCCAACGCGGAGCTAACATCGTCGGCGGTGGTATGGGCGAAGGACCGGGGCCGGACATCATGGCCGCGGCAACGCTCGATGGGAACAAAGTCATGTCCTCTGATGGCGAACACGTGGGGAAAATTTCAGACATCATGCTTGACGTCAGGAACGGACGCATCGCCTATGCCGTAATCTCTGAGGGGGGTTTCCTCGGAATGGGTTCTACCCTGCATGCCATACCGTGGAGCGCACTGACTCTCGATACGGACGAGAAGTGCTTTGTCGTCGATATGGTCGCACAGCGCCTTAAGGACGACCCGGGTTTCGACAAGGACCACTGGCCGATGATGGCGGATGCGAAATGGGGAGAGTCGACGTATAACTACTACAATCGGCAGCCGTACTGGTCAGCGACCCATGAGGTGGTGGAAAACGACCTCAGCATCAGACCGAGCGAGCACTGAAAAACACAAGTGCTAAGCCGCGCCATGCGGACAGCTAGTCTGTTGCTCTAAACCCTACGCCACCGCGATCCACTGCGGTGGCGTAGACGCGTGGCCCCAGTGACCAGGCGCACACGAATAGCCTGTTGAGCTCGGCCATCCGGTGCATTACTTCGGTCGGAAATCCCAGGTTGCACTCATGGTTCCGCTTGTAAGGGCGGCTGTCCTGGCAACTGTACAAAATTATCAATAAGTCGCAGCAAGTCCGTCTCGTCCGGGCGGGTACCCCATCGGCTGTATCCCGCGACAGATGCAATAGCAAACCACGAATGCGGCGGAAACCATTCTGCTCGCACTGTGACGCCGCCGATGATTCGCAGCCGTCCCGTGTCGCAGAGAAATTCAGCGTGAATCCTTTCGCCGCCTACGGTTTTGCTGGCAATGACTGGGGTGGACCGAAACATAGTGTCCTCCTGCGGTTTTCTGGCTGCTGCAACGAACGCGCGTGTGATAGCTCTCCCAAAGGAAACGAACACGGACTCAATGTTTGCACCGGGCCCTCAAGTCGACGAGGGCTATGAACCAGACAGATAAAGCCTACTGGAAAGAGGCAAGTTACATGCCGAGCCGGGCAAACGACCGCTAGCCGGTCTTTTGCCCGGCCCTGCGTCCAACGCAGGCCCTTTTCGGGAGCAGTTAGCCTCGGCGACGCACTAAGTTGAAGAACGAGGCACCTGTTCCGTGCTGTATCGTCTGTCGTCCTCAATACTGCCGACTCGTCTTTCGTAGATGACGTGAAAGCCGGCAGCTTCTTCCATGAACAAACCTCGGTTCACTTGTCAGCGATCCGCGCACTATCGCCGGCCAAGCCGCACAAATGACGGCTGGAAGAAGCCATGATCGTGCCCTCTTTGTTTATTTTTTTCGCGCTTGCCGAGGCGCTTTGCGCAATCAGATACTGACTTGGCCCGCGTTGTCTCCTCTGCGGGTGCATCAATCTTGCCCCGCCTCCCGCGGGCCTCTTTTGAGCGATGCGTGCGAACGCTTGCCAATGACGGTGATGTGATTCTGGAGGCGCCATGAAAGTCTGCGACGGATGTGCCGAGATTGATGGCCGGCCTGTTGATGTTGAGAGACAAGAAGGCATCACGTTGATTGGTGTGGCGCAATGCAACGGTGCGCTCGCGCTCGAACATTATCGTTGCGACCGATGCCGGGCGATTATTGCAAGACGATTCACGGGCGAGTCCGCTGAGCGTGTCTGGAGCGTAATCGAAACCGCACACTAGCGACGGACCGCCTCCGAATTTACGAGAGCCCTGTCGTAGTCGACCCGATCAAACCCGCTCGCCCTCACGCAGTTGCGCTTCGCTCGCTGTGATCAACTTGCGGTGGGACTTACACGCACTAGAGTGCGCCCATGCCGGGCGCACAAAAAAAAAAGGCGTCACGTTTCCGTGACGCCTTAAAAAGTTCTAGCCATTCCGAGGGCCGTGCTAGAACCTGAGAGCCGGGATTCGAAAGTTGGACGGGCGCGCGATGCTGGGCGCCGGACTCGAGACAGAAACTGCGTTGACTGTTACTGGGACTGTTAAAGGCACTCGAACAGACACTCCGCAGGCCACGGTTGGTTCGGTATTTCAAAATACAGAACCTGAAACCGTCTTTCGAAATGAGATTCCATTTTTTATGGTTATGCTGACTAAGTCAAGCAAAATCTAAAAAGGCTTCATTCGTCGCGGCAAAATATTCCGATACAATGAATCTTCAGATGAAAAATGGACTACATGCCCCATTTTGGGGCCTCCGCCCAGCCGTTGTGCAACAGTCGTTGGCAGGCAAGAGAACAGAAAACTGAAATATAGTTCCATAAAAACGATATGACCCGAACCGCGCCCTCCCGAGCCGCCGCAGTCCCAGCCAAAGACAAAGACGGCTCGGGCGACGAAGTCACCGCGCTGGCACGCGGCTTGACCGTGCTGCGCTCGATCGCCGCAGCCGACGCACCGCTCAGCAACCGCGAATTGACCGAGCTAACCGGCATTCCGAAGCCCACCGTCTCGCGGATTACCGCCACGCTCGTCGGCGCAGGTTTCCTTTTCCGCTTGCCCGACAGCGAGCGATTCGTGCTGACCTCGTCAGTACTGGAGTTGAGCAACGGTTTTCTGCGTAACTTCGACATCCGGGCGCGAGCGCGCCCTTTCCTCATCGAACTCGCCGAACGCACCGCCTTATCCGTGCATCTGGCCGTACGCGACCGCCTCGACATGGTGGTGATCGACGCGATCCGGCCACGTTCGGCGGTGCTGGTGTCGCGCCTCGAAATCGGCTCGCGCATGGACCTTAGCCGTACGGCAGTCGGCCGCGCCTATCTGTCAGCGCTCGCCGAATCGGAACGCGAAAAATTACTGATCGGCTTGCAGGCCGCTGAAGGTGACGATTGGGGCTACATCAGTAATCGTCTGACAAGCGCGCTACAGGAAACCGCGGAGCAAGGCTTCGCGATCGCCACGGGCGAATGGTACGACGGCTTGAACGCCATCGCGACAGGATTCACCGGACCCTCGGGCGAACGCTACGCAGTCAATTGCGGCGGCTCCGCGGATCAGTGCCCGCGCGATTGGCTGATATCGCGCGCGGCGCCGGCCCTGCTCGAATGCATCAGTAAGATCGTTCTCGAGATCGGCGGCACCCCGGGGCGCCGTCTGGATAACTGAAACGCGAGAGACGCTTGCCGGCCGGCAGCCACGGCATTCTCCACCCGTCCTCCATTCGCACTGTAACTTTCGTAATCAATAGAAAAATACACAGGTGGACTGTTACAACGCTCGCAACGTAGGATCACGCATTCTCGTCGCGGGGCGCTCGCCCGGCTTGCCGCTATCACCCTTCGATAACGTCTCGCCGAACTGCCATGATGGCGCGTTGAGTTAACATCTTGATCCCGCGCCTCGGGTAGCATCGCGCTGAACATTTGCGGCGCGTCCGCTGTCGAAACCGCCTGTCATGCCGCCTGCGTGCCGGCCCGCCGAATTGTCGAAGCGGCGCAATCGCACGAGCGGCTCACATCAAAGCCAGTCACCTGACCGAACCGATGGACGAACAACAAAAGCTTTCGGAAACCTCACGCCCTGCCGCTCCGGCTTCACAACCCGGTTCGCGACCCACTTCCCAACCCGGTCCGCAACCGTCCTCCACCGGGAAGCCTGCTGGCGGTCCCGGCACCATGCCGGTTGCAGCCAAACGCCATCGCGGCCGCAACATCGCCCTGATCGTGGCGGCGCTGGTCATCCTCGGGGTCGTGTTGTGGCGCTGGCATCCGTGGGGCGGGCCCAGCGGCGCGCGCGCGACAGCCGGTGCGAGCAGCGGCCGCGCGGGCCGCGGTGGAGCGGGCGGCCTGGCCAACATGCCGCAGCCGGTTCACGTGGCGACCGCCAGACAGGGTGAGATGCCGGTGGTGCTGACCGCGCTCGGCACAGTCACGCCGCTCGCCAACGTCACCGTGCTGCCGCAGTTGAGCGGCACGCTGCAAGATGTGTTTTTCAAGGAAGGCCAGATGGTCAAGAAGGGCGATGTGCTTGCCCAGATCGACCCGCGCCCCTATCAGATCTCGCTGGACAACGCGCAAGGCACCCTCGCGCGCGACGAAGCGCTGCTGCAAACTGCTCGCCTCGACCTGAAACGCTATCAGACGCTGCTCGCGCAAGACTCGATCGCCAGCCAGCAAGTCGACACGCAAGCCTCGCTGGTCAAGCAATATGAAGGCACGGTGAAGTCCGACAAGGCGAACATCGATACCTTCAAACTCGACCTCGTCTATGCGCGCATCACCGCGCCGGTGTCGGGGCGAGTCGGTCTGCGCCAGGTCGATCCGGGCAACTACGTGACGCCGAGCCTGACCAACGGCATCGTCGTGATTACGCAGTTGCAGCCGATCAGCGTGATCTTCACGACTTCCGAAGACAATCTGCAGCAGATCATCCAGCAGACGCAAACCGGCGCGAAGCTGTCGGTCACCGCGTATGACCGCAGCAACACCACCTCGCTCGAAGGCGGCTCACTCGAAACCCTGGATAACCAGATCGACACCACCACCGGCACGGTCAAGCTGCGCGCGATCTTCCAGAACGACAAGAACCTGCTGTTCCCGAATCAGTTCGTGAATACACGCCTCCTCGTGGATACGATCAAGGACGCGGTGATCGTGCCGACGCCGGCCGTGCTGAATGGCTCGATGGGTCCGTTCGTGTACGTCGTGAAGCCGGACAACACGGTGACGGTGCGTGCGGTCAAGGTGGGTCCGGTGGACGGCGAACGCACCAGCATCAAATCTGGCCTGCAAGTCGGCGAGCGCGTCGTGATCGACGGTTCGGACCGGCTGAAGGAAGGCGCGAAGATCACAATTCCGGCCGACAAGCCGCGCGGCGCTTCTGGCGCGCGTGGCGCGAGCGGCGCGGCCGCCGCTTCTGGCGCATCCGCCGCGCATGGACATCATCGCAAACACGCGGCGCAAGCCTCGGAATAAAGGCACAGCAACTACCGCATGAATCCATCCCGCGCCTTTATTCTGCGCCCCGTCGGCACCGCGCTGCTGATGGCGGCGATCATGCTGGTCGGTCTCGTCGCGCTGCGCTTTCTGCCGCTCTCCGCGCTGCCCGAGGTCGACTATCCGACGATCCAGGTGCAGACCTTCTATCCGGGCGCGAGCCCGGACGTGATGACCTCGTCGGTCACCGCGCCGCTCGAACGCCAGTTCGGGCAGATGCCGTCGTTGAATCAGATGTCGTCGCAAAGCTCGGCCGGCTCGTCGATCATCACGCTGCAGTTCAGCCTCGATCTGCCGCTCGATATCGCCGAGCAGGAAGTCCAGGCCGCCATCAACGCCGCGGGCAACCTGCTGCCGTCCGACCTGCCTGCGCCGCCGATCTACGCGAAGGTCAATCCCGCCGACGCGCCGATCATCACGCTGGCGATCACCTCGAAAACGCTGCCGCTCACGCAGGTGCAGGATCTGGCCGATACGCGTCTCGCGCAGAAGATTTCCCAGGTGGCGGGTGTGGGTCTCGTGAGCCTGTCAGGCGGGCAACGCCCGGCCGTGCGGATTCAGGCGAACCCGCGCGCGCTCGCCGCGTACGGTCTGAATCTGGACGATCTGCGCACCACGATTTCGAACCTGAACGTCAACACGCCGAAGGGTAACTTCGACGGCCCGACGCGCAATTACACGATCAACGCGAACGATCAGCTGACCGACGCCGAAGCTTATAAGAGCGCCGTGGTCGCGTACAAGAACGGCCGCCCGGTCATGCTGACGGACGTCGCCACCATCGTGCAGGGCGCGGAGAACACCAAGCTCGGCGCATGGGTCAACAACACACCGGCGATCATCCTGAATGTGCAGCGCCAGCCGGGCGCGAACGTGATCCAGGTGGTCGACAGCATCAAGGCGCTGCTGCCGCAACTGCAACAGTCGCTGCCCGCGGCGCTCGAGGTGGAGATCGTCACGGACCGGACCACCACGATCCGCGCTTCCGTGCGCGACGTGCAGTTCGAATTGCTGATGTCGGTCGTGCTGGTGGTGCTGGTGATGTACCTGTTCCTCGCCAACATCTACGCCACCATCATCCCGAGCCTGTCGGTGCCGCTGTCGCTGATCGGCACGCTGGCCGTGATGTACCTGTGTGGTTTCTCGCTGGACAACCTGTCGCTGATGGCGTTGACCATCGCGACCGGCTTTGTGGTCGACGATGCGATCGTGATGATCGAGAACATCGCGCGCTACGTGGAAGAAGGCGAGTCGCCACTGGAGGCCGCGCTGAAGGGCTCCAAACAGATCGGCTTCACGATCATTTCGCTGACAGTTTCGCTGATCGCCGTGCTGATTCCACTGCTCTTCATGGGCGACGTGGTCGGGCGTCTGTTCCACGAATTCGCGATCACCCTGGCTGTGACGATCGTGATTTCGGCCATCGTCTCGCTCACGCTCGTGCCGATGATGTGCGCGAAGCTCCTGCGCCACTCGCCGCCGCACGAAAGCCACCGGTTCGAAGCGAAGGCCCACAGGTTTATCGACTGGGTGATCGGCCGCTACGCAGTCGCGCTCACCTGGGTGCTGAATCGGGAACGCTCCACGCTGTTCGTCGCGGTGCTCACGCTGGTGCTGACCGGCGTGCTGTACGTGTTCATTCCGAAGGGCTTCTTCCCGGTGCAGGACACCGGCGTGATCCAGGCGATCACGCAAGCCCCGCAGTCGGTGTCGTATGCGTCGATGGCCGAGCGTCAACAGGAACTCGCCGCGCAGATCCTGAAGAACCCCGACGTGGAAAGCCTCACCTCGTTCATCGGCGTGGACGGCAGCAACATCACGTTGAACAGTGGCCGCATGCTGATCAACCTGAAGCCGCGCGACGACCGCAGCAACACCGCGAGCGACGTGATCCGCCAGCTGCAACAAGACGTCGCGCATATTCCGGGCGCCTCGCTGTATATGCAGCCGGTGCAGGATCTGACGATCGATTCCACTGTCAGTCCGACGCAGTACCAGTTCATGCTGACCGACCCGAACATCAGCGAATTCACCACGTGGGTGCCGAAGCTGGTCGACCGGCTGAAGCAGTCGCCTGAACTCGCCGACGTGGCCACCGACTTGCAGGACAACGGCCAGTCGGTCTACATCGAAATCGACCGCGCCACCGCGTCGCGTTACGGCATCACGCCCGCTACCGTCGACAGCGCGTTGTATGACGCCTTCGGCCAGCGCATCATCTCGACCATCTTCACGCAGTCGAACCAGTACCGCGTGATTCTGGAAGCGCAGCCGCAGATGCAGCACTACACGGAATCGCTGAATTCGATCTACCTGCCCTCTTCCACCTCGACGGGCGGCCAGGTGCCGTTGTCGTCGATTGCGAAGTTCATCGAGAAGCCCGCGCCGCTGCTGGTCACGCATTTGAGCCAGTTCCCGGCCACGACCGTTTCGTTCAATCTCGCGCCCGGCTCGTCGCTTGGCGCGGCGGTGAAAGCGATCGATCAGGCGGAGAAGGATATCGCCTTGCCGGCGTCGTTCCAGACGCGCTTCCAGGGCGCGGCGCTGGCGTTCCAGGCGTCGTTGTCGAACGAACTGTTCCTGATTCTGGCGGCGATCGTCACGATGTATATCGTGCTCGGCGTGCTGTACGAAAGCTTCATTCACCCGATCACGATTCTGTCGACGCTGCCTTCGGCGGGCGTCGGCGCGCTGCTCGCGCTGTTGATTACCGGGCACGATCTGGACATCATCGGCATCATCGGTATCGTGCTGCTGATCGGTATCGTGAAGAAGAACGCCATCATGATGATCGACTTTGCGCTCTACGCCGAGCGCGAGGAAGGCAAGTCGCCGCGTGAAGCCATCTATCAGGCGTGTCTGCTGCGCTTCCGGCCGATCCTGATGACCACGCTCGCCGCCCTGCTCGGCGCCCTGCCGCTGATGCTCGGCACCGGTGCAGGCTCGGAGTTGCGCCGCCCGCTCGGTATCGCGATTGCCGGCGGTTTGATCGTCAGTCAGTTGCTCACGCTGTTCACGACGCCGGTGATCTATCTTGGCTTCGACTCACTCGCCCGCCGTGTGCGCGAGCGCTTTGATCGCGGCGATTCTTCCAAAGGCGCGACGCCGCCCGCCACCGATGCAGGGACCTGAGCGATGAACCTGTCGCGTCCGTTTATCTCCCGCCCGGTCGCCACCACGCTGTTGGCGGTCGGCATCGCGATGGCCGGGATTTTTGCGTTCACCAAGCTGCCGGTCGCGCCGCTGCCGCAGGTCGACTTCCCGACTATTTCGGTGCAGGCCACGTTGCCGGGCGCGAGCCCGGACACGGTGGCGACCAGTGTCGCCAGTCCGCTCGAACGGCATCTCGGCTCGATCGCCGACGTCACCGAAATGACCTCGCAGAGCTCGGTCGGCTCGACGCGCATTACATTGCAGTTCGGCCTGAACCGCGACATCGACGGCGCCGCGCGCGACGTGCAAGCGGCCATCAACGCCGCGCGCGCCGATCTGCCGGCAAGCCTGCGCAGCAACCCGACGTATCACAAGGTGAATCCGGCTGACGCGCCGATCCTGATTCTCGCGCTCACGTCGAAGACGCTGACCGCCGGCCAGTTGTACGACTCCGCGGCCACCGTGTTGCAGCAGTCGCTGTCGCAGGTGGACGGTGTCGGGGAAGTGGATGTGAGCGGTTCGGCCAATCCGGCGGTGCGTGTCGAACTGGAACCGCATGCACTGTCCCACTACGGCATCGGCCTCGAAGACGTGCGCGCGGCGCTTGCCGCGGCCAACGCGAACAGCCCGAAAGGCTCGATCGAGTTCGGCCCGAACCGCGTGCAGATCTATACCAACGACCAGGCGAGCAAGGCGTCGCAGTATAAAGATCTGGTCATCGCGTACCGTAATGGCGCGGCGGTGAAGCTGTCCGATGTGTCGGAAGTGGTCGATTCGGTCGAAGATCTGCGCAACCTGGGCCTCTTCAACGGCAAGCGTTCGGTGCTGGTGATTCTGTACCGCCAGCCCGGTGCGAACATTATCGACACCATCGACCGCGTGATGGCGATGCTGCCGCAGTTGCACGCGTCGCTGCCCGCCGACGTCGACATCGCGCCGGCCGCCGACCGCTCCACGACGATCCGCGCGTCGCTGAAAGACACCGAGCGCACCTTGATGATCGCGGTGGCGCTGGTGGTGATGGTGGTGTTCCTGTTCCTGCGCAACTGGCGCGCCACGCTGATTCCGAGCGTGGCCGTGCCGATCTCGATCATCGGCACGTTCGGCGCGATGTATATGCTGGGCTTTTCCATCGACAACCTGTCGCTGATGGCATTGACGATCGCGACCGGCTTCGTGGTCGACGACGCGATCGTGGTGCTGGAGAACATCTCACGGCATATAGAAAACGGCGTGCCGCGCATGCAGGCCGCGTTCCTCGGCGCGCGCGAGGTCGGCTTCACGGTGGTGTCGATCAGTATCTCGCTGGTCGCCGTGTTCCTGCCGATTCTGTTGATGGGCGGCATTGTCGGGCGGCTGTTTCGCGAATTCGCGCTGACGCTCTCGCTCGCGATCGGCGTGTCGCTGATCGTCTCGCTCACCTTGACGCCGATGATGTGTTCGCGCCTCCTGCGCGAGCCGCACGAAAAGACGGAAGAAGGACGTTTCGGCCTCTGGCTCGAACGCGGCTTTACGTCGATGCATCGCGGTTACGAGCGCACGCTCGGCTGGGCGCTGCTGCATCCGCGCCTGATCGTGATGATTCTGCTCGCCACCATCGGACTGAACATCTGGCTGTACATCATCGTGCCGAAGGGCTTCTTTCCGCAGCAGGACACGGGCCGGCTGGTCGGCGGCATTCAGGCCGACCAGAGCACGTCGTTCCAGGCGATGAAGGGCAAGTTCTCCGAGATGATGGAGATCGTCGGCAGAAATCCCGCCGTGGAAAGCGTGGCCGGTTTCACCGGCGGCCGGCAGACCAACTCCGGCTTCATGTTTGTTTCGCTGAAGCCGAAGAGCGAGCGCAAGCTATCCGCCGACCAGGTGATCCAGCAACTGCGCGCCCCGCTCGGCGACGTGGCCGGTGCGCGGACCTTTCTGCAGGCGGTGCAGGACATTCGCGTCGGCGGCCGGCAATCGAACGCGCAGTATCAGTTCACGCTGCTGGCCGATTCGACGCCCGATCTGTATCTGTGGGGACCGAAGCTCACTGAGGCGCTGCAAGCGCGCCCCGAACTCGCCGACGTGAATTCCGACCAGCAGCAAGGCGGCCTCGAGGCGATGGTGACGATCGACCGCGCAACCGCCTCGCGCCTCGGCATCAAGCCGGCGCAAATCGATAACACCTTGTATGACGCGTTCGGCCAGCGCCAGGTGTCGACGATCTACAACCCGCTGAACCAGTACCACGTGGTGATGGAAGTAGCGCCGAAGTACTGGCAGAGCCCGGACATGCTGAATCAGATTTACATCAGCACCTCGGGCGGCAGCGCGAGCGGCGCGCAAACCACCAACGCGCCGGCCGGCACGGTTACCGCGCAGACAACCGCTACGGCCAGCGCGAGCGCGACGACTGGCGGCACGGCGGGGACGACTGCGTCGAGCGCGGCGAGCATCGCTGCCGATTCCGCGCGCAACCAGGCGATCAATTCGATTGCGGCGAGTGGCAAATCGAGTGCTTCGTCGGGCGCGGCGGTGTCGACCTCGAAGGAGACGATGGTGCCGCTGTCGGCGATCGCGAGCTTCGGCCCGGGGAATACGCCGTTGTCGGTGAATCACCAGAGCCAGTTCGTGGCCTCGACGATTTCGTTCAATCTGCCGCCGGGTGTGTCTTTATCGACAGCGACGCAGGCGATTTACGACACGATGGCGGAGCTCGGCATGCCGGGGACGATACACGGCAGTTTCCAGGGGACCGCTCAGGCGTTCCAGCAGTCGATGTCCGACCAGCCGATTCTGATTCTGGCTGCGTTGGCCGCGGTGTATATCGTGCTGGGGATGTTGTATGAGAGTTATATCCATCCGCTGACGATTTTGTCCACACTGCCCTCCGCGGGCGTGGGGGCGTTACTGGCTTTGCTGCTGTTCAAGACTGAGTTCAGCATCATCGCGCTGATCGGGGTGATCTTGCTGATCGGCATCGTGAAAAAGAACGCGATCATGATGGTGGACTTTGCGATTGAAGCCTCCCGGCAGGGGTTGTCGTCGCGGGATGCGATTTATCAGGCTTGTATGCTGCGGTTCCGGCCGATCATGATGACGACTTGCGCTGCGCTTCTTGGGGCGTTGCCGCTGGCCTTTGGGAGCGGGGAAGGGGCGGAGCTACGGGCTCCGTTGGGGATTGCTATTGTGGGTGGGTTGATTGTTAGTCAGATGCTGACGCTCTATACCACGCCGGTGGTGTATCTCTATATGGATCGGATTCGGGTGCGGTGGGAGTCGCGGAAGGCTCGGAGAGGGGGTATGGCGGCTTCCTGATTTTTTTTGCCTGCGGCGGTGGGGTTGGTTGTTTGCCTGCGGCGGTGGGTTTTGCTTGGGTTGTTTGCCTGCTCGGCGCTTTCTGTCTGTTTGCTTGTGGCGGTGGGTTTTGCTTGAGTTGTTTGCCAGCTCACGCTTCTCTGTCTGTTTGCCTGCGGCGGTGGCCTTTCCTTGAATTGTTATTGGTCTATTAGCGTCGCCCCTGTGCGGGGCAGGCACTTACTTTCTTTGCCGCCGCGTAACTATTCAGCGCTTGTAAACTGCAGCCAGGCTGTGCATAGTGAAGGACATGACGAAGATGCCTGATTTCAAAGACCTCACACACGAACAGAAGGACGCGCTCATCGTTGATCTCGTGAAGCGTCTGAACGCGCTCGAAGCGAAACTCGAGAAGAACAGTCGTAACTCCAGCAAGCCGCCCTCAAGCGATGGGCCCGGGCGCAAGCCGAAGTCGTTGCGCGGCACGAGCGGGGCAAAGCCTGGCGCGCAGCCGGG
>NZ_JABBGJ010000074.1 GCF_012927345.1 Paraburkholderia polaris
CGATCCGCTCGCTGATCAAGTCCGCCGAAGCGGACGAGAAAGTGCATCCGAAGAGCTACGACCTGTCGACGCTGCGTATCATCGGCACGGTCGGTGAGCCGATCAATCCGGAAGCGTGGGTCTGGTATCACGAGAACGTCGGCGGCGGCCGTTGCCCGATTGTCGATACGTGGTGGCAAACCGAAACCGGCGGCCACATGATCACGCCGTTGCCGGGCGCCACGCCGCTGGTGCCGGGTTCGTGCACGCTGCCGCTGCCTGGCATCATGGCAGCGGTCGTCGACGAAACCGGCCAGGACGTGCCGAACGGGCAGGGCGGCATTCTGGTGGTGAAGCGTCCGTGGCCGTCGATGCTGCGCAACGTGTGGGGCGATCCGGACCGCTACAAGAAGAGCTATTTCCCCGAAGAACTCGGCGGCAAGCTGTATCTCGCCGGCGACGGCGCGGTACGCGACAAGGAAACCGGCTACTTCACGATCATGGGCCGCATCGACGACGTGCTCAACGTGTCCGGCCACCGTCTCGGCACGATGGAGATCGAGTCGGCGCTGGTGTCGAACCCGATCGTGGCTGAAGCGGCCGTGGTCGGCCGTCCAGATGCGACCACCGGCGAAGCCGTGTGCGCGTTCGTAGTACTCAAGCGCGCGCGTCCTGAAGGCGAAGAAGCGGTGAAGCTCGCCAACGAACTGCGCAACTGGGTCGCCAAGGAGATCGGTCCGATCGCCAAACCGAAGGACATCCGCTTCGGCGAGAACCTGCCGAAGACGCGTTCGGGCAAGATCATGCGCCGCCTGTTGCGCTCGCTCGCGAAGGGCGAGGAAATCACCCAGGACGTGTCCACGCTGGAGAACCCGGCGATTCTCGATCAGCTCGGCGAGTCGCTCTGAGCTTAGGTTTGCCTGGGTTTGCAGCAAGGACATGTCGAATCATGTGCCCTTGAGCGGACCCAGGTATTGACCACTCGCGTCAGACTGTTAAAGCCACCGCGCGGACAATCCCGATTGCCTGCCCGGTGGCTTTTTGATACATAGGCGCATGGCCGCGCCGCACCACACCTCTCACGCTACGCTCAATCCCACGCCCGAACCCCCTCCGGTCTCGGCAGCGATGGCGCGCGCGCATCAGAAGTACTGGCGCTTCAATCTTGCGTTGATCGCGACGTTGATGACGCTGGGCTTCGTGGTGTCGTTCGTTTTGCCGCTGGTGGCGCCGGCGTTGGACCCAGTGCGCTTCATCGGCTTCAGGTTGCCGTTCTACTTCGGTGCCCAAGGGGCGATTCTGATCTACGTCGCGTTGATCGTCGTTTATATCGTGCTGATGCAGCGCGCCGACCGCCGTCTGCAACGTGCTTTCGATGTGGACGCTAGTTCTGGTGCTGATGCCAGCACCCGTGCCGATTCCACCGCGCCCACCGCGCGCGGAAGCTGAGCCGATGAAGCTCACGAACCGGCTGATCCGCTCATACGCGCTCTATACGCTCGGCTTCCTGCTATTCATCTACGTGATGTGGCGCATCGAGCGGACCACCGGCCCGGGTGTGTGGATCGGCTATGTGTTCCTGTTCGTGCCGATCGCGGTGTATGCGGTGATCGGGTTGCTGTCGCGCACGTCCGACCTCGTCGAATATTACGTGGCCGGGCGGCGCGTGCCGTCCTTCTTTAACGGCATGGCGACTGCGGCCGACTGGTTGTCCGCAGCATCGTTCATCGGCCTCGCCGGGTCGATCTATGTGACCGGATATGACGGTCTCGCGTATCTGATGGGTTGGACCGGCGGCTATTGCCTCGTCGCATTTCTGCTCGCGCCGTACGTGCGCAAGCTCGCGCGCTACACGATTCCTGACTTTCTCGGCACGCGCTTTTCGAGCAACGCGGTGCGTGGACTCGCTGCGTTAGCGGCGATCCTGTGCTCGTTCGTTTATCTGGTCGCGCAGATTCAGGGCGTCGGCTTGATTGCGGCGCGTTTTATCGGCGTGGATTTCGCGGTCGGCATTTTCTGCGGACTCGCGGGCATTCTCGTGTGCTCGTTTCTGGGCGGCATGCGTGCCGTGACATGGACCCAGGTCGCGCAATACATCATCCTGATCGCGGCGATTCTGATTCCCGTGTCGATGATCGCGCATAAGGACGGCCTTGGCTGGGTGCCGCAGTTCAACTACGGGCGCTTGATGGAGCGCGTCGAAGGCCTGGAGAAGCAGGTGCGCGAGGCGCCGCTTGAGCAGACCGTACGCGACGACTATCGGCGGCGCGCAGCGCTGATGCAGACGCGGCTCGATACGTTGCCGCAATCGTTCGTTGACGAGAAGCTGCGCCTCACGCAGGAAGTCGCAGACTTGCGGCGCCACAACGGCCCGCTGCGCGAGATCAAGGAGCAGGAGCGGGCGCTGGAACAGTTTCCACGCGATGCCGCCGCCGCACAGATTGTCTGGACCCAACGCCGCGACGAGATGCTGATGCGCGCGGCCGCGCCGGTGCCGATGCACGAGCCGTTTCCCGTGACGAGCGAAGAAGACCGGCGCACCCATGAACGCAATTTCCTGTCGTTGCTGCTGTGCCTGTCGCTTGGCACAGCGAGCCTGCCGCACATCCTGACGCGCTACAACACGACGACCTCGGTGGCGTCCGCACGACGCTCGGTCGGCTGGACGTTATTCTTTGTCGCGCTGTTCTATCTGACGGTGCCCGTGCTGGCTGTGTTGATCAAGTACGAGATATTGACCAACCTGGTCGGCCATCACTTTGCCGATTTGCCGCAGTGGCTCACGCAGTGGCGCAAGGTCGAGCCGAGTTTGATCAGCCTTGCCGATACGAATGGCGACGGCATTGTGCGCTGGAGTGAGATCCAGATGCAGCCGGATATGGTGGTGCTCGCCGCGCCCGAGATCGCGGGGCTGCCGTATGTGATGTCCGGGCTGATCGCAGCCGGTGCGCTGGCTGCGGCGCTCTCGACTGCGGATGGTTTGCTGCTGACGATCGCCAACGCCTTATCGCACGACGTCTACTATCACATGGTCGATCCGACGGCATCGAGCCAGCGGCGCGTGACGATCTCGAAGATTCTGTTGTTGGGGGTAGCGTTGTTCGCCTCGTATGTGGCGTCGCTAAATACGGGGAATATTCTGTTTCTGGTGGGCGCGGCGTTTTCGCTGGCGGCTTCGAGCCTGTTTCCGGTACTGGTGCTGGGCGTGTTCTGGAAGCGCACCACGCGGCTTGGGGCGGTGGCGGGCATGGTGGCGGGACTGGTGGTGTGCATTTACTACATCGTGTCGACGTATCCATTCTTCACGCAGATGACGGGCTTCACGGGGGCGAGGTGGTTCGGGATCGAGCCGATCAGCTCAGGCGTGTTCGGCGTGCCGGCGGGGTTTCTGGTGGCGATCGGGGTGAGTCTGGTGGACCGGAAACCGGACGCTTATACGAGGGCGCTGGTGGACTACATCCGGCATCCTTAGGCGGGTTTGCGCATGGGTATGGCGCAGGGCGCGAAGTTTGCTATAATTCGGCTCCCCGCCGGAGAGATGGATGAGCGGTTTAAGTCGCACGCCTGGAAAGCGTGTATAGGTTAATAACCTATCCGGGGTTCGAATCCCCGTCTCTCCGCCAGAATTCCAATGAAAACAGGCCTTTCGGGCCTGTTTTCATTTATACCCGCCTAAGAACCCGCCAATCGATAAAGCGTTGTTTTCGCGCGCCACCTAGGCCGACGCTAACAGCTAACTTTGGCGAGAGCACCCACTTTCTCCGTTGCTACGCCTCTCGGTCATCGTTTGCGCTGAGTTAAGCTACATCCTCAACTACAACCGGCGGTACAAGAAACCGGGGGTAGAAGAATGAAGCGAGACTAAGAACTTCTGCGGACGATTTCGGCTCTCCTCAAGGCGAGCAAACAAGGCTACGAGGACAGTGATGCGATCGGCGCTGCGCGCGTGAAAACGCATCCTCAGCTCGCCGTCGACACGATAAGCATCATCTCTCACTTCTCGGTGACAGAGGGCTGGCTGTCGCAATTGGCCACGGCTATTGGCGCATCACTGATGCAGGACATGACGCTCACGCAACAAGCCCTTCGCATGTAGTCGAGACGTTCAAACGTTTGGGACAGAGCGTACTAGCAAACAACTCCAACGGAAGCATTCGTGAGCACTTGCTAGGCAGTTGCTAAGCACATCCTAGGCACGTCCTTCGGGGATGCTCCAAGCATTCCTTCAAGCATCCTCGTTGCACGCGTTGCCGTGCGTCCCACTGCATTGCATCGCCGAACAGTACCAAAAACGGAACTCTCCCGAATCTGGGACTGTTGTCTTCCACCACGCTGGCCGCAGCTATTCTTGTGGCGCACCGTCAATTCAGGAAATACAGCGCGCGCCGCGTGAAGATATGGGGCGGTCGATACCGTTCGATGACATAGGCGTATCACTACGCGGTTTCATGCCGAGGCGAAATCTACGAAGGCCGCGATATTCGCTATGTTGGTGAACACGTTAGCGAAGGCAATACTGGCAAGATCGGCATTGTTCTTCTTGCGGACCTTGTGGAAGCTGGTGAGGCTTATGAACAGGAATACAAGGATATGACGCTGGGGCAACGAATAAGGGCGTTGCCCCAGATATTCGTTGATGGGGTGGTTGTCAGGCACGATCAGCCGACGGAGCCGCAGGTAAAGGCGCTGCGAGTTTTGTCAGAGGTGCTGAAGGAGTTTTTCAACATCACGCGTCTAGGCGGTCACCGCGAATATCAGATGCTCACTAACGGTAAAGGGCGAGCTTGTCCTGGTAATCTTGGAATGGCGATCGTGAAGTCGCTGCGATCCGAACTTGGGTTTTCAGCGCCGAGCAAATGAAAACACCCACCCGGTCAGATCGTTAATGACGTAGGTGCGAGATACAAGGCCATTCTGTATCAGACGGCACCGTGCATCTTTGCGCGTTCCGCCGGGCGGGTGCGGCATGCCCGCTTTTGCCTCGATGTAGTCGAGCCACTTTGAGCCGTCATCGGCGGCATAGTCTAGCCCGATGAGGTCTCCGAAGCTGTTTTCACGCTCGGTCGAGAAATAGTAACGTTCGATGTGGTTGAACCAGGCGTCGCTGCATGGCGAGGTTGTCGGCGGGCTACGTGTACGCGATGTCAGGAGAATTAGCGCGAGCGCACCGCCGATGGCGAGGGAGCTAATTTTGAAAAGACGCATGTTGCGGTTGGATCGGTGCAGTGACGAAACTTTAACAGCTACATTGCCGGTCTCGTATAAATGACGAGGGCCCTGATTTGAAATATTTGAAGATCATTGCGTGCCTGTGGTTGCTGGCAGGTGCAGTGCTGGCTTCGGCGGGGCTATTTTCGCGGCCGCGCCCTGCAGACGTTGCCGTCGTACTGGGAAACACGGTAGATCGTGATGGCAGGCCGTCACCGAGGTTGGCGGCAACGCTGGACAGGGCCTTCCAGTGCTATGAGCAACGGCAATGCGAAATCCTCTTTGTGAGCGGCGGCATTGAGGCATCCGGCGCGGATGAGGCGATGGCGATGCGTGCCTATCTTGTGCGCCTTGGCGTTCCGTCCGACAACATCGTAGTTGATCGAGCGGGAAACGACACTTGGTCTACCGCACGTAATGCAAGCGAGTTCATGCGGAACCATGGATGGTCGAGTGCGGTGGTGGTGACGCAGTATTTTCATCTTCCGAGAACGATGCTCGCGCTTCGGCGTTTTGGTGTGCGCAACGTTAGTGGTGCGTACCCCCTATTCTGGGAAGTGCGGGACATCTATTCTATTGCGCGTGAAGTGCCTGCCCTGGTTTGGTACGGCATCCGCCCGATCTAGCATCAAGCCGCGCGATTTTCGCGCGGCGACTAGCGCAATGACCCATTCCCCATGGCGCATTTTTGCTTTGTCACTCCGTCGCCACGGCACTCCCACCCAGATACGCCGCACGCACCCGGCTATCCTGCGCAAGCTCCCGGGCCGGACCAGCTAGCGCGATGCGGCCGCTTTCCAGCACATAAGCCCGATGAGCGATACGCAGTGCCTGACGTGCGTTCTGCTCGACGAGAAGGATCGAGGTGCCTTGATTGCAGATGTCGGCAATCATGCCGAAGATCACCCTGACCAGCTTCGGTGCCAATCCCATGGACGGTTCGTCCAGCACGACAACGCGAGGCCGCAGCATCAGGGCGCGTGCGATTGCCAGCATCTGTTGTTCGCCGCCGCTGAGCGTGCCCGCCAACTGGCTGCGTCGCTCGCCGAGACGCGGGAAAGTCTGATAGACCTCCGTCATCCGCTGCTCCAGCAAAGCGCCATCGGCCCGGATCAGATAACCGCCGAGCCGCAGATTTTCCGCCACTGTCAGCGCCCCGAACATGCGACGGCCTTCCGGCACATGACCGAGACCCAGGGCCACGATCTGGTGGGCCCGTAGTCCGGTAAGCAGGTTCCCGGCCATCACGATCTGTCCAGCACGTGGGCGAATCAGGCCGGAAATGGCGCGTAGCGTCGTGGTCTTGCCCGCCCCGTTGCTGCCGAGCAAGGCCACGATCTCACCTTCCGCGACGTCTAGCGAGATGCCATGCAGAACCTCTACGTTCCCATAGCTCACGCGCAGATCGCGGATTTCTAGGAGTCCCACAGCGATTTCTCCCCGTTGGCATCGTCAGCCGCTTCGTCTATTCCGGCTGTACCGAGATAGGCGTCAATCACACGCGGATCGGCCTGGATCTCGCCTGGCGGACCCTCGGCGATGATGACGCCATGGTCCATGACGATGATCCGGTCCGACACGCCCATCACCAGCATCATGTCGTGCTCGATCAGCAGCACCGTCACGCCGAGATCCCGAATCCGCCGGATCAATTCCATCAGCGCGTGCTTCTCGGTCGGATTCATTCCCGCTGCCGGTTCGTCCAGCAGCAGGAGGTGCGGGTTGCTGGCGAGCGCACGTGCGATCTCCAGCCGCCGCTGATCGCCATAGGGCAGGTCGGCCGCGCGCTCGCCTGCCCGGGCGCCGAGGCCGACGAAGCTGAGCCAGCCGAGACCCTCTGTCGCGTGATCGGCCGCCTCGGAACGTGCGGAGGGCAGCGCAAGCAGTTCGGCGATCAGCTGCGTTCGGAGCCGATGGTCCATGCCGATCAGCACGTTCTCGAAGGCTGTCATGTTGGCAAACAGGCGGATCCCCTGGAAGGTGCGCGCCATGCCGCGGTGGACGATCCGATGCGGTGCTCCGCCAACCAGCGAGGCGCCGCGCCAGAGAACCTGACCGCCGGTCGGACGGGTTACACCGGTGAGGCAGTTGAACACCGTGGTCTTGCCGGCGCCGTTCGGGCCGATCAGGCTGAGAATCTCCCCGCTCTTCACTGTGAAGCTGACGCCGCCGACCGCCAGCACCCCGCCAAAGCGCCGCTGCATGTTGCGCACCTCGAGCAGGATTTCATCGGTGACGGTCTCCCGGGGCGCGGGCTTGGCGACGCCGGCGCCCTCGCGTGGCGGCGCCACGCGGCGCAGCGGCGCAGGCCACAGGCCTTGCGGCCGGAGCAGCATCAGGATCACCAGCCCGATCGCGAACCCGAAGATGCGCCAAAGGTTGAGGAAACGCAGCATCTCGGGCAGGCCGGCAACGATGACGGCGCCGAGTATCACGCCAGGAATGCTCCCTCGACCGCCAAGCACGACGATGATCAGGATCGTGACGGACTGCAGATAGGTGAAACCGGTCGGGTCGATCGTCCCGAAGCGCGCCGCGAACAGGCTGCCGCCAAAACCGCCGATCAATGCACCCATAACGTAGGCAAGCAGTTTGACGCGTAGCGTCGGCACGCCTACGGCCTCAGCCGCCGCCTCGTCCTCGCGGATGCTGGTCCAGGCGCGGCCGAGCCGCGACTGGCCGAGCCGGATCGCGAACACGAGCACCAGCACGAGGAACGCGATGCCCAGTTCGTAGACCGCACGGGGCGAACTGATCTCGTAACCGAACAGGCTGGGGCTGTCGATCCCGTAGATGCCGTTCGGGCCGCCCGTAATCCGAAGGTTGGTGGCAACGATGCGCGTGATCTCGCCGAACCCAAGCGTGACGATTGCCAGGTAGTCGCTGCGCAGGCGCAGGGTGGGGTAGCCGATGACGATGCCCGACGCGCCGGCAAACGCGAGGCTGAACGGCAGCGTTTCCCAGAACGAGAAGTGCAGCAGTGTTTCCAGCAGCGCCGTCGTGTAGGCGCCGATGGCAAAGAAGGCTGCATAGCCCAGATCCAGCAGCCCTGCGTAGCCGACTACGATATTCAGTCCAAGGCCGAGGATCGAATAGGTGGCGATGGTCAGGCCGACATCGACGATATAGCTGCTGGCGACAGCCGGCAGCGCCATGGCGGCGACGAGAAGACCTGCGCCGGCCGCAGGGCGGCGCCAACGCGCTGAAGCTTGCGTCGCGCCCATGGCCTACATTCTCTCGACGACGCGTTCGCCGAACAAGCCGGTCGGCTTGATCACGAGCACACCGATCAGCACGCCGAACACCAGCACGTCGGTCCACTGCGACGAGACATAGCCGGCGCCGAAGGCCTCGAGCAGGCCGATCAGGATGCCGCCGGCCATCGCACCTGGAATGTTGCCGATGCCGCCGAGAACGGCGGCGGTGAAAGCACGAAGACCCAGCACGAAGCCCATGAAGAAATTGATCTGCGTGTAATAGAGCCCCTCCATGACCCCTGCGACGGCGGCCAGCACCGAACCTAGCAGGAAGGTCAGCTGGATCAGCCGCTCGACATTGACGCCCATCAGACGAGCCGCGTCCTGATCGATCGCCAGCGCGCGCATTGCCGTGCCGAGGAACGTGTGATGGACGAAGAAATACAGCGCCAGCATCAGTGCGAGGCTCGCCACGATGATGCCTATCTGTGTGAAGCTGACCCGCACGCCGAGCAGATCCAATCCTGCCTGGCTGAGCACGTGCGGATAGGTGTCGAAGCCGGCGCCGTAGATCAGCAGCACGCCGTTCTCCAGCGCGAGAGAAACGCCGAGCGCCGTGATCAGAATTGACAGCCGCGGCGCGCGCAACAGCGGCTGATAAGCGAGCCGCTCGATGGCGAGGCCAAGGGCGCCAGTGACTGCCATGGAAGCGACGAACGCAATCAGCAGCGCCAGGGCGAGCGGCAGGTGCGCCGCGGCGAGCCCCGTCAAAGCGGTCCAGCCGACGAACGCACCGACCATGAACAAGTCGCCGTGAGCGAAGTTGATCAGCCGGATGATCCCGTAGACCATCGTGTAGCCGAGGGCGACGAGGGCATAGAAAGAGCCGGTCGTCAGCCCTTCGATGACGAACTGGAAAAAGGTGCTCATGGCCGGGCCCGGCGCTCGCCAGGACCTATTTCATCGCCACCCAGTGTCCGCCTGAATCAAGCCGCTGGTAAGGCGTGAAATTGCCGCCGCGCACGGTGATCACGATATACACCGCGTTGCTGCGGTCACCTTTCGGGTTGAAGCTGATCGTCCCGGTCACGCCCTGATAGCCAGAGATCTTGTGCAGAGCAGCACTGACCGCCGCGGGCGCCGTCGATTTTGCGTTCGCGATCGCCTTTGCGGTGACCCCGACGGCGTCGTATTCGTAGACCGAATAGGGGCCGGGGCCTTGCCCATAGGCCTTCGTATAGTCGTCGACATAGCCGTGCGCGGCGCTCAGGAACTGCGCCAGTGGCGCCGTGGTGATGACCATGTCGTCGGCCGCGGGGCCGGCTGTTTTCATCAGCGTGGGGTCGTTGGTGGCGTCGCCGCCCATCAGCGTCATCTTCAGGCCCAGTTGCCGCGCCTCCTTCACCATCAGGCCGGCTTCGGCGAAATAGCCGGTGTAGTAGATAACGTCCGGCTTCAGTGAAGCGACATGGGTCAACGTCGGCGAGTAGTCCATCTGGCCGGGCGTGATCGCATCGTCGTAGACGACATCGACACCGTTCTTCTTCAGGGCTTCCACCGTGTTGTCGGCGAGGCCCTTGGAATAGGTCGTGTTGTCGTTAATGACCGCCGCACGTTTTGCGTGCAGGAAGTTCTTGATGAAGTTGGCCGCAAACGGGCCCTGCTCGTCGTCACGGCCGATCGTGCGGAACACGTTTTCGTAGCCCATCTCGGTCAGTTTGGGATTGGTCGACGCGTCCATCACGTAGGGAATCCCGACACGGTGAAAGGTCGTCAATTCCGGCAGCGCCGCGCTGGAGCAGTAACCGCCTGCTACCGCGACAACGCCCGCGTCGACAAGTTTCTGCGCCGCCTGGACCGCAGTCTGCGCGTCGCAGGCGTCGTCTTCCGGCACAAGCTCGATCTGCTTGCCCAGCACGCCGCCGGCCGCGTTGATTTTGGCGGCGGCCAGCTTGGCGCCATTGACGATGTCCTGGCCGGCATTGGCGCTGCTGCCCGACAGCGGCACGGGCACGCCGATCTTGATCGTGGCGCCCTGGCTTCGCGCCGAGCCGGGGACCGCGCCGGCGAGCACGGCCAGAGCGGCCATGGCCGCGATTGTCGTTCGCCGCAAGACGCGGGCCGCGTCAGGCGTGCCATTCTTCTGAGCAATCATGTTAGTGACTCCTTATTGTGAAAGGGATCGAAGCGATCCGCCACGCGGATAGACCGGTGACATCAGAAAACGGACGAAAACGCGCGTTCGCGTCCAATGCATGATCTGCTGAATCAATGGCTGGTCCGGCAGGTTCGTCGCGGCGCCGTTACGAAAGTGCTCCTTTCATGATAGGTCTCGCCGCACATTGGACGGGATAGGGTATCCGCGTATAAACCACCATCCAACGTGCCGGCAGCGCTATATTTGAACGATGGGTAGGGGAGTCACGCATGAAAAGCGTCGTGCTGGGGGGCGGAATCGCAGGCGTCACGGCCGCCTGGTACCTCGCGAAAGAGGGGCGCGAGGTGACGGTGATCGACCGCCAGCCGGGCGTCGCGCTCGAGACCAGTTTTGCCAACGCCGGGTTGGTGGCGCCGGGGCATTCGTATACATGGGCCTCTCCGCGTGCGCCGAAAATCCTGCTGAAGTCGCTCTTCGTCGAAGGGCAGGCGCTGCGGCTCAAGCTCAACGCCGACCCGCACATGTGGATCTGGTGCCTCCAGTTCCTGCGAAACTGCACGGCGGAGCGCTCCCGTGTGAACACGACGCGCAAAGTCACGCTGTGCCGCTACGCACAGACGCAACTGCAACAACTGACTGCTGCGGAGCACCTGCAATACGACCGTCTCAGCCGCGGCCTGTTGTATCTCTATCGCGACGAAGCGTCTTTTGCGCGCGGCACGCAGAACATGTCGATCCTCAAAGACAACGGCTTGCCGCTCAAAACGCTCGATGCGGCACAGGTTGTCGCACGGGAACCCGCGCTTGGCGCTGCGCGAGACCGGATTGCCGGCGCAATCTATTGCCCCACCGACGAAAGCGGCGATGCGCACCTGTTCACCCGCGCGTTGAAGACGGCATGCGAGCGCCTTGGCGTACGTTTCGAATTCGATACGCCGATCAGTGGAATAGAGGCGTCAGGCGACCAGATAGTCGGCGTGCATACGCCGGCGGGACTCGTGCGCGGTGACGAGTTCGTCCTGGCGCTCGGTTCCTGGTCGCCGATTGTTGCGCGTGGCCTGGGTTATCGGCTACCGGTGTATCCGGTAAAGGGCTACTCGGCCACTTTTCCGGTCGGGCCGGATCACCGTCCGCCGGATCTTGGCGGCGTCGATGAGAACAACCTTGTTGCTTGGGCGCGGTTTGGCCAGCGGCTCCGTTTTACTGCAACCGCGGAATTCGCCGGCTATGACACCCGCCACACCCCCGCCGATTTCACGACCATGCTGCAGGCCGCACGCGAGTTGTTCCCCGACGGCGCCGACTATGACAGTCCGTCCTACTGGGCCGGTCTGCGCCCGATGACGCCAGAGGGTACGCCGCTGATCGGCCGCACGCGTCACCGGAATCTGTATCTGAACACCGGGCACGGACACATGGGGTGGACGATGTCGTGCGGCACCGCGAAACTGCTGGTCGACATCATGGCCGGTCGCCAACCCGAGATCGACATGACAGGGATGACACTGAAATGAGCACGAGTGCACGACAGGACGACGCCTACGCAAGACTCGATTTCGCGCTGGACGACGGCATCTGCCGGCGTGCCGCCATTGGTCTCGTGGTACTCGCCACCGATCATACGATCGAACACGAATGGCGCAAGCTGCTGACGCAGGATGGCGTCGCGTTCTACGAAAGCCGCGTGTACAACTCGCCGGACATCACGCCTGAACGGCTGATGGAAATGGAGGCACGCATTGCAGCGGCGGTGGCGCTGATTCGCCCTGGCGAGCGGATCGATGTCGTGGCGTTTGGCTGCACGTCGGCAGCGATGGTGATCGGCGAGGAAAAGGTGTTCGCGCGCATCCACGAAGCGCGTCCGGGCGTCGCATGCACCACGCCGATCACCGCTGCGCTCGCTGCGTTGCGCGCGCTCGGCGTCCAGCGCGCCGCGCTGTTGACGCCCTATGTGCGTGCGATCAACGACACGATGCGCGACTACATCGAGACGCGGGGTGTGGGAGTCACGCGTATGGCGTCGTTCGAGCATGCGAACGACAACGAAGTTGCGCGGATTGACGCGGCGTCTCTGCGAGCCGCCGTCGAGCACCTTGCACAGAACGCCGACGTGGACGCGGTGTTCGTGTCTTGCACGAGTCTGCGCATCGCCGGGCTTATTCCAGAACTCGAGGCAAGGATCGGCAAGCCCGTGATATCGAGCAACTTCGCGATGGCCTGGCACGCGTTGCGCCTCGCCGGTGTGGAGGATTGCGAGCCTCATCTGGGGAGGTTGTTCGCGCTTCATTAATGGGACGTAAGCCGTTTCCTCGGGGCGGGCGAAGACCAGAAAAGAAGCGGTGCATAATACTGAGATTCCTTTGTCAGGATGATGGAGGTGGATATGACTACGTTTGCTATCGACGGCGTACGCATTAACCCTGCAACTGATCGTGTCACGCACGTGCGTTGGGCTCCCGTCGACCTGAGGACGCATGACTGGCTGTCCCCGACCACGGTAGTCGAGGTGGCCGAGGTGGTTAAAGCGATCCATGCGGGAGACGTAGGTTGGTCCCTTTTTACCCTCGGCGGTGTGAGATTTCTGGGTCCGAAAATAAAGGTCGTCGCGCACACCAACGGCCCTGATGGAATCGACACGGAGGAACCCGACGGGAGTGTCGAAAAGTCCATTGACGATCTTCCGCAGGTCTGAAAAAGCGCCGGTATGGTCTCGCGCTCCCGACTTTCATGCCGCGGCACCTGCATACGATTTCATCAAAAATCCGAATGGAGACTGCCATGTGGGACAAGATCGAGCACAACGGATACGAAGTCTGGGTCCTTCCGATCCTTGCATACGGTCCGCGGGCTCCAACCACCTTGTGGCACTACTCGGCGTATATCTGTCGCCACGGTGCCGATGCTCACGTCGCTGGGCAGAGCATTCGCTTTGAGGACCTTGTCGCCACTTTTCGCAGTGAAGAAGAAGCCCGCGAGGCTGGGTATGTCGAAGGCAAGCGGCGCGTCGATATGATTCCCGAAGGCGGGTGGGGTGCCGGCAACGGCTGATCATCGCTCAATGTGCTCAAAATGAAACTTTGGATTCAGCCCTGCACGTCATGCGCTGACCTTTACGGACAGTCCTCGACGGTTGACCCACACGGCACGCTGACCTTGGTCGGAGCCGGGGCGGTGAAGGATGTGAGAGCGGAGCAGCATTACACCTGCACACGATGCGGTGCGGCGTTTGTTCGCATTCTCGCAGGCGAGCCGCGCACGCAAAACTGGATGCTGCTGAACGCCGGTCAGCATTAACGCGGCCGTTCGCGCGGTATTTCAAAACTTGCTCTACACTACCTGCCGCCCAAGCCAGCCTAGTAGAGAGCAAGAAACCAATGTCCCCAGCCCCAGCCGATCCCACCGGCGGCCCTGCATTCAGTTTGCCGAAACACCCCGCATTCCAGCGTTTCTGGTGTACCCGTATCCTCTCATCGCTGTCGTTCCAGATGCTCGCCGTGGCAATGGGCTGGCACATCTACGCGCTAACGCATAGCGCCTTCGCACTGGGCCTCGTCGGCCTCGCCCAATTCCTGCCGATGTTCGTGCTGACGCTCGTGGTCGGCCACGTCGCCGATCGCTACGACCGTCGCCGGATCGCTGCTATCTGCCAAAGCCTCGAAAGCGTCGCTGCGTTGTTATTCGCCGTCGGCACCTTCGGCGGCTGGATCAGCGCGCCGGTCATCTATGTGCTGGCCGCATGCGTGGGCGCGGCCCGCGCCTTCGAATCACCTGCGGTTGCCTCGCTGTTGCCGGGCGTCGTGCCACGCGGGCAATTGCCCAAAGCCACGGCATGGGCCACCTCCGCGAATCAATCCGCGCAGATCGCGGGTCCGGCATTGGGGGGCCTGCTTTATGGCATCGGGCCGGGCGCGGCCTATCTCGCATGCACGCTGTCGTTCGCGGCCGCCGCCGTCTCCGTGTGGGCCATCCCGTTGCAGGCCAAGCCGGCGAGCCGCGCGCCGGTGACGCTCGAGTCGGTGTTCTCGGGTATCGCTTTTATCCGCAAGGAGCCCGTGATACTCGGCGCACTGTCGCTCGATCTGTTCGCGGTGCTGTTCGGCGGCACGACGGCGCTGTTGCCGGTCTTCGCCCGCGATATCCTGCACACCGGACCGCTCGGTCTCGGCCTGCTGCGCTCGGGCACCGCCATCGGTGCGCTCGCGGGCACTATCTGGCTCGCGCATTTCCCGCTGCGCAATCGGCCCGGCGCTGCGATGTTTGGCGGGGTGATCACGTTTGGCGCGGCCACCGTCGTGTTCGGTTTGTCGCATCACTTCTTCGTGTCGCTTTTCGCACTCATGGTGCTGGGCGCATCGGACACCATTAGCGTCGTCGTGCGCCTGTCGCTCGTGCAACTGCGCACGCCAGACGAAATGCTGGGCCGTGTCAGCGCGGTCAACTCGCTTTTCATCGGGACGTCGAATCAACTGGGTGAATTCGAATCCGGTGTGACGGCAGGGTGGTGGGGCGCGCAACCGGCCGTGCTGGTAGGCGGCATCGCGACGATCGCCGTAGCTCTGCTGTGGATGCGGTTCTTTCCGGAGCTCAAGCGCACGCGCTCGCTGGAGCGGGAAGAGGAGTGGGCGCCGAGCAGTTGATTGATGCAGCCAACGCGCTGCCTGGGGGCCTTCAGGTGCCGCAAGCGCCCGATTCGGAGGCCGGGTGTGGCGAGCGGAAAAAGCGCGGCGCTTATGTTCTCAGTTTTTGAAAGAACGGTTCCCGATTTCGCCGGGTTCTCTTTAAAGATGGAAGCCGGTAGTCTTGAACGTGCCACCTGCGGGGTTACCCGTGAGATAGGAGCCGTTCAATGAACCACCCACACCCACACCCATATCCGTATCCGTATCCGTATCCGAGCGACATCGCCTTCACGCCAACGGTGAAGGCGATCCAGACCCGCAATGGCTCACGTGACGCCTACGCGCACATGGAAGCCGAACGCGGCTGGCAGACACGTATCACGCCGGATGTCGCGAGCTTCATCGAGCAGCAGACGAGCGTGTTCTTCGCCACCGCGAACGATGAAGGCCAGCCCTACATTCAGCATCGCGGTGGCCCCGCGGGTTTTCTGCACGTACTCGACGACCGCACGATAGCGTTCGCCGATTTCGCCGGCAATCGCCAGTACATCACGCTGGGCAATCTCGCCGACAACCCGAAGGCCTATCTCTTCCTGATCGACTACGCGCACCGGCGGCGCGTCAAGCTTTGGGGCGAGGCACGCGTGGTTGAAGACGATCCCGAACTGCTGGCAAAGCTGATGCCCCAAGGGTACAAAGCGCGCGGCGACCGGGCGATTGTGATGACCGTCAATGCTTGGGACGTGAACTGTCCGAAGCATATTCCGCAGCGTTTCGAAGCAGCGGACGTTGCTGCCGCGCTCGAAGAACGGGACCGGCGCATCGAGGCGCTGGAGGCCGAACTCGCTCAGTTACGAGCAGCATCGCCCGCATGATTTGACGCACACTTCGACCCGCTATGATGGTGGCAACCTCACTCGGCCACCTTCATCATGCGGATCGCCCCTTTACCCCCGCTTCAATGCCTGATCGCATTCGAATCGGCCGTGCGCCATGCCAGTTTCACTAAAGCGGCTGTAGAGCTGCATCTGACGCAAAGCGCGGTCAGCCGCCAGATCGCGCAGCTCGAAGACTTCCTCGGCCGCTCGCTCTTCGTGCGCGAGCACCGCGCCCTACGTCTGACGATCGCCGGCGAACGTTACGCGAAGCACGTGCAGTGGCTGCTCGCCAATTGCTCGGAAGCCACGCTCGATGTGATGAAGCGATACGGCGATCTGGAGCTGACGATCGCGTGTTCGTCGGGTGTGGCGGTGTTGTGGCTTACGCCACGCCTCGGCGCGTTTCGCGCCGCCCATCCCAACGTGAAGATCCGGATGATCGTGCGCGACGGACTTGCGTCGCTGTCGCCCGCGGAATTCGACGTGGGCCTGTACTACATCCGCCAGCACGCCGAGCCGCATTTCACCGCCCGCCGCATTTTCGACGAAGACGTGTACCCGGTATGTTCACCCGGATATCTCGCCGGCCGCGTGCTGGAACCCGCCGATCTCGCGCATGAAACATTGCTGATGCAGGAAGACGGTCAGCGGCAATGGATGTCGTGGCCCGAATGGTTCCGTCTCAACAATGTGCAGATGCCTGGTTCGCCGCAGTCGGTCGTCGTCAATCACTATCCGCAACTCGTGCAGATGGCGATTCTCGGCCAGGGCGTCGTGCTCGGCTGGCGTCACATGATCGATGCGTGTCTGAACGAAGGCCTGCTGGTGCGCGCCACGCGAGCGTCGGCGAGCCACGGTGGCGGCTACTACGTCGTATCGCCGAACGATCGCGCGGAGAATCAGGCGGCGCGCCTCTTTACTCGCTGGCTTTTCGAGCAGGCAGAGGCGCAGACAAGCGGGCAGATGGACGGCCAACCGATAGCCGGGACGAGCAACGCGTCCGTCGCCTGAATGTCTTTCGCATGCGCCACGCGCATGCGTGCATGCGAATCTTTCGTTTCGAAAACAAATCAGGTCTCTCTACGATCGGCTTTATGCAGGCGAAAGCGCCGCTCGATTCCGATGCGTCGCCTTGCTGGCAGATCCGCCCCACCCGTAGCCACGCAGCGGCCGCATGAGCAGCCGCACAAGCAGCCTGATGAGGAAAGAGACCATGCAAGGAACGCTTTCATCCAACGTCGCGATATCCGTGGATACGCTCGCGCGGCAGCGGCGCCGCGCCATTCTCGCCACTGTGCTCGGCAACGGGCTCGAGTGGTTCGACTTCACCGTCTATAGTTTTTTTGCGGTGATCATCGCCAAGCTGTTCTTTCCGACCGGTAATGAACTGACCTCGCTGTTGCTTGCCGTAGCGACGTTCGGCGTGGGGTTTTTCATGCGGCCGGTGGGTGGCATGGTGCTCGGCGTGTATGCGGATAAAGTGGGACGAAAGGCGGCGCTCTCGCTGACCATTCTGCTGATGGCGGCCGGCACTGCACTCATTGGCCTTGCGCCGACCTATGACCAGATCGGTCTGTGGGCGCCGGTGCTGATCGTGGTTGCCCGGCTGCTGCAAGGTTTTTCGGCCGGCGGCGAAATGGGCACCGCCACCGCGTTTCTTACTGAATATGCGCCGGCTGGCAAGCGCGCATTCTATTCGAGCTGGATTCAGTCGAGCATTGGCTTTGCTGTGCTGCTGGGCGCAGCGGTCGGCACATTCGTGACGGCAAGCCTGAGCGCCGATGCGTTGCATTCGTGGGGCTGGAGAATGCCCTTCCTGATCGGGATTCTGATCGGGCCGGTCGGCTACTTCATTCGTAGCCGCATGGACGAAACGCCGGCGTTCAGCGCGGTTGCCGAGCAAGCAAAAAGCGATTCACCGCTCGCGGAAGTGTTCCGCCGCTTTCCGCGCGAGACGTTCGCGAGCTTTTCGATGGTGATTCTGTGGACGGTGTGCACCTACGTGCTGCTGTTCTATATGCCGACGTATTCGGTGCGCACGCTGCATTTGCCGCAATCGACGGGCTTTCGTGCCGGCATGTTCGGTGGCGTAATGATCATGTGTTTCTCGCCGGTGGTTGGCAAGCTTGCTGACCGCTTCGGCCGTCGCCGCTTTCTGTCAGGGGCCGCCGCATTGATCCTGCTGCTCGCATGGCCGATGTTCGCTTACATCAATCGCGCGCCAGGCCTTGCTTCGCTGATGGTGTTCCAGGGCGTGTTCGGCTTGCTGATCGCGATCTACACCGGCCCGATTCTCGCTGCGTTCTCTGAACTGTTTCCGACCAAGGTGCTGTCTACGGGCCTCTCCGTTGCGTACAACTTTGCGGTAACGATTTTCGGCGGCTTCGCGCCGTTCTTCATCACGTGGCTGATCGCGTCGACGGGCAGCAATATGGCGCCGGCAATCTACGTGATGATCGCCGCGGCGATCAGCCTCGTCGGCACGTTCTATGTGCGCGATCCGCGCCGCAGCCACGCCTGAAGCAGCGCGTCCGGCTAACGAAAGCCGGATAGGTTCCTTCATCAAGTCAGGAAGATATCAATGAGCATTACGGTAATCAGCGGCGGCAATGTACTCGATCTGGCCCAAGGCACGTTGCTCGAACATCATCATGTCGTGATCGAAAACGGCCATATCGTCGAAGTCACCGATCGTCCTGTCGATCTGCCGAATGCGCGCGTGATCGACGCGCGCGGCAAGACAGTGATGCCCGGCCTGATCGATTGTCATGTGCACGTGCTGGCTTCGCGTGCGAACCTCGGTGTGAATGCGACGCAGCCGAATATCCTCACCGCGATTCGCGCGCTGCCGATTCTGAAGGCGATGCTCGGCCGCGGCTTTACGACGGTGCGCGACGCGGGCGGCGCGGATTGGGGTTTGACGCAGGCGCTGGAAAGCGGATTGATTCCGGGGCCGCGTATTTTCCCGTCGGGCAAGGCGTTGTCGCAAACCGGCGGCCACGGCGACTTCCGGCCGCGCGGCGACGTGCTCGAACCGTGTTCGTGCGCCTTTCGTGCGGGGGCGATTGCGCGGGTTGTCGACGGTGTGGATGCGGTGCGACTTGCCGTGCGTGAAGAGATTCAGAAGGGCGCAACGCAGATCAAGATCATGGCGTCCGGCGGCGTCGCTTCGCCGACCGATCCGATCAGCAACACGCAATACTCCGAGGACGAAATTCGCGCAATCGTCGCCGAAGCGGAAGCGGCCAATACCTACGTGATGGCGCATGCCTACACCGGCCGCGCGATTTCGCGTGCGATTCGCTGCGGCGTGCGCACGATCGAGCACGGCAATCTGGTCGACGAAGCCGCCGCGAAACTGATGCGCGAGCACGGCGCATTCGTGGTGCCCACGCTGGTCACCTACGACGCGTTGGCCAAACATGGCGCCGATTACGGTTTGCCGGCCGATTCGATCGCCAAGATCGAAACCGTGCGGCAAGCGGGGCGCGACTCATTGCAAATCTATGCGAACGCCGGCGTACCGATGGGATTCGGTTCGGACCTGCTCGGCGAAATGCACACATTCCAGAGCGACGAATTGCGCATTCGTGCCGACGTTCTCGGCAATCTGGAAGCGTTGCGTTCGGCCACTACGATCGCGGCCGATATCGTCGACCGGAGCGGCAAGCTCGGCATCATCAAAGCCGGGGCAATCGCCGACGTGCTGGTGGTCGACGGCAACCCGCTCAAGGATCTCGGCGTGTTGACCGGGCAGGGCGAGCGCCTCGAGTATGTGTTGCAGCGTGGCGAGGTGGTGAGCGAGCGGGGCGCGGTCGCGTCGCGCTAATCGGGAAGTGCGTGTGCAGCGATCGGCGCGGCTTGCTTCAATTCGCTAAGCTCCCGCCGCGCTCACACGCAACGCCGTCCATCGCACCGTCGCGAGAATCGATGCCACGACGATCAACGCGCCGCCGATCCAGGCGGCCGTTGAAATCCGTTCACCTAACCAGATGCACGCGAACAGCGCGCCGAAGGCAGGTTCGCTGCCCATCAGCAACGACACGCGCGTCGGGCTGCTGCGTTTGATCGCGAAGTTTTGCGCGAAGAACGCGAACAGCGTGCACGCGATCACCAGATAGCCGATGTAGCCCCAGAACACGGCGTGCCCAGTGAGCGACGGCACAGGCTGCCACTGTTGCGGCGCAAACAGCACGGCCACCGCCGCGCTGCCGAATGCCACCACACCCGACTGAACCGCCGTCACCGACAAAGGCGGCAACGCGGAGTCGCGCATCACGCGTTTAGTCACACACACGTTCAGCGCGCGCAGCAGTGCGGCGAGCAGAATCAACGCGTCGCCGGGATTGAAGCTCAGCGCGCCATCCCCCGCCAGCAGCCAGGCGCCGAATAGCGAAAGCGCGACCGCGGCCCATTCGATGCGGCTCGGCCTGCGCTTGAGCAGCCACCATTCGACGAGCGGCGTCAGCACCACGCACAAGCTGATCAGAAACGCCGCGTTGGCCGCGCGCGTCAGCAGAATGCCGAAGGTCTCGCAGAGAAAGATGCCGAGCAGCAGGGCGCCCGCGATCAGCACGCCGCGCAGCGTGCGGGCATTGGCGGCGCGCAAATGGCGCAAGGTGGGCGACAGGATCACGAAGGTGATGCCGAAGCGCATCGCCAGCAAGCCCAGCACCGGATAGAACACGAGGGCGCTTTTGACGACGCCGTAACTGGTGCCCCAGACCACGGCGACCGCAAGCAACATCAGATCGGAGAGCAGGAGCAGGCGTTCTTGTTTCGACATGGCGGACCTCGAGCAGATGAGCGCGTATTGTCGAACTTTGCTTGCGGAGCGATAATCGGGTTGCTGCGCATAGCATTTATGTCACAAACGCATTAATCGGCTCAACCCGGTGGGCGCCTCACGATGAACCCAACTGACCTTTTCGCCTTGCTGCCGGACATGGCGGTTTTCGCGCGCGTTGTCGATGCCGGCAATTTTTCGGTAGCCGCGCGTCAGCTCGGCAGTACGCCGTCTACCGTCAGCCGACAGATCAAGCGCCTCGAGGACGCCTTGGCGACACGCCTGCTCGAACGGTCCACGCGCACAGTGCGGGTCACGGAATCGGGTGCCCAGGTGGCGCGTTTTTGCCGCGACATGGTGAGCGTCGCATCGGGCGCGGTGGATGCCGCCGGGCAACTGGCCGGCAGACCGCAGGGCAAGGTGAGCGTGAGCGCGCCGACCGCGTTCGCGAAGACCGTGATTCACCCGCTGATCCCCGGCTTCTTGCGTGCCTACGACGAAGTCGATCTGCAATTGCTTTTCACGGATCACGATGTCGATCCGCTCGCCGACGATGTCGATCTGGTGATCCGTCTGACCGAACATCCACCGCAAGGCCTCGCGGGACGCAGACTGGGCGCAGTGCGCTGGCTGCTGGGTGCATCGCCGGCTTATTTGCGCGAGCGCGGCACACCGGCGCAACCACGCGATCTCCTCAAGCACGATTGCATCTACCTCGGCGAGACTGCCGACGACAACCGCTGGCGTTTTCGCCGCGGCACGGAGACGCAAACTGTGGATGTGAAAGGGCGTTACATCGCCAATCATGCCGGCGCGCGGCTCGAAGCCGCGCAGCAGGATTTCGGCATCGCGAGCTTGCCTGAATTTGCCGCCACCGATTCATTGCTAAGCGGCGAACTCGTGCAGGTGCTGTCCGACTGGAATCTCGAAGCGCGCGCTTACGTAGGGTCGGTGTGGCTGTTGTATCCGCCGAACCGTTTTTTACCGCCGAAGGTGAGGGCGCTGATCGATTATCTCGTCGAGCATATTCACGAAGCGGCTTAAGCACCGGTCCAATTCATCGTGGGATTCGCTCGCTTACCGTAGTCGTACAGCGTCGATTTGGAGTGAGCGAAAGACGAACGTAGAATTGCTCGCGTCATCATGATACATAGCGATATTCATAGCGATCGCAACGATTGAAGCGATCAGGAGGAGAACGAACATGACTTTGCGTGAAACCTCGCCGATTGCGGCGACTGTCTATCGCGGCGAAGCGATCGAGAACACACATATTGCCCATGTCGCTGTGGTTCAGGCCGATGGTCGCCTGCTGTATTCATTTGGCGATCCGTCGCGCATCACGCTGGCGCGCTCCGCGGCGAAGCCCGCACAGGCCCTGGCGGTGCTGGAAACAGGCGCGCTCGAGCGTTTCGGTTTCGACGAAACCGACCTCGCACTCATGTGCGCCTCGCACAGCAGCGAGCCGCGCCACATCGAACGCGCGCGGCAGATGCTGGCGAAGGCGCAGGTCAGCGAAGCCGATCTGCGCTGCGGCGCCCATCCCCCGCTGTCCGACGCCGTGTATGTCGACTGGCTGAAGCGCGATTTCAAACCGGATGCGGTGTGCAGCAATTGTTCGGGCAAGCACGCCGGCATGCTGGCCGGCGCGCGTTCGATCGGCGCGGCGATTAGTGGTTATGAACTGCCGGAGCATCCGCTGCAGGTGCGCGTGAAGCATACCGTCGCCGACGTATGCGACTTGCCGGACGACGCGGTGCAATGGTCGATCGACGGTTGCAACCTGCCGACGCCGGCGTTTGCCCTTGACCGCCTTGCCCGTCTGTTCGCGAAGCTCGCTGCCGCGGAGGACGAGACTTCGGCTTCCTCTGCCGCATCTTCTTCCATTGCGCCACGCACCGGTGCGCTCGCACGCATCTATCGTGCGATGGCGGCGCATCCGGAGTGGGTGGCAGGCGAGGGGCGCTTCTGTACCGCGTTGATGCGGGCGTTTGATGGCGCGCTGATCGGCAAGGTCGGCGCCGACGGCAGCTACGCAATCGGCGTGCGGGCTTCGCGGCAGACCGCGCAGCTTGGCGCCGACGGTGCACTCGGTATTGCGGTGAAGGTGGAGGACGGCAACATCGGCGTGCTGTATGCGACCGTTGCCGAACTGCTCGCGCGGCTTGATATCGGCAGCCCTGAGCAACGTGCGCAACTGAGCGGCTTCCGTGCGCTGCCGATGTTCAACACCATGGGCATCGAAATCGGCCATCTGGCATTTTCGCTTGCGCTCGAAGCGCATCCACGCCGCGAGGCGTGAGGGTATGCAGGGCGGCGTTGGTTATGCGTCGTCTTTCTTGAAGCGATCTTGTATGGCCACCAGTTGATCGTCGCTCGTGGCCACGATCCACAGACGGGCGCGCTCGACCATCAGGCGATTGTGATCCTTTAGCGCGCCCATCGAGACGGCGGTTTTCCACGCGACGGGTGCGGCGCGGCTGGTTCTGCCTGACGGCGTGCCGACCAGCAATGCGTAGGGTCCGAGGGGCAGCGAGACGAACGGCATGGCCGGCTTGACGCGCACGCGCCAGTCGATGAATGGCGAATCGCTGAAGAGAAGTGGCGTGGGCAGACCATGCAGCACGGTGAAGTCATATAGCGCGAGTTGGTCGCGCATTGGCCTGTAAACCCGGCGAATATCGTCGACGAGGGCCGCGCGGATTTCGTCGTCGAACATGGCCTCCTGGGTGTAGTGGTCGACTGCTTGCAGCGCGTCGTGCTGATAGGCGCTGAAGATCGCCAGGTCGACGCAATCGTGGACGGCGCGTTGGACTTCTGCGGCGGAGCCGGCTTCTTCGGGTTTGCCGAGTTGCGCGGCGCGCAGGAAGCGCGCGAGGGCGGCGTCCTGGGTTGACGGGCCGGTGGCCAGTGGATCGTCGGCGGCGTCTTTGTCTAGCGGGACGTAGAGGTATTTTTCTGCCGCGAAGCGGGATTTTTTGCCGTCATCGAAGCTGATTTCGCCGGTGGCGCAGTTGATGTAGCGAGTGCCGATGTGGCCGTGTTCCCACACGTAGTTTTTCAGGAAGGGGCGCAGGGGATGGAGTGGGTCTGGTTGTTGCATTTTGCCTTTGCACTCCGTGCGGGTTGGGGTTTGGGTTTGGGTATGGTCACATAGAATTTGGGTTTTTATGGGGGTTTTTTGGCTGCTCGGCGCTTTGGGGGGGCTGTTTGCCTGTGCGGCGCTTGTTTGTCTGGTTTTCTGTTTGCCTATGGCGGTGGGCTTTGCTTGAATTTGGTTGCCTGTGTGGCGCTTTTTTTCTGCGCGCTTATGGTGTTGGCCTTTCCTTGATTTGCTAGTGGTTTATTAGCGTCGCCCCTGTGCGGGGCGGCACTTACTTTCTTTGCCGCCGCCGGTGTGTGTCAAGGTAGTTGTCGCGTGAACCGTTACGCTGCGTGCTTATACATTCCGGCCGAGGCGTGGGTTCGCTCCGGGTTCAGATAGACCGCGTCTGTCAGGTGCCAGTTGCGGATGGCACCTGACCAGCGTGCGGGGTTCTGCAGGCGCGCGTCTTCGTACAGCGCACGCCGTCGGGCCAGAAGCTCGTCGGCTTCGCCGCGGTGCCGCTGCCCCGGACTCACATACTTCAGGCCGCTGTGGCAGTGCTCTTCGTTGTACCACTGCACGA
>NZ_JABBGJ010000075.1 GCF_012927345.1 Paraburkholderia polaris
ACCGTCAGATCGGGCACATATTGCAGTTCCTGGTGAATCACCGCGATCCCCGCCGCGATCGACGATGCCGCGCTCGTAAAGCGCACCTCATTGCCGTCGATCATCACGCGACCGGAGTCGGGTTGATATTCACCGCCGAGAATCTTCAGCAGGGTCGACTTCCCTGCGCCGTTTTCGCCCATCAGGCCGTGTACCTGGCCGACGTTGACGTCGAAGGACACACCGTCGAGCGCACGCACGCCTGGAAAGACTTTGCCGATATTGTCAAAACGTAGCGTCGCTGACACTTCGCCTCCTGTTGCTTCGTGTGAACCGTGCTTCTTCCGGTGCCTCATGGACACCAAGCATGGTCTGTCTCAACTACTTAACTTGTATTGCCGGTGCCGGTGCGCCCAATCCTTGGAGAAACGACGCACCGGCAGTTCACTTCATTGCACTGCGGTACAACAACTGCTTACTTCGATGCAAGGCCCATCTTCTCGCGCACTTCACCGACGTTGTCACGCGTGGCCAGCATGCCGGTCGTCAGCGTGAGCATCGGCGGTTCCTTGCCTTGTTTGATCCAGTCGTACATCAGCGTCGAGGTTTCTTCGCCGTGGCGCTTGGGGCTGATGATGACCGTGCCGTAGAAGCCGGTCGGCGACGGCTTCTTGAACTCGTTCATGGCCGATTCCGAACCGCCAATGCCGATACCGACCATGTTGTCCGCCTTGAAGCCGCGGCCTTCCGCTGCGCGCACCGCGCCGAGCACGCCTTCGTCGTTTAGCGCGTAAGCCACCCAGTGCTTGAACTGCGGGTTCTTCGTCAGCGCGATGTTGGCGGCATTGAACGCGTTTTCCGTATCGGTCTTCGCTTGCGCCGCTTCAACCACGTTGGCCTTCGGGAAACCGGCAGCGACGAGCGCGTCGGTTGCACCGGTGGTACGGTCAACTGCGGTGGGCAACTGGTTGTAGGTCACGTCGATCGCGCCGACATCTTTCATGTCCCAGCCGCGCTTCTTGATTTCCGCAGCCAGCCCGTCGCCCACCTGCTTGCCGATGTTGTACGCCGAGATGCCCATATGCGGCACCGATGCGATCGGCTTGCCCGAGCCATCGACGAGGCGGTCGTCGACCGTCATCATTTTCAGGCCGTCGGCCTTCGCCTTGGCGACGATGCCCGGTCCGAGCTTGACGTCAGGCGTGCAGATCACAAAGCCTTGCGCTTTCTGAGCCGACAGGTTGTCGATTGCGCTCATCACCTTCTCGCCCGACGGCGCGCCGATCTTCACCAGCGTGAAACCCTGTTCCTTGGCGGCGATCTCGGCGAACTTCCATTCGTCCTGGAACCACGGTTCTTCCGGCTGCTTCACGAGGAAGCCGATCTTGACCGGGTCCGCGGCTTGCGCCACCGGGGCGTTGAAGAGCACACCCGTCGCCGCTGCTGCCAGCGTGAGGAAAATTCTTCGTTTCATGATGCGTGTCTCCTGACTAATTGATAACGAGAAGGTATCGGCCGCGTCTTCTTGTACCGGGTGTGACACACGCGGCCAGCGCGTCGTCCGGTGAAACTTTGGTGCCGGTTATTGCTTGTTCCTGCTGCTCGTTCTTGCTGCCGGTCCTGCTTCCTGTTGCCTGCCGGTCTGCTACGTTCATTCGTGATACAGCGCCGAGCGACCGCCATCCACGGTGATGCAGGTGGCGTTGATGAACGGCGCTTCCTCCGAGGCCAGAAACACCGCCGTCATCGCCACTTCTTCCGGGCGGCCGATGCGCTTCATCGCTTGCAGATCGAGCGTCGCCTGTTTCGCGGCCGCCGGATCGGCTTGTTCGTTCCACCAGTTGTGCGTCAATTGCGTTTCGATGTACCCCGGCGCGATTGCGTTGACCCGCACGTTGCGCGGCGCGTATTCGATGCCAAGCGCACGCGTCAGACCAAGCACGCCATGCTGCGCGACCGGATACGGAAAACATCCCGGCCCGGCGCCTGTAATCAACGAAACTTTTCTGGCGGGCCGCTTCATTGCTTCGCGCCTGCGCGGGTGATGCGCAACCCTTTGATGAACGCCTTCGCATGCGAGGCGGTGACCGCCGCGCTCTGACCCGGCTTGTACAGCGCCGAGCCGAGGCCGAAGCCATTCGCGCCGGCGCTCAGGAACGGACCCATGTTGTCCGGCGTGATCCCACCGACTGGCACCAGCGGCACTTGCGCCGCGATCACCGCGCGCCAGGCCTTTACGACCTGGCAGCCGAGTTGTTCGGCAGGGAACATCTTCAGCACGTCCGCGCCGTTTTTCAGTGCGATGAATGCTTCGTTCGGTGTCGCCACGCCCGGCGCGCAGGCGATGCCTTGTGCCTTCGCGGCAATGACGACATCCGGGTCGCTATGCGGCATCACGATCAGCTCGCCGCCCGCGGACTTCACGTCGTTGACAAAACTCGGATGCAGCACCGTGCCCGCACCGACGATCGCATCGGCCGGCAACGCCTTGCGGATCGCCGCGATGCTGTCGAACGGCTGCGGCGAATTCAACGGCACTTCGACGATGCGAAAGCCGGCTTCGTACAGCGCCTGACCGTGCTCGGCGGCGTCCGCGGGCGTCACGCCACGCATGATCGCGATTAGCGGACACACCTCGAACGCCGCGATCAGACCCGCGTGCGGCATATACGGGGCGGGCAGATTGATGTGAGGTTGCATGTCGGTTCCTTGTTTCGTGAGCGGCGGCGCGGCCGGTTAGCCGGCGTGCGCCGCTTGGCGCGTAGGCTTGACGAGCCCCGCCTGGGCGGCGACGCGCCACAAGCCCTGCTCGGTGGCGTGCTTCACCAGCTCCGCGTGAGAGCAGCCGAATTGCGCAAGTGCCACGCAATAGCGTTCGCACAGCGCTTCATTGCCGATCAGGCGCAAGTGCTGCCCGGCGAGCGAGTTTTGCTGTTGCATGAGCACGGCTTCGAGACCGGCCAGTTCGTGCCCGATCAGCAAACCCGACAGATAGTCCGGCTGCTGTTCGCGTGAAAGTTGTCCGGTAAGCCCGAGCGTGCGAGCGCTGAATACGGTGGCCAGCATGCCCGCCTGACCTCTGTCGCGGGCGATGTCCACACCATGGAGGAATGCATCAGTATCCGGCCAGTTGGGCGTCACCATCGTGCGGCCGAGGATGGTATGTTCACGCAATGCCGCGAACACTTCACCGGTCATGAAGGTATGAAAGCGTTCGATACGGCCCGCCTGCACGACGGCCCATTTCGCGTGCGTGCCAGGCAAGCCGATCAGTGCGCACTTGCCGCTGTCCACGGTGCCGGTGTCCTGCCCCAGCGCGCCGAAAATCTGGGTTTCTTCGCCGCGCATTACGTTAGGCAATTCGCCACGTTGCAGGACACCCGGCACGATGTGCAGCGTCGCACCGCACGCGGCTCTCACACGTACGATACCGGCTACCAGCGCATCGGCATTCGCCGGCGCTTCGACATACGGGGCTTCGACCCAGCCTTGCGCGCTGCCGACCATACCGGCCGCCATCACCGGCACGGCGGGCGCCCGTTCGAGCCAGGCGCCGCACGCGTCGTCGAATGCGGCATCGAAGCCGCCTTGCTCGGCGCTACGCGGCAGATTCATGATGCCGGCCGTTGATGCCCGCGTCGCCAGCACTTCGCCGGCCGCGTCGTACAGATACGCGCGCAGCGACGTCGTGCCCCAGTCGAGCGCAATGAGTGCTGCGTGCTGGAGGTTGGCGTCGGCGGCCACGGCGGCGTTCACCGGCTTGACCGCTTGAGTGTGAGAACCCGCTTGCTTCATCATTTGTTCCTTTGTGCTCGGCTGCGAGGTGCGACAGTCGAGTACATCTGGGATCGAGTGCGCTTCGCGCAGCTCGACCGAATCAGTTCATCCATGCGTTTGAGTGACATTTAAAGCATCAAGCTCGCGGCCGACATTTCCGCGACGGAAGCACCTGATGCATCGTGGACCGATGCCTCGGCTTTCCCAAGGCTGAAGGTGAATCACCTGCCGCGCAGGCCGCAATGTGTTACACAAATATTCCCGCGCGCTGCGCATCCACTTATGCATAACTTCATTGACGACACGCGCAGTGCTGCCCCGGATCTTCATTGCAGCGCCAGGCTGGCGGAATGCGGGGGGGTTGCGAACGGACGGCGCGGTCGGGGAATTCTTGGTGCTTATCTCCGTTCCGTCACTGCGATTTGAATCGCGCGGAACGGATTCTAGGGCGCATCCATATAAATCATCAACATATGAGTTGAGGTTTCATTTATTGGGAATACGAATGACCTGGAAGGAAGGGACGAATTTTGGAAGATCTATGGTCATCACAGTTTTTGTGACATTGATTTCCGGGGCTCTGTTGCAGAAGGCGGTCCGCGATAATGTCTAGATCGAGATAACGGACGGAGCGTTCGACGACGATGTTGGATCGGGCGGTGGCCCCAGCGCCCAAGCGCCTGCACGATCCCCTCGATGTGATGCTGAAGTGCGCGCGCCTGTACGTGGCATATCCGCTGAACCTGTGGCACCTTGAAGAAATGATGGTCGAACACGGCGTCCCGATCGATCATTTGACCGTGCACCGCTGGGCCATCAAGCTGATGCCCGTGCTGGAGAAATCGGTTTGCGGCCGCAAGCGACCGGTTGTTAGACGCTGGCGGATGGACGAGACCTACAGCCGAGTCTGCCGGACGCATCTGCGGCATTGCCCGCACGCGAACCTTCGCTTATCGACAACCTGTTACTCAAAGGGTGCCGCCAATACCTCACCGGCGCGTATGGACTACCCGCCATTACCGGCCCGGCACCCGCCGAACCGCGAGCTCATGCACTGAACTGGTTACCGGTGAGCGTGGCGGCGCAGCCCCTGGAGCCCGATGTGACGGAAGAGGCGCTCGAGTCGCGCCGCGAGTGCCAGTATGAGATCGAGGTTGGCGGTGTCCATATGCGCATCTTTGACGAAGTACGGTCGACGAGGTTGACGACAATAACTGCACAAAATGAAAGAAACAACGCACTGTGCCACGGCGTTGTAACATTAAAATATAAATCGTAATCCTATGTTTTAATGCGTTAAGAAGAATCGCCAATACTTCCGATGACGTTTCCGCGAAGACAGGCGCACAACCAAACCAACACGTACAGGCTCAGACTCATCTTAAGGCGTGGACATTTGTGTATCCACCTGAGTGCCGCGCTTGTGTAGTGAGCAAGACGCGGATGTCCTCGTTACTCCGGTCAGCAGCGCATGGAAATCACGGGGCAACGAACGGTGCGACTACATCGCGCACCGTTCTCCATCACCACAATACCTGCGTCAACCCGCATGAACCCGATACCTACCCAGCGGCCGGATCACTGATGAGATCGTTACCGTTTTCGAGCCGTCCCGCAAAGCGCCGCAAGAATGCGCTCTGCACATCGACCGTGACGCTGAAGTCGTACCAGTTCCCGCGCGATGCAACAGGCCAGTTCGTTTCCGCCGTCCCGCCCGCCGCGACCGTGAAGGTCCAGGGGCCGTCGGTGCGATACGCATTTGACACCACCGTGAACGTACACGGCCCCGCGCCGCTATTCATCAGCGTCAGATAAATGGCGCTGTTAGTGAGGTCATAGCAGACGCGAACCTCCGGATTAGCGGCCGTCGCGCCCACCGTGGCCGCCACATCGCCCGCAAACAGCCGCAAAAACCCATTTGCGCCGCGCAGCGCGAGACCATAGCGGGTGCCGGTCAACGCCACACCGCTCCACGAGTCCGTCACTTGCATGCCGGCATCGACCGCATAGCGACGTGGCGGGTTCGCTGGCGTCGCGACGTCGTACGCCGAGAATGCCGCGCCCTGCGTGCCGCCGTTCGCGACGATCAACCACAGCGCCGCTGTCGACGGATCGACGCGCGCGCTCGCATGGAACTCGTACGGCAACGCCTTCGAGGGGCGCGTGCCCGGTTCCTGCTTCGGCATCGACTGGGCGGACGGAATCGTGGGTGCGGGCAAGGTGCTGCATTGCAGATTCGCCGCGGCGACATAGCCGCTGGTATCCGGCAAGGACGGCCAGGTCGCATCGGGATTCACGAAGTTGAGAGTCGTAGTCAGGTCGCCGCATACTGCGCGACGCCACGCGCTGATGTTCGGGCAGTGCACACCAAAACGCTTCTCGATGAATTGAATCACCGACGTGTGATCGAACACCTGTGAGCACACGTAACCGCCTTTGCTCCACGGCGAAATCACCGTCATCGGCACGCGAAAGCCGAGGCCGATCGGCTGGCCGCCGTAGACTTCGCCGGTGGTGCTCATGGTGGTCTTGCCTTCGCTGGCGGAACCCGGCGGCGTGGGCGGCGGATCGTGATCGAAGAAGCCGCCCTGCTCGTCGTAGTTCAGCAGGAACACCGTTTTCGACCAGACGTCCGGTGTCGCGACGAGTCCAGCCAGCAGACGCGCGGTCAGATCCTCGCCGTACGAGGGACGATAGTTCGCATGCTCCGACAGCGCCGTCGGCGCAATGATCCACGACACCTGCGGCAACGTGCCCGCAGCGACATCGGCGGCGAATGCCTGAGCGATGTCAGGGACGGTCGCGAGACCCTTCTTGTAGAGATTGCTGCCCACCGGCGCGGTCTTGAAGCTCTGAAACCACGCGAGCGCGTTATCATCGAAGTTGTCGGTCTGTTGATAGACCTTCCAGCTTATGTTCGCGGCCTCGAGCGTCTCGGCAACAGTCGGCCAGCTGAAGCCCGGCGTCGGCTCCGTGTTGTCGAGCGTCGGCGACTGCCCCACGGACAAACCGTTGCTGCCGCTGAACAGATGCAGCCGGTTCGGATTGGTCTGCGTGAACACGGAGCAGTGATATTGGTCGCAGATCGTGAACGCGTCGGCAAGCGAATAGTAGAAGTTCAGATCGGCGCGCGTGAAGTAGCTCATGCCGAGCCCCGGCGCGCGCGCCGTATTCCACGCGTTATACAAACCGTGATTCCACATCGCGATGTCGACCGGATAACTCATCGCCGGCGCGTCGGCACACATGGCACTGGTGGTGGTCGAATCCATGTGGAACGGCAGAATGTAGCCGTCGGGATTGCTCGGGTACGGCTGTTTCCACACCGCATTGCCGTTAGGCAACGTGATCGCCATCCGGTCGTTGAAACCCCGCACGCCGCGCAGCGTGCCGAAGTAATGATCGAACGCGCGGTTTTCCTGCATGAACACGACAATGTGCTGGATGTCGTTGATCGTGCCGGTGGTGGTGTTGGCGGGCGTCGCCAGCGCATCGCGGATCAGCGCGGGCATCATCGACGCAGCCGCCGATGCGCCGACCGAACCAGCTGCGAGACGTAAAAACTGACGTCTTTGATTCGAAATTGTCATCGGGTCACCTTGGAAAAATCAGAGCGCGCGCAACGGCCAACGGGCAACGGGCGGGCGTTGCGCGCGGGGTGTTCATCGGGTGCTTAGGGTTGTCGTTAAGGGCAGTTCACGGTGCGCAATGCAGCGTCGTCTTCGCCACCGCGGGAGTCGACACCCCTGCGTCGGGTTGACTCGCCGCGGGAGTCGACACCCCTGCGTCGGGTTGACTCGCCGCGGGCGGGGTCGATGCGTCGCTCTTCGTGCCTTCATTGCTGCCGCCACCGCACGCGCCTAGCAGCAACACGATCGCAGCTGCGCCGCAGCACTTGATAAGCGCGGAGTGATCCGCCCATGATTGAAACCGGTTCATCGGATCTCCTCCTTCAAGGCAGCAGTGACGACAGCGAACGCTTCGAAGCGAACAGAGAGAGCACCTGCTGCTGCGTGATCACCTTGTTCCACATCGCCAGGTCGTTGTAGGCCATCGTGCCGAGCACGCCGTTGCCGCGGGAGTAGTAGTTACCGCGCGCATCTTCGTTCAGGCCGATGGTCGAATAGATGCCCGCGATCTTCGCCACGTTCATCCCGGCGAGACTCAGCGTGCCGCTCTGCAAGCCGTAGGTCGGATCATCGACGTAGGCCGTCGCGGTGAGCGCAGCCGTGTCGAAGGTCATCGCCACATACACCCACGTGTTCTTCGTGAATGCGATCGACAGATCCGCACGTTTGGCTCCGTCACCGACGTTGAACTTGAACGCGCCATTGCTCTCCTGCGCGATGATGAAACCAGGATTCAGGCCTGAATTCCAGTCCTTGTTACCGAGCGCGGGCGAATCGTTCTGCACGTCGTTCGAGTTGAACCAGAAGCCGATCGAGAACTGCGCGTTCGTGCTGACGTCGTCGGCGAGCTTCATGCCGTTCAGTGCGTTGGCCGCGCTGTTCAGCGAAGCGACCTGCATCGCCTTGCCGCTGAAGTTGTCGGCAATCAACGATTCGGTCGTGGTCGACGCCGGATCGAACTGTTGCAGTGAAACGCTCGGCGTGATCGCGTCGGCGAGACCCGTGTCGAACGAGAAGAAGTGAATCAGGCCGCCGGCGAGCGTGCTATCGAGCAGTACCGGCTGCACGTAGCTGATCTGCGCGAGCGACGAAACCGCAATACCGCTGGCAACGAGCGTGTAGTTGAACGTATAGATGGCGTTGGCCGTCTTGCCGAGCTGGCTGTCGACGTAAGAAGTCGCGTTGCCGGGCAAGGTCGCGATCAGCGTACCGTCGCGATACAACTGGTATTGCGCGGGCGCCGTGGCCGAAGCCGTCCATGACAGCGCGAGGCTCGCCTGATCGGCGCCTGGCGTCGAGGTCAGCGCGCGCGGCGCGCTACCGCTGAGCAAGGTCGTTCCGTCAATGGCGTAGGTGGCCGGGTCCGGCTGGATCGCGAACCAGCCGAGTACGGTCGGCGTCACGTCAGCCTGGGTCGCGCCGGTTGCGAGTTGCGCGAGCGTCGGCGCGGCGGCGATGGCGCCGGGCGCGGTAGTCGTGCCGGCCACGGTCAGCGGCCGATTCGAAGCAATGAAAGCAGTCTCGTTCGAGAGCAGCGGCAGGCCGCTTTCCGTGCCGGTCGAGTCGAGGCCCTGATCGGTCGTGACCATCACCAGCCACTTTTCATTGACGCCTGACTGGGTTTGCCGCGCCGCAATGGCTGCGAGTAACTGCCCGACTTTCTGATCGGCGGTGGCCAACGCGTTCGGATAGTCAGCTTGCAGGCCGGAACTGGCAGCGACCGTAGCCGGCCCGCTCAGGTTCGCGAATACGAGATCGGCACTGCCCGCACCGATCGATTTGGTGGCGGCGTCGACCACGCAACTATCGACCCCCGCGCAATCCACCGCCGCGTCAACATACCCGGCGGAGATCGCCGGGGACAGCAGCGCGCTCAACGTGCTCCAGCTATCGAAGGCAGCCGTCTTCCAGTTGCCCGCCTGCTTGATACGCTTGAACAGCGTGTCCGCCTGGATCGTCTGGCCAACGTAATCGTTGCGCACGCCGTGACGGTTGGTCCACGCGCCGGTCAGCACGGTGGCCCAACCGGGACCAGCGAGTGTGGCCTGCTGGGTGGTGGTGCCGCTCACGCCGCCCGCTAGCGCGGGCACGATGGCAAGCTTCGCGAGATTCGGCGCCTTCTGCTGGGCGATCGCCTGCTGCAACGCCGTGTACTGCACACCCGAAATGCCGATCACCAGGGCCTTCTGGCTGGGCGCGCTGGCCGGCGAGCGCGGGACGGCAGGTGTGCCCGGGAGGGCAGGTTGCGCGACGGTCGTCGCGGATGAATTCGCAACCCCATCGCCACATCCTGCCAACCCGAGAGAACACGCCAACGCCGTCAGAACGGCAACCGCAAATCCCCACCTTCGTTGTTTTTTGTTCGACATCCGTCGCTCCCAGGCAGAGCTGACGCGGGCACGATGCCATGCCAAGCGTTAGCGGGTGATTGGAGCCACGACGATTACACGAACATAATTGCAACACAATGCAACAATATGCACCAAAACAACAACTCTCTTGCATCTCGTTAACTGACATATGGCTGTCAACTCGAAGTGGAAAACATGCACGCCAGACGACGAGACGTGCCGACACGAAGCGGCGTCTGGGGATAGGCACCGCTGCCTTGCGCTGCGCCCGCCGATTGCGTGGCAGGCAGTAGAGCCCGGCTGCCGGAGGATTCCCTGCGTGCGCCACGCTACGAATATCTCTCGAGCTCTGCCCTCTTTGGCCGGTCCTGAACAGCATGCCGGGAGTCGGCGTCAGGACCGCCGCCAGACGCCTCACGGAGTTGCCCACAAAGCCTTCGCTTCAGCTGCGCATCTCGCCGCCTAGGCCGCGGTCTCGCCCCGGTCACCCGACGCTCTTCCTTTCCGCCTTTGCTGCGCTGCGCGACCCAATCTCAAGGGACTATCACGCCCGCAAGGTCCAGCAGGGCAAGCGCTCCAATCAGGCGCTCATCGCTCTTGCCAGACGACGGTGCGAGGTGCTGTTCGCCATGCTGCGTGAAAGTGCCTTCGATCAACCGAGATGCGCCACTAATGGTTGACGAATCACATGGGAGCACCCCTCAGGTCGGATTTTTCGAAATCGAAAAATTATCGAACTGCACCGATGAAAAACCGGACAGGAGCGCCCCCATTCCTGATGGAAGGGTCGAAGCAATCCAGGACTGGGTAGAAACAACTGCCCCGTCAACTGATGCCGTCACTGTCCCCTGGCTAAATTTGAGTTGAAGCGTATGCCAGTTGACTGCAGAGGTGTTCAAGTTTCCGGTGGCCAGCGAATGCCTTGACGTATCCGTATAGGCCAGCTCCCAGGTCCCGCCACCGGAGATTTTCAATTCATATCCTCTGAAACTGCCATACCCTCCGCTCCCAAGTCCCGCATGCCCACCAAGTGAGCCATAGGTAAGCGTAAAGCAACGGCGCGGTATCAACGATGCCCCCGATTCCATCAGAGGTCTCGTCTGTAGCTCCACTGGCAATTTGAAGATTTGCGTCCAGGCTGGCTACAGGGACTCCGACCTGCACCGTCGAATTTCCTCCTTGAACAGGAACGGATGTGCCGGTGCCGGTTCGGCGCCGACGCGGTAGCAGGCACCACCGCCGTGCCTGCCCCTTCTGTTGTCGGGGTGACGCTCGATGCGCCGCTGCCACCACCGCAGCCCGAAACACCTAGGACCAATATTGATGACAGGCCAATCAATGTTTGCTTTAAAACGCCAGAATCTGGGAACATCAGTGTCTCCTCAAAATTATTCTTTCTGGGCAAAGCCATTAGGCCAACTCGTCCAGCTGGCAAGGCATGGCCCGCCTTTCTGGATTGCGAAGAACCAGAAACATGTTAAAAGGGCTAATTCAAAAAGGTCCCAAAGCAGGTTATTTTTTATGGCGAGCTATCAACCTTGAGTACTTGAACAATGGAATACGCCGAACTCGCCCAAAATCTGTCGACCACTTTCTGATTGCGTCATACCGGCCGTCGCACCATCTCACCCTCGGTAAGCTGACAATGCCGATTACGCCACTGCCGTCGCTCAGATTTCCACAACCTCTAACTCATCAAGTATTTTTGACATAAGACCGGCGCGTCGCCATTGGCGCCATGTCATTTGATATAGCATGTCTGTGACGGCGGAAAGTTAGCCGGTAAGTTGTGCCATTTCTCATTCCGGGTTCGCTTACACGTTCACCCCGAATGACTACTCCAAGAAGTATTTCAACGGCCTGTTAGTGCTTGTAGCCAAAGCACGCGTGAGCAGCTTCTGCAGGTGCCATACCGACTTTAAAATAATGCCGCAAAAGGTCCACCGTTTCCGCGTCCGGATGATAGGACAAGCCGATAAATTCCGCCTTGACCGCTTCGTCATACCAGGCGCACACCCAAACCTGCAGTGCCACGAAATGTTCAAGCGGCACGTGTTCCGGCATTTCAAGCATAGTGATCTCCGATTAACTGCTGGACGGCTTCGCTGTTTCTGGTCCCCGCAGAAAAGCCCGGTCAAGCCGTATTTACGCAGGCGCGAGTTGTTAAACGCCCGGCCTCAGTCGGGCACGTCTGCCACGTATACGGCTTGCTCAACGATTCCTTAGCTCACGGCAACTCTCCTGCGGTCAAGGTAATTGAGCCGTTCAGGGGCAAGTGGACCGGTTTGCTTCTCCCCATATAGAACAATGTCGTCGAGGTTCCACCCATGCTGGTCAACGTCACTGAGGTCAGTGCTGAACTGGTCCACGCCAGATCGACAGAGAACCCTCCCTTGGCGCGCAAACCACTAACTTTTCCGTTTCCCCACTGCCAAGGAAGCGCAGGCAGCAAGGTGATGGATGAGAGTCTGCTTTGCACCAGCATTTCGCACACTGCAGCGGGTCCCCCCATATTCGCGTCTATCTGAAACACTTCCGGTCCGTCGTCGTAGGCGTCGAGCATGTTTGCAAAACTGCCGTTTCCTGGATTGGAAAAGGTCACCGGATTTAGCAACATGGGAATCATCGAATACGCTATCGACGGTTGCTGCAATTGAGCCCAGCACGCCACTCTCCAGGCCATCCCCCACCCGAAACTGGCGGTGCCTCGGGCCGCCAACAACGCCTTGACACCATTCATAAACGTTGGGTCGCTGTTGATCGAAAGACGCTCCCCCGGGAAGAGTCCAATTAATGGTGAAAGATGACGATGGGTCGGATCGGATTGCTCCATTTGCGCATCGTATGATGCTTGCATCCACTCCTCGAGCATATTGCCGTTCTGAGGATTTAATCGCGGAAGATAAAGATTCGATAGCGACGATGTGATCGTCCCAACATAACTCGAATCGACCCCAAGAATGGACGCAGCCTTGATATAGTTTGTAAAGAGATCCCAAACCAGTTCCTGCGAGTAGGTAATTCCCTGCAGATAGTTTCCGTGCTCGGGAGACCAATCGACGTCGTCGACAAGTTGCATCAACGCCGACCCGTCGGGATTCGTACCTGTCTGCACCGAGACCAGACGGGCCTCCCAGAATTGGCAGGCTGATTTAAGGATCGGATATATCGTCGAAAGATAATTGTTGTCTACCGTATATTCGTAGTGTTCCCACAGATTTCTGCAAAGCCACGCATTTCCGGGAGGGTGCCATTGCCAGGCCTGAGATCCGTATACATTTGACGAGATGCCCACTGTCCAGCCCGCAATCTTTTTGCTGGAATTTGCGAATGGGTTGCTTGAACTATTGAAACTACTCTGCGTCAAGGTTTCCCAGTCTTTGTATTGACTGAGAATGAAGTTCAGGAACGGCTCGAAACACTCCGGCAGCCCACCCCGGTCTGCGAGCCAGTAGGCCATCTGAACGTTGATATCTGAATGGTAGTCCGAGAACCACACTGGATCATTCGTCGTGTTCCATAGACCCTGCAGATTCATCGGCAAGGACGTACGCGACGAGGCGATGCTCAGATAGCGGCCAAACTGCACATACAGAGATTCCAACCACGGATCAGGCGGACTGTACGGAGCCGCCCGCGCCAGCAGGCGATCGGGAATCGTCATCGCATTCTGAGCAGTAGTTGACGCCCCGAAATCCACGCTGAATCTTCCGAACAACGGCTGATAGTCTGCGAGATGGTTAGCGAGCAATGTTGCAAAGCTGCTACCTTCGGCAGCTACGATTTGCCCATGGGCCGTGTCCAACGGCGCTCCGCCGCCCAGGTAATGATTTGCACTATTGCCGTCATAGTTAGTGCTGGCAGCTATCAGAATGGTAAGGCCGCTGCAATTAAGGAAGACAATCTGATTACCGTTTGCAACCAGTTCGCCGTCGTCCGGCAGTATCTTCGCGCAGGCAGAATAGAGCTCCCCATTGGGTAGGCTCCCAGAAAACGACAACATCTGGGCATTCCCATCTTTGAATGTTGCGGCACCTCTCCCGCCGTCTGCAAGAGCAATCGATCCCGTATAAGAATTTGGCGAACTGCTGGTTAGCCGGATCACGATCACATCATTCGGAAAGCTGCCGAAGATTGTCCTCTGGTAACTTACCTGACTGACGTTATAAGTTGTTCTCACAAGACCATTACTGATGTCCAGCAGTCGCTCATATTGAGTCGAGTTAGCGTGCGCAGGCAAACTTATCGTCAATGTGCCCAGCGTTTGATAAGAGCCCATTCCACTCGAGGTGTAAGCGTAATCCATTATCCCGGATTGCCCGGACCAGAGGGTAATGTCGTTTAAATACAGTATTTCCTGTGTCGGAGCGCCTCCCACGAGGGCACCAAGACGACCGTTGCCAATGGGTAGACCCTCATACAGCATGTACGTCGATGCCGACGTAGTGGCACCAATTGCGTCGGGAGACTGTCCGGCGCCATAGGCGTACTTCATTTGTAGCGCGTCAGCATCGGGGATCAGACTTGCTGTCGTGGGCTCCTGACTGGAGACAGGGCTGGAACCGGCAGTGGGCGCGGAAGCGGCGCCGGTGGCAGGATTGGGCCCCGCAGTTGCAGACGCGGGATTACCCGCGTTAGAGGAATCGTTGTTTCCCCCGCAAGCGTATAGGTAAGGCAAGATCGGCGATAGCCCGCCAAGCTTGATCAGGGAACGGCGTTTTGCACTCGGTTTATTTTCCATTGACGTCTCCTGCACTACTGGTCTGTTCTGGACGGGACGCCGGCGTGCTGGCACCTGTCGATAAGAATCTTCGTCCCACGTTACTTTGGATTACTAATTACAAAAATATGCAGGTAGTAAAACAGCATCAATGCGTCCTTCACCTGATACTGGATACTTTCTCGGCGACTCTCGGGGCAAACCGTCGCGGCGTCACTCAAGCTCGCCTGCCGCCACGGCGCCCCGGGCGCTCAATGTGCATGAGGCCCGGTTTTCACGGTGGCGATAGTCAAGGCCTAACCTTGGAAGATATCTCGGCGCTTACTGAACATACCCTGATCCATTGTTATGGGTTGGCTGAAGCCCAGGCGGAATAGTCGGGAGAATCATTGAGTTGAATCAGTACGCCGCCACGAACTGTTCCCAGATTGACGAGTCGAACACTTTCGAGTCCGTCGGACGGGTTGCCGTTACTGGTCACCGCAATGGCAACAGTGTTTTGCCCGTTGGGATTGAGAATGCCATTCGGGACGACAAAGGTATGCTGGGGTCCGACATTCGCAATGTACTGGCCCATGTTCCAGCCATTCACAAAGATCAGGGCGCGATAGTTCCCGCCGCTGATAGTGCCGTCGGCACCGCCGATCTGGATACCAACAGAGACATCATCTCCGGCTGGGATAGATAACGGGAAGGTCGTCCTGAACCATGAAGTGCCTGCGTGCGCCTGTCCAGCCGGCAATGTGGCAGTCGACCAGCCGGTAGCCGGAAATCCCGGGAGATACCAGCCGTTGCGTTCGCCCCATAGCCCTCCGTTGTTCATCGGGCCGCGTGCGGTATCCCAAAGATTTTCGCCGCCTGCGTTTCCTTGTATCTTCCACGCGATGCTTGTGCTACCGGAACCAGTGAGAGAAGCCGAAACGAGCCCTCTTCCCTCCTTCTGGGCATCATCCTCATACCAGTCTTCGTTGTGTCCATTATCTCGAATCATTGTCGCTATGACATGCGACCCAGGCACTAGCGTCACCGGCGCAGTAAAAGTGCCACAACTTGAACTGCCAAGAACATTCTGTCCGAGATAATTGCCATCAACCCAGACTTGGGCCAAGCCGGCTTGTGACCCACAGTACTTCAAGGTAATCGCCGACACGGCCGAAGACGAATTGAATTGGCCGCGATACCACACATCACCGTGATGAAAGCCGTAATCGTCCGCAGTGAGCACCGGCTGTCCAGAGGGCGGGGTAGTCGTGCTATTGGTCGATGTCAGCGTAGCGATGACCCACTTTGAGTCATCGAACGCGGGTTGTGTCTCGGGCGATTCCTGCATATAACGCCACGATTGAGTCATGAGATCAGGAAGCGATACAGCGTCAGGCCCGGACAGCGCATTTTGCGCCAGGAGGCTTCCCGAAGACGTTGATTTACTCGCGATAGCCGCACCATTCCACGCAAGCTGGTTGATTGCCGGCGACGCCCAGACTTCCAGCGAGCCAGTCGAGACCGTGTCCCCCGTCATCTGGAGGGTAGTCCCGCTGACAGTTGCTGTGCGGAGAAGCGCGGGACCTCTTGCCAGTATGGGACCAGCGCCTGTGTCCTGTCTCCAGAAGGTAGCCGCGGTATTGTCGTCAGCAATAAGCAGCGTCAGCGGTGTGGAAATGCCGCCGCCGGATATCAGGATCCTCGTCAATCCATTGTGTTGATAGTTCAATCTTAGTGACCCAGTGGATGAGTCCCACGCCTGACTAACGCTGCCAGACTGACTTCCGATCACCGACACGGTGGGTTGCGAGGAGAAGCGCAGTACGGTCTCTCCGTCTTCGGCCTGCCGACCATAGAGGAGTGCCACATCGCCCGACGCCGTCGATACCTGTGCATCGAAGTCCGATGTCGAGTAGACGAGATGATGCTGACCAAATGAGTAGTTCGCGAGCAGCAGTTTGGAGTCTGCGCCGTTAAGTCTTAATGTCCCCTGCTGCGGTACGGTGAAGCCACCGTCGGGTGTAACAACAGGGAAAGTAAAGGTGTCGTTTGACGTTGCATTTGAGGGAGAATGCAGGACCGTGTACAGATTGGTCCCAGAAGCACTATCCACCCCGTGCAGAATCTGAATCGATTGCGATGACGGGGTGACGGCGCTTCCGACGTCCACGTGCATGATCGCAGGCACACTTTGAACAAAGTTACCCAGCGCTTTAAGCGTAGCCATTTTGGGCCGTAACTGGCGGGCCTCGTCTATCGCTGCGCCGTAGTCATACGACGTATACAACCCGGTGGACGGCAACCAGCCCCAATTCGTTCCGCCAAATGACATGTAAATGTTCTGTATCGCGATTCGGTTCGCGATGTTTGTCCCGTAAAACAATCGTTCGAAGTTTGAGCCGGCGCCCGATTGCGACATGCATGGATAAATGCCGGAAGAACCCCAGTTGTCAAACCAGCCGCCTTCCATTTCCGCGATGAATCCTGGCGTATAGGGTGAAGCTGTTGCGCCGCCCTTTGCTCCTGAACTGAACAGCCCATACCACCCCGCGCCCGGGTTACCGGTGCAGTTTGTCTGTGGATAGTCGTCAAAAGCGTACAGGTCGACCGGGCCCGTTACGACACCTGGGATCGGGGAGTTTGCCGGAACGAAATGGCCATTCGGGCCTGTGTCATTATGGAAAATCGGTACGGAAATCCCATCTGATCGGGCCCAATCATGAAGATCCTGCATGTAGTCCGTCTGGCTCGTATCTTGCATTTCATTTTCGATCTGATACAGGATGACGGTGCCCTGGCCCGTGGTCAGCTGGTGTCGAGCAATGATCGGATTGATTTTGCTCATCCACTCTCTTGCGGCCGCCAGGTAATCCGGCGCGCTGGTGCGAGCTTTGCCGTTCTGCGTAAGTAACCAGCCAGGAAACCCGCCAGCATCCGTCTCCGCATTGATGTATGGGCCGGGACGCGCGATGACGTACAGACCCGCTTGCGCCGCCATATCAAGCAGCGTATCCATGTCCCGGATTCCGGTGAAATCGTAGCTTCCGGCCTTCGCGGAGGTATACCCCCAGTCGAAGTATATGGAGACCGCGTTGAAGCCGTTTGCCTTGAATTTCTGAAGGATATCTAACCATAAACTCGGGCTTGGCAGCCGGAATGGATGAAATTCACCAGACCAGATCGGTGTCGCCTTTCCGTCAACTTTAAGCGTGTAATGGTCCCAGCCAATCTTGTGCGCGACTAACTGCGGCGGCGTTCCTGACGGCAGACTTGGCAAGGTGGTTCCGGTTCCAGAGGAGGAGGATGTGCCAGTCGTCGTGCCGCCCGTGTTGGTACCGGTCGTTGCGGCGCCTCCCGGGTCGGAGTTGTCGTTCCCGCCGCACGCACTCATCAAGATGGCGCCACATGTCGCCAATAACAAAAGACCAGAAAACTTCATGGAATTCTCCCAATTGCGCTTGCCAATTGATCACCTGATTAGGTGCTATATATTTTCGAATGCGAACCAGATAGTCAATAAACGTGCCAGAACAGAATCCATTGAACATGTCGTTCGCAAACTTTTGTTTTTCCGCTATTAACGGGGCGAGTCCTTCATTTGAAGGAGTGCCCGTGGTTGCGCGGAATTGTGCCAGTCCATTCCATAACAAAGACACAGATGCCCGAGTGTCGCGCGGAATTCAATCCGGGTAGTCTCTCGACGACAGGTTGCACCGCTTACTCCGCTTTCACAAAGGAAGAACTCGAGAGCACTACCGTGCCTGAACGCGTGTTTCCACGCGTGCGACCGCGCCACGCCAGTTCGCGCAACCCACGATTGACCGTATTAACATGCAAACCAAGAAAGTCGGCCATCATTCGTTGGGATGGCAATTTCTGTCCCGGCAGCACAAGCCCGGCGTTAATCGCGTCCTCAATAGCGCTCGCCAGTGCCAGATAAGATGGCCCGGAATATCCCGAAATTGAGGGCATCCAGTTTCGTACGGTCTTTCCCGATACATCGAGCCTGAAACGATCCATGAATCCTGCTCCGAAATCAGTCAAGCGAGCTTCGCGATATTTCGCTCTTGCGCCCCGTCAGTTGCGGAACCTTCTCCGCGACCCAAACCTTTCATGGGCTGAGCGGCGAACGCGCAGATCGCGGCATGACGACATAACTCACTCTCTCGTCGAACAACACCTGCGGGGTCTTGAGACAGGTGCCGATACCAAAACCCCCGGAGTGATAGAGGCGTCACATTTACGTCCGATGCAGCCACGATCGTCCGCCGCTGCCACCGTTTCCGGAGGCGCGACGGAGAATCAGCTCTCGCCTAGTTGTCGAAGAACAGTTCCTCGACATCTGGCGCGTAACTACTGCTCTGACCTGAAACCGTTGCGGCAGAGATCGCCACGCTATTTGCACCGGCCACGAGGCTCACAGGCACAGGAACGATGCCACCATAGGTTCCGGTCGGCGGGAAGGTGACCACTACGCTGGAGTTTCCGTTTGTCGTCACCGTTGCATACCGCGGACTGACATCATTGTTGATGTAGCTGATGTACGCAACCTTGGTGACGGGGCTTTGTGCGTTAATTCCGCCAAAGGTTACGGTGCCATTGTTTGGCCCACCGAGGTAACCGATTCCGCTTCCAGACATGAAGCATTGTGAGCAACTGTAAGATGAGGCACCTCCTGACAGACTGGTACCGGGAGACGATACGTCATAGTCCAGGGTAGACACGGCGGGTTGGAGCAATCCGGTCGTTAGATCCATTCCGAACGCGTTGTCCCACTGCGGCAACCTGGCTGTCCCGCCGTTGACCGCGAGCGGAAGCCACACATAGGAGGAGTTCTGTAAGTAGTTTCCATTCCACCGGTCGCCCATATACATGTAGGTGGTTCCGCTACTTCCTGTGATCGGCAGGACGTAGGTCGACTGGGAGGAGAAGGTATTCGTCCCGGACGGGGCCAGCGTTGTCGGACCGGTCCACGGGCCCGCCGGCATGCTTGCCGCCATGTAGAAATTGTTGTTCAAACCCCAGCCGCTCAGGCCTGAGCCGATCACGAAGTAGTAGCCGTTGGCCTTGAACATCGTGGGTGCCTCAAGCGCGACCCACTGATTCGGGCCGCCTATCGTGTAGACAAGGCTGTCGACGCTGAGATAGTCGCTCGTCAGTTTATAAATATGTGTCCCGACGCCGCGATCTTCGCTTAACAGATACGCCGTTCCGTCGTCGTCCTTGAACAGCCCCATGTCACGACTGGAACTGCTGTTTGGCGGCATGAAGCTGCCCTGGTAGGTGTACGGACCACACGGTGTCGTGCTGGTCGCGACCCCGACTTTTGCAAAGGAGTACGATGTATTGTCAACATGCATATACATCACGTACTGCTTTGTGGTGTCGTTGAAGATGACTTTGGGTCTTTCCACAACCTGGCTGGCGGCAATGTCACCGGTCGGTTGCGGTGAAAGCGCGTTGCCCTCGAAGTGCCAGCTTTGCAAGTTCTTCGACGAATAGCATTTTACATTCTGGAAGGTTCCAGAAGTAGTTTCCCCGGTCTTGTCCTCGCCAACCCAATAGTAGGTGTCCCCTACCTGGAACATACCGCCGCCGTGTGCCTGGATCTGGTTTCCGGCGTCATCCTGCCAAAGAGCAGAAGGGTGAATGACGGATTCGACGTCGGCTATCGGCGTTGTGGATGCACCTCCAGACGAACCGGTGGAAGACCCCGTCGTGGATCCCGACGAAGAGCCTGTCGTGGATCCCGACGAAGAGCCTGCCGTGGATCCTGACGAAGAGCCTGTGCCGGAACCGGTATTAGAGTTCGATGATGATCCTGCGGGTGAACCGTTTGAACTCGACGTAGTCGAGGAACCGGGTTTCTGTCCGGAGTCAGTTCCACTGTTTGGGTTGCTGTTATTTCCGCCGCCGCACCCTGCTAAAATCAGCGCCGAAATCAAAGTGCAACAAATGGTGGGCAAGAAAGTTTGTTTCATGATTGTCTCCTTCTGTATTTTATGCGCGAGGTCGCCTTGCGAATTCCCGCTTTCGTTTATAGTTTTTCTGTGAGATCGCTGCAGCTTGGTACTCCAATAGCCGAAAGGCAATCCCACACTGCGCCATTTAATTAGCATGGCGACCTCTCTCAATACAATTTTTCTCAATAGTTGGACATTGCCACGAAGGTGAAATTTACAAAACGCCGCCCACACTATCTCCATTCGCATGCCTAACCAATAAGGTATCTACATAATAAGGTTTACCATAACTAGAATGAAGTGGGATCCGATCCTTCGCCCACCCGCAGAGCACCATCGGTCGGTCGGTTTGGCGGCGATTCTATGACAACGATAACCAAACAACCAACGCTTTCATTCCGAAACCAAAATATGGGAACGACTTCGACCCGTTTCGCACTACATCAATTAATTTTCAAATATTGGGCCAATAGGAATCCTATGCGTAATGGGAGTAATTAATAGCATTATTTAAGATATTAAGTTTCGGGTTCGTGACCTCGAGAACGCGAAGCGCAGTTCCCTGGCAGGTGCGGTAGATCACTGAGCGCTACGCACGCTCTCGCAGGTTTCGCACCCCGGTGGAAGGCACAGCGCCGCACCGCGCGTTCACTCGGTTCTCCTTTCCCCAGTTAGAGGTGACCAGGAAAGCTTACATAGGCGCCGAAGCGGTATTGGGGTCCGACATGACGTCTTCGACCCGGTCCATCGGGTAGCGACGTTAGCGAACAGTTCCTTATATGGATCAAACACTTCAACCTGCCTCTATTGACTTGCTAGCGTCCCGGCACACGATACCCCCTCTTTCAACGGTCGCTGCAACTGGGCTACGCAGGTAGCTTCCTTACGAGCTCAAGACTGGAATGAGGCGTTTTGACGCAAATTGTGGAAATTCCAGATAGTTAAGCATTGGGATTGTTGATTGTCAACAGGCAACAATAGTCTGTTTGCAGGGTTCGCGCTGCGGCTTCTGGGTCATCGACGGAAATCCAATCGGTTCGGACGCGGCGCGGGAAGCCGCGGGGCAATACAGGTGGCTCCGCTGCAATCCGTCAGATGAAAGTCGAGTTTGCGAGACGACGGTAGTCCGTGAATGCTGGCGTGTGCTAGGGTTGTTTGGAGTGGCGATCGACACTTCGTCTAAGTGTGGAGCTAGCATGCTCATTATGTAGGATATCTTAGGTTTTAGACCCACACGGCTGAACAGAGGTGATGGGAAAGCGACTTAAAAAAGACGCTCATCGAGACGTTCGACTTCGTATGTGGCGACCGTTTCGATATGTGGTCTGCTCGTAAGTGCGTCGTTCAGGTTGTCTATCTAACGCAAGGGCGGGCCAATCGCTATACCTCACGATCTACCGTATTGCCTGCAGACCTCGGGATCTTGTCCGCCTGTATCCCGAACTCTGGCAGACTCGTGGACCGAACAGGAACTGAACGATTTGACAAAAGAAACGAGATGTATATCAATGCCACCAAACCCGCTTAATCAGCAGCGATCAGTCCGATACCCAGCGATGGGGTCCGGGTGCTGTCGATGAAGTGACCAATTTTGACATCGTGGCGAGTTCGCGCGCCAACGTCTCCAACTCGTCCAATGACACATTTGAACGCTGTCTCTTCCCGAGACCTATCAGTATTGCTGTGTGCGGCTTTTGGCGCCACATTTGCTTATTGGATTCTTGCCTTACAAGCCTCGCCCCCAGGTCCAACGCCAGCAGGCGCCGAGAGGATGCGCGTCGCAAGCGGACAGGCTGGCGCGCTGTTCGGCGGACAGTTACCCCTGGATGCAAACCGCGACCTCCATCTCTCGGGCGTATTGACGCTGGGTCAACGGAAGGCGGCCGCCATCATCAGGGTCAAAAACGAGCCTCCCTATGTGGTTCCGGTCGGCAGCGCTATTACGGGGGCCGTGAAGCTTTACGAAGTGCGAGCACGATCTGTCATAGTTGATCGCGATTCCGTCCGCTCAGAGCTATTTCTGCCCCTGAATTCTGGTGGGCCAATGTCATACGTGCGGTGAGGACTCTGTCAGGTTGACGGGCGTAGACTGCCCGTTCCGCGCAAGACTAGTTATCCTAATCCGATAATTTTCTCGGCTGCGACAGAGACAGTCCAATCAAGCCACGTGGCGAGGCGTTCTTTGAGTATGGCGCGATGACATGCCGCGAGTCGAATTGACGCGGTTGCGCCGAGATCCTGCAAACGAAGAACCCGGCGACGTGGGGCTGTCTGGACAGCGTCAAGCAGGAAGTCCGGTTTACCGACAAACATCTTGGCCGGTCGGCCGAGGTGATTGCCGGCGGTTAGTTGGCCATGGTTGTCGCTGCTCGTCGTGGTTGTCGTTGTGTGATTGACGCCTGCGTGTCCTATCAACGTCCCGAAGGGGACGAAGATCACCAACGACAGCGTCTCGTTGGAGGCTGGACAATGGACAAGATGCGGCGGTTTGTCCATCTCACCGGCGATGTCAATGGACAAACTTGAATCCGCTATCTGCTTGATTTGCAAGAAAAGCAACTTGTCCATTGTTGGCATACTTGGATGTCAGCCAAGTGTGGGGCATGAGACCGCGATACTCCCGTCGATCCAGCGCCGTGCCAGCGCCGCGCTGGTAACGCCATTCGACGTAGCGGTCGAACGCGGCGATTGCGCGCTCGTGTGACAGATAAATGCAGCGGGGGCGACAGCCCTTCGTGATCGAGCCACGCAAGCTGACCTCTTCGCGACGCGCGCCTGATTTGGCGAGTACAACGCGGGTTTCGATGCGTGCAATTTCAGTAACACGCATACCGCATGTCACACCAAGAAGCAGGATTAGGATGTCGCGTTCGGGGAATCGGCTTGTTGCCTCAGTGACGCGCAGCAGATGGCGAAATTTGGCGGGGGTAAGCACTTTGGCGCGTTTGAGTTCCATGTTTCCTGTCTCGGAATACGCTCGAAAACCGAGCCGGTTACGAGAGAAAAAACGCTGGGCGCTCCTTTCCAGTCTAACGCGGACAAATCCTCACTTTCCTCGGAGAAGCCCACGATACCGCACGAAAAAAACCCGCCGAGCGGCCCCTTTTGGGACGCGCGGCGGGCTGGTTTCAGGTGAACTGATCAGGGCGACGGAGCCGACCTTGCGGTCGCTTTTGCTGCTCTCTCGTCCTGTTCTTGAAAAAACGGCGCCACCGAGGCGAGGGTTCCCCATTTCGCATCGCTTCGAGCCGAACCCGGAAGCAGGAATGCCTGCTTCTCGGCTTCGCTGAAACGCGTTGCTTCAGTGTAGTCGCCCCAGCCGCCCTCATTCGACCAGAATCCTTCGCGAATCGAAGTGGTCTCCGCTTCGCTCTCGGAAAATATCATGTACGTGGGTACCAAACGGGCCGCGGGAGACGGTGTCATGGGTTGCGGCACTGCTTTCGCAGCTTGCACAACCTTGATGCCGCGTATGCCCAGCGGCGCCTACTCCACAGCCTGCACGAGCTCGCGCAGCGCTTCCTCTACCGCGACGTCCTGCCGCGCCACTTCGACCGGCGCCGGCGCTGCCGCCGTTCCCGTATTCATGCCGGTGCGGTAGCCGATCAGATACTCGCCCGCTAACACCGTTGTGCCCGGATGTGTGGGCGGACTTGCAGGCAGCCCCGCCCTCGCATCGCGATACCCATCCGTCGCAAACGTGCTGCATGTGCTCACGCCCGTCGGGATCGCTGCCGGGCCAAGCGCGACGACGGTTTCCTGCTCGAACAGCGCCTTTGGGTCGTCTTCGCGCCAGATACCACCGAACGCGTCCGGGAGCCGGTCGTCGCCGTGAATGACGACGATCCACGCACTCTCCAACGGCGCGGCATCGGTTCGGACCTCGCCGCCACAGTGATCGCAGACCACCTTGGCAATATCGGTC
>NZ_JABBGJ010000076.1 GCF_012927345.1 Paraburkholderia polaris
ATTTCGATCACCTGATCGAGCCGTCCGGTCGCGATCGCGGTGTCACCGTAGACCCGCACGTCGAGTGCCTCGCGGTTGGCTTCGAGAAACCGGATCTGGCCATCGACCATCGCCAGATAGGCGTGTCTGTCGTCCGTTTTTCCGTTCGCGTGCACGTGGACCACGTCGTCGGATACGAGCTTCTGTAGTGAATCGATATCTGCTTCCACGAGCGCACGACAGCGCGCCTGCTCCAGCCGGACGATTTCCCGCTGGACTTCTGCTTCGTTCATTCCTGTCTCCGCTGCGGTTGTAGGTTCAGCCAGCTTCAGCACGCACGATGTTCTCGATTGTGCCGATACCGTCGATTTCCACCCTGACGCGATCGCCCGCACGCAACCAGCGCGGCGGCTTGCTGCCCACGCCGACGCCGCCCGGTGTGCCGGACAGGATCAGATCGCCCGGCTCAAGCGTCATCACTTTCGAAAGATGTTCGACCTGCTCGAAGCAGTTGAAGATGAGTTCACGCGTGTTTGAATCCTGCCGCTTCTCGCCGTTCACGAAGCAGCGGATGCCGAGCGTGTGCGGATCGCCGATTTCATCGGACGTGACGATCCACGGTCCGAACGGTGCATGGGTGTCGAACGACTTGCCGAGCATGAACTGCGAAGTGCGGACCTGCCAGTCGCGCACGCTTACGTCGTTGGCCGCGCAATACCCAAAGATCACCTCATGCGCGCGATCACGCGACACGTGCCGGCAGCGTTTGCCGATCACGAACGCGAGTTCGGCCTCGTAGTCGAGCTGCTCCGAGACACGGGGCAGTTCGACCGGTGCGAAGGGGCCCGTGGCGGAGGTCGGCATCTTGGCGAACCACAACTGATCGGCGGGCTTGTCCATGCCGGACTCGGCAAGATGGTCCGCATAGTTGAGGCCAATGCCGAGGATCTTCGACGGACGCGGCACGGGCGCGAGCAGCGTAACCACGTCGAGCGCATGATCGGCGTGTCCGTTCCTCATCAGCGCATGCAGGCGATCGCTGAATGCCGGCCAGGCGTCGATCAGCCCGATCATGCCGGCGGGTGCCTCGGCGATGTGTTTCGAGATCTGCACGACGCCGCCATCGACAACGATACCGGTCTCCGGGCTGCCATCCGGCAGACTGAATGTAACGAGTTTCATCCGGATGCTCTTTTAGAAAGTGGATTTGCCGGTTGCGGCCGTGCCGACCTTGCTCAGTTCGGCATCGCTCGCACCTGCTTCCCACATCAGAACGAGCTCGTCGGGATCGAATTCGACGCCGATCGGGTTCTTCGCGAAGTCTTCCGAATGGAAGTACGCGCCCGGATCGTCGCCGTTATCCGACTGGAATTCGACGTCATTGCCCTCGGGGTCACGGAAGTAGAGCGATGTGGTCGGGCCGTGATTGATACACCAGTAGGGCAGGATGCCGACCTTCTTGAGTCGCGCGTAGGTATGGAGCAGTTCGCCGATGTTGCGGAAGCTGTACGCGACGTGATGCACGCCCGCGATGTCCTCGCCCTTGGGCGGAATGTCCGGCATGTTGAAGAACGCGAGGCGGTGATGTTCGTCGTCGTAGGTGATGAAGGTCAGCACGTCGTCGCTGAATACGACATGCGCCTGGAACAGTTGCAGATACCAGGCCACCGTCTCTTCGCGCTGGCGGCAACGGTAGACGAGATGCGCCATCTTGAACGGCACGACACGCTCTGCGGTGCCTGAGACCTGCGCTTGCGATGCTTGCGTTGTACTCATGCTATGTCTCCTTCGTTTGGAATCCCTGGTAAGCCCAGGTGAGGCCGCGTCAAAGCAGCACGCGGCGGAAGTCGGCCAGCAACGTGGCCAGGTAAGCCAGAAACCGGCCAGCCTCTGCACCGTCGAGTGCGCGGTGGTCCCACGACAGCGACAGCGGCAATATCAGGCGTGGCTCGAATGCCGAGCCGTTCCACACCGGCTTTGTCGCAGCCTTGCCCACGCCGAGAATCGCGACTTCGGGTGCGTTGATGATCGGCGTGAAATGCGTGCCGCCAATGCCGCCGAGCGACGAGATCGACATCGAGCCGCCCTGCATCTGGGCGGCACCGAGCTTGCCGGCGCGCGCCGTGTGCGCGAGCTCCGCCATCTCGGCAGCGATCACCGCAACGCCCTTGAGATCCGCATCCCGGATCACCGGCACGACGAGGCCGTTGGGCGTATCGGCAGCGAAACCCATGTGGAAGTAGCGTTTCTGCACCACGTCCTGGCCGTCGAGGCTCACGTTGAACTGCGGGAAGCGTTGCAGCGCGCTCACACAGGCCTTGATCAGGAACGCGAGCAGCGTGACCTTGGCCGTGCCTTCACGCGCCTCACGATTGAGCGTGACGCGCAATGCTTCGAGATCCGTAATATCGGCTTCATCGAAATTGGTAACGTGCGGAATGCGCACCCAGTTGCGATGCAGGTTGGCACCGGAGATGCGTTTGATGCGCGGGAGCGGCGTGCGCTCGATGGGCCCGAATTTGCTGAAATCGACCTCGGGCCAGGGCAGCAGATCGAGGCCGCCACTACCTGCAGCGGCTGGCACAACAGTGGGAGACGGCGTGGCCAGCATGGTCTTGACGTGAGCGAGCACATCCTCGCGCAGCACACGTCCATTGCAGCCGCCCGGCTTCACGTCCGCAAGTGCAACACCGAGTTCGCGCGCGAGTTTGCGCACCGAGGGACCAGCCGCAACATTGATGGACCGCTCCGGGCCCGTGTGCGCAACCGGATCAGGCTGCACGGCAGCCGCGGTTGACTGCGAGCTGGCAGCCAACGTTGCCGTCGCAGCATTCGCCTCAGCCAACGACATCTGAAGCTTGAGGTCGGAACGGGATGCGATCTCGGCGGAGGTGTCTTCGATCGCGCGTTTAACTTCGACCGCGGGCGCTGCTGCTGGGGGCACCGCCGCGTCGGCAAAGTCAATATGCGCAATCACACTGCCCATCGATACCACATCACCGGGTTTAAGCAGCACCTCGCGGATGGTGCCCGCCGAGGTGCTCGGCACATCCATCGTTGCCTTGTCCGATTCGAGCGTAATCAGCGACTGCTCCACGTCGACGACGTCGCCCGCCTGGATCAGCACCTCGATCACAGGGATGTTCTTGTAGTCTCCAATGTCAGGGACCCTTAACTGCTGCATTTCCGATCCTTTTTATAGTGCGGCGGTTCAGTGAACTAGCGGTTCCACGGCGCGTCCGGCCCGATCTCGATGTCGTAGCGCTGCAGCGCCTGAGCATGTTTCGCCCGATCAAGCGTCGACAGCGCCGCCAGCGCAATGTGGTACCGGTCCACTTCGAAGAAGCGTCGCAGCGCCGGGCGCGTATCGCTGCGCCCGAAACCGTCCGTGCCGAGCGCGATATAGGGCGCGTCGACATACGAGGCGATCAGTTGCGGATAGGCGCGCACGTAATCGCTGGCGGCAACCACCGGCGCGTCTCCCGGCAGACAGCGTGCCACGTGGCTTTGTGCTGCCTTGCTCGCACCGAACATCGCATCGCGTTCGATGCCGCGTGCATCGCGCGCCAGTTCCGAGAAGCTGGTCACACTCCAGATCTCCGAGGTGATGTCCCAGTCGGCTGCCAGCAGGTCCGCGGCGGCGATGACTTCGCGCAGGATCGCGCCTGAGCCGAGCAGGCGTACGGCCGGTGTCGCGCCTTCCCGCCCACGCATACCGAAACGCCGCATGCCCTTGATCACGTCCGCGTGCGCATCGTCGTCGAGCGGCGCCTGCGCGTAGTTCTCGTTGGTGACTGTCAGGTAGTAGAACTCGTCGTGCTGGTCTTCGAGCATGCGGCGGCTGCCGTGATCGACGATCACCGCCACTTCGCTGGAAAACGCCGGGTCATAGGCCCGGCAGTTGGGCACGGTCGAGGCGATCAGGTGGCTCGTGCCGTCCTGATGCTGCAGACCTTCGCCGGAGAGCGTCGTGCGCCCGGCGGTCGCACCGATCAGGAAGCCGCGTGCACGTTGATCCGCTGCGGCCCAGATCAGATCGCCCACACGCTGGAAGCCAAACATCGAGTAGTAGATATAGAACGGCAGCATGGCCACGCCGTTCACGCTGTAGGAGGTGGCGGCCGCGACCCAGGACGATATCGCGCCGGCCTCGGTGATACCTTCCTCCAGCAACTGGCCATCCTTCGATTCCTTGTAGTACAGCATCGAGCCCGCGTCTTCCGGCTCGTACAACTGTCCCAGCGGTGAATAGATGCCGACCTGCCTGAACAGATTCGCCATGCCGAAGGTACGCGCCTCGTCCGCGACGATCGGCACGATGCGCGGGCCGAGTTCCTTGTCCTTCAGCAGATTGGTGAACAGACGCACGATCGCGGTGGTGGTCGAGATCTCGCGGGCGTCGGGCTCCAGCGCGAACTTTGCGTAGCTGGCCAGCGGCGGCACCGTCATGGACGGCGCACGTGTGGTGCGCTTCGGCATATAGCCGTTCAGCGCCGCGCGGCGTGCGTGCAGATAGCGTTGCTCCGGGCTGTCGTCGGCGGGTCTATAGAGGCGCATCTCGGCTATTGCCTCGTCGTCCAGCGGCAGCGCGAAGCGGTCACGGAACGCCTTGAGCGCGTCCACGTCGAGCTTCTTCTGCTGGTGGGAGGTGTTGCGCGATTCGCCCGCGTGGCCCATGCCAAAACCCTTCTTGGTCTTGGCGAGGATCACGGTCGGCTGGCCGCGATGCTTCGATGCCGCGTCGAACGCCGCATACAGCTTGCGGAAATCGTGACCGCCGCGGCGCAATCCATCGATCTCGGCGGGAGACATATGGGAGACCAATGCCTGCAGCTCCGGATCGAGATCGAAGAAGTGAGCGCGGTTATAGGCACCGTCATTCGCGCCCAGAGTCTGATACTGGCCGTCCACCGTTTCGGCGAAACGACGCAACAGCACATGGTTCTGATCCCGGGCAAAGAGCGCGTCCCAGTCCGAGCCCCAGACCACCTTGATCACATTCCACCCGGCGCCGGTGAAGGTCGACTCGAGTTCCTGAATGATCTGGCCGTTGCCGCGCACCGGTCCGTCGAGACGCTGCAGGTTGCAGTTGATCACAAAGGTGAGGTTGTCGAGCTTCTCACGCGCAGCGAGCGAAAGCGCCGCGATCGACTCCGGCTCGTCCATCTCGCCGTCGCCGAACACGCCCCACACGCGACGCTTGCTGGTGTCAGCAATGCCGCGATGTTCGAGGTAGCGCAGAAAGCGCGCCTGGTAGATCGAGCTGATCGGCCCGATGCCCATTGAGCCGGTCGGGAACTGCCAGAACTCTGGCATCAGCCACGGATGCGGATACGAGCACAGTCCGCCGCCGTCGACTTCCTGGCGGTAGCGGTTCAACTGTTCCTCGTCGAGTCGCCCTTCGAGAAAGGCGCGCGCATAGACGCCGGGCGCCGAGTGCGGCTGGAAGTAGACCAGGTCGCCTCTGGCGGACTCGCTATCGGCGTGAAAGAAGTGGTTGAAGCCCACCTCGAAGATCTCGGCGGCCGACGCATAGCTCGCGATGTGCCCGCCCAGTTCGCCATACGCCTTGTTGGCCTTCGCGACCATGGCCAGCGCGTTCCAGCGGATGATCGACGTGATGCGCTCTTCCATCGCGAGGTCGCCCGGATAGGCCGGCTGGTCTTCGAGTGCGATGGTGTTCTGGTACAGCGAATACGGATGCGCGGCCGGTGACATACCGAGGTGGCTCGCGTGTTCGGCGAGGCGTTGCAGCAGGAACGTGACGCGGTCTACGCCCGCAACACGCGCCACGCCTTCCAGCGCATCCAGCCATTCAGTGGTCTCCTGGTGATCGATGTCGGCGGTAGTGGAGTTCGGCAGCGGCGCGGCAGCGCTATTGAGCAATTCGGCAGGTTCGGCTTTCATTCGATCGATTCTCGCTACATGGAGGTTGGCCCGCATTGGTGAGTGGCCCTACTGCTAAACTCGGCCGGTGCGTTCGCTAGATGGCACCGGGCGATTTGCAGGCTTGAACTCAAGGCTCGCTTTATCCGCGATGGCTCTCTGCAACTTTGCGCCAGTTCGGCGCAGGTTCCCAGATGCGCCATTGGCGGGGGCTATGCATCGACTGCATATCTGGCCGGTCCATTCCGGCTACGACCTGCCGCTTGGCGCGGCGCGAGGCGCGCAGCACGCATTCCATACCGAACGCGATGTATCCGGGTGATGCAGTGCAGAGGGTGGGCCCGGGGCACGGGCGTGTGGGTCGTTCAGATCTAGCCATACGCCCGGGCGAACCACGAGATCGCGACGCTGGCGAGCGGGCTCGCTCATGAGGTTCGCCGGCCAGGGCAGGGTCTGCTGGCGGCGCTGCGCCTCGTCGACGGCGCCGATACACGCTGGCATGCCGCGACACGCCGTCATGTTCTCAGGCTCGGAGGGTTTTCTGCCGTCACTGTCCCGAAACGCGTCTGAACACGCTGACACCGTCGTCAGGCCAGGTATCACCGCGCCACGCTACGTGCTGATCGGGCCGAATCAACGCAAAACGCGCTTCGTATAGCTCGTCGAGGCCTTTGTGTGCTGGTGCCGATATCGTCAGCGGCACGCTTGCCTCGGCGGCTTCGCGCGTCGCCCGTTCAAGTGCGGCGCTGTCGTTGTTATCGGGACTGCCGGCCACGAGCAACGTGAAGCCGGTACCGAACGTGTCATACAACGAGCGGTCATCGTCGAGCCATGCGTGTGGCGCAATGCAGCCGGGGCGAGCGCACGGCGTGAACGCCGTCGAATCGTACGGCGCCTCGGGCGAGCCGTCCGAAACGATTACGGCCGAATCATGGTAGCGGTAGCCGAGCACGACGCCGAGGTTCTTGAACTCGCGGGCCTTTTGTCGTTGAATCTGTTCAGTGGCACACGCACGGATGCGTTCGCCGTCTTCATCGGCGTTTTCAATTCCCGCCTGAAAAAGTTGGGCGCCGAGCACAGCGTGGTTCGCGACGGCTTCGTCCATCACAAAGTTGTGCACGGGTCGCCGCTCCGCCTCGTAGCTGCCGAGTAGCCGTTCGCCACCCCAGCCTTGCACAGTTGCCGCCAGTTTCCACCCCAAGTCCACGCCGTCGGCGACGCCCATATTCATGCCGTAGCCGCCCATCGGCGGATGCAGGTGGCACGCGTCGCCGGCCAGAAAGACTCGACGGTCGCGGTACTTGTCCGCGATTAGCCGGCTAGCGACCCACTCGTCAGAGCTAAGAATCTCGTACGGCAAGTCGATGCCGGTCGCCTTGCGGATGAGCGCCGCAGCCTCGTCGTGAGTGAGCTTCAGATCGGGCGCGACATTCGTCGGCATGAAGAACCAGCGGTCGCCCGTATCCATTGGGCCGATCAGGCTCGGCACTTCGCCATTCACCTGCCAGTACATGATGGCCTGGCCGTGCGCATGAGCCTGAGCCAGGCCCGGTGCGCGGAATACAACGTTGTAGTTGCGCGAAAGGCCATACTTGCCTTCCATCTTGGCGCCGATCGCGTCGCGCACCGTACTTCGCGCGCCATCCGCACCGACCAGGTATCGGCTATCGATCGTTTCCACGGTTCCGCTCGCCAGATTCCTGACAGTCGCTTTTACGCCGTTGTTGTCCTGCACGAAGCTGTCCAGCTCTGTCATGAAGCGAATCTGGACGCATGGCAGCGACTGTGCGTGTAAGCGGAGCACTTCCTCCAGCGTATATTGGGGAATCCACTGCGCGTGTTCGGAGTAGAAAGCATTTTTTTCCGGACTGCAGTCGAGGCCATTCTCAAAGCTGGCGAGCGCATAGCCGTTCAGCCGCGTGACGAACTTGATGGTCGACGGATAGTCCAGTCCGAGAGGCGATGCCTCCGCGAGCTTCTCTGCAATGCCCCAGCGGCGCAAGTGCTCGCGGGTACGCACATTCGTGGTTTTGGCGCGGGGCGCGTAGCCGACGCGTTCGTTGCGTTCAATGACGACGCAGGGAATAGATCGGCTGCCCAATTCGATGGCAAGGCTGAGCCCGGTTGGACCCGAGCCGATAATCAGTACTTCCGTTTGCATGATGTCTCCCAGGCGTCGCTGGAAAAAGTATTTGTCGTTGTTAGTGGTTTCGCGGGCGTTGGCGGTCAAACCGGCAACCCGGTAACTGCGATGGCACGCCGCACTAATTGCGTGACATAAAGGTTGTGTATTCAGCGCGCACGAACTCCTCGAAACTGGTCGGTTTTCGACCAAGCAGCCACGTCAATACGTTAGGGTTGCCGAGGAAGTCGTGACTGCTGTAGCGCGCACTGATAGCGCGAAGAACGCATGCCTGATGCTTGAGCTGGCTGCGATCGGCGTCGCCAAACCACGCATCGAGATAGGTGTCGGCATCGATCTCTTCTACCCGGATCGGGCGGTCGAGCACGTTTGAAATCATGCGACTTAGGTGGTGCGCGGTGAATCGACCTGTTCCCACGAGTTCGTACGTCGCGTATACATGTGCGTCGGAGTTCGCCAGCACCATGGCTGCGACGTCGGTGACATCGCCAAGGTCCACGAGCGATTGCAGCCGGTCAAGCGACCACGACAGCCTGAAGATGCCCTCTTTGAAGACCGGTTGCAGCTTCAGGGGGAGCATGTAATTCGACGGCTGCAGGATGGTGAAGGCAAGCCCGGACGACAGCAGGTGTTCCTCTACGTCCCGTTTGATCTCATGCTGGACTAGATCGGTTGTGATTGAGTGCAGCACGGAACTGAATACGAAATGCTCGACGCCTTCAGCCCGCGCCGCATCGATCACCGCCATCCCCATCGCGCGCTCTTGCGGATGCGCTGTAGGCCCAACGTGATAGACCTTCTGCGCGCCGCGCATTGCTCTCGCGAGCACTGCGGGCTCCATGATGTCCCCGATGATCACGTCTGCGACGCCTGCTTTCCGTAGTGCGTGAGCTGATGCCTCGGAGCGAACGCACGCTCGCACCGGCACCCCGGATGCTCGCAGTTTCGGCAACAGGCGCTTGCCTTGGTTGCCATTTGCTGCGGTGACCAGAATCATTTCGCTGTCTCCCCGTACGAAGGATCGATTCTTCCTCTGTGTTGCTTGCTGGAGAATCAAGGACACTTTGCGTTATTTTGATTCGCTATTCCAGATGCGCCTGTAGCCGGAGATATGCGTGCCCGGCATAGGCTGGAAGCGATCATCGCTGGTGAAATGGCATTGGCATCGGGGCGGCAAACGAGGGGGATTGAACAGATTGCGCAAGCAGTCACGCAGATGGACGAGCTACCCAGCAAAATGCAGCACTGGTCGAGCAGGCTGCGACAGCCGCGCATCCGCTTGTGCCGATGATGAACGACTGTCCCCGCCCTTATGGGTGCATTCCAGCGCCTGACGCTTCACCTTCGTGTTTCCGATGCGTTCGAATGAAGAGTCTGCGCCGCCAACCTCACTGCCCGCCGTAGCGATTCATCGGCACATGCACAGTCATCCGATTGTCAACCGCCGTGACGCCCGGTACCGCCTGCGTTACCCTGGTTGCGGCGTCGACGTCGGTCTGGGCGGGCACGGCGCCAGTCAACGAGACTACACCGCTCTTGGCCCGAACGCGAATGTTTGAGAAACTGTAGCCCGAACGTTTGCCCCGTCTGAGCGCGGCACGGACATCTTTGGCAAGCTGTTTATCGTCCACATTCGACGTACCCATGGGACTAGCACTTGACGAAGATGAGGTTTGACCGGGATCCCTCGTCTGCGCATACAAATGAGAGCATATAAAAAATATGACGGCACATTGTGCAACTTTTGAAAACTGCATAGCTTTTCTCCTGGTCGTCGTGGGCCGACGTAAATCAAATCCGACGGGCGCTTATACCCGTTATTCAGAAATTGTGATAAATGCCAAGCGATGCAGTAACTGGAGTTTGTCCGGTCAAAGGAACGGTGGTTCCGGGCTCTGTGGGAAGTGGATTGTTATTTAGAAGAACGGTGGAAATGCCATAGTTTCTAATAAAACCAGCCCTTGCATACAGCGCGGTTCGCTTGGACAAAGTGTAGTCGTAGCCGAGCATTACACCTACGGCAGAATCCTTAGCGGGAGCATTTGCACTGTCCCGCACGCCGGATGTGTCGCGGTAAACCACCGAAGCACGAAAGACATTTCGTCCCAACGGCAAGATTCCTCCGAGCGTATAGACGCGGGCGATGCCATCAGCTGCTAGATGCGGGCTATACTGTCCGATGTATGCGTCTAATACGAATCTACCGCAATCGTATACCCCCCCTATGCTATACAGGTCGTTCCGGATCGTCTGGGCTGCTTGACCCGCGTTTACGACGACGGGGCTGCTCCAGACCTGATTGTACGTACCGGCGAGATATACTGGACCGCGGGCCCACGAAATCAGCACGCCTTGGTTAGCGGCGTGCGGCGATACTCCCGTCGTACCATTGAACGCGTAGAGAAACTCGGCGTTAAAACCTGCATAACGCGGCGTGTTCCAGGTTATTGAATTTGCTACCCGCGGCGCCACCTGGCTCCCCCCAGGGCCCAGGTCCGTGTTGTAACCTACGCCTGACTTGGTTTGTACGCCTGCATACCCGAGCCACGTGACCACAGAGTTGCTGCCGACCTCACCAAATGGATCAAAGAAGAGCGGCGTTCCAACGCCGATTTGATTCCCGAGGCGGACCTGACCGAAAACCGTCGAATTCAGGCCAACCCACGCCTCCCGATTGAACAGCGTTTGACTCGCTTGCAGGTTACCGTTGCTCGCATTGAAGCCGCTCTCCAGATTGAACTCTGCTTTCAGCCCGCCCCCAAGGTCCTCTCGCCCGAACATACCGAACTTGGAAGTCCATTCGCCGCCGCTTTGAAGCTGGAAGAGGTGTTTGCCGCCAACGGTCTGATAATTAATTCCTTCGTCGACCGAACCGTAAAGCGAAATCCCGTTGGTGGGGATACTGCCATTGAATTCCGGCAAGGACGCCACCAAGACACTTGCATACGACGACGACTGCGCCAACGCATGACTCGACAAGATGACAGCTCCCGCCGCACTTAACGTTCTAACGTATTTCATGTTTTCTTCCGCATCGTTAATAATCAATAATTTTGTTTTTTCAGTCGAACACCGGCTCGATTAATTGAAGCAACCGCGCAAGCTGCGTCCGGCCAACCACGTCAGGTAGGCCGGTATCGCGAGTCGATCGCTCAAATCAAATTAGGCAGGGAGGTTTTTTCATCAAACTTAAAAGCAATTTTATTTTCAATTGCCATATCTTTGCACGGCTTTTTTCTCTATACGACGTTTGCTGCATTCGTCTGCGAAGATGGACTTCGGTTCAATGCCTATGAACTAATTTTTAGAAGTGCCGCCTTTTACTTTGTCTCGGGTTTGATCTCTCTATAAAACGCAAGCACCGTGATAGAAATCGCATTAAAAATCAGCACGTAGTATCCAGCAAACATGGGGTCCCCCGTCTTCGCGATTAAAGCTGTCACTGCGAGTTGTGCCGTTCCACCGAAGAGCGTGACGGCGATGGCGACCGCTGTGGCCGAGCCCGTCGCCCGCACGGATGCGGGGAACATTTCCATCAATAGAAGTAAGGTCGCGACCAGTCCTGAACTTAGACATGCGGTCATGAGGAAGACAACCACGATCACTACGCCAAGATTACAGGCGTGAGTTAATATGAAAAAGGCTGGCAAACACAGGGCCGCGCTCAAGGAGGTAGCGCACATGACTAGCGGCTTCCGACAAGGCATGCGGTCAACGAGTCGGCCGCCAATAAATGCAACGACGGTTAGCGTGATGGATGAAACAGTTGCCGCAAGAAAGCCCGAAGCAGGAGCGAAATGCATCACTCGAGTCAGATAGCTCGGCATAAAAAAGACGACAACATACATGGTTACGGACTGACTCATCAGCACGAGAATCGCCGTAACCAATTTTTTGCGGTAGTCGGTCAACAACGCAACAATCTTAATGCGATGATCGGTCCCACCCGCGGGTTCGCTCTCCGGCAAATGGCGCCTGATGTAATACCCTACCGGCGCGATCAATGTTCCAAGCAGGAAAGGGATTCGCCATCCCCATGCAGCGAGTGATTCGGGATTCATGAACCTTGACAGCGAAAATCCGCATACAGCGCCTAGGGTTGCAGCCGCGCCCTGGCTCACCATCTGCCAACTCACCATGTATCCGCGCCTGTTCCATGCTGCGGACTCCATCAAATACGTTGTCGCCGCACCAACCTCTCCGCCCGCGGCGAACCCTTGCAACAACCGCCCGGCAAGCACGATAAAGGGCGCAGCTATACCTATACGGTTATATTGAGGGCATAGCGCGATCGTGGCGGTTCCTGCAGCCATCAAAAGAATACTCAACGTCATCCCGGAACGTCGCCCAACGCGATCGGCATACCCACCAATCACGACCGCGCCAATCGGGCGAGCAAGAAAACCTGCGCCGAAGGTGCCGACCGCGAGCAGCAGGGATATAAATGGATCTTTCGCAGGAAAGAAGGCGTTTCCTATAAAGCCAGCAAAAAAGCTAAAGACTGTAAAGTCGAAAATCTCTAGCCCGTTCCCCAGTGCCGTAGAAAGAATCAGGCGCGTCTTGTTGGCGGGTTCTCCCGTGGCAGAGACTAAGATCGCAGGTTCTCGTGCAGGGGCAGATATCACTTCGGTGTCTCCGGTAAGCGTCAAAGATGTGATGATTGGCAATCTTCTGCTCTGGTCGCTGCGGTACGTGTCAACAAATTGATCTGTCAAACTTGGACCCGCCAACCGCAGTAACGCGCTCAATCCATAGCCGAACATTGGTGTAGCCGAATTTTCCGCGCAATTACATTTTTTTTATTGCGATCAGCTTTAGTTATCTCAAGTCCACTGACTCCCGCGTTGTGGAATATGCCCCTAGGAGAACTTTGCCTCCACCTCGTCTCCGGGACGTGAGCCTTCGGTAGATCACTCAAGGCAAGACGGTGGTCGTTAAGTTGCTCAATCTAGAATGCCCCGGCGGCGGTCCCGCTGGCTTGATAGTGTGCTGTGCTGTGCTGTGCTGTGCTGTGCTGTGCTGTGCTGTGTTGTGTGGGCGGCGTTACAACCTCGACAGAATCGCGACTTCCCTAGCCGCGTCGGAGTCAAACGCAACCAGCCGCGAATTGAAGGCGCCCGGCCGCCCGCGACACGCCATGTGTGGAGATCATGACGACTCCATGAAGGTCGCCACTTTTGAAGGCCTTTGCGTGATGCCCTCGTGGCGTCGCCCGGGCCTTTGCAAAGACAACCCCTTTTCCCGAATGACCCGTTCGCGGTCCGCACGCAGAACCGGCGGGTGGTATGCCCAATATCAGCTTTCCATCACTCTGTGCATGGTTCCTTTCGCACATAAAGCGCGAGGAGGTTGGGCCGCCCCGTGAAAGCGATAACACTTGCTTATCGGGATCAGAAAAAACGATTTGCAGCCAAAAATTAGGTGCTCCATTCTTCTGTTAATGGCTTGAAAACATCCGGCCCGAGTCTGACCACGGCCTGGATGCTGAGATGGCACAAAGGTCGCGATCTGTCGGCCGCTGATGAAACCCACTTGGTCATTGAGCGCTTGTCGCTCGGACGGCTGTCGTCGTTGGTCGTACAGATGCTCAACGTCGCTCGAATTTTTGCAAACTGGCGGGTCTGTTTTAATTTTTACGGAGAACATAAATGCCGATCATAGAACGCGATCACGCACAACTGTACTACGAGGTCCACGGAGCGGGGTACCCGGTGATTTTCCTTCACGGTGGCGGGGGAAACTCCATGGCGTGGTTTCAGCAGGTGCCTTTTTTTTCCAAAAGCTATCGGGTCATCACAGTCGACCTTCGCGGCTTCAAACATTCTCACTGCGCCCCTGAATTTGTTCACCCGCGCTATTTCGCGGACGACGTTCGCGCCATCATGGACGCCGAAGGATTGAGCCGCGCCGCGCTGGTTTGCCAGTCGATGGGAGCGTGGGCCGGCCTGCGCCTTGCTGTTCGATCGCCTGAGCGCGTTTCATGCCTTTTCGTCAACGGCTCGCCGACTCCGGCCTACTCGGAGCAGAACTGGCGTGTGATCGACCGCGCAAATAGCATCTATATGGGCGGCGATTCGAAGCGCAATACCAGCATCGGATGGAACCGGCAAACTGTCGAGCAGCGCCCCGAGTTGACGTTCCTGTATAGCCAGATCAAATCGTTGAACCCGCCATTCAACTCGCGCACGATGGAAGACGACAGTATTAAAGTATTCCCGGGGGATCTTGATGGTTACAAGATCCCAACCGTCATTGCCGGCGGCCTGCATGACGATTTCTTGAATCCTGAAAGTCATTTTCATGCAGCGAGCCTGATTCCTGGCGCGACCACCCATACGTTCGCTGACGCAGGCCACTCGGCCTACTTCGAAACGCCAACTGAGTTTAATGCGGCGCTCGAGGCGTTCTTGCGGCGTCACGTTCCTTATGCGCGTCATAGCGCTGCAGACGTTGTCTGACTCGAATCCTGCCTGTGTAGAGGAAAATTTTAGACATTCTTCAGAGATAACGCATATGCCAACGATCCAAAGCGGTGAAGCCCGGTTGTACTATGAAACTCACGGCACCGGCTATCCGGTGATATTCGTCCATGGAGGCGGGGGAAACTCCATGGCGTGGTTCCAGCAGGTTCCTCACTTCTCGGCTCGATATAAGGTCATCACTGTCGATCTTCGCGGCTTCAAGAATTCCCACTGCGCGCCGGAGTTTGTCCATCCGCGATATTTTGCCGAGGATATGCGGGCGATTTTGAATGTCGAAGGTTTGACAGACGCAGCATTCGTATGTCAGTCACTCGGCGCATGGGCTGGTCTGAGCCTCGCCGTTCAGTCGCCTGAACGCGTTTCTTGTCTGTTCGTCAATGGCTCTCCAACGCCTGCTTATTCCGAAGAAAACTGGAGCGTGATTACACGTGCGCAAGACATCTATCTCGGCGACAACTCGAAACGCAACACGAGTATCGGGTGGAATAGAAGGACGGTACAGGAGCGTCCGGAGCTGACGTTTCTGTACGGCCAGATCAAATCGCTGAACCCTCCGTTCAACTCGCACACGATGCAGGACGAGAGCATCAAGGTGTTCCCGAAAGACCTTGAAGGTTACAAGGTTCCTACCGTTATCGCGGGTGGCGTGCACGACGATTTTCTCCATCCGAAAAGCCACTTCCATGCCGCCAGTCTTATCCCCGGCGCGAAGACTCACACTTTCGAACATGCGGGTCACTCGGCGTACTTCGAAACGCCGGTGGAGTTCAACGAAGCGCTCGACGCCTTTCTGAAACTTCATCTGGCATCAAGGTGATTTGCGGCGGTAGTGCTGCAGGCGGAAATCTCTTCGATGATACATATTCCCTGGCTGAGTATCTTCTCGATCGCCGCTTGCGCATGTAACTCACGTCTACAGTGACTGTGACCACACAGATGCACTCAGAAAACAAGCTCTAAGGGAATTATTGATGTGCACTCGCATGCGATCGTAGCGATCGGCGAGCATGCGCCGATAAGCCCTCAGCCGTGCTGATCAGCCGAGGCAACGCTTGATCTGATGGATACGCATGGCGTCGACACTGCAATGATATCTCTGCCTGACGTCGCTGCGGCAAGTGACGCATGCGCAAGCTGGCGAGGCGGATGAACGATTGGCTCGCGAACTTGTTCTCGCCGTATCCCGGCCGCTTTGGCGCGATCGCGAGCTTGCCGCAGGGAAGCCCCGACGACGTTCTCACCGAACTTGCGTACGCGCTCGATACTTTGCCTCTTGAGAGGTGTGTTCACGGCCAGCAGAGTTAACCACTTTTATCTTGGCGATTCGACTTTCGATCCGTGGTTCGAGGAGATGGACAGGCGTGGCATGACGCTGTTCATCTCCTCGACGGTGGCCAAGGCTTCGTGCCCGCTTTACCTTGGACTTAATGTGTCGTTGCTGGAGTTCAAGTCCGACTCGACTCGCGTGCTGACCAATATGAGTCTCCAGCGGGAGGAAGAAGCGGTTCTCGAGAATGAAGATGATTTCGACTCACGGCGGCAGCACGTTGTCGTACCTGATCACGCGGTTGAAGACACCGGCCCAGGTTTTCGGTCCGGGCGAGGGCCGCGCGTAACTGAGCGAAGACGAGATACGCGAAAGATTTGCTTCGTTTTGCGATGACTTGACCGCGGCCACGTCCTCGGCCCAGTTGCATGCTATCCGGCAACTGGTGCCGGCATCGCACCTTCTGATGTGGGCCTGATCATTCGTTCATGCCAGAGCATTCGATCCGCCGTGCCATTAATGACGTGCGGCAATGGGGTGGCTTCGACGACTTGGACCTTGCGCTTATCGCAAGCGGCAACGCTCGTCTGCTTTATCCGCGTCTATCCCGACTGGCACGCTAAGCGGAGCGACGAACTCGTGCTCCGGCGTACTGGATGAGGGAAGTCATTTTGTCGTGCGGCGTTTTGCCCTACTGTCTCCCCGGCGATAGGGTGTTGAGAGCGATTTGCAGGCGCTGCGGATCATATCAATGAATGTGGCCGACAGTTTTGTCACCAATTCGATATCCCGGCAGACGAGGCCCACAACAAGATCGGGAATCGGTTCGCGCAGCACAATTTTCCTCAGTCGTCCTTCTAGGTAGGGGAGTTGGAAGGCCGGCGCGCCCCAAACGCTTATCAGGTTGGTGGTCGTGGCGAGCTCCACATACAACCCTGTCGACATGCAGCGCAATACATTTGTCGGCGGTTCGACGCCTTGCGCGTCGAACAGGGTGCCGATCACGCCCGTTGCGTCGTCAGGTCTGTCGAGACTCAGCCACCTGGAGGCTACCAGGTCTGCCAGCGAGTTTACGCTGGGTAACGGGTTATCGCTGCGCACGGCAATATGATTGCTGGTAGTGTAAAGCGGCTCCCAATAGAAGCGTGAAGCGTCGGGCTCGCCGATTCGAGACATGACCGCGAAATCGATCGATCCTTCGGTCAAGCTCTCTCTGATCTGCATAGGGCGAAGTTCCAAGACATTGATTGTGACGTCGGGATGGGCTTCGGTAAAGCGACGCAATACGTCGGCGAACGGCCCAACCGAAGTTACCGGGGTGACCCCTATCGTCAGTGTTCCGCGGACTGCCCCGAGCAACGTCTCGATGTCCTCGCGAGCATGGCGAATTTCGTGTTCGATGGCGCGTGCATGCCGGATCAGGCTTTGTCCGAAAGGCGTGAGCTGTACACCTTTCGCGGAACGAGTTAGCAGCGGCGCGCCAAGACCGGCTTCGAGATCCGAAAGTGCCTTGCTGATGGCCGGTTGAGAAATGTGTAGTATGCGCGAGGCTTCGTGCATGCTGCCGCATTCTGCAACTACGATGAGCGCGCGGAGTTGATAGAGCTTCATATCCTTGATCCTGCTGGCGAACGACGGCGCGGAATACTAATGATAAACGATAGTTATCGGAGGCAGGAAATCTGATTTTTAGCTTGTTTGAGGCAGGAAAGCATCGCGATGCTCGCAGTGGCGGATGCTCGCGGTTTCGGCAACAGACGCTCTCCCTGGTTGCCGTTTGCTGCGGTGACCAGAATCATTTCGCTGTCTCGCTGTACGAAGGAGAGATTCATCCTCTGGATTTCTAGACGGAGGTTCAGAGGCACTTTTCGTATTGATTCGCTATTCCAGACGCGCCTGTATCCGTAGATATGCGTGACCTGCATATGGTGGAAAAGTGTTTGTGGACGCTACCGAATCGCGGACAGTGGGGATTCAGAGATTGGCCGTGGACGGTAATCCAGTGAGCGGTGGATTGGCGTCCATCTACGAAAAATGAGTCCGTGCAAGCCCGCGGCGGTCGGAAGGGGCAGAAGCCACGGCGTGGCAGGGCGAATTCCGGGAAAAATTTCATACGGACTACACGGGTATAAGCCGTTTGCATAGTGTAGTTAATTTAGACATACTGAGGAATTCCCTGGCGCAATCGCCGCGATAAAGAGCCGATAAATAGGTACACCGTGCGAGTGTGCACATCAGAAGGCCGTCACGCGGCATAGGGCCGGTACTCGGCACAATTATCAACCTGGGTTGCATTTGGCGGTGCCCATTTTCGGCATTACGTATCAAGGAGAGTGCAGGTGAGCAAGTTCGTCCCGACAATCAGATTCAGGCTGGCGATTAGTTTTGGATTGCCTCTGACGTTCACGCTGCTTGAAGGATTTGGGTTCGCGTGGCTATTCAATCATGCTGCGTTCGCAGGCCGAAGCGCACTGGATTTGACTTTAATGTGGGCTCTTGCTGCCTGCCTGTTGGGAAACCTCGGTGTGTTGACAGTCGGGTATCGGAATCTGCAGAGCGTTGTGGTCGATGTCGCGGCGCGTCAGGCAAGCAGTTTCCGATATCTTTCGGAGTCGCTCGATCTTACACGTCGCTCGAAAGCGCCGCGCATGGACCAATTCGGCAGAGGAGCGGCGTGGTTTGATCGGTTCATGCAACGCCTGGAGGGCGTTGTGGTCGCCGTCCGGAGTTCAGCGGAGCACGTCAGCGTGGCCAGTCGACAGATTGCCGCAGGTAACGTGGATCTCTCGTCGCGTACCGAGCGGCAAGCGGCGTCGCTGGAAGAAACGGCGGCCAGCATGACTGAACTTGCTGAGACGATAAGGCAGAACACTGACAATGCCGCGCGGGCCAGCCAGTTGGCATCGCAAACCGCCGCTATGGCCAACACCGGCAATGACGCTGTTCAGGCCGTGGTGCGTACGATAGAAACGATCGGTGACGAGGCCGGCAAGATAGCGGAAATCACGGGGATCATCGAGGCGATCGCGTTTCAGACGAACATCCTTGCACTCAACGCGGCTGTGGAGGCTGCGCGCGCCGGTGAACAAGGACGGGGATTCGCCGTGGTTGCAAGCGAAGTGCGCAATCTGGCGCAACGCTCGTCGGCGGCGGCGAAGGACATCAAGTCACTTATTGACCTCTCCACATCGACAGTTCAGCTTGGGACGTCGCAGGTCATGGAAGCTGGAGCGACGATAGAACAGGTGAAGACCGCCATCGATCAGGTAGCGATCATCGCTGGTGAAATAGCATTGGCATCGGAGCAGCAAACGAGGGGGATTGAACAGATTGCGCAAGCAGTCACGCAGATGGACGAAGCCACCCAGCAAAATGCAGCATTGGTGGAGCAGGCTGCGGCGGCCGCGCATTCGCTGGGTGAACAGGTGGACCGGGTCCGGAAGGTTTTGTCCGAGTTCAGGATTAGCGGCGAAAAGCAGTCGACAGCCGACGTCTGAGCGCAGGCACCGCCCGGTGGACTTGGCGATTCGGAACGCACGCAAGTGCCGCAGTTGAGCTTTGGGCGGATGCGGCAGCCTTTAGCCCTAAAGCGCCAAGATAGGCTGTGCGTGCCTCTAGGCGCGGACAATTCGTCGAAGGTGTACGGCCCGGGTGGCGTCCCATTACCATGCCTAGCCAGAATCCACTTGGTTCTGACGGGGCGGCCGGAGTTGCGGTTGGCATGACATCTGCATGCTCGCCGGACTGACCTCTCCACAGGACGTTGCGCATAAGTCCTCGCCCGGGACGGTGACGCTGTTCATGCGGACTCCTGGCCGGGCATGAGCCCCATACAGATGAAACGCGAAGCCGGCGTGTTTGGGTTGCATAAGAATACGTAGGTGGGATCGTGGATCGGGCTAGTATTTGCCGAACCATTGCTTGCTCCCTCTTCACCAAAGCCACGTCTTTACCGCATCCACGTCCGCCTTTCACATGTGTTGGCGTGTACGCGTCGACGGACATCCGCCAGTTGGTCAACCGCTTTCTCAGAAGATCGGCTTTCCGCCCGCATTGGGTTAACAGCATGTCGACCGAATCGCTGTGAGAACGCCCTTGGGCCACGGCGGGCGGTAGACGATGACCTCATCGCCAATTGTCGTTTAGTCACCGGTCCCGCTGCGCTTATCGCTTTGGCGGGCTAACGTCAGAAAGGCGCGTACTGCCCCAGAACTTTCATCCACGCGACTGATCCTCATGAGGTCCATCGATAGTCCAGGCAGATCAAGAGGCTTGTAGACCACGCCCGGGAGCGTTATCTGCGCAATCGGTGCGGGCACGAGGGCAAGGCCGAGACCTGACGCGACGAGCGCCAGTACGCTCAGCGTGCTGGCAGCTTGATACGCTACCTTCGGCGGCCTGTCGAGCACCTGGCGTAACGCATGGACGAGGCTTTCGTCAACGTCCTGCGCGGCGTAGACAATCAGGGGAGTAATACTCAACATTCGGGCAGTCAGGCGTTTCTTGCTGACCAGTTCATGATCGCTCGGCAGTGCGACCAGGATTCGCCATGCGCCGATTGGCTCGTAGATCAGGTGGTCATCACGGGCAATGCCCGGATCGGGTGTGTAGCCGATATCTAGTTGACCCGCGACGACGGCGTTTGACTGCAATTGGGGAGCCAGCTCTCGTACGTTCAGTTCTGCGTCCGGATACGTGCGATGGAACGCTCGCAAATCGTCGATCAGTTTGCCGCTGAAAACCGCGTTGCCCGCGAAGCCCACCCGGACGGTGCCAGTCTCACCACGTATCGCCCGTTGTACGGTGATCCGCGTGTGTTCCGCCTGGTCCAGTGTGCGACGCGCTTCTTCGCGCAGCAGCATGCCTGCTTCCGTTAGTTCAACCCGGCGGCTGGTGCGCAGGAACAGCGGGCCACCCAGCTCTTCCTCCAGCGCGCGTATCTGCATGCTCAACGCGGGCTGGACGATGTTCAGGCGGCTGGCGGCGCGCCCGAAATGGCCCTCTTCAGCGACCGCCAGAAAGTAGCGCAGATGGCGTAAGTCCATCGTCAACCTCGGTTATCAGTTTTTGTGATCAATCTGTAACTTCAATCTATTTGATTAAGGATGCATTGTGAACGATTCTTGACGTAACGCGCATGCTTTACGCCCAAACGACGGAAGGAAAACTCATCATGCAAACCCTTGTTGAAGACCGTATTCAGATTACAGACCTGATCACAGGCTGGATGCACCGCGACCTCGGTGAATGGGATCAGTTACGCGGGCTCTTTCATCCCGACGGCGTTATCGAGGTGACATGGTTCGAAGGGCCGTTTGCCGATTTCGTCTCGGGATCCATCAAGATGGGCGCGTCGGATCTCAGAACCAAGCATCTGATTGGCACGCCTGTGGTGACCTTCAATGGCAGCAAGGCGATAGTGGAAACGAATGCGGTGATCGTCGCGGATAACGTTAGGCTGGATCTCGGTTGCGAAACACACAACCGGTTCTACGATCTGGTGGAAAAGCGCGATGGCGTGTGGAGACTGGTCAAACGGCAAAGTGTTTATGACATGGGGACGTTTACTTTTCCGCGCGGTCCAGTGGACATCGACCGGGAAGTGGTAGCGAAATATCCGCGGGAATACGCTGCGCTTGCGTATCTTCTCGAAAAAGGCGGCTTTCCCGTTGAGCGTGTATTCGCGACTCGCAACAGCGAGCTTGAGCGCAAAATGAAGGCGGACGGACAACGCTGGCTTGCCGCGTGACAGTCTGGTCGAACTGCCAGGCGCGTTCGCGCTTTCTGGGCGAGGCCTGCGGAGGATGCGAGCCTTCAGCGTGTTGCGTGGGTCGGCAGTGATGCCCGTAGTCCGGGCGCCGATGCGCCAGCGACGCCTGCGCGGCGGCATCCAGATACGACTCGGGGTTCGCATCGAATGCGATGCCGGCGCTTATTGTCGTGTCACGCGGTGAGTTCGCGTTGCGGTAGAAAACCGCGCTAGCAGAATCAACCGGCACGATTAGCGCTCCAACGGCCATCATTACGCTCTCACGCAACAGGCACAAACCGGCTGAGGCCGTGTAAAAACGCGTGTGATCACCTAGACTGAATCACCTGCTGGAACGAGAGGCGTGTCGAATTGATGTGGCTGACAGGCCGGCTTGCGTTCGGTCCGAGTCGATGGTCGTAGGCCAGGGTTCGGCCCAGAAGCGGTCCTTTACGGTCGGTCTTTGAGGGATCGCGGTGTCGGCCGTTGCGGTCCAATTGCTCGACGCGGTTTGCCGGCCATGAAGTGCAGCGACTCGGGCAACCAGATCAATACGCACGGCGCGAGACACAGTGGAAACAGTCCACCAGATACGAAGACGCCGCGTCACCCGAAGTCCGGGATCAGCACCGACGCAATCGCGCCACCGCACGCCAGACGCCAAACCAGCGGTGAACCCACAAAACATCAGGGTGACCAACGTCGCGCGACCTCGAGACGGACTGAATTCTGACGACAACGTAGTGGCGTTGGGCATTGCACCACCTAGGCCGAGACCGGTCGCGAAGCGCAGGTGGAGCAGCCAGCGCGGAAGGTGGGTTTTGTCGCATTAACGCGGTCAAGTAAAATTCGTCGACCACAACGCGTGACAAGCATGATGGCAAAGACGAAGACGCCGCGCAAGACGCTGCCCGCTGGCATTAGCAAGGTGCTGAAGCGGCTGCACTACCCGCTGGACGTGATCCTGCTGTGCGTCCGGTGGTACGTGGCGTACTCACTGAGCCTACGCAACCTTGAGGAAATGATGGCTGAGCGGGGCATCGATGTGGATCATTCCAGCGTGCACCGGTGGGTTATCAAGCTGCTTCCGGTGTTTGAAAAAGCATTCCGCAAACGCAAACGGCCTGTCGGCAAGAGCTGGCGCGTCGATGAGACCTACGTCAAGGTCAAAGGCCAATGGAAATATTTGTACCGTGCCGTCGACAAGGCGGGCAATGCGGTGGATTTCCTGCTGCGTGCGCATCGTGATAAGGCCGCTGCTCGCCGCTACTTCGAGAAGGCGATTGAACAGAACGGCGAGCCCGAGACAATTACCGTGGACAAGAGCGGCGCGAATCTGGCTGCGCTTGAAGCGCTCAATGCCGAGCGTTCAACGTCGATCAAGGTTCGGCAAAACAAATACCTGAACAACGTCGTCGAGCAGGATCACCGTGCCATCAAACGCATCATCAAACCGATGATGGGATTCAAGGATTTCCGCTGTGCTCGCATCATCCTGTCTGGCATAGAGATCGCGCACATGATCCGCAAGGGGCAGATGTATGACGACGGCGCCGCCCCGACTGCAGCCGAACAATTCTATTCTCTCGTTATATAAGCAATCCTCTTCATCTCAGGTTCCTAATCGTCTCATCGCCCTTAACGCGACACAACCGTTAATGGCCGGTCAGCGATTCATTCCTGGCCTCGATGGCCTGCCTCCCGGCGTGTCGCTGCTTTCAGTGTCGTACGGGCGCAAGGTTCTGTGCATTCATTCTCAGAGTTTTGGCGAATCGAATGTTCCGACAAGCTACGTTAGGGGCCGTCCGATGCCCCTTTTTCGTGGCGCAACATCCAAGATCATTCTCGCGTATCTGCCGGTGTATCAACTCCGAGCAACGCTTCAGGATTATTCAGAGCAGATTCGTGACGCTGGATTGGGCGAAACGTGGGATGAATTCACGGACAATCTGCGAAAGCTACGCAAGGATGGATACGCTGTCGCGCACGGTGAAGTCGACCGCGGTCTCACAGGCGTCGCCGTTCCGCTGCTCCAGGACGGCAAGCCGAAGAAAGTTCTCGGCAGTCTTAGCTACGTCATGTTGGATAGGGATTTTGATGGCCGGGACATGCCGACCATCATTGGCAGATTACGTGCCGTCGGCGCGCGGATTTGCCATTCGATCTCGGCCCCGTAGGGGTCATGCCTGCCTGGTCGATCGCAGGCGGCTAGCGCCGCTTTCCAGCGGCTTCTCCCGACAGTGCTCGTCGAGGCGTCACAACTATGGTAGAGCACAATCAGTGACGCGTCTGGCTGGCCTACCGGGCACGAACCAGTTCGTCATGGATGATGGCGAGAGCCTCGTCGCGGCCAAGCTCATGTGAACACGTGACCACGTCGGTATCGACGGACAGACGGGGCAAACCTAGGACAAACATGTTAATCGCGGTCCCGTGTCACGGATCGGCGTATTGGAGCCATTCCGGGATCGGCGTAATGGAGCCACCAGATGATCGGCGTAGTCGAGCCAGTGCATGATCGGCGCAATCGGGCCACTCGATGATCGGCGTATTGGAGCCACCGCAGGATCGGCGTAATCGAGCCACGTAGCGGGCTCAGTGTTCTGTCGGGCGCCAGCCCGAAACGCATTTCGAATTTCCGCAACCCGGTACCTTCAGGCTTTTTGCCCGGAGAGCCGATTGAGTAACAGGAGATTTGAAGTGTTCGAATATCGACAGGTTCTGGTGCGCAT
>NZ_JABBGJ010000077.1 GCF_012927345.1 Paraburkholderia polaris
TTGTCGGCGCTTGACCATCGATCGCTGGTTTTGCCATTGCCCGGCATGAATTTCCCTGTCTGTCTTGCACTTTGCCGCCAGGTCCGTAGCGTCACCGTCGTGATGCCCGTCGCTCCTGACAACTCGATGACCGCACGATTGAACGGCGGCATCATCTGCTGGATTGCCCATTCCCGGGTTTCCGCTGAATAGCGTTTCATTTCCCATTCGCTGTCCGCCCCCCATCTTTACATCAATCGGTTCGGGTGAGGCGACAACTAGCCTGACATGGAGGGGCGGCGGCAAAGAAAGTAAGTGCCGCCCCGCACAGGGGCGACGCTAATAAACCACTAACAATTCAAGGAAAGGCCAAAGCCACAAGCGCACAGACAGAAAGCGCCGCACAGGCAAACAGACCAGGCAAAGCCCAACGCCCCGGGCACACGGACAAATAAGCGCCGCGAAGGCAACCAATGAAATCAAAAACCACCGCAGCAGGCACCCAGCCAACCAAAGCACGGCGCAGCCAAAAACCCACCCCCAAGCTCGCCGCGCGCAGCGCCGCTTATAATCGAGCATTCTTTGCATCTACCAGCAGACCGACAAATGAGCGAGACCCCGAGCGACCCGACCTCCACGCTTGCCAAAAGCTTCGAGCCCCACACCATCGAAGCCCACTGGGGCCCCGAATGGGAAAAGCGCGCCTACGCGGCGCCCACCTTCGACGAGAACAAAAAAGACTTCTCGATCCAGCTGCCGCCGCCGAACGTCACCGGCACCCTGCACATGGGCCATGCGTTCAACCAGACGATCATGGACGGCCTCACCCGCTACCACCGCATGCTCGGTGAAAACACCCTGTGGGTGCCGGGCACGGACCACGCGGGCATCGCCACGCAAATCGTCGTCGAACGTCAACTGGACGCCCAAGGCACCTCGCGCCACGATCTCGGCCGCGAAAAGTTCACCGAACGCGTCTGGGATTGGAAGCAGCAATCCGGCTCGACCATCACGAATCAGGTGCGCCGCCTGGGCGCGTCGATCGACTGGTCGCGCGAATACTTCACGATGGACGACAAAATGTCGACCGCCGTGCGCGACGTGTTCGTACGCCTGTATGAACAAGGCCTGATCTACCGCGGCAAACGCCTCGTGAACTGGGATCCGGTGCTGCTCACGGCCGTTTCCGACCTCGAAGTGGTCAGCGAAGAAGAAAACGGCCACCTCTGGCACATCCAGTATCCGCTCACGGACGGCTCGGGCCATCTGACGGTCGCCACTACGCGCCCGGAAACCATGCTCGGCGACACCGCCGTGATGGTCCATCCGGAAGACGAGCGCTATGCGCACCTGATCGGCAAAACGGTCACGCTGCCGCTCTCCGGCCGCGAAGTCCCGATCATCGCTGACGACTATGTCGACCGCGAATTCGGCACCGGCGTGGTCAAAGTCACGCCCGCACACGATTTCAACGACTATCAGGTCGGCCTGCGCCACAAGCTGCCGATGATCGAAATCCTCACGCTCGACGCGAAGATCAACGACAACGCGCCGGAAAATTACCGCGGTCTGGACCGTTTCGAAGCCCGCAAGCAGGTCGTGATGGATCTCGAAGCGCTCGGCGCGCTTGAATCGGTCAAGCCGCACAAGCTGATGGTGCCGCGCGGCGACCGCACGGGCGTCGTGATCGAGCCGATGCTGACGGACCAATGGTTCGTCGCGATGAGCAAGCCGGCGCCGGAAGGCACCTTCAATCCGGGCAAGTCGATCGCGGAAACGGCCTTGGACGTGGTTCGCAGCGGCGAAATCAAGTTCGTGCCGGAAAACTGGTCCACCACGTACTATCAATGGCTCGAAAACATCCAGGACTGGTGCATCTCGCGCCAACTCTGGTGGGGTCATCAGATCCCGGCGTGGTATGGCGAAAACGGTGAAATCTTCGTCGCCAAGACCGAAGAAGGTGCGCGCGAGAAAGCCGCCGAGGCCGGTTACACCGGCCCGCTCAAGCGTGACGAAGACGTGCTCGACACGTGGTTCTCGTCTGCTCTAGTGCCGTTCTCGTCGCTCGGCTGGCCTGCTGAAACACCGGAGCTGAAGCACTTCATGCCCTCGTCGGTGCTGGTCACCGGCTTCGACATCATCTTCTTCTGGGTCGCGCGCATGGTCATGATGACCACGCACTTCACCGGCAAGGTGCCGTTCGACACGGTCTACGTGCACGGTCTCGTGCGCGACGCCGAAGGCCAGAAGATGTCGAAGAGCAAGGGCAATACGCTCGACCCGATCGACATCGTCGACGGCATCGAACTCGACGCGCTGGTGGCCAAGCGCACCACCGGCCTGATGAATCCGAAGCAGGCAGCGTCGATCGAAAAGAAAACCCGCAAGGAATTCCCAGACGGCATTCCGGCGTTCGGCACGGACGCGCTGCGCTTCACGATGGCGTCGATGGCCACGCTCGGCCGCAACGTCAACTTCGATCTGGCACGCTGCGAAGGCTATCGCAACTTCTGCAACAAGCTGTGGAATGCCACCCGTTTCGTGCTGATGAACTGCGAAGGCCACGATTGTGGTTTCGACAAGCCGGCACAGTGCGGCGAATGCGGCCCCGACGGCCACCTGAATTTCTCGTCGGCCGACCACTGGATCGTCTCGCGCCTGCAGCGTGTGGAAGCGGAAGTCGCCAAGGGCTTCGCCGACTATCGTTTTGACAATGTGGCCAACGCCCTATACAAGTTCGTATGGGACGAATACTGTGACTGGTATCTCGAACTCGCGAAGGTTCAGATCCAGACGGGTCAGCCGAACCAGCAGCGCGCAACGCGCCGCACGCTGCTGCGCGTCCTCGAGACGGTGTTGCGCCTCGCGCATCCGGTGATTCCGTTCATTACCGAAGCGCTGTGGCAAAAAGTTGCGCCGTTGGCTGGTCGTTATCCCGAAGGCAAAGCCGAGGGCGAAGCGTCCATCATGGTGCAGCCTTACCCCGTTGCGGAGCCGTCGAAGATCGACGAAGACGCGGAGCAATGGGCGGCCGACCTGAAAGCAGTGATCGATGCGTGCCGGAATCTGCGCGGCGAGATGAATCTGTCGCCGGCGGTCAAGGTGCCGTTGCTCGTTACCGGCAACGCGGAGCGCCTCTCCACCTTCGCTCCCTACGCTCAGGCATTGGCCCGATTGTCGGAGGTGCAGATCATCGCCGACGAGGCAACGTTGGATGCGCAAGCAGATGGCGCGCCGATTGCTATCGTAGGCAATGACAAGCTCGTGCTGAAGGTGGAAATCGATGTAGCTGTGGAGCGCGAGCGTCTGTCGAAGGAGATTGCGCGGCTCAGCACGGAAGTCGTCAAGTGCAACGCCAAGTTGCAGAATGAAAGCTTTGTTGCGAAGGCACCACCGGCAGTCGTTGAACAGGAGCAGAAAAGGCTGGCAGAATTCGAAACCACTATCGGCAAGCTGAAAGCCCAATTGGGTCGTTTGCCGGCCTGATCGGCGCTCGATGCCCGCCCCACACTGGGCGGGCATGGACCGAAAGCTTAACCAGAGGATTCAGGGTAATCACATGCTAAAAGTTACAAAAGCAGTATTTCCGGTAGCAGGTCTTGGCACCCGGTTCCTCCCTGCTACGAAGGCGAGTCCGAAGGAGATGCTGCCGATCGTCGACAAGCCGCTGATTCAATACGCAGTGGAAGAGGCGATGGCGGCCGGCATCACCGAAATGATCTTTGTCACGGGCCGCAGCAAGCGCGCGATCGAGGACCATTTCGATAAGTCATACGAAATCGAGCATGAGCTCGAAGCCCGCGGCAAGGACAAACTGCTGGAACTGGTGCGCAGCATCAAACCCAGCCATGTCGACTGCTTCTACGTGCGTCAGCCGGAAGCGCTCGGCCTCGGCCACGCGGTGATGTGCGCTGAAAAACTGGTGGGCGACAACCCGTTCGCCGTCATCCTCGCGGACGACTTGCTGTACGGCACGCCGCCGGTGATGACTCAGATGATCGAGGTGTTCGACCACTATCACAGCTCGGTGATTGGCGTCGAAGAGATCCCGCACGCGGAGACGAAGTCGTACGGTATCGTCGACGGCAAGGAGTGGGAAGACTCAATCATCAAGATGTCGGGCATCGTCGAAAAGCCGGAGCCGAACGTCGCGCCGTCGAATCTCGGCGTGGTGGGCCGCTATGTGCTGAAGCCGCGTATTTTCGAACATCTGCGCGCGCTGAAGCCGGGTGCAGGCGGCGAATTGCAGCTGACGGACGCGATTCAATCGCTGCTCGCCGATGAGCAGGTGCTCGCGTACAAGTACCACGGCACGCGTTTCGACTGCGGCAGCAAGCTCGGTTACCTGAAGGCGACGGTCGAGTTCGCGCTGCGTCACCCGGAAGTGGCAGCGGATTTCGAAGAATACCTGCGTACGCGTTCGCCGGTGCTGGAAGGCTGAGCGGCTTCGCGTTGCAAGCTTCTCGATAGGCTCAGTCAGACGTAAAAAAGGCGCTGTGCCCCGCATTTGCGGGCACAGCGCCTTTTGTTTTGGGAGTGCCCGGCAAACGGGTGCCCAGCTCATGGTGCCCGGTTCGTGATGCCCGGCCAAGGGCGCGTGGCTCAGTGCGCGGCCAAGGTGCGCGGTTCAGTGCCCGGCCAAGGGCACATGGCCAAGGTGCGCGGTTCAGTGCGCGAGTTTCCTCTCGGCGCGTGAGCTTCAGTGCGCCTGAGTTAGCGGCGCTTCATCAGAAACGTGAAAACCTTGTCATGCGCTGAGCTTTCGACGATTTCGTTGCCGGTTTGCTTCGCGAAAGCGGCGAAATCGCGTTGCGAGCCCGGATCGGTGGCCAGCACCTTGAGAATCTGGCCGCTTTCCATGTCGGCGAGCGCCTTCTTGGCGCGCAAGATGGGCAGCGGGCACATCAGCCCGCGCGCATCGACTTCCTTGTGAACCTGAATTTGCATCGACGATGACCTTCGGGATGAGGCGTCGTTCGCGACGCCGGGGAGAGGGTCAAATTCTACAGCACGCGTCGTTTAGTCGTCGGACGTGATGGGTTTAGGTCCCTTCCTGATCTTGGGCCTTTGGCGTTTCCTTGATCTGGATTCTTTGACCTTTCCTTGATTTGTTATTGGATTCACGGCGAATGACGTGCTCGCGTTCATGTCCGCGCGTAATGACCTGGACGTTTTCAACTGAATTCCGCCGAGTGTAAAACAGTGCTCGACGTCATCGGCCTGTTGTGGTCGTCCTCTAATGGCGACATGCTGCCGATGGCCGCGCAGCACTAACCAACCCTAGCGGACACCACGCCGCAAGCAAAGAAAAGGCGCGAGCAATCGCGCCTTTTCTTTGCTTCAAAAGCACGCCAACAATCGTACGCGCCTCGGTGATTTTTCCGCGCCAGTTTTAGACATCCCCTATGGCCCCGATTACCTCTGCTATTTAGGCTCCTACATTACGAATGATTACAACGCTAACGCGCTGATTACTGACGGTGGCACGTCGCGACACATATGCGTCGTTGCTATTCGTTCGTTAGGAATTTTCAGTGAAAAAACATGACCTGCGTCGAAGTGATGCAAAAGGTTGGAGCGTGGCAAGGACGAAGGCCGCGCCACTATTGAAAACAGGGGCAATTTCATTTACGGGCCGTACAGGAAATATGCAAAGAGAGACATACGAAAACGAGCGGGAATACTTCCGCAAAACAGTGGTCGGCGCCGGTCCGACATGGTGGAAAGTAAGGACGAGTCGACTGATCGCGAGCACCACATGCGTCTCGCTTGCACTGGCGGCATGCGGTGGAAACGGTGGGAGCGATCCGACTTCGACCGCTACACCGTCAATGCCTGCAGCAGCACCTCAGAGTCTCGAAGCAACGGCCACATTGGCGGCGAAATCGACTACCGTACCTTTAGCCATGTCGTTGAAGATGAACACAAGCGGTTTGTCTTCGGACACCCCGGTCGATCGTTTCATCATCAAGTACAAGTCGGGTACCCCTGAACGTGGATCAATCTCGGAAGTGCAGTCACGACTCGCACGGCTGGCAGGTGCGTTGCCTGCCAAGGCGCACCACTTGCGCCGCATGGGTACCGCCTCGGACGTAGTGACGACAGAGCGCAAGCTAACGACGACGGAAGCGAAGGCATTCATGCGTGCTATCGCTTCGGACCCTGACGTCGAATATGTGGAACCTGATACACCAATGTCCGGTGCATCCGCTCCTAATGACCCGTTATATAGCTCCCAGTGGGGCCTAGGTTCGGACCGTGATCCGGGGCAACCGACCGTAGGTATACGCGCGGAGGGGGCATGGGCTATGGCAAGCGGCGCTGGGGTCGCGATCGGCCTCGTGGATAACGGTGTCACGAGCCATAGCGACCTGGACGCCAATATTCTGCAAGGGTACGACTTCACGATCCGTGGTGGAGATGGCAAGAATACGGGGGTAGCGCCCGGGTCCACCTGTTCGGCTAAGTGGCACGGTACGCATATCGCGGGCATCATGGCTGCGGTAACGAATAACACCGTCGGTATTGCCGGGGTCGCACCTAGCGCGAAGGTTGTTTCAGCACGGGCGCTGGACGGATGCGCCAATGGCAGCCTGTCGGACGTCGCGGATGCAATTGTATGGGCCGCCGGCGGAACGGTCCAAGGGGTGCCCACTAATTCTCATCCGACGAAAGTCATCAATGCCAGCCTTGGCGGATACGGTTCGTGTTCCACGACGTTGCAGGCTGCAATCGACTATGCGTCCGGCCGAGGTGCTGTCGTCGTGGTCGCAGCAATGAACGACGCTAACGACGCGGCAAAATACCAGCCCGCAAACTGCCGTAACGTTATTACGGTGGGCAATTCCTCCCGCAGTGGCATTCGCTACTATGACTCGAATTATGGGGCGGTCGTCGATATAGCCGCACCGGGTGATTGGATCTTGTCTACCTACAACGATGGAACCACCACCCCCGCCGCCGAAAGCTATTCGAATCAGAATGGCACTTCGATGTCAGCCCCGATGATAAGCGGTGTTGTTGCACTTGCGCAGTCGGTGGCACCTAAACCATTAAGCGCAGCAGAAATACGAACCCTGATTCAGCAGAAGGCCCAGCCTTTTTCAGCGGGATTTGACTGGTCCCGGCCCTTGGGCGCGGGCATTGTCGATGCAACTGCGACGATTACCGCCGCGAAGGCTGGTGAAATTCCAGCAGCGGCGGATTTCAGATGTTCACAGAGCGGCGCAGGGATGCTGGTGACATGCACAGACCTGTCTACCGCGAGAGGTACTACGTCGATCAAATCCTGGGCCTGGAACTTGGGCTGGGGTGATCCCGACGATATGGTACGCACTCAATCAGTGAATCCATACTACAACTACGAATATCCGGGTACTTACAACATCAGATTGACGGTCACGGATAGCAAAGGCGCTGTTAGCACGATGACGCGGCCCTTCACGGTCGTTGCCCCCGCTGTAACCGAACTGAGTTCCAATGTTCCAGTGAAATTTTCAGCGAATTACTTCGTCCAGAAGTTTTTTTTGCTGGACGTTCCGGCCGGTGTAAAAAACCTGACATTTACGCTGTCACCTGCTTCGTACAGTGACCTTGGCACGCTGTATCTCAGAGCGGGCTCCCCTACCACACTTAATGCAGATTGCCAGTCCGTCTTTGTGAGAGGCGGAGTCGCCACCTGCACCATTTCCAACCCGGCGGCAGGGACTTACTACGGCACAGTGAACCCTAATTCAGACCTCACGAATGTCACCATTCTGGCCACCTACACAAAATAATCCGGCTGTATGAAAAGCACGCCCCTAGATCGCGGCTAAAGATCGTGGGGGCGTTACTTCGTGCGTGTTCATGAGCAGAAAGCTATCCGATAAGAAAGGCGCGTCACAATGTCTAAATCTCATGCTGCGAATCGCGACCCAGCAAGCATCGCTACACTGGTTTCCTACGCGGACGTTGATTTTTCCGCACATCGGATGAGCGATGCGAGGAATGGCTACCTCCAGGTATTGGCGGCGTATCCGCACAATGCGCACGCACTACACCGTATGGGGCTTGTGTGTGCATACTTGAATGAAATGGCCGAAGCGAGTGTCTATCTGGAGCGTGCACTACAGGCTGCCCCTACTAGCGCGGAACTGTGGGAGCACGCGGGCCTGGTTGCGGCTTTGAAAGGTGAGTATGCCGAGGCAGAGGCTTTTTATCGCCACGCGCTTCACATCGCAGGAAGCACCGCGACGCTACACCGCAACCTCGCTGATTGCCTGCGACAGTCGGGGCGTCTTGCTGAAGCAAAGGAGCATTATGAAAAGGCTATTTCGATCGAGCCCAACTTGCATTATGCGATTCTCGCCGTCGCTCGCATAAGTTCAGAACTGGGAGAAACTGTTAATTCCGCTAGCTACCTATTGCGGGCCTGGATGCTAGCCCCCGGGAGCTTGCGGGACGGCCTCGACCTGATCACCGCCTTGGTCCAAGCCGGACGTGAGGACGAGGTCAACGATGTGGTCGAGCTATTGAGTAAACGCTATGCCAACGATGCCGAGGCGCTGAGATTTATATCGGGTACGTTGAACGAGAACCATCGCTACGCCGATGGACTGAGACTAGCCCGGCGCGGATTGTCGATCGACCTCGACAACCATTTTCTGTTCTACAACGCAGCAAGGGCACTATGGATGTGCGGACGGACCAGAGAATGTTTCCCGTACGCAATGGAAGCGGCGCGTCTTTGGCCGGATAACGATGGCAAAAGCGTGCAGTACTTTGTCTCATGTGTCCAGCTTGCTCTCGGTGATTTTTTTGAAGGGTGGAAAAGACATAAAATCTTCTACACGTACCAGTCGATTGCTAACCATTTGGTTCGTCCGGAATTTCCCGAGTGGAATGGCGAACAAGTGGCGGGAAGTCGGTTTCTGTATGTCCTTCACCAGGGTTTTGGCGACCAAATTCAGTTCCTTAGATTCGCTGAGTGGTTACACCAACAAGGTGCGACTGTCGACGTACTTGTTGATCCTCCGCTCGCAGGAGTCGCGGCCAGCATGACCGGCGTTCGAACGGTCTATTGCTATCCCTCCGTGCCAAATGGACCATACGAGTATTGGTCTTATATGTTGCGAATACCGGAGTACATGAACCTGCGAATATCCATGCTCCCGATTGCCATGCCATATATTGCGGCGACGCAGGAGCGGCACGAGCATTGGCGCACCTACATCGAAGCGACCGCCGCGCGCACAGCATGTGCGAAAAAGCGGCGTGTGGGGTTCGTCTGGCAGGGTAGCCCGAATACAGCGAATGACCGCTTCCGCTCCATCAGTTTGGAGACGCTAAGACCATTGTTTGACTTGCCCTCTATAACCTGGTTCTCGGTTCAGAAAGGCAACGGCGAGGAAGGTAGCACAGTGCTGGCTGATGAATTTGACGTGCATACTTTGGGGCCGTTGATTGAAGATTTTAGTGACACGCTCGCAATACTCGAAACGCTCGATCTGCTTATCACAGTTGACTCATCCACTGCGCACCTTGCAGGCGCCGCTGGTCTGCCTGTATGGGTGTTTCAGCCCGCCTATTCCGAGTGGAGGTGGTTGGTCAACCGAACGGATAGCCCTTGGTATCCTTCGATGCGCCTGTTCCCCCAGCGCGAATTGGGCCAGTGGGATACGGTTATCGAAGAAGTGCGCGAAGCGCTGCTCGAAATGAGTGCGGAAGAAGTCCACGCAGACAGATAAACCACGCGTAACCCAACCGCCGTAAAACCACCACCACCCCATAACCAAACACCTAACTACAAAACGACTGCCTCGCCGCTCTGCAGCGACTGCCGCAACGCCATGCCGATGCGCGTCGCTTCGAGTGCGTCGGCCAGCGTGGCGCCCGCCTGCACACCAAGGTCAGCGCAGGCCCCACCCTGCACCGCCGCCACAAACGCCCGCGCCTCGAGCAGAAACGCGTCCTCGAACCGGTCGAAGAAACTCGGCGTGCATTCATTGCGGACGCCCGTGGCGTCGTAGATCTCGACGCGATTCGCCCGCGGATTGTGGCCGATCGCGAGCGCCCCCGCCGTGCCGATCACTTCGCTATGCGTGTCGTTGCCGTGCGCTTGCGTGCGCGATGCGTAGAACATCGCGAGCTTGCCGTCTTCGAACTCGCAGATCGCCACGCCATTATCGACGTCGCCGAATTCACGCAGGCCTTCGTGCAGCGCGACCGCCCCGGCCGCAAATACGCGCTTGGCCCGCGGCTTACCAAGCAGCCAGCGCGCGACGTCGATGTCGTGCACGGTGCAGTCCAGGAAGATGCCGCCGGAGGTCGCTGCAAAGCGCACAAAGAAGCCGTCGTTGTCGTTCTTGTCGGTGGTTTGCGAACGCACGAGGAAAGGCCGGCCTATCGCGCCGGCTTCGATTTTGTCGAACGCGTCCTTGTAGCTCGGATCGAAACGGCGCATGAAACCGATGGTCGCCTGCAGATGCGGATAGCGCGCGGCTTCAGCCAATACACGCTCGCACTCGACGAGATTCAGCGACAACGGCTTTTCGCAAAACACATGTTTGCCAGCGCGCAACGCATCGATAATCTGCTGCGCATGCAACGACGACGGCGTGACGAGCCACACGGCGTCCACCTCGCGATCGGCGAGCAGGTCCGCGTAATCGTCATAAAGACGCGGCTCGGGCAACGCCTCGCGCGCCCACGCCCGCTCCTCTTCCAACGGACTGCAAGCGGCCACGAGCGCCGCACCCGGCACGCGATACGCCAGATTTTCCGCGTGCCGCTTACCCAAACGCCCCAAGCCGACTACACCCAAACGAAGCCGCCCAGTTGCCGCCTTCATCACGATGCCTCGCCGAGTTTCACCGCGCGACCGTCGCGCCACGAGCGCGTCGCGGCGTCGGCGAGTTCAAGCGCTTTCAGGCCGTCGGCGACGGTGGTTCGCACCGGCTTGCCGTGCGTGACCGCATCGAAGAAATGCGCGATTTCCAATGCGTAAGCCGCGCGATAACGTTCGAGGAAAAACGCCTCGGGCACGTCGCTCGAAACTTCGGTCTTCGAATACGCAGTGACTTCGGTGGGCCGGACATTGCCCGCTTGCAGCATGCCAGTGCTGCCGAGCACTTCGAAACGCTGGTCGTATCCATAGGCCGCGCGCCGCGCCGTGTTGATCTGGCAAAGGCGCCCGCGCTTCGTGCGAATCGTCACCGCGGTCGAATCGATATCGCCCGCTTCGGCAATCGCCGGATCGGATAGGCAACTGCCGGTGGCGTGCAGCGTGTCGGCTTCGTCGTCGAGAATCCAGCGGAAGATATCGAAGTCGTGAATCAGCATGTCCTTGAAGATGCCGCCCGAGTGCTTGACGTACTCGACCGGTGGTGCGCCCGGATCGCGGCTCGTCACCACCAGCATTTCCGGCGTGCCGATCTCGCCCGCATCGATACGTGCTTTCAACGCGGAGAAGGTCGGGTCGAAGCGGCGCTGAAAGCCGATCATGCACACCACGCCCGCACGCTCGACCGCCTCGGCGCAGGCACGCGCCCGCTCCAAAGTCAGATCAACCGGCTTCTCACAGAACACATGCTTCTTCTGCGCGGCCGATTTCGTGATCAGATCCGCGTGCGTGTCCGTGCTCGAACAGATCACCGTCGCGCCGATCGACGCATCGCCCATCGCGCCGTCGATATCCGCAACCTGCGCGCCGTGCTCGGCGGCGAGCGCCGCGGCCGCCTCGCGATTCACATCGACCACATACTTGAGCCGCACGCCCGGTTGCCGCGCCAGATTCGCCGCATGAATCTTGCCGATACGTCCCGCGCCGAATACCGCCACGTCGATCGCCTTCACCGCCTCAGTCATCGTATCCTCCAGTGTCTTTGGATTCTTCAACGTTCAGTTCGAGCTTGTACGCAAGCGCAATGAACAACGCCTGGCACAAACAGATCGTGCTGGTCAGCGAGCGGAACGCAAACGCGCTGCCCTCTTTCACATACAGTTGGGTGGTGGCGTAACGCGCCAGCGGAGAAAGTTGGCTATCCGTAATAACCAGCGTCTTCGCCTGGTGATGATGCGCCACCCGCAGGCAATACTGCGTTTCCTTGCCATACGGCGCGAAGCTGATCGCGATCACCACGTCGCCCTTCTTCACGCTGCGAATCTGTTCGCGGTACATGCCGCCGAAACCGGATACCAGGTGCACGCGCTTTGGCGTGTGCTGCAACGCGTAGACGATATAGCTCGCCACCGGAAACGAGCGCCGCACGCCGATCACATAGATGTTGTCGGCCTGCTGCAGCATCTTCACGGCGGCATCGAACTGCGTATCGTCGAGCCCTGCTTCGAGTTCTTCGAGCCCGCCACGTGACGCCGCGATGAATTCACGCGCAACTGCACCGCCGGATAACGCGCCGGGCTTCTCGTCGATCAGCTTGCGAATCCTCTGCTGATAGCTCGGCGAGGACGTACCCTGCCCCGTATACGCCTGACGAAACACTGCCTGCAGATCAGAGAAGCCGGAAAAGCCGAAACGTTGCGCAAAGCGCACCACGGCGGATGGATGCACGCCGCAGCTCGCGGCGATATCGCTGGTGCGATCCACCATCACGCTCGAGCGATGCTGCTCGATATACGTCGCGACGTTCTTCAATTGACGCGGCAGCGCCTCGTAGTTTTCCGCGATGCGCTGCATCAATTCTTCGACGCTCGGCAAGTCTTCAGTGCTCTCTTCCGCCATGGCTCTCTCTTCGTTGCTTTATTGCAGTGCGGAAGGCGCTTCCAGCGCACATCGCACAGCCTCCTGACGCTGCCGATTATAGGCAGGCGCCCCATCAAATGGAACGTATTTTCTATTTTTATTTGTCATGAAATTTTCATTGCAAGGCTTCGGAAGATGACCTAATCTTGGTCGTGAGCGATGGTGCATTGGCTGACGCATGCCGCAACGCACGCAATCGGAAGGCCGCCCGCCAGACGCTCCCTTCAATAACGACAGACCGAGAAAGGTGGAGACAATGAGACTTTGCAAGGGCAAGGCTACGCTCAGGATTCTGGTGACGGCATTGACGTTGGCGACGGGATTCGGTGCGGCGTCGGCCGCCCGCGCGGCTGACGCGCACTTCGTGCTGATCAGCCACGCGCCGGATTCGGATTCGTGGTGGAACACCATCAAGAACGCCATCAAACAGGCCGACGAGGATTTCAACGTCGAGACCGACTACCGCAATCCGCCGAACGGCGACATCGCCGATATGGCGCGTCTGGTCGAACAGGCTGCCGCGCGCAACTACGACGGCGTGATCGTCTCGATCGCCGATTTCGACGTACTCAAGAGTGCGATCGCCAAGGTCACCGAGAAACACATCCCGCTCGTCACGATCAACTCCGGCACCGAAGAGCAAAGTGCGCAGCTTGGCGCGATCATGCACGTCGGCCAGCCTGAATACACGGCGGGCAAGGCGGCCGGTGAGAAGGCGAAGGCGGCAGGCATCAAGTCATTCCTGTGCGTCAACCATTACGCGACCAACCCGGCCTCGTTCGAACGCTGCCGAGGCTTTGCCGACGCGATCGGCGTCGACTTCAAGTCCTCCACGCTCGACGCCGGCCAGGACCCGACCGGCGTGCAATCGAAAGTGAGCGCGTATCTGCGCAATCACCCGAACACCCAGGCGGTGCTCACGCTAGGTCCGCTGTCGGCCGCGCCGACGATCAAGGCGCTGCAGCAGATGGGCCTCGCCGGCAAGGTCTGGTTCGCGACCTTCGACTTCGACAGTGACATCGCGAAGGGCATCCAGGATGGCACGGTCCAGTTCGCGATCGACCAGCAACCCTACCTGCAAGGCTATATCCCGGTCGCCGTACTCGCCATCGTGAAAAAGGAACACACCACAGATCCGGCGAAGATCCGCCAGATCCTGCAGGCCAATCCGAAGTTCCAGCAACGCCTCGCCACCTACGGCCTGGCACCCGCCTATGGGCCGCGCAATATCGGTTCCGGCCCCGGCTTCATTACCAAGGCCAATATCGACAAGGTGGTCAAGTACGCCGGGCAGTATCGCTAACGCATTTCGCTGGAAGTACGGACACGGGAGAACCGTTCCGGCAGGTATGAAGAAAGTGGACGCGGCCGGCCGCAATCGGCCTCGCCGCCCCACGCCTGCGATCGTCGCGTTTTACGTGCATCACGCGCCAAGTGGTCCGATTGCAGTCAGTACGCGACTGCTATCCCCCGGGCGCATCAAGGAGAGCTTCAATGGGCGTAGCCAACCCCTTCCACCCTCATCCCCGCAAGCAGCCCCCTTCCGGCACCGGGACGACGTCAGCATCGACGTCCAGCGGTGCGCCCGCGTCGGCAGATGAGCGTGTGCGCCAGGAATCGTGGTTCCGGCATCTGCTGAACCGTCCGGAATTCGCCGCCCTCGCCGGCACCGTGATGGTGTTCCTCGTGTTTGGGATTGCGGCCGGCAACTCCGGCATGTTCAACCTCGACGGTGTGATGAACTGGTCGCAAGTGGCTGCGTATCTCGGCCTGATTGCAGTCGGTGCATGCCTGCTGATGATTGCCGGCGAATTCGATCTGTCGATCGGTTCGATGATCGGCTTCTCGGGCATGATGGTCGCACTGCCTACGATGTACTTCCATTGGCCGATTGCGCTATCGATCCTGTTTGCGTTTGCCGGATCGATGCTGCTCGGCGCACTCAACGGCTATCTGGTGATGCGCACGCGGCTGCCATCATTCATCGTGACGCTGGCGTTTCTGTTCATCCTGCGTGGGCTCACACTAGCCCTGTCGGTCATGTTCGCCGACCGCACGATCATCTCCGGCGTGGGCGACGTCGCCGCTCACGACTGGCTCGCCCATACCCTGTTCCAGGGCGTCGCGTTCAAGGGCCTGTTCATCTGGCTCGGCCACATCGGTGTCGTGAAGCTGCTCGACAACGGCAATCCGCTCGTGCCGGGTATTCCGAAAGTCCTGCTCTGGTGGTTCGCGCTTGCCGCAGTCTGCGCGTTCACCCTCGCCAAGACCCGCTTCGGCAACTGGATTTTCGCGGTCGGCGGCGACGCCAACGCGGCAAAGAACGTCGGCGTGCCGGTGCGGCGCGTGAAGATCTCCCTGTTCGTGCTGACCGCGTTCTGCGCGTGCCTGTTCGCCGTGCTGCAAGTGTGCGACATCGGATCGGCCGCGGCCGACCGCGGGCTGCAGGCCGAATTCGAAGCCATCATCGCGGCGGTGATCGGCGGCACGCTGCTGACTGGCGGCTACGGCTCGGTGATAGGCGCCTGCTTCGGCGCACTGATCTTCGGCGTCGTGCAGATCGGCATCACCTACACGAATGTCGACTCCGACTGGTTCCGCGTGTTCCTCGGCGTCATGCTGCTGATCGCCGTGCTGTTCAATCACTACGTGCGCCGCCGCGTCGCGCAGTCGTAACGAGGAGACGACCATGTCCGATACGAATACCGTGAACACCGCGGCTGAACCGCAGGACGACGTGATCCTCGCACTCGAAAACGTCAGCAAGTTCTTTGGCCAGGTCATCGCGCTGAGCGGCGTGACCTTGCGCCTGAAACGCGGTGAAGTGCATTGCCTGCTCGGTGACAACGGCGCGGGTAAATCGACGCTGATCAAAACGTTGGCCGGTGTGCATCAACCTTCTTCCGGTCAGTATCTGGTCGACGGCAAGCCCGTGTTGTTCGAGTCGCCGAAAGACGCGCTCGACCTCGGCATCGCCACGGTCTATCAGGATCTGGCGCTGGTGCCGTTGCTCTCGGTCGCACGCAACTTCTTCATGGGCCGCGAGCCGCAGAAAAAACTGTTCGGCTTCCTGAACGTGATGGACCTCGAAACCTGCGCCACCACCTCCCGCGACAAACTCGCAGAAATGGGCATCAACGTGCGCGACCCGCACCAACCCATCGGCACCATGTCCGGCGGCGAGAAGCAATGTCTGGCGATTGCACGGGCGATTCATTTTGGCGCCCGTGTGCTGATTCTCGACGAGCCGACCGCCGCGCTCGGCGTCAAGCAAAGCTTCAACGTGCTGAAGCTGATCCATACAGCACGCGCGAAAGGCATCTCGGTGATCTTCATCACGCACAACGTACATCACGCGTATCCGATCGGCGATTCGTTCACGCTGCTCAATCGCGGCAAATCGCTCGGCACGTTCACGAAGGACACCATCAGCAAGGATGAAGTGCTCGACATGATGGCCGGCGGCGCCGAGATGCAAAAGATGATCGGTGAACTCGAAGGCGCGGAAATCTGATTCATTCGCGCGGGTTTTCGGCGCTTGCTGCGCCTGGCGCCCGCGCTCAGCTATTCAGGAATATTCATGGATCATTCCAGCACATCCAGCGGAACCGGGATCGTGAACGCGGACGTGAACGGCATTGGGCCCACGTCCGCTTCTGCAGCAGCAGCCAGCCGTTTCGCGCCGGACCGCAGCCGCGACATCATCTGCCTTGGCCGTCTTGCAGTCGATCTGTACGCGCAGCAGGTCGGCGCACGGCTCGAAGACGTGTCGAGCTTCGCGAAGTATCTCGGCGGTTCGTCGGCGAATATCGCGTTCGGTTGCGCGCGGCTCGGGCTTCTATCGGCGATGCTGGCGCGCGTCGGCAACGATCATATGGGCCGTTTTCTCACCGAGACCTTGACGAAGGAAGGCTGCGACGTCAGTCATGTACGCGTCGATCAGGAGCGCCTGACCGCGCTCGTTCTGCTCGGTCTGAAAGATCGCGATACGTTTCCGCTGATCTTCTATCGCGAGAACTGCGCGGATATGGCGGTGGATGAAGCGGATTTCGACGAAGCGTACATTGCGTCGTCGAAAGCGCTGCTGATTACCGGCACGCACTTTTCGACCGAGCAGGTGAACCGCACGAGCCGTCGCGCGCTGGATTATGCGCGGCGCAATAACGTGCGCACCGTGCTCGATATCGATTATCGCCCGGTGTTGTGGGGTCTCACGGGCAAAGCGGATGGCGAAACCCGTTTCGTCGCCAGCGAAGGCGTGACCGCGCATCTGCAGCGCATTTTGCCTTTATTCGATCTGGTGATCGGCACCGAGGAGGAGTTCCGCATCGCCGGCGGCAAGACCGAGCTCGTCGAAGCCCTCACGATGGTGCGTGCCGTGACACCGGCCACGCTAGTCCTGAAGCGCGGGCCGATGGGCTGCCAGATCATCGACGGCAAAGTACCCGCTTCACTCGAGGATATTCCGATTCATGGCGGAGTCGAAGTAGAAGTGTTGAACGTGCTCGGCGCGGGCGATGCATTCGCCTCGGGTTTTCTCTCCGGATGGTTGCGCGATCAACCACTCGAAGCGTGCGCGCGGGCGGCGAATGCGAGCGGCGCGCTAGTCGTCTCGCGCCACGGCTGTGCGCCCGCAATGCCGACACCCGCCGAACTCGACTACTTCCTGCGCGAAGCAAAAGCCGATCCGCAACGCATGCGCCGCCCCGACCGCGATGCGACGCTTGCACGCCTGCATCGCGTCTCCCCTGCCCGCAAACAATGGGACGAAGTACTCGGCTTCGCGTTCGATCACCGCAACCAGTTCTTCGAGCTCGCGCAGCAAACAGGCGCAGACGAAGCGCGCATCGCGCAACTGAAGGGTTTGTTCGTCGAAGCTGTCGCGCAGACGGAAACCGCCTTGGGGTTGCAAGGCCGCATCGGCGTATTGAGCGACGACCGCTACGGTCAGGACGCATTGAACGCCGCCACCGGCCGCGGCTGGTGGATCGGCCGGCCGGTCGAACTGCCCGGCTCCGTGCCGCTCGTGTTCGACCACGGGCGCTCGATCGGCACAGCGCTGATCACGTGGCCGCAGGAACACATCGCCAAGTGCCTTGTGCAGTTCCATCCCGACGAACCGGTCGAACAACGTCTCGAGCAGGAAGCGCAACTGCGTGCGCTTTACGACGCGACGCAAGCAAGCGGCCACGAACTGCTACTCGAAGTGATTCCGCCAAAGCACGCACATCTGCCGCAAGCGCCGGACATCGTCTATCGCGCGTTGAAGCGGCTGTACAACATCGGCATCTATCCGGAATGGTGGAAGCTCGAACCGATGGACGCCGCACAATGGCAAGCCGTCGATGCGCTGATCGCCGAGCGCGATCCGTACTGCCGGGGCGTGGTGCTGCTCGGTTTGTCGGCGGGTGTCGAGCAATTGAACGAGGGCTTTCGCGCGGCGGCGCAATCGGCGACATGCCGGGGCTTTACCGTGGGTCGCACGATTTTTCACGAGCCGAGCCATGCATGGCTCGCCGGTGAAATCGGCGACGACGAACTGATCGCGCGGGTGCGCCGCACGTTCGAAACGCTCATCGCGTCGTGGCGTGCGACGCGCGGCGTGACAAGCGTGCAGCCCACCACCGCGAGCCATGCACATCAGGAGCAGGCGGCATGAACCAGCGCGTATCGCATCACGATGCGGCGTCCGCCAACGACGCCACCCAGGCACATGCACCATCGGGCGGCACGGTCCGCTTGACGACCGCCCAGGCGCTGGTTCGCTACCTCGCCGCGCAACACGTCGCGACCGAAGACGGCACCGGCACCGAACCGCTCTTTGGCGGCGTGTTCGCGATCTTCGGGCACGGCAATGTGGCTGGAATGGGCGAAGCCTTGTATCAGCACCGCGAAGCGTTGCCCACACTGCGAGCTCACAACGAACAGGCGATGGCACACACCGCGATCGCCTATGCGAAGGCGCATTTCCGTCGCCGTATGATGGCGGTCACGACATCGATCGGACCCGGCGCGACCAATCTGATCACCGCGGCCGCGCTCGCGCATGTGAATCGTCTGCCCGTGCTGCTGCTACCCGGCGACGTATTCGTCTCGCGCGCGCCCGATCCGGTGTTGCAGCAGGTTGAAGATTTCCATGACGGCGGCGTCTCCGCCAACGATGCGTTCAAGCCAGTGTCGCGCTACTTCGATCGCATCGTGCATCCGGCACAGTTGCTCAATGCGTTGCCGCGCGCCTTGCGGGTACTCACCGACGCTGCATTGTGCGGTCCCGTTACGCTCGCGTTGCCCCAGGACGTGCAGGCGCAGGCATGGGATTTCCCTGCCGATTTCTTTGCGCCGCGCGTCGTCAGGTTTCACTCCCCTGCGCCGCGCGCCGAAGATATCGACGCGGCGGTTGCCCGTCTGCGGCGCGCCAAGCGCCCGCTGATTGTCGCGGGCGGCGGCGTGCTCTATGGCCGCGCGACCGATGCGCTGCACCGCTTCGCCGCCGCGCACGGCATTCCGGTGGCGGAAACGCAGGCCGGCAAGGGCTCGCTCGCGTGGAGCGACCCGTTGAACGCCGGCGCGTTGGGCGTAACCGGCTCGCCTGCAGCCAATGCGCTCGCCCACGATGCCGACTGCGTGCTCGCCATCGGCACACGCTTGCAGGACTTCACCACTGGCTCGAACACATTGTTCACACAGGCCGACGTGATCGGCATCAACGCGAATCCATTCGACGGCCTCAAGCATCGCGCGCTGGTGGTCGAAGCTGACGCACGCCTTGCACTGGATGCGCTCGCCGAACACCTGCAAGGCTGGCACGCGGACCGCACATGGACCGCGCGCGCGCACAAACTCGCGGCGGGCTGGCGCGATACCGTGGGCACGCTCACGCATGCGCCGCAACGCGACACCGTGCTGCCGTATGAAGGCGACGTGATCGGCGCGGTGCAGCGTTCGAGCGCGCGTTCCGCGGTGGACGACATCGTCGTTTGCGCAGCGGGAACCTTGCCGGCTGAATTGCACAAGCTATGGCGCGCGGGCAAACCGGGCGCGTATCACGTCGAATACGGCTACTCGTGCATGGGCTACGAAATTGCCGGCGGCCTCGGCGTCAAGCTTGCGCGGCCGGCGCGTGAAGTGATCGTGATGCTCGGTGACGGCAGCTATCTGATGATGAACAGCGAGATCGCGACCTCGGTGATGCTCGGCGCGAAGCTGATCGTGGTGGTGCACGACAATCGCGGCTACGGCTGCATCAACCGCTTGCAACAAGCCTGCGGTGGCGCGCCGTTCAACAACCTGCTTGACGACTGCATGCAGGGCCCGCTCGGCGCACCGAGGATCGACTTCGCCGCGCATGCGCGCTCGCTCGGCGCGCAAGCCGAACACGTCGCGAATATCGCTGAACTTGAAAACGCACTGCAACGGGCGCGCGCCGCCGATCGCACCTACGTGATCAGTATCGACACCGACCCCGCCCGCACCACTGACGACGGCGGCTGGTGGTGGGAAGTCGCCGTGCCCGAAGTATCGGCGCGCGACACCGTGCGCGCGGCACGTTCGCAGTACGACGCACAACTCGCCGCACGCGCCGCGCCCGCCGATCCCAGCGACCGCCCGCGCCACATCGACAACGAATGAGGACGTCCGCATGACTGCTTTCGACGTACGTATCGGCATCAACCCCTTATCGTGGATGAACGACGACCTGCCTTCGCTCGGCGGTGAAACGCCACTCGAAGTCGCACTGACCGAAGGACGCCAGATCGGCTATCAGGGCTTCGAACTCGGCAACAAGTTTCCGCGCGAGCCGCAGGCGCTGAAGACACTGCTCGCGCAATACGATCTGGCCTTGGTATCCGGCTGGTACTCCGGCCGACTCGCGCGACGCAGCGTGGAAGAGGAAATCGCCTCCGTCGGCCCACATCTCGAACTGCTCGCACAGAACGGCGCGACGGCGATGGTTTACGGCGAAGTCGCCGATTCGATCCAGGGTGCACCGCAACCGCTGTATCAACGCCCGCGTTTTTTCAGCGACGCACAGTGGGCCGCGTACGCGGCGCGCGTCGACGAGTTCGCGCGCTATACGCTGAGCCGCGGCGTGCGCCTTGCGTACCACCATCACATGGGCGCGTACGTCGAAACGCCGGCTGACGTCGATCAGCTGATGTCACGCACGAGCGACGCCGTCGGCCTGTTGTTCGACGCAGGACACATCACGTTTGCCGGCGGCGATCCGCTCGCGGTACTCGACAAGCACATCGGCCGCGTATGTCACGTGCACTGCAAGGATATTCGACCGGCGGTGATGAAGCTGGCGCGCAATCGCAACTGGAGCTTTCTCGATGCCGTGATCAACGGCGCATTCACGGTACCGGGCGATGGCGCGGTGAACTTCCCGGCGATCATCGATCGATTGAAGCGGCATGGTTATCGCGGCTGGCTGGTGGTTGAAGCGGAACAGGACCCCGTGGTGGCGCCATCGTACGAATACGCGCAGAAAGGATTCCGGACCTTGCGAGCGCTGGTCGATGCGCCGCTCGACGCCGGTGACAAGACTGAGCAGGAGGCGGCATGAGTTTATTGGTAAAGGCGCAGCGCGAGGGCCAGACGATCGCGCGGGTAACGCCCGAGTCGGCGTGCTGGCGGTATGTGGGGTTTGCTGCTTACCGGCTGGGCGCGGATGAAGTCGTGCATGTTTTTGAGCCCACCCGCGAGGTGTGTATCGTGGTGCTGACGGGCGCGGTGGATGTTGAAACTGCTGATACCAAATGGAGTTCGCTCGGTTCGCGCGATAGCGTGTTCGAGGATTCCGCGCCGTATGCGGTGTATTTGCCGCCTGGCGTGCGGACGACGGTGCGCGCCTGTCGCGATGCGGAGGTTGGTGTGGCGAGCGCGCCTGCCAAGGGGGCGTATCCGGCGAGGTTGATCGAGCCTTCTACGATGAAACGCTCCACGCGTGGCAAGGGGCTGAATACGCGATACGTATGCGATATTCTTCCGCAGACTGAGCTTGCGGAGTCGCTCCTTGTGGTCGAGGTTCGGACACCCGGTGGGCATGCGTCAAGCTATCCGCCGCATAAGCACGATACCGATAATGCGCCTCATGAGAGCTCACTCGAAGAGACCTACTATCATCGGCTCGATCCGCCGCAAGGGTTTGCTTTTCAGCGTGTGTATACCGATATGCGTGATATCGATGAGTCGATGGCTGTTGAGAATCACGATGTCGTGATGGTGCCGCGTGGGTATCATCCGGTGGTTGTTCCCTACGGGTATGAGTCTTATTATTTGAATGTGATGGCCGGGGGGCAGAGGGTTTGGCATTTTCGCAATGATCCGGCGCATGAGTGGATTATTAATAAGGAGGGTTGAGGTTTTTTCCTGCGGAGCGGTTGGGGGTCTGTTTGCCTGCGGCGGTGGGCTTTTCTTGAATTTTTTGCCTGCTCGGCGATTGTTTGTCTCTTTGACTGCGGCGGTGGACTTTTCTTGAGTTTTTTGCCTGATCGGCGATTGTTGTCTGTGTACCTGCGGTGTTGGCCTTTCCTTGAATTGTTAGTGGTTTATTAGCGTTGCCCCTGTGCGGGGCGGCACCTACTTCTCTTTGCCGGCTGTGTATAGACCGGAGACATAGCTGCAAAGAGAAGTAGGCAAGAGAAAGCAGCTCAAACCGCTAATTCTAAGTGGGCACCCTTGCTCGGAAGGGGTAGTGGCTCCGTGGAATCCGTGCTCTCGCACGTTCAGACGTTAGTGACAAAGGAGTCATCAGCTCCCACTTCGCACTGCGTGCGTCGCGGACGGGTACGCATGGGAAACCAGGGGCTTCGGTTCAGATCTGTGCGGGCCGTCGGCTTCGCCTCGGCGAGGCGCCGCTGCACTTCACGGGCGAACCCCCACTTCCAATGAAATGGCGGTGTGTCGCACTTGCACTTGCACTTGCACTTGCACTTGCACTTGCACTTGCACTTGCACTTGCACTTGCAGTGGCAGTGGCACCTGCAGTGACCGTGGCACCTGCAGTGGCCGTGGCACCTGCAGTGGCCGTGGCACTTGCGGTGGCCGCGGCACTTGCGGTGACGGCCGCAGTGGCGATGCGGCGACGAGTCACGGTGCCGGCAAAACGCAAGAACCGAAACGTGAGAGCTCGAGCGCAAGAGCCCAAAAGGGAAAGCCCAAACGCAGCGGTCGGTTTTATGAAGTACTCTTCGGCGCGCGCAGCGCCGCAGGAAGTATGACGCCCTTGTCACCAGAGCATGCAGGGGCACGAGCACAGACTCTACGGAGCCACTGCCTCCTCCAGGCAACGGTGCCCGCTTAGCATGAGCGGTGTGAGCCGCTTTCTTTGCTTACTTTCTTTGCGGCGGCGTAACTATTCAGCAGCCGGAAGCGGCGAAACGACGAATCCGGCGAAGCCCAAAGCCAGCGCATCGATCAGCGAACGGTTCTGTTTGCGCAGACTGGCAAGGTAGGAGCGGATCGTGCAGAACGCTTCCATGCCTGATACCGCACGGAAACACCCTGAGATTTTCTGTTTGAGCTTGGGCATGCGGATGTCGCGTTCGGCCTGGTTGTTGTCGAACGGTACCCGGTGATCGGCAATGAAGCGCCACACCTGGCTCGCCTGCATCTGCAGACGCCGGACCAGGTTATAGGTAAAGCTTT
>NZ_JABBGJ010000078.1 GCF_012927345.1 Paraburkholderia polaris
CGCCCCTGTAGCGAGAGGTCCTAAGATCCCCCCCTTTCCTCCGTAGAGCGTATGCGGTATTAATCCGGCTTTCGCCGGGCTATCCCCCACTACAGGACACGTTCCGATGTATTACTCACCCGTTCGCCACTCGCCACCAGGGTTGCCCCCGTGCTGCCGTTCGACTTGCATGTGTAAGGCATGCCGCCAGCGTTCAATCTGAGCCAGGATCAAACTCTTCAGTTCAAACCTGTTACTGTTTTTCGGTTCTGTTACGAACCGGTCGCTCACTCAACGTACTGACGAATGATCATCCTGCCAGCGCGTTTCCACCCCAGCAGGAAAACCTTCCTTTAATACTAGTGTGAGACTTGATACTTTCGCTTCCAGCAGACCCCGAAGAGTCCACTGCGCGTCGCGCATCAAGCGCCCACACTTATCGGCTGTTAATTTTTAAAGATCGATTACGCATTCACCACCCAAACCGCACCGCGCGCTGCAGGCATCAACCGCCCACCTCGCAACCACCCGGTACCGCTTCGTTCTGCGTCGCTGCATCAGCAGCAGAGAAACGAGATTATGAAGGCTCTTTTTCGTTTCGTCAACATCTTTTTTCGCTTTCGCTTAAAACCTTGTTGACGCTACGGCCGCTGGTTTCCGCCGCGGCCCTCGTTCGCAAACGAGGAGGCGAACTATAGACGAGCATCGGCTATGTGACAAGGGTTTGACGAAAATCTTTTTTAGCGGCTCACTTCCGAGTTGAATTCACTACAGCAGCCACCGGAACCGCTTCGGCCATTGCGGTGTAGCCTGCGTCGCTGGGATGGATATGGTCACCACTGTCAAAGGCGCGCTGCAGGCGATTCGGTTGCGCCGGATCGCGTAGTGCAGCGTCGAAATCTATAACGCCGTCGAAAGCGTGACTGGTTCGAATCCACTGGTTGACCGCAAGCCGGATTATCTCCCGAGGCGCCGGCAGCGATGCCGGTGTCAACGTTGCGCCGAACACCTTCACGCCACGGTGCCGTGCATCCGCAACCACCCGCTGGTAGCCGGCAATCAGATCAGCGGCTGTCACCGAGGTATGTGGGGCGTCACAGTCGAGGCCGCTACGAGCCGGCATCTCCGAAAAGTTGATGTCGTTGATTCCGATCAGCAGAATCGCCGTCTTGACGCCCGGGCGCGCCAGCACGTCCCGGTCGAAACGCCGGACGAGCGCGTCGCCGTAGCAGAGTGAGTCGCTCAATAAGCGATTGCCGCTGATGCCGAGATTGACGATCGCCGTCGAGTGGTCGCCGGTGCTGGCGAACCGACGCGCCAGCGCGTCCGGCCAGCGCCGATTCTGATTCAGACTGGAGCGCATGCCGTCGGTGATCGAGTCGCCGATTGCAGCGACGGCAGCCGATGAAGGCGCGCCCACCGACAAACCTGTTACCCACACATATTGCATGAACCGGCCGCGAAACGACTCAGCAGAAGCGTCGGCGGTGTGATTACCCGGCACGGAAACGAAGTTCAACTGGTTAGAGACCCGATGCCACGCCACGATTCGTTGTTCCGGCCCCATGAACGCACTAATCGCATAGGGCGCGCCTTCGGCGATGTCGATAGCAATCGGGTCGCTGTCCAACTCCGCGCCCGGCGGCACACTCACCGAGCTCTTGCCGCCAAAGGTCACGCGCGTCTCGCCGCTGCCCAGCGCTGCTGCACCACCAGCCGAGCGCGCGAGGCGCAGCTCCTCGATGACGAGCGCCGTCTTGCCGTACTCGTTGCTGAGATGGATTCGTGCGGATTTACCGGACAGCGTCGGATAAACGATCTGGCGCACCGTGCGGCCCGCTATCTCCGGGGCGCGATATAAAGGCGGCAAATCCGACCGTTGCGGGATGGGTTGCAATGCCGTCGCCCATGCGGTGACCCAATGCGTCGGGGCTTCGGCGGCAAAAACAGTCGAGGAAAGGGCAAATTGGTAAAGCAGCGCCGCGCCACATGCGGCAGCCAGGGTGCGAATGGTCATTCGGGTGGTCAGTTCGATGCGAAACGTGCATTGTGCCCGATCGCTATGGCCATCGCGGCCAACTGCGCGCAGCTATCGTACGATCACCCGCGCCTCGTATCAGGGATGCAGTCGAACGAGTCGCGAGATGGCTATGGGTTTATCGGCGGACCGAGCGGAGCCGGACGTTTCCGGCTCGCCCGGCGCCAAGGCGCTCACCCGGGACTCCAGGCGCGACGCTGCAACGCTGCCATTCGGCTGAGGACGCACACAGCCCCACGCAAATTACACCATCTGCGCTACAGCCATTCGGTGCAAGCGCGGACGCACTACAAATCAGACCGCAGCCGACGCCCCAGTCATCTTCAACGCGAGCGCTTCGGCCACTTCAATCCCGTCGATGGCTGCCGAGTAGATTCCGCCGGCATACCCCGCTCCCTCGCCGGCCGGATACAAGCCCTCGACATTCATGCTCTGGTAGTCGTCCCGCCGCCGCACCCGGATCGGCGACGACGTTCTCGTCTCGACGCCTGTCAGCACGGCATCATGCATGGCAAAACCGGCGATCTTCCTGTCCATCTGCGGCAACGCTTCCCGAATCGCTTCGATCACGTAGTCGGGCAGCGCCGTGCTGAGATCGGTGGGATGCACGCCCGGCTTGTAGGACGGCACAACCGACCCCAGCGACGTAGACGGCCGCCCGGCGATAAAGTCGCCGACCAGCTGACCCGGCGCCATATAGTTGCCGCCACCCAGTTCGAACGCCCGCTCTTCCCATTTGCGCTGGAAAGCAATGCCGGCGAGCGGGCCGCCCGGATAATCGTCCGGCGTAATGCCAACGACAATTCCGGCGTTAGCATTGCGCTCCGCCCGTGAGTACTGGCTCATGCCATTGGTCACCACGCGGCCCGGCTCGGAGGTCGCCGCAACCACCGTGCCGCCCGGACACATACAGAAGCTATAAACGGCGCGCCCATTGCTGCAGTGATGCACCACCTTATAGTCGGCGGCGCCCAGTTGCTTGTGGCCGGCGAACTTGCCGAACCGGCTGCGATCGATCAACCCTTGCGGATGTTCGATCCGGAAACCAAGCGAAAACGGCTTCGCTTCGATATAGACGCCGCGGTCGTTCAGCATCTGGAAGGTATCGCGCGCGCTATGGCCGACCGCCAGCACCACATGGTCGCAGCGCAGATTCTCGCCCGTCGACAGTTTGAGCCCGCGCACCTTTCCCTGATCGATTTCGATATCGTCGACCCGCGTCTCGAAACGCACTTCGCCGCCCAACTCGTGAATGGTCGCACGCATCTTTTCGACCATACTGACAAGGCGGAACGTGCCGATATGGGGCCTGCTCAGATAAAGAATGTCCTCAGGCGCACCCGCGCGGACGAATTCATCGAGCACCTTGCGCCCGTAATGCTTCGGATCCTTGATCTGGCTGTAAAGCTTGCCGTCCGAGAAGGTACCCGCGCCGCCTTCGCCAAACTGCACGTTCGATTCAGGATTGAGCACCGACTTGCGCCACAGCCCGAAAGTATCCTTCGTGCGCTCGCGCACGGCCTTGCCGCGCTCGAGAATGATCGGGCGGAAGCCCATTTGGGCGAGGATCAGTCCGGCAAACAGGCCGCACGGCCCCATGCCGATCACGACCGGGCGCGGAGAGGTCATCTGCGCTGGTGCTTTGGCGACAAAACGGTATGTCATGTCCGGCGTCACGCCGCAGTGCGGCACGTCGGCGAGCTGCTTGAGCACGGCCGCTTCATCCTTCACCTCGACGTCGACGATGTAAGTGAGCTTGATGTCGGCGCGCTTGCGCGCGTCGTGCGCGCGACGAAACACGGTGTATCGGATGAGCCCGTCCTCGCCCACGCCGAGTTCAGCGAGGCGCGCGCGGACGGCGGCTTCGAGAACGCTCTCGGGATGGTCGAGCGGGAGTTTGATTTCGCTTAGACGTAACATGAGTGCCGGGGGATGCATGAAGGCCGCAAATCGCGGCCAATTCGCAATTTTATAGGTTAAGTGTCGGCGCGGGGCAGCGGCGCTCGCGAAACGCCTCGGCGACGAGCTCAAAGTCCCCCTATCGGTAAGCGCCGTTCGTCTCAAAAAATTTATTAACCGACCGGTCGGTTGGTTTATACTGCGCAAACACAGACAACTTCCGCAGAGAGCGTCCCCATGTACACGCAATCCCTGGATATCCCCGGCAATGTCGCCCCGCTTGACGCGGCAGCGAGTTCGCCCGAGCAGGCACAATTCGACGCGGTCATGGCCGCCGACGGCAAGATCGAAGCGCAGGACTGGATGCCTGACGCTTACCGCAAGACGCTGGTGCGGCAAATCTCGCAGCATGCGCATTCGGAAATCGTCGGCATGCTGCCGGAAGGCAATTGGATTTCCCGCGCACCCAGCCTGAAACGCAAGGCGATCCTGCTGGCCAAAGTGCAGGACGAAGCCGGCCACGGCCTTTATCTATATAGCTCGGCGGAAACGCTCGGCGTCTCGCGCGATCAGTTGATCGCCGCATTGCACTCGGGCAAAGCCAAATATTCGAGCATCTTCAACTACCCGACACCCACATGGGCGGACGTCGGCGTGATCGGCTGGCTGGTGGACGGCGCGGCGATCATGAACCAGATTCCGCTGTGCCGCTGCACTTACGGCCCATACGCACGCGCAATGATCCGTATCTGCAAGGAAGAGTCGTTCCATCAGCGTCAAGGCTTCGACGCGCTGATGTCGATGATGAGCGGCACCGAAGCACAACGCGAGTTGGTCCAGCAAGCCGTGAACCGCTGGTGGTGGCCGGTGCTGATGATGTTCGGCCCGAGCGACAAAGACTCGATCCACAGCAACCAGTCGTCGAAATGGGGCATCAAGCGCATCTCGAACGACGATCTGCGCCAGAAATTCGTCGACGCCACCGTCGACCAGGCCAAGGTGCTCGGCGTCACGCTGCCGGACCCGGACCTGAAGTGGAACGAAGCGCGTGGCCACCACGACTATGGCGACATCGACTGGGAAGAATTCTGGCGCGTCGTGAATGGCGACGGCCCGTGCAACCGCGAGCGTCTGGCGACCCGCGTGAAAGCCCACAACGAAGGCGCCTGGGTCCGTGAAGCTGCCCTCGCCCACGCCGAAAAGCAGCGCCAGCGCGCGCAACAGCAAGCTGCCTAACCGCGGCGACAAGCCGGACACAGTATCAGGAGATCAGCGATGAACAAGGAATGGCCGATTTGGGAAGTCTTCGTGCGCAGCAAGCAGGGACTCGACCATAAACACTGCGGCAGCCTGCACGCCGCCGACGCGCCCATGGCGCTACGCATGGCGCGCGACGTCTACACGCGCCGCCAGGAAGGCGTGAGCATCTGGGTGGTGCCGTCGTCGGCGATTACGGCGTCCGCGCCGGAAGACAAGGCGGAGCTGTTCGAACCGGCTGGCGACAAGATTTACCGCCACCCGACGTTCTACACGCTCCCCGACGAAGTCAACCACATGTAAGCGCGGCCATGAACATCACGCCCCAACATCTGCAGTACGTGCTGCGCCTCGCGGACACCGCGCTGATCCTCGGTCAGCGCAATGCCGAGTGGTGCGGTCACGGCCCGATCCTCGAAGAGGACATCGCGCTGTCGAACATGAGTCTGGATCTGATCGGCCAGGCGCGCCTGCTGTACACGCACGCCGCCTCGCTGGAACAGCAACTCACCGGCAAAAGCCGCACGGAAGACGACTACGCGTACTTCCGCGCCGAACGCGAGTTCGCCAACTACACGCTGGCCGAGTTACCGCATTACGGCCCGCTCGCGGGCACCGCGCAAGCCGAGAAGGACTACGCGGTCACGATCGCGCGCAATTTCCTGTACTCGACGCTGATGGCGCATCTTTGGACTGCCCTCACGACGTCGAAGGATGAACAGCTTGCAGCGATCGCCTCGAAGTCGATCAAGGAAACCAGCTATCACGTGCACCACGCGAGCGAATGGCTGATCCGCTTCGGCGACGGCACGGAGGAGTCACATCGCCGCGCGCAAGCCGCGCTCGACTATCTGCTGCCGTACACGCGTGAGTTTTTCAGCGCGGACGCGGTGGAGGAAGCCGTCGCCGCGGCCGGCATCGGCCCGCTGACGTCGGACCTCGAGGCAGCATGGCTCGAAGACGTGCAGGCCACGCTCGACAAAGCCACGCTCAAGCTACCCGAAGCGGTCAAGCACATCACGACCGGCAAGCATGGCGAGCACTCGGAACACATGGGCTTCGTGCTAGCCGAAATGCAAAGCCTCGCGCGCCAGCATCCCGGCGCCACCTGGTAAGCGCTCAACCGGAACCCGACGGAACTTCACGATGACGACCTCGACTGCCCTATCCACCGCCGACGCCACACTCGAACGCGCATGGGCCGTGCTCGAAACGGTGCCCGATCCGGAGATCCCGGTTGTGTCGATCCGTGAACTCGGCATTTTGCGCGACGTGCGACGCACCGCCGACGGCACGCTCGAAGTCGTGATCACGCCAACCTATTCCGGTTGCCCGGCGATGTCGCAGATCGCCGAAGACGTCGCTCACGCGCTCGATGTGGCCGGGCTGAAGCCGTATCGGATCGCCACGGTCCTCGCGCCGGCCTGGACCACCGACTGGATGACCGCCGACGCGCGTGAAAAGCTGCGCGCCTACGGAATCGCACCGCCGACGGGCAATTGCGGCTCCGCCGTACCGTCGCAAGAAAAAGTGCTGCGCTTCATGCCGCGTGCGCTGCCAGCGCCGTCGTGCCCCCGTTGCGGCTCGGCGCATACCGAGCGTCTCGCGCAATTCGGCTCGACAGCCTGCAAGGCGCTGTACCGCTGCCTCGACTGCCGCGAACCCTTCGACTACTTCAAACCATACTGATATGGCTACCCCGCAATTTCATCCGCTGCGTATCCGCGAAGTGCGTCCCGAAACCGCCGACGCAGTCTCGGTCGCCTTCGAAATCCCTGTTGAACTGCGCGATCAGTATCGCTTCACGCAGGGTCAGTTCGTCACGCTGAAAACGCACATCGACGGTGAGGAAACGCGCCGTTCGTATTCGATCTGCGTCGGCGTCACCGATTACGATCGCGACGGCGAACTGCGCATCGGCATCAAGCGCGTGCGCGGCGGGCGTTTCTCCAACTTCGCGTTCGACACGCTGCAGCCCGGTCATACCATTGACGTGATGACGCCGGACGGCCGCTTCTTCACCCATCTGAACGCCGACCAGGGCCAGCAGTACATCGCGTTTTCCGGCGGCTCGGGCATCACACCGGTGCTCGCGATCATCAAGACCACACTGGAAGTCGAGCCGCGCAGCACCTTCACGCTGGTTTACGGCAACCGCAGCGTCGACCAGATCATGTTCGCGGAAGAACTCGAAGATCTGAAGAACCGCTTCATGAACCGCTTCGTGCTCTATCACGTGCTGTCCGACGACCTGCAGGACGTCGAACTGTTCAACGGTGTGCTCGACCAGCAGAAGTGCGCCGCCTTCATCGAAAATCTGCTGCCGGCCGATGCAATCGACGAAGCCTTCATCTGCGGCCCCGCGCCGATGATGGATGCCGCCGAGGCCGCACTGAAAGCCGCGGGCGTGCCTTCGGCAAAAGTGCATGTGGAGCGCTTCGGTTCGCCGCTGCCGCAAGCGGGCGTGCCGCCGGTCGAAATCACCGACGACACCCCGGCCGCCGACCTCGAAATCGTCCTCGACGGAAAAAGGCGCAAGCTGCGCCTGCCGTATCAGGGCGTGAGCGTGCTCGACGTCGGCTTGCGTGCCGGCCTCGCGCTGCCGTATGCATGCAAGGGCGGCGTCTGCTGCACCTGCCGCGCGAAGGTGCTCGAAGGCGAGGTCAAGATGGAAAAGAACTACACGCTGGAAGAACATGAAATCCGCGACGGTTTCGTGCTGACTTGCCAATGCCATCCAATCAGCGATCGCGTGGTGGTGAGTTACGACGAGCGTTGAACCGAGCGCGCCGGGTGGCCATGCGACGCCCGGAACGCTTTCAGCAGGTCCGCGATCCGCTTACACTAGGGGCCGCTCTTCGATCGGACATCTGTCCCGATTGATGAGCGGCCCCTTTTGTCATTTGCGTTTTTTTGCCAGCCCAAGCCACTGCCGATGAGCACCATCCACCTCACCAACGGCGATGTCGCCGCCGAGTCACTGCGCGCCGCGCTAGCCGAGGCGGGCCTCGACGATCGCGTGCACGCACTGCGCGACGATCTGGCGGTCGGTCCGCTGCGCGGTATCGATGACGGACCCGACGTGCGAGCAGAGTTCTGGGACCGCGTCAGCACGGACACCAGGCGCGATTTTCTTCGGGAATTCCGCGAGCAGGCGGCCGCGCTGGAGAACATCGCGCGCGGTGATGCGAACCTGGTGGTCTGGCACGGCGAAAGCGCAGCCGATCAACTTATGCTGCGCCGCGTCTGCTACTACCTGCGCAACAGCCCGCAACGGCTGAATGAAGTGCGTCTGTCGATTCGCGACCTCACCGATCCGGGCGCATGGGCGCACACCCGCAAAGATCGCGCGACATCCGTCGGCATGTTCGCGCCAGCTGTACTGCAAAGGCGTCTGCCGGACGCAGCGCCGATTTCAGTTCTGCGCATTAGCCGGCTCGCGCTTGAATGGCAGGAAGCCAAACACGCGAACGGCGAGACGCGGCGCTGGCGCGACAATACTTTCACGAGCGGCAGCTTCGCCGATCTGGACGCGCTGATTCTCGAGCAGGCCACCGGCGACTGGCAGCCCGCCGCGCGTGTTGCCGCTGAACTGATGACCGCCGAACTCTGGTATCTGGTGAGCGATAGCATCGTGCTGTGGCGCTTCCGCGAACTGGCCGCGACGCGCCGCATCAAGCTGCGCGGCGACGCGAGCGCATGGCGCACGCTGGAACTGTGCGCGGCGCTTGCACCCTGTCCACATTAATAAAATAGACGACCATGGCCCGCACCCGAGCCCCCGACCACGAAACCCAGCGCGATCAGATTCTCGAGCTAGCCGCGGCGAAATTCGCGCAGACCAGCTACCCGAGCACCTCGATGGCCGACCTCGCCGCCGCGAGCGGCACCTCGAAAGCGCGCCTGTACCACTACTACGCAAGCAAGGAAGCGATCCTGTTTGATCTGCTGGACCGTTACACGAAGCGGCTGATGCTGATCATCGCCGAGGTGGAAGGTGCAAGCCAACGTCGTGGACTGTCTGAGCGGGAAACCTTCGCGGAGCTGATCCGCGCATTTCTATCCGAGTACGAGACGTCGCATAGCCGCCACGTCGCGCTCCTGAACGACGTGAAGTATCTGGTCGACACCCAGCGAGAGGTCATCCTGAACCGCCAGCGCGACGTGGTCGCGGCGTTTGCGCGGCAGCTGGCGCGCGCCTATCCGGAACGCGCCACGCGCGAAAACCAGACCGCCCTCACGATGATGGTGTTCGGCATGATCAACTGGACCTTCACCTGGCTCAAGCCGGACGGCCGGATGGGCTACCGGGAATTTGCCGAACAGGTGGTCAATATGGTGGACCACGGATTGAGCTCTGCTGAGGCCTGATTGCGCATGGCAGCATTGTTCAGAGGAAATGCATCGCACGGGTTGCCTCGACGCGACACCTTGTCACGAACGCTCGTTCAATTTATTTTTCTTTAATAATCAACGCACTAAAAATAGGTCGCCAGCTTTTTAGGCATTCCACTCAAATTTTGGTACGGGTTTTCCCTAGTATGGAGTCAGGGTTTCCGCTAAAATCGTTTTTGCGGTGCACCATGCCGCTCGATCAAAAGGAGAACCCGACCATGAACATGATTACACCCCGCGCCGCTGAGCCGATCGTCGCGCACGATCGCCTATTGCAGCCAGCCGGTCGTGCGCCTGCTCTGGTCCGCGAACTCACCGCCATCGATCGCGATCGGCTGCTGACCCACTTCCTCTCGCTCGACGAAGACGACCGCCTTCTGCGCTTCGGCCAGATCGTGCCCGACCACGTCATTGAAAACTACGTCCGCGCGATCGATTTCACGCGCGACACGGTCTTCGGCGTGTTCAATAGTCAATTGCAACTCACCGGCGTCGGCCATCTGGCGTATCTGCCGGTCGAAGGCGACAAGCGCACCGCCGAGTTCGGCGTGTCGGTGCTGGAAAGCGCCCGCGGGCAAGGTATTGGCTCGAAGCTCTTCGAGCGCGCCGCCATCCGCAGCCGCAATACGCATGTCACCATGCTTTACATGCACTGCCTGTCGCGCAATTCGACTATGATGCACATCGCGAAGAAGGCCGGCATGAAGATCGAATACGCGTACGGCGAAGCAGACGCCTATCTGACGCTGCCGCCGGCGGATCAAACGAGCATCATCGCTGAGATGCTGCAGGAGCAAGCCGCTGTGTTCGACTATGCACTTAAGCGGCAGGCGCGTCAGGCGTCGAAGTTGTTCGAATCGTTCTTGCCGACAGCTGAGGCCGCTTAAGCGGTCTGCGCTTTAGCGAAAAAAGGGCGGCCTTGTGGCTGCCCTTTTTGTTTGTCTGCCGCCTAACCGCGACCGCGCTCACAAAATCGGCAGTGCGGTCGTTTCCTTGAATTTCTCCAGCGAAAAGCTCGTCTTCACGTCGATTACAGATGGATGGTGCAGCAACTGGTCCTGCACGAAACGCGAGAAGTGCGCCATATCCTCGACCTGCACACGCAGCAAGTAATCCATGTCTCCCGTCATTGCGTGACATGCGACCACTTCCGGCCACGTCTGCACAGCTGCGCGGAAGAGATCGGCATGCGTCGCATCGCCGCGCGGACTGAGCGCCGGACCGCTGCGCTTTTCTAGCCTCACGTTGACATAAGCCAGCAGATCGAGCCCAAGCTTTTGCGCATCGAGCAGCGCGACATAGCCGCGAATCACCCCGCTCTCTTCCAGCCGACGAATACGCCTTAGGCACGGGCTCGGCGACAGATTGATGCGCTCGGCGATCTCCTGATTCGACAACCTGCCATTCTCCTGAAGGATCGCCAGAATACGTCTGTCGATGGCGTCTATCTCTATATTGGCCATTTTCTGCCATCCATTTAATAAAGTGAGCTAGAAAATAGCGTAAGCGTATCGGCGCGCGATTAAGTTCGCAAGTTTTCGTCCCCAGCCGGCCTTTACACTTGCGTCGTTCAGTCGCGCAATGCGCGCACCCCTCAACTTTGCACGGGACCGGACTAAGCGCTAAAGCGCTAACTCCGGTCGACAACTTTGTATGGGACCGGACTAAGCGCTAAAGCGCTAACTCCGGTCGACACAGGAGACAGACAATGCAGGTTTCAACTTGGGAGAACCCGGTCGGCACCGACGGCTTCGAATTCATCGAATACACCGCACCGGATCCGAAGGCGCTCGGCAAACTGTTCGAACAGATGGGCTTCACCGCCGTCGCCCGGCATCGTCACAAAGACGTGACGCTGTATCGCCAAGGCGAAATCAACTTCATCGTCAACGGGGAACAGCATTCGTTCGCGCAACGTTTCACGCGCCTGCACGGCCCGTCGATCTGTGCGATCGCGTTCCGTGTGCAGGACGCGGCGAAGGCTTACCAGCAGGCCCTGGAAAAAGGCGCCTGGGGCTTCGACAACAAGACCGGCCCGATGGAGCTGAACATCCCGGCGATCAAGGGTATCGGCGACTCGCTGATCTATTTCGTCGACCGCTGGCGCGGCAAGAACGGCGCTGAGCCGGGCACCATCGGCAACATCGATATTTACGACGTCGACTTCGAGCCGATTCCTGGCGCAAATCCGAACCCGGTCGGCCACGGTCTGACCTACATCGACCATCTGACACACAACGTCCATCGCGGCCGCATGCAGGAATGGGCGGAGTTCTATGAGCGCCTGTTCAATTTCCGGGAAGTGCGTTACTTCGACATCGAAGGCAAGGTGACCGGCGTGAAATCAAAGGCAATGACCTCGCCGTGCGGCAAAATCCGCATTCCGATCAACGAGGAAGGCTCAGACGTAGCCGGTCAAATCCAGGAGTATTTGGACCAGTACCACGGCGAAGGCATCCAGCACATCGCGCTGGGCAGCAACGACATCTACCGCACCGTGGACGGTTTGCGGGCGGCGAACATCTCGCTGCTCGATACGATCGACACGTACTATGAACTGGTCGATCGCCGTGTGCCGAACCACGGTGAGCCGCTCGACGAATTGCGTAAGCGCAAGATCCTGATCGACGGCGCACCCGAGGACTTGCTGCTGCAGATCTTCACCGAAAACCAGATCGGACCGATCTTCTTCGAGATCATCCAGCGCAAGGGCAATCAGGGCTTTGGCGAGGGTAACTTCAAGGCGTTGTTCGAATCGATCGAGCTGGATCAGATTCGCCGCGGCGTGGTTCAGGACAAGGCCTAACGGCTAAAGGCCAGCGCGGAATCTGAGAGATATAAAAAAGGGCGGGGATCTTGCGATCCTCGCCCTTCGTCGTTTATGCCGTTGCCCGACGCCCGGACAACGGCCGATTTTCAACCGACGCGTCGCACCAGCGACGCATCACGAATTCTGGTCTTCCTCGTCGGCCTTTGTGGATCGTGCAATGCGCTCCACCGCAATGCGTGCGGGCGCGACTTGCGCCGTGCTGGTGATCGCGTTCGACAGCGTCCCTGCGCTGCTCGGGCTTGAGCGCACCGGCGCGCTCATGGCGAAGAATGCGGCCGAAACCATCAGGAAAGTCTGGATGTTTCTAGTGTTCATGCGTACTCCTTTTCTAACTGCCCTGCTGTCCTGAAGCTCCACCGAATGCAGAGCGTTGCGCAGACATTGCTCGCAGGTGGGGTATTAGACAGACATTTCAACTGCGGTTCCGCAGATTTGTAGTTTTTACAGCTTGTTACAGCAGTGTTCCAGAGCGGGAAGTGTTCCGATGCACTTGTGGAAATCATGCTGCATTGCCGCATTTCTGGCGCGCAGCGGCGGGTTTTTACCAGTGCTACCATCACTTAAAACACGTCAATATGGCGACCCCGGCCCCAAGCATTCACAAGATGCCGCGGCCCAAAAAAAGTTTTGGTGATCCCAAACTGGTTGGAGGAGTACACACAATGAATGCCCCGCTAGACGCAGGTCAGCGAGCCTCGCTCGAAGCCGCGCTATCTTCCGTCACGCTCGACGACAAATACACCCTCGAACGCGGCCGCGCGTACATGAGCGGCATCCAGGCGCTGGTGCGTCTGCCGATGCTGCAGCAGGAACGCGACCAGGCCGCCGGGCTCAATACCGCCGGTTTTATCTCCGGCTACCGTGGATCGCCGCTCGGCGGACTCGACCAATCCTTGTGGAAGGCGAAACAGCATCTCGCCGCGCATCGCGTCGTATTCCAACCCGGCGTCAACGAAGACCTCGCGGCAACCGCCGTGTGGGGTTCCCAGCAGGTCAATCTGTACCCGAGCGCCAAATACGACGGCGTGTTCTCGATGTGGTACGGCAAGGGACCGGGCGTCGACCGCTCCAGCGACGTCTTCAAGCATGGCAACTCGGCTGGCTCGGCGCAACACGGCGGCGTACTCGTGCTCGCCGGCGACGACCATGCCGCCAAATCCTCGACACTCGCGCACCAGTCGGAACACATCTTCAAGGCATGTGGCCTTCCGGTGCTGTTTCCATCGAACGTACAGGAATATCTGGACTTCGGACTGCACGGCTGGGCGATGAGCCGCTATTCCGGCCTGTGGGTGGCAATGAAGTGCGTGACCGACGTGGTCGAATCGTCGGCTTCGGTCGATATCGATCCACACCGCACGAAAATCATTCTGCCGGACGACTTCGCAATGCCCGAAGGCGGCCTGAACATTCGCTGGCCGGATCCGCCACTGGTGCAGGAAGCGCGTCTACTCGACTACAAGTGGTACGCGGCGCTCGCCTATGTGCGCGCGAACAAACTGGACCGTGTTGAAATCGATTCGCCACATGCGCGTTTCGGCATCATGACCGGCGGCAAGGCCTACCTCGACGTGCGTCAGGCGCTGACCGATCTCGGTCTCGACGACGAAACCTGCTCGCGCATCGGCATCCGTCTGTATAAGGTCGGCTGTGTATGGCCGCTTGAGGCGCAAGGTGCGCAAGCGTTCGCGCGCGGTCTCGACGAAATTCTGGTGGTTGAAGAAAAGCGCCAGATTCTCGAATACGCGATCAAGGAAGAGTTGTACAACTGGCCCGATGCGCAGCGTCCGCGTGTGTTCGGCAAGTTCGACGAGAAAGACGGCGCGGGTGGCGAATGGTCGGTGCCGATGGGCAATTGGCTGCTGCCGGCCCACTACGAACTTTCGCCGGCGATCATCGCCAAGGCGATTGCCACGCGGCTCGACAAGTTCGACCTGCCGTCCGACGTGCGTGCGCGCATTGCGGCGCGCATCGCGGTAATCGAAGCGAAGGAAAAAGCCTTGGCGCGTCCGCGCATCGAAGCCGAGCGCAAGCCGTGGTTCTGCTCGGGCTGTCCGCACAACACGTCGACGAACGTCCCAGAAGGTTCCCGTGCGATGGCCGGCATCGGCTGCCACTACATGACCGTGTGGATGGACCGCAGCACCAGCACCTTCAGCCAGATGGGCGGCGAAGGCGTCGCGTGGATCGGCCAGGCGCCGTTCACCAACGACAAGCACGTGTTCGCCAACCTCGGCGACGGCACCTACTTCCATTCGGGTCTGCTCGCGATCCGCGCCGCGATCGCGTCGAAGGCGAATATCACCTACAAGATTCTCTATAACGACGCAGTCGCGATGACGGGCGGCCAGCCAGTCGACGGCGTGCTGACCGTGCCGCAAATCACGCATCAGCTCGCCGCCGAAGGCGCGACGAAGATCGTGATCGTCACCGATGAACCGGAGAAATACTCCGCCAACGTCGGTCTCGCGCCCGGCATCGACATTCACCATCGCGACAAGCTCGACGAAGTTCAGCGTCAGCTTCGCGAGATTTCCGGCACCACGATCCTGATCTATGACCAGACCTGCGCGACCGAGAAACGCCGCCGCAGGAAACGCGGCACGTATCCGGATCCGGCGCGCCGTGTCGTGATCAACGAAGCGGTGTGCGAAGGCTGCGGCGATTGCTCGGTGAAGTCGAATTGCCTCTCAGTGGAGCCGCTCGATACCGAGTACGGCACCAAGCGCCAGATCAATCAGTCGACCTGCAACAAGGACTTTTCGTGCGTGAACGGCTTTTGCCCGAGCTTCGTATCCGTCGAAGGGGGTCAGTTGCGCAAGCCGAAGGCGGCTTCGGGCATCGTCGGCGACGCGATGCCACCGGTGCCGGAACCTGAATTACCGTCGATCGCGCGCCCCTATGGGGTGCTGGTGACGGGCGTCGGCGGTACCGGCGTTGTAACGATCGGTGCATTGCTTGGGATGGCCGCGCACCTGGAAAACAAGGGCGTCACGGTACTCGACGTCACCGGCCTCGCGCAAAAGGGCGGCGCCGTGATGAGCCACGTGCAGATCGCCCAGAACCCGGCCGACATCCACGCGACCCGCATCGCAATGGGCGAAGCAAGTCTCGTGATCGGCTGCGACGCGATCGTCACCGCCAGCGACGAATGCGTCTCGCGGATGCAGGTGGGCCGTACCCGTGTCGTGCTCAATAGCGCGCACACGCCGACCGCCGAACTCATCAAGAACCCGAACTGGCGCTTCCCAGGTAGCAGCACTGAAGCGGACGTGCGTGCCGGTGCGGGCGACGATGGCGTCGATATGGTCGACGCGAATCACTTCGCCGTTGCGCTCCTCGGCGATGCGATCTACACGAATCCGTTCGTGCTCGGCTACGCATGGCAACGCGGCTGGGTGCCGCTGACCTATCAGTCACTGATGCGCGCGATCGAGCTGAACAACGTCCAGATCGAAAAGAACAGTGCGGCATTCGAATGGGGCCGCCGTGCTGCGCATGATCTGGCCTCGGTGCACAAGCTCGCGCAGTCGCAAGGGCGCGGTGCCGCAGCAGAGACGGCGAGTAGCAAGATCATCTCTCTGCACACGCCGAAGGCGCTCGACACGCTGATCGACAAGCGCGCCGACTATCTTGCAGCATGGCAAAACGGCGCGTACGCCGAGCGTTATCGCGCCCTGGTGTCGCAAGTGCGTGTGGCGGAATCGGCGCTCGATTCGATCGACGGCCAGTTGCCGTTGACCGAAGCGGTCGCAAAGAACCTGCACAAGCTGATGGCTTACAAGGACGAGTACGAAGTCGCGCGACTCTACAGCGACCCTGCGTTCATCGAAAAACTGAAGGCGAATTTCGAAGGCGACTGGAAATTGCACATTCACCTCGCGCCACCGACGTTCTCGAAGAAAGACGCGCAAGGTCATCTGGTGAAGAAGAAGTACGGACCTTGGGTGTTCAGCGCTATGCACGTGCTCGCAAAACTCAAGTTCCTGCGCGGAACCGCGCTCGACGTGTTCGGCAAGACGGAGGAGCGTCGCACGGAGCGTGCGCTGATCGTCGAATACGAAGCACTGGTGCGCGAGCTGATCGGCGGGCTGACCACGCAGAAGCGTGAACTGGCGGTCGAGCTGGCGAATCTGCCGGACGGCATCCGCGGCTACGGGCACGTGAAGGAAAATAATCTGAAGGGCGTACGGGTCAAGTGGAACGATTTGCTGACGCGCTGGCGCTCGCCGGAAACGGGAAAGACGCAACACGCGGCATGATCTTGCCGGCTTGACCGGCTGGCCTCGGGCTGAAATGGAAAAGGCGGCTGTCCTCGCGGACAGTCGCCTTTTTTTTGCCTGTTTCGACACGTGATGCGTGTGTACAAGAACAAGCGGTACTGCTCCTTCCAACAACACAACAACCAACCAAAAACAAACACTACCAAACAGCAACTACAACTATGAACTGCTACTGCAACTACAAACTGCTACCTCAACCACCAACTGCTACTTCAACCACCAACTGCTACTTCAACCACCAACTGCTACTTCAACCACCAACTGCTACTTCAACCGCCAACTGCTACTTCAACCACCAACTGCTACTTCAACCACCAACTGCTACTTCAACCACCAACTGCTACTTCAACTACCAACTGCTACTTCAACCACCAACTGCTACTTCAACCACCAACTGCTACTTCAACTACCAACTGCTACTTCAACCACCAACTGCTACTTCAACTACCAACTGCTACTTCAACTACCAACTGCTACTTCAACCACCAACTGCCACTTCAACTACCAACTGCCACTTCAACCACCAACTGCCACTTCAACCACCAACTGCTACTTCAACCACCAACTGCTACTTCAACCACCAACTGCTACTTCAACCACCAACTGCTACTTCAACCACCAACTGCCACTTCAACTACCAACTGCCACTTCAACTACCAACTACAACCACACACACTTACCACCAGTACTGCAACCCATTGGTACTACTGTCTTCACCATCAGAACTACTACTGCCACTACGAACCTCTCAACACCAGAGGAAGCGCAGCGCCTGACTCGATGCAAGGATTGACCAGCCGACTGTTCCGTTGCCATCGCGTTGTGCTGCGCTTCAGAAGTAACTTTACAAAAGTGTCACAGCGAATCGAATAGGAGCATTCTTAAAGCTCGCCTAGCCACCTAAGAATTTCTCAGATCAACGGCCACAAGAATAAGAACGCGCACATAAAAAACGCCACGGAATCGACTTCCGTGGCGTTCTCTTAGCTTTCCAGCGACCGCCGCAATGCAGCGCCGCGTCAAGCATCAGCCTATTCGCATTACTGCGCGCTCACCCGCTTGCGTGCGTTTGCCGAAGCCACCGCCGTCATGTTGATGATACGGCGCACGGTCGCAGCCGGCGTCAGGATGTGCACCGGCTTTTCCGCGCCCAGCAGGAACGGACCCACCGTCACGCCTTCGCCGCCGATCATCTTCAGCAGGTTGTACGTGATATTCGCCGCTTCCACGTTCGGCATGATCAGCAGGTTCGCTTCGCCGGTCAGCGTCGTGCCCGGGAACGCAGCCTTGCGGACTGCTTCCGACAACGCCGCGTCGCCGTGCATCTCACCGTCGATCTCGAGTGAAGGCGCACGTTCAGCGATCAGCTTACGAGCCGCGGCCATACGTTGCGATGACGAAGACGGCGCGCTGCCGAAGTTCGAATTCGACAGCAACGCAACCTTCGGCGTGATACCGAATTTCTCGATTTCACGCGAAGCCAGCATCGTCATGTCCGCGAGCTGCTCGGCGGTCGGCGTTTCGTTCACGTACGTGTCGCAGATGAACAGGTTACGGCCCGGCAGCATCAGCAGATTCATGGCAGCGAAGTTCTGCACGTTATCCGCCTTGCCCAACGCCTGCTCGATGAACTTCAGATGCGTGTGGTACTGGCCGATCATCCCGCAGATCATGCCGTCGGCTTCGCCGAGCCGCACCAGGATCGCGCCAATCAGCGTGTTGAACTTGCGCATTGCGGCCTTCGCGACGTCCGGCGTCACGCCTTCGCGAGCGCCGAGTTCGTGGTATGCCTGCCAGCATTGCTGATAGCGCGGATCGTCTTCCGGATCGACGACTTCGAAGTCTTCACCGCACTTCAGCTTCGAGCCCATCTTCTTCAGACGCATCTCGATCACCGACGGACGGCCGACCAGAATCGGCTTGGCGATCTTTTCCAGCAGCACGAATTGCGCGGCGCGCAGCACGCGCTCGTCTTCGCCTTCGGCGAACACGATGCGCGCCGGCTCTGACTTCGCTGCGGCGAACACCGGACGCATCACCATGCCAGTGCGATACACCGTCGTGCCGAGTTCTTCGCGGTACGCGTCCATATCCTTGATCGGACGGGTCGCGACGCCCGAGTCCATCGCGGCTTGCGCGACAGCCGGCGCGATCTTGATGATCAGGCGCGGATCGAACGGCTTCGGAATCAGGTATTCCGGGCCGAATTCGAGCGAGTGACCTTCATACGCCTTGGCGACTTCATCGCCCTGATCGGTTTCTTCGGCCAGTTCGGCAATCGCGCGCACGCACGCGAGCTTCATTTCTTCCGTGATCGTGGTCGCGCCGACATCCAGCGCGCCGCGGAAGATGAACGGGAAGCACAGCACGTTGTTGACCTGGTTCGGGTAGTCCGAACGGCCCGTCGCGATGATGCAGTCCGGGCGCACCTTCTTCGCTTCTTCCGGACGGATTTCCGGTTCCGGATTCGCCAGCGCCAGGATCAGCGGCTGCGTGCCCATTTCGGCGACCATTTCCGGCTTCAGCACGCCGGCGCTCGAGCAGCCGAGGAACACATCGGCGCCGCGGATCGCGTCAGCCAGCGTGCGTGCTTCGGTGTTCGCCGCGTAACGTTCCTTCGACGGATCCAGATTGCCGCGACCTTCATAGATCACGCCCTTCGAGTCCGTGACCAGCACGTTCTTTTTCGACAGGCCCAGGTTCACCAGCAGATCCAGACACGCGATCGCAGCCGCGCCCGCGCCCGAACACACCAGCTTCACTTCGTCGAGTTTCTTGCCGACCACTTTCAGGCCGTTCAGGATCGCCGCCGAAGCGATGATCGCAGTACCGTGCTGATCGTCGTGGAAGACGGGAATCTTCATGCGCTCGCGTAGCTTCTTTTCGATGTAGAAGCATTCCGGCGCCTTGATGTCTTCAAGGTTGATGCCGCCCAGCGTGGGCTCGAGCATCGCGATCGCTTCAACCAGCTTGTCCGGATCGGACTCGGAGAGTTCGATGTCGAACACGTCGATGCCGGCGAACTTCTTGAACAGACAACCCTTGCCTTCCATCACCGGCTTCGCGGCGAGCGGGCCGATATTGCCAAGACCGAGCACGGCCGTGCCGTTCGTGATCACACCGACGAGGTTGCCGCGCGAGGTGTACTTCTGCGCGTCGAGCGGGTCTTCGTAGATCGCCATGCAGGCCGCGGCGACGCCCGGCGAATAGGCGAGCGACAAGTCGAGCTGGTTCGACAGTGGCTTGGTGGGGGTGACCGAAATCTTGCCGGGTTTCGGAAACTGGTGGTATGCGAGAGCGCTTTGCTTAAGTTGTTCGTCCATTTTTTGGCCTGCGAGACGTAAGTAATTGGGCCCGGCACACCGCAACGTTGGCGTCGCTTCGCGTCTATCGAATGGATAATCGACTGCGGCGGTTTTCGCATGCGCCGGTTGGGCGCGGCGTCGAACCTCGGCGGAGGGTAAGACGGTGCGGAGTGCTACGCGGGTCGGTTAGTGTACACCCCGAACGTGTCGATGCACTGACTGGTTAACACGGCACACCATCGGCGAAACAGCGGCCGGCAATGCTGCATCGCCGCATCCCGCGGCCACTTCGCTTACGGCCGTGCATGCGTCACGCGCGCGTCATTCGAGCTCGGCGCCGCGTCGTTCGGGAATCAGAAAGAGGGTCGCGAAGACGTCGAGCAGATAGATCGATGCGAGCAAAGCGAGCGCGGCGCCGAACGAATAACGTGCAGCCAATGCGCCCACGACCACCGGTCCGAAACCGCCAACCGCTCGGCCGATATTGAACAACACGTTCTGCGCGGTGGCGCGTGCCTCGGTCGGATAGAGCTCGGAGATCAGTGCGCCATAGCCGCCGATCATCCCGTTGACGAACACGCCCATGGCCGCACCGCCGATCAGCAGCGCCATCGGCGTTGTCAGATGGGCGTAGACGAATACCATCACCACCGCGCCCACCTGGTAGAACAGGAACGTCGGCTTGCGGCCGAACCGGTCGGCGGCCATGCCGAACAGCCAGATGCCACACGCCATGCCGAGAACCGTCGCGGCGGTCCACACCCCGGACCTGGTCAGCGAATAGCCGAACGTCTTCGACAAATAGCTCGGAAGCCAGATCATCAGACCGTAATAGCCGAAGTTCTGTACTGAACAGAGAATCGCGACGCCGATGCTGGCGCGGGCGGTGCGTCCGTCGGCCACCAGCAATTTGAGCGGCAGCTTACGCATTCCACGGGCGACGCGCTCGGTGAACAGCGCCGGTTCCTCGACGCTGCGCCGCACGAAAAACGACACCACGGCAGGCAACAGTCCGAGTGCGAACATGCCGCGCCAGCCGATCACCAGCAGCAGCAACGGCGTCAGCAACGCGGCAGCCAGCACCCCGAGTTGCCACCCGAGCCCGACATAGGACGACACGCGCGCCCGCTGCGACGCCGGCCACGCTTCAGCCACGAGCGTCATACCGATGCCGAACTCGCCGCCGAGGCCAATGCCGGCAATGGTCCGATAAGCCAGCAGGTCGGTATAACCCTGCGCCAGCGCGCAGAGGCCGGTAAAGACGGCGAAAATCAAAATCGTCCAAGTCAGCATTCGCACGCGGCCGAAATAGTCGCTTAAAACGCCGAAAATCAGGCCGCCGGCGACCGCGCCAATCAGCGTCCACGTAACTAGCGAGCCTGCCTGCGCTGAGCTCAGATGCAGATCCGCAGCAATCACCGGCAGCATGAAGCCGAGGATCAGCAGATCGAAGCCGTCCATCGCGTAACCGAGCACCGAAGCGATCAGTGCGCGGCCTGCATAGCCACTCCTGACAGGGCCGCTTTCGGCAGGTTCACGGGTCTCGGTGGCAGAAGGAGCGGCAGTCATTGAAAGCATTCCGTAGAACATGGAGCGACCAACGCACGAGGCCGCCAGGAAACTCGCGTGAGTGTAAAGGCGCCCCAAGCCACTCACAAGCAAGCCCAAAAGCAGGCCAGATAACAGCCCGGGGAGCAGCAACGATGCGGCCCCGAACGAAGCTTGTAAGCCCCGTTCAGCGCGGCCGTTATGACGGTCATTCGCCGCCAGCACGCACGACGGCCTCCTCGGGAGAGCCCATTTCGGGTAAAATGTCGGCCTACGCGCGCAGCAAAAACCGGCCTGCACTCCACTGACCGGCTGTGTATTTGCCTATCAAGGCGCCGCCCATCACGGCGCGGCATACCCCGCTTGCTGTGCCACCGGGCCCCGCGCCCGCTTCTCCTCGCTCACACCCAAGGATCCGCCCATGACAGGCTTCGATCGCCAGACGATCTCCGACACCACCGCCAAGATGCTGCTGGAAGTGCAAGCAGTGCACTTCAACGCGGAGAAACCGTACATTTTCACGTCCGGCTGGGCGAGCCCGGTTTATATCGACTGCCGCAAGCTGATCTCGTATCCGCGCGTGCGCCGCGGCCTGATGGAAATGGCCGAAGCCACCATCCTGCGCGACGTCGGCTATGAGCAGATCGACGCGGTGGCCGGTGGCGAAACCGCCGGCATCCCGTTCGCGGCATGGCTCTCCGACCGCCTGATGGTGCCGATGCAATACGTGCGCAAGAAGCCGAAGGGTTTCGGCCGTAACGCGCAGATCGAAGGTCTGCTGACCGAAGGCCAACGCGTGCTGCTGGTCGAAGATCTGACCACGGACAGCCGCAGCAAGATCAACTTCATCAATGCGCTGCGCACCGCCGGCGCGACGGTGAACCATTGCTTCGTGCTGTTCCACTACAACATCTTCAAGGAAAGCGTGTCGGTGCTGAAAGACATCGACGTCGATCTGCACGCGCTTGCCACGTGGTGGGACGTGTTGCGCGTCGCCAAGGCAAACAACTACTTCGACACCAAGACGCTCGACGAAGTGGAAAAATTCCTGCACGCGCCGGCCGAATGGTCGGCGGCACACGGCGGCGCCAACGCAACGCCGCAGTAAGCGCAGCCGCTCAATGCGGATTGAATAAAAAAGGCCGCCTGTGATGTGAACTGCACCCCAAAAGTTGGACACCCGTCCAACGATTTGGGGTGTTTTTTCATGAGCAGGTACAGCGCGCGGTTCAAGCAATCGGTTGTCGAAGACTATCTGTCTGGCAGAGGTGGTGGTGGTAGGGAGGTGGCCCGCCGACACTGCATTGACCACGGCACGGTGCGCAAATGGGTGGCGGCCTGGCGCTTGCACGGCAAAGATGCGTTCAGGAAGAAATACAGTCACTATGACGCCCGGTTCAAGCTGAAGGTGCTGCGGTTCATGCAGACACAGGCGTTGTCGTGTCGGCAGACC
>NZ_JABBGJ010000079.1 GCF_012927345.1 Paraburkholderia polaris
GTGGAACATCCGTTTCGGGTGCTGAAGTGTCAGTTTGGCTATCTGAAGGCGCGGTATCGAGGATTGGCGAAGAACACGGCTCAGATCGAAACGCAGTTCGCGCTGGCTAATCTGTGGATGGCGCGCAAGATGCTGTGAAGCGCAACGAAGGCCGAAGGCGTGCGGTAAAGGCGAGGCTCGGACCGCCAGGATGCGACCGGTAGCGCTCCACCGCAGTCGCAGGTGACGATGTGATCTTCGCTCCATTGTGCGAGCTGGAAATCCAAAGCAGAAACGGGTTGTTCAGACCTTCCCTAACAAAGAAAATGCGCCGCTGTGCCTCGAACGCACACGGACCAAGGCACACGGCAGATTTGGCCGAAATGGTCGCGGAAGCGACCGCTAGATCATTGCGGCAAGTCTCGTCGCTTGAGATATGGCTCGCTTGGCATCCAGTTCGGCCGCCACATCGGCGCCTCCAATAACGTGCGCTTTCAGTCCGGCCGCCTTTAGCGGTTCAACCAAGTCGCGCACGGGCTCCTGGCCCGTGCAGAGTACGATATTGTCAACGTCAAACCAGGTCGGTTCCAGCCGCTCGGGCCCGAATGACACGAGAAGGCCGCGGTCGTCAATCTGCTCGTAATTTACGCCCTCAATGGCGCTCACGTCCTTCATCTTGAGCGCGGCGCGATGTATCCATCCAGTGCTTTTGCCCAGACGGGATCCAGCTTTCTCGGTACTGCGCTGAAACAGCCATACCTTCCTAAAGGGCGCGTCGGGAGCCGGTCTCACCCCTTCGACGCCACCCCGTGCAAGCTCCGGATCGCCGACGCCCCAGACTTTGCGCCACTGAGCCACGGTAGGCGCCTCACGCTGCGCAGGTTCGACGAGATATTCGGCGACATCAAAACCAATGCCGCCCGCACCGATGATTGCAACGCTTTTGCCGACGGGTCTGCGATCGTGAAGAACGTCGATATAGCTCAGTACCTTGGGATGGTTTTGACCTGGAATGTTGGGCTCTCGTGGCTTTACCCCGGTTGCAATGACCACTTCTTCAAAATTCCGGTCGACCAGTTGCTTGGCAGTCACCTTTTCACCCAGATGGAGCCTGACGCCCGTTTGCTGGATGCGTCGCTCAAAATAACCTAGCATTTCAAAAAATTCTTCCTTGCCTGGTATGACTTTAGCCATGTTCAACTGGCCGCCGATCTGGTCCGCTGCATCGAACAGATGCACCTCATGGCCACGCTCAGCTAGTGTGACGGCTGCGGATACGCCCGCCGGCCCAGCACCAATAACTGCAATGCGGCGTGCCTCGATAGCCGGCTTAAGCACGATGTCTGTTTCGTGACATGCGCGTGGGTTCACCAGGCAGCTCGCAACACGGTTGGAAAAAATGTGATCGAGACAGGCCTGGTTGCACCCGATACAGACGTTGATTTCGTTCGACCTACCGGTTGCAGCTTTTTTTACGAACTCGGGGTCGGCCAGCATCGGACGCGCCATCGAGACAAGGTCGGCGCAGCCTTCGGCGAGTACCTCCTCCGCAACGGTGGGTGTATTGATTCGGTTCGAAGCGACTAGGGGAATGCCGACTTCGCCTTTCATTTTTTTTGTCAACCACGCGAATGCTGCCCGGGGTACCGACGTCGCGATCGTCGGAATGCGCGCTTCATGCCAGCCAATGCCAGTGTTGATGATCGTGGCACCCGCGGCTTCAACCGCACGAGCAAGCATGACCACCTCTTGCCAGTCGCTACCGCCCGGAACCAGGTCGATCATCGACAGGCGGTAGATGATGATGAAGTCCGGTCCCACGGCTTGGCGGGTGCGCGAGACTATCTCGACCGGCAGACGCATACGCGCCGAGTAGTCACCGCCCCATTTGTCGGTGCGCTGGTTTGTATTCGCGGTCAGGAACTGATTGATAAAGTAGCCTTCGGATCCCATGATTTCAACGCCGTCATAGCCGGCCTCACGGGCGAGGACGGCGCTGGTGACGAAATTGGCAATGTGGCGGTCCACCTCGTCGCTGCCGAGTTTGCGCGGCGTAATCGGAGATATCGGTGCGCGCAATGGCGATGGCGCAACTGCTTGTGGATGTGCCGCATACCGTCCTGCATGGAGGATCTGCATTGCGATCTTTCCGCCTTCGGCATGCACAGCGCCGGTTACGACCCGATGGCGAGCAGCATCGCCAGAATCGAGCATCGCGCCGGCTGATGGCGCCACGGCCCCTTCGCGATTCGGCGCGAACCCGCCGGTTACAATGAGCCCGACCTGGCCGCGTGCGCGCTCCGCAAAGTACGCCGCAAGGCGATCCAGACGCTCTTCGTCTTCGAGCCCAGTGTGCATCGAACCCATAATCACGCGATTCTTCAGCGTTGTGAATCCTAGGTCGAGCGGTGCGAGCAGGCGAGGGAACTGTTCTTTTTCCATATTTTTCTCTCTTGTTCTTTTCGGTTCTACCAACGTTCGTTGTACGGACGCAGGTCAAGTTCGAACGTCCATGCATCGCGTGTCTGCCGGTGAAGCTGCCAATAGTTGTCGGCTATGTGCTTCGGGTCGACGATGCCGTCCACTTCTTTTTGCGCATACTTTTCAGGGAAGTTTGTCCGGATGAACTCGGTGTCGATTGCACCGTCAACGACGACATGAGCCACGTGGATGTTTTTCGGGCCCAACTCGCGGGCCATGCTCTGGGCCAGAGCCCGTAAAGCATGCTTGGCTCCGGCAAACGCGGCGAAGTTTGCCGATCCCCGCAGTGCCGCAGTCGCTCCTGTAAAGATGATGGTGCCCTTGCCACGCGCGACCATCCTCTTTGCCACCTCGCGACCGTTGAGAAAGCCGGCAAAGCATGCCATCTCCCAGATCTTGAAGTACTTCCGCGCGGTTTCCTCCAGGATGCTGCACGGCACGTTCGCGCCGATGTTAAAGACCAGAACTTCAATAGGTCCCACCTCCGACTCGATGCGCTCGATCAGTGCAACCACATCCTCTTCTTTCCGGGCATCGGACGAAAAGCCGTGCGCAACGCCGCCGAGATCGCGGATCTGGTCAACAAGCGGTTCAAGCTTCTCCGCCGTGCGGCGCGTCACACAAGTGACGAATCCTTCTGCCGCAAACCGCCTCGCGATTGCTCCTCCGGTGGCATCGCCGGCACCGACGACGAGTGCGACCTTACCCTTCTCCGAACTGGTTTCTGACATCTTGTCTCCTTTAAATAACGTACGTTATCTAAATGAAGATATCGGTGCGCTCGCGGGCTGTCAAGCGCGGGTTTTGAAAGAGGCGAGTGTGGCGCAGATCCACTGGGCTGCTCGACATCAAGGGCAAGCCATCTGAACTGCGTGGCCGCCGGCCGGATCGCCAGCTGCCGCCTGCCGCTCTAACGGGTCGACAAGCTTTGCGTGTTCGCTTCTGAAAGTGCGTCTTTGTCAGCGAACATCGGTTCTCGGCGAGAATCTGTTTACGCGTTTTCTCCGTTTCGACGACGCGACAACGAACCGGAGCGCCGACGCGCTGCCAGCTCACCGGCCTGGCGTGGTCGGGATCCTCTAGCCGCTCATGGCGTGGAGAGTGCAATCACCTCAGTTTCTCTTCAGCCCCTTCTTTGCGTCTGGACACGAGCGGGCGATCTCAGCCGCTGAAGGCTATCTTTCGCTTGGAGCTTTCAGACTCCGTATGCGCGATCGGTTCTATCCCCGTTCTTTCCGCAGTGTTGGAACGGGGAGAAGTCAGGCGGGCGGCGCTCAGCGAACGCTTTGAACGCTTCCTTCGCTTCGGGCGAACTCAGCCTTTCGCGAAAGTGCTCAAGTTCGAGTTCGAACTGGTCGGTCATATCCGGCGTGAACCGGTCTCTCATTAGAGACCTGGTGACAAGGACAGATTCTGGTAGGATCTGGGCGAAGCGGTGAGCGGCAGAAATGGCGCTTGAAAGTGTGTCCTGAGGAGCGAAAACCTTATTCACCAACCCCCAAGCATAGGCAGTCTGTGCGGGGCACGGCTCTCCCAAGAGGAAGAGCTCGGCTGCACGTTGCCATCCGACGACCGAAGGCAGCAGGATGCTGGACGCGAATTCGGGGCAGAGTGCGAGCTTGACGAACGGATACTGTATTTGCGCGTTGTCGCAAGCGTAGACGATATCGCAATGCAGATGTAATGTGGCACCAATGCCAACTCCTAGTCCGTTCGCCGCCGCGACGACCGGTTTTCGTAGGTTTATGAGCGACCGCACGCTCTAACGGACCGTTAGGCTTTGCGTGTTCGTTTCTGAAAGTAAGTCTTTGTCAGCGAACGTCTGTTAGCCGCGAGAATCTGCTTACGCGCTTTCTCCGTTTCCACGACGCGGCAAAGAACGAGAGCGCCGACGCACTGCGAGATAAGCGCCCAGGCATGGTCCGCATCGTCTAGCCGTTCACTCCATGTACCGTGCATCCTTTTTAGTCCGTCTTCGGCCACCTGCTTTACGTCGGGGCCCGAGCGGGCGATCTCAGCGCCTAAAGTCGGCAACGCGCAGCCAGCCTCGGGATGAAGCGCATGGTAGGAACTCAGGTACCCGCGAACAGCCTTCTCGAGGCTCGTCACGCCGTCCTCATCCTCACCAGCGAGCATTCTGCAACTGTTGTCCACTTCGCGTTCAATAATGACTTTGAAGAGTTCTTCCTTCGATTTGAAGTGGGTATAGAACGCTCCACTTGTCATGCCGATGGCCGACATGAGGCCGTCAACTCCAGTCGAGTCAAAGCCATGCTGCTTGGCGATGGAGCAGCTGCTTTCCAGCAGCCGCCGGTGTGTTTCTTCCTTGTGTGCTATCGAGTAACGCATCAGCACCCTCACGTCCATGTATTGACACTAGAGCAACGATAACATAACGTCAGGTTACTAAACAGTCGTGACCTTTCAGGTGGCGAGCAAGCTGGTGAACGCTTTGTCCGCCAATGGGCGTCGCACAGGCGGATCCTGATCTTGCTTTCGTGAAAGCGCAAGTGATCAGGGCGCGAACGTGAAAGAAGGCCGGGCGTTTTGTGGGGTGCGCAGCGCGATTTCCATCGCCTTGCTGGAAGCGAGGACTGGCGCGAACGCATCATCCAGGACGCTGAGATATCTTGCGCTACACGCTTGATCGGACGCCTCGCAGATCTGGGCCGTGTGAACGCCGGCCGGGCAAAACCTGACCGGCTGCAACCTGACTCATAACGCTGCGCCAGCGTGCTTGGCGGACCGCGACCCGTTACCCGTTTTCTCCGAATTGTTCGACGCTCGATGTTCATTCGTGACGTGACTCCCGGCCACGGCGTGACGCCGCTTTTCTGGCCGCGCAGTCAGACGGCTGCAAGACCGGAGCGGGGTGAAAATCGTTATGGCCGTTCCGGGCATTGTGCTCGGTTTCATGCTGACAAATCGAGGGGCAGCCGAACGCATCAGCATGGACGCGCGGAACGGCTGCCATTTGCTATCAAGCGAACATCAAGGGAGCATCACGCCTTGCGGTACATGGGCGCGCCCCGCGGCGCACCGATGGTGCCGCCGTCTACGACAATTTCCGCTGCCGTAATACCGGAGGCATCGTCGGACGCGAGGAATAGCACGGCCTTGGCCACTTCTTCCGGCGTCGCGAGGCGCGCCATCGGAATGGCCGGTGCCAAGGCTTCTTCGGTTGCGTCCAGCGTTGCGCCGGCCCTTGCGCCACGCGTCCAGATCGGCGTGCGCGTGCCGCCGGGGATCACCGTGTTGACGCGAATGCCACGCTGCACCAGCTCGGATGCGAACACCTTCGCCATACCGGTCACGCCCGCTTTCGTCGCGGAATAAGCGGCTGAGCCGGGAGAGCCCAGCTCACGCATCACGGAGCCGTTCAGGATGACCGAGCCGCCCACGCCCATCAATGGAAGAGCCGCTTGCACTGTGAGAAAGACACCTGTCAGATTGGTGCGAAGAATCGCTTCAAATGCCGCCGCCGTCGTGCCGCCTAGGGGTGTCGGACCGGAGATGCCGGCATTGGCGAACACGATGTCGAGCGAGCCGAAAACTTCCTTGATCTGCTTGAACGCCGACTCGACCGCGGTTTCATCATCGAGATCGGCCTGAATGCCCAGCGAGTTGGCACCAAGGTCGGCCACCGCCTGATCGAGTTTTGTGCGATCGCGGCCGGTGATCGCCACACGGGCGCCTTCCGCGATCAAAAGCTTCGCTGTGGTAAAGCCAATACCGCTGTTGCCCCCCGTAACGAGCGCTGTCTTTCCAGTGAAACGCATAGTCTTCTCCTGTGTATTGAGCCGCGAGACCGCGCCGCAAACGCGCTGAAAGCCGTTGTCGTCCGACGCGCAAAAGCCTCGCGAAGACCTTGTAAAAAATGCTGTCGAGCGGAGCAGGATAGCTGCCGCCTCCAACCCAACAGGAGCTTCATCAACATCCCATTCTGCATGTTGATCATAATACAGAAACTCAGTATTATGCCCGTCATGCAGATTGTCAAGCATGGGGAGGTAAAAAAAGTGGGTTATTCACAGGCACAGAAGGCTGAGAGCAGGCAGCGGGTTCTTGAAAACGCGTCGCGCCAGATTCGCGAAAACGGTATCGAGGCGCTTGGCGTCGCCGAGTGCATGCGCAGTGCGGGTCTTACGCACGGCGCGTTCTACGGGCATTTTTCGTCGCGTGACGCGTTGATTCTTGAGGCGCTGGAACATGCGGTGAGTCAGAGCGAGAAGCGCATCGCATCGCTCGCAAACGGCGCCGTCAAGCGTGGCGAAACGCCTTTGCAGGCCATCGCCGAAGTTTTTCTCAATGAGCGCCACGTGAAAAATCCTGGCACTGGCTGCGCGCTGTGCGCGCTCGCCGGCGAAGCGCGGCATGCGAATCCAGATGTCAGGGAGCAACTGACCCATTACGTGCGCAAGCTGGCATCACAAATCGCGCAGGCCGCGGCCGGCGATAACGAAGACGCGGCGCTCGGTATCGTCGCGATCATCGTGGGGGCCATTACCCTTGCGCGCGCCGTGGACGACGACAAGCTGGCGAAGTCGATTCTCGCTGCGTCGCTGGCACTGGTCATGACGCAGGAGGGTGCTGCGCGCTAGCCTGTCCGTGCCCTTATTACGAGGAGACAGTAGGCTCAACGCCCAAACGTTGATAATGAATACAACCGCACAGGGATGCATGGCACCGCGACGTCACCGGGACGTCACCGGGACGTAGTCGCCGGTAAGTAGCTATCGACAAGCGCGAGCGCCTAGCCGTATCGAGATGCGGCAGGGGGCCGTTGTCGAAATGTGTTGCATTGCTTTCGCAACGGGTAAAGAAATGAAAATGAGTGTACAGCCAGTCGTTGTTGCATTGCTCGCTCTAGCCTTGGTCCCACGGCTCGTGCAGATGAAGGGCTTACCCGGCAGCACGTGAAGGATCCGTTGTACAAAAGGGTTTTCGAGCGGAGGCTGCCGAAGGACGAAGAGGAAAATTGTCCCCCCCGAACCGCGCGGATATCGCTGGAGTCGGCACGAACGAAGCGAATCGTAGCAAAGCGTATTCAGACTTTGCGAAGTAGTGGAGCGCGTCGGCCGCGGTCGCCAGTCTGCCCTGTCCGCAAGTGGCTTATGTCCGGCCCTCAATGGTCGGATTCGGTTGTCGGCCGACGCCTGTGACGAGTTCCGCAATATTGAATACGCACAAGATCTGTCGATCTGGAGTCTCCATGACAACGCTTAACATCATCCGGGCGGGTTGACCCGCACCAATTTTGGCTGCGGTATGGCCCAGGGTGGCGCCAGCACTGCGTATCTTGAAGGCGCCGCAGCACACTCGTGCTATATAGACGAACTGGCCGCGCACGCCAAGGTCAATCCGGTCAAATACCGCGTGATCTACTGGGCGAGACCCCGCACGCGTTGAATTTGCTCAACGTCGCGACCCGGGCGGCGGGGTGGGGCAATGTCGTGTTCAAGGGACAAGGGGCGGGGCGCGGCGGTGATGTATGCGTTCGGCCGTTTCCTCAGCATGGTCGCGGACATCTCGGTCGATCACGAGGAGGTGCGACTGAGCCGCGTGGTTTGCGCTGTCAACTGCAGCGTGGTGGTCATCCGAACACGATTGGGGCGCAGATTCCGGGCGGCACTATTTTCGGTGGCGCTTATCTATTTCAGGGCCTGAGGCACGGTGGCTCCTATCATACGCCGTGTGGTATCGCTTTCCGGGAGTGGGCGCTGGATGAAAGCGCAGCGCGTTCCTGACCGCCGAGGACAATTTCGGCCGGGGTCGCTGGAACAATCAGGAACCGCACGTGTTCGTGGAGACCGGCGGTTTGATGTCCAGCGGGATCAGCAAGAGCACGCAGGGCATGAGCGATGCCGATATCGCCGCGACGTCCACATACCTGAGGTCGCGTCGTCCGGCGGACAGCAACGGAGCGCCGCCTCTTACGCTTAACCACCGAGCAATGAAGGTATCACTGAACCGTCTTGTGAACAATGCGAAAGCGGGCGTTTGTGCGGCGTATTGCATGCACTGCCATTGGGTCGGTGGACGCGATTTTGCGCAGACAATCGCGCCGCTGGCCGGGAATCCGAACGTGCTGGAGAAGGATCCGTCATCATTGAAAAACGTTCGTTTGAACGGTACGAAGGATCTGGTAATTGGCGGCATTTCCGCGTCGTATCGATGCGGAAGTACGGACCGGTGCCAAATGACCAGCAGATCGCGGATGGAATGACGGCGCCCCAGTCGTGACATAGGCGGCCGGAGCCAGACTGTGTGAGTCGTCCAGTTATACGATAACGCGCCGTAGGGATGTTTCTCGTTGTCGTACTCGAATGCGATGGCTTGCGGGCACCCGTGGCAGCGTCGGGCTCCGGCATAAACGCGACGTAGTCACACTTCATCGTCTTCACGAAGCTTTTCACAATGCCAGCTCCATGCGCTGCTTGAGCGCATCCCTCCTGGTAGCGTCGCTGGCACCGACGACGAGTGCAACCTTGCCCTTCTGTGAACGATTTCCTGACAAGCGTCTGAAAATAGCGAACGTTGTCCGGGTCAACATATTGGCGCACGTGCGTGCTGTTAAGCACGGGCTTTGTAAGCCGAAAGGCAGCGGCGCCATGCGTCAGCATCCTAGCATTCACGTATTGACACTAATGAAACAATAACATAACGTCCATTTAATAAACGTTCGTTATCTATGGGGAGGAGAAGTGATGAGCAAGCGGATAGAATTTTTTTTCGATGTTGGGAGTCCCACGAGCTATCTCGCGTGGACGCAGCTGCCGCTCCTATGCTCACGTGAGGATGCGAAGCTGGTCTATCGGCCGATTCTCCTGGGAGGCGTCTTTCGGGAAACGGGGAACGCATCGCCTGCCGCTGTTCCGGCCAAGGGACGATATGTAGCGCGCGACATTGACCGATATGCTCGGCGCTACGATGTGCCGTTCGCGCATAATCCGTATTTTCCCATCAACACCCTTCATCTGATGCGCGCGCTGGTCGGCGTGCAGTTGCGGCGGCCGGATCGATTTGACGCATTTTTAGAGGAGACTTTCCGCGCAATATGGGTGGATCGCCTGAATATGGGTGATCCCGAAATTGCGGCAGGCGCGTTTGTGAAAGCGGGCGTCATGCCGAATGAATTACTCGTGCTGGTGAATGACTCCGAAGTGAAGGATGCGCTCAAGGCCAACACCGATGAGGCTGTGCGTCGCGGCGTATTTGGGGTTCCGACAATGTTCGTCGGAATGGAAATGTTCTTTGGCCAGGATCGGCTAGACTTCGTGAGCGACGCGCTGAGAGCTGAATAAAATGGGAGCGCCCGGGCAACGAGCCAAACTTCAAGATTGCCCGTCAACCCGTGTGACCGGTCAAGCGAACTGCCGCTTCACTCAGCGATCGCGTGATGCTAGCGCGAGGTTGATTTCGTTGGCAGCTAGCTGAAGAACTTGAAGATGCTCATTGAGCATTCTCTCTCTTGAATTGCGATGAACGTGACCGGCGACGTTCATCGCTGCCAGAATCCGGCCTGACTTGTCCTTTAGCGGAACCGCTACCGCAGTCAGACCTGCTTCCAGTTCCTGGAAGTGAAAGCGTAGCCGCCATCGCGCTGAGCGTCGCTTATTGCGTTGATGAGGTCGTCGAAGGACGTCAGCGTGGTGCCCGTATGCGCAGCAACTTCGCTTCGCGCAAGTCTCTCCCTCCTCTTAAATTCATCCAGTGCGCCAAGCAGCACTCTGCCGGTCGCTGTTGCCCACGCGGGAAGGCGAGTTCCGACTGAAAGATTGATCGACATGATCTTCTTGGTTGAAGCACGCCCGATGTACACGACATCGGTATCGTCAAGCACGCAGACGGAACAGGATTCACCGGGGCGTTGTCAGGTTGCGTGACTCGTCGGATAAGATGGCGCGATGAAGAAATCGAAATCGCGCTATCACGGTCACCGTTTCCCGGCTAGTGTCATCAGCTGCGCTGTTCGATGGTATTTCCGCTTCCAATTGAGCCTGCGCGACATCGAGGAACTGCTTTTCGAGCGCGGCGTGATCGTGACACACGAGACGATCCGATGCTGGTGTGACAAGTTTGGTAAGGGCTTTGGTCATCGAGTGAAAGCGGTGCGACGCAAGCCGGGTAGTACGTGGCACCTCGACGAGATGTTCGTCACGCTTCGTGGCGAACCGTACCTGCTGTGGCGTGCGGTCGACGAGCATGGCGCCGAACTCGACATCCTGCTGCAAAAGCGGCGCGACAAAGCCGCTGCCAAACGCTTCTTCAAGCGTGTGCAGCGTTCGAGCCCGGTTCCGCGCAAGATCGTCACCGATCAGTTGCGCAGCTATCCGGCGGCAAAAGCCGAGATCCCGGAACTTGCGAACGTGAAGCACGTGTTTGTCAAAGCGGCAGCTCGGCTGAACAACCGCGCAGAGAATAGCCACCAACCGACACGTGAGCGCGCGCGTCGCATGCGCGGCTTTCGCGACCCGAAACGCACACAGAAATTTCTCTCGTGCTTCGGACCGATCAGGCAACTTTTCGCGCTCAAGCGGCATTTGCTGCGCGCTTCACTCTATCGCAAACAACTCGCGGCCCGGTTCGTTGCATGGCGCGAATTCGCCTAACTCGCCCAAAATCCGTCGACCGCTTTCTGATAGTCGTCACACCTGCCGTCGTGCCGTCTCACTCTCGGTAACTTGACACCCATTAGTCGGCCGGAGTCAAGGTACAAATCTCTTCCCCCTTGCGATTGCCATGTCGATATGTTTTCCATCGACATGGCAATCGCAAGGACGCTTGTGGTGCGTCTCCTGTCTGCATGATCAATATCGCATCCGGTTTCTCAAAGCTGGTTGCGAAACGGATCGCACCAGACACCCATCTGGATCAAGCATGCCGTGAGGTAAGTCACGTGTGCCCTGGCGGCCATGGCCGCCCCGGAGAAACGTTGGTGCCGGACGAGGTCCAAGGGGTTGGGCAAAGCCGTGGCTGTTGCGTGTGCAACGCCAGTCAAACGTGGCTCCCCGCCCGGGCGACCCGATTGCTTGCAGACAGTCGGTGAGGTGAAGCAAAGGGAAGACCCAATCAAAGCCATGGCTGTGCACCAGTCAAGTTACCGGGTTCGTTCCCCTTGCATCACCTGCTAGCCAAAACAGCGAACTGTCTCAAATGGTTTGTGCTCCCGAAGCATGTGATAGCAGGCGCGAGCCAGCTTGTGCGCTAGTGCCTTGATCGCAACGATGCCGTTGCGCATTCGCTTCTTGCGTTCGTAAAAGCGCCTGGCTTGCGGACACGTACGGATCGCGAAATTGGCCGCTTCGACAAACGCCCATGCCAGATAGCGGTTCCCGTTCTTCGTGTTGCCTTCGCCCTTCTTCCTGCTGTTGCTTTCGCGCCTGCTGTCCACGCAGCGACAGTAAGAACTGAAGTGGCCAACGGTGGCAAATCGCGAGATGGTGCCAGTTTCCAGCATGATAGTGGTCGCCAGCACCGGACCAATGCCGGGCACCGTGTTCAGCAGCGCGTAATCCGGATTCAGTTTCACCTGCTGCATGAGTCGCCTTTCGATGATCTCGATCTGCTGCTGAAGCGTTCCCAGGACCGCCAGGTTGGCCCGGATCGCGAGCGTTACGTCGGGCGCAAAACCGAATCGGCTCACCTGCGCGCCATCGAGGCGCTTGACCTGCGGCCCGTGCATCTGCGAACCAGTATGCCGCGCGAACAGGTTGCCGATCGCGAGAATCTGGGCGGTACGGCACTGCACGAGCTGCATCCGTTTGCTGCGAGGTCGCGTACCTGCCGTCCGTCCGCGGGGTAGATGTAGCCTTCGGGAAGCAGCCCCAGACGCAGTAATTGTGCGAGATGGGCCGCATCGGTGAAATCACCACTGTATTTCAGCCCCTCGTGCTGCCTGATCGCTGCCGGGTTGGCGAGATGAACATGGTATCCATCCGCAAGCAGTGCATCGACCAACCAGTACCAGTTGTACGTCGCCTCGATGACCACACCTTCCAGTTCTTCGCGATGCGGCGCCAGTGCGGCGCGGATCTGCAACGCGTCGTTGGGCAACCGCCGCTGATAGACGATGTGGTCCACCTCATCGCTCACCACGACCACACTGTTGTTCGAGTGCAGGTCGATTCCGCTAAACTTTTTCATGCCGGCCTCCTGTGCGTCACGTCGGTGTCGCAACCCTGACTCTACGCCAGCCGTCCTACCGGAACGGCGCGAGGCCGGCTATATGATTATCAATGCCTTAGTCGCCCCAGATTCGACCGGCAAGCATGCCCGTCAGGCGTGGTTGCTCGATTCGCATGCCCCTTGCCGGCATCAAAGAGGCCGTTAATGCCAGCAACGAGGAAATCCGGCGCTGTTTTTTCTCTGCGTGATTCTGCGCGATATCAGCGAGCCGGTGGTCGAGAAACGGATTCAGCAACCGCTCACGGAGCTGGCCCACGTAGGCGAGTGCATCGTCCCGTTCCCCCAGTGCGTCGAATACGGGTATTACTTCCTCGCTCCAGACCGCTTCGAGTTCCGTCCGCAGGACAGTGTCATTCATCGCACTGTAGACAGTCTCGTCAGCCGGGCGCGCGTCGCGCAACCAGCGCTCGGCGAGGAACGTATGCCCGAGGTTCAGCAGGAATAGCTTAAGCCGCTCGAAATGCTGCAGATTGTCGGTAAGCACGATCGAAGGATGGACACACGGCACCTGCAACCGCGGCTGCCTTTCGATCGCCCACAGGGCATAGGGTTCGGCGACCGCACCCACAGGCCTGATCGACTCCGACACGATCCGGTCAACGAGTGAATTGGCCCACACGCAATGTTCGGCGAGATAGCGAATGAAGTCGCCGGGTAAGCCCCATTGCGACGCGAGCTCCACGACAATCCCGCGTAGCACGTCGCCATTTCTCTCGATCAGTTCGCAAGGAAACAGCGACAGTGGTACGTCGGGCCGGCTTTGCCAGCGCGCGTGCAACAGAGCGAGCAGTCTGGCAGGGAAACTGTGTGGTACGAGGGCTGGATCGGCGAGATCGCGGACGTTATCGCGGCCATCGAGCTGGTAACCCCGGTCTCCTGTATTCGAAACAATTATCTGCACCGGACCGGAGACCGCCGCGCGGATCCGGGCCCAATCCTCACGCACATGCACGGCTTGGCGGAGCGCACGTCCGGTGAGCGTCTCGTCGACGATTTCGCCTGCCTGCAGTCCTCGTATGCGCACCGGGTAGACGCCGTCGTTCGAGAGCGCACCGATGCGCATGGCGCTGTCGGCGCTTTCGGTGGTTTGAACCACGGTAATGCCACCTATCGCCGCGCCTGACTCGTCCGACTCGAGTGCCTGCGACACGAAAAGATCAACATGTGCCTGCAGGAAACGGCTTGTGCCGAACTGGAGGATGGGCTGCTCTAGAGGTGCGGTCAATGTTTGTGCTTCCTCATGCGAAATTCGCATGCCTAACATTCCACAATAGCTTTAACGACACCGCCGGCCGGATCGAGCAGCGTAGCAAATTGAGCAGGGACATCGGACAGCGCTATTCGATGCGTATTGAGCGCACGGTCCGGGATCTGTCCGGCCCGCATTGCCTTGACGACCGTATCGAAGTCCTCAGCCGTGGAGTTGCGGCTGCCGAGCAGCGTGGCTTCGCGTTTGTGAAACTCGGGGTCGGAGAAAGTAATGGTGTCAGCCACGATTGACACTAGTACGTACCGGCCGCCATGTGCGATGAACTGGAAGCCTCGCTCCATTGCTTTATTGTTGCCGGTTGCATCGAACACGACATCGAAGAAGTCGCCGTCCGTGAGGGCTGACAGTTGCGCCGTATCGTCCTCTCCGATTTGCACGGCTGCCGCGACGCCCAGTTCCGTTACGCAGAAGTCGAGCCGGTCTGCACGCGTGTCCAGGGCTGTAACGGCTGCGCCCCGGAGTCTGGAAAACGTCAGCACCGCCATGCCAATCGGACCGGCGCCCACTACGAGGACCCGCTCGCCTTGCTTGACTTCGGCACGCCTGACCGCATGCGCGCCGATCGCAAGGAACTCGACCATGGCCGCCTGGTCGAGCGTAATGCCTTCGGCCTTGTGGACGAACTGCGCGGGGATGCTCAGGTACTCGGTGAATGCACCGTCACGATGCACCCCTAATACCTGGATATTCACGCAGCAGTTGGTCTTGCCGCGAAGGCACGCGATGCATTGGCCGCACGAGAGGTAGGGCATCACATAAACTGGGTCGCCAGCAACGAGTCCGCTGTGCGCCGGCGCCTGTTCGACGATGCCGGACATCTCGTGGCCCATCACGCGCGGATAAGCCAGATAAGGCTGATTCCCTGTGAAAATATGCAAGTCTGTCCCGCACACGCCTACACGCTTGACGCGCACCAGCACGTCATTTTCTCCGGCCTCAGGTTTGGGCCGTTCCTGTGCGCTCAGCGTTCCTGGTGTCTCGCATATCACCGTAAGCATGGCAATCCCTGTGTCGTCGCCGCCTGAAACGGCGCAAGAGTGGTCTCAATATCATTTGCAGCGGGTCCCATCTCGATCGAGGCGCCTGGACCCGCCCGGTCGATCAATACAGCACGTTTTTCGCCTCAGGCTTGTCGATGTTCTCCTTGTTCACCATCACCACGCCCGTGTCGAGGTCCTTCGGCACCGCCTTCTTCTCGATCAGGCTCACCACCGTTTTTACGCCAAGCTCGCCCATCTGGTATGAACCCTGAACGGCGGTGGCAGTGAGTGTTCCGTCCTTGATAAAGCCTTGAATGTCCTGGTTGCCGTCGAAACCGATTGCCACCACCTTGCCCGCCTTGCCCGATTGTTCGAGGGCGCGGCCCATGCCTACTGCGGTCGGCTCATTCGCACCGAAGATGCCCTTGAGGTCCGGGTTGGCGGTCAATGTGTCCGTGGTCTGATTCAGCGCGGTCGCCATCTGCGAGTTCGAATAGAACGGACCGACTACCTGCAATTGCGAGTGCGCCCTCAGATAGTCGCGGAAGCCGCCGACCCGGCCGATTTCGGAGCCCGCGCCTGCGACGTAAGACATGATGGCGATCTTGCCCGTCTGACCGACGTGATCGATCAACGCCTTGGCGCACAGTTCGCCCGCCTTCTTGTTGTCCGTGGACAGGAACGACTGGTAGTACTGCTTGCCGGAATCGGAGAGCGCGGAATCGATGATCACGACCGGGATATGAGCCTCCCATGCTTTCTTGACGGCAGGTACGAGCGCATCCGGATCGGAGGGCGCCAGCACAATGCCGGCCACCTTGCGATTCACCGCGTTCTCGACCATGTTGACTTCATCGGCTATAGCCGTTTCAGCTGCTGGTCCCTGGAAGGTCATCGTGTAGCCTTGGATCTGACCCATGGCGGCGTTTGCGCCCTTCTGGACGTTTTGCCAGTAGTTCGAGCTTGAGGTCTTGACGATGACGGCAATTTCGCCACCGGCGGCGTGAGCAAGTCCGGTTGCCAGCATAAGGGTGGCAGCCAGCAGACTTAATTGGAAAGTGCGCATGTGTCTACTCCTCTGAAGGATTTGTTGTCGTACATGGACTTCTCGGTGCTGCTGACCAGGCTGGCCCGAAGCATCGATGGACTTCACCGGCGATTGCGGAGCTGGTCGATCCAGACAGTGCCCAGAATCACCAGGCCGATGATGATTTGCTGAATGAAGCTGGACACTCCATTCATGTTCAAGCCATTACGCAGGATGCCGATCACGAAAGCACCGATGGCCGTGCCCGAGATCGTGCCGACGCCGCCCATAAGCGAAGTGCCGCCGATCACAGCGCTGGCAATGGCATCGAGTTCGTACATCACACCTTCATTGGGCTGCGCAGTCAGCAGACGCGACATCAGAACGCAGCCGGTGACACCTGCAAGTGCGCCGGACAGCACATAAGTGAACATCGTCACGCGTGCAACGTTGACGCCCGAAAGCCGGGCTGCCTCAGCGTTCGAGCCGACCGCGTAGATATGGCGGCCGAGCGTCGTGCGGCTCAACATGATCGACACCGCAACGGCGATGACAATCATCAACAAGACTGGGTAGGGTATGCCGGGAAACGTCACGTCCGGAAAGCCGTCTGCGCCGATCGTCTCGATCCTGAAGAGCGAGCCGTTGCCAAGCACGCCGAAGGCTTCGCCGAGTCCCGAAACTGGCCGCGCGCCCGTGATTTGCAGTGCCAGGCCACGCGCCACCAGCATCATGCCCAGTGTGGCGATGAATGGCGGCAGCCGCATGCGCGTCACGCACAGACCGTTGACTGCGCCGCACAGTGCGCCGACTACAATGCTAAGCACCATACTGATGGTGACGGGCATGCCGGCCTTCACTGCGAGCGCGGCCACCACGCCGGAGAGCGCGAGTACCGAGCCAACCGAGAGGTCGATGCCGCCGGTGATGATTACGCAGGTCGCAGCGACGCCAAGGTAGGCGATCGACGTCACCTGCAGCGCGACGGTCATCGCGTTGTCGACTGTATGGAAGGCCTCACTCGTGGATGAGAACACCAGGATCATTACGATCAGGCTGGCGAACGCAGCGAACTTCTGGATCAGGTCCTTGCGCCGTTCATTGGCGAGTGATGGGCTGGGACGTGTAACCGTGCTCATTGCGAGGCTCCCGATGCGTCCGCTGCTACCCTGCGACCCGAGGCATAATGCATGATTTCTTCCTGACTGGTTTGACGGGTGTCGAGGATGGTGACGAGGTTGCCCTCATGAAACACAGCTACGCGGTCAGTCATACCGAGTATCTCGGGCAGTTCCGAACTGATCATGACGACGCCAATGCCTTGTGCCGCAAGCTTGTCGAGCAATTCGTAGATCGCGAATTTGGCGCCGACGTCGATGCCACGCGTGGGCTCGTCGAAGAACAGCACGCGTGAATCACGAAACAGCCACTTGCTGATGACGACCTTTTGCTGGTTGCCGCCGGAAAGGTTGCGGGCGATCTGCCTGACGCTCGGGGTGCGAATGCCTAACTTGTCGATATAGCGCTGTGCGACGGCGGCCTCGGTTGCGAAGCGGATAAACCCAAAGCGGTTCGACACGGCATCCATGTGGGCCAGCGTGATGTTGCTGGCAACAGGCATGTTGACCGACAGACCGTTGGCCTTACGGTCCTCGGACAGATACGCAATGCCGTGCCGGATAGCGTCGATCGGCGAGCGGATGGCAAGGGTCTCGTTGCCTAGCCTTAACGTGCCGCTGTCGGGCAGATCGGCACCGAAGATGGCGCGAGCCACTTCGGTGCGACCCGCACCCATCAGCCCGGCGAAACCCAGGATCTCGCCGCGTCGCAGTTCGAAGCTGACGGGGCTAAAGACATTCGTGCGCGTGAGCCGGTCGACCGACAGCAAGACCTCGTGGATCGGCCCGGACGTGCGTGGCGGAAACTTGTCCTCGAGCGAACGGCCGACCATGCGTGCTACCACCTTATCGATGGTGGTTTCGCGAAACACATCCGTCGAGACATAACGTCCGTCGCGCATCACGGTAACCCGGTCGACGATCTCGGTCATTTCGTCGAGCCGGTGGGAGATATAAATGATCCCGACGCCTGTGCGTTTCAGTTCGTGGATGATCTTGAAGAGCTGGCTGGTTTCTGTCTCCGTGAGGGACGAGGTCGGTTCATCCATGATCAGCACTTCGGCGTCTAGCGAAAGCGCCTTGGCAATTTCCACCATTTGGCGTTGCGCAACCGAAAGTGTGCGCACGAGCGTCCCCGGCGCGATGTCGACGCCGAGCCGGTCGAGGCAGCGCTGCGCATCGGCGCGCAGCCGTGCCCGGTCTACGAAGATGCCGCGACGCGGTTCGCGGGCGAGAAAGATGTTCTCGGCCACCGACAGATGCGGCACCAGGTTCAACTCCTGGTGGATGATGGCGATGCCCGCGGCCTGTGCTTCGAGAGACGTAGCGAAGCGGCAGTCGTTACCCTTGTAGACGATGGAGCCGTCGTCGGGCGGATACTGGCCGCTGATGATTTTCATTAGCGTCGACTTGCCGGCGCCGTTTTCGCCGCATACGGCGTGGACTTCGCCTCGCCTCAGGTCGAAGTCGACGCTGTCGAGCGCCACTACGCCGGGAAAGCGCTTGGTCACACCCGTGAGGCGCAGCAACTCGGGGCTCTGGTCGGGCCGCGCGGCGCCAAACGTAGTATCGGCGGTCGGTGTGTTTGCCGGTCCGGAAGCTGACGCGGGGGCAGACGCGAGGTGCTCCTCCGTGACGGCTTCAACGTCAAGGCGATCGGGATGACCGGAGTCCGAACGCACCGGCAGAGGTCGGCGCGGCACGGGCTGGCTCGAGAATTCCAGCAAGTCTGTCTCCAATTCGTGACTCCGCAGGTTGGCGGGTACGTCGTTCCGTTCTTGGCGGATCTAGCCTTCAGCCGGCGCGACAGCGAGCGGCGAGAGGACTGATTGATCATAGGTAGGCATCGTAAATTGGTCAAGCCACTTTTATATGTGCCCGCTAGGCCAATAGTGGTAATAGCTGATTTGAACTTGCGGAAAAACAGTGAATTCCCTTATGTGCAGCGCAATGTCTGGTGAATTGGCTATTGCGCAGCGGCGTGACCTATAATCTTTGCGTAGTCGGGTAACGGCAAATTGGCCCGGCCAATTGTATCGACATGAGACATTCCTATGGCTCGCCAGGCAAAGCCTTTGCTAGGAGGCGATTTGACAGGCACGCAACTGAAACAGGTAGAGACCAAGCGTCTCTATCAGCACATTGCCGACCAGATCCGCTCATTGATTGAGTCAGGCGGTTTTGCGCCGGGCGCGCGTTTGCCACCTGAGCGTGATCTCGCGCAGCAACTTGGCGTTTCGCGGCCATCCTTGCGCGAAGCGTTGATCGCGCTCGAGATCGCGGGCTCCGTCGAGATTCGCCAGGGCTCTGGCGTCTACGTATGCCGGGCGCTGGAACGCTCATCGAATGCAATCGCTGCATTGGGCGAAAGCCCGTCTGAGTTGATGCAGGCGCGCGCGGTGCTGGAAGGATCGGTGATCGTGCTGGCCGCCGCGCTGATTACACCCGGGCGATTGGCCCGCTTGCGCGAGACGCTCGATGCGATGCGATCGCAGGTCAAGGCAGGGCGTTCTCCGCTCGAGCATGACCGCGCATTCCATGTCTGTATTGCCGAGATGAGCGGCAACCTTGTGTTGGTCCGGATGGTGATCGAACTATTCGACGAACGGCATAGCCCGATTTCGGCGCGTCTTAGCGGCCATGCGGAGACGAGTCAGACCTGGGTGGCGGCCCTTGAGGAGCATGAGGCGATATATCGTGCGATCGAGGAGCGCGACCCGCTCGCCGCCCAATCGGCGATGCGCAGCCATCTGAAGGCATCTGAAATACGATGGACTGAAACGGGATGAAACCCGATTGTGGATTCGTGCAAACCGGTGTTCTGGTCTCCAGGTTCTCGCGAACTCACGGACGCAGCAATACACGACCGAAGGCACGTCGTCTCAGCACATATCGATGCGCCTGTTCGGCTTGATCGAGTGGAGACACCTGATCTATGACCACGCTCAGTTCGCCGCGAGCGGCGGTGGTGAGGATTTCGTGCACCTGGCATGGACGCGTTCGTGCTCCCGAACGAGGGAACTGGGAAAGTACACGCCGTGCAAGCTGTTGTTGCCTCGCCAAAGCGTGACAGGGTCGAGCTATTCACTATCGCGGCCTGAGACGCCCACCGCGATGGCGCGTGCGCCGTAGGCCAGCGACTGAATGCTGCGAATCAGGTTTTTCCCTGCGATGCTATCCAGAACGACGTCGGCTCCCTGTCCACCGGTATTGGCCATAACCTTCGCGACAAAGTCGTCATTTTTATAATTGATGCCCAGATCGAGGCCGAAAGGCTTGAGTTGCTAAAGACGGGAATCGTCGGACGCTGTCGCCGGAACCCGGGCTCCGGCTCGCTTGGCGAGCTGGATCGCCGCCAGTCCCAATGCACCTGCTCCGGCGTGGATCAGTACCGTTTCGGTTTCCTTCAGTTTTCCGGCAGTAAACAGGCATTCATATGGCTCTGTCAACTTGTCGGGCGTAGACTACCTGAGTATCTAAAGCATAGTTATCCTTATCAGATAACTTACTCGACTGCGGCAGTAACAGTCCAACCATGCCATGTGGCGAAGCGTTCCTGGAGTACGGCACGATGACATGCCGCGTTCATCTGATGTCTGGGCAACGCGAAGTGCTGCCGGATTGGGCCGAAGCATGAGAGGAACGCCTGCGTGCGACGCGCATCGCGAAAGCCGCACATCTGTCGTTCGCGCCTGCGGGTCGGCTGGTGGCTGTTCTCAGCACGGTTGTTTACGCGT
>NZ_JABBGJ010000008.1 GCF_012927345.1 Paraburkholderia polaris
GTCTGCCGACACGACAACGCCTGTGTCTGCATGAACCGCAGCACCTTCAGCTTGAACCGGGCGTCATAGTGACTGTATTTCTTCCTGAACGCATCTTTGCCGTGCAAGCGCCAGGCCGCCACCCATTTGCGCACCGTGCCGTGGTCAATGCAGTGTCGGCGGGCCACCTCCCTACCACCACCACCTCTGCCAGACAGATAGTCTTCGACAACCGATTGCTTGAACCGCGCGCTGTACCTGCTCATGAAAAAACACCCCAAATCGTTGGACGGGTGTCCAACTTTTGGGGTGCAGTTCAGCTTGCGGGTTTTTTCTTTTGCCGATCCGGCTGGCTTGCGCTACAGCACGTGCCTTTTGGCTTGCGGCGTCGCGTGCTCAAGCTGCAATTCGCACGCCTCAGTCACAACGAGGTCATTGTCTTTCGCGAAGTTCAGGACGAAATCGAACGCCATCGGCTCGATATCGCGCAAGCGCGAATCGAGAATCACGCATTTGAGGTCGCCGATCATGGTGGGCCGCACGTACAACGAGTACTGCAGATAAGCGTTCGGCCCCTTGCCGCCCGGGCTGGGACCGAAGCATGCCATGACGCCTGCGAGCCGCTCCGACCAGTCGCTCGGCCGAAATTTTTTCCCGGTCGACGTGATGCCCTGAATGAAATATTCGGTTGGAGCTGCTTCGGCCATGTAGGAATACCTGTGTGACTGCCCAGCGGGATGACGGCAAAGCTGACTGCAAAGCGGCTTTGGGATGCCTGAACACGTAGGCCGCGCCTGAATGGCGAGCTGCGCCGCCAGAAACCGCGAAGGGCCGGATAAGCCGCCTCGGCGCTCATCATGACGGCGCACCGCGAGCAAACTTTCCGGAGCGCGCGAGCCGTGTCCCGCAAGCTCAATACCGGCCTGCTGGGCTTAGGGATAACCGGTAGATTATAGCGCAGCGGACCTTTTTCCGCAGCGCACACAAGCCTCGCCTGAGGGTTGCGAAAGGCTTTCAGACCGCTGGCCCAGCCTTTTGGCCGACTCGTCAAACGGGGCGAAATCCTTTATGCTGCATTGAGTTACCACAAACGACGGCGGCGCCGTCCGGCAATCCTGCCGGGTGAGACCGCCGTATTTGTTTCATGACCGCCAAGAAAATTCGCCACTACCTGCAGTTCAAGGATTTCTCGCTGGAAGACTACGAGTACGTGCTGGAACGCGCGCGCATTCTGAAACGCAAATTCAAGAACTACGAGACTTACCACCCGCTGCACGACCGCACGCTGGCGATGATCTTCGAGAAAAACTCGACGCGCACGCGCCTGTCGTTCGAAGCCGGCATCTTCCAGCTGGGCGGCCACGCCGTCTTCATGAGCACGCGTGACACGCAGCTCGGCCGCGGCGAACCGATCGAAGACGCAGCGCAAGTGATCTCGCGCATGGTCGACATCATCATGATCCGCACGTTCGGCCAGGACATTCTCACCCGCTTTGCCGAGAATTCGCGCGTGCCGGTGATCAATGGACTGACCAACGAATATCACCCGTGCCAGGTGCTGGCGGACATCTTCACGTACTTCGAGCATCGCGGTCCGATTCGCGGCAAAACGGTCGCATGGGTCGGCGACGCCAACAACATGCTGTACACGTGGATCGAAGCCGCCCAGATTCTCGGCTTCAAGCTGCGCCTGTCCACGCCGCCGGGCTACAAGCTTGACCGCGCCATGGTCGCCGCCGAAAGCGCACCGTTCTACGAGGAATTCGACGATCCGAACAAAGCCTGCACGGGCGCCGATCTGGTCACCACGGACGTGTGGACCAGCATGGGCTTCGAGGCCGAAAACGAAGCACGCAAGAAAGCCTTCGCAGACTGGTGCGTCGACGCCGACATGATGGCGCGCGCCAATTCTGATGCACTTTTCATGCACTGCCTGCCCGCCCACCGTGGCGAGGAAGTCAGCGCAGAAGTGATCGACGGCCCACAAAGCGTCGTGTGGGACGAAGCAGAAAATCGTCTGCACGTGCAAAAGGCGTTGATGGAATACCTGCTGCTCGGCAAGCTCAATCACTGAGCGAGCCGCTACGCAGCATCTGCGTGAAGCGCGACGGGGCCTTGAATACGAGGCAAGGCATCCACGTTTAGCGCCACGCATCTGGCCGGCGTCCACAGCAGCAAGCGGACCCGGCTCACCCACCGCACTACCCCAAAAACGCGGGCGAGCCGCGGTTTAGTGTCAAAATGGTGGTTTTCCGCGCTCCGGAACCGCCGGCGCGCCTTGTTTTCCAGCTTTCTCCAGCTACGAGTTCACCATGAGCGATATCAAGAAAGTCGTGCTCGCCTATTCGGGCGGCCTCGACACCTCCGTCATCCTGAAGTGGTTGCAGGACAACTACGACGCCGAAGTCGTCACGTTTACGGCCGACATCGGCCAAGGCGAAGAGCTGGAGCCGGCGCGCAAAAAAGCCCTGCAACTCGGCATCAAGCAGGACAACATCTTCATCGAAGACCTGCGCGAAGAATTCGTGCGCGACTACGTGTTCCCGATGTTCCGCGCCAACACGATCTATGAAGGCGAGTACCTGCTGGGCACGTCGATCGCGCGTCCGCTGATCGCCAAGCGTCAGATCGAAATCGCCCGCGCTTCGGGCGCGCAAGCGGTCTCGCATGGCGCAACCGGCAAGGGCAACGACCAGGTTCGCTTCGAACTCGGTTACTACGCGCTGGAACCGGGCATCAAGGTGATCGCACCGTGGCGCGAATGGGATCTGCTGTCGCGCGAAAAGCTGCTCGCATACGCGGAAAAAGCCGGTATTCCGATCGAAATGAAGCACAAGCAAGGCGGCGCGCCGTATTCGATGGACGCGAACCTGCTGCACATCTCGTTCGAAGGCCGTCACCTGGAAGACCCGAAGGCCGAGGCCGAAGCCGATATGTGGCGTTGGACGGTGTCCCCGGAACAGGCACCCGACCAGGCTGAATACATCGACATCGAATACGAACACGGCGATCCGGTCGCGATCAACGGCAAGCGCCTGTCGGCGGCTGAAATGCTGACTGAACTGAACCGTTTGGGTGGCAAGCACGGCATCGGCCGTCTGGACCTGGTGGAAAACCGTTACGTCGGCATGAAGTCGCGCGGCTGCTATGAAACGCCGGGCGGCACGATCATGCTGAAGGCGCACCGCGGCATCGAGTCGATCACGCTCGACCGTGAAGTGGCCCACCTGAAAGACGACCTGATGGCGCGTTACGCTTCGCTGATTTACAACGGCTACTGGTGGAGCCCGGAGCGCCGCGCAATCCAGGTGCTGATCGACCATACGCAAGAGAAGGTCAACGGCTGGGTGCGTGTGAAGCTGTACAAGGGCAGCGTGTCGGTTGTCGCGCGCGATTCGAAGGAAACGCTGTTCGACAAGACCATCGCTACGTTCGACGACGACGGCGGTGCGTACAACCAGGCCGACGCTGGCGGGTTCATCAAGCTGAACGCACTGCGTATGCGGATTGCTGAAAACGCACGTCGTCAGCGTAGCTGAGGACGTGCGTTTCGGTGAAGGCTAACTTCGCGTTAGCGAAGTTAAGCGCCGCAAGGCGCGGCCGGAGCCAAAACGCCAAGTCAGCGTAGCTGAGGACGTGCGTTTCGGTGAAGGCTAACTTCGCGCAAGCGAAGTTAAGCGCCGCAAGGCGCGGGCCGGAACCAAAACGCCAAGTCAGCGTAGCTGAGGACGTGCGTTTCGGTGAAGGCTAACTTCGCGCAAGCGAAGTTAAGCGCAAAGAAGCGCAGCCGACACTGAAGCGCAGATGCGAAAAAGGCGCCGGGAGGAAACTCCCGGCGCCTTTTTTCATTGCTGCAAGCCACTTACGCCGTCACAAGCAAACCGGCTCCGCTTCCAACTCCACCCCAAACCGCGCCATCACATCCCGCTGAACCGCTTTCGCGAGCGCCAACACCTCCGCTCCGCTCGCTCCGCCGCGATTCACCAGCACCAGCGCCTGCCGTTCATGCACGGCCGCGGCGCCCATCGCGCGGCCCTTCCAGCCACATCGATCGATCAACCAGCCCGCTGCGAGCTTCACTCGGCCGTCCGGTTGGAGGTAAGACACGACCTCGGGCTCCTTAAGCTTCAGCGCCTCGAACTGCGTTGCCTCCACGACCGGGTTCTTGAAGAAACTCCCGGCGTTACCCAGTTGAAGCGGATCAGGCAGCTTGGCGCGCCGCACCGCGACTACCGCGTCGAAAATCGCCCGCGCACTCGGCGCTGCATCGGCATGGCCACCCGCAGCCAGTTCACGCGCGATATCCGCATACCCAGCGCGCGGCTGCCATACCTTCGGCAAACGGAAAGTGACCGAAGTAATCACAAAACGGTCGCGCCCTTCGCGCTTGAAAAAACTGTCGCGGTACCCGAATCGGCAAGCGTCGGCATCGAGCTCGACGACGGCGCCCGTTTCCAGTTCAATCGCCCGCAGCGACGCAAACCGCTCGCACATCTCCAACCCATACGCGCCGATGTTCTGGATCGGCGCCGCCCCCACCGTCCCCGGAATCAGCGCGAGATTCTCCAATCCAGGCAGCCCTTGCGACAGAGTCCATGCAACAAAGTCATGCCACGGCTCGCCGGCGGCCGCCTCGACGTACCATGCGTCGTCGTCCTCGCGCACGACGCGGCGGCCTTGCAGCGCCACCAGGAGCACCAGTCCGGCGAAGTCGCCCGTGAGCACGACATTGCTGCCGCCGCCCAGCACCAGCCGTGGCAAGCCGGCGGCACGCGGATCGCGCACGGCGGCCATCAGTTGTGTTTCGTGCTCGATCCGGCACGCAAACTGCGCGCGAACATCGAAACCGAAGGTGTTATGCGCCTTCAGCGGATAGCCGGCAATGAACGCGGCGGAGTCGGATTGGGACATCAGAATGAGAAAAATGGAACGACAAACGAAACGACGTCTGGCCCCGGGCGCGCGACAATGCGCGGCGGCCTTAGGCAAAAGGGAGTGGCGTCGGTAAAATGACGCCAGGTTCGTAATTATAGCGAGTGCCCCTTGAGCAGCCGACCGGCCGCGCCACGCACCGCAGCACTATTGGGAGAAAACAATGCCATCGTTTGACGTCGTCTGCGAAGCGGACATGATCGAAGTCAAGAACGCGATCGAGCAGTCCAACAAGGAAATTTCAACCCGCTTCGACTTCAAAGGGTCGGACGCGCGCGTCGAGCACAAGGAAAGCGAAATCACGGCCTACGCCGACGACGATTTCAAGCTCGGCCAGGTCAAAGACGTCCTGCTGTCGAAAATGGCCAAGCGCAATGTGGACGTGCGCTTTCTCGACTACGGCAAGATCGAGAAGATCGGCGGCGACAAGGTCAAGCAGGTCATCAAGATCAAGAAGGGCGTGTCCGGCGATCTGTCGAAGAAAATCGTGCGTCTCGTGAAGGACAGCAAGATCAAGGTCCAGGCGAGCATTCAGGGCGACGCGGTGCGCATCACCGGCGGCAAGCGAGACGATCTGCAAAGCGTGATCGCGATGCTGCGCAAGGACGTGACCGATACGCCGATCGATTTCAACAACTTCCGCGACTGAACGCGCGTCACGCTCAATACCGGGCGCGTATTGACGCTCGGCAAAAGCGTGCGTTGAGGCTCGGCAGCAGACGCATGTTGAGCGCTCGGCAACAGGCCACGTTGGGGCTCACCACGGGACGTTTAGCTGCGTTGAGCCTCAGCACCGGCGCGTGTTGAATGCTCGGCAACAGGCCACGTAGAGCCCCCACACCCGACGCTTTGCTGCGTCGAGGCTCGGCACCCGGAACGTGTTGAACGCTCAGCGCACAGGCAGTGCGCCTTCAGTGCGAACTCCGCGAACGCACTAAGGCACGCCGGCTAACACCCGGTTGGGCGCCCCCCAACCGCCGTGCTCAAGGTTCGTTACCGCCCGCCGCGCTGGCCGCTGCGTCGGCTTTCTTCTTGGCGCCGATGCGGCTTTCCTGGCCGCGCATCAGCTTGGCGATATTGGCGCGGTGGCGCCATACCAGCAGCGAACTCATCACGACAATCGCCAGTGCGATGATATGCGGCCCGAACAGAAAGCCGTCGAAGATCGGTGCGAACACCGCCGCAGCCAATGCCGCCAGCGAAGAATAGCGCGTGAAGAACGCCACGATCAGCCACGTCAGCAAGGTAGCGATGCCGAGGATCGGGTTGATCGCGATCAGCACGCCCGCTGCGGTCGCCACGCCCTTGCCGCCCTTGAAGCGGAAGAAGATCGGATACAGGTGGCCGAGAAACACGGCGACTGACGCAATCGCAACGGACGTATCGTCGAGACCGTAACGCGCGCCGAAGTGCACCACGAACCACACCGGCAGCCAGCCTTTGAACGCGTCGCCGATCAGGGTGAGAATGGCGGCCTTCTTGCTGCCGCTGCGTAGCACGTTGGTGGCGCCCGGGTTGCCCGACCCGTACGAGCGTGGGTCGTCCAGCCCCATCGCGGCGCTCACGATCACGGCAAACGACACCGAGCCGATCAGGTAGGCAACGACAGCAACGATCAGGTTTTGCATCTGGGACTCTTATAAGGATCGGCGGTCTGAAACTCGATACCTCAACCGCAACAGGGAACAAAGCGGCGCACATTCTACCGAACCCACCTGCCCGGAAAACATTCAGGCAAACATCAATCGACGCTCGCGCACTGAACCGGCTTCGCCGCCAGCAAGCCGGTCAATATCCGGGGCTCGATGCTGACCAGAAAACCGCGCCGCCCGCCGTTCAGCCAGATCTTGTCCATCTCGAGAATGCTCGACTCGACGTACACCGGCATCTGCTTCTTCGTACCGAACGGCGACGTGCCGCCGATCAGATAGCCCGAATGCCGGTTCGCCACCTCGGGCTTGCACGGCTCGACGCGTTTCGCGCCGATCTGCCGCGCCAGATTCTTGGTGCTGACGGTGCGGTCGCCGTGCATCAGCACGATCAGCGGCTTGGCGTGCTCGTCTTCCATCACCAAGGTCTTCACGACATGATGTTCGTCCACGCCGAGCTGGCGCGCCGATTCCTCGGTGCCGCCGTGCTCGACGTAATCGTAAGGATGTTCGCCGAAAATGACGCCATGACGGCGCAGAAACTGCGTCGCGGGCGTTTCGGAGACGTGTCTGGATTTGCTCATCGGCGCATTGTAATGGCGAGTTTGCACAACGGCTATTTGCCGAATGGCCAATTGTGCGGGTCCGGCGATTGTGGCACGATCGTTCGCAAATCTTCCGGCGCACGGTATGCCGGGCATCGAATACGTTTAGCAACCATGGTGCATGGGACCAGAGTAAGTGCTTTGCATGGGATCAGAGTAGCGCGCTAAAGCGTCAACTCTGGTCGACCGCTTTGCATGGGACCAGAGTAAGACGCTAAAGCGTCAACTCTGGTCGACACAGGAGACAGCGTTGACGCTCGATTCACCCAGCCGTTCCACGATCGACATTCCCGCGCTGCTGGCCGCCCTACCCGCGCGTATTGCCGACATTCCGGCGCTCGCCGCCGCGCGCGATCCCCACCATGTCGCCTTGATCGAGGATGCGCGCCGTCTCACCAATGCGCAACTTCTGGAAGCCGTCGATGCCGCCGCCGCGCTGCTACGCGAATGGGGCGTGCGTGGCGGCGATCGGGTGATGATCGTGGCCGAGAACAGCATCGTGCAGATCGTGCTGCTGTTCGCGACCGCGAAACTCGACGCGTGGGCGCTGGTGTCGAACGCACGCCTCTCCGCCGCCGAACTCGACGCGATCCGTGCGCACGCGCAGCCTCGCGTGGTCGCGTATGCGGTCGAAAGCTCCGCGGATGCCCAACAGCATGCGCAGCAGCAACAAGCCGTCACGGCGCCTGCCATTACGCCGGATATCGGCGACTGGTCGTACGCGATCGACACCAATGCGAAAGCCGAACCGGTCGAAGCCGCCAATCATCGCCAATGCGCCGCGCTGATCTACACCACGGGAACCACAGGCACACCGAAAGGCGTGATGCTGTCGCATCGCAATCTGCTCTTCATCGCAGCCGTGTCGAGCCGCTTGCGCAACGTCGGCCCGGACGATGTCGTGTACGCCGTTCTACCGATCTCGCACGTGTACGGCTTTGCCTCGGTTTGTCTCGGCAGCCTGTACGCCGGCGCGACCTTGCGCCTCGTGCCACGTTTCTCGCCCGAATCGGTGCGGCGCGCGCTCGCCGAAGAACGCGTGTCGATCTTCCAGGGCGTTCCGGCCATGCACGCCAAACTGCTCGAACATTTGCAGACACACGGCCACGCGTGGTCCGCGCCGCACCTGCGCTTCGCCTATTCGGGCGGCTCGCCGCTCGACGCCGCGTTGAAGGCACACGTCGAAAGCGTCTACGGCCTGCCGCTGCACAACGGCTACGGCATGACTGAGAGCAGCCCGACCGTCTCGCACACCATGCTCGATGCGCCGCGCAGCGATTGCTCGGTCGGCGAGGTCATTCCTGGCGTTGACGTGCGTTTCGTCGGACTCGATGGAGTGGATGCCGTGCCGGGCGAAATCGGCGAACTATGGGTGCGTGGCCCGAACGTGATGCTTGGCTACTACCGCAGCCCGGAGCTCACCCGCGCGGTTGTCACCGAACACGGCTGGCTCAAGACTGGCGACCTCGCGCGGCAAGACGCGGACGGTGCGCTGCATATCGTCGGGCGCAGCAAGGAGCTGATCATTCGCTCGGGCTTCAACGTGTATCCGGCGGAAGTCGAGCATGTGTTGAACGCGCATCCGCAGGTGGTGCAGTCGGCGGTGATCGGGCGCGCCGTGGAGGGTAACGAGGAAGTGGTTGCGTTCGTCGAATTGATCGCGGGCGCGAAGGTGTCGCTGGCTGAACTGATCGCGTGGTGCGGCGAGCGTCTCGCACCGTACAAGCGCCCCGCCGAAGTGAAGGTGCTTGCCGCGCTGCCGGCTGCGTCGACTGGCAAGATTCTCAAGCACCGGCTTCGCGAATTCGTCTAACGAGCCTCACCCCCGCGGATGATGCTGCGCATGCAGCGACTTCAGCCGTTCGCGGGCCACGTGCGTATAGATCTGCGTGGTCGAGATATCCGTATGACCGAGCAGCAATTGCACGACGCGCAAATCGGCGCCATGGTTCAGCAGGTGCGTCGCGAATGCGTGCCGCAGCGTATGCGGTGAGAGTGGCGCGTGCACATCGGCCGCTGCCGCGTGACGCTTGATGATGTTCCAGAACTGCTGGCGGGTCATGCCCTCTGCGCGGCTCGTGACGAACAGCGCATCCGTCGCGCGCGCACCCAGCAACGCAGGACGCGCTTCGCGCAAATAGCGTTCGATCCAGCCGTGCGCCTCCTCGCCGAACGGAATCAGGCGCTCTTTCGAGCCCTTGCCCATGACGCGCACCACGCCTTCGTTCAGGCCCACTTCCACCGTCTGCAGCGTGACGAGTTCCGTCACACGCAAACCGCTCGCGTACATCAACTCCAGCATGGTGCGGTCGCGCAGACCCAAGGGTGTGTCGATATCCGGCGCACCGAGCAGCGCTTCGACTTGCGCTTCGGTGAGCGTCGACGGAAAACGCGGCGGTTGCTTCGCCGAACGGATGCGTACCGTCGGATCGACCTGTGTGCGGTGCTCGCGCACGGCCCAGCCATAGTAACGGCGAAACACCGAGAGCCGCCGGTTCGCCGAGGTGGATTTGTCTTTCTGGCGCGCCGCGCTATAGGCGTCGAGATCGGCCTCGCTGGCCGTGTCGAGCGATGTGTTGCGCGTTTGCGCGAGCCATTCGCAGAACAGCCGCAGATCGCGCCGGTAGGCATCGAGCGTGTTGCGCGACAAGCCGTGCTCGAGCCACAACGCGTCGCAGAACGCGTCGATCGAGGCCGAGCTCGCCACAAACAAAGGTGACGCGGTCGGCGCGTCTTCAGTCACGGTGTCGCTCATGCGTAGGGAATGCCTTCATGCGCCAGAAGCCAGCGCTTGACGTTGCGAAAAAAGCCATCATCGGCATGATGCGCGAATCCGCCGATGCCGCTCGAACTGACCACCCGATGACAGGGGATCACGATCGGAAAGTAATTGGACCCGCACGCCTGACCAACCGCACGCGGAGCACTGCCTAGCTGCCTTGCCAGTTGCCCATAGGTCCTTACGGCGCCCGGCGGGATGTCGCTGATCGCGTGCCACACGCGCCGCTGAAACGCGGTGCCGACCGCTGCCAGCGGCAAGTCGAACTTCGCGGATGCACGCTCGAAATAACGCTCGATCTGCTCGACGGCCAGCTTTGCCAGAAGCGTGTCTGGTGCGACACTCTGCATCGACTCCGGCAAATAGACGATCTCGCGCACAGCCTCGCCTTCGAGGCGGATGCCGACCTTGCCGAACGGTGCATCGATCACTGCGTTGAACATGGTTGCTCGCTCCGTGATTGGCGGGGCATCTTCAGATTGCACGGCGGCGCATTTGAATAAGCGCGCGGGCGGCGCACAAACGCACGACTCACTATTACCCGCCGCATATTCCTGGCACAGCCCCCCAATTGTCGCTACTCTACGCCGCTTCCAACGCCCATTCCACATGCTCGCGCACCACGGCGGAGGGGTCTTCGGCACGTAACTTCAGCGCATGAACAATCGCCTCACGCGCATCCGCGCTCAAACTTTCCGACGAGGCCCGCAGCGCGTTACCCATTCCCACTGCCAGGTTACGCAGCCAGCTTTCGTAACCGATGCGGCGAATCGCACTGCCTTGCATGCGCGTGTCGAACTCCTCCGCGCTCCATGCAAACAGCTCGACCAGCGTCGCGCGATCGAGCCCATGCCGCACATCGAAATCGGCGACCGGCGCGGCCTGCGCAAATTTGTTCCACGGACAGACGAGCTGGCAATCGTCGCAGCCGTACACACGATTACCGATCAGCGGCCGCATTTCCAGGGGAATATTGCCCTTCAATTCGATCGTCAGATACGAAATACAGAGACGTGCATCGACCTTATACGGCGCAACAATCGCACCCGTCGGACATGCGCCGATGCAGCGTGTGCAACTGCCGCAATGCGAGCCCGGCGCTTCGGGTGCATCGTCGGGCGACGTCTCGGCATCGGTGGGCAACGGCACGTCGACATAGATTTCGCCGAGAAAAAACAGCGAACCGGCATCGCGCTGCAGCAGCAGCGTGTGCTTGCCGCGCCAGCCGATCCCGGCCTTCTGGGCAAGTTCTACTTCGAGCACCGGCGCCGAATCGGTAAATACGCGGTAGCCAAACGCGCCGATCTCCGCCTCGATTTTCTCGGCCAGATGTTGCAGACGGTTACGCATTACCTTGTGATAATCGCGGCCCCGCGCATAGATCGACACCACCGCCGCCGACGGGTCCGCGAGCCGCGCATGCTCGGCTGCGCGCCAGTCTTGCGGTATGAGCGGCGAGTCCCGCAACGCGCTTTCGTGCGCCTTTCCACTCAATGTCTGAGCCGGCAAATAGGCGATGCGCGCGGTAATCACACGTCGCGTGCCGGCCACAAGCTCGGCGGGGCGCGCGCGTTTCATACCGTGTTTCGCCATATAATCCATCTCGCCGTGGCAACCCGCATCCAGCCATGCTGCAAGCGGCGCTTCGGCAGCGGAGAGATCGGTGTCGCTGATACCAATCGCCCCGAAACCCAGTTCACGGCCCCACGTTTTGATGTTGAGCGCGAGCGCATTCAGCGCCGCTTCATCGAAATGACGCTCGGCACGCGCATCGTCGTTAGACGCAGGCGTGCTGGAAACAGGGGACTCCGGACTTCGGTTCATCACGCCATTTTACGAGAATGCCCGTCAATCCCGATCTCGCGATCCAACCGCCCGCCGATGTCCTGCTCGAACGCTCCTTCGCGCTCGCGGACGAGGCCGCCACCAACGCATTCGGCGAGCGCTTTGCACGGGCCATTGAAAGCGTGCGCGAGGCGCTGCAAAAACCGCGGCGAACTCCACAGCAAACAACACCGCAAGAAGCGCAACAACCCGCGCCGGGCACCGAAGGTAATCAGGCATTCCACGGCCTGCAAGTACAACTCGTCGGCGACCTTGGCGCCGGCAAAACCACGCTCGTGCGCGCCACCTTGCGCGGCCTCGGCCACACCGGCCGCGTGCGCAGCCCCACTTACACACTCGTCGAACCCTACGTGCTCGAGCGGCCCGCTGGGGAACTCTCGCTCTATCACTTCGATCTGTACAGGTTCACCGACCCGGCCGAATGGGCCGACGCGGGCTTTCGCGAGTACTTCGACAGCGGCGCCATCTGCCTCGTCGAATGGCCGCAGCGCGCCGGGCGTCTCCTTGGCGTGCCGGATCTCGTCTTCGCGCTCGACCTGGACCACGAGGGCGACGGCCGGGTACTCGTCGCACGGGCATACAGCGAATCAGGAAAGGCATGTCTCGAAAGATGTTGATCAAACCGTTCCGCTCGATCGAATCGGCGGCTACCGCAACGCATAACTGGCGGCGCCGGCAGATTCTGCGCGCGGGCGCGTCCACGCTGGTGCTCGGCCTTGTCGCTCCGCGTCTCGCGTGGGCGAGTTCGGTGCTGGGCGTGCGGGTCTGGCCGGCGCGCGATTACACGCGCGTAACGATCGAGTCGGATCAGCCTTTGCAGAACGCGCAGCAGTTGCTGCAGAGTCCGGACCGGCTGGTGGTCGATCTGAGCGGCCTCGATCTGGATCAGGCGCTCAAGGACCTGGTATCGAAGATCACGCCGAACGATCCGCAGATTCAGTCGGTGCGTGTCGGGCAATATCAGCCGCACGTCGTGCGAATGGTGTTCGATCTGAAGGGCTCGGTGAAACCGCAGGTGTTCACGCTGCCGCCGGTCGGCGCGTACAAATACCGGCTGGTTTTTGACCTGTACCCGGCTGTTGCGCCCGATCCGCTGATGGATCTGCTCGCGCAGACGGAGCGCAAGCAGCAAACGTTCGACGAAAACAACGCGCCGCCCGCCACGCTGAGCGGCCCGGGCACCACGCCGCCCACCGCCGACAACAGCGAAGCCTTCTTCGAGCGTTATGCGCAGAACGGCAGCGGCGGGACGGCGCCGAGCGTGCCACGTCCGCCGGTGCATGTCACGCCGACACCTGCTCCGCCCATCCTCGGCAAGCCCGCAACGCCGACGGCGCCGATCGCGCCGCCCACCGCGATTGCGCGCAACAAGGGGGGCACCAGTGGCAGCAACCTCGGTGGCGACGACAGCGACGGCGACGATAACTACGCGTTCACCAACCCGAAAACCGGCAAGAGCAACACGGTGCGTCTGCTCACCGTCGCGATCGATCCGGGTCACGGCGGCGAGGACCCAGGCGCAATCGGCGGCTCAGGCACCTACGAGAAGCACGTCGCACTCGACATCGCGAAGAAGCTGCGCGCGAAGATCGACGCACAGCCGAACATGCGCGCCATGATGACGCGCGACGCCGACTTCTTCGTGCCGCTTAACGTGCGCGTCCAGAAGGCACGGCGCGTGGGCGCGGACCTGTTCGTGTCGATCCACGCGGACGCCTTCACCACGCCCGACGCGAAAGGCTCGTCGGTGTTCGCCTTGTCGGAGCATGGCGCGTCGAGCGCCGCGGCGCGCTGGATGGCGAACAAGGAGAACTCGTCGGATCAGATCGGCGGGATCAACATCAAGTCCGCCGACGCCACCGTCAACCGCGCGCTGTTCGATATGTCGACCACCGCGCAAATCCGCGATTCGATGCGCTACGGCAACTTCGTGCTGAACGAGATCGGCGGCATCAACAAGCTGCACAAAGGTTCGGTCGAACAGGCCGGGTTTGCCGTGCTGAAGGCGCCGGACATTCCGTCGATCCTCGTGGAGACCGCCTTCATCAGCAACCCGGACGAGGAGCGCCGCCTGAACGACGACGCGTATCGGGAGAAGATGGCCGATGCGATCATGACCGGCATCAAGCGTTATTTCGCGGCGAATCCGCCGTTGGCGAAGAACCGCATGACGTAATGCCACCGGGCATGACAGCGCTTCGCGCGTGTCGAGCAGCGCCGTGATGGCGAATAAAGGATCGGCCGCTCATGCGGCCGTCTTTTTCTCTACGTGAGGTCTGCCAGTTGATCGGGCTCGTGGCGCACGCTGCGAGGCCAAGGAATTTGCCGCTGCGTCCAGTTAGAGTTGGTAAGCAAAAAGTCAGGGGTAAAAGGCGTTCAGCGCGCCGGTGAAAGCCGCTGCACGACCCAACCACCGAACACATTCACCGCCAACCCCGCCATCACCAACAAGGCACCCACGATCTGCGCCGCGGACAAGTGTTCGTCGAGAAACAAGGACGCAGACGCCAGCCCGACAATCGGCACCAGCAGCGAGAACGGCGCCACCTGGCTCGCCGGATAGCGCGACAGGAGGCGGCTCCACAGGCCGTAGCCGATCAACGTCGCGACAAACGCGAGATACACGATAGCGAAAATCGACATCGCGCTGATCCCGGACAGCGCCGCGACGATCCGTTGCGGCCCCTCGAACGCGTACGACAGCGCAAAAAACGGCAACGGCGGAATCAGGCTGCCCCACACCACCAGGCCGACCAGATCGACCTTGCCGACCTTCTTCGTGACGATGTTGCCAAGCGCCCACGAACACGCGGCGCACAGCGTGAGGATGAAACCGGCGAGCGTCATCGCGTGGCCGCCTTGCATGCCGATGATCGCGAGACCGCCCGCCGCGATCAGCAAACCGACGATGTTCGGCACGCGAAAGCGTTCGTGCAGAAACAGGGCCGCGAAAATCAACGTGAAGAACGCCTGCGCCTGCAATACGAGCGAAGCGAGCCCCGCCGGCATACCGACATACATCGCCGAGAACAGAAAAGCGAACTGCCCGAACGAAATCGTCGCGCCGTAAGCGAACAGCCAGCGCCACGGCATCTGCGGCCGCTTGACGAAAAACACCGCCGGCACTGCGGCGAGCGCGAAACGCAGCGCGCCGAGCAGCATCGGCGGCACGCCATGCAGGCCCACCTTGATCACGACGAAATTGACGCCCCACGCAACCACGACGACCAGCGCGAGCAGTAAATCCTTGGGCGACATCCCGGTCTCCATTTCATTGTTGGATCCGGCAGTTTAGCGGAGCCAGCAGCATCAAGGGATGGCGTGCCTTACGGAATCCCGGAGCGGTAAAACGGCGCAAACCGTCAGCATTCCGCCCTCCGCAGTAGAATCGTCTATTAAGCAAAATCCGACTCACCCTTCCAGCCGAGCCTGCCCATGTCTTCCTCGATCAAAGCAGTTCTCAAACCGCATCTGCGCGACGTCGGCAGCCTCACCGTGCGGCGTGTGCTGCCGGCCATGGCGGCGCGCCTGATCGGCCCGTTCATCTTCTTCGACCACATGGGCCCTGCCACGCTCGAACCGGGCGCCGGGCTTGACGTGCGTCCGCACCCGCATATCGGCCTTGCCACCGTCACGTATCTGTTCGAAGGCTCGATCATGCATCGCGACAGCCTCGGCTCCGAGCAGAAGATCGTCCCGGGCGACGTCAACTGGATGACGGCGGGCCGCGGCATCGTCCATTCCGAGCGCACACCGGCCGAAGACCGCGCGAGCGGCCTGACCGTGCACGGCATCCAGACCTGGGTCGCGCTGCCGCTCGACGACGAAGACATCGAACCGTCCTTCGCGCATCATGCGGCCGACACGCTGCCGGTGGTCGAGCGCAACGGCGTCACGCTGCGCGTGATCGCGGGCACCGCGTTCGGCGAAACCTCGCCGGTCGCGACCTTTTCCGGCACGCTGTATGTGGCCGCGGAGTTCGCCCCGGGCGGCGCCTTCGCGCTCGAACCGGAACACGAGGAACGCGGTGTCTATCTGGTGGAAGGCGATCTCGAGATCGACGGCGCGCCGCTCGAAGTGGGCCAGATGGCTGTGCTCGCGCTCGACGAAACCGTCACGCTTGCCAGCACCCACGGCGCGCGCGTGATGCTGCTCGGTGGCGAGAAGCTGGATGGCGAGCGCTTTATCGAATGGAACTTCGTCGCCAGTTCGCGCGAGAAGATCGAAGCCGCGAAGCTGGCGTGGACCAATCAGGAGATGGGCAAGGTGCCGGGCGAAACCGAATGGATTCCGCTGCCGACGAGAAAATAAGCGCGAATCCGCGCAAGCAAAAGTGAGCGCGAGGCGCATTGAATTCGTCGTGCCCGGCCCCACTTAGCCAACCAACCGTTTTATCGATGAGGACGCAATGGACACCACTCTGGCCACTTTCGAACAGGACGTCATCACGGCGTCGACACTGGCCCCTGTGCTGGTCGATTTCTGGGCACCGTGGTGCGGGCCCTGCAAGACGCTCGGCCCGATGCTGGAAAAGCTCGAAGCCGAAGCCGCCGGCAAATGGAAGCTGGTGAAGGTGAACGTGGACGAGAACCAGGAACTGGCCGGGCACTTCCAGGTGCGCAGCATTCCGCACGTCATGGCGTTTGCCGACGGCCAGCCGGTCGATCAATTCGTCGGCGTGCTGCCGGAAGGCCAGTTGCGCGAGTTTATCGAGCGCCTCGTGCCGCAAGGCGCGGACGCCGCACGTCTTGAAGCGCAAGCCGCGTTGGCCGAAGGCCGCCGCGAGGATGCCTACAATGCGCTGCAAGCCGCACTCGCCTACGACCCAGGCTTCGACGAAGCGCGCATGGACCGCATCGAAATGCTGCTCGAAGATCACCGCGTCGACGAAGCGCGCAATGAAGTCGACCTGCTGTCGCCGAAAACCACGCAAGGGATCGACGCGCGTTTCAATGCGATCAAGACCCGGCTCGATGCGGTGGACGCGGCTGCCGATCTGCCACCCACGGATGCACTCGAAGCCAAAGTCGCAGCGCATCCGGACGATCTCGAAGCTCGCTTCGATCTGGCTAGCGCACTCATCGCCCGCCGCAAATACGAAGGCGCGCTCGAGCATCTGCTAGCCATCGTGCAGCGCGACCGCACGTTCCGCGACGACATCGGCCGTAAGACGATGCTGTCGGTGTTCGATCTCGCCACGCATCAGCCGGAGCTGGTGTCGCAATGGCGGCGCAAGCTGAGCGCGCTGTTGTACTAATCTGACCTGTGTTCAGGGGCGGTGAAGGAGCCGCGCCTGAATGCGTTGCGGCATAAACTGCAGCAACTAGCTCCCCGTCAATGGCTTAATGTCCTGCGGCCCGCTCCGTTTCTTTATTGCCTCGCTGCTCACCGCCTTGGCGCCTGCTACACGCCACTGTGCGCATTAAACGCCCTACCGCTTCAACCTGCAGCCCGCTTCGCCAAGGCTCGCAACACATGCGCGGCCGCGGCAAAACCGAAGCTCGCGGTCACGCATACGCTCGATCCAAATCCCGCACAGTTCAAACCGACCGGCCCCGTATGGCCCGGCGACGTGGTCACGTGCTCCGCTTCCTCGTCGATATCGCACACGGCGGCTTCCGGGTAGATCAGCGGCTCATCGGAATACACCGCGCTCACCTTGAACTTCGCCTTCGGACCACGCGGAAAGCCATGCTGTTTGCGCAACTGCCCGCGCACTTTCGATAGCAACGGATCCTGGATGGTCAACGCGAGATCGTCGATCCGAATGCGCGTCGGGTCCAGTTGGCCACCCGCACCGCCCACGGTAATCAACGGCTGCTTCTTCTCGACGCACCACGCGATCAACGCGGTCTTGGTACGCACGCTGTCGATCGCATCGATCACGTAGTCGAAACCACCGCCAAGCGTCACCGCGAAATTGTCCGGTTCGACGAAGTCTTCCACCAGCCGCACGTCGCAGAACGGATTGATTGCCGCAATGCGTTCGGCCATCGCCTCGACCTTCGGTTTCCCGTAGTTACCGTCTAGCGCATGGATCTGGCGATTAGTGTTGCTCTCGGCGACATTGTCCAGATCGATCAAGGTCAGCGTGCCGACCGCGCTGCGCGCCAATGCCTCCGCCACCCATGAGCCGACCCCGCCGATGCCGATCACGGCGACGTGTGCCCCTTCGAACGCAGCGAGCGCCGGCGCGCCGTACAGGCGGGCAATGCCGCCGAAGCGCCGCGCGCGGTCGGCGGTTTCACTCCCGTCGAGGCTGGTAGTAAGATCGGAATGCGCGGTGGTGCTAGACATGGTGGAAGGCTCGTTCAACAAAGCAGGCAAAACACAAAGTGATAAAAACGCTCAGGCATGCTCAGGCGTTCGCAGCCCGTATTTTGCCTGATCGCGTCAATCCACATCGCCGTACCAACCTGGAGGCCCGAATGGCTGCAAACGTAGTCGCGTAGATGTCCACACAGCGCGGCGGGCCTTGATCTGGTCGCGCGCAAAGAATTCAAGCCTTAGCTATACTGATTGGACTGTAGCGTTCGCATAAGAATATGACCTCACTCGCCGAACTTCGAAAAAACTATTCGCTGGGTTCTTTGGACGTTGCCAATATCGACCGCAACCCGTTTCGTCAATTCGACACGTGGTTTCAGCAAGCGGTAGACGCCCAACTGCCCGAACCGAATACGATGACGCTGGCCACGGTCGACTCGCGCGGCCGGCCGTCGGCGCGCATCGTGCTGATCAAAGGTGTCGACGAGCGTGGCTTCGTGTTCTTCACCAACTACGAAAGCCGCAAGGGCCGCGAACTGGCCGCTAACCCTTACGCGAGCCTGCTGTTCTACTGGATCGAACTCGAACGCCAGGTGCGTGTGGAAGGCCGCATCGTCAAAACCAGCGCGGAAGAAAGCGACACGTATTTCGCGTCGCGCCCGCTCGGTTCACGCATCGGCGCGTGGGCATCCAATCAAAGTCAGGTAATTGAAAGCCGTTCGCAGCTCGAAACACGCGAACGCGAAATCAGCCTGCAATACGGCGACCAACCGCCGCGCCCACCGCACTGGGGCGGTTATCGTTTGGTACCCGAAGCAATCGAATTCTGGCAGGGCCGACCGTCGCGTCTGCACGACCGTTTGCTCTTTACGCGTTCAAGCGAAAACAGCGACTGGCAAATCTCCCGCCTATCGCCTTGAACCGGAATACAACACCGTACGCGCGTTGCCAACGCAGCGGCGCGCGCCGGTCGGACTGCGTCTCGCGGCATAGGAGTTGCGCCGCACTGGGCCGCAATCCACACAGGCTTTGCTTTAATTCAACGGACACGGAGAGATCACATGTTCTGGGAGAAAAAGCTGGCGCAGTGGGTGGAAGACGTAAAAATCAAGGCTAACCTGCCAGCACGCCTTGTGCTATGGGACGGTCAGCAACATGACTTTGGGCAGTTCGCCGCGCCTCAGGTCACGCTACATGTCAAAAGCGCCACGGCGCTGCCTTATCTGCTCGAACCGAGCCTCGACAATCTCGGCGAGGCGTACGTGAAGGGCAAGATAGACATCGAAGGCAAGCTGTCGGACATCATCAACGTCGGCTATCAGCTGGCGCGCAACACCGTCACCAGCGCGAGCAAGCTGGCGCGCGTACGGCGCTACTTCCAGCACTCGAAGTCGTCGGATAAGAAGGCCATTCAGTATCACTACGACGTCTCGAACGAGTTCTACAAGCTGTGGCTCGACGAGAACATGGTGTACTCGTGTGCGTACTTCGAGAATGGCAATGAAGATCTCGCCACCGCGCAGATCAAGAAGATCGACCACATTCTCACCAAGATCCAGTTGCAGCCGGGGCAGCGCCTGCTCGATATCGGCTGCGGCTGGGGCGCGCTCGTCCTGCGCGCAGCGCAGAAGTTCGGCGCCCGGTGTGTCGGCGTGACGCTGTCGCAGAACCAGTTCGATCTCGCCACCGCACGCGTGAAGGCTGCGGGACTGGAAAACCAGATCGAGATTCGTCTGCAGGATTATCGCGACGTCGAAGGACAGTTCGACCGCATCACCAGCGTCGGCATGTTCGAGCACGTCGGCCGCAAGAATCTGCCGGGCTACTTCGAAAAGATCCACGATCTGCTGGTCGACGACGGCGTCGTCATGAATCACGGCATCACGTCGAGCGATTCGGAAAGCGGCGAAACCGCGCTCGGCGGCGGCGAATTCATCGACCGCTATGTATTTCCTGACGGCGAGTTGCCGCATATCAGCCTCGCGCTCGAAGCGATGCAGCGCGGCGGCCTCGAAGCGGTTGACGTCGAAAGCCTGCGCCGTCACTATGCGCAAACGCTGGACATCTGGGCGGAAAACTTCGAGGCGCATGCGGACGAAGCCCGCAAGCTGGTCGACGACGAAAAATTCCGCATCTGGCGCTTGTACCTGGCCGGTTGCGCGTACGCGTTCGAAACCGACGACGTCTCGATCTACCAGGTAGTGTGCCGCAAAGCCGGCCGCAGCGCGAAAACCTTGCCGTGGTCGCGCCGTTTTATGTACGACAAAACGTTGTGATACGGTTGCGCCGCGGCGATTTGCCGTAGCGGCGTGCCGGGGCTGCGTGCATTGCATGAGCGGGCCGACGCGGCGCAAACCTTAAACAGCAGGTCGAACATCGATGGACCAGAGCGGGACAAGCGAAGTTGAACAGCCGGTGAGCGGCGAGCAGGACACGCAGGCCGACGCCGTGCAGTTCGATCTGTTCGGGATGCCGGTGGGGCAGACGCCGGCATTGGCATCTAAGCCTGGCGCGGGAGCACTGCGCGCGAGTGCCGGCCCCGGAGCCGGAGCCGGAGCCGGAGCCGGAGCCGGAGCCGAAGTCACGCTAGCAAGCTCGGCTGCAACGCCAACACCGGCTGCCACGGCGCAGATTGAACGGCGGCGCCAGCCGCCCGCAAAGGCAAGCGGCGCTGCCTTGCTCTGGCAGGAAGACGACGTGCCGGTGCCACCCAAAACCGGGACCGCGGCCGACGCCGATGCAGCGCCAGCAACCGCCGATACGCCCAGAAAACGCCGCTCACGCGACGTTCTCGCGGCACCACCCTCTTCTGAACTCCTGGCGCTCGCTGCCGAACTGCCGGCGCAGGTCCACCTCGGCACGTCGACATGGTCGTTTCCGGGCTGGAACGGCATTGTCTACGGCGACGACTACAGCAACAGCAAACTCTCGCGCGAGGGTCTGACAGCCTATGGTGCGCATCCACTGTTAAAGACCGTCAGCATCGACCGGTCGTTTTATCAGGCGCTTACCGTCACCGAATACTTGCGCTACGCACAGCAGGTGCCGGAGCACTTTCGCTTCATCGTCAAAGCACCGATGACGATCACCGACGCCACCGTGCGCGCCGAACGCGGCGAGCCGGTCTCGCTGAACCCGTGCTTTCTGAACGCGCAAATGGCAATCGACGAATTCGTCACGCCATGCCTCGAAGGCCTCGGTGCGAAAGCCGGCGCTCTGGTGTTCCAGCTCTCGCCACTGCCCGACCAGATGCTCGCACAACCGGCGGCGTTCATCGAGCGACTCGCCGAGTTCATAACAGCGTTGCCGAAGCTGCCTGAAGGCACTTGCTATGCGATCGAAATCCGCGACGCGAGTTTGCTCACGCCGCGCTTTATCCGTACGCTGAAAGCGGCGGGCGTGCGGTATTGCGTTGGCATTCATGCGCGGATGCCGGACCCGCTGCGTCAGGCGGCGGCGCTCGCGCTGCTGGACGGCGAGCCGGCCGGCCCGCTGATCGTGCGCTGGAGTTTGCACGGCGGCTTCAAATACGAACAGGCGAAGGCCAAGTACGAACCGTTCAACCAGCTGGTCGACCAAGACCCCTCGACCCGCGCCGCGCTCGCCGAACTGGCCGCGCGCTACGCGCTGGCCGGCCAGCCGGTGGTGATCGCGGTCAACAACAAGGCGGAAGGTTCAGCGCCGTTAAGCTGCGTAGAACTGGCGCGGGCGATTATTGAGGCGTATGCGCGCCTCGCTCATGAGCACGAGCACGAGCATGATGGCCATGAGGAACCGGCGTCGGGGCCGCAATCGCAACCGCTCAGCTCGCCTTGATCCGGTGCGCGAACTTCTGACGGAACTTCGCGACCTTCGGTGCCACCACGAACGAGCAGTACCCCTGATTCGGATGCTGCGCGAAATAGTTCTGGTGATACGCTTCGGCCGGCCAGTAGTTGCCGTCGAGCGGTAGCACCTGGGTGACGATCTGGCCGTCGTAAATCTGCTGTTCGCCGATCTCGCGGATCGCCTGCAATGCCGTTTCACGCTGCGCGTCGGAATTCGTGAAAATCACCGAACGGTATTGCGTGCCGACGTCATTGCCCTGCCGGTTCAACTGGGTCGGATCATGGATCGCGAAGAAAATATCGAGAATCTCGCGATAGCTGATCTTCGCCGGATCGAAGTCGACGTTCACGACTTCCGCGTGGCCCGTCACGCCGTCGCACACCTGTTCATAGGACGGCCGTTGGGTCTGGCCACCCGCATAGCCCGACTCCACCGAGTTCACGCCTTCGACGCCCAGATACACCGCTTCGAGGCACCAGAAACACCCGCCACCGAGGGTGGCGACTTCGCCTGTCTGACTCATGCTGCTTGCTCCTTGATACTGATAGTCGGCCTATGCCGGTCCCAGTTAACCGCAACGCTCATGCCACCACCCAGACTTTCCAGCTTAGCGGTTTTTCCACTTACCGGCAGGTGTCGCGGCCAGTCCGCCGCGATTGCAGTTAAAATTGGGACAAATTGACAATTTTCACTATGACTTTTGAATCATTTGTTTCCGGCCGCACGCGCGATGGGTTCAGCTCGGGGTTCACCCGTCTTGGCACCAAGGCTTCCGCCCGATGAAACGCGCCAGCCCGCCCAACTTCGACCAGCCCGCCTTTAAACAGGCGCTCAGCCAATTCGCCACCGGCGTCACGGTCATTACAACGCGCTCGGCGTCCGGCCAATTGATCGGCATCACGGCCAGCTCATTCAATTCGGTTTCGCTCAATCCGCCGCTGGTGCTGTGGAGCCTGGCCACGCGCTCGGCGTCGATGCCGGTGTTCCGGGTGAACAGTCACTATGTGGTCAACGTGCTGGCCGCGTCGCAGCTCGATCTGTGCAAACGCTTTGCCACGGTAAAGGGCGATCGTTTCGAAGGTGTGTCGCACGCCGAAGGCGACACCGGCATGCCGGTGCTCGACGGCGCGCTCGCCTGGTTCGAATGCCATAACCGCAGCCGCTACGAAGAAGGCGACCATGTGATTTTCGTCGGCGAAGTGGAGCGTTGCGGCGTCCACGAGAATGCCGCGGAAATTGCGCCGCTGCTCTTCCAGAACGGCCAATTCCACGGACTCAAGCCGCTCTGAACGCGGCGCCGCTGTGTATCAACAGCGGCCGCAGGCAGGCAAAAGCAGGTTCAAGCCGACGCAAACTGACCCGCCAGCCGCACTCAGCTATGCGGCGTGCTGTGGCTGGTTTTCGTCACTAGCGACACCGGCACGCCCGAATCTTCCTTCAGTGTCTGCAGCACGATATTCGAACGAATGTCCATCACGCCCGGCGCCTTATAGAGGCGTTGCAGCACGAAATCCGAATAGTGTTTGAGATTGTGGGCGAGCACCCGCAGCAGATAATGGGTTTCGCCGGTCACCACAAACGCGCCGACCACTTCTGGCCAATCCCGCACCGCCTCTGCAAAACGCTCGTGCCAGTTCTCCTGGTCGTTGCGCATCGACACCTGCACGAACGCTTCCAGTTCGAAACCCAGCACTTCGCGGTTCAGACACGCGCGGTAATGTTCGATGACGCCCTGCTCTTCCAGCAGGCGCAGCCGTCGTAGACAGGCCGACGGCGAAAGCGAGATGCGCTCCGCCAAATCGAGATTGCTGATCCGTCCTTCTTGCTGAAGCACCGTCAAGATACGGCAATCGGTGGCGTCGAGCGAGATCGCGTTCATATTCGGTCTCCCTTTCCCATTTGCCTCAAATTATGTTCCAAGACACGGCTCAGAAGGAGATTTTTTCGCAATCACATTTCGCGTCAAGCCACCTATCATTCCCACATAGACACAATCCGCCGATGGAGACATGGACACACTCTGGGACATCACCCCCGCCGTCGATACCGCGACGCCCGTCTGGCCTGGCGACACGCCGGTCGGCATCGAACGCGTGTGGCGCATGGAGGCGGGCTCGCCCGTCAACGTCGCGCGCCTGACGCTGTCGCCGCACACCGGCGCTCACACCGACGCCCCACTTCACTACGACGCCGAAGGTGCGGCGATCGGCCAGGTTGCACTCGATGCGTACCTTGGACGCTGCCGCGTGATTCATTGCATCGGCGCTTCGCCTGTTGTGACGCCACAACACCTGACCGGCTCGCTCGACGACCTGCCGCCGCGAGTCTTACTACGCACTTACAAGAACGCACCGACGGCGGCCTGGGACAGCGCGTTCTGCGCGGTTGCGCCTGAGACCATCGATCTCCTCGCGGCTCGCGGCGTCAAGCTGATCGGCATCGATACACCGTCGCTCGATCCGCAGGAATCGAAGACGATGGACGCGCACCACCGGATTCGCGCGCACCGCATGGCGATTCTCGAAGGCATCGTGCTGGATGCCGTCGCGCCCGGTGACTACGAACTGATCGCGCTGCCGCTCAAGCTGACTACGCTCGATGCGAGCCCTGTGCGCGCCGTGTTGCGGGCGCTGCCCGCCTCGCACTGATCACCGACGCTCTGCAAAACTGCATCACCGCATTCACCGAACTCCCTGATTTCTTTGACTGGACCATCATGAACACCCGTGAAGAAGCACTGGCGCTCGATAGCGCCGACCCGCTCGCAACGCTGCGCGACCAGTTCGCGCTGTCGCCGACGACCATCTATCTCGACGGCAATTCGCTCGGCGTGCCGCCAGCTGCCGCCGCACAACGCGCGCAGACAGTGATCGCCGCCGAATGGGGCGAAGGCCTGATCCGCAGTTGGAACACCGCCGGCTGGTTCGAATTGCCGCGCCGCCTCGGCAACAAGCTCGCGCCGCTGATCGGTGCGGCCGAAAACGAAGTGGTCGTCACGGATACGATTTCGATCAACCTGTTCAAGCTTTTGTCGGCTGCCGTGCGGTTGGCGAACGCACGCGATCCGAAGCGTCGCGTGATCGTTTCTGAGCGCTCGAATTTCCCGACCGATCTGTACATCGCACAAGGGCTGATCGAACAGCTCGACCGCGGTTATGAATTGCGCCTTGTCGACGATCCGTCTGAGCTTCCTGCAGCGATCGGCGACGACACCGCGATCGCGATGATCACGCACGTGAACTACCGCACCGGCTACATGCACGACATGGTCGCGCTGACCAAGCTGATCCACGACAAGGGCGCGCTTGCGCTGTGGGACCTCGCGCATTCGGCGGGCGCGGTGCCGGTCGACCTGAATGGTGTTGGCGCGGACTACGCGGTGGGCTGCACGTATAAGTATCTGAACGGCGGCCCGGGTTCGCCCGCATTCGTGTGGGTGCCGAAGCGTCATCAAAACGATTTCGCGCAGCCGCTGTCGGGTTGGTGGGGTCATCGCGCGCCGTTCAAGATGGACCCGGCGTATCAACCCGATGACGGTATCGGCCGCTTCTTGTGCGGCACGCAGCCGATGGTGTCGATGTCGCTGGTCGAATGCGGGCTCGATGTGTTCCTTCAAACGGATATGCAGACCATCCGCGCCAAGTCGCTCGCGCTGACCGATTTGTTTATCGAACTGGTCGAAGCGCGTTGCGGCGAGTTTCCTTTGAAGCTCGTGACGCCGCGCGAACATGCGCAGCGCGGTTCGCATGCGAGCTTCGAACATCCGCATGGTTATGAGGTGATGCAGGCGTTGATCGCGCGTGGCGTGATCGGCGACTATCGCGAGCCTCATGTGTTGCGGTTTGGTTTTACGCCGCTGTACACGCGCTTCGTCGATGTGTGGGATGCGGTGGAGACGCTGCGCGATGTGCTTGCGCAAGAGACCTGGCGAGCCCCTGAATTTGCCGCCCGCGGCGCAGTGACCTGAGGAGCTCGCGATGACCGATCACATGCAAACGCCGGGATTGCCGGAAGAGAAACCGGCGCAAGGCTGTCCGTTTGGGCATGGCGGTGGAGTTGCGCATGCGACACCCCCTGCTTCCGGCTCCTCAGTGGCTTCCGATTCCAGCGATGGCTGGCATGACGCGCAGCTCGATTTTTCGGAGTCGATGAGTTACGGCGATTATCTCTCGCTGGGGACGGTGCTGGATGCGCAGCATCCGTTGTCGCCGGATCACAACGAGATGCTGTTCATCATCCAGCATCAGACGAGCGAATTGTGGATGAAGCTCGCGCTGTATGAGTTGCGCGCGGCGTTGAAGGCTGTGCATCGCGATGAATTGCCGCCGGCGTTCAAGATGCTTGCGCGGGTGTCGCGGATCATGGAGCAGCTCGTCCAGGCATGGAGCGTTCTCGCGACGATGACGCCGTCCGAGTACACGGCGATGCGGCCTTATCTGGGTAGCTCTTCCGGGTTCCAGTCTTATCAGTATCGGCAGATCGAGTTTTTGCTCGGTAATAAGAATGAGCAGATGCTGAAGCCGCATGCGCATCGGGCGGATGTTCTTGCTGAGGTGACGGCTTCGCTGAAAGCGCCTTCGTTTTACGATGAAGTGGTTCGACTGCTGGCAAGGCGTGGGTTTGCGATTTCACCCTCCAGGTTGGAGCGGGACTGGACGCAGCCGACGACGCATGATGCTTCCGTCGAAGCGGCCTGGCTGGAGGTGTATCGGAATCCTTCGCAGCATTGGGAGTTGTACGAGATGGCGGAGGAACTTGTCGATCTCGAGGATGCATTTCGGCAGTGGCGGTTTAGGCATGTGACGACGGTTGAGCGGATTATTGGGTTCAAGCAAGGTACCGGCGGCACGAGTGGCGCGCCTTATCTGCGGAAGATGCTGGATGTGGTTTTGTTTCCTGAGCTTTGGCATGTGAGGACGATGCTTTAACGGTCTTTGTGTCGTCGTCAATGCGCGACGCATTGACTGCATTCGAGCAATGTATGGTGACCCGTAGACGCATCGGTTCAAATGTAAAGATTGGTTATAATTCGCGCGTTTAGCTCGTCCGGTTGATCGTCTTAAAAAATAGTTGGGTTAGATTTCTATTTGCCGTTAGACAAGACGGCCGGGTGTGAGAGCCCGCAGCGTAAAACCGCACTACCTGCGAAAGTGGGTAGTGCGCAACCATGCACGTCCGTTTCTATGGGCGGGCTGTGGTGAGGGAGCCGCAAGGCTCGCCGGTTTTGGTTTTACGCCCGGTCTCTCAAACTCGCTACGTGCCCGCTCACCCTACCTGTTAGCAAGTGTCGGGCGATCTAGGAACTAACCGGAAATCGCACCATGAGCAAATCCACCAAGAAGAATCAAACTGCATCACGCCCGCCGGTTGATGCGCTCCAGTACGAAAAACTTGCACTGTCCGCGTTTGGAGCATGCGACCGGCAAATCCAGCAGCTTCGAACACTGATTGACCTCGCTGCGAGCATCACCCGATGCCCGGCTACGACGGTTGAAGAAAGACGCCGAGAGCGCAACCTGCTGGAACACCTGCTCTATACCGTCGAGCAATACCAGCAGGAAGTTGAATGCGACCGCGACCTGTATCAGGTAATCGCGCTCGATGCGAAGGGGGTTCCTCATAGCCGCATCACCGCCAAACTTGCGGCACAACTTCTTTCAGATGCTGCGGAGGCAGGACGAGAGGCAGGGGAAGCTGCAGCTGAAGCCGAGGCTGCGTCGGACAAAGCTGTGACGCGTAAGCAGGAACGCGTAAAGACTGCCGAGCGCGCGCGAGCTGATGCGCAGTTGGCAGCAGTGAAGCACTAAAAAGAAGTAGCGGCGACCATGCTGCGACAAAAGAAAAGGCGCGATTCGTTCGCGCCTTTCTTATACGTACCGGTACGCCGGAACAGGCGCCCATTGAAGTTCAAGCGGCGCCACCTCACTCTCGCCATACATCACTCCGCATGGCGTTGCTATCGACGCTCAACAATCGAATCAGAAGCCAATGTGATCGGGCTAGTTATCTGGAATGTTCCCAGGTTCGCAAAGGTTCATCGATTTCATGGGCACTGCGCCAAGAATATTTTCGTTCGGAACTAGAGAAAATGCAGACCAGTCGGCTGCATTCACATAAACCACACCAGTCTTGCATCGCATATGCGCTTGCTTCGGGCTTGTATCGCACCACGCACCATCAATTGCGCACCGTTGCCACTGGGGTATGACAGTCAGCGGTTTCACCAATCCGTTTGCCGTCTTCGTATAAGTCTGCACGTCACGCGTTGCTATGGACATGTACATGAAGTCGACGTCCGCGCTTACCGGGCGTGCCGCTTCGGCATCGGCGTAATGTCTACGAAGGTCTACGACATAAAAACATGATGCGCCAAGCAATACCGTACTCACCAAGCCAGCGGCGACAATGGATCCTCGTTTGACGGTCAATCTCGCCCCACGCGTGAACACATGTCCCAGTAAGGGGAACCCGATAAGACACGCGCCGGTTATGAAGAACCAGACTCCAGTAGCGTGAGTCTCACAGTCGTATCCGCATACGGGTGAGAAGGCAAGCACGATGCATGCTGCAACGGTGCCGGCAATTGCCCCTATAGCAGTGAACATCACAAGAGCCGCCAGCCTTTTCATTTCATTGCCCAAAATAATATTTGCTTTGATTGGCGTAAATCGGAGAATCCAAACGGAAAACTCGAGGCAAAAGAGTTCAGTCCGAACCGTCTGCCAAGTGTTGCAACGGAGTCCATCGGGCCGCTTATGGTCAATCGTGTTCCGTTCCAAAGGTCGATATGGCCGCCGCTCAGATTGTCCTGTGAGTCCCCCCTCCTGCCGCCAGTATCCGTAGAAGAAGATAATACCCGTGCGACCCTTGACCTTTGATTCCCAATCAACGCCAGTGATGTCCTCGGCGTTCGGAAGTCCCGCAAATGGCCGCAGCCTTAGCCACTCGGCTAACTCGTATGCTCGCGTAGCCGTAGGCTTCCCATCCAACAAGATTCGCCCAAGCGTTGGCTTACCCGGCATCGGTTTGACTAGCTTCTGCGAGAAGGATTTCATCTCACTGCCGATTCGATGAAATGTGACGCTCATGCGTATCGCACACTGATTCTTGTATTCTCCGGTTGGATCATTGTATGGGTTGCCCGAAGGATAGTTGTCCCACAGCTCCTGGAAGGTCAAAACCCTCAAGTCAACCACTTTGATTGAGCCGGGAATTGAATTCGTTCGAACGACGGTCTCCTTGTTTGGCATGCTTCAAACCCCCGCTTCTCGAGCAAGTGCTTCATCACCGCAATGAACCTTATAGTTGACGGCCTCCTGATTCTCGATGCGGGGCGAGCTGTCGCCGTCATCGGTACGACCCAAGCAATCGATAGTCGATCCGACCGTTGCCGTCGCTATCCGTCTGCCTCGTCCGATCAGTGAACCGATGGTTGCAAACAGATCGGCCGTTTCGTTGGTTATGGTATTTGCCACGAGCCCGTCTCCTACAGAGTTGAACAAACTTATCCGTAGAGACTGAGTCTTTTTCGCGGCGAGAGAAATCAGTCACGCTCGAAAAACGCGTGAGGTGATTCTGAAGTTACGTAAGGTCTTAACATCCTAGCGTCAGAAAACTTTGATGCCGTGAAGTGTTTGACCTTGAGATATCGAGCATGCGTGGATGCTGCCTGTAGATCGGACGCAAACTCTGTCTGGAGACTTTAGCAGTGACGCGGGCTGGTCAACTATTGCCTTTCCCCCGAGGCTTAAACTCCAACTCTGGCGGCGCTATATCTGGATGTTCTTCGTAGATTGGTTCTAGGCCCAACACGTATAGACGGTCAAGCAACCTACCCATCGCCATGCGGAACTCTTTGAACTCATCGTCTGGGCAACGATCCTGTACAAGAATGATTGCGTCGTTAATCGCGCCGCTCATCTTGAGCAGTCGATTGCTTAGGTCTACGGCTATCTCTCGATTCTTAATCATGCCATTCCTCTAACATCCGTTGTCAGCAACACATTTGTTCTTGCACCGGAAAAACGAAATTCCGGCGCCATCTCCGTCAGATCATGAGCCGGCGTGCGGCTGCGCGGATCGCGCAGATCGCCAACGTCTCTTCGATACTCTGCACGTCTTCCTGCATGGCCTTTCCCCGGGATCAAATGCCGCAGTAAACGCGCATTCCGCCGGACTTACAACGATTCCGCCACCATCTGTAACGTTTCACGCGATTGCCCCGATGCAGCCCACATAACATTTTTATTTTCGGAGCCGTCTTATAGCGATCGGATTCCAATGCGGCGAGTCTCGGCCAAATGGTCTTGTTCAACCACTAGCAGGAGACAGCACATGAAAGATGGGGACAGCAAAGAAGCAAAATATCTGTTCGCGACAATCGGTTCACTAACCGGAAGAGTCGGACACGTCACAACAGCAACAGAAGGGTTCGGCTTCCATGGCCTGGGTGTTGCACCCGTTGGCGATATCGGGACCTACCGAGACCGGAATGAAGTGGTCATCACGGACGGGACGGGGTTTGCACTCGTGATCGGGGCCCGGCCTGCTGACCTTTTTGGCGGCAGCCTGCGCAATGGCGACAGGATCACGCAGATGTTTGCGAAACAGGATGGAAACTGACAATGCCGAACAAACCGACTGTGTTTTCTAATCTCGCAGACGCGAAGCAAATCTCATTCTGGGAAATAGCCTGAAAACAGCAATACTCATCCTCTCACTATTCGTCGGCGGGGCTATCGTTGGCGGTTTGATTGGACTGTACACCGCCTTGCCACATTCGACGGTCGAATGTGGCGACGAGTGCGGCGTGCACGCTTTGGTGTTCGCCCTTCGCTGTGCATTGGCTAGTGCTTTCGTGCTTGCGCTCGCTGGCGGGATCATCGCCAAAGCGCGCCGTTCGAGCCGCCAGGGTTAGCCCAAACGGAAATCGAATGAATAGGCGTTTCTTCACAACGGCTTGTTTCGGTCTTCTCGGGTTCGCGAGCGTACTTGCGTGGGGTGCTATAGACGTCAGATTGTGCAAGGCTTATCCGAGCTACTGCCGACCGAAACCCAGCGTGTGCGGTGGTATTGACGTATGCAGTAGTGACGCGCACATGATCGTAGGTCTTGCACTGGTCGTGCTCGGGCCGCCCTTTCTATTCGCAATCCTCGGTTACCAATTGAGCAGGCGAAATATGAGCGCTCGGCAGCTATTCTTGTGGGGTTTTGTAGCAGTTGTCATTGATTGGTCGCTCACGCTCGTTGGCACGCGAGTCGTATCGCTGTAGGCCACACGCACAAGAAAAAGGCACGACCCGCGCCTTTTCTTGACGCGCGCGAACCCATCACCTCGCCGTATACCCCCCATCAACCGGCAAGCAAACCCCACTAATCATCGAAGCCCCATCGCTCAACAAAAACATAATCGGCGCAGCGACCTCAGCGGACTCTGCAAAGCGCCGCAACGGAATCGCCATCAGAGCCGGATCGCGCTTCACGGGATCACTCCACGCCTGCACCGCCATCGGCGTCAGCGTCACCGTCGGATTGACGCTATTCACGCGAATGCCGTAAGGCCCCAACTCGATACACAAAGCACGCGTAACAGCATCAAGCGCAGCCTTGGAAGCCGAATAACTCAAATGGTCATCCAGTGCCACGAGTGCAGCCTGACTGGAAACATTCACTATGCTGCCGGCGCGTTTAGCATCGATCATCCCGCGGGCCACGTACTTGGCAACTAGCACCGCCCCTCGCGCATTCACCGCCATCACACGATCGAAACTCGCACCGGTCGTATCCACTGCCCGCTCAAGTAAGGCGATGCCCGCGCAATTCACGAGCCCATCGAATGCATCGAGCGAAACCAGCGCTTCATCGATAGCGGCTTCGTCGCTCACATCAAGCATCAGCGGCTCGCAGCCCGTTTCCTCTGCCAGACGAGCGAGCTCATTCACATTCCGCGCCGCTGCGACCACGTTCGCGCCGGATGCGCACAACGCTTCCACCGTAGCCCGTCCAATTCCACTCGATGCACCCGTAACCAGAATCGAGCGACCAGAAAAATCAAAAGTAGCATTCATGATGTCTGCAACCGATGCATGACCGGCTTCAACGCCGGATACAAATCCGTATAAACGCCGAATCGCTGCTCGTACAACGCCATCCGTTGCGCGTTCGGCTCCGCACGTTCAATCAGCGTGACCCATCCGCGCTGCGCCTCTTCACGCGACACCAGACCGACACCGACACCCGCCAGCAACGCCGCGCCCATCGCTGCCTCCACATCCTGCTCGATCGTATAGACCGGATAGCCGGTAATGTCCGCAATGATCTGCATCCACAAATCCGAATGCGCCGCACCGCCCACGACGATCAACTTGTCATCCAACGACTGCGCACCTTTACGTCCTGCTTCGATGTTGTGCTTCAACGCGAACGAAACGCCTTCCAACACCGCACGATACAAATGCGCTCGCGTGTGAAACAGACTCAGGCCAACAAACGCTCCACTCGCCTTCGCATCCCAAACCGGACTGCGTTCGCCCATCAAATAAGGCAAGAACATCACACCGTCCGAACCCGCTGGAATCTGAGAAGCGCTCTCTTCAAGCAACCGATGCGGATCCCCATTCGGTATCGCGCGTGCGGCCTCCGTCTCCGCATGACAAAACTGCTCGCGATACCACGTCACCGAAGCACCCGCCGTAATCGCGCCGCCGAACACATAAATATCGCGCTGACCGTTGAAAACATGCGGCATGCTGATCAACCCATGCCGCGCATCGACTGTCTGGTTGATATACCCCCAGCACATACTCGTACCGATCATCGCAACGTGTTGCCCCGCGCGCGTCACACCCGCAGCAAACGTCGCCACCGCGGCATCCACACCACCCGCGACGATCGCCGTGCCCGCCTCCAATCCAAGCTGTTCGGTCCACTGCGACAACAATCCGCCCACCACGTCCGACGACTCCACCAACCGCTCCGGCATCATCGTCGCGGGGATACCGAGCATGTCGAGCGCTTCATCCGACCAGTCGCGCTTCGCAATGTCGTAGATACCGCCGATATTCCCTGCCGAACTATGATCGACAGCAACATCACCGGTCAGCATATAAATCACATACGCATTCGGCGGCAGGAAGTAGCGCGTGCGCGCCCACACATCCGGCTCGTGCTCGCGCAGCCACAACATCTTCGTGTAACCGTAGTAGCTGTCCACGCCATTACCCGTGATTGCATACAGCCGCTCGAGGTCGATGTTTCCACGCACCCACTCCACCTGATCGGTCGCACGCCGGTCCATCCAGATCAGACACGGATAAAGCGGCCGCATCTCGCTATCGACGGGAATCCCCGATCCGCCATACAGGCTGCTCACGCACAGCGCCTTGATGGACTTCGCCGCGACGCCCGCCTCCTTCGCCTTGCCGACGCACGCCGCAATGCATTCCACCACCGCCTTCAACCACACTGCCGGCCATTGCTCGGCCCATAGCGGCTTGGGCGTATCCGGCTGATAGCTCGACGCATGCTGCGCGACGATCGCGCCGTGCTGATCGACCAGCAGCGCCTTGGTGCTCTGCGTGCCGATATCGACGCCGATGACGTAGTCCATACAGTCTCCGTTTATGTGCCGCTCGTCCTTGACCCGCGTTGCGCCAAACGCTCAGACACGCGGCTTCAGCAACACCTTGATCGAATCGAGCGAGTTAGCGACCTTGATCGCTTCGTCCCATTCTTCCAGCGAAAAGCCGTGCGTGACGATGCCCTTCGACGTCACGAGTCCGCGCGCCAGCAAATCGATCGCAATCGGATAACAGTATGGGCCGAGATGCGCGCCGCGTACATCGAGCTCCTTGCGGTCGCCGATCACCGACCAGTCCAGCGTCGTATCCGCTCCGAACACGGAAAACTCGACGAAACGTCCGAGCTTGCGAATCAAATCCATGCCTTGGTTGACGCCGATCGGCGCGCCAGTCGTTTCGATGTAGACGTCGCAACCGTAGCCGTCCGTTAGCGAATGAATGATCGCCAACGCGTCGTCCTGTTTCGGATTGATCGTCACGTCCGCGCCATATTCACGCGCGAGTGCCAGACGTTCCTCAACCAGATCGATCACGACGAGCTTCTTCGGCGTCTTCAGATGCGCGACTTGCGTCATCATCAAACCAAGCGGACCCGCGCCCGCAATTACCACGACATCGTCGAGTTGCAGGTCGCCGCGATTCACCGTGTGGATCGCACACGCGAGCGGTTCGATGATCGCGGCATCTTCGAGCGAGATGCCGTCGGGAATCTTATGGACGATCGCCGTCGGCGGAATACGCATGTACTCGGCCATGCCGCCATCCGCGACTTCGCGCTGGAAGCCGAAGATGTTGTGCACCTCACACATCCAGTACTGGCCGGATTTGCAATAGCGGCACTTGCCGCACGGCACGATCTGTTCGGCGATCACGCGATCGCCGATCTTCACGCCGAAGTGATCGGCCGCGCCTTCGCCGATTTCTTCGACGAAACCAAAAAACTCGTGACCCGGAATCACTGGCGCTTTGACCCACGGGCTCGGGCCGCCCCAAAACATCTTCGCGCCCGAATGGCATTTGCAGTCGCTCGCGCAAATGCCGCACGCGGCGATACGGATCACCAGTTCGTGTGCGCGAGCCTTTGGCTTGGACACTTGTTCGACGCGATAGTCTTTCGGTGCGTGGCAGACGATCGCCGTCATTTCCTGCTGATCGGAATGCGTGGATTGTGTGGATTGAGTCATTGCATGGCCCTGCTAAAAAGAGGTCAGTTAAAAGTTACTTTCTGCGGTCGCGGCTGATGTAGATCGCCAGCAAAATAATTCCGCCCTTGATCACGTTCTGCACATACGGATTCACGCCGACCATGTTCAGGCCGTTGTTCAGCACGCCGAGTAACAACGCGCCGATCAAGGTGCCGATGATCGAGCCGCGTCCGCCGGAGATCGACGTGCCGCCCATCACCACGGCGGCGATGGCGTCGAGTTCGAAGCCAACGCCCGCGTTCGGCTGACCGCTCATCAAGCGCGCGGTCAACACGATGGCGGCGAAAGCGGACGTCAAACCGGCAATCGAGTAGACGATCAGTTTTACGCGGGCCACACGTACGCCGGACAGACGCGTCGCCTGCTCGTTGCCGCCGATCGCGTACACGTAGCGGCCGAACGGCATGCGTTCGAGCAACACCCAGGCAATCGCATAGATCACCACCATGATCACAACCGGCGCCTGGATGCCGAGTATCTTGCCGCTGCCGAAGAAGCTGACCCAGTCAGGCAGCCCGTCGATCGGATAGCCGCCGGTGTAGATCAGCGCGAGGCCGCGCGCGATACCCATCGTGGCGAGCGTGACGATGATCGGCGGCATACCGGCGTACGCAACAAACAACCCGTTCGCCGCGCCGAAGCCCAAACCGACTGCGATACCCACTGCCAACGCGGCCACGGCATTCATCCCGGCGACCATCAGGCCCGCGGCAAGCGTGCCTGCCAAAGCCATCACCGAGCCAACCGACAGGTCGATACCGCCGGTCAGAATCACGCACGTCATCCCCACAGCAATGATCGCGTTGATCGACACCTGGCGCAGCACGTTCTCGATATTCGCAGCGGAGAGGAAACTGTCGCTCGCAAACACCATCACGATGCACACCACCAGTAAACCGATGAACGGATAAAACAGCGTCGAGCGTTTCAACGCGGCCCACGTAAAGCGCATCGGTGCGCCCGGCGTGTCACTGCTGACGGTCGAGGTTTTCGGCGGTGAAGAAGGATTAGGCGTGTTCATGGTTTGCTCCACGGGTGCCGGCTGTTGCATAGGTCATCACGGCGTTCGAGTCGATCTCGTCGCCTTCGAGCATCGCTTCGATGCGGCCCTGCCGGAACACGGCGACGCGGTCGCACATGCCGACGATCTCCGGCAGTTCGGACGAGATCATGATGATCGAATAGCCGCGCGCGGTGAGTTCGCGCATCAGCAGATAGATTTCGGCTTTGGCGCCGACGTCGATGCCGCGCGTCGGTTCGTCGAAGATGAGAATGTTGGTGTGGTGATTCAGCCAGCGCGCGATCACCACCTTTTGCTGATTGCCGCCTGAGAGCGTCGCGACTTCGGTGTGCATCGTCGGGGCTTTGACGCCGACACGTTTCATGATGTCGGCGGTCGCACGCGCTTCGCTGCGCTGATCGATAAAGAAACGCAGTGAGCGATATTTGCCGAGGTTGTTGATCGAGATGTTCTGCTTGATGGAGAAATCGGTGATCAGGCCTTCGGTCTTGCGGCTCTCCGGCAAGATGCCGACGCCGGCGCGCAATGCGTCAGCCGGATCGGATAGTTTCGCGGCTGTGCCGTTGATGCGGATCTCTTTCACGTAAGCCGGGTCCGCGCCGATCACGGCTAGCGCGGTTTCCGTGCGGCCCGACCCGACCAATCCCGCGAAACCGAGAATCTCGCCCTCGCGCAGCGTGAAACTCAACATCGGACTGTCTTTGAGCAACTGCAGCTTCTCGACGTCGAGCACGATCTTCGCATCGGTGCGCAGCGCCGGCTTCGGCGGAAAGCTGTTTTCGATTCGACGCCCCACCATCATTTCCACGAGACGGCTCACATCCGATTGCGCGACCTCGGTCATGCCGACGTACTGACCGTCCCGCAGCACCGTAATGCGGTCGCACACTTCAAAGATCTCTTCGAGGTGATGCGAGATAAAAATCATTGCGACGCCCTGCGTCTTCAGATCGCGCATGATCGCGAAGAGATGCTCGGCTTCGGCGGGCGTCAGTGTCGCGGTCGGCTCATCCAGAATCAGAATGCGCGCCTCCAAAGACAAGGCCTTGCCGATTTCCACAAACTGTTGCTGCGCAACCGACAGTTCGCGAATCGGCACCGATAAATCGATCGCCACGCCCAAGCGCTGAAAAATCGCGGCTGCCACGCGCCGCATCTTGCCGCGTTCGAGCAGACCCAAGCCATTCTTCAACTCACGACCGAGAAACATGTTCTCCACCGCATTCAGATACGGAATCAGGCTGAACTCCTGAAACACGATACCGACACCCGCAGCAACCGCATCGTGGTAGTTCGTGAAGTGGCGCGCTTCACCCGCGATTGTGATCGTGCCTTCGTCCGGCTGATAGATGCCGCACAGGATCTTCATCAACGTCGATTTGCCCGCGCCGTTTTCACCGAGCAAGGCGTGAATCTCACCGCGCGCGATCTCCAGATGAATGCCTTGCAGCGCCTTCACACCGGGAAAGCTTTTGGTGATGTTGTCGAGCTTGAGTATCGTGTCCATCGGGTCCTCCTGTGCTGCTCGCCGCCATATTCATCCAAGAAGCACAGCGACGAGCATTCGGCTTACCAGCTGAAGCCCTTGGCATTGCTCTTGTCGATCATCTTCACGTCGACGGGAATGGTTTTCGGCACATTGGCGCCCCACTTCTTCGCGAGCGCAATGCCAAGCGCGATACGCACCTGGTCGGCCGGAAATTGCGCGGATGTTTCGATGAACTTCGAATTCGGCTTCTGGATCGCGGCAATCGCCTCCGGCGCACCGTCGACGCTGGTGAGCTTGATATCCTTGCCCGATGATTCGATCGCCGAGAGCGCGCCCATCGAGCCGCCATCGTTCACACTGAACACGCCCTTCAGATTCGGATGCGCCTGAATCATGTTCTCGGTGACGGACAACGCTGTCGCGCGTTCCTGCTTACCGTTCTGCGTATCCACGAGTTTGATGCCCGGCACTTTCGCAAGCGCCGCCTTGCAGCCGCGCACCCGTTCGAGAATCGGCACCACCGGAATGCCGTCGAGAATCGCCACTTCACCGCTGCCCCCGATCGACTTCGCCAGATACTCACAGGCCATCTCACCCGCGTCGAAATTCTTGGAACCGACGAAGGAATCGACCGGGCCATTCGCATTCGCATCGACGGCGACCACCACCACGCCCGCTTTCTTGGCTGACGTCACCGCCGATTGAATGCCGGTCGAATCAGTCGGGTTTACAAGCAGGATGTCGATCTTCTTTTGCAGCATGTCTTCGACGTCGCTGACCTGCTTGCTGACGTCGTGATGCGCGTCGGTGACGACCACCGTCGCGCCGATCGACGCAGCCGCGTCGTTCAGCGCTTTTTGCATCGTCACGAAGTACGGGTTGTTCAGTTCCTGAAACGTCATGCCGATCTTCAGCGGCGCGGCCTGTGCTGCCGGCGCGGTGATGAACGACAGGCCAAATGCGAGCGTCGCCAATGCAGCCGTGCTGCGCGCGAAGGTCTTCAACGATGCCTGCTTCGAGGTGGATTGCGTCATGGTTGTCTCCGTTATTAAAACTGTTCGATGAGATGAGCAAGTCCCTCGCGCTGTCTGTGGACAGCGCGATGGGTGTTGAAACGCGGATGAATTGAAACGCTTCAGGTTGAAGCGTTACGTAGGACTACGTCGGTGGATAGGCAGCCGCGGCGGTGCGTGGCAAACCTGGCGCAAGCACGATCGCGGGTGCATTGTCGATGCCCGCGCCGCGCGCGGCGGCTTCTTCAGAGGCGTCGCGGCTCGCGTCGTTCAGTTGCTGATAGTGGCGGAATTTTGAAGGCGCCATGCCTTTGACCGCGAGAAACTGCCGGTTGAAATTCGACAGGTTGTTAAAGCCCGCCTTGAAGCAGATATCGGTGACGCTCAGTTCACCATCCGTAAGCAGTTGGCACGCGAGGTTGATGCGCATGCGGTTCACGTACTGCACGAACGGCAGCCCTGTATGACGGCGGAAGTAACGCGAGAACGCACTCACGCTTTGCCCGGCGAGTTGCGCGAGATCCGATTCGCGCAGGTCGTTCGACAGATTCTTGCCGATATACGAGAGCGCGTGATTGATGCGGGTCGACGCGAAACCGGTCGGGTCGGCCTGATAGGCAGGACTCGCGAGCGTCTCCCGGTCCTCGGCGTTCATCAGGATTTCAAGCATCGACATGAACAGTACAAGACGGCGCAGTCCGCGCGCGGCCAGCAATTCGAGGAACAACGGCTGGATTGCCGCACTCGTTTCTCCACCGAACGACACGCCGCGGCCCGAGTCGGCGAGCAGCGCCTCGACCTGGCGCCACTCCGGGAAGCTCGCGAGGCAGCTCGACACGAACTCCTGTCCAAATTGAACGACCAGATTGCGCTGCGCAATCGTCTCGCCTTCCGGCACGTCGCTGACCCAGTTGTGCGGCAGGTTCGGCCCCATCAACACGAGGTTGCCGGGCGTAAAGCTGCTGATGTGATCGCCGACGAACATCTTGCCGGTCGTCGCCACGATCAGATGGATTTCGTATTCCGGGTGAAAGTGCCAGCGCACCGTACGGTACGGATAGCCGTGCGACCACACTTTGAAGGATTCGTCACGCCGTACGGCGACGACTTCCAGATCGGGTTGCATTCGCGTCTTCCTCCATGAAGCGGCGTGCTGCAGGTGCCGCTGACCTTCGTCTTGTATAGCGAAAAGTAGTCTTCTATGACGCAATCCACCACTAAAAATCAAACCGCAGACTGATACTTTTTTGCATTCGGGTTAGTCCTGACGCGGTAAAAGTCAAATTTGGTGCAATGCAATACGTACGGCGAGACACGTCCCATAACGCGCGGACACCTCGCAAGTCGCGCCGAAAGTCCCGCCACGCCGCGCTGCGCCACGAAAAGCCGCTCACGTCGCCTTGACATTCGTTTCGCCGGGTACGATCATTCGCTCACAGCCAGAGCAAATGCTCCACTCTAAGAAAAACGCACGCGCCGAGCCGTGCGATCAAAGACATTCAGGAGACGCACATGAACAGCGGACAGGGCAGCGGCGCGGCCGCACACGTGATCCTGCACATCGGCGCGGGATCGTTTCATCGCGCGCATCAGGCGTGGTATCTCCATCGGTTGAACGAGGCGAAGGTGGCGGGCGAGCCGCACTGGTCGCTGACGGTGGGCAATATCCGCAGCGACATGAACGCGGTGCTCGAAGCGCTTGCCGCGCAAAACGGTGTCTATACGCTCGAGACCGTCACACCGCAGGGTGAGCGCGCGTACGAGACGATTCGCTCGATCGAGCGCGTGGTGCCATGGACCGAGAGTCTCGATGCGCTGATCGAGGCAGGCGCCGATCCGGCCTGCAAGATCATTGCATTCACCGTCACCGAAGGCGGCTACTACCTCGACGAACAGGACGAGCTCGACACGGCCAATGCCGATCTCGCGGCCGATCTGAAAGGCGGCCACACTACGATTTACGGCGCGCTCGCGGCGATTCTCGACGCACGCATGAAACGTGGCGCCGGCCCGGTCACGCTGCAGACTTGCGATAACCTGCGCAGCAACGGCGAACGTTTTCATGCGGGCATGAGCGAGTTTCTCGAACGGCGCGGCGCGGACGAACTGGCGCAATGGTTCGACGACAACACCGCGTGCCCGAGTTCGATGGTCGACCGCATCACGCCGCGTCCGACGCCCGACGTGCGCGAACGCGTCAAAGCCGCCACCGGCGTCGACGACGCCTGTCCGGTGATGGGGGAATCCTTCATCCAATGGGTGATCGAAGACCGCTTCATCGCCGGGCGCCCCGCATGGGAAAAGGTCGGCGCGGAACTGGTCGACTCGGTGCTGCCGTACGAGGAAGCGAAGATCCGCATTCTCAACGCGACGCATAGCTGCATTGCGTGGGCCGGTACGCTGGTCGGACTGAACTATATCCATGAAGGCACGCTCGACCCGGACATCAACAAATTCGCCTTCGACTACGTGACCGAAGACGTGATTCCGTGCCTCACGCCAAGCCCGCTCGATCTCGAACGCTATCGCGACGTGGTGCTCGAACGCTTCGGCAATCCCTACATCCAGGACACCAACCAGCGCGTCGCTGCCGATGGCTTTTCGAAGCTGCCCGGCTTTATCGCGCCGACGCTCTCGGAATGCTTCGAACGTGGCGTCACGCCTTCGGCGACGGCGATGTTGCCGGCGCTGTTCTTCCGCTTCCTCGAACGCTGGAACGCCGGAGCGCTGCCGTATGCGTATCAGGATGGCGTGATGGATGAAAAAGTTGCGCGCGGCTTCTTTGCAGCGCCCGATCCGTTGCAGGCGTTCGCCGCTGACCGGCTGCTATGGGGCAGCATGGCGCAGACACCGGAGTTGGAATCGGCGCTGGCGGGCGCGTTGGCGCGTGTCGACGTGTGGCTGGCCAAACGCGACGCGGCTTGACCCGCGCGCCGGCGGCTAGCGTCGCCGCAATGTGGCACGTGGACGCCAGCAGCAACGGACATCGCGCCACTCCGCGCCGTGCATCGCGCGGCATCGAACCGCACTGGTGCCAGGCTTAATGCGCATGGCACCGCGCGCCATGTGCGGCTAAAGTAGCGCATCCCTAACGACGAAGGTTTCGCGCCCATGTATCTCGGCATCGACCTCGGCACGTCCGAAGTGAAAGTCCTGCTGCTCGCCTCCGATGGACGCGTGATCGGCACCGCAGGCTCACCCTTTACCGTTTCGCGTCCGCATCAGCGCTGGGCCGAACAGAATCCCGAAGACTGGTGGGCCGGCACGCGCACGGCGATGGCCGCGCTGCGCGCCAAACATCCCGACGAGTTCGCGCAGATTCGCGGCATCGGCCTCTCGGGGCAGATGCACGGTGCCGTGCTGCTCGACGCGCAAGACCGCGTATTGCGGCCCGCGATCCTGTGGAACGACATGCGCAGCGACAAGGAATGCGCGGAGCTCACCGAGCGCGCGCCGGAACTGCACGCCGTGGCCGGCAATCTCGCGATGCCCGGTTTCACCGCGCCGAAGCTGCTCTGGGTCGCGCGTCACGAGCCGGAGATCTTCGCGCAAACCGCCTGCGTGCTGTTGCCGAAGGACTACCTGCGTTTGCAACTGACCGGCGGCAAGGTGTCCGATCCATCCGATGCAGCCGGCACGCTGTGGCTCGACGTCGCCAAACGCGACTGGTCCGATTCGCTGCTCGCCGCCTGCAATATGACGCGCGCGCAGATGCCGAGCTTGTGCGAAGGCAGTGAGCCATCAGGCACCCTGCTGCCCGACGTGGCGCGCGAGTTCGGTTTGAGCGACGGCGTGATCGTTGCGGCCGGCGGTGGCGATAACGCCACGAGTGCGATCGGCATCGGCGCGACGCAACCGGGCGACGGCTTCGTCTCGCTCGGCACCTCGGGTGTGTTGTGCGTGGTCGGCGACAGTTTCCGGCCGAATCCGGCTTCCGCGGTGCACGCGTTCTGTCACGCGATTCCGGATCGCTGGCATCAGATGAGCGTGGTGCTATCGGCGGCAAGTTGTTTGCGCTGGGTCTGCAAGCTCACCTCCACCGACGAACCGACCCTGCTCGCCGAGATCGAAGCGCTGCCAGCGGAGGCGTTGAACACCGCCCCACTCTTTCTGCCCTATCTGTCCGGCGAACGCACGCCGCACAACGACCCGTATGCGCAGGGCGTGTTCTTCGGCATGAATCACGCGACCGATCGCGCGTTGCTCGGCTACGCGGTACTCGAAGGCGTGACGCTCGCGCTCACCGACGGCCTCGACGCGTTGCGCGCGGCCGGCACCGAAGCGAAGGCGTTGTCCCTGCTCGGCGGCGGTGCGCGCAGCGACTACTGGGCACAACTGCTCGCCGACGCACTCGACACCGCTACCCGCAAGCACGGCGGCGGCGAAACCGGCGCGGCGCTCGGCGCGGCACGTCTCGGCTGGCTGGCCGCGGGCGGCGACCCGGCCAAGGTGCTGACCAAGCCGCCCATCGAAAAGGAGTTCACGCCGAACCCGCGGCGGCACGCCGAACTGCGCACCCGGCTCGAAGCGTATCGCGCGCTCTACCGCCACGTGCGGCCGCTGTTCGACCCCGCGCGGCAACCGCTCGCCTAACGGCAAACCGCAACCGGTTCCCGTTGAGAGACGGGACCGGCTGCTATCATCGGCGCACTTCAAGCGAACCGTCCCCGTGCCCAAGTCCACAGAAAAATTAGATCTCGCCACCCGCGCCGCGTGGCTTTACTACGTCGCAGGCAATACCCAGAACGAGATCGCCGAGAAACTGCAGGTGTCACGCCCAGTCGCGCAACGGCTGGTCGCCTTCGCGGTGGAAAAGAACCTGATTCGCGTGCGCGTCGATCACAAACTGGCCGATTGCCTCGCGCTCGCCGATCAACTTTCGAAGCGCTACGGCCTGAGCATGTGCGAAGTCGTACCGATCGACAGCGATACGTCGGAGGAAGTCGACCGCAAGCTGGCGGTGGCCGGCGCGCAGGTCATGGAGCGCTATCTCAGCGAAGAAAAGCCGATGGTGGTCGCCGTGAGCAGCGGCCGTACGCTGAAGGCCGCAGTCGATCAGATCGCCCAGCTGGAGCGTCCGCAGCATCGGTTGGTATCGATGGTCGGGGCGATCGCCCAGGACGGCTCCTCGAATCGCTACGACGTCGCGCTGCACATTTCGGAGAAGACCGGCGGCAAGCATTTTCTGCTGCCCGCGCCGTTGCTCGCCGATAGCGAGGCTGAACGCGCGCAGTGGTGCAATCACCGGCTATACCGGATCGTCGAATCGCTGTCGGCCGAAGCGGATGTCGCGTTCGTCGGCATCGGCAATATCGGGCCGAAATGCCCCCTGCACGAAGACGGCTTTATCACGTCCGCGGAAGTGAAGGAGTTGATGCAGAACGGTGCGGTGGCCGAAATGCTCGGCCTGCCGATCGATGCAGCCGGCGCGCACGTCGAATCGCCGACCGGCCGGCGCGTCACCAGCATCGCGCTGGACTCGCCGCCGCGTCGCCCTACCATTGGTTTTGCAGGCGGCGAACGTAAGCGCGAGGCGCTGATCGCGGTGCTCAATGGTGGCTGGCTGTCGGGACTGGTGACCGACGAGTTGTGCGCGCGAGCGGCGCTCGAAGCCTGAGCGATCGGATTGCGCGAACTCACTGAGCGCGCGGCGGGTTACCGCTACAACACCGGCAGCCCTTCCGTAATGATGATGCGATAGTCCGCGCCCTGTCGGCGCGTCTCGCTGACCGCCTGATATGCCGGGCTGCGATACCACGCGAGCGCTTCGTCGTAGCCAGTGAATTCCAGAATCAGAATATCTTCGATCGCCGGGCCTTCCACCACTTCCCTGCGCCCATGACTGGCCAGCATCATCACTGGATGCTGTTCGAAGACTGCGGGCGCATCCTGTTTGTATTCCTCGAGTTTGGCGGGGTCGAGCGTTTTCTCGCGCGTAATGACGACGTAGGCGGGCATGAGCGTTTCCTGGAGCGTGAATCAACGTGACTGAGCGGAAAGCGGCGCGCCCGCCGCTTTCCCAATCAGTGACTCACGCGGCCAGCACTTCGACGATCTTACGCTGGAATGCTTTCCCTTCGCTGTCGAATAAATGGCAGTGATCCGGCGTGGCGCCGAGCTTTTGCGTCTCGCCCTTGGCGTGACGTTCGAGCGGCGGAATCCGCGCGATCAGCCCATCCGGTGACACGCTCGATTCTGCATACAGATACGCTGCGTCGCCGAGCGATTCGAGCGCCATGGTACGCGCCGAGATGCCGTCGTCGGCCATTCCTACGTGCAGATGCTCGGGGCGAATGCCCACCGTTACCTTGTCACCCTGCTTCACCGTGCCCGGCTCCACCGCGACACGCTGCGTCTCGCCGGTTTCGTAGCGGACCGTGACGCCGTCGTGCGTCACCGACTGCACGACCCCTTCCATGAAGTTCATCTTCGGCGAACCAATAAAGCCGGCGACAAAGCGATTGGCGGGCGCGTGATACAGCATGGTCGGGCTGCCGACCTGCTCCACATTGCCCGCCGACAGCACCACGATCTTGTCGGCCAGCGTCATGGCTTCGACCTGATCGTGCGTCACGTAGATCATCGTGGTCTTCAGTTCGTCGTGCAAACGCGCGAATTCGAGGCGCATCTTCACGCGCAATGCCGCGTCGAGATTCGACAACGGTTCGTCGAACAGGAACACTTTCGGCTTGCGCGTAATCGCGCGGCCGATTGCAACGCGCTGGCGCTGACCGCCCGAAAGCTGCTTCGGCTTGCGATCGAGCAGATGGTCGATATGCAGAATCTTCGCGGCATTGCGCACGGCGGCGTCGATCTCCGGTTTCTTGGTGCCGGCGAGTTTCAGGCCGAACGCCATGTTGTCGTACAGCGTCATGTGCGGATACAGCGCGTACGACTGGAACACCATCGCGATGCCGCGCTTGGCGGGCGGCACGTCGTTCACGCGCGTGCCGTCGATGGTCAGATCGCCGCCGCTGATGTCTTCGAGGCCGGCGATCATCCGCATCAGCGTCGATTTACCGCAACCGCTCGGGCCCACGAACACGACGAATTCGCCGTCCAGAATGTCGAGGTTGATGTCGCGCATCACCTCGTTGTCGTCGTAGGCTTTTCTGATGTTGCGCAGAGTTACGCTTGCCATGATGTGTCTCCGTGTATCGCTGTGTATCGCTGTGTATCGCTGTGTATCGCTGTGTGTTGCTAACGGTGCTTCAGCTGCGTCGGTTGCTTAGGTTAGTTCCGTTGCTTCCGTAGCTTCCATTTCCTCAGCAGCTGCGTTGATTCGTTTCTCGATGTGCGGGTCAGATCCTGCTCATTCGCCGCTCATTTGCTTTGACCTGTCGCGCTTACGGCGCCGCTGCCGTCGCGCTCAACGTCCATTGCGCGACCAGTTCCGGCAACTGCAGCATGTCGTCGAATACGGTACGCGCACCCGCTGCATGCAATGCGTCGATCTGCGCGTCACTCGCATGACCGCCGCCGATAAAGCCCAGCACCGTCATGCCCGCCGCGGTCGCCGCCGTCACGCCCGTCACGCTGTCTTCCACGACGAGGCAGGCGGACGGCGCGAGGCCGAGACCAAGCGCTGCAGCGAGATAGACATCGGGTGCGGGCTTCGGATTCGGCACCGCATCGGCGCAAAAGAGCCGATTGCCAAAGAACTTCACGAGGCCCGTGCGCGCCAGCACGTTCTCCACGTACGGCCGAAAACTGTTGCTCGCGCATGCTTTGGTGAGCGGCACCTGCGCGAGCGCGGCTTCGATGCCGACGACCGCCTGCGCCTGCATCGCCGCCGCTTCCACCGCTCGACGGATCGCCTCGATATCCTCGACGCTGAGGCTCCTGCCAAGTTGCGCCGCCGTGCCTTGCAGTACCTTTTCGATGCGCAAGCCGAGCAACGGCAGCACCACGGGTTCAACATCGGTATCGGGCCAGCGTGCTTCGAGTTCGTGCACCAGCATGGCCGCCGCCACGGCTTCGCTGTCGATCAGCACACCGTCGCAATCGCAGATCAGCGCGAAATTTCCTACCCCCGCGCTTGCACATGTGACTGCCGTCATTTGACCGCCCCGAACGTGAGGCCGCGCACCAGTTGCTTCTGCGACAGCCAGCCGACGATCAGGATCGGTGCGACCGCGAGCAGCGACGCAGCGGAGAGCTTCGCCCAGAACAACCCTTCAGGACTCGAATACGACGCGATGAACACGGTCAGCGGCGCGGCGTTCGAACTCGACAGGTTGATGCTCCAGAACGCTTCGTTCCACGACAGGATCACTAATAACAGTGAGGTGGACGCGAGGCCCGGCAGCGACATCGGCATCAGCAGATAGACGATTTCCTGCCATGTCACAGCGCCGTCGATCCGCCCTGCTTCCAGAATGTCACGTGGAATTTCAGCGAAGTACGTGAACGACATCCATACCGCGATTGGCAGATTGATCAGCGTGTAGACGATCACCAGACCCGACACCGTATCGAGCAAACCAGTGTTTTTCCACAGCAGATAGATCGGCACCAGCACGCCGACTGACGGCATCATCTTGGTCGACAGCATCCACAGCAGCACTTTCTGCGTGCGGCGCGTCGGAAAGAAGGCCATCGCGTACGCAGCCGGCACGGCGAGAATCAGGCACAGCACCGTGACGCCCACCGAGATCAGTATCGAATTCAACGCGAACGAAAAGTAATTGCTGCGCGCGAACACCTCGCGGAAGCTATCGAGCGTCGGGATGAAAAACAGCGACGACGAATACGCCTGCTGCTCCGTCTTGAACGCGGTGATCGTCATCCAGAAGATCGGGAAGAACAGCAGCAGCGCGACCAGCCACGCAATCACGCCGGGAATGCCGCGGCGAATCGCGGCGAACGGCGACTTCGCCGGCACAGTCATGGGCGTCGTGGTGGACGCCGGTGTAGAGGCAACGTGGCTCATTTTTCGTACTCCCCTTTCAGGTTCTTCGCGAGCATCCGCACAAGGAAGAACGACACGATGTTAGCCAGCACCACAGCCAGAATGCCGCCTGCCGAAGCGAGACCGACGTCGAACTGTTGCAGGCCCAGCGAATAGATCAGGTACGACAGATTGGTGGTCGCGGTGCCCGGACCGCCGCCCGTGGTCGTATAGATTTCGGCGAAGATCGACAGCAGGAAAATCGTCTCCATCATCACCACCACTGCAATCGCCCGTTTCAGGTGAGGCAGCGTGATGTAGAAGAACATCGAAAACGGACCCGCACCGTCGATGCGTGCCGCTTCCTTCTGCTCCTGATCGAGCGACTGGATCGCGGTGAACAGAATCAGGAACGCGAACGGCAGCCACTGCCACGCGACGATCATGATTACCGCTGTCAGCGGATAGTCGGCAAACCAGTCGATCGGCTGCATGCCGATCGCGCGCATGCCCTGTGCGATCAGGCCATACACCGGGTGCAGGATCATGTTCTTCCAGATCAGCGCGCTGACCGTCGGCATCACGAAGAACGGCGCGATCGCCAGCAGCCGCGCGATGCCCTGCCCGTAAAACTTACGGTCGAACAGGATCGCCATCAGCACGCCGCCGACCACCGTGATCACCAGCACCGAGATGATCAGTTCGAGCGTGTGCCCGATCGACGGTCCGAACGACGGATCGGTAGCGAGATATTTGTAGTTGTCGAATCCGGCGAAGCCTTTGAGATCCGGATTCAGCAGGTTGTAGCGCGAGAACGAAAACCAGATCGTCATCGCCAGCGGAATGGCCATCCACAGTACAAGTACCGCGACCGAGGGCGATACCAGCCAGCGGGCGGAATTGGCTTTACGGACTTCGCGTTCTTTTTCTGTCTGGGGATGGGCATGCATGAGAGGTAGGCGCAGAGGACGCATGATTGACCACCTGTTCGGTAATGCGCGGGCTGTCCGACGAAGACACCGCCTTCGCCGCTTCACTCACCGCGACGCCAGGCGATCTTGCGGCGCGTAGGGAGCAAATAAGTGGCGAGGACGGCCCGCTGTGCTGCGTGAGCCGGCTGACGGGCGTCAGCCGGCGCGTTTCACGTTACGTTGCAGTGCTTGCGGTGCGGCTTAACACTGCGGCTTACTTCTGATAACCGGCCTGTTGCACGGCGCGGTTCGCCGTTGCCTGCCCGGCTGCCAGCGCCTGATCGACCGTCATCTGACCGGCAACCGCGCCGGAGATGCTCTGACCGACCACCGTGCCGAACGACTGGAACTCAGGGATGCCGACGAACTGCACACCGGTGTACGGCACCGGCTTGAGCGTCGGGTGATCCGGATCCGCCGTTTCGATTGCCTTCAGCACGAAGTCGCCGAACGGTGCAGCCTGTTTGTATTCAGGGCGCGCGTACGTCGAATGACGCGTTCCCGGCGGCACCGAAGCCCAGCCCTCATCCTTCGCGGCCAGTTCGATGTACTGCTTCGACGTGGCCCACGCGATGAACTTCTTCGCCGCGTCAGCCTGCTTCGACGACTTCGGAATGGCCAGCGCCCATGCCCACAGCCAATGCGAGCCCTTCGGCGTGACGGCGATCGGCGCCGCCGCAAAGCCCACCTTGTCGGCGATCTGCGACTGCTGCTTGTTGTAGAGCATGCCGGCGGCCACCGTTGCGTCGATCCACATCGCGCACTTGCCCGAGGACATCAGCGTGAGGTTTTCGTTGAAGCCGTTCGAGCTCGCTCCCGGAGGGCCGTCTTTCTTCAGCAGATCGACGTAGAACGTGATGGCCTTCTTCCATTCCGGCGAGGTGAGTTGCGCTTGCCATTTTTCGTCGAACCAGCGGCCGCCGAAAGTGTTCACCACCGTCGTCGCGTACGCCATGTTTTCGCCCCAGCCGGCCTTGCCGCGCAGGCAGATGCCGTACATGCCGTTGGCTTTGTCCGTGAGCTTGTCGGCGAATTGCGCGATCTGGTCGTAGGTCGGTTGATCGGGCATCTTCAGGCCCTTGGCTGCGAACAGATCCTTGCGGTAATACGTCATCGAGCTTTCGACGTAGAACGGCAGCGCGTACAACTGGCCGCCGCTCGAGAGGCCGTCGCGGGCCGTCTTCACGACGTCGTTCAGATCATAATCAGCGGGCAAATTGGTGAGCGGCGTGAGCCAGCCGCGCTTGCCCCATTGCGGCGTTTCGTACGCGCCGATCGTCATCACGTCGAACTGGCCGCTGCCGGTCGTGATGTCGGTGGTGGCGCGTTGACGCAGCACGTTTTCTTCGAGAATCACCCAGTTGAGCTTGATATCCGGATTCGCCTGCTCGAAAGCGGGCGAGAGCTTCTTCAGCTCGATCATGTCCGGATTGTTCAACGTGGCGATGGTGACCGTGGCCGCCTGGGCGCTCAACGCAAAGCATGCAAGCGCGCCGGCACTGAGCGCCTTTAGCGCGGACTGGGTAGCTGGTTTCATGTGTTGTCTCCTTTCTCGTACGTTATGTAGTGCTGCGTTTGTTCTACGAAAATGACGAAGGGTGAAGCGGGTCCGGCTCATCCACACTACTATCCGCTCAGCTCATCCAGTTCCCGCCGTCGACGTTCAGCGTTTGCGCGGTGATGTAATCGGCATCCGCCGACGCGAGAAACAGGGCGGCGCCGGTCAGATCGTCCGGCACACCCATACGGCCGAGCGGCACCGCTTCACCGACCAGGCGCTTCTTCTCGCCGAGCGGCCGGTTTTCATAGCGGGCGAAGAGCGCGTCGACCTCGTTCCACATCGGGGTATCGACGACGCCCGGCGCAATGCCGTTCACATTGATCTTGTGCGGCGCGAGAGCAAGCGCTGCGGATTGCGTATAGCTGAGGACGGCGGCTTTGGTTGCGCAGTAGTGCGACACCAGCGCCTCGCCGCGCCGCCCGGCTTGCGAGGACATATTGATGATCTTGCCGCCGCGGCCCTGCTCGACCATTTTCCGGGCGACGGTTTGCATCAGGAAGAACATGCCCTTTACGTTGACCGCGAAGAGGCGGTCGAACACGTCCCAGGATTCATCGAGGATCGGGCGCATATCGAAGAGCGCCGCATTATTGAACAGGATATCGACCTGGCCGAAGCGCTCCAGCGTACTCGCGAGGATGCGTTCGATATCCTCGCGGCGCGTCACGTCGGCGCTGACAGTCAGCACGCGGTCGCCGTATGCGGCGGAGAGCGCGTCGCCGAAACTGTCCGCCGGCTTCACGTCGACCAGCACGCAACGCGCGCCTTCGTCCAGATAGCGCCGGGCCACGGCTTCACCGATTCCGCTTGCCGCGCCCGTCAGAATGGCCACCTTGTCTTGCAATCGTGCCGCCACTGCTTGTCTCCGGTTCGTTTCGCTTCTTGAGGCGCAGTGAGCGAACGCTCGTTGCGCGAACAATTGCTCTGTTAGTGATCGAATGATCGGATACGGACCGGATCATGTCAAGGCGCTCGACCAGATTTCGATGGTGCAGCGCGGCAGGACCGCCGCGCACCCTCTGCCTGCCCCGATCGGCGCTAATACGAGAAATCGAAGGCGGCCAATCTGCTTTCTGCTCAAGCCAATGACAAAAATTTGAGATACGTTATATCATTGCGACCTCACTTCGCTTTGGGCTGGCGGCCTGCCCGCAGCACCGCTGGCGCAGGGTACGGAGGCGGCGTGAAGGCCCCCATGACCGCCAAAGCGCGCCACTTCTAAGGTTTGTAGTTCATTCAACTCTCACGCGGCAGGAAGCAACGATGAAGAAATTCGGCTCGATGTTGAACGGAGCGCGCACTGCGCTGAAGCTGTCGAAGACCGTGGCCATGGGCGCGACGGCCGCTGCGGTTTTCACGCTCAGCCATGGCGCGTTTGCCGCGGATGCGAAAATCCCGGTGGTGGCAGCGGAGAACTTTTACGGTGACGTCGTGCAGCAACTGGGTGGCGACCGCGTCGACGTAACGAGCATCCTCAGCAATCCGGATCAGGATCCGCATCTGTTCGAAGCCAGCCCGAAGACGGCGCGCGCCTTGCAGCATGCGAGCCTTGTGGTCTACAACGGCGCCGATTACGATCCGTGGATGGCGAAACTGCTGGGCGCATCGAAGAGCGCGACGCGCACCACGATCGTCGCCGCGGATCTCGTCGGCAAGAAAGGCGGCGACAACCCGCACCTCTGGTACGACCCGCAGACCATGCCGAAAGTGGCGCGCGCGGTGAGTGAAGCGCTCGTCGCGGCTGACCCGGCGCACAAGTCGGCGTACGATGCGAACCTCGCGAAGTTTCTCGATTCGCTGAAACCGATCGACGCCAAAGTCGCCGATCTGCATGGCCGCTACGCCGGCGTGCCGGTGACGGCGACCGAGCCGGTGTTCGGCTATATGTCGGACGCGGTCGGCCTGTCGATGCGCAATCTGCGCTTCCAGCTGGCGACGATGAACGACACTGAAGCAAGCGCGGCCGATATCGCCGCGTTCGAACGCGATCTGCGCGAAAAGCGCGTGGGCGTTCTGATCTATAACAGCCAGGCAACCGAGGCCCTGACCAAACGCATGTTGAAGCTCGCGCAGCAATCGAAGGTGCCGACCATGAGCGTCACCGAAACCGAACCGGCCGGCAAGACCTATCAGACGTGGATGCTGACGCAGCTCGACGCGCTCTCCACGGCGCTGGCCGCGGGCGATGCGAGCGGAGCGAATGCGGCGGCGACAACCGCCAAAGGAAAAACCCCATGACCGAAACTGGCCGCAGCACGCCAGCTAATGCATCAACCAGCGCATCAAGCAGCGGACGCGCCAATGCGCCCGTGCTCGAACTCGAGCACGTGACGCTCGAACTCGGCGGCCGCACGATTCTGCGTGACACCGGCTTCGTGGTGAATCAGGGCGAATTCATCGGCGTGCTCGGGCCGAACGGCGCGGGCAAAACCACGCTGATGCGCGCCGTGCTGGGCCTCGTGCCGGCCGCGAGCGGTGCGATCCGCGTGCTGGGGCAGCCGGTCGAGCGCGGCAACGCGTCGATCGGCTATATGCCGCAGACGCGCAGTGCGTTAGCCGGGCGCCGCGTGCGCGGCCGCGATTTCGTCGCGATGGCTGCCGACGGACACCGCTGGGGCCTGCCCCATGCGGACAGCAAGACCCGCGCGGATGTCGAGCGGGTGCTGGATCTGGTGGGCGGCCGCCAGCTGGCCGAGCGGCCGTTATCGGAACTGTCGGGCGGCGAGCGTCAGCGTCTGCTGCTCGCACAATGCCTGCTTGGCAACCCCAAGCTGCTGCTACTCGATGAACCGCTGATCAGTCTCGATCCGCATCATCAGAAGAGCGTGGTCGAACTGGTGCGGCGTGTGCAGCAGGAAGTCGGCATTGCCGTGCTGTTCTCAGCGCATGAACTGAATCCGCTTCTGCACGCGCTCGATCGCGTGCTGTATCTCGGCAGCGGCGTCGCCGCGCTCGGCACCGTCGATGAAGTCATTACGAGGCCGGTGCTGTCCCGTCTCTATGGCTCGCCGATCGACGTGATGCGCGTGAACGGCCGCATCTTCGTGATGTCGGGCGACGTCGAAGTCGAAAAACACGATCACGAGCACGAACACGACGAGAACGGCGGCCATAGCCACTCGCACTCGCATTCGCACGACCATGGCCACGCACACGGCCACTCACACCAGCACGACTCACGCGACGGACACACGCACGATGTTTGAATACGATTTCATGGTGAACGCGTTCGCGGCGTCGGGGATCGTCGCGGTGCTGGCAGGGATAGTTGGCTATTTTCTGGTGATGCGCGGGCAGACCTTCGCGGGCCACGCGCTCTCGCACGTCGGCTTCACCGGCGCGACCGGCGCGGTGCTGATCGGCATCTCGCCGATCTGGGGGATGATCGGCTTCACGCTTGCGGCAGGCGTCGGCATGGGCGCGCTCGGCGAGCGGCTCGCCGGACGCGATGTAGCGATCGGCGTGATCCTGTCGCTGTCGCTTGGCTTCGGCTTGCTGTTCCTGCATTTCTTCACCGCGTACGCGACCCAGGTTACCGCGCTGCTGTTCGGCAACGTGCTCGGCGTGAATGCGTCGACGCTCGGCGTGCTGGCGGCATTGGGCGTCATCAGTTTGCTGGCGCTTGCGGCGATCATGCGGCCGTTGCTGTTTGCTTCGTTGCAACCGGAATTGGCCGAAGCGAAGGGCGTGTCGTTGCGTCTGGTGTCGGTGCTGTTTCTGGCGATTGCCGCGCTCGCCGTGGCGGCGTGCACGCAGATCGTCGGCGTGCTGCTCGTGTTCACGCTGATGGTCGGGCCGGCCGCCGCCGCGCAAAACGTGACGACGCGGCTCTCGACCGGGCTCGTGCTCGCGGCTGTGTTTGCGCTGGTGCAGGCGTGGCTCGGTCTGACACTGGCGTTCTATACCGATTGGCCGACGAGCTTCTGGATAACTGTGCTGTCGGCGGTGGTGTACGGCGGGAGTTTGTTGAGGCGGCGTTGAGCCACGCTTAGCGGCCAAGGCGTTGGCGTTGCCAGCGCTGGCCCTCGGCGCCTTAGCGGCATTGAGCGGCCTCCGCAGCGTTCAGCCGCACTGCCCAAACCGAGCGGTAACGGCGGCACGCCTGCATGCCACCGCTGTCGTTCCAGGCAATCTCTACTTCAAAGCAGCACCCTCGCGTGATGCGTGAGATGATCTTCGATGAACGTCGAGATGAAGTAATAGCCGTGGTCGTAGCCGGCATGACGACGCAACGTCAGCGGCTGTCCCGCGGCCTTGCAAGCGGCTTCGAACACATCCGGGTTCAGCTGCTCGGCGAGGAACTGATCCGCCAGCCCCTGATCGACCAGAATCCCCTCAGCGAACTTACGCGGTGCATGGGCGACCAGTTCGCTCGAATCGTACTGCCTCCACGCCTCACGGTCTTCGCCCAGATACCCGCTGAACGCCTTCACGCCCCACGGGCACTGTGAGGGCGCGGCGATCGGCGCGAACGCCGACACCGAGCGATAGATCTCCGGGTTGCGCAGCGCCAGCATCAACGCGCCATGACCGCCCATCGAATGCCCGAAGATACCGAGACGCGCACCGTCCACCGGCAGATTCGCGAGCACCGTTTCGCGCAGTTCATCGCGCACATACGAGTACATCCGATAGCGCGTCGCCCACGGCTGCTGCGTCGCGTTGACGTAAAAGCCCGCACCCACGCCGAAGTCCCACGCCGCGCTTTCGCCCGGCACGCCCGCACCGCGCGGACTGGTATCCGGCGCGATCAGGGCAATGCCGTGCTGTGCCGCGAAGCGCTGCGCGCCCGCCTTGACCGGAAAGGTTTCTTCCGTGCAGGTCAGACCCGCGAGATAGAACAGCGCGGGCACATTCGCGTTGGCCTGCAAAGCCTGCGGCGGCAGATACACCGAGAAGCGCATCGGCAGACCGACGGTCTGCGAGTCGTGCCGGTAGATCCGCTGCTCGCCGCCATGGCAGGCATGCGACGACAAAAGTTCAAGCATCGACATGCTCCTTTTTGTGCCGGGTCAGTGACGCATTAGGGACGCGTTAGTGACGGATTAGTGCCGCGTTAGTACAGCACGACGGAGCGGATCGACTCGCCCTTCTTCATCAGATCGAAGCCTTCGTTGATGCGCTCGAGCGGCAGACGATGCGTGATCAGGTCGTCGATATTGATCTTGCCTTCCATGTACCAGTCGACGATCTTCGGTACGTCGGTGCGGCCACGCGCGCCGCCGAATGCCGAGCCCTTCCACTCGCGGCCCGTCACCAGCTGGAACGGACGTGTACTGATTTCCTCGCCCGCCGCCGCCACGCCGATGATGAACGACTGCCCCCAGCCCTTGTGCGTGCACTCCAACGCCTGACGCATCACCTTGGTGTTGCCGATGCATTCGAACGAGTAGTCAGCGCCACCATCGGTCAACTGCACGATATGGTCGACGACGTTCTCGACTTCATTCGGATTGATGAAGTGGGTCATGCCGAACTTCTTCGCCAATTCGACGCGGCCCGGGTTCAGGTCGACGCCGATGATCTTGTCCGCGCCGACCATCTTCGCGCCCTGGATCACGTTCAGACCGATACCGCCGAGACCGAACACCACCACGTTCGCGCCCGCTTCGACCTTCGCCGAATACACGACAGCACCGACACCCGTCGTTACGCCGCAGCCGATGTAGCAGATCTTGTCGAACGGCGCGTCTTCACGCACCTTCGCCACCGCGATTTCCGGCACGACGATGTAGTTCGAAAACGTGGACGTGCCCATGTAGTGAAACAGCGGCTTGCCGTCCAGCGAGAAACGCGACGTGGCATCGGGCATCAGGCCTTTGCCCTGCGTCGAACGGATTGCCTGGCAAAGATTAGTCTTGCGCGACAGACAGAATTTGCACTGACGACATTCCGGCGTATACAGAGGAATGACGTGATCGCCCTTCTTCAACGTACCGACGCCCGGCCCCACATCGACGATCACACCCGCGCCTTCGTGACCGAGAATCGCCGGGAAGATGCCTTCGGGGTCCGCGCCTGAGAGCGTGTAGTAGTCGGTGTGGCAGATGCCCGTCGCTTTCACTTCAATCAGGACTTCACCCGCACGCGGCCCTTCCAGGTCGACTTCTTCGATCGTCAACGGGGCGCCGGCTTTCCATGCGATTGCTGCTTTGGTTTTCATCGTGAATGCTCCTGTGAGTCTGTGAATGCCTGGCCCGTCGCGGTGAGATATCGCGCGGCGTGCCGCTGTTGCGGTTCGCGGTTCGCGGTTCCGCAGTTAATTCGTGTGCCGGACCGGGGACGGACAGTGTCGTTGCCGCCCGGCATCGATCGCCGGCCTATACCTTAGCGTGCGAAAGCCGTCATGGTATTGCAAAGTCCGTCGAGGCATTGTCTGTAGCTGACATCGCGCTGCTCAGCGAAGTGGGGTTTCGCCGAACCACGATTCGACGCGGCCATACAGATCAAGAAAGCGCGCATAACGTTCGGCGAGCACCGCGTCGCCTTGCGGCCCTGCAACACGTGTCGCGCCCGGCGCGAGCGCGGCGAGGTCGCTCGCGTGCCAATGCCCACTCGCCAGGCCGCCGAGGATGGCCGCGCCACGCGGCGCCGCGTTTGGACAATCCACGGCATAAAGCTCGACGTTTAAGGCGTCGGCAAGCAACTGCCGCCAGCGCGCATCGACGGAACCGCCGCCCGCAAGTTTCAAGGTCGTCACCGTCGCACCGCTCGCGCGGATGGCGTCGAGCCCGGCACGCAGCGAGAACGCGACGCCTTCGAAGGCGGCACGCATCATCGTGCCGCGCGTGTGGTCGAGCGCGAGGCCGAGCCAGCCGCCCCTCGCGGCCGGATTGAGCCAAGGGGTGCGCTCGCCGGTAAGGTAGGGCAAAAAAGTCAGGCCCGCTGCGGCGCTTGAGATAGCACCTGTTGCATCACAAGGCGCACCACCATAGGCGTTGCCTCGGGCGCCGTCTGGGGCCTTGCTGGATGGATCGCCGACCGCAGCGCTCGACGCACCGCCGGACGCATCACCGAAGGCGTCACGATATGCATCTGCCCATTCATATGACAGCCAGCCGCGCACGCGTTCGAGCGCCACGCCGACGTTTTGCATCGCCGCCATCCGATACCAGTGATCACTCGCGGCTCGATAGCGATGCAGGCCTTTTACCGCTTGTGGTGCGTGCTCGGCGAGGACGACGATTTGCCCTCCGGTGCCGGTGGTGAGCAACGCGTCGCCGTCACTTGCAAGACCGCTGCCGAGCGCGGCACATGGTGTATCGGCGGCACCGATCGCGAGCACGATGCCGGCGCGTAGACCCAGTTCCTGCGCCGCTTTCTGCGACAAAATGCCACCTGCCGCATAGGAAGGCGCAAGTGGCGCAAACCATTCATGGGGTAATTCGAGCCGATCGAGCAGCGCCAGATCCCACACGCCCGCGTGATCGGCAAGCGCGGTCGCGCAGGCGTCGGAAGGATCGGTTGCGACCGCGCCGCCCAGCGCGACGCGCAGCCAATCTTTCGGTTGCAGCGCCCAACGCGTTTTGCGCGCGGACTGCGGTTCGTTCTGCACGATCCAACTCAGCAAAGGACCCGCCATACCGGGCGCAACCGGATTCGACTGCGGCTCGGGCCACCGATCGAGCAAACCCAATGCGCGCGTGTCGGGCCAGAGCATCGCGGGTCGCACGGCTTCGCCATCGGCGTCGACCAGAACAACACCGTGCATCTGTCCGGAGAAGCCGATTGCCTGCACCTCCTGGCGCAAATCTTCCGGCAAACGCGCCGCCGCTTCGCAAAGCGCGCGCCACCAGGTTTGCACCGAGATTTCGGCCCATCCGGGATGCGGCGTTTCGAGTGCATACGCGACGCTCGCCGCCGCCAGTTCACAGCCGCTTTCGTCGACGATTGCTACTTTAAGTGAGCCGGTGCCGAGGTCGATGCCAAGAAAACTCATGGGCGATAGAACGTCAATTTGAGCTTGGAGATAAGCACGCGAAAGGTGCCAGGAACGGCGTATTTTCCGTCACCGTTGCGCGGCTTCGGAAGCGCGCCCGAATACACGCTGAAAACCCGGAATCGCGGGTTAACCCCGCCACGCCGCGAGTCGCACCAAAACAGCACTATGCGTCGAGCGAGATACACCTCATTGATTCTCACACATATCTCGTTAAGACGGGCGCGCGCGGGGCATGAGCCCCCATCACCGCTGCATAGGGCTTACGGCCGATTTGTGCGATGCGCACATTTCTTTTGGCTTTCAAATGGGCCTTATGCATATCGTCACCGGGAATGCCGGAATAGGCCCCAGTGGTCTTGTTGCACTTTATCGTTCCGCATACCTTGGAGCCATCCCAAAACGAGATGGTGGAGAGAGACAAAATGCAATCGAACACGGTTCACCCGTGCGACGAGCGACTGCCCGCGGGCCAGTTGCTTACGCTCGGCATTCAGCACGTTTTGGTGATGTACGCAGGCGCAGTTGCGGTGCCGCTCATCATTGGCGCCGCGTTGAAATTGCCGAAAGACCAGATCGCGTTCCTGATCAGCGCCGATCTGTTTTCCTGTGGCATCGCTACGCTGATTCAGACGCTGGGTCTGTGGATCTTCGGCATCCGTCTGCCGGTCATCATGGGCTGCACATTTGCGGCTGTCGGCCCGATGGTCGCGATCGGCACCAATCCATCGCTCGGTATTCTCGACATCTTCGGCTCGACGATCGCGGCCGGTGTCATCGGCATCCTTCTCGCGCCGATGGTCGGCAAGCTGCTGCGCTTTTTCCCGCCGGTGGTGATCGGCGTGGTGATCTCGGTGATCGGTCTGTCGCTGATGGAAGTGGGCATCAACTGGGCAGCCGGCGGCGTGGGTAATCCTGACTACGGCAATCCGGTTTATCTTGGTCTGTCGCTGATGGTGCTGATGCTGATTCTGCTCATCAACAAGTTCGCCAAGGGCTTCCTCGCCAATATCTCGGTGCTGCTGGGCATCGTCGCCGGTTTCGTGATCGCGCTGGCGCTCGGCCGCGTGAACATGGACGGCATCACGCACGCACCGTGGGTGGGCATCGTGATGCCGTTCCACTTCGGCCTGCCGCATTTCGATCCGCTCGCGATCGCGACGATGGTCACCGTGATGTTCGTCACCTTCATCGAATCGACCGGCATGTTCCTCGCGGTCGGCGACATGGTGGATCGTCCGGTCGATCAGAAGACGCTGGTGCGCGGTCTGCGCGTCGACGGTCTGGGCACGTTGATCGGCGGCATCTTCAACTCGTTTCCGCATACCTCGTTCTCGCAGAACGTCGGCCTGATCGGCGTGACGGGTGTGAAGAGCCGCTTTGTCTGCGCGATGGGCGGCGTGATCCTGGTGCTGCTGGGCCTGTTCCCGAAGATGGCGCAAGTGGTGGCTTCAGTGCCGGCCTTCGTGCTCGGCGGTGCGGGCATCGTGATGTTCGGCATGGTCGCGGCAAACGGCATCAAGGTGCTGGCCAAGGTCGACTTCGTGAAGAACCACCACAACCTGTTCATTGTCGCGGTAAGTATCGGGATGGGTCTGGTGCCCGTGGTGTCGCCGCAATTTTTCTCGAAGCTGCCGCCGGCGCTGTCGCCGCTGTTGCATAGCGGGATCTTGCTGGCGTCGGTGTCGGCGGTGCTGCTGAACCTGATCTTCAACGGTGTGAAGAGCGAGAAGAAGGCGAAGTGCGAAATCCGTAAGGCCGGACATGATTTCGATGGACGCGGCGGCAATGAACCGAAGGGCGGCGACGAGCTGCTGCGTGCGGCTGATGTGCACTGAGCATCTGATGCAACCCGCACGGCGCTACAGAGGTCGCGCTGAGCGCGGGCGCTGAGTTGAGTTGAGTCGAAGTGAGGTGAGCACTAACAAAAAAGCCACGGCATGCCGTGGCTTTTTTTATTGCCGGCTGCGCGGGACGGCTTCCCTGAAACCGAAAACCGCCCTGCGCGCCTACTACTGCGAGACTACAAGAGACTCAACCCGCGGTCGCTGCCGAAGCCGCCACCGGTGCACTCGCCGCACCGTAGTCGACCGGCGCATCGGCCGGACGCGGCTGCTCGCCAGCCCGCTGGATCCAGCCGCCGCCCAGGGCCTGGTACAAATCGACCAGGTTCTGAAGACGCTGCATGCGCGCGGTGATCAACGACTGCTGCGACGAGTACAGATCGGTCTGCGCGGTCAACACCAACAGATAGCTGTCGACGCCGCTCGTATAACGCAAATTCGACAGATCCAGTCGACGCTGCTCAGCAAAGGTATTGCGCTCCAGCGCCTGGATCTGCTGATCGTACGTGCCGCGTGCCGCCAGTCCGTCCGCCACTTCGCGGAAGGCCGTCTGGATCGTCTTTTCATACGTCGCGATCTGGATCTTCTTCTGGATGTTGGCGAGATCGAGGTTGGCAATGTTCTGACCACCTTCGAAGATCGGCAGCGTGATCGACGGCGCAAAGCTCCACGCCGCCGAACCCGGCTTGAACAAGCCACCGAGCGACGGGCTCAGCGTACCGAAGCTGCCTGTCAGCGAGACCTTCGGGAAGAACGCCGCACGTGCCGCACCGATGTTCGCGTTGGCCGCCAGCAGATTCTGTTCGGCCTCCATGATGTCCGGACGACGCGTGAGCAGATCGGACGGCAAACCCGCCGGAATATCCGTGAGGAGATTCTGGTCGTTCAGCGTCAGACCCGGCGGCAAATCGGCAGGCAACGGCTCGCCGATCAACAGCACCAGCGCGTTCTCACCCTGAGCCCGCAGACGTGCTTGCGCCTGCAGGTTCGCATTGGCCTGTTCGACCACGGTTTGCGATTGCCGCAAGTCGAGTTCCGAACCCGTGCCGTTGTCGAATTGCAGCTTGGCGATTCGATACGACTCCTGCGACGTCTTCAGCGTGTTCTGCGTCACCGTCAGCAGATCGTCGAGCTCGAGCACCGTCAGGTACTGATCCGCGACTTGCGACACCAGCAAGATTTCCGCCGCCTTGCGAGCCTGGGCAGTGGCCAGGTACTGTGCCAATGCCTGGTCCTTCAGGCTTTGAATACGCCCGAAGAAGTCGATTTCCCACGAAGCGTTCAGACCGACCGAATATGAGTCGGAAATCGTCTGGTTGAAGAACGACAGATCTTTCGGCGTACGTGATTTGGTTTGCGAAGCCGCGGCGTCGAGCGTCGGGAACAGCCCCGCACGAACGATGCGGTACTGGGCCGCCGACGCCTGCATATTCAGCACCGACACGCGCAGATCACGGTTGTTCTTCAGCGCGATCTCGATCAACCGCTGCATGCGCGGATCGACGAAGAAGTCACGCCAGCCGATATCGGCCGCAGCCTGGCCGCTGGCGGTACGCGCCGCAATCGACGTACCCGTTTCCCCCGGGCCCGGCTGGGTCGCGCCCGGCTGCGTGTCGTACACGCCGCCGGTCGGGAAGGTACTCGTCACGGGCTCAGCCGGACGCTGGTACTTCGGCGCCATCGTGCAACCCGCGGCGAACAGCGCAACCGCCACTGCAATCAAAGAGTGTTTTTGCATCTCAATGTCCGTCCTTGCCCGAGCCTTCATCAGTCGACCCGCCACCTTGGCCGTCATGCGGATGGTGCTGGTTGTAGTGTGCGAGCGCCTCATCGGGGTCTTCCTTCTCACCGCCGAACTTCGCGCGGATCACGACGAAGAACATCGGGATCATGAAAATCGCGAGGAAGGTCGCCGTCAACATCCCGCCGATCACGCCGGTACCGATTGCGTGCTGGCTGGCCGAACCCGCGCCGTTACTGATCGCGAGCGGCATCACGCCGAGAATGAACGCGAGCGAGGTCATCAGAATCGGACGCAACCGCAGACGCGCGGCTTCTAGCGCGGCCTCGACCGGGCCCATCCCTTCACCCTGCTGCAGCTCGCGGGCGAATTCCACGATCAGAATCGCGTTCTTCGCCGACAACCCCACCGTGGTCAACAGACCCACCTGGAAGAACACGTCGTTCTCGAGTCCGCGCAGCGTAGCGGCCAGCAGTGCTCCGATCACGCCGAGCGGCACCACCATGATCACCGAGAACGGGATCGACCAGCTTTCATACAGCGCCGCGAGACAGAGGAACACGACGAGGATCGAGATGCCGTACAGAATCGGCGCCTGCGAACCGGACTGGCGTTCCTGCAACGACAAGCCCGTCCATTCGTAGCCGATACCCGCCGGCAGCTTCGCCACGAGCGCTTCCATGGCCGTCATCGCCTGACCGGTCGACTTGCCCGGTGCAGCCGCGCCCTGGATTTCCACCGCGGAAATACCGTTGTAGCGTTCGAGCTTCGGCGAACCGTAGGTCCACGTGCCGCTGGCGAACGACGAGAACGGCACCATGCCGCCGGCCGTATTGCGCACGTACCAGGCGTTCAGGTCTTCCGGGGTCATCCGGAACGGTGCGTCGCCTTGCAGATACACCTTCTTGATCCGGCCGTCGGTATCGAGGAAGTTGTTCACGTACTGCGACGCCCATGCGATTGAGAACGTCTGGTCGATCGCCGACAGCGACACGCCGAGCGCGGAAGCCTTCTCGTGATCGATGTTCACCGTGAACTGCGGCGTATCGTTCAGGCCGTTCGGACGCACCTGAGCCAGCGTCGGATCTTTCGCCGCCATGCCCAGCAACATATTGCGTGCCTGCATCAGCTTTTCGTGACCGATACCCGCGCGATCCTGCAGTTCGAAGTCGAAGCCCGCGGCCGTGCCGAGTTCAGGAATCGACGGCGGATTCACCGGATACACCAGCGCGTTTTTGTAGCTCGAGAAGTGCATGAAGAGTCGGCCAACCAGCGCCTGCACCTTCTGATCCGAATGCTGACGCTCTGCGTAGTCCTTCATCCGCACGAACACAAGACCCGCGTTCTGGCCGCGGCCGGCGAAGCTGAAGCCGTTCACCGTGAAAGTCGATTCGACAATGCCCTTCTCGGTGTTGAGCAGATAGTCGGAAACGTCCTTCAGCGCGCGCGCCGTGGTTTCCTGCGTCGAGCCGGACGGCGTTTGCACCAGCACGAACATCGTGCCCTGGTCTTCGTCAGGCAGGAACGACTTCGGCAACTTCACGAACAGCAGGCCGACCGCGAAGATCACTACCATATAGATGATCAGCCAACGGCCCGAGCGCTTGATCACGTGGTGAACGCCCGAGTGATACTTGTCGCGGCTCGTTTCGAAAGTCCGGTTGAACCAGCCGAAGAAGCCCTTCTTGACTTCGTGATGACCCTTCGGAATCGGCTTGAGGATCGTCGCGCACAGCGCCGGCGTCAGAATCAACGCGACCAGCACGGACAGCACCATGGCCGCCACGATCGTCAGCGAGAACTGCCGGTAAATTGCGCCGACCGAACCGCCCGAGAACGCCACCGGCACAAACACCGCCGACAGCACGAGCGCCACGCCGACCAGCGCGCCGGTAATCTGGTCCATCGCCTTGCGGGTGGCGTCTCGAGGCGACAAGCCCTCCTCCGCCATCACCCGCTCGACGTTTTCCACCACCACGATCGCATCGTCCACCAGCAAGCCGATCGCCAGCACGAGCCCGAACATGGACAGCGTGTTGATCGAGAAGCCCACCAGACCCATGATCGCGAACGTGCCCAACAGCACCACCGGCACGGCGATCGTCGGGATCAACGTGGCGCGCAGGTTCTGCAGGAACAGGTACATGACCAGGAACACCAGCACGATACCTTCGAGCAGCGTCTTGACCACTTCTTCGATCGACAGGCGCACGAACGGCGTGGTGTCGTACGGATATTGCACGACCAGACCATGCGGGAAGTACTTCGACAGTTCGGCGACCTTCGCGCGCACCGCCTTCGCGGTGGCCAGCGCGTTCGCACCGGTGGCGAGCTGAATACCGAAGCCTGCCGTCGGCGCACCGTTGTACTTGGTGTCGAAGTTGTAGTTTTCGCCACCGAGCTCGATACGGGCCACGTCCTTGATACGGACTTGCGAACCGTCCGGATTCACCTTCAGCAGCACGTTACCGAACTGTTCAGGCGTATTGAGCAGTGTGGCTTCCGTGATGGTTGCCTGCAGCACCTGGCCCGGCACCGACGGCGTGCCGCCGAGCGAACCGCCCGCGACCTGCACGTTCTGGTTCGTCAGCGCGGTCTGCACATCCACCGGCGTCAGGCCGAAGTTGGTCAGCTTGTTCGCATCCAGCCAGATCCGCATCGCGTACTGTGAGCCGAACAGCGTCACCGTACCCACACCGTCGATCCGGCTGACCGGATCCTCGATGTTCGACGCGACATAGTTCGCCAGATCGTACTTGTTCATGCTGCCGTCTTCAGACACGAACGCCATCACCAGCAAGAAGCTGCTGCTCGACTTCGTGACCTTGGTGCCCAACTGCTGCACGGCTTGCGGCAACAGCGGCGTGGCGAGCTGCAGCTTGTTCTGCACCTGCACCTGCGCAATGTCAGGATTGGTGCCGGCTGCAAACGTCAGCGTAATGGTTGCCGTACCCGAGTCGTCCGAAGTGGACGACAGATACAGCAAGTGGTCGAGACCACTCATCTGCTGCTCGATCACCTGCGTGACGGTGTTTTCCACCGTCTTCGCCGATGCGCCCGGGTACGTTGCACTGATCTGCACGGCCGGCGGCGCAATGGTCGGGTATTGCGCGATCGGCAACGTAAAGACCGACGCGATACCCGCGAGCATCAGAATAATGGCGATCACCCATGCAAAAATTGGGCGATCGATAAAGAACTTTGCCATGTGGCGGGCTCCCTGTTATTACGCGCCCGATGCAGCAGAAGCGGGTTGCGCCGTCTGCGTAGCACCGCTGGCGGCCGGCGCACCCTGAGCGGATGCGTCGGAAGCGGGTGTGGCGGGAAGTTGCGCGGCAACGGCCTTGACCTGCTGCCCCGGATGCGCCTTGTCGGTGCCTTGGACAATCACGCGGTCGCCGGCCTTCAGGCCGCTTTCGACCACCCAGTTCGGACCGTACGTGCCGGCCGTGACGAGCTGACGCAGCGCGACCTTGTTGTCGTCGCCGACCACCAGCGCGGTCGGCTGACCCTTCTGGTCATGCGTGATGCCGACTTGCGGCACGACGAGCGCGTTGTCGTTGACGCCTTCCTCGATCCTCGCGCGCACGAACATACCCGGCAGCAGCACCTTGTCCGCGTTCTTGAAGATCGCGCGAACCGTCACCGAGCCAGTGCTCTGGTCGACCGTCACGTCGGTGAACTGCAGCTTGCCCTTTTCCGAATAGGTACGGCCGTCTTCGAGAATCAGCGAGACCTTGGCGGCGTCCGGGCCGCTCGTCTTCAGGCGTCCTTCCTGCACTTCGCGGCGCAACTTCAGACCGTCGAGACTGGATTGCGTCAGATCCACGTAGACCGGGTCGAGTTGCTGAACCGTTGCCAGCAGCGTCGCGGCGCTCGCCTGCACATACGCGCCCGGCGTGACTTGCGACACGCCGATCTGGCCGGTCACCGGGGAGGTCACGTCGGTGTAGCCGAGGTTGATCTGCGCCGTGTCGACCGCTGCCTTGCCCGCGGCGACGTCAGCCACTGCCTGGCCTTCCGAGGCCACCGCGTTGTCGTAGTCTTGCTTGCTAACCGCATTCGCAGCGACGAGCACCTTGTAGCGATTAGCCTGCGCGGTGACGGACGCGAGGTTGGCCTGGGCCTTCGCCAGCGTTGCCTTCGCGTTGTTCAACGTCGCGATGTAAGGCGCCGGATCGATCTTGTACAGACGCTGACCGGCCTTGACCTCGCCGCCTTCCGTGAATTCGCGGCGCAGCACGATGCCGTCGACCCGTGCACGCACTTGCGCGACGAGGAAGGCACTGGTGCGGCCCGGCAATTCGGTGACGACGGGCACAGCCGTCGGCTGGACGGTGACGACGCCAACTTCGGGCGTTTGTTGCGGCGGGGCAGATTGTTTTGGTCCGCACGCTGCCAGCAATACGGCAGCCGTCGCGGCACTAATTAAGCGGAATGGAACCCGTTCGACGCGCATGGAGCGACCTCTGTCTAAGACTGAGAATGAAAAAGTGCGCGCATCCCTACCCCGGGGACGACAGCGCACACATGCGTCTTGCGACGCGTGACCGGAAGCCCGTGGATGCAAACCGCACCTGCAGAGGCATCCTGAGCGAAATGCGCCATACCGGGGAAATGCCGCACGGCGCCGCCCGTCGGGGCACGGCGCAATAGCGTTTTGAAAGGCAACAGTGACGGATATTAACCGGTCGTCACGGCTTGGGCTATCCGATCGTGGGATGCTATTATATATACATCCATGAATGCATGTAAAAGTGCGTTTACTTCTTTGCAGGCAGGGGGCCTGCAAGATCGCTTCGCAAATGGCTCAACAGCAGAGAGATTGTCATCGAGCGTACTTAAAAGCGCCCGGGAAAACCCCACAATCAGGGCAGGTCACATCGATATGGTCAGAAGAACCAAAGAAGAGGCGCAGGAGACGCGCAACAGCATTCTCGACGCGGCCGAAAGGGTTTTCTTCGAGAAGGGCGTTTCGCGCACGTCGCTCGCCGACATCGCGCAAGCGGCCGGCGTCACGCGTGGCGCCATCTATTGGCATTTCGCGCACAAAAGCGATCTGTTTACCGAAATGTTCGACCGCGTGCTGTTGCCGCTGGACGAGCTCAAGGCCGCCTCGCAAGACCCCAATGAACCCGATCCGCTCGGGCGCCTGCTGGAAATCTGCACGGTCTGCCTGCGCGACACCGCCAACGACCCGCGCCGCCGGCGGGTGTTCGACATCCTCTTTCTGAAGTGCGAGTTGGTCGAAGAGATGGGTCCGGTGATGATCCGCTATCAGACGAATATGCGCGAAGGGCTGAAGAAGATCGAGGGCGGTCTGCGCAATGCGATCTCCAAAGGGCAATTGCCGGCCGACCTCGACACCAGAATCGCGGCGGCGATGGTGCATGCGTTCGTCAGCGGCTCGCTGCGCGACATGCTGTTTTTGCCGGAGGCGACCGATTTCGGCAAGCACGCCGAGCAGATGGTCGAAGGGATCTTCGATGCGCTGCGGCTGAGCCCGGCGTTGCGCAAGGGGAAGGCGGTGGGGCTATAGACGGTCGGTCAGCTACCTGAATAGTCAGGGCTGCCACGAAACAGCGGGCGGGTGCGCATTCGCGCAACCCGCCCGCTTTTGTTTACGCGTGCCGGCTTGGGCAACCTCGTTTTGCCGTCCGCCTTATGCAGCCGCCCGGCGCGCCCGCGCCTTCTGATTCGACGTGTAGATATTGCCGCGCTCGAGCGTCTCCCCGCCCTGCACCGCCGTGATCCACTGCTCCGTACTCGCCACTGCCGCGAAGTTCGACTGTAAGACCACGCTGAAGACCCGGTGAATCTCCTGCGCGCTCGCAAAGCCCGCGCTGTTCTCATAGGGCAGCGAGCCGGTTGCGTCGTGCAGAAATTCGACGGCAAACCCCGCATGCCACGCGTGGTTGATCGTCGACGCGTCGCAGTTGTGCGTCATGTAACCGACGACCGTCAGCGTGTCGATCTGCTGCACGGCCAGCCAGTCCGCGAGATCAGTGCCGGTAAAGGCGCTCGCCAGCGACTTCTCAATATAGTGATCGCGTGCCCGCGCGCCCACCAACGGATGCAGCTCGGCGCCTTCGCTGCCACGCGCGAACACCGGCGAGCCGGCCGACGAGAAATGTTGCACCACCACCACCGGCACGCCGGCGGCGCGCGCCGCGTCCATCGCGCGGCCGATGTTCGCCAGCGAGGTTTGCACATTCGGGTATTCGATCGGCAGATCGCCAGTCACGTATTCGTTCTGCACGTCAATAACGATCAGCGCACGGCGCGGTGTAGTCATGGCAAAACTCCTGTCAGATAAGGCTCGCGCTGCGTGGCCCGGAGTGGGCGCTGCACGGGCAGCGGCGATGACTGCATTGTTGGCCTGCCGCCGCTTTCCCGATAGTGACCCGAATGACAAGATTCGCTAGAATCGGGCCATCGTTGAATTTCCCTGGGCGACTGCAACCAATGGCCACACCCACCTCCTCCATCGCGGAGCGCGGCGACACACCCCGCCACGTCGTCGCGGTGGTTGCGTTCGACCACATCAGTCCGTTCCATCTTTCGGTGCCGTGCGCAGTCTTCGCCGAGGACCGCAGCGGCGGCGGCTTGCCCGATTTCGACTTCCGCGTCTGCGCCGCCGAGCCAGGCGCGCTGACCACCACCGCCGGTTTCTCGATCGCCGTCACGCATGGACTCGAGGCACTCGCCGACGCGCACACGATCATCGTGCCGAGCTGGCGCGATCCGGACGAGACGCCGCCCGCCGCGCTGCTCGACGCGCTGCGCGCCGCCCATGCCCGCGGTGCCCAGTTGGTGGGGTTATGTCTGGGCGCGTTCGTACTGGCCGCCGCCGGCATCCTCGACGAGCGGCCGGCCTCCACCCACTGGGCGTGGGCAGATGACTTCGCGCGGCGCTATCCGCGCGTGCGGCTCGATCCCGACGTGCTCTACGTCGACGACGGCAACGTGATGACCTCGGCCGGCACCGCCGCAGGCCTCGACTGCTGCCTGCACGTGCTGCGCAAGATGTGCGGCGCGCAAGCGGCGAACTATGTCGCGCGCCGGCTGGTCGTGCCGCCGCATCGGCAGGGTGGCCAGGCGCAATACATTCAGCAACCGGTGGCGCCGAACGTGCGCGGAGACCGCCTGTCCTGTTTGCTCGATTGGGTGAGAGGGAATCTGGATGCGCCGCATACGCTCGACACGCTCGCCGAGCGCGCGTTGATGAGCCGCCGCACTTTTACGCGACGCTTCCGGCTCGCCACCGGCACGACCGTCGGCGCATGGTTGTTGGCGCAGCGGCTCGCCCGCGCGCAGCAACTGCTGGAAAGCTCGGATGAGTCCGTGGAGACGATCGCGGGGATTGCCGGTTTCGGCTCGACAGCCTCGCTACGCCAACATTTCGCAGAGGCGTTCCGAACCTCGCCGTCTGCGTGGAGGCGGGAGTTTCGCGGCGTGTGAGCGCGGGTGGGACCGGCAAAAGCGGATCAAGCGTTCAGCGGCCGCAAACGCCGTGTGGCCGACGGCGTTTCGTAGTAGCCCCCCAGGATTTCGTAGTCGCGCTGGCACGACAGCGGTGCGTCAAGCTAAGCCGTCACTGCTCGCTAATCCAACGCGCCACATACAACAGCAGCGCCACCAGAAAAATCATCACCGCCCACGCCCAGTTCGGAACCGCATGCGGACTGGACTCGTGATGCGAGACCCCATGCGACACGCCGTGGGGTACCCCATGCGACGCGCTCGCCGCCCGCCCGGTCAGCGCATTGCCATGATCCGTGCGGGTCCGTCGAGCGATGCCGCCAAGCGTGATCGGCCGCAAAAAGACGTGTTGCCGCCGCGTCGCCGAACCACGCGCGCGGTTCGGCCCTTGCCCATGCTTGGCGCGAACGACTGCGCCGAACTCGTCGAAAAAATCGTCGGCCAGTTGATGCAGCGCGTTTTCGAGCTGGCGCGTGGGCAGTTCGGCGAGTGGCCCGGACGAGGTCGCCCAGATCGTGTAATCGATCCGCGTGCCCCGTTCCCTGCCGATGCCATGCGAGCCATCGTCTGCGCGCAACCTCACTTCGATCTGTCCGCGCAACGAACCAATGCCCTCGGCTCGCGCCTTGAAATTGATGGTGCGGCGCTGCGCGTCCGCCGGTCCGGAATCCTGACCGGCTATATGGGCCCGGGCTTCATAACGCGCGCGCAACGGCCCAAGCGGCACGGTCATGGTGAGCGCGTATTCGCCATCGCCAAGCCGAGTGAACGACTCGCAATTGTCGAGGCTGGCACGCAACAAGGCGAGGTCCTGCAACGCGTCCCAAACGTCGGACGGTGCAAGCGGAATCCGTAACGCGTCGTTCAGTTCCATGACAGCCTCCCCGATGAACGCGCGACAGCCGGTCAGGACGTCTGATCGATGCGGTCGACGCGCGATGCGTAAAACGCGAGATACCCTTTTATTAGTGCCGCCGGCTCGAGCGGCGTCTCATAGCTCCAGACGGCGTTTTCGATCAGACCGTCTTCGGTGCGCAGATGGAAGTAGGAAGCCTCGCCCTTGAAGGGGCAGTGCGAAGTATGCGTCGAGCGCTCCAGGCGCGCCATGTTCACGTCGCCACGCGGGAAATAGAACACGTCCGCCAGACCGGTTTCTGTGAGCGTCAGGCCTGACTGGGTGTCGGCCATGGTCACGCCGCCATGAATCACACGCACCCGATGGTTGTTGCCGCTGATCGCAATGGTGTGCCCGCCCGAGCTCGCGCCGGGGCTTCCGTGGGGTGTCAAGGCATCGCTCATGTCTCGGCTCCGTCGTGTTGTGCAACTCGTATGCGATCGTGCAAACAGTAAAGCCACGGGGCGCACCCGTGGCTTCATTATCGGCCAAACTCCAGCCGATTGCGCGACCTTCCTGAATGCCGCCGGTGCGTCTCGCCCGGCGCCGCTCAGGAAGGTGTGACGCTTATTGTGTATTCCAGTAGAACGCCGCCTTGGCCGTGCCCTTCGCCGGGATGGTCACCGGCCTGGTCTGGTCGCTATCCTTGTATTGCGCATGCACGGTGTAGCGGCCGGGGCGCAGCTTGACCAGCATATACGGTCCGCGCGAGGTGGCGGTCAGCACATCGCCGTCGTGCGCATCGACGATTCGCACGCGGACGTCGGCGAGAAAATCGGAGCCGGGGCCCGTGAAGCGCAGCGACAGCGGCCACTGGCTTTGTGCCTGCTGCAGTGCTTTCGATTCGTCGAGACCGACGCCGCCCGATACGAATGAGACGTCGCCCTTATGCTGGATTTGCGGCAGGCCGCCGCCATTGGCATTGCCCGCACTGCTGTCGTCGGTGGTCGTGCCACCCGTTACGTCACTCGCCTGCGCATATGCGCCACCCGCCAGACCGAGCGTGAGCGCTGCGCATACCGCGGCGGCTACGATCCTTCGCTGATTGCGTTGGGTTTTCATCGGTTCGCTCCTTCTTAAGGTCCTTGTCGTCCGGCGCCCTCGATGGGTCCGGATCAAGGAAGACGCAACCTGCGTGCCAAGCATCGGCTTGCGTCGTCTGGAAACCGCTGCTGCGCCACGCCACGAGGCGCAGAGCGCCCTTCTTCACGGCTTTTGAATGGGTAAAAAAATGCCGGTCCGTCAGCAGTAAGTACAAGGACCGGCAAGCGTTACTTCAATGCGTTCAGTTTCGGTTAGCCGAGATCGACCGGCACGAAGATCTGCGCGTTATCGCGCTGGATCAGCAATGCGATGCTGTTGCCCGCGCTGGCGATCATCTGCTTCAACTGATCGACGCTCGTGACCGGCCGGCCATTGACCGCCAGGATCACGTCGCCCGGCTGGATACCGGCGCTTTCAGCCGCGCCTCCCGATTGCTGCACCAGCAGACCATGCGACACCGACGCGCCGCTCTTCTCTTCCGGCGTCAGCGGCCGCACCGCCACACCGAGACGGCCTTGCAACTGGGTCGGTTGATCGGCCTTGTCCGAGGCAACCTTCGCATCCGACAACGAACCGATTGTCACCTTCAGGTCCTTGGTGGCCTTGTCGCGCCACACCTGCACGGTGGCCGAACTGCCCGGCGCCAGACTGGCGACTTGCGAAGGCAAGTCCGACGAGTCGCTGACCGGTTCACCATTCACCGACAGAATCACGTCGCCCGGCTGCAATCCACCCTTGGCGGCCGGGCCGCCCGGATCGACCGAGCTAACGAGAGCGCCCTGCGGCTTCTGCATGCCGAACGAATCGGCCAGCGTCTGATTCATGCCCTGCACCGCAACGCCGAGACGTCCGCGGCTCACATGGCCGGTTTTGACGATGTCGTCCTTGACCTTGATCGCTTCGTTGATCGGGATCGCGAACGAAAGGCCCTGGAAGCCGCCCGTCTGCGAATAGATCATCGAGTTGATGCCGATCACTTCGCCTTGCAGATTGAACAGCGGGCCGCCCGAATTACCCGGGTTCACCGGCACGTCGGTCTGGATGAACGGCGTGTAGTTTTCGTTCGGCAGCGAGCGCGACTTCGCGCTGATGATGCCCGAGGTCACCGTGTTGTCGAAACCGTAAGGCGAGCCGATCGCGACCACCCACTGGCCGACCTTGCTCTGCCGCGGATCGCCGATCTTCACGGTCGGCAGATTGCTCGCGTCGATCTTCAGCACGGCGACGTCGGACTGCTTGTCGGCACCGACCACTTTCGCCCTGAATTCACGCTTGTCGGTGAGCTTCACGGTGACGACGTTCGCGCCGTCCACCACGTGGGCATTGGTCAGGATGTAGCCGTCACTGCTGACGATGAATCCCGAGCCGAGGCTCGCGCTCGGCTGATCGGGCGCATCGCCGCCGTCGCCGCCTTGCATACCCGGCATGCCGCCGAAGAAGTGCTTGTAGAACTGATAGAAGGGATCACTCGGATCGATCGGCAACTGGTTGCCGCCGTTGGCGCCATTTCCGCCGTTGCCGCGCAATGCCGTCTGCTTGACCACATGCTTCGCGCTGATGTTGACGACGGCCGGGCCGTAGGTTTCGACCAGACCGGAGAAATCGGGGATGCCGGTCTTCGCAGCGGCTTCAGCAGGCATCATCGCGGCCTGCGCCGGCGTGATCACCTGCGGCGCGGGCACGTCGCGATGCCCCGCCACATAGCCGGCGGAGAGCGCCACGGCGACAGCCACTGCAACAGCGCTGCGGGACAAGGTTTTCGCGTTCATCGTGTACTCCTGACTGGGAGAAAGAGGCTCTGGAATGGGATGAAGCGTACGTGGCATCGCTTAAAAGAGTCTTAAGCAGCGCCAGATCGCTTCAAGCCAGTTTTTTAGGCGTTTTTAAGCCCCGTTTAAGCCACTTTAGGAACGGCGAGCCCCACATTCAGAAGCGCACTTCGACCTGCAAGCCACCTGCCGGAGATTCGTCGAGCCTCACAGCCGCATGATGCTGCGTAGCGATGCGGCGCACGATCGCGAGGCCGAGACCGCTGCCCGCCACGTCGGTGCGCGCGCGGTTCGCGCCAGCGCCAGCCCGGTAGAAGCGATCGAACACGCGGTCGCGTTCGGCCGGCTCGATGCCCGGCCCGCTGTCGGCAATCCGCACCACCGGATGCCCTTCTTCGACATGCAAACTGACGTCGACGCGGCCGCCTCGCGGCGTGTATTTGGTTGCGTTATCAACGAGGTTGTTGAACATGACGCGCAGCGCGTCCGCGTCGCCGGTCACCGTAGCAGGTTCGCTCGCCTCGATACCGAGATCGACACCGCGATTCTGCGCAAGCGGCGCGTACGCCACCACGCAGTCCTGCAGCAGCGCGCGCAGATCGATCGCGTTGGTGGCGGCGAAACCGTCCGGTTCCGATCGTGCGAGCGCCAGCAATTGTTCGGCAAGACGTGTGGCGCGCGTGACGCCCGCCTGCAGATCGGCCAGCGCTTCGCTACGCGCGGCGTCGTCTTTCGCGCGGGCCACCAGTTGCGACTGGATCTGCACGGCGGCGAGCGGCGTGCGCAATTCATGCGCGGCATCGGCGACGAATGCTTTCTGGATATCGAGCGCAGTGGCGAGCCGTTCAAGCAGGCCGTTCAACGCGCGCACGAGCGGCTGCACTTCGAGCGGCAGACGCTGATCGGGCAAAGGATCGAGCGCCTCGGGGTGACGCGCGTCGAGCGCGCTGGTCACGCGCCGCAACGGCCGCAGTCCGCGCCCGACGATCACCCACACCGCCACGCCCAATAGGGGCAGCAGAACGATCAACGGCCACAGGGTTCGCAACGCAACATTCGCCGCGAGCCGGTTACGCACCGAAACCGGCTGCGCCAGTTGCACGACGTTATCGCCGACAATCGCGCCATACACACGCCAATCGCCGCGATCCGTATGCTCGGTTGAAAAGCCGAGTTCGGCGCGCGGCGCGAGCGGCGCACGCGGTCGCGAGTAGTACATCAACACGCCGTTGCGATTCCAGATCTGCAGCACGATGCCTTCGTCGCCGGTGTCGCGCGAACCGAGCACCTGCGAGAACGGTTCCGACGGCAGTGCCGCGGCGATCTGCTCCAACTGGTAGTCGAACAGTTCGTTGGCTTCGGCAAGCGCTTGCCGGTAGATCAGCCAACCCGCAATACCGACGCCGAGCAGCACCAGCGCCAGCAGCCAGAACAACAATTGACGGCGAATCGAACGCATCGGCTCAGGCGTCCTTGGCGATCATGTAACCGAGACCGCGCACGTTGCGGATCAGGTCCGCACCGAGCTTCTTGCGCAGGGCGTGAATGTAGACCTCGACGGTATTGCTGCCGATCTCCTCGCCCCAGCCGTACATTTTTTCTTCGAGCTGGCTCTTCGAGAGCACCGCACCGGGCCGCGCGATCAACGCTTCGAGCAGCGCGAATTCGCGCGCCGACAACGCGACCGGCGCACCGTCGAGCGTGACCTGATGCGACGCGGGATCGAGCGTCAGGTTACCGTGGCGAATCGTCGAATCGCTGCGGCCCGATTGGCGGCGGATCAGCGCGCGCATGCGGGCGCCGAGTTCGTCGAGATCGAAAGGTTTGACGAGGTAATCGTCGGCGCCGGCGTCGAGGCCTTTGACGCGATCGGCGACCGCATCGCGCGCGGTGAGGATCAGCACCGGCGTGGCGTGGCCTTTGGCGCGCAACGTGCGCAACACGTCGAGCCCATCGCGTTTAGGCAGGCCGAGATCGAGCAGCACCAGATCGTAAGGTTGGCCAGTCGCCGCGCTGAGCGCCGCTTCGCCGTCTTCCACCCAGTCGACCGCGAAGCCTTCGCCGCGTAGCGCCTTACGCACGCCTTCGGCGATCATCCGGTCGTCTTCGACTAGCAATATGCGCATGGTTGGGTCGGTCCTGAAACATTTGATGATGCCGCATTCTAGCGCCCGGCCCTGACGTGCGCGCCGCGCGACGCTTTTTCACCGCAGCCTCGCGGCATGTCTCTACAATGAGCGCTTTGCGTCGCGCGGCTCGATTCACCAGCATGCCCCGCTCCGTATGCGGGGTGCGTAAATCCGCCGCCGCATTTGCCTGACCGACCGATGCCGCCCTCGCGAACGCGCAACGAAACCACCGCCCGCACGCGTCGCGAGGTGCATCGACACACCCTGGATTGCCGCGTACCACGCGCCCCAAAATCTTGCTTCCTCGCCTGTCCATGACGCACGCTTTCCTGTCTTCTCTCGCACGCCGTGTGGCGCTGCGTCCGCTGTCTTCTTCTGCTGCAGACTCCCTGCCTCGCCGGTTCGCGCCGCGCACAGCGGCGTTGCTGCTTGCCTGCGCCGCGCTCGGCTGCGGCGCAGCACTGCCGCTCACCGCGCAGGCGCGCATCAAGGCCACGCATCCGAGCGTCAACGTCACCACGGTGTTGCCGCAAACGGTCATGACCGGCCTGCAGCGCGCGCACGTGCCCCTGTCGTCGATCAGCGTGGTCGTCGAAAAAGTCGGCGACCGCACGCCGATCGTCGCGCTGAATGCCGGCAAGCCGATGATGCCCGCCTCGACGATGAAGCTCGTCACCACCTACTCCGGCCTGTCGATCCTCGGCCCGGACTATCGCTGGCGCACGAGCGCCTATGCGGACGGCACGCTCGACGCCAACGGCGTGCTGCATGGCAATCTGTACATTCAGGGCACGGGCGATCCGAAACTTGTGCCCGAAGAACTGATCGACCTCGTGCAGAAGATCCACAAGTCGGGCATCAACGGCGTCGACGGCGCGCTGGTGCTCGACAAGCGCTACTTCGACACCTCCACGCGCGACCTGCCGCCGTTCGACGACGACGCCACCGCGCCGTACAACGTCGGCCCCGATCCGTTGCTGTACGCCTTCAAATCGCTGTCGTTCACGCTGACGCCTTCGCCGGATGGCAGCGTCGCAATCGACGTGCTGCCCGCGCTCTCGCAGTTGCAGATCGACAATCAGATGCACGCCGTCAATGGCCCGTGCCGCGGCGACGCCGCTTCCGTCTCGCCCACCGTGACGCCGCAGCCCAACGGCACGGTGGTGGCGTCGTTCGACGGCGACTACTCGGTGCGCTGCGGCCCACGCACGATCAACGTGGCGGTGCTCGATCACACCGCGTTCTTCGCGGGCGGCTTCCTCGCGCTGTGGCAGCAAACCGGCGGCACCTTCAGTGGCGCAACCCGCGAAGGCCCAGTGCCGGTGGGCGCGCGCCTCGTCGCCACGCACCAGGGGCCGGTGCTCTCCGACATCGTTCGCGACATCAACAAGTTCAGCAACAACACGATGGCGCGCAACCTGTTCCTGACGATCGGCGCGACGGAAGAAAAACCGCCCGCCACGCCCGCAAAATCGGCGCGCGCCATCGAGGCGTTTCTGCGCCGCGACAGCGTCGACATGCAATACCTGACGCTCGACAACGGCTCGGGTCTGTCGCGCGACGAACACGTTACCGCGCTCTCGCTCGCCGATCTGCTGCAGCGGGCCAATGCGAGCCCGGTCGCCCAGGTATTCGTGGAGTCGCTGCCGATTGCGGGCGTCGACGGCACGATGCGCAACCGCTTGACCAACCAGGGCGCGGGCGGCAACGCGCACATCAAGACCGGCACCCTGCGCGATGTGCGTGCGATCGCCGGCTATGTGGCCTCGGCGGATGGCAACAGCTACGTGGTGGTGAGCCTGATCAACGACCCGCATTCGGAGGCAGCGCGCGCCGCGCACGATGCCTTGCTCGAATGGGTCTATCAGGGACCGTCCCAAGGATTCACGAATGTCTCCGACCCCGTCGCCGAACCGCGCAGCAGCAAGCCCAGGAAAAACCCGCACAAGCGCGGCGCCCATTGAGGATTCCTTCTATAGAACCCGCGCGCCGCAACGCGCCCAAGCGTGTACGCTGTCGGGCAGTGTTTGAGGCGCGCGTACGCAACGCGTAGCGCACGAGTCGCGCACCCGTTACGGTCTGCGTGGCCCAATCAAACGAAAACGACAACGTCCGCTGCGGCAAGCGCAGCGGCCAGGGACCACGGAGGAAGACACAATGCAATTCGATGCCGAATTGCTGCTGCTCGCCATGGCGCCAGTCTTTCTCGCATGCATTGGCTGGGAGGCGTGGCACCTGCGGCGCACGCGCCCTGGCGCGCAGCTCTATAGCTGGCGCGACACGTTCTGCAACGCCGCGCTCGCGCTGATGCAGCAAGCCGCCGACAAGCTCGCCTGGCTTGCGATCATCCCCGTCTATGCATTTTTCTACGATCACTATCGCGTCACTACGTGGCAGGCGAACTGGGTATCGTTCGTCGTGCTGTTCGTCGCTCAAGATCTGCTCTATTACTGGTTTCACCGCTGCAGCCATCGCGTGCGCTGGCTGTGGGCCGCGCATGTCGTGCATCACTCGTCGGAGCGGATGAATTTTTCGACCGCGTTCCGCCAGAGCCTGATGTATCCGATTGCCGGCATGTGGCTGTTCTGGATTCCGCTCGCCGTGCTCGGCTTTCCGCCCAAGCAGATCGTGGCCATCGTGCTGATTAACCTCGGCTTCCAGTTCTTCGTGCACACCCAGGCGATCGGCAAACTCGGCTGGCTCGAATACGTGTTCAACACGCCGTCGATTCATCGCGTGCATCACGCGCGCAACGACCGCTATATCGACCGCAACTATGCCGGCGTGCTGGTGGTCTGGGATCGCCTGTTCGGCAGCTATGTAGAGGAAGATCCGCACGATGCGCCGGTGTACGGCATCGTCGAGCCGCTTCACACCTATAACCCGCTGAAGGCGACGTTTCATGAATGGGCGTCGATGGCCGCCGATTTCGTGAGCGTGCGAGGCTGGCGCAACAAGTTGCGCGCGCTGTTCGCGCCGCCCGCATGGGCCGCGGATTATCATGCGCGCCGCGCCGCCGGTGCGAGTGCCCGTGTCGCGGCATCCGGCGCCGATACGAGCATGGAAGACAACCATACGGCCGCGTTTCAAACGCCGCGCAGGCCGTAGAAGATTCTGTAAGCTGACGTCACGCCGCCGACGCGGTGGGCGCCGCCTGCAATACATGGCACATGGGCCACACATACGAGGAGATGTAGTCAACATGAAACAAACAGCATCGAAGCAACGCAATTTCGTCCGTGTCACGCAGATCGCTATTGCCAGTGCGGCCTTTGCGCTGCTCGCGGCTTGCGGCGGCGGTAGCGATAACAACAGTTCGAGCAGCAGCACGCCGGCGGGCGGCGTGAAATTGCAGGTCGTGTCGTTCGGCGACAGCTTGTCGGATGTCGGCACGTACGCGCCGGTGATTCAGTCGAGCTTCGGCGGCGGCCGCTTCACGACCAACCCGGGCGAAGTGTGGACTCAGAAGGTCGCGGAGTACTACGGCGGCACGTTGACCGCGGCGTATCTGGGCGGCTTCGGTCAACCGCTGGTCGCGGCGGGCGGGTATGGCTACGCGCAAGGTGGATCGGACGTCGTCAACGCCCAAGGCGAAGGTTGGGCACCGAACAGCATGGCGGCGACAACGGTGCCGGTCGTGCAGCAGGTGCAGAACTACCTGGGCGCGCATACGAGCTTCAATTCGAACCAGCTCGTGCTGGTGAACGGCGGCGCGAACGACATCTTCCAGTTCTCGACCGCCGCCAATCTGACGGCGCTCGGCACCGCGCTACAGACAGCCTTGGCGCACGGCGTGGTGCCGAACACGCAGGCGGGCCAGGTCGGGTTCATCGTCGGCTACCTGCAGCAACTGCCCACCCCTCAGGTCGCACAGGCCGCCGCCGCCCTCGCCGCGCAAGTCCAGACCATGGTCAATTCGGGTGCGACCCACGTGGTAGTGTCGACGGTGCCGGACATCGGCAATACGCCGCAAGGTGTCCAGGCCAACGCGGCCTCGCCGGGCGCGGCCGCACTGCTGACGGGGATTACCGCGGCGTATAACTACATACTGGTCGAACAACTGACCGCCCTCGGCCTGCTGGGTACGGGCAAGGTCATCGTGGCCGATGCGTTCACGTGGCTGGATCAGCAGTTGCCGAACTACCAGGCGCTGGGCTTCACGGTGTCCAACACCGGCACGGCGTGTAACCTGACGTCGATGGTGGCCAACGCAACCGCGTACGCCACCGCCAATCCGAGCGCAACGAACGGGCTGACCCCGGCCCAGTACGGTGCCCAGTTCGGCTCGTCGCTGTTCTGCTCACCGCAGACCTACACGGTGGCTGGCGCTGACCAGACCTACATGTTCGCGGACCTGGTCCATCCGAGCACGCACACGCACGCCTTGTTCGCGCAGTACGTTCAGCAGCAGATCGCCGCCACCGGGTTGGGGAAATAAGTTGAGGGTTGCCGCGTAGCGGCAGCAGGATGCGAATTCTGCGAACGCCTGGCTTGCTGGTCAAGCTGGGCGTTTTTTTATTGCCTGCGCGGCGCTTCTGATTAATCGCGGGCGGCGTTAGCGTGTCGTGATTTTTTTGCCTACGCGGCGCTCGATATCTATTTGCCTGCTGCGCGCGACCTTAGCGCCACACAGGCAAAAAAATCAAACTTCAACCTTGTGCTTCAAAAGCCGCCGCGGCCCTGCCCAGCCGATCGTTCACAGCGATCCACTCAATCGTGTCCGGCAACTTCTCGATGAGAATCCGACTCACATCCGCGCGGTCGAGCGCCCTTAACAGGCCATACAACTCGCGCGCATAAACGTGCGGATCTTCAGGCGCGGCGATGAAATGCACGCCCTCGGCATGAGCCCACTCCCCTGCGCGGGAAGCCCGCGCCACCAAGGCAACGCGCTCATCGCCCTGGCGCGCCGCAAGCACAGTCTGCAACGCATCAAAAGGCAGCAAAGCCAGAGGCGTACGCGGCGCATAGTGCGCCTTCAACGTCCCCGAAGCTCGCGGAGCCGTCGCATCCGAACCGTCGGCCAGGCGTGGCGCCTCGCCGAGCACATCGGCGATATCTTGTGGCGTCACCCGCCCCGGCCTCAACAGCGCCGGAAATCCGCGTGACAAATCCAGAATCGTCGATTCGATCCCGACGTCCGACGCGCCCCCGTCCAGCACATGAATCGCACCACCGAACTCATCGCGCACGTGTTGCGCCGTGGTCGGGCTCACATGACCAAAACGATTCGCCGACGGCGCAGCAACACCACCATGCCCGCCGCGCAACGCGCTGAATGCTTCCAGCAAAGCCTGGGCAACTGGATGCGATGGGCAGCGCAACCCCACCGAATCCTGCCCACCGCTCACCGCCGCATCGATTCGCGCCGCGCGCTTCAGGATCAACGTGAGCGGCCCCGGCCAGAACGCATCGATCAAGCGCTGCGCCTCGGCGGGCAAATGCTCGACCCAGTAGTTCGGATCGCCCTGCGGCGCGAGATGCACGATCACCGGATGATTCGCCGGCCTGCCCTTCGCCGCATAAATACGCGCGACCGCGTCCGGACTTTCGGCGTCGCCGCCGAGTCCGTAGACAGTCTCCGTCGGGAACGCGACGAGACCGCCCGCGTCGAGCAGCGCGGCAGCGTGCTCGATCTGCTCGGCGCTCACAGGCAAGGCGCTCGCGGCGCCCCCTTCGGCAGGTTTGCTTTGATCCGGCATGGCGCTCGCGTCAGCTCGTGATGATATGCAGGAGCCGCGCGCAATCGCGCGCCGCCGTGCGGGCTTCTTCGAGCGTCGCGGCCGTGAAGTTCACGTGACCCATCTTGCGGCCGCAACGTGCTTCTTCCTTGCCGTACAGATGCAAACGCGCCGCCGGCATCGCGGCGACTTCATGCCACGGCGGCGTGACCGCCGCGCCCTTCGGGCCGCCCGGGAACCAGACGTCGCCGAGGATGTTCAGCATCACCGCCGGCGAATGCTGGCGCGTGTCGCCGAGCGGCATGCCGGTCATCGCGCGCACCTGCTGTTCGAACTGGCTGGTCGCGCAGGCGTCGACGGTGTAATGGCCGGAGTTGTGCGGACGCGGCGCCATTTCGTTGGCGACGAGCGAACCGTCTTCGAGAATGAAGAACTCCACGCACAGCACGCCGACATAGCCGAGCTTGTCCGCGATTTGCAGCGCGGCCTGCTGCGCTTGCTGGACCAGCGTCGGGCTTGCATCCGGCGCGGGGACGATGGTGTGCGACAACACGCCGTCGCGATGCGTGTTCTGCGCCAGCGGATACACCACCGACGCGCCGCTCGCCGCGCGCGCGATCAGCGCAGACACTTCGAACTTCAACGGCAAGCGCTTTTCCAGCACGCACGGCACGCCCGCCAGCGACGCATGCGCCTCACGCACTTCCTCGGCGTTGCGTACGCGGATCTGGCCTTTGCCGTCGTAGCCCATGCGTGCAGTCTTGAGAATGCCGGGCAGCACGGCGTCGAGCTTCGCGTCGTCGAGCGCGGCCAGCGCGTCCGACGACTCGATCACAACGTGCGGCGCCACCGTCACGCCCGAGGACGCGATAAAGCGCTTCTCGGCGATCCGGTCCTGCGCCACGGCGACGCAACGGCCGGCCGGGCTTACGAAGGTGGTCTTCGCAAGAAAATCGAGGCTCGCGGCCGGCACGTTCTCGAATTCGGTCGATACCGCCGCGCACAGCCGCGCGAGTTCGGTGAGCGACGCTTCGTCGTCGTAAGCCGCACGGATATGGCGGTCGGCAACCGCGCCCGCAGGACTGGTTTCGTCCGGATCGAGCACGGCGACGCGATAGCCCATCGCCTGAGCGGCAAAGCAGAACATGCGGCCGAGCTGGCCGCCACCGACCATGCCAAGCCATGCGCCAGGCAGAATCGGTGAAACCGGTGTGTTGTCAGGGTTCATCTTAGTGGTCGGTCACGGCCGGGTGCGCATGCAAAACGTGCAATAGCAGCACCCGGCCGGGGGTCAGACATTGAGGGACGTCTAAAAGCAATCAGCCTTGGCGCTTACAGCGCCGGCAGCACCATTGCGTGGGCCGCTTCGTTCTGGCGCACGCGAAACGCAGCCAGTTTCTCCGCATATTCGGCGCTCGTGCCGCTCAGAATCGACACCGCGAACAGCGCCGCATTCGCCGCGCCCGCTTCGCCGATTGCAAACGTGGCGACCGGCACGCCCTTGGGCATCTGCACGATGGAGTGCAACGAATCGACGCCCTTCAGATACTTGCTCGCCACCGGCACGCCGAGCACCGGCACCGTGGTCTTGGCCGCCAACATGCCCGGCAGATGCGCCGCGCCGCCCGCACCCGCGATGATCGCGCGAATGCCGCGCTCGCGCGCGCTCTCGGCGTACGCAAACATCTCGTCGGGCATCCGGTGCGCGGACACGACCTTGGCTTCATACGGCACGCCGAATTCTTGCAGAATCGCGACGGCGTTCTTCATCACTTCCCAGTCGGAACTGGAACCCATCAGCACGCCAACAACGGGCGCGCCATGCGTATGGGCAGTCTGGACTTCACTCATCTTACGGCTTCCTTGTTTCTTGAGAGCGCCCCCAGACCTGTCGCTTCGCGCCAGATCCCAGAGTGGGTGATCCCCCGGGGGACTTCCTCCGGGGCGAAAAACTCGGGGCGGCCCTCCGTTTTCTCACGCGGTGCGGATCTAACAGACGCGCGTAATCAAGCGAGCTTGTGTCCGGTCAGGCGTTCGAGCGCTTCCTGGTACTTCTCGCCCGTCTTCGTGACCACGTCGTCCGGCAGCTTCGGTGCGGGCGGCTCTTTCTTCCACGGCTGGGTTTCCAGCCAGTCGCGCACGAACTGCTTGTCGAACGACGGCGGGTTGGTGCCGACCTGATACTGGTCAGCCGGCCAGAAGCGCGACGAATCGGCAGTCAGCGCCTCGTCCATCAGATATAGCTGGCCGTGGTTGTCCAGACCGAATTCGAACTTCGTATCCGCGATGATGATGCCGCGCGTCGCAGCATAGTCAGCGGCTCCCTTGTACAGCTTGATCGAGATGTCGCGGATCGTGGCCGACAGTTCGGTGCCGATGCGACGTTCCATCTCGTTGTAAGTGATGTTTTCGTCGTGATGGCCCATTTCGGCCTTGGCTGCCGGCGTGAAAATCGGCTCGGGCAGCTTCTGTGCGTTTTGCAGGCCCGGCGGCAGTTCCACGCCGCAGACGGAACCCGTTGCCTGGTAGTCTTTCCAGCCGCTGCCGGCCAGATAGCCGCGCACCACCGCTTCGACGAGAATCGGCTCGAGGCGCTTCACCACCACAGCACGGCCCTTCACCTGCACGACTTCGTCAGCCGCCACCACGGATTCGGGCGCCACGCCCGTCAGGTGATTCGGCACCACATGCTTCAGTTTCTCGAACCAGAAGTTCGCCATTTCATTGAGCACGCGGCCCTTGTTCGGAATCGGCTCGCCCATGATGACGTCGAACGCCGACAGACGGTCGGTCGTGACGATCAGCAACTGGTCGTTGCCCACCGCATAGTTGTCGCGGACTTTACCGCGGCCGAGCAGCGGCAGCGAGTGGAGCGTGGATTCGTAAAGGGTAGACATCGTCGTGGTTCGCTAAAAGTGGGGCAAAAAGTGTGACCGGAACAAAAGGGAAACGCCGTTCCCCGGATGATGCGGGAACGGCGATCTAACGACAACCTGGCCAATCGGCCAAGCCTAGAGCTTAGTTATAGCTTAGCGGACGACCTGTGCGAGCTCGCCCGACTTGTACTTCTCCGCGATTTTATCAAGCGAAACCGGCTTGATCTTGCCGGCCTGGCCTTCGCAGCCGAATTGCGTGAAGCGCTCGAGGCAGATCTTCATCGCGGCTTCGCGCGCCGGCTTCAGGTAATCGCGCGGATCGAACTTGCCCGGATTGGTCGCCATGTAGCGGCGGATCGCACCGGTGATCGCCAGCCGCAGGTCGGTGTCGATGTTGACCTTGCGCACGCCGTTCTTGATGCCTTCCTGAATTTCTTCGACCGGCACACCATAGGTTTCCTTCATGTCGCCGCCGAATTCGCGGATTTCCGCGAGCAGTTCCTGCGGCACCGACGACGAACCGTGCATCACCAGGTGCGTGTTCGGAATGCGCTGGTGAATTTCCTTGATGCGCTGGATCGACAGAATGTCGCCCGTGGGCTTCTTGCTGAACTTGTACGCGCCGTGCGACGTACCGATCGCGATCGCCAGCGCGTCGCATTGCGTCAGCTTGACGAAGTCGGCAGCCTGCTCCGGATCGGTCAGCAACTGCTCGCGGGTCATCGTGCCTTCCGCGCCGTGGCCGTCTTCCTTGTCGCCCTTCATGGTTTCCAGCGAACCGAGCACGCCCAGCTCCGCTTCCACCGTAATGCCGATCGAGTGCGCCGCTTCAACGACCTTGCGCGAGACTTCGACGTTGTACTCGTACGATGCGACCGTCTTGCCGTCGGCTTCGAGCGAACCGTCCATCATCACGCTGGTGAAACCGCTGCGGATTGCTGCCATACAGACCGCCGGCGACTGGCCGTGGTCCTGGTGCATCACCACCGGAATGTGCGGGTACGACTCGACCGCTGCTTCGATCAGGTGGCGCAGGAACGGCTCGCCCGCGTACTTACGCGCGCCGGCCGACGCCTGCATGATGACCGGGGCATTGACCTTGTCGGCCGCCGCCATGATCGCCTGCACCTGCTCCAGGTTGTTCACGTTGAATGCCGGGATGCCGTAACCGTTTTCGGCGGCATGGTCCAGCAGTTGACGCATTGATACGAGAGGCATGCTGTAACTCCTTAGATTGAAACGAATTCTGTGCCGTCGGCATCTTTTTTGGCGATTTTATCGCGAAGCAAGCTGCATACCCTTTCGCACATTCCCTAAAGCACGTTTTCCTTCACGCGCGATTGGAGTCTGTGCGCCGCCTCTCGCGGGGCATGACAGCCTGCCTGGCTCTTTCAAGCCTGTACCTGTGTCTGATCCCACACAGAGCGTGCCGATCGAGCAGTCCGCAGCTACTAAATCAATACGGCTCGCCGACGCGCACGATCTTCAGCGTATTCGTGCCGCCTGCCTGGCCCATCGGCTCGCCGACGGTCAGCACCACCATGTCGCCGCGCGACGCATAGCCCTTGCTGACCACGGTTTCCAGCGCCTGCTGCAACGCAGTGTCGCGATCGGTGCTGGTGTCCAGATGCAACGACGTGACATTGCGGTAGATCGCCATCGCCCGTTCGCTGCCGACGCGCGGCGTGAGCGCGAAAATCGGCACGTGGCTCCAGTGACGCGACATCCACAGCGCGGTCGAACCCGATTCGGTCAACGCAACGATCGCCTTCGCGCCAAGGTGATAGGCCGTAAACAGCGCGCCCATGGCGATGGACTGGTCGATTCGCGTGAACGTGCGGTCGAGGAAATCCTTGTCCAGCTCCGACTGTTCCGACTTCTCGGCTTCCAGGCAGATCGCCGCCATCGTCTCAATGGTCTGCACCGGGTACTTGCCCGCCGCGGACTCGGCCGACAGCATCACCGCGTCCGTACCGTCGAGCACCGCGTTGGCGACGTCCGACACTTCGGCGCGGGTCGGCACCGGTGCGTAGATCATCGACTCCATCATCTGGGTCGCGGTGATCACGAACTTGTTCGATTCACGCGCCATACGAATCATGCGCTTTTGCAGCGCGGGAACTGCGGCATTCCCCACTTCCACGGCCAAATCGCCGCGCGCCACCATGATGCCGTCCGATGCGTCGAGGATGCCTTGCAGCGCCGGAATCGCTTCCGCCCGCTCGATCTTCGCGATCATCTTCGGCTTGATGCCGTAGGGCGCACCCGCGATGTTCGCGAGCTGGCGGGCCATTTCCATGTCGGTGGCGTTCTTGGGGAACGATACCGCGACGAAATCCACGCCGAGCGACATCGCCGTGCGAATGTCTTCCATGTCTTTCGCGGTCAGCGCCGGCGCCGACAGGCCGCCGCCCTGGCGGTTGATACCCTTGTTGTTCGACAGCTCGCCGCCGATTTTCACGGTGGTGTGGATTTCGCTGCCGATCACACGTACGACGTCCAGCACGATCAGGCCGTCGTTGAGCAACAGTACGTCGCCCGGTTTCAGGTCCCGCGGCAGGTCTTTGTAGTCGAGACCGGCGCGTTGTTCATTGCCGAGTTCGCATTCAGCGTCGAGCACGAACGACTCGCCGGCGACCAGCATGATCTTGCCGTTTTCAAATTTACCGACCCGAATCTTCGGGCCTTGCAAGTCAGCCATGATGGCAACTTCACGGCCGGCCTGGCGGGCCGCCTCTCGCACGAATTCGGCGCGCTGGCGGTGGTCGTCGGCGGTGCCGTGCGAGAAATTGAGCCGCACCACATCCAACCCTGCCTGAATCATTTGCAGCAGGATTTCCGGCGTACTGGAAGCCGGTCCGATGGTAGCGACAATCTTGGTGGCGCGATGCATGAGTCTCCTCGTCTGGATAGGATCGCTGGAATGAGCGCTGCGAGTCGGATGCGGAGGCTGCGCACCGAAGGATGCTGCCGGGGGCTGCGCGCCGGTTGAAACCAGCGTCGCTTTATGGGGTGAAGCGGTGTTCGACACCAGCACGGGGGGTGCCGGTGGGGGTGCGAGCGCGACCTCTTCGTCCGGGAGTTCTGCCGGCGAGTGGGCGGCTTGTCCAGCATCTGTGCTGGACAATTCCGCTGCCTCGCTGGCAGTGGTCAACTCCGCGAGCGCGAGGAGCGACTCGGATTCTTCCTGCTGAGCAATAACAGATTCAACCGATTCGGCCGCGGCCGTCGTGGCGGTGGAGCGCGCTTCGCGCTCCCCTGCCGTTGCTGCTGCGGTGTTGCGCGGCGACTTGCTGCCGCGCGCTTTTGCAGACTTTGCCGTTGGGGAGCGCGTCGCCACGTTAAGCCCGCGATTCCAGAACTTCGACGGCGGGCAGTTTCTTGCCTTCGAGGAACTCGAGGAAGGCGCCGCCGCCCGTCGAGATGTAGCTAACCTTGTCGTGGATGCCGTACTTGGCAATCGCCGCGAGCGTATCGCCGCCGCCTGCAATCGAGAACGCCGACGAATTGGCGATCGCATCAGCAAGCGTCTTGGTACCGTTGCCGAACTGATCGAATTCGAACACGCCGACCGGGCCGTTCCACACGATCGTGCCGGCTTTTTCCAGTTGTGCGGCGAGCAGCCTGGCGGTTTCCGGTCCGATGTCGAGGATCAGATCGTCGTCTTGAACATCAGCGACAGCCTTGACTTCAGCCTTGGCGGTTGGCGAAAACTCTTTCGCCGTGACCACGTCGGTCGGGATCGGCACCGAGGCGCCGCGTGCCTTGGCGGCGTCGATAATGGCTTTGGCTTCGTTCACCAGATCGGCTTCAGCGAGCGACTTGCCGATCTTCAGACCGGCGGCCAGCATGAACGTATTGGCGATGCCGCCGCCGACGATCAGCTGATCGACCTTGTCGGCGAGCGACTTCAGGATGGTCAGCTTGGTGGACACCTTCGAGCCGGCGACGATCGCCACCAGCGGACGCTTGGGCGCGCCCAGCGCCTTGCCGAGCGCCTCGAGCTCAGCGGCCAGCAGCGGGCCGGCACAGGCGATCGGCGCGTATTTGGCGATGCCGTGCGTGGTGGCCTCAGCGCGGTGCGCGGTGCCGAATGCGTCGTTCACGTAGATGTCGCAGAGCTTCGCCATTTTCTGCGCAAGCTCGTCGGAATCCTTCTTTTCGCCCTTGTTGACGCGGCAGTTTTCCAGCAGCACGACCTGGCCCGGCGCAACGTTCACACCGTTTTCGACCCAGTTGGCGACCAGCGGCACGTCACGGCCGAGCAGCTCGGCCAGACGCTTCGCGACCGGCGCAAGCGAGTCTTCCGGCTTGAATTGGCCTTCGGTGGGGCGGCCCAGGTGCGACGTGACCATCACGGCGGCGCTCGCGTCCAGCGCGGCCTTGATCGCCGGCACGGAGGCGCGGATACGGGTGTCTTCGGTGATGTTGCCTTGATCGTCCTGCGGCACGTTCAGATCGGCGCGGATGAACACGCGTTTGCCGGATAGTTTGCCTTCGGCGATCAGATCGGAGAGACGCAATACCTTGTTCATGGGCGTGTATGTGCGAGTTGATGGGAAGGCGGTGGCGGACGACACGCTGGGCGCGAAGCGCGGCAAACTCCAGCGCTTCGGCACGGCAGCGGCTCCACTGAATCGGGCGCCGGCGGCATGGCCGCGGCTGTCGCGCCATGCACCGGCGCGCTTATCCCGGAAACGACCATTTTAACTGATCCACACTGCCTTCTGACCCGCAACCAGGCGAATGTCCCGTATTTGAAGAATGCACGGCGCATGCCGCAATGCAACATTTTCAACTCGATCAACTACATGAAGAGGCGCAAGAGCGTGAACACGACCATTCCCACCACAATCGTGCCGAGCATGGTGCGCCGCCACAAAAACCACGCAAGACCGGACAGCGTCGCGTAAAACTCGTGGTTCGACGGCGCGAACGAGAGCCCGTCCGGCGTCGCCAGCACGTCAGGCAGCACGACGGCGGCAAGCGCTGCGGCCGGCGCATAGCGCAGCATCCGCTGAACGCGTGCCGGCAAAACCGTGCGCTCGCCGCCGATTAGAAACATGGCGCGTGTCACTGCGGTGACGAAAGTCATGCCGATAATGGCCAGCCAGATCTGCGTGGATGTCATGGAGAATCTCCGGCGCTGTTACGGATGCGCCGCAAGTCGGCGCGCTCGACCATCAGGTCGGCTGCACTGCCCGCGACAATCGCCGCAATCACCGCCAGCGGCAGCGCGAGCCGGTACGGCAGGTCGAAAGCGAGCAGCGACACCAGGCCGGCGATGCTGACTGCAACCAGCGTGGAACGCGTGGCGATTGCCGACACCATGATAGGCAGCAGCACCAGCGTGCCCGCCAGCGCGAGGCCCCAGTTGTCCGGAATCAGGCTCGCGAGCAGGATGCCGACGATCGACGACACCTGCCACGACAGCCAGCTGCACATCGCCATGCCCCAGAAGTACGCCTCTTTGCCCGGCACGTAACCGGTCTGGAAGCTTTTCTTCTGGAACAGCAGATAGATCACGTCGCCGTTGAAGTAGCCCAGCACGATACGCCGCCACATCGGCAGATAGGAAAAATGCGGCGCGAGACCGGCGCTGAAGATCACAAAACGCGTATTGACCATCGCGGCGGTGAGCAGCACGGTCCAGATCGGCAGCTTGGCGGCCAGCAGCGGCAGCACGGCCAATTGCGACGAACCGGCGTAGCACAGCAGCGACATGGTGAGCGCCTGCGGCAGTGTGAGCACGGATTTGCTCATCGCGATGCCGGTGACGAGGCCCCAGGAGAAAATCGCCATCAGCGTGGGCGAATAGTCGCGCGCGCCCTCACGAAAAGCACGGCGATCGGTATCTGACAGGCGAGCGAGCATGAGGCGAAACGCGGGCGCCAGGCGGCGCCGCAGCGAAGGGAAGTCGGCGCCAGGTCGTCAAGCACCCGCTGGCGCATCCGGATTTGAATTATGCGTGCGCCGAATTATAGCGCCCGGCATGTGGCCAAATGCCCGTTCCTTGTGCAAAAGACGCTAAAATAACGGTCCCCACCCCACACCGCACCCGCTGGAGAATCGTATGTCAATGGCCGACCGCGACGGCAAGATCTGGATGGATGGCAAGCTCATCGACTGGCGCGACGCCAAGATCCACGTGCTTACCCACACGCTGCATTACGGCATGGGCGTTTTCGAAGGCGTACGCGCCTACAAGACGGCGGACGGCGGCACGGCGATTTTCCGCCTCCAGGAACACACCAAGCGCCTCTTGAACTCGGCCAAGATCTTCCAGATGGACGTGCCGTTCGACCACGAAACGCTGGCCGCTGCGCAGTGCGAAGTGGTCCGTGAAAACAAGCTGGAATCCTGCTACCTGCGCCCGATCATCTGGGTCGGCTCGGAAAAACTCGGCGTGTCGGCCAAAGGCAACACGATCCACGTGGCGATCGCCGCCTGGCCGTGGGGCGCTTACCTCGGTGAAGACGGCATTGCCAAGGGCATCCGCGTGAAGACCTCGTCGTTTACGCGCCATCACGTGAACGTGTCGATGGTCCGCGCCAAGGCGTCGGGCTGGTACGTGAACTCGATCCTCGCCAACCAGGAAGCGATTGCCGACGGTTACGACGAGGCGCTGCTGCTGGACGTGGACGGCTATGTGTCGGAAGGCTCCGGCGAGAACTTCTTCCTCGTGAACAACGGCAAGCTGTACACGCCGGATCTGGCGTCGTGCCTCGACGGCATTACGCGCGACACGGTCATCACGCTGGCGCGCGACGCGGGCATCGAGGTAATCGAAAAGCGCATCACGCGCGACGAAGTCTATACATGCGACGAAGCGTTCTTCACCGGCACCGCCGCGGAAGTCACGCCGATCCGCGAACTCGACAACCGCACGATCGGCTCGGGCGCACGCGGCCCGATCACCGAGAAGCTGCAATCGGGCTTCTTCGATATCGTGAACGGCAAGAGCGAGAAGTACGCGCACTGGCTCACCAAGATTTAACGCGCGCTGCGCCGGCCTTGGGCCCTCGGCCTTTTGACGGCGCAACGCACGCACCCTGTATTCAACGAGAAAGTCCTCATGAGCGAAATCAAGGAAATGCCGCTGGTCGAACTGTCGGCAAAAGACCTGCCGGCGTATTGCCCGAATCCAGCCATGCCGCGCTGGAGCACGCACCCGCGCGTCTTTATCGACGTGACGCACGGCGAGGCCAAGTGCCCGTATTGCAGCACGCGCTACAAGCTGCGTGACGGCGAAGTGGTCAAGGGTCACTAATCTTGCGCACTGAGCGCTGATCGCTTGCGGCGCTCTTTGCCGGCGCGCCCGCTGCCTGGGTCGTCATATGACGGGGCGGCTGTGTTTTTGCAGCAGGCGGCGGCAGGGCAAGCGCTTCGCAATCAAGCCGCAGCCGCGGCGGGGCCGGCCATACCGATTCCGCGCCGCAAGGCTCGCGGCTTTTTCCCTTTTACACAATCGAACGCCACGCGCATGGCGCGCGCGGCGCTTCATTTCGACACCGGACACTCACTCTGATGCGTCGCGCGTTGGTTATCGCACCGAATTGGATCGGTGACGCATTGATGGCGCAGCCGCTGTTTGCGCGCCTCGTGAAATTGCATCCGCGCATCGTGATCGACGCGGTCGCGCCCTCGTGGGTCGCGCCTGTACTCGAACGCATGCCCGAAATTCGCGACGTCTACGCAACGGACCTCGCACACGGCAAGCTGCAGATGCTGCGCCGTTGGCAACTGGCGAGCGACTTGCGCGATGTCGGCTACGACGCGGCCTATGTCCTGCCGAATTCGCTCAAGTCGGCGCTGATTCCGTGGATGGCAGGCATTCCGCTGCGCATCGGCTACACCGGCGAAAGCCGCTACGGCTTGCTGAACGTGCGCCACGCGAATCCGCGCAAGGACGAGCGCCCGCCGATGGTCGGCCACTACGCCGCCCTCGCCTACGCGCAAGGCGCCAAGGTCCCCGACGACCTGCCGATGCCGCGGCTCGACGCGGACCTGAACGAAGCGTCGCGGGTATCGGCGCGCTTCAATCTGGATACGCGCGTGCCACTGCTGGTGTTCTGCCCGGGCGCCGAGTACGGTCCGGCCAAGCGCTGGCCGCCGGAGCATTTCGCCGCGCTCGCGCAGATGGTTGGCCAGTCGTTCCCGTACACGCAGATCATCGCGCTCGGCTCGCCAAAAGATGCACCGCTTGCCCAGGCCATCGCCGAGAAAGCGCCGAACGTGCGTAACCTGTGCGGCCAGACCGCGCTGGGCGAGGCTTGCGCGCTGATCTCGCGGGCCAACGCAGTCGTCACCAACGATTCCGGGCTGATGCACGTGGCCGCCGCCCTGCGCCGGCCGCTGGTGGCCGTGTACGGTTCGACCGATCCGCGCCACACGCCGCCCTTGTCCGAGCTTGCGAAGGTACAATGGCTTCATCTCGAATGCAGCCCCTGTTTTCAGCGCGAGTGTCCGCTCGGGCATCTGAACTGCCTGAAGCAGTTGAGCGCCGAGCAGGTATTCGGCGATTTGCGCGGCATGTTGTTGGCGCAAAGGTAAGCTGGGCGGAAGGCGCGGGCGCCGCGGCGCAGTGGGCGCCTTCCGGTTCAATCTGTACGGAGCATTCTGGAGTCTTCGTAATCGCACCACAACCCGGCCGACGCAACTAGCGGCGGCGCTCCGCACGCCTGCTCGAACCCCTACACATGCAACGATTGGCCTAACCCGCTGCTATCTGACGCACTTCCAGTATCGCATTCGCGTATAGCATAGCTACGAATACACGATACAGTTTCGACTTGAAATATAGACACCGATTATTTCAATCGCGCAGCGGAATCCAGTAAACGGACAACTCTAAAAATACCCCCAAATACTTATCACACAAAACAAATTTTGCTTCCAATCTGTTCATCCACTACCTTAATGATAATATCCACTGCAAAGCGGACGAAAACCGTCATCGCACCTTCGATTTGCATGCCGAAGACGCGCAATCCCACTTACATCGCAACCAGATTGAACGAGTCGTTAATTTCCAACTTGAAAATCCGTTTTCGGAGGATCCGCCATGCGCGTATTGACCAGCTATCCGGGCGTCTACATTAACGAATACGCAACACCGACCTTCACTATTCGAGCAAACAACACTACCGTTCCAATTATTGGGTTGACGGACTGGCCAACCGGTCCAGCGCAAAAAATTAATAGCTTCCCCGATTTTATATCGCATGCCGACATCAGCGACCTAGACCGCTACGACATGAGGGCTTATTTCGAGTGCGGCGGCGCGCCTTGCTATGTGGTTTCTAAAAACAACTTCTTAAGCGAGGCACCAAAATATAACGACATTAACTTGCTAGTCACTGGTCGGAATAACACATTGAGCAGCGATATCGCGGCACTCTGCGAGCCTGGCGCGGGCCTGTTCGCGATTCTCGAGCAAGCCCCAAATGAAATTACTGACGGCAACGCAACAAACAGCCTACCGGAAACCCCTTTTGCAGCCGTGTATTATCCGTGGTTGTTAGCGCCATGGACAAACGATTGGATCCCGTCATCAATCGTAATGGCGGCTTTATACTGCGTCTCGGATCGCACACGCGGCGTATGGAAGGCGCCAGCAAATATTGCTCTGCCAGCCGGATATCAGCCCCTTTATTCCGTCACAGACGATCTTCAAGGTCAATACAACTCCGGTAAAGCGCTCAACATGATTCGCAAAATCGGCGATCGCGGCGTGCTCGTCTGGGGCGCACGAACGCTGGAAGACAGCGACGACTGGCGCTACATCTCCGTAAGACGCCTGTTCAACAGCGCCGAGCGCGATATTCAAACCGCCCTGCAGACGATGGTTTTCGAGCCGAACAATCAGCCCACCTGGGAAAAGGTGCGCTCTGCAATCAATAACTATCTGTACAGCCTATGGCGACAAGGCGCGCTGACGGGGGCGACCCAACAGGAGGCCTATTTTGTCAACATAGGCAAAGGTATCACCATGACTGACGACGACATCGCGCAAGGCAAAATGATCGTCGACGTCGGCATGGCAGTGACGCGCCCGGCGGAATTTATCATTTTGCAATTCACTCAAAACGTCGTTCCAGCCTGACGGTGCGCTCAGCTACGGCAAATCCGAAAGTGGCCCGCGCCAAAACACCTATCCAACCGCCACGCACATACTCGCGGCATGTCGCGTTTCAGCACCCTCAAAATGCTCGCGCGCCACAATCAGCCTATCAGCGCTGCCGCCCCTCCTCCGGTCGCATCCTCTGCTGCCCTCCAGCAGTAACCGTCATTCGCAGCCCAAGCCCCACCCGCACAGGTACAATGGCTTGATTTTGCACGGGTCCCTGCAATTCGATTGCAGGCACGCAACACTGCACGCCCCTGAGCGCGTCGCGTCATGTTTGCGCCTTGCGGCGCGGGCATTCTCGCGCTTGGGTGTGATTGTCCGGTGCTCCGGACTGTCCCGCTGACCGCTGCCCCGCAACCGCGCGCCGCGCACAAGAGACTGACGAGCCATGCCACGTTTTGCCCATATCTTCGAAGCCGCCGCCGATACACTGAACGCCTATTACCAGGCCGTCGCCGAGGTGAATATCGACAGCTTGATGGGCCTGTGGATCGATGAGGAGTTCGTTAGCTGCATCTGCGCCGACGGCTCCCACCTGCACGGCCTCGACAGCATTCGCGCCGGCTTGCAAATCCAGCTCGAAGCCACGCGCGTTTCGATTGAACCGCTCGATATTCGCGTCTACGACAGCCTCGGCACCGTCGTCTACGCCATTGCCGAAGCGCACCGCCCGCACGATCCGAAGGCAACGCCCGCAATGGTGTTCACCACTTACGTGATGGTCCACGAGCGCGGCGAGTGGAAGATTGCACATATTCACGCGAGTCCGATGCCGAATGAGGCCGCCAGTCAGTTCGCCACGAAGATGCGGCATGGCCAGGGGTCGCTGCACTAACGCCTGACGGGCGCGTTTCGTCTGTTCGGCCTGTTAGGCCTGTTTCACCTGGTTTACTTTTTTGCTTCGACGGCTGGCATGAGTACGCACCGCAGGAAGTCCCCCGCCCCGCAGGAAGTCCCCTCGGGGGATTGGGGGACGACGCACGACAAATCCGCTTCTACCGGCGCAACACGCGCCGCGGCCGCTGTCGAGGCCACCGTCGATCTGCTCTACCGCGCGCCACTCTGGCTGCCGAACCGGCATGCGCAGACCATTGTCCCGTCGCTGTTTGCGCGCCGTCCGGCCATCACATTCCGGCGCGAACGCTGGGATACGCCGGATGGCGATTTCATCGATCTCGATTGGGTGGTGCATGACGGCAAACCTGCCTCCGCACTCGCATCTGCCACGCCCGCCAGAATTCCCGCCGACGACGCGCCGCTATTCGTCCTGTTTCACGGCCTCGAAGGCAGTTCCACGTCGCACTATGCCGCCACGTTGATGGCGGCCGCGCGCGAGTACGGCTGGCACGGCGTCGTGCCGCACTTTCGCAGTTGCAGCGGACCGCTGAATCTGTTGCCGCGTTTCTATCATCTCGCCGACAGCAACGAAGTCGACTGGATCCTGCGGCGCTTGCGCGCCACGCATCGCGGGCCGATCGTGGCGGCCGGCGTGTCGCTCGGCGGCAATGTGCTGCTGCGCTGGCTCGGCGAGCGGCGCGAAGATGCGTCGGCAGTGCTTTCGGCGGCCGCGGCGATTTCGACGCCGATCGACGTGCATGCTGGCGGCCGTGCGTTGTCGCAGGGCTTCGGCATGGTCTACACGCGCAGTTTCCTGAAGACGCTGAAGCAGAAGGCCGAGCAGAAGCTGGCGCAGTTTCCGGGGCTGTTCGACCGCGACGCGATGCTGTCGAGCCGGACGATGTACGACTTCGACAACGTGGTGACAGCGCCGCTGCACGGTTTTCGCGATACTGACGACTACTGGAGCCGCGCGACCACGCGGCCGTTGCTGCATGGAATTGCCGTGCCGACCTTGGTGCTGAACGCGCGCAACGACCCGTTCTTGCCGGCCGAAGCGTTACCGGCGCAGCATGAGGTGTCGGCAGCGGTAGAACTCGATCAACCCCGGCACGGCGGCCACGCCGGCTTTATGACCGGACCCTTCCCGGGCCGCATCGACTGGTTGTCGCGGCGTGTGCTCGGTTATCTGGAGCGGTACGTCGATCATGGATGACATCGTCAAGCAGGCTTTGGCCAAATGGCCGAACGTGCCAAGTTGCACGGGATGGTTGATGCTGGACCGGCGCGGCAACTGGCGCATGCGGGATGAAGCCGCTCAGGCCAGCGGTGCGCCCGGTACGCCGATTCGGCATGAGGCGTTGCTCGGATTTATCAATCGGAATTACGACGCCGATGACCGCGGGCAGTGGTTTTTCCAGAACGGCCCGCAGCGCGTGTATATCGAGTTGGGTTATACGCCGTGGGTGGTGAGGTTGTCAGCCGATGCTGCTGGGCTACTTTCTTTGACTGACCAGGCCGGTGGGGCTTTCGAGCCCTCGGCTGTGTTTGTCGACGATGAAGGTGGGATTGTGTTTGTCGATGGCTCAGCGCCGCCGAGAGTCGCAGTTTTGCACGATCACGACCTCGAGGTTTTTTCTGACCACGCCGCGTTGGGCGATGACTCGATGAGCGGGGCGTTTCGCTGGAACAATGGGGTTGTGTTGCCTTTGCAGGGCGTGCAGCGACATGAGGTCGCCGCGCGGTTCGGATTTGTGGAGAGTCCGGCGGCTGCCAGTGCTTAGGTCTTTTGCCTACTGACCGCCGGATCTTTTGCACAGGCCATGTTCTGGTCAGATAGCGAAGGCCGGCAACCCCTAACTCTTCTCGTCAAGCCGTTCCTCTTTATAGCGGCTCTCCATTTCGTGTAACCGGGCATCGACGGTAGCGAGATCGTAGTAGCCGATCGCCTTCAGATCACGCGCTTCCTTCAATTGCCGGATGGCCGACGGCCAAGCCCCCTCGAGTGCGAATTTTTCGGCCAGCGCCCGATGCTGCGTCAACGCATCGCCACTGCCGGCGCTTGCCTGCGCGAGATACATCCACCAGGCATGCTGATCGGGTTGCGCACGCGTTTCCTTCAAAGCCAGAGCCTGCGCATCGGCAAATCGCTTCAAGGTGAGCAAGGTTTGGATATGCATGTCGATCGCAGCGTTCGACTGCGGCCAGCGCCTCTGCGCAAACTCGGCAAGACGAGCCGCCTCGTCAACACGCCCGGCGCGGCGCGCGATGTCGGCCGCCAGCACGTCCAGACTCGGCGAACTGCGCATGGGCTCACCTTCACCGCGTTCGCCGGCTGCAAACGCGGCACGCGACGAAGCCAGCGACGCCGCCGCATCGTCGTAACGCTCGAGCAGCATCTGCCCATACGCAATCCCGTACCAGTTCGCCGCGACGTTCACCGCGGTTCGGTCCTCGATTTCGGAGCGCAGGCGCGAAATCTCATCGGCGTATTCGCTGCGCGAGCGGTCCTGCAGCAAGCGCGCCCGTGCCCGCACAAAACCGTATTCGGACGTCTGATGCGGCTGCCGGTAAGGCGCGCGCCGCGCGCGGTCTTCCATGTCGGCAATCCGTTCGCCAGTCAAAGGGTGGGTACGCGCGTAGGCCGGTATGCCCGTGTCGCTCATTGCCGCGCGATCGAGGCGGCCGAAAAACGTCGTCATCGCGTAAGGGTCGTAGCCGGCGCCGGCCAGCAGCAGAAAGCCGACGCGATCCGCTTCGTGCTCGGCGGAGCGCGAGAAACGCAACTGGCTGTCGACCGCATAGGCCTGGCCGCCAATCGCAATCGCGCTGCCGAGGTCACCGCTGTGCGCGAGCACGCCCGCCAGAATGCCGAACAACAGGCCGGCGAGTGCGGCATAGGAGCTGCGTTCGCCGGTGGTGATCATCCGCGAAATGTGCCGCTGCAAGACGTGCCCCATCTCGTGGCCGAGCACGGAGGCGAGTTCGGACTCGGTTTGCGTCGTCACGATCAACCCGGTGTTCACGCCGATAAAACCGCCCGGCAGCGAGAAGGCGTTGATCTGCGTGTCGCGGACCGCGAACAGCTCGAAATCCGGACGATAGCCGCCGATGTATAGCGCGCTCGCCGCCGCGGCGAGTTTCGCGGCGACCGAGTTCAGGTAGTCGCGCACCAGCCAGTCGTCGAGATAATCGGGGTCGCGGCGCAACTCGCGCATCACGCGCTCACCGAGTTTGCGCTCGGCTTGTGGCGTCAGCGAGCCGGAGCCGCCGTTGCCGAGGTCGGGCAGTTGCTGCGTGACGATCGCGGCCCGCCAACTGTTTGTCCCGTTAGTGTTGCCGGAGAAGCGGCTCTGCGCGCCGCCATAGACGCCGAATACGCCTTGGGCGATGTCGGGCGGCACGATGGGGTCAGCGAAAGTTTCGGCCGGGCCGCTTTCCAACGGCGGTTCCGCGGACTGCATGTTGAGCGCGAGGCTCGGGGCTGCTTTTGTGTTTGTGCTTGATACGCCGTGCGATTGCGCGAACGCGCCCGGCGGCGCCGCGAGCGCGACAGACAACAACGCAGCAAGAAACCGTTTCGAACGCATCGCGAGGTCGATATGGCGAAGTCCAAAAGCGACGCCCGCCGCTCGGACTAAGATAGCGGGCATAGGGTAATTGTAATCAACCCGGCCCGTCCGACCACACTGCTATGATAGGCGCCCTCTGAAGGAGCCCGACCATGCCTGAACTCACTCATTTCGACGCCGCCGGCCAGGCGCATATGGTGGACGTCGGCAGCAAGCAGGAGACCAAGCGCATCGCCGTCGCGCGTGGCTCGATTCGCATGCTGCCGGAGACGTTCGCGCTGATCCGCGACGGCAACGCCAAGAAGGGCGATGTAATCGGCATCGCGCGCATCGCCGCGATTCAAGGTTCGAAGCGCACCGCCGATCTGATCCCGCTATGTCATCCGCTAGCGCTGACACGCGTGAAAGTGGATTTCGATCTCGATGAAACATTGCCCGGCGTGCATTGCACGGTGCAAGTGGAAACGCTGGGACGCACGGGCGTGGAGATGGAAGCGCTAACCGCCGTGCAAGTCGGACTGCTGACCGTGTACGACATGTGCAAGGCGGTGGATCGGGGGATGGCGATCACCGACGTGAAAGTGCTGGAGAAGCACGGCGGCAAGTCGGGGGATTGGGTGGCGGGTTAAATACTGTTTGCGTTCATTTCTGGTACCCACGACTCGTCGCTCAACTGGACGCATCCGAGCGCTCCCGTAGCCAATCCGGCAATCAAGTGGCTCACGAGCCGCTTCAAGGTTGCGAGACGCGTGCCGCACTCCCTGTCAGCGGCACGATCACACCTTTAGAACCTCGCTGATGTCTTCAATGGCGGTGAAAATGCTCATTACCGCGGCGTTACACCGCAATGGCAAATGTAGCGAATCTGCCAGTATTCTCTCCTGCTGCAATCTATTCCGCCTTGCTATTTGCGTTTCACGGCCGCGGAAAGACTAACTGCGAGGGCATCCATGTCTACTGTTACTACCTATCCTGGCGTTTATATCGAAGAAGACGCATCGTCGTCTGTTCCAGTCAAACCTGCCGCCACGGCTGTACCGATGATTGCAATGGACGGATGGACGAATACGGTAATGAGATTCAATAGCTACCTCGATTTTATTCAAGCTATTGGTGGCGAATTTAAAGATAAAGACGATAACGTTCGCTCGCTAAGAGCGTATTTCGAGAATGGCGGTGGACCGTGTTACGCAGTTAATCGCGCACAAATAGCAGACGCGGTACCTCAGTATGACGACATCACGCTAATTGTCGCGGCAGCGCGGGATATCACGTCCGCCGTAGCCGAGCTTTGCCAGCCAGGCTCAGGAATATTTGCAATCCTGGACGGCCCTGCTACAGAAATTACGGGTAGTGGCGCCGCCGACAACTACCCTGCCACGGCCCAGGCCGCAGTTTACTACCCGTGGCTAGGGGTAGACTGGTCGACCACTGCTATTGCTCCCAGCGCCGTGGCGGCGGGCCTTTATTGCCAATCGGACCGCACACGCGGCGTATGGAAAGCGCCCGCGAATATTTCGATCGCAAGCAATTACAAGCCTTTGTTTAAAGTCAGCGACGATTTACAGGGGCAATACAATCAGGGCAAAGCGATCAACATGATCCGTGATCTCGACGGACGGGGTCCTGTGATATGGGGCGCACGCACCCTGGAAGATAGTGACGACTGGCGCTATATCTCTGTACGGCGCCTGTTCAATAGCGCGGAGCGGGATATTAAAAGCGCAATGCAGCCGATGGTGTTCGAGCCCAATAACTCGCCGACTTGGGAGAAGGTGCGTAGCGCCGTCACCAATTATCTGCATAGCCTCTGGCGGCAGGGCGCGCTGCTCGGCGCAACCGGAAAAGATGCCTATTTCGTGGCGATCGGCGAAGGCACATCGATGACCGCTGATGACATCGCGCAAGGAAAAATGATTGTCAAAGTGGGCATGGCGGCGGTCCGCCCGGCTGAATTTATCATCTTGGAGTTTACTCAAAACGTCGCCGCCGGTTGACCCGGTGAGGCCTCTTTCCGGGCGCATCAATGCGCCCGGACAAGGCGTCGCCAGTCAATCCTCGTCGCTGTCATCGTCCTGGTTGACGTCGCCCGGAGGCATGCCGTAGCGCTTGACCAGTTCCGCCTTGAAACCGGCCAGCGTCTTCTGCTCGTCGCACAGCTCATACACATAGGCCAACTGCGACGGCCAGTCCTTCAACTCCTGAGCAAAGATCTTCAGGCGCTCGACGGTATCGAACGCCCCCGCCGTATCGCCGCTCAGTGCCTGCAGCACCGCGTACCGGCGCAGCACGGTTTCACCCGGCAGCAGCGCGATTGCCTGCTTGTGCATGGCGAGCTTGTGTTGCAGGTTCATCGAATTCATGGGCTCCAGCGTCGCGAGGCCGTATTCTCCCCATGCCTGGAAGAGGAACGACGGGTCCGCGCGATACTGCTCGGCAGGACGCGAGCCGTAATACAGCACCTCGGCGCGCGCGTAATCCTTGAACACCGGATACAGCGCGGCCAGCCCGCCGAACACGACCACCACGAACGCGCCGAACGACAGGCGGCCAGGCACGAGGCGCAGCGGCCGTGTCTCGAGCAACCCGAACACGAACATCGCCGGCAGCAGGAAGAACATATACTGCTGCGGATACTCGACCAGCGCGTGCATGACCAGCACGCCGATCAGCGCGACGCCGAACACGCGCGCGGCGCTCTGCGGCGCGCGGACCACGCGCACCAGCCACGTGATCAGGCCGAACAGCATGATCGCGAGACCGATCAAGCCGGTTTTCGCGAGCAGGTCGATGAAGATGTCGTGAGAATTATTGGCAATCTCGACGCCGCCCAGCGACTTCACATACTCGAACTGGTAGCTCGGAAACTCACCCCAGCCGACACCCAGCAGCGGATGCGTCTTGAACATCGTCCAACCGTATTTCCACAGCGCAAGGCGCGGCGCGATCTGGCCGGCGTCCTTGAAACGCTCAGCCGCCGACTGCCCAAGTTCCAGGTGGTAGTGCACATTGGCCCAGCGGATCAATGCGTTGACGACGAAGAACAGCACCGCCAAAGCGATCGGGATCAGCCATTCGCGATTGCTGCGGCGAAGGAGCGGCTGACTGCGCATCTGCGCAAAGGCCATCCAGAAACCCGCCACCACGATCACGCCCATCTGCAGCCAGGGGCCGCGCGACACGGTCAGTGCAAGCCCAATGGCGAAAATCGTCGACACGAGCAGCCAGATGCTGACGGCTAGGCGGCGGGTCTGCACGAGGAACAGCGCACCCGCCATCGCGAATGCTATATAGGTGGCGAGGTGGTTCGCCTGCGCCATATTGCCGAACGGCCGACGCTCGACGGTCACGTTATAGGCGACAACCAGCGGCGACACGCGCGTTTCGAGGTGAAACAGCTGGATCACCTGGCAGAACACTGCAAACAGGCCGCCGACGATCAACGCCCCGGCGGCCCAGCGCAGCGCAGTTTCGTTCAGCTTGGCGCGTGTGAAACCGTAGCCGGCATGCGTCGCCATGAGTGCAGCGAGCAGATAACCGCCGCCGAGCCAGTTCATCGACGGCTGCGAGACCGGCAGCAGCACCGACTGCGCCACCAGCACCAGCCCGAACAGCAACGGCACCAGCGCGACAACCGGCGACGCGAACGTCACGCGCGGCGTGGCCGTCCACACCAGCAGCACGACGCCCGCGCCCGTCAGCAGATACAGCGCGAGCGCCGTAAATTCAGCGTAGAAGGTCGGAATCGGATACGTGTGGTTGACGACTGCATAAGGCAGCACCAACGCGAGAGCCAACAGAATGAGAGACAGGTAGCGCGCAAATGGGGTGGGCATCGAGTAACCGGTGGGCGTCAGGTAGGGTAGCCCCCCTTCCTTGCGGAAGAGGGGCCCCCTAAGAACCGTACGTGCGAGTTTCCCCGCATACGGCTCAAGCCTACATATTTCTTTTACAAAGCCCCGTCAGTGCAACGACGGAGCCGGCTTAGTTACCACAAGTTTACCAACGTGTACCTGCCGGTGGCAGTCGGGGTGTAGCAAAACCCTGTTGGACAGAGCGTCGGTCCCGCCATGCATCCGATATTCCAGATGATGGTCGTGCCAACTTGTCTCGTTCGTCAGAGCCCAGCCACAGTGCGCACACAATCCGCCCTGTGACTTGTACAGCGCCACCCATTGCTTGCGATAGCGCATCGAGTACTCCATGCGATCCTGCCGCAATTGCTCGCTGTACTGCTCCCACATTGGATCAAAAGGATTGAATTCCCCTTTGACCTTCCTGTGGCGCCTGATGTCCGTACCGCTGATCTGGTACAACTCAAGCAAACCCTTGCTGCCGTCCTCTTGAACTACGGGAGCGGCGAACACCCAATGCCGATTGCCAATCGAGTGAAAATACTTCCGTCTCACCCACTCGGCGCTCTTCTGTGGATGCCTCCGCTTCGACCACCGCCAGAGTCGATAAAACACCAACGACTCCATACGGCTATACGCCTGCTTGGCAACTACGGGGCTGTGATATTGCGCCCACCCTCGTAGCATCGGATTCAGCAGTCGGATCAGCTCCTCCTGCTTTACCGCCTTGTGACCGCTGATCGTATCCGCCACCTTGCGGTAGAACGTCTGCACGTTCTTCCTGCTCGGCTTGATGAGTAGCGTCCCCGAGTACTTACGGAAATTCCACCCAAGGAAATCAAAGCCTTCGTCAATGCGGACGATCCGGGTTTTCTCCTCCGATAGTTGCAGTCCCCGTGTTTCAAGGAAGTCTTCTATCCAAGGCCGGACTTCCTGTTCCAGCACCTCTTTCGAGTCACCGGTGATAACGAAGTCGTCCGCGTATCGCACCACATTTACTTTCAGCTTCTTCGCTTTCCCGATCCCAAATTTCGCACCAAGGTGCGCAATCAGTTCACGTTCCAGCCCGTTCAGCGTCACGTTTGCCAGCGTCGGGGAAATGATGCCTCCCTGCGGCGTACCGGCCTCCGTCGCCTGTAGCTGCCCTTTGTAAATCAGGCCAGCCTTCAGCCATTTGCGGAGGATCACGATGTCCATCGGGACATGGTTTTCCAGCCACTTATGGTTGATGTGGTCAAAGCATCCCTTGATATCCGCCTCAAGTACCCATTGCGCTGAACTGCGACGGGCCATGACAACGAAAATTTGAGACATGGCATCAGCCGTCGAACGGTTGAGCCTGAACCCATAGGAGTTCGGGTCACTCGTCGACTCTGCTACCGGCTCCAAGCCCAGCAGATACAAGGCTTGCATCGCCCTGTCCCGCATGGTCGGAATGCCCAGAGGGCGCTCCTTCCCATTGGCTTTGGGGATAAAGACCCTCCGTAAAGGCAGAGGCTTATATCCATGCCGCTTCAACCTGCCGACAGCAAGCCATCGGCGTTCAGGCGAGTCCCATAGCTCGCGATCGACTCCAGCCGTTCGCGCACCCTGGTTCTGCGTAACACGTCGCACCGCATACAGCTTTGCGGACAACGTGCGGGTCAGCATCCGTTGCAAGGCTTTCACCCTGCGCCAGTTACCTTCCCGCGTCGCCTTCGCAATTCGAATCTGCATCCCTCTCACGTTCCGCTCAACTCGGCGCCAATCGATGGCGTGCCAATTGTCCGGCGCGTGGGAAAGCGCAGATCCGGTCTTTCGACCAGATACTTTCATGCTGCTCTCCTACCTTGGATTAGATCCCCGGCAGAAGGCGCATCTCCCCCAGCGGGGAAGACACACCCCGCTGGGGAACAACAGACACCTCAATATGAGCGCATGCACTCACATCTCGGACAAACTCCTCAATACGGGCGCATGCGCCCGCATCTAACCAAGTGACAGAGGGTAGTCAGCCGTCTTGCGACGGTAGACCAGACGGAAGTCTGCCCGCTTTCGCGTGGGATGATGTTCCAACCCCTATCCGGACCGTTACAGCCCGACCTTCGCTTTTTCCGTCCTCCCATACCTGCACAATCAACAGCGTTCCTTGCGGTTCGCTTGCCAGCCTGACTGCGCTGGCAACCATACAGGCTTACCACGTTCCCGGCATGTCACACGACTGACGTAGGTTCTGCCTCTTCCCCGGTGGCTAAGTGACGACGTAATCCGACGGTTGAGCGGATTAACCAGCCACGTACCTTTTGGTTAGAGCCCAATATTCAAGCAGCTTTGGCTCCTCAGTGCTTACGAGGTTTATCAGCAGTTCACTTACGTTAACCCTATCAGCCAGCCTAGCTCCTCAACCCCCTTGCTGCTGGGAGTATCCAGATCGCTCCTCGCGGAATCAATCTGCCCGAAACATCCGGGGGCTACATTGTCAGAAGAGCTTCACACCCCACCGTTACCAGTGACGCATGTCTTCCTAGGCTACTGCTGGTCGTACAGCAGGTTCACTTCCTCACCCAGACATCGGGCGAGGCAAAACAATGACACACCGAGCTTTCGCTCGTATCGGTTTGCGAATCCATTGCCGTTGAAAGCGCAGGAATTGCACACGACATCCCGCCTGGTCGGCGGAGATGAAGCCGCTGACTGGGCGGGACCTGACGGTAATCAGGTCAATACAATGCGATTCTCCGGCTAGACAAGCCCGGGTCACGCTTCACAAAATATGGGGTGTAGTCCAGAAGGACCACACACTCAGCTACTAGAAATTGCCCCCGAAGGGACCTAAAGCACATCTACCGCAGTCGATGCTCGTAACGTGAGCTAACGGACACGAGCGTGCGTGTCGCACCAACCGGCGCACTATACAAAAAAATTCTCCTGCTGTGCGCCGGCTGGGCTGAAATATCCCGAAAATCAGCCTTTTACGTTCGGATAACAACTCACCCGCTCGTCCGCCCCATTGCTTACGAGCGGCACTCCGGTGGTGCGAGATTCGACGGCAAGGACGGCGCATCGGCAGGTGCGGGCCCGGCACCTGGCGCAGGCAACGAGGAGGCCGTTTTGCCGCCGGCAAAACACTCCCAGGTGACCGCGCCCGCCTGCACGGCGCCCTTGCTCAAGGCGATCCGCGCAGTCGGCGCCTCGGCATTGTCCGGCACCGAGGGCACCAGGGTCAGCGTGTTCGAACCGGCTGGCGCGACGCGTGTCGTGAAGGCGACGGTGATCTGACCGGTGTCATCGTCGACATGAACGGATTCGACGTTGCGGGTGGCAGGCGGTGACGCATAACCGCCGCCGAACGCATTGCCACTCGCGGCGTTTTCGGACACCGCGAGCCGCGCGGATGCGGCCAGCGAGAGACCCTCCCCCACGCGGCTGCGGGCCAGATAGTCCTGATACGCCGGAATCGCATAGGCCGCGATGACGCCGACGATCGCCAGCACGATCATCAGCTCGATCAGCGTGAAACCGAAACTCAAGCAGCGGCAGGCACGTGCGAGCGGCGCGGTCCAGCGCGCTCGTTCGAACGTGTGCCGTGGGGAAAGCGTGGACTGTGAATAAGGGGAGTACGGCAAAGTAACGATCATCGGCAGGCTCCTGAAACGAAAAACGCCTGCCCCTCGAATCGGGGACAGGCGTTTCAATCGTAGCCAGCGGTGCTCGTTCCACACAGTCAGCCGAATGGCTAACGTTGCGCTAGTGCGGCGGAGGTCGGTACAGGTGCGCTTATGTTCAGGCCACCACATCGTTGCCGTGGCGCGTCCGGCCACGGTTCAGGCTGAGTTCAGCTTAAGCCGCCGCGCGGTTGGCGTTGCGGCGCTTGAGCAGATAACCGAGGATCACGACGAACAGCGCGCCGGCGATGCTCATGCCGTACTCGGCCACCGGCGTATCGAGGATCGGCCAACGGTCGCCGGCCGGGTCATTGATGATCAGGCCACCCGCGATCCAGCCGAGCAGCGCGGCGCCGAGCGTGATGACGATCGGAAAGCGGTCGAGCAGCTTCAGCACCAACTGGCTGCCCCACACGATCAGCGGAATGCTCACCACCAGGCCGAAAATCACCAGCGCGAGGCGATGTTCGGGGTCGGCCGCCTCGGCCGCGCCCGCAATGGCGATCACGTTGTCGAGGCTCATCACCGCATCCGCGATGATGATGGTCTTGATCGCCGACATGAGCTTGTCGGCCGGCTTGATGTTCTCGTGGACGTCATGCGCGGGCGCCATCAGACGCACACCGATCCACAGCAGCAACAGGCCGCCGGCAAATTTCAGCAACGGCACGTCGAGCAGCGCCACGGCAAACGCAATCAGCGCCACGCGCAGCACAATCGCGCCGGCCGTGCCCCATAGCACGCCCTTGGTACGCTGCTCAGCCGGCAGGTTGCGGCAGGCAAGCGCGATCACGACAGCATTGTCGCCACCCAGCAGGATGTCGATGACGATGATCTGAATGACTGCGCCCCAATGGAGCGTGGCGAAGAACTCGAGCATGAGCGAAAGAGTAAAAAGGAATCGGACGCGCGGGCAATAAAAAAGCGGAGGAGTCTACACTCCCCCGCTTTTTAAGACTGCCTGCTCACGAAAGGGTTTCGTAAGCGTATCAAAAACGCGCCGTGACTGCGCGCGAATTTCGATTTACAGCATCGCCTTCAGAAGACGCGCCATTTCCGACGGGTTCTTCGTGACCGTGATACCGCAAGCTTCCATGATTTCCAGCTTGGCTTCAGCCGTGTCCGCACCGCCCGAGATCAGCGCGCCGGCGTGGCCCATGCGCTTGCCCGGAGGCGCCGTAACACCAGCGATAAAGCCAACCACCGGCTTCTTCATGTTGTCCTTGATCCACTCCGCAGCGTTCGCTTCGTCCGGACCACCGATCTCGCCGATCATGATGACGGCGTCCGTTTCCGGATCGTCGTTGAACATCTTCATCACGTCGATGTGCTTCAGACCGTTGATCGGGTCGCCGCCAATACCGACTGCCGACGATTGGCCGAGGCCGATCGCCGTCAATTGGCCGACTGCTTCATACGTCAGCGTGCCCGAACGCGACACGACGCCGATGCGGCCCTTGCGGTGGATGTGACCCGGCATGATGCCGATCTTCAGCTCGTCCGGTGTGATCGTGCCCGGGCAGTTCGGTCCGAGCAGCAGCGTCTTGCTGTTCTTTGCGCGCATGCGTGCCTTGAGCTCGATCATGTCACGGACAGGAATGCCTTCCGTGATACAGATCGCCAGATCCAGGTCGGCTTCGACCGCTTCCCAGATCGCAGCAGCAGCGCCTGCCGGCGGAACGTAAATCACCGACACGGTCGCGCCCGTTTCAGCCTTGGCTTCAGCGACGCTTGCGTAGATAGGAATGCCTTCGAAATCTTCGCCGGCCTTCTTCGGGTTCACGCCTGCAACGTACGCTTCGCGGCCGTTTGCATATTCACGGCAAGCACGCGTATGGAACTGACCGGTCTTGCCGGTGATGCCCTGCGTGATGACCTTGGTGTCTTTGTTAATCAGAATCGACATGTATTGACCTCTGTTCGTTTGGCGTCGCGCGGTTGCGCCGCGAGGCGGGATGTTCTCCGCCCGCGTCGCTCACGCGCCGCCATTCGTAATCCTGGTGAACGTCCCGGCAGGCTTACGCCTTGCCCGAAGCGGCCGCGACGACCTTCTGAGCCGCTTCTTCCATGCTGTCTGCCGCAATGATCGGCAGGCCGGATTCAGCGAGCATCTTCTTGCCCAGGTCTTCGTTCGTGCCCTTCATGCGGACCACGAGCGGCACCTTCAGCGACACGGCCTTCGACGCCGCGATCACGCCTTCCGCGATCACGTCGCAGCGCATGATGCCGCCGAAAATGTTGACCAGAATCGCGGTCAGGTTCGGGTTCTTCAGCATGATCTTGAACGCTTCCGTGACCTTCTCGGTCGTGGCGCCACCGCCCACGTCCAGGAAGTTCGCCGGTTCGCCGCCGAACAGCTTGATGGTGTCCATCGTTGCCATTGCGAGGCCAGCGCCGTTCACGAGGCAGCCGATGTTGCCGTCGAGCGAGATGTAGGCGAGGTCGAACTTCGATGCTTCGACTTCAGCCGGATCTTCTTCGTCCAGATCGCGATACGCGACGATTTCCGGGTGACGGAACAGTGCGTTCGAATCGAAGTTGAATTTCGCGTCCAACGCGATGACCTTGCCGTCGCCGGTCAGGATCAGCGGGTTGATTTCGGCCAGCGATGCGTCGGTTTCCCAGAATGCCTTGTACAGGCCTTGCAGGATCGCGCGCGCTTGCGGCAGCGAAGCGGCGGGCACGCCGATCTTCGTTGCGAGCTCGTCGGCTTCCGAATCTTTCAGACCGGTCGACGGGTCGACGGCGATCTTGTGGATCAGCTCAGGCGTCTTTTCCGCGACTTCTTCGACGTCCATGCCGCCTTCGCTCGATGCCATCACGACAATCTTCTGCGAAACGCGATCGATCACCAGGCCGATATACAGTTCCTTCTTGATGTCAGCGCCTTCTTCGATCAGCAGGCGATTCACCTTCTGGCCTTCCGGACCGGTCTGGTGCGTGACGAGCTGCATGCCGAGGATCTGTTCCGAATACTCGCGAACCTGTTCCAGCGACTTGGCGACCTTCACGCCACCGCCCTTGCCACGGCCACCCGCGTGGATCTGAGCCTTCACGACCCATACCGGGCCGCCGAGCTCTTCCGCGGCCTTGACCGCATCATCCACCGAGAAGACCGGCTTGCCGCGCGGTACCGCGACGCCGAATTTCCGCAGGATTTCCTTACCCTGGTACTCGTGAATCTTCATGCGTGATTCCCTTCAGTCTGAGAGTTGGATTGAACTTCGTTTCCGCTGCCGTCGTTCATGCCGGACGCGTTGCCGCCCTCACCTGTCTGGCGGGCTGCCCCGTCGCCTGACGATGCCGCACGATCCGCCTGATACGGAGCGCGGCCATACCAGCGCGGATAAAACTGTTGCACCGCCTCGCCGTTGAAACGCAGCGCGTGGCAGCGTCCCAGCTGGAATGGCGGTTTGTTGTTGGAATGCTCGTCTGTGCTGTCTGGGCTTCTGGCCTGCTCGGTCCCGGAACTCGCCGCTGCGCCCGGCGTGCCTTCATTGGTGTTCCACACGTCACCGGCGAACGCCTGGATTGCGGCGGTCGGCAAAATCGCACATAGCTCAGTGAGATGCGTGCAACCCACCGTGCCGCCCAGCAAACGGGCAGCTTCGCGACGGAAGTTGTGACGGAGATTGAGCCCGATGAGGGCACGGTAGGCGGGATTGCTGGCTTGGCACAACCCTGGATAGGGCACCCAGTCGGACGACGCTTCGGCGTCGACGACGTTGAGCTTGCGATCGATGGTGATGCGAAGCCAGAGTTCATGGATCGGCTGACCATTGGGCCGGACGCCCGACGCAAGCACCACATCGCGCGGTTTTTCGTCGGTCAAGCACGCTTCCACATCCCACAGGCCATCGGCTCGCTCATAGGCTTCCGCTCTGATTGCGCGACGATGGCGCAACTGACGGGATACTGGCGGGGAGAGCGGCATGCGGGAAGGAAAGGCCGGATTGGAAAACCCCTGAATTTTAGCATACTGGGTATTTGAGACAGGTCGGAATGCGCAGGGCCGCCCGGCGGGCCGGGGAGCGCGGCAGACGCTATCTCAAAGCAAAGGCGTGGCGGCGAAGCACGGGGGTTTTTGCGCCGGGGCCAGCGCGGTACCCAGCTAGTCGCCGCTCCACTCCTCGTCGATACCTTTGAGAATTTTGCCGATCGTGGCGCCCGAGAAACCGCGCGATGCCAGAAAGCGCGCCTGCTTGGCCCGCTCGGCGGCGGTTTCGGGAAGCCGGCCGAATTTCTTCTGCCAGACGGTTTGCGCGCGCGCGAGTTCGGTTTCGCGCAGTTGCGCACTGGCTTCTTCGACCAGCGTTTGGTCCACCGCGTGCTGCTTCAATTCGCCGACGATCCGGCTCGCGCCCAGCCGCGACGAGCGCCGATGGATCAGGCTTTCAGCAAAGCGCGAATCGGACAGCCAGTTTTCGGCTTCCAGCGAATCGAGCAAGGTATCGAGCGAATCGGTTTCTTCGACGAACGGCTTCAGCTTGCGCGCCAGTTCGGAGCGGCTGTATTCACGCCGGGACAAATAGCCGAGTGCACGTCCTTTTAGCGAACGGGTTGGGCGCTGGGATTTTTTTTCATCGTCCTGCTCTGGCTTCGCCTCGCCGGGTGCGCGGCGCGAGCGGGTATAGGTGGTTTCGGACGGGTCCGCTGCAGCTTGCGCAGAAGAATCAGACTGCGGCTGACGACCCTCGGCGCGATCGTGCGCATCGAACGACTCGAAGGGATCGGCGTCGCCGGCTGCGGCAAAGGGATCGGGATCTGATGCGTATGAGCGCCGGGTGGCGGAGTTGCCCGCCGGATAACGTGGCGCACGTGAGGTGGAACGCCCGAAAGAGCTTCCAGAAGACTTGCCGAACGAACTGCCGGACGAACGACCGGTCGAGCTGTCGGACGAATTCCCCGACGACCGCCCAAACGATCGGGTGGACCGGGAAGTCGTTGAGGAAGAAGGTGACGACGAAGAGGATGACGACGACTCGAACGAATCGTCGTCACTGTCACGCGGGCCGTCCGCGTTGCGTCCAGCGTTGGCAGCATTGGGTTGCGGCCGGCCCTTGCGTATCACGTGCTGGTTACTCTTCTTCGCCTGCGACTTCGGCGCTTACGCCCGTCGCCGCTTCAGCCATGGCATTTACGCCCAGCGATTCACGGATACGGTTTTCGATCTCACGGGCGATGTCCGGATTTTCGCGCAGGAATTCGCGCGCGTTGTCCTTACCCTGACCGATCCGTTCGCCGTTGTAGCTGTACCAGGCGCCGGCCTTATCGACGATCTTCGCCTGCACGCCGAGGTCGATGACTTCGCCCTGACGGGAAATACCTTCCCCGTACAGAATGTCGAAAATCGCTTCACGGAACGGCGGCGCAACCTTGTTCTTCACCACCTTCACGCGCGTTTCGTTACCGATCACTTCGTCGTTCTTCTTGATCGAACCGATCCGGCGAATGTCCAGACGCACCGACGCGTAAAACTTCAGCGCGTTACCACCCGTGGTGGTTTCCGGGTTGCCGAACATCACACCGATCTTCATACGGATCTGGTTGATGAAGATCACGAGGCAGTTCGTGCGCTTGATCGTGCCGGTAAGCTTACGCAGCGCTTGCGACATCAGACGCGCTTGCAGACCCGGCAGCGAGTCGCCCATTTCGCCTTCGATTTCAGCCTTCGGCACGAGTGCCGCCACCGAGTCGATCACGATCATGTCGATCGAGCCTGAGCGCACCAGTGCGTCGGCGATTTCGAGCGCCTGTTCGCCGGTATCCGGCTGTGAAACCAGCAGGTCGTTTACGTTCACACCGAGCTTGCGCGCGTACTGAATGTCCAGCGCATGTTCCGCGTCGATAAACGCTGCCGTGCCGCCGAGCTTCTGCATTTCGGCGACGACCTGCAGCGTTAGCGTGGTTTTACCGGACGACTCCGGACCATAAATTTCGACCACCCGGCCACGCGGCAAACCGCCGACGCCCAGCGCGATATCGAGGCCGAGCGATCCGGTTGAGACCACCTGGATGTCTTCGACCGCCTCACCTGCGCCGAGCCGCATGACCGACCCTTTGCCGAACTGCTTTTCGATCTGCGCGAGCGCGGCAGCGAGTGCCTTGCCCTTTTCAGCAGTCAGTCCAGCCGAGCCTTTCTTGCTTTCTTCCATGAATCGTCCTTTGCTATGATGAACGGCGTCTGAGGCAGATGTGCGGCCCGCCTTTTCAAGATTCTTGAAGGACAGCACACGAAACTCAGACACTGTATAAAAAAACAGTAGTTTTGGCAAGCGCGATTCTCATGCGAACGCGCATTTTTACCGTCGCGCCGCCCAACTACCCACAATAATTTTCGGAGACCGCTGTGCGCCAGGGGACACCCCACGGTGCCGGCAAGGCCAGGTTGGCGCACCATGCGAATTCTGATTGCCGAAGACGACAGCATACTCGCGGACGGTCTGGTTCGATCACTCCGCCAATCGGCCTATGCCGTCGATCATGTGAAGAACGGCGTCGAGGCCGACACCGCCCTGTCGATGCAAACTTTCGACCTGCTGATCCTCGACCTGGGCCTGCCGCGCATGTCCGGGCTCGAGGTGCTGCGCCGCCTGCGCGCCCGTAATTCGAACGTGCCGGTGCTAATTCTCACCGCCGCGGACAGCGTCGACGAACGCGTCAAAGGTCTCGACCTCGGCGCCGACGATTACATGGCCAAACCCTTCGCACTTAACGAGCTTGAGGCGCGCGTGCGCGCGCTGACCCGGCGCGGCGCGGGCGGCGGCCCGACGGTGGTGCGGCACGGTTCGCTGTCGTTCGATCAGGTCGGCCGGATCGCCTATGTCAATGAGCAGGTGATCGACCTGTCGGCACGCGAACTCGGTTTGCTCGAAGTCCTGCTGCAACGGATCGGGCGGCTGGTATCGAAGGAGCAGCTCGTCGACCATCTGTGCGAATGGGGCGAGGAAGTCAGCAATAACGCGATCGAAGTCTACGTACACCGGCTGCGCAAGAAGATCGAGCCGAGCGGCGTGCGCATCATCACCGTGCGGGGCCTCGGGTACTGCCTCGAGAAAGCCGCCCTGCCCGCGAACACGAACGTGAATGTGAGCGCCAACGCGCCCACGCCGCATGCTCCCGCTGAGCCCGAACCGCCGGCATCGCCCCCGTCGGCCGCGATGCCGGCGAGCCATCACTACAAATAGAGGACGCCCATGTCCGCACGCGCAGACCGCGCCACGGCGCACGCGGCGGACCTCGACGAGGCACGCGACGAGCGCTACGCCAATCCGTTCGCCCCGCCCGACGAAACCGAAGCCGCCGCCGAAGCACGCCCGCGCTCGCTGTTCGGCGAGATTCTCGACTGGATGCTGGCGCCGCTGCTGCTGCTTTGGCCGATGAGCCTCGCGGTCACCTACCTGGTCGCCAAGTCGATCGCCAACGGCCCGTTCGACCGCGCGCTCGAAACCGACGCCTACGTGCTCGCCCGCCAGATCCATCCGATCAACGGCGTGGCGGAGCTATCGCTACCCGACTCCACCCGCGACTTTCTGCGCGCCGACAACGTCGACAGCGTGTTCTATCAGGTGCTTGGCACGCGCGGCGAACTGGTCGGCGGCGAGCGCGACATGCCGCTGCCGCACGAGGAAGACCGGCCACCGCCGGGTCTCGTCGAATTCCGCGACGACGTGCTGCGCGGCAACGATATCCGCGTCGCCTATACGACCGTCGAATTTCCGCAAACCCCCGGCGCTCAGCCGGTGCTGGTGCAGGTCGCCGAGACGCTCGACAAACGCAGCCAGCTTGCCAACGACATCATCAAAGGCGTGATCCTGCCGCAGTTCGTCATCCTGCCGTTGGCGATCCTGCTGGTGTGGTTCGGCCTGTCGCGCGGACTTGCGCCGCTGCATGCCCTGCAGGCGCACATTCGCGCGCGCCGCCCGGACGATCTGTCGCCGCTCGAAGCGCGCCGCGCGCCGCCGGAAATCGAGCCGCTGGTGACGTCTTTCAACGATCTGCTGACGCGTCTCGCACAGAACATGGAGTTGCAGAAGCGCTTTATCGCCGACGCCGCCCATCAGATGAAAACGCCGCTTGCCGGTCTGCGCACCCAGGCTGAGCTTGCGCTGCGCCAGGACGCCTCCGCGGAAGTCCACCGCTCGCTCGAACAGATCGCCACCAGTTCGGAGCATGCGGCGCGTCTCGTCACCCAGCTGCTGGCGCTGGCGCGCGCGGAAAACCGCATGTCCGGGCAAATTTTCACGCCCGTCGAGGTGACGGAGATGGCGCGTCATGCCGTGCGCGACTGGGTCCAGGCCGCGCTCGCCAAGCAGATGGACCTCGGCTACGAAGCCCCCGAAGAGCCGGTCGAAGTCGACGGCAACCCGGTCATGCTGCGGGAAATGTTGTCGAATCTGATCGACAACGCGATCCGCTACACGCCGCCCGGTGGGCGCATCACCGTGCGGGTACGGCACGACGTAACGGCGCGGCGCGTGCATCTGGAAGTGGAAGACACCGGGCTCGGCATTCCGGTGGCCGAGCGCTCGCGAGTGGTCGAGCGTTTTTACCGGATTCTCGGCCGTGAAGGCGACGGCAGCGGCCTTGGGCTCGCGATCGTCCGCGAGATCGCAACGATGCACGGCGGGGAGATGACGATCGACGACAACGTCTATCAAACCACCCCGCGGCTTGCCGGCACGCTCGTGCGTGTCAGCTTGCAAGTGCTCGAACGGGCACAGGACTTACCCTAGGAGCGTACAGATCCACGCATCCAGCGACGCCATATTGAGATGATTTAGACAAACTTTACAAGAACTTGTAAGCTATTTGGCGTTTGTTGATGGAATTTTCCCTCACGCGCCTGTAACTGCCACTTCACCCCTCCACGTCAGTACGCCGTAAGTTTCCACTCCAATAATCGGTTCCACGGGAACGCCTTTGCCGGCGGACTGCGTACACATATCAATATTGGAGACGACATATGGCTACCGTTGGCGGGCAAATCTCGCACGTGCCGATGACGCACGAAGAGAAGCGGGTGATCTTCGCATCGTCGCTAGGTACAGTTTTCGAGTGGTACGACTTCTTCCTGGCCGGTTCACTCGCGGTCTTTATCAGCAAGAGCTTCTTCTCCGGCGTCAATCCGACGGCCGCCTTCATCTTCACGCTCCTCAGCTTCGCCGCGGGTTTCGCCGTGCGGCCATTCGGCGCGATCGTATTCGGGCGCCTCGGCGATATGGTTGGGCGCAAGTACACCTTCCTCGTGACGATCATGATCATGGGCCTGTCGACCTTCCTGGTCGGCTTCCTGCCGGGCTATGCGTCGATCGGCATTGCGTCGCCGGTGATCTTCGTCGCGATGCGCATGCTGCAGGGCCTCGCGCTCGGCGGCGAATACGGCGGCGCCGCTACTTACGTCGCCGAACACGCGCCGGCGGGACGCCGCGGCTTCTACACCTCGTGGATCCAGGCGACCGCCACGCTCGGCCTGTTTCTCTCGCTGCTGGTGATTCTCGGCGTGCGCACGGCGCTGGGCGAAGACGCGTTCGGCGTCTGGGGCTGGCGCATTCCGTTCGTCGCGTCCATCATTCTGCTGGCCGTGTCGGTGTGGATTCGTCTGCAACTGCACGAATCGCCGGTGTTCGAGCGCATCAAGGCCGAAGGCAAGACCTCCAAGAGGCCGCTGACGGAAGCGTTCGCCGAATGGAAGAACCTGAAGATCGTGATTCTGGCGCTGGTGGGCCTGACCGCCGGCCAGGCCGTAGTCTGGTACACGGGCCAGTTCTACACCCTCTTCTTCCTCACGCAGACGATGAAGGTGGACGGCAGCAGCGCCAACATCATGATCGCGATCGCGCTCCTGATCGGCACGCCGTTCTTCCTGTTCTTCGGCTCGCTCTCGGATCGCATCGGCCGTAAGCCGATCATCATGGCCGGCCTGCTGATCGCCGCGTGCACGTATTTCCCGCTGTTCAAGGCGCTCGCGCACTACACCAACCCGGCGCTGGAAGCCGCAAGCGCGAAGGCGCCGATCGTCGTGATCGCGAATCCTGACGAGTGCTCGTTCCAGTTCAACCCGGTGGGCACGTCGAAGTTCACGAGTTCGTGCGACATCGCCAAGGCCGCGCTGTCGAAGGCCGGCCTGAACTACGAGAACGTCGCGGCGCCGGCGGGCACGCTGGCGGAGATCAAGGTGGGCGATACGGTCGTCAACACGTATGACGGCAAGGCCGCCGACGCCAAGGATCAGGGCAAGGCGTTCGACAAGACCATCGCGTCGACGCTGAAAGCCGCCGGCTACCCGGCAAAAGCCGATCCGTCGCAGATCAACTGGCCAATGGCCGTGGTGATCCTGACGATCATGATGATCTACGTGACGATGGTCTACGGTCCGATCGCGGCCATGCTGGTGGAGATGTTCCCGACGCGGATCCGCTATACCTCGATGTCGCTGCCGTATCACATCGGCAATGGCTGGTTCGGCGGCTTCCTGCCGGCGACCGCGTTCGCGATCGTCGCGGCGAAGGGCAACATCTTTTCGGGGCTGTGGTATCCGATCGTGATCGCGGTCGCCACGTTCGTGATCGGCATGCTGTTCATCAGGGAAACCAAGGACTCGGATATCTACGCGAAGGACTGAAACGCCTGACGGACGGGGCAATTTAAAAAAGTTGTGCAGTGGGGGTTGACAGCCCCCGGCCCTATCCTCATAATCTCGCTTCTTTCGGCGAATTAGCTCAGTTGGTTAGAGCGACGGAATCATAATCCGCAGGTCCGGGGTTCGAGTCCCTGATTCGCCACCAGTTGCAAGAAAAAGCCGCTGATCCACAAGGTCAGCGGCTTTTTTGTTTTGGCTTTCCAAACAGCAACTTCAAGGAGGTTTCTTGATGACGTTCCGTACCGCCGCGCTTGCCGTGGTCACCGCATCCATCGCGCTTTTCACCGCCGCATCAGCGCTCACCACCAACGCCCAAACGACGCCCGACAGTCAGTGGCGCGCCAGTCCGATCACGCTTTCGACGTTGCTTCAGGACGGCTACAAAATCGTCGCCGTAGTGAATGACGCACGCGGCAATGCCACCCCGGCCGATACGATTTTCGTTCAGCGCGATCAGAGCGCCTTCAAATGCATCGACCCGCAGCAACCCGACGCGAAAGCGAAAACGCCGGCCGCGCCGCCTGCCTGCTTCGAACTGGTTCAGCCGTCGGGCGCGGCTGCGGCCTCTGAGGCCAAGTAGTCGCGCGTTCATAGCGGCTGGGCTCCGCTCGCTCGTGGGCGTAGCCGGCTACACACTCGTCGCACAACACGGCGATAAAGCTCACTCGCGTACGCAACCGGCCTCATGCGTAGCAAGCGTCAACAGATTTAGCCACGACCCGGCAGACCAGCCATAAAAAAAGGAGTCAGCCGAAGCTGACTCCATCAAATGCCACTCCTCGCGCATTCAGCACGACACTGCTCTTGCTCTAACTCGCCACGCCCATCGCCGGATCGCTGACGCTGTCCTTACCGGTTTCGACACGGCCTGCAAAACGCCGCGAGTAACCCCCCGGTGCAGCAAGCGTGAAGTCGTACCAGCCACCCACCGCGCTCACCGACCAGTACGGTTCTACCTGCATCCCCGCGGGCACCGCGTAGGTCCACGGGCCATCGCTGCGATACGCGTTCGAGGTGACCGTCACGTTGGCCGTCGCGTTGCCCGAATTCATGATCGTCAGATAGACCGCGTTGTTGACGATGTCGTAGCAGACCCGCACTTCCGGATTCGGCCCGGTGACCACCGTCGCGACGCTGCCCTGGAACGAGCGATGAAAACCGTTCGGCCCGAGCACCCACAGGCTGTAGTTACCCTGGTCGTCGGCGAGCGCGGCCCACGAATCCGACAGTTCCTTGCCTGCTTCGACGGTGTAGCGGCGCGGCACCCGATCGAGATGCAACTGGTCGTACACATGAAACACGGCACCCGCCGTACCCGTGTTGCTGAAAATCAGCCAGATCAGGCCATCCTGCACATCGGCATTGGCGCTCACGTGCAGCAGGTACGGCAACGCGCGCGACGGCCGCGACATCAGCGCCTGTTGCGGCATCTGCTGACTCGCCACCGGCGGCACGGGCACCGCGCCCAGGGCACTCTGCTGCGTGTTCTGCGCATCGGCCTGGGCTTTGGTTGGTGCCGGCAGCGCCGCAACCGGCGCGTCGTTCGGATTGCGGAAATTGAACGCCGACGTGAGATCGCCGCACACCGCGCGCCGCCACGGGCTGATATTGGTCTCGGTCACGCCGAAACGCTGCTCCAGAAAACGCAGTACCGACGTATGGTCGAACACTTGCGAATTCACCCAGCCGCCGGTGCTCCACGGCGACACGACGAACATCGGCACACGCGGCCCCGGTCCGAAGCATTGCCCGTCCGGCACCATCGGCGACGAATCGCCGGGAGGGTTCGGCTCCGTGAAGTACTCGTACTGCGTGTTCACCGTGGATTTACCCGCGAACGTGCCGTCGATGTTTTTGCTCGGCGCGTCGGGCGGCGGCATGTGATCGAAGAAGCAATCGTTCTCGTCGTAATTGACGAACAGCACGGTCTTGCTCCACACGTCGGGGTTCGCAGTCAGCGTGTCGAGCAACAGTTGCAGGTAATAGCCGCCCTGCCCCGGGGTCGAAGCGCCCGGATGCTCACAGTACGCCTGCGGCGACACGATCCAGCTCACTTGTGGCATCTGTCCGGCAGCAATATCGTCTTTCAGCGCCTGCAGGAAGCCGCCATCGGGCATCGTATTGCCGATGCCTTTGTACAGCGGCGCCACCGCTTCGAGCGACTGCGTGTAGGGCAACAGCGGCGAACCCGGCAGCGTCTCGTTAACCTTGCGGTAGGTCGCAAAACCGGCGAGCGAATTGTCCGTGTAGTTGTCCGGCATGTTCTGGTAGACCTTCCAGCTCACGCCCGCCGCCTGGAGACGCTCCGGGTAGGTGGTCCACTTGAGGCCGGTAGCCGAAGCGCCCAGGCCGTCCCAGCCGTCGTTGTTGACCACCGCATTGGCGCCGGCACTCGCGCCATTGGTGCCGGTCCACAGGAAGATCCGGTTCGAGTTGGTGCCGCCATGCAGCGAACAGTGATAGGCGTCGCAGATCGTGAAAGCATTCGCCAGCGCGACATGGAACGGCAGGTCGCCCTGCTTGAGATAGCCCATCGACACATCGCCCTTGGCTTTCGGCCACTGCGTCATGCGTCCGCTGTCCCACGCCTGATGCGCGTCGCTCCACGAATGCGGGCCGCCGGCGAGCAGCGCGTTCCCTTTCGTGCTGTCGAGGTAGAACGGCAGCACGCTGCGGGTTCCGTCGTTTTGCTGGAACACCGTCGTGCCTCCAGGCTGCGGAATCGTGAACCGGTCGCTAAAGCCGCGCACGCCCGGCAGCGTGCCGAAGTAATGGTCGAACGAGCGGTTCTCCTGCATGAAGATGACGACGTGCTGGACGTCGTTGATGGTGCCGGTGGTGTTGTTTGCGGGAATCGCAAGCGCGCGGCGGATGGCCGGCGGAAACAGGCTGAGCGCGGCAGCGCCCGCGGCGCTGCGCAGGAAGGTACGGCGGTCCAGTGAGGTCATGTTTGGCGTGTTGGGGTCGTCAGAATCTGTGCGCCTCGCCGGCCCGTCTCAGCCGATGGCTCGACGGACAGGCGGCAAAGCGCACTCGGCAAACAGCACGTCAGGGCGCGCAGACGAGTTGCGTGTTCTGCAACGGCTGCGCGGCGCTTGCACCCAGGGCGGCGCACGCACCGGAAGCAGGCGCGGCGACGATCGGCACCGGCGCGCTTGCGCCACCCGCGCCGGCCGCCGCGTTATTCGCGGCGGTGGCAGGGCCGGCTGCGCCATTGCTGGTGCTGCTGCTCAAACCGTCGCCGCAGCCGGCCACCGATACGGACAGCGCACACAAGGCCGCGGCCGTCAGCAGGCCACGCATATGCCACAGCCCGCAGCGGGTGTGCGCCTGATGCGCCTCACGCGTCGCGCAGGCCTCATTCGTCTCGGGCGCTTTCGAAAAGGAAGCCGTCGGGTTCATTGCAGGACTCCGTTCAGTGGGTGAGGGTGGACAGCGGCTGGCCCGAACCGAAGATCGACTGCAGCTCGGTTTCGGTGACGACGCGGGTCCACAGCGCGAGATCGCTAAACGCCTGCACGTCCGGCGGCGTCGCCGCGCACTTGCCGACGGTGTACGGCGGCGTATCGTTACAGGCGTTCATGTAGTACTTGCCGGTGCCGTCTTCGTTCAGGCCGAACACGCCGAGGCCAGGCAGCTTGGCGATGTTGACGCTCAGCGTCTGGCTCAGCACCTTCTCCTCGCCGAGCACCGGATCGAAGACGTAGGCATTGATCTTCTTCGCGGCGGTGTCGATGGTCAGCGCGAGATAAGTCCACTTGTTGGCGCTGACGTTCAGGCCGTTGATGTCGTTGCGCGTGCTGCCGTCGCCGAGATTGAAGCGGACATTGCAGCTCGTACCCGAACCAGGGAACAGGCCGATCGCGATGCCGGCATTGCCACCCGAGTAGTAGTTCTTGTTCGAGAACACCGGCGTGCCGTTGCCCGTGAGATTCGCGCACGAGGTGTAGAACCAGAAGCCGATCGTGAATTGCGCGTGAGTCGTGACGTCGTTGGTCTGCGTGAGCTTGTAGCCATCGAAGCCGTTGCTGTCGACCGTATGCGTGTCGATCTGCAAGCCCTTGCCGCCGAACGGATCGGCAACCAGCGAGCCACCGTCGGCGTCCGCGGCCCACGGCGCCATCGTGCTGGCGCTCAGGCGGTCGACAGGCGGCAGCGCACCGAACGGGTAGTAGCTGGAGAGACCGTTGGTCAGCGTGGTCGCGAGCGGCGGCGGCGGAGGTGGCGGCGGCGGAGGTTGCACGTACACGACCTGGGTGATCGTCGCGAGCGGCGCGCTGCCGGCCACCACCGTGTAGTTGAACGGGTAGACACCGGTAGCCGTCAGGCCGAGCTGACTGTCGGTATAGGTCGCAGTGCCCGCCGGCAGGCTCGCGATCAAGGTGCCGTTACGCAGCACACTGATCGCGCCGGTAGCGGGCGCAGTCCACGTGAGGACGAGGCTGGCGTTATCGCTGCCGGTGGTGCCGAGCAGTTGCAACACGGGCGTGGCGCCGATGAACTGGCCGCCGTCGAGCGCATAGGTCGTGGGATCCGGCAGCACGCCCTTATAGGCGAGCAGCGTCGGCGTGATGTCGGCGATGCTGGCGCGCGTGTAAAGCGCGGCCATCGTAGTCGGTGCGGTGGTGTTGCCGAGGCGCGCATTCGGCGCCTGGTTCAGGGCGATGAAGCTGGTCGATTCAGACGGCAGCGGCAAGCCGTCGGTGCCGCCTGCCGCGTTCAGACCGTGACTGCTGGTCACGACGATCAGCCAGTTCTCGTTGCTGCGTTTCGCGGTTTCGGCGACGAGCGTGCCGAGCGCGGCATCCAGTTGCGTCAACGTGCTCGTGTAGTTCGTCGACGACAACCCGTCGTTGAGCGCGGCGTCTTGCGCGGAGTGATATTGCGCGAACACCAGCGAGTAGCCGTTGTCGATCAGACTCACGCCGTTCTGCGTGACGCAGGTGTCGACCGAGGCGCAGTTCACCAGCGCGTCGAGATTGCCGGCATTCTGATCCGGTGTCAGCAAGGCCGCGAGACCGCTCGAATCGACGGCCGCACCCACCGTGCCGGCGCCCGCGCTCTTGAGCATCTGGAACACAGTGCTGCTGTGCGACGCCTGATTGGGGGCGTCGGAATTGATCTGGTGACGGTCGGCCCACGTGCCGGTCAGCACCGTCGCCCAACCCGGCGTATCGAGATTCGGTTGCTGCGACAGCGTGCCGTTGACACCGCCGCTGTACGCGGGCGCCACGGTCAGCTTCGCCAGATTGGGCAGCTTGCCGCCGGCAATACCCGCGCTCAACGCGCTATACGTCACGCCGTCGAGTTCGACCAGCAGCATCTTTTTGACCGCCGGTGCGCCGGACGTAGCCGGCGTGCTGGCCGGCGTACCCGAGCCGACTTGTGTATTGCCCGCGCTGTTGCCTGAATTGCTGTCGCCGGTCTGCGATACGCCGCCGCAGCCACTCAGCGCAGCCGTTGCGCCCAGCGCGCCGAGCAGCGCCAAGCCGCATGCGAATTGCACGACGGTGTGCCGTCTCATGTTTGTCCCCTCTCGATGCCGATATGCGCCGGACCATCCGGCGAGTCGTTGCAACGATAGGGACCACGGACGACGCGGCTATGTCGTTCTGCGCAAACTGACCGATACCGGCATCAGCATTCTTTTGGAGACCGCTGCGCGAGCGCGTCGACGTTGGCGATGAAGGCGGTGATGAGACGCGAGCCGGCCCGCGCCTCGAGGTAATACAGATACTCCTGGAGGATCGGCGCGTCGGTGTCCAGGGGCAGTTGTCGCAGATCGGGATGCGCCGGCGCCTCACCGAGCGGCATCAGCGTGCAGCCCATGTTGTGGCGGATCGCTTCGTAGATCGCCTCACGGCTGCCGATTTCGATCAGCATTCTCGGTGCAACGCCAATGCGCTTGAGCGCGGTCTCGGTGGCCTCGCGGGTACGCGAGCCGGGCTCGCGCAGCAGAAGCGTATGCGCGGCGACGTCGGCGAGCCTGACCACTTCCTGCGCGGCCAGCGGATGCCTGCAATGCGCGACGACGACGAGCGGATCGTCGGCAATCGTACGGCGTGCGAGGCGTGGGTCGTCGACCCGTTGCGATGACACCGCGAGATCGACACGAAAGTCGAGCAGCGCATCGAGGATCTGCTGCGAATTGCCGATCTCGACACAGATCTTGACGGCCTGATACTGCCGATGAAACGCCGCGATGGTCGGCAGAATGTAATAAGGCCCGGTCGCGCCGACCCGCAGATTGCCGGTGGCCAGTTCGCGTTCGTTGCGCAGCGTGAAGTCGATATCGCTTTCGGTTTGCTGCATGCGATCGATCAGCGGCATCAACGCGGCGCCGGCGTCAGTCAGGTCGAAACGGCTGCCGCGCCGATGGAACAGCTCGACGCCATACTGCTTTTCCAGTTGCTGGATGCGCGCCGTGATGGTCGGCTGACTGACTTCGAGGCGCTTCGCGGCGGCGGTGACACTGCCCTGCCGGACGGTTTCATAAAAGGCGACCAGAAGCGTTGCGAGCATGGAAGGCCAAAGGCAAAACTTCCAATTTATTACCGTAACGTGGCAATTTCGTTACGAACAGCTTTTGATTTTGTAATGCGTTGCAAGCGCCGCTGCGTAGATGCGACGCCATACGCGTGACGTCAACGGTCCACGAGGCGGCTGAGATTGCCGCGCACCCGTTGCAGCAGCGCGATGAGTTGCTTCGCTTCTTCGTCGCTGAAACCGTTCAGCGCTTCCAACGCGACTTCATCGCCCACTTTACGGGCCTTGCCGAGCGTTCGCTCGGCCTTCGGCGTCATCCGCACCTGGCGCTCACGGCGATCCTCTGGATTGGCCGTGCGCTCGATCCAGCCGCCCTCTTCCATGCGGTCCAGCAGGCGTCCCGCCGAAATCGGCGCGACTTCGAGCAGATCCGCGAGCCGCGCCTGATTGACGTCGCCGTAATGGGCGAGGTTGGCCAGCACGCGGCATTGCGCGCGCGTCAAATCGACTGATGATTTCGCGAGATCGTCGAAACGCTTGCCTGTCAGGCGGCCGACGTCGGAAATCAGAAAGCCGAAGCGTTCTTCGAGTTGGGTGGTCATGCGCGGATTATACGAAAGGCTTTTGTTTGTCATCGTCAAAACGGGTGCAATTCAGGCACCGCATAATTCCTGGTGGGCGCATGCGCTTGCAGCCGATATACTAAGCATGCTTACTATATCGAAGATCCCGCTCCCTCATGTCCTCCGACTCCTCGCCGACGAGCGCCGCCGCGCCGCTCAACCGGCCGATGATCACCGTCTCGATCATGCTCGCGACGTTGATCCAGACGCTTGACAGCACCATCGCCAACGTCGCGCTGCCGCACATGCAGGGCACGCTGTCGGCGTCGCAGGACGAGATCACGTGGGTGCTGACCTCGTATATCGTCGCGGCCGCGATCGCCACGCCCCTGACCGGCTGGTTATCCGACCGGCTGAGCGTCAAGCGGCTGCTGATCTTCTCGATCGGCGGTTTCACGGTGGCCTCGGCGCTGTGCGGGTTGTCGGAAACGCTGACGCAGATCGTCGCGTCGCGTTTGCTGCAGGGGATTTTCGGGGCCTCGCTGGTGCCGCTGTCGCAGTCGATCCTGCTCGACATCAATCCGCGCGAAAAGCAGGGCCAGGCGATGGCGGTGTGGGGCATGGGCGTGATGGTCGGACCGATTCTCGGGCCGACGCTCGGTGGCTGGCTCACCGATAGCTACAACTGGCGCTGGGTGTTTTTCATCAACGTGCCGATCGGCGCGTTTGCGCTGTTCGGCGTGGCAACCTTCCTGCCTGCGCGTGAACCAAAGCACGACGCAAAATTCGACGCATTCGGCTTTGCCACCCTGGGTCTCGCCATCGGCGCGTTCCAGGCGATGCTCGATCGCGGCGAACAGCTCGACTGGTTCGGCTCACATGAGATCGTTATCGAGGCGCTGATCGCGGCGATCAGCTTCGCGTTCTTCCTCGTGCATACGGCGACGGTCGGCAAGAAATCATTCTTCAAGTACGAGTTGCTGAAGGACCCGAACTTCGCCACCGGCACGTTCTTCATCTTCGTGATCGGCGCTGTGATGTATGCGACGCGCGCGCTGTTGCCGCCGATGCTGCAGAACCTGATGAACTATCCGGTCGCGACCACGGGTCTCGTCACGGCGCCGAGCGGCGCGGGGACCATGGTCGCGATGCTGTTCGCCGGGCGGCTATTGAAGCGGGTCGATGCGCGGCTGTTGCTGCTCACCGGCTTCCTGATCTCAGCGTTCGCGCTGTGGCAGATGATGCATTACACGATCGTGCTGTCGGAGTCGAACATCGTCTGGCCCGGCGTGATCCAGGGCTTCGGCCTGGGTCTCGTGTTTGTGCCATTGAGCGCGCTGACCTTCTCTACGCTAACGCCCGAACTGCGCGCGGACGGCACCGCGACGTACAGCCTGATGCGCAATATCGGTAGCAGTATTGGCATTTCGATCGTGCAGACGCTGATAACGCGCAACACCCAGGTCTCGCATGCCGACCTCGCGGCGAATATCACGCCCTTCAATCCGGCGATCCAGCCGATGCTCAACAGCGGATCAAATTACGACCTGGCGGCGCTGAACGCGTCGATTACGCAGCAGGCGTCGATGATCGCGTATCTGAATGACTTCAAGCTGATGTTCGTGGCCACGTTGCTGGTTATTCCGCTGCTGCTGTTGATCCGCCCAGCGCGCCAGGCGCCGGATGCATCAGTGGCGCATGCCGCGATGGATTGAGCACGAGGATGAAGTCAAGCGGGAGCGGCGGCGCACTCGCGTCACGCTCACCCTTCGATTCTTCCGCGCGTCACCCCCAGCAACCCCGCCATCGCCTCTCGCGCCGCCGCGGCGTCACGGTCGCGGATCGCTTCGAACACCGCCGAATGTTCCGCGAGCGACGCATTGAACACGTCCGCGCGTTTAGCATTCAGGCGTAACTGCGCTTCCAACGTTCGCTCGATCAGCGTGCCGAGCGGAATCAGCAATTCGTTACTGCACGCCGTCAGCACGCTCAGATGAAACTGCAGATCGGCGCGCACCCATTCGTCGACGGTACGTGCCCCGACCATCGACGCATGCGCTGCCGCCAGGGCTTTGAAGGTGTCGTCCGTGTGCGAGGCCGCCGCCAGACCCGCCGCGTACGGCTCGATCATCTCGCGCATTTCCTGCAACTTGAGTGCGAAGGCCATTGGCTCGGCAACGCGCGAGTACCAGTCGAGCACATCGACATCGAGCAGATTCCACGCGTGTTTCGGCCGTACCCGTGTGCCCACCCGCGGACGCGATTCGATCAGTCCTTTCGACGTCAATGTACGCAGCGCCTCGCGCAACACCGTCCGGCTCACGCCGAAGGTGTCCATCAACTCCGCCTCGCGCGGCAGGATCGAGTCGGGCGCGTAGTCGCCGCGCAGAATCGCGGTCGCCAGCAGATGGGCGACGCGCCCATGCAGATCGTGCTGAATAGCTTTCTCCCAGCAGCCTTGGGCTGCTATTGATATCGTCACTGAATCCGGAACGATCGCGATTATCCGGCATCCCGACGTGCCAACCTATGGCTTCGCCGCCGTTCCGGCGTGGGTCATGCTCGGCCCGCGCTCGTCCGCGGCCTCGCCGGCGCATGGAGAGTATCCAGCCGCCCCGGCCAACTTCCCGGCCAGCATCCGAGCAACATTCCGACCGACATCCCGACCAACAGCCCGACCAACAGCCCGACCAACAGCCAGCCAATATTTGGCCAATAGTACTATTAATAGTACTTAAACGCGCTTTTGTTGTAGCATGTGAATCCTCAAAATTGCCCGCACACGCAGGCACCCAGGCCGCAAGGAGACGCACACCATGAAAATCACCAAGCTCGAAACCTTCATCGTTCCGCCGCGCTGGTGCTTCCTGAAGATCGAGACAGACGAAGGTATCGTCGGCTGGGGTGAGCCGGTGGTCGAAGGCCGCGCGCATACGGTGGCGGCTGCCGTCGAGGAACTGTCTGACTATCTGATCGGCAAAGACCCCCTGCTGATCGAAGACCACTGGCAGGTGATGTATCGCGCGGGCTTCTATCGCGGAGGCCCGATAACGATGAGCGCGATTGCCGGTGTCGACCAGGCGCTGTGGGACATCAAGGGCAAGCATCATGGCGTGCCGATTCATGCGCTGCTGGGCGGCCAGGTGCGTGACAAGATCAAGGTGTATTCGTGGATCGGCGGCGACCGTCCGAGCGATGTCGCGAACAACGCCCGCGCCGTGGTCGAACGCGGCTTCAAGGCGGTGAAGATGAACGGCTCGGAAGAGTTGCAGATCATCGACACCTTCGACAAGGTGCAAGGCGTCATCAACAACGTCGCGGCCGTGCGCGAAGCGGTCGGGCCGAACATCGGCATCGGCGTGGACTTCCACGGCCGCGTGCATAAGCCGATGGCGAAGGTGCTGGCGAAAGAACTCGACCCGTACAAGCTGCTCTTCATCGAAGAGCCGGTGCTGTCGGAAAACGCGGAAGCCTTGCGCGACATCGTCAACCAGACCAATACACCGATCGCTTTGGGCGAACGTCTGTATTCGCGCTGGGACTTTAAGCACATCCTGTCGGGCGGCTACGTCGACATCATCCAGCCGGACGCGTCGCACGCGGGCGGGATTACCGAGTGCCGCAAGATCGCGTCGATGGCCGAGGCGTACGACGTCGCGCTCGCTTTGCACTGCCCGCTCGGTCCGATTGCTTTGGCCACCTGCCTGCAGATCGACGCGGTGAGCTATAACGCGTTCATCCAGGAACAGAGCCTGGGCATTCACTACAACCAGGGCAACGACCTGCTCGACTACATCAAAAACCCCGAAGTCTTCAAATACGAAGACGGCTTCGTGTCGATTCCGCAGGGTCCAGGCCTCGGTATCGAAGTGAACGAAGAGAAGGTGCGCGAGATGGCGAAGGTCGGCCACCGCTGGCGCAATCCGGTGTGGCGCCATGAGGACGGAAGCGTCGCGGAATGGTAATCGCGTGACGGCGCTCGGCGTGCGCGTTACGGTGGCGTGACGCGCACGCCGTCGCAGTTACGTAACATCGCGGACCGGAACGGCCTGAAGTCGCACGTTCCGGTCTTTCAAAGACCCCCCATCGCATTGCGCAAAGCCTTATCCAGAAAGGCTTTCCGCCCGTCTGTTCGGCATCAGACATACGCTTGGCCCACTCCTTGCTCAAATGCATTCAAACGACAAATGCATCGGGGAACATCATGGGCGAATTCCTTCCAGACTATCTGATCCGCGAACAGGCCGCCGTCGGCGCGCTGGTGGTGTTCGGCGTGCTTCGCATCATCGGCGCGATGCTCGCCTATGAACGCGGCTGGCGCATCTCCGTGGTCGAAAAATGCTTTATCGCTGCCGCGGTGCTGTACTGCCTGCCGCAGCTCTTCGATCTGCTGACGCAAATGGTCGGTTCGCGCGCCGCGAGCGCCGAGCTGGAAGGCAAGGCAGCAGGCTGCGCGATCGCGCTCTTCTGCGCGCCGATTCTCGGACATCGGCTCGGCCTTGAATAATCGGTTTCCTTGAACGGGATGCTCACCATGCGACTGGGAAATAGACCTGCAAGGTCCGCAAGACCCGCTTACCGCGCCGGCGACGTCCTGACGCTCAAGTCCGGCGGGCGTCCGATGACGGCCACCTGGACCGGGCCAGTGCTGTTCGCGCCGGGCAACTGGTTGATCTGCCAGTGGTTCGGCAATGACGGCGAGCTGCAGCAGGAGATGTTTCCGGAAGAGACGCTGGAACGGGCGCACAACGCGCTCGCTGCCTAGAGGGCAGTAACGGATCAGCCGGCCACCGCCGGGCGACCGTGTGTATTGCGCCGCACGCTTTTGCTGTGCGGCGCTTTTTTTAATCTCAGCCCAACGCGGCGAACGCCGGCACGCTATGCGACAACACGGCCGCAGCGACGAACACGCCGATCATCGCCAGCGCCTCCAGATACAGCACGTTGACGAAGGTATGCGCGTCCATCGTCGAGGCGGTACGGCGCAAGCGCGGCAGCGCCGATAAGCGGTTGAGTCCGCCGAGCACGAGCGCGAGTCCGACTAGCGTCAGCTTCAGCGTCAGCACATGGCCCCACGTGCTCATCTGGATCGCTTCGAACGAGCCGCCCGAACCGCGCACGGCATTGAAGATGCCCGTCAGCAGCACAAATCCGACCGCCACCACCGATACGTTCGACACCTGCGTCGCCGTGCGGATCAGCATCCCACGGGCGGTCGACGTGCCGAGCGCGGGCAATACCGCAAGCCCCGCCGCCATCGTCAGGCCGCCCCAGACGCCCGTGACCAGCACATGCAGCGTCTGCATGCCGATCGCCGCCGAGAGCGGGCCGGCATCGGCCGCGTGCCCGAGCGACGCCTTGCCCGCCGCAATCGCAATCACCGCGAGCCACAGCAGCGCATTGCGCAGCATGCCCGTATGACCGGCCATGGCCGTGCCCAGCAGCACCAGCGCGCCGCCGAACGCCACGCTCCAGCCATAACCGACATGGGTTTGCGTCAATACGGTCGGCACCACGCCGATGGCCGCCGGCAACGCCACGCCACTCATCGACGCCGCCTGATACAACAGCCAGCCGAGATCCGCGAACACCAGCACGACGGTGGCCGTCAACATCGACCGTTGAGCGCGCAACCAGGCAGGCCGTGCAGGGTTGATCTTGGCCTGCGCGTCCTTGGCGAGCCACGCGCCCAGCAAGGCCGAACCGACAGCAAACGCAAACGCGACATTCATGAGCGCGGCCATGGCGACCTGCCCGATCCACAGTCCGTCCATGCTCATTTGACGATGAACGCGAAGTCGCCTTGCGTGCGGTGGCCGTCCGTGGCAACCGCCGTCCAGTGCACCGCGTAGCGGCCGGCCGTCAGCTGCGGCAGCGGCAGGTGCATCACTTTTGCGTCACTTTTGTCGACTTGCGACGCAGCCGGCGCGGCGGGCTTGCCGCTCGCGTCGTTCAGCTCGATCCTGCTGAAAGCCGGCTCGAGCGGCTCGGTAAAATGGATCGTCACTTCAGTGGCGGCGGCCACTTCGGCGTTCGCCGCCGGCTCGCTCGACACCAGATGCGCATGCGCAAAAGCCGTGGACGTCATGACCAGCGCCGCGGCGCCGAACGTCAACGCACGCAGCGCCGGACGGGAAAAATTGAATAGCTTCATGTAAGGCCGATAGCTTGTGGAAGTAAAACGGTAGGCGTTGAGCCGGGGGCGTCCGCGTCGGACAGACGCCGGCGCGCCCGGAAGTGTACGCTTCGATGGTCGGCGCGCGCGTCGGTTCAACCTGCTTTGTTATGCAAGCCCGCGGGAGCGGCACGTGCACACGCGATTCCGCGGACAAAATCGAGACGCCCGAGCCGCCAGCCACGCAGCGGTGTGCGTCAAACTGTCGCATAGGCGTGACACCAGGAACCTTCTCTATTGTGGCAAATAGTCACCATCAGCCTTCGATGATAGAATTCTGCGTCGCCGCAGCGCCGGCTGCCCTTCACACCGAGCCGCTCGAAGTTCGGTCAGGTCCCCGATTTTGATGGAGTTACGCGTGTCTTCAAGACGCATTTTCCGCCCGTTGCTTGCCCTTCTGCTGATCGGCTCCGCGGGCGTCTATAGCGCTGCGAAAGCGCAGACTCAACCGAAGGCCCCCGATACGATGGAAGCGCGCGTGCAAGGCTGCACGGCCTGCCACGGCTCGCATGGCCAAGGTACCGACAACGACTACTTCCCGCGTCTGGCGGGCAAGCCGGCCGACTATCTGTACAACCAGTTGCAGAACTTCCGCGAAGGGCGCCGCAAGTACCCGCCGATGAACTACCTCGTCACGTATCTCTCGGACGACTACCTTCATCAGATCGCCACGTACTTCTCGCAGCAACGTCCGCCGTACCCCACGCCGGCCAAGCCGACCGTGTCGGCGACCATCGTTGCGCGCGGCCAGCAGATCGTGCTGCACGGCGACGCATCCAAACAGATTCCGGCCTGCGCGGCTTGCCACGGCAAGGCGCTGACCGGCATGGAACCCGCTATCCCGGGTCTGGTCGGCCTGCATTCGGACTACATCAGCGCGCAGTTGGGCGCATGGCGTTCGGGCTCGCGTCATGCCATCGCACCTGATTGCATGCACACCATCGCCACGCGTCTGACCGACGAAGACGTGAACGCCGTCGCTGCATGGCTTTCCACGCAAACGGCCCCACAAAACCCCGTGCCGGCTCCGGCCCGCTCGATGAAGACTCCGCTTGCCTGCGGCAGCGAACCGCAATAAGGCACCGGGAGAGACACTCAAATGAAACGCAAGTCTTTGTTCGCCCTCTCGGCAGTCGTCGTCGTTGCGGCTGCCGCACTCGTTCCCGTCCTGTGGTCGGGCGGCGACAACCTGCATAACGGCACGGCTATGGCGGCAACGCCCGCCGACCAGGCCGCGCTGATCAAGAAGGGCGAGTACCTCGCCCGCGCCGGCGACTGTATCGCCTGCCACACGGTGCGCGGCGGCAAGCAGTTCGCCGGCGGCCTGCCGATGGCTACGCCGTTCGGCACGATGTTCACGCCGAACATCACGCCTGACGACCAGTACGGTATCGGCAAGTGGACGCAGGACGACTTCTACCGCGCGATGCACACGGGCCGTTCGAAAGACGGTAGCCTGCTGTATCCGGGCTTCCCGTTCACAAGCTACACGAAGGTCACGCGCGCCGACTCGGACGCGATCTACGCGTACCTGCGCTCGGTTACGCCGGTCAATGTGCCGAGCCGTCCGCACGAACTGAAATTCCCGTTCAATCAGCGCAACATGCTGATCGGCTGGCGCACGCTGTTCTTCCGTGAAGGCGAGTACACGGCTGATCCGACCAAGTCGGTCGAATGGAACCGTGGCGCGTACCTGATCGAAGGCCTCGGCCACTGCGGCATGTGCCACACGTCGATCAACGCAATGGGCGGCCCGGTCAGCTCGGCGGCGTTCGCTGGCGGCTTGATCCCGCTGCAGAACTGGTATGCACCGTCGTTGACGTCGAACAAGGAAGCCGGCCTCGGCGACTGGGAAACCAAAGACATCGCCGACCTGCTGAAGACCGGTGTGTCGAACCGCGGCGCGGTGTTCGGTCCGATGGCTGAAGTGGTTCACAACAGCCTGCAGTACATGTCGGACGAAGACATCAACGCGATGGCAACGTACCTGAAGACGATTCCGCAGAAGAGCGAAGCACCGGAACCGCTGCAGCTCGAAACCTCGGAAAAGTTCGGCGGCGAACTGTTGAAGCAAGGTCAGAAGATCTACGCTGACAACTGCGCGAAGTGCCACGCGGAAAACGGCCTCGGTATGCCGCCGTCCTTCCCGCCGCTCGCGAACAACCAGTCGATCCAGATGCCGTCGGCGGTCAATCCGATCCGTATGGTGCTGAACGGTGGTTACCCGCCGAGCACGGAAGCCAACCCGCATCCGTACGGCATGCCGCCGTTCGCACAAGCACTGTCGAACACGGAAGTGGCCGCTGTCGTGACGTACATTCGTATGTCGTGGGGCAACCACGGTACGGCAGTGTCGCCGCAGCAAGTGTCTGATCTGCGTTCGGCGCCGCTCGACTAAGCGGCGTTAGATGCACCGGGGGCGCGGCCTGCGAAATACGCGGCCGCGCCCTTCGTTTTTTCAGGACCGGTATCATGTGGGGATAAACCCTTATGAAACCGCAGGAGGAAAGAGCCGTGCATGTCGGTGAGCGTTTCAACAGCATTACCCATCTCGTCGGCGCCGTGCTGTCGGTGGCGGGGCTTGCTGCTCTCGTGACAATGGGCGCGCTCGACGGCGACGCGTACAAGGTAGTGAGTTTCAGTGTCTACGGTGCGATGCTGTTCGTGCTGTATGCTATCTCGACGCTTTACCACAGCGTGCGCAACCCGCGTGTCAAAGCGGTTCTGCAAAAATGCGACCATTCGGCGATCTACCTGTTGATCGCCGGCAGCTACACCCCGTTCACGCTTGTCACTTTGCGTGGACCGTGGGGCTGGTCGCTATTCGGCGTAAGCTGGGGGCTTGCCGCTCTCGGCATCGTGCAGGAACTGACGCTCGGGCGACGCACCCGCAGCGTTTCGATGGTGCTGTATGTCTTGATGGGATGGCTCGCGCTCGTTGCCGTCCGCCCGCTGATTCAAGCCTTACCGGCAGCGGGTACCGCCTGGCTCGTGGCCGGCGGGATCATCTACAGCGCCGGTATCTACTTCTTCATCAACGACGAGCGCATCCGGCACGGACATGGTATCTGGCACCTGTTCGTACTGGCGGGCAGTCTGTGTCAATTCGTCAGTGTTGCGCGCTACGTCGCGTGACATCCCACGGCGGCGAAATGCAACTTAAGGCCAGTCAACGTGTCTGCATAGCGCGTTGAAGCATTCGGCACGCATTTGAGCGTGCCGCCGATTTCTCTGCGACCGGAACTGGGCTCTGGCCTCGAACGCGCCATGCGGGCGTGTTCATGCCGTGCTTGTACCAGCTTGTACCCACCTGGACCCGCTTGGGCCCAATCGGTGCCGTCTGCTACCGTTCGCGAAACTGCATTGCAAAGAGCATTTATGTCTTTTGATTCCCTCGGCTTGTCCGAACCGCTGGTCCGCGCTGTACACGAACTCGGCTACACCACCCCGACTCCGATCCAGACGCAAGCGATCCCCGCCGTGCTCAACGGCGGCGACCTGCTGGCCGGCGCGCAGACGGGCACCGGCAAGACCGCCGGCTTCACGCTGCCGATCCTGCAGCGTCTGAACACCATGCCCGCTGTCACCACGGCGTCGGGCAAGCGCGCTGTCCGCGCGCTGATCCTCACGCCGACGCGTGAGCTGGCCGCACAGGTCGAAGAAAGCGTGCGCGCCTACGGCAAGTATCTGAAGCTGAAGTCGACCGTGATGTTCGGCGGCGTCGGCATCAATCCGCAAATCGGCGCGCTGCGCAGCGGCGTGGACATTGTCGTCGCGACGCCGGGCCGTTTGCTCGACCACATGCAGCAGAAAACCATCGATCTGTCGCATCTCGAGATTCTCGTGCTGGACGAAGCCGACCGCATGCTCGACATGGGTTTCATCCACGACATCAAGCGCGTGCTCGCGAAGTTGCCGCCGAAGCGTCAGAACCTGCTGTTCTCGGCCACCTTCTCCGACGAAATCAAGACGCTCGCCGACAATCTGCTCGACTCGCCGGCGCTGATCGAAGTCGCCCGTCGCAATACGACGGCTGAACTGGTCGCGCAAAAGATTCACCCGGTCGACCGAGACAAGAAGCGCGAGCTGCTCACGCACCTCATCAAGCAACACAACTGGTTCCAGGTGCTGGTGTTCACGCGCACCAAGCACGGCGCGAACCGCCTTGCCGAACAGTTGACGAAAGACGGCATCAGCGCGCTGGCGATTCACGGCAACAAGAGCCAATCGGCCCGCACGCGCGCGCTCGCCGAGTTCAAGGACGCCACACTGCAAGTGCTGGTCGCGACCGACATCGCCGCGCGCGGCATCGATATCGATCAGCTGCCGCACGTGGTCAACTACGATTTGCCGAACGTGCCGGAAGATTACGTGCACCGGATCGGCCGCACGGGTCGTGCAGGCGCATCGGGCGAAGCGATTTCGCTGGTGTGCGTCGACGAGCTGCAACTGCTGAAGGACATCGAGAAGCTGATCAAGCGTCAGGTGCCGCAGGAAGTGATCGCCGGTTTTGAGCCGGATCCGACTGCGAAGCCGGAACCGATTCTGCGCCGTGGTCAGGGTGGCGGCGGTGGCAATCGTCAGCCACGCCAGAGCCAGGGCGCGCCGAAGCGCGAGGGTGGCCAGCGTGACGGCGGCCGCCGCGATGGCGCATCGTCGTCTGCCAAGCCGGCACAACGTTCGGGGCAGCGTCCGGCGAATGGTCAGCAGCAGCCGAAGCCGCAAGGTGCGAAGCCGGCCGGCAACGGCGGCCAGCCGCGCCGCGACGGCCAGCGTCATGACGGTCAACCGCGTGCAGCGGCGCACGAAGGCGGCGCCGCGCAGCATGCGCCCCGCAAGCCGCAGGGCGCAAAGCCACAAGGTGGCAATCCGGGTGCGTTGCTGGGTGGCGCAAAGCCGCGCAATGACGCACCGCGTGGCGGCCAGCCGACGCGCACCGGCCAGCGCGGCCGTTAAGTTTAAGCACTGCCTGCTCGCTAGCTGTAGTCCCAGATTAACGGCTAGCCGCAGCGGCAGCTTGCTTCAGGTGCTCGATCTGCCGTTCCCATCGATCGAGCACCGCCTCCCCTCCCCCTTCCAGTTCAAACGTAATGCCGCCTGTCAGGCGCGCATAACGCACGCTCTGCGCCTCCCCTGTGTCGATCGAGCCGATAAGGTACACGAGGCCGCTGTCATCGCCTGTTACGCCCGCTAGCGGCGTCAAACGCAATTGCACCTGATAGAACGCCTCGTCGCAGACGAACGTCAGCGCGGCCCGGCCGCTTTGCGCGATCACGCGCGCCGCCCGAGCCTGGGGCCACAATGCGACGCACAGCGAGCGCGAATCAGGCGCGTACAACTCGCCGACGCCGAGCAACGACGTGCGCACATGGCCGTTCGCATCGACGGTGAGCAGCGACGCGGTGAACCCCATCTTGCTCGCCAGGGACGAACCGTCGAATACCGTGCGGACGGCGTCGGGCCATTCGTCGAACACGTTCTGTTCGAGCGAACGTTCGGGTGAAGGAAAATCGCTCATCGTATCGATCCGGTCAGAAACAGGTTGCGAGGGTTGCCAAAGTTACCAAGCTTGCCAGGATCAATCATGCCTCGAAAAACGAATGGCCCGCACAAGCGGACCATTCGTCTTCATCTCTATACGCCGCGAACTCAGCAGACGAACATCAGCGAAAGAACACGTGCTGCGTGATCTTGGCGAGCGGGTAATGCACGCCCGGCTGAATCTTGGCCGGCAGATCGAGCGGCTTGAGCAGCATCTTCACGCACATGTCCGCCGACAGATTGCGCCGCACCAGCGCGTTAATGCGCGCCGCGCGTTCGCGGTTATAGGCCGAATCGTGCACACGCTCCGGATAACGAATCGCGAAGACATGGCGCAACGCAATCTCTGAGTCTTCGTTCTTGATTTCCATCACACGGCGCATCAGGGCGCCGAGAACCGCAAGACGCCCATTGCCTTCGATCTTGTTGTACTTCTTGAAAAACTTGAAAAAATGCTTGTAGTGACGGACTTCGTCAGTGCGAATGTTGTCGGTGATCTGCTTGAGCACTGGCTCGTCCGAACATTCGCCGATCGCGCGATATAGCGTGGCGGTGCCGGTCTCAACCACACAGCGGGCAACCATCTCGAGCGCGCGGGTCTTTTCGAAGTCTTCGACCGAGCAGGTCAGCGAATACTCCTCCATGAAATTGCGGAACGCAGTGTCCCAATCGAACTCAGGCCAGACGTAGGCGACATACGTCTTGAGAGCCCGGCCGTGCTGCATCTCTTCCGGCTCCCATTCCTGGTTGAGCCAGGCCGAGACTTCCGGATCGCCGTCGAAGAAGGTGCTCAGATTGCTGGTGTAAAGATCGGTGCCACTTTCGATAAACGAAGCGGCGCACAACAGAAGCAGCAGGTCTTCGTTAGCGACGGCCTTCTGGCGATCTATGCGGGTGAGGTCAATATCCTCGATCCGCCAGGGCATCACATGGTTCAGCTCAATGTGCATTGTGGCTTTGCTCCGAAAGCTGTATCGACTCGTGGAGCGCGCTCGAAACCGCCCGCTAGCGCAAGGACGGTCCGCCGTGTCAGATACAGCGCCTTGAATTAGAGTTAACCCCTTGTATCTTGCATCTTAGCCGGTGTTTCACAACTCTGCAGATAACCCAGCACAGACCGTGCCGAACAGCCGCAGTTCCAATTTCACGGTAGTCGAATCCTTCGGTTGATTACAAGCGACGCACGCAAAGGCACAAAAAAGCCAGCTCGACGAGCTGGCTTTGGCTTGAACAGAGGTTGCACGTCACGCGCAGAAATGCTCGCTGCGGAGCACAACGGCCGCCTGCAACGCCGTCATGCGAGCTGAACACCTTCGAGATGCCGGACGCGCCGCATACGCCACGCGACCACGACGAGCGACAATCCCGACAGCACTGCCGCAATCAGGACGTAGTAACTTGGCGCGAGCTTGTCGCCGGTCAAGTGAATGAAGGTCTCTACAATCGTCGGCGCAAAGCCGCCAAAGATTGTCACGCCGATGCTGTAACCGATTGACAGACCGGTGGAGCGCACCTGTGTCGGGAAGATTTCGGACATCAGCGCGGGCATCGGTCCGGAGTATGCCGCCTTGAAAATACCGGCTGTGCCTTGCAACACCAGCAGCCAGCCGATCGTCGGATGCGACTGCAACCACGCGAACATCGGATAGATCAGCGTGCCCATCAGAATCGACGTGGTCAGCATGATGCGAATCCGGCCGATGCGGTCGGACAATGCGCCCATCACCGGCGACAGCAGAAACTGCAAGCCGCCGTTGAGCACCACTACACCGAACGACGCCGCAGCCGGCATGTGCAACTGCTTGACCGCGTACATCGGCATGTAAAGTTGCAGCACGTACACGCCGACCGTGGATTGCGCAACGATGCCCACGGCCAGCAGCAGGTTCACCCACTGGTTGGAGAAAGACGCGCCCTTCTCCTCGGAGGTCTCCTGACGCTTGCCCGCGGTCTCACGCGCTTCGCGCATCGCGAGAAACTCCGGCGTCTCGTCGAGATGTGAACGGATGTAATAGCCCACCGGCCCGACCAGCAGACCGAATACGAACGGCAGACGCCAGCCCCAGCTATTGAGTTGCTCGGGCGGCATCCACGCGGTCAGCAGCGAACCGAAGGCCGCCGCGGTGATCGCGGCCAGACCCTGGCTCGCGAACTGCCAACTCGCGTAGTAGCCACGCCGCGACGCACTGTGCTCGACCATGAAGGCCGTCGCGCTGCCGAACTCACCGCCCACCGCGAAGCCTTGCACGAGCCGCGCAAGCAGAATCAACACGGGCGCCGCAATACCGATCGACGCATATGACGGCATCACGGCCATCGTGAAGGTGCCGACCATCATCAGCGCAATGGCGAGCGTGAGCGCCGCCTTGCGGCCTTTGCGGTCACCGTAGACGCCCAGCACGACGGCGCCCAGCGGCCGCATCAGGAACGAGATGCCGAAAGTGGCAATGGCGAGCAGCGTCGAGAGCCACTCGTCCTGCATCGGGAAGAACTGCTTCGCGATGATGGTCGCGAAATAGCCGTAGACGAGAAAGTCGAACCACTCGAGCGCATTGCCGACCGACGACGAAAACACGATACGCCGCACCATCGCTTTGGAAAGCGGCGCGGGCGTGGAATGAGATGAAGCTGTCGCGGATTGCGACGCGGGGGTGTTCATGATGTCTCCTGCCCTGCCAGATGCTGAATACCTGATTTGCTTGATGTACTTGAGACGCTGAATGCGCTCAATGCGCTTGTCCCGCGCAATGCCGGCTTTCGCGCGCAGCCCGTCTGGTTGTACGCGATGCCTTCATTTGGTCCCGAATGCGGTATGCCGCGGCGATACGTGATACATCGTCCGCAGATGCCGTAAAACGCGGCGGCCCAAGCGGCGCCGCGTTTCGTGTGGGACGTTTAGAACCCGGCTGCCAGCCCGTCGCGACGGCTGTCGCTCGCCGCCACGTAGCCGCGGTCCGGATCGTTACGGTCGAGCTTCCAGATGTACTGGCCGGAGCCGAAGTCCATGTACGGATCGTCGACCGACTTGATTGTGTGGCCCAGCTTCTGCAGTGCCGCGGCGGTCTTCGGATCGAGCGTCGATTCGATGTCGATCGTGAAATCGCGGTTGACCTTCCAGCGCGGTGCATCGCAGGCGGCCTGCGGTTGCTGACCGTAGTCGAGCATCCGCACGATCGATTGCAGATGGCCTTGCGGCTGCATATCGCCACCCATCACGCCGAAGCTCATCACCGCTTCCTGCTTGCCGTCCACCTGCTGCGTCAGGAACGACGGGATGATCGTGTGGAACGGCCGCTTGCCGCCTTCCACCACGTTCGGCGACTTCGGGTCCATCGAGAATCCGCAGCCGCGATTCTGCATCGCGATGCCGCTGTCCGGCACCACGATGCCCGAGCCGAAGCCCATGTAGTTCGACTGGATGAAGCTCACCATCATGCCGCGTTCGTCCGCCACCGACATGTAGATCGTGCCGCCGGCCTTCGGCATGCCGAAGTCGAACTGCGTGGCGCGCTTGTGGTCAATCAGCTTCGCGCGCGACGTGAGGTACGCGTCGTCGAGCATCTGCTCGGGCGTGACTTCCATCGAACGCGGATCGGCAACGTAGCGGTAGACATCGGCGAACGCCAGCTTCATGGCTTCAATCTGCAAATGCTGCGACTCGACGTTGTCGACGGCGAGTTCCTTCACGTCGAACTTTTCGAGGATGCCCAGCGCGATCAGCGCCGCGATGCCCTGGCCGTTCGGCGGAATTTCATGCACGGTGTAGCCGCGATAATCCTTGCCGATCGGCTCGACCCAATCCGCGCGGTAGTTGCGCAGGTCGTCGAGGGTCAACGCGCCGCCGCCTTCACGCGCAAACGCCGCGATCTGTTCAGCGATCTCCCCTTCGTAGTACGCACGCGGGCCTTGTTCAGCGAGCTTGCGCAACGTCTTCGCGTGGCCGGGAAAGCGCACCAGTTCGCTGACTTCCGGCGCGCGGCCGCGCGGCATGAAGGTTTGCGCGAAGCCCGGCAGGTCTTTCAGTTCCGGTACGGCTGCCGCCCACTTGTAGGCGACGATGCTCGCCACCGCATGACCGCGCTCAGCGATCTCGATCGCCGGCTCCATCAGATCGGCGAACGGCAGAGAGCCGAATTTCTGATGCAACGCTTCCCAGCCGGCGATCACGCCAGGCACGGTCACCGCGTCCCAGCCGCGCTTGGGCTGCTTCGCGAGACCGTTTTCCTCACCGTACTTGCGCTTGAAGTAGTCGACGTTCCATGCCGCCGGCGACACACCGGAAGCATTCAGGCCGTGCAGCTTCTTGCCGTCCCACACCAGCGCGAAGGCATCGCCGCCGAGGCCGCACGACACCGGCTCGACCACGGTGATGGCGGCGGCCGCGGCGATCGCCGCGTCGACGGCATTGCCGCCTTTCCACAACATCCGTAGCCCGGCTTGCGCGGCGAGCGGATGCGAAGTCGAAACGATGTTGCGCGCGAATACAGGCAGACGCGGCGTCGGATAGGGGTTTTGCCAGTTGAAGCCAGTCATGTCGAACACTCTCGAAAGCGCGGCCCGGCCTTGGGAAGACGCCGGAAACCATGGGAAACGGGTAACACGCGGGTGAAACGTGGAACCTCGGATTGCAGCGCGATCCGGCACAAAAAACAAATTCATTTATCAAATGAATAAATGCGCAAATGACCTGAATGGGTCGCTGCACGGGCGCCCCGGATCGGAACCATGACGCACGAGTTGGCAGACAAGACGTGCGATGGTCTTACAATAGCTCACCCTCGTTCACGCATTACCCGTTTTCCGGCCCGGCTTATCGCGCCGGCGGCGGGCAGCGTCGATAAAAAACCCACGACCCGAGACACATGACCCGAGACCCCCGCCTGACTCTCAACGCCCGGCAACAGGAACTGCTGGAGTGGGTGCAACGCGACGGCTTCGTGACCGTGGACGATCTCGCGGCCCACTTCGACGTGACGCCGCAGACGATCCGCCGCGACGTCAACTGGCTCGCCGACATGAACCTGCTGCGCCGCTATCATGGTGGCGCCAGTCTGCCGACCAGCTCCGAGAACGTCTCGTACACCGCGCGTCAACGGATGTTCCACGAAGAGAAGCGGCGCATCGCGACGCTAGTGGCCACTCACATTCCCGACCAGGCGTCCCTCTTCATCAACCTCGGCACGACCACCGAGGAAGTCGCACGGGCGCTCAACCGGCATCGCGGCCTGCGCGTAATCACCAACAATCTGAACGTCGCCAGCATGATGAGCGGCTATCCGGATTGCGAAGTGCTGGTGACGGGCGGCATTGTGCGGCCGTGGGACAAGGGCATCGTCGGCGAACTGGCGATCGACTTCATCCGGCAGTTCAAGGTGGACTTCGCGATCATCGGCACGTCGAGCATTGAAACGGATGGCACGCTGCGCGATTTCGATACCCGCGAAGTGCGTGTGGCCGAGGCGATCATCCAGCATGCGCGCACGGTGTTTCTCGCCGCCGACAACTCCAAATTCGGCCGTCCGGCGCTCGTCCGTCAAGGTCATCTCGATCAGATCGACGCGCTTTTCACCGACGCCGCACCGCCTCCCGAGATGGACGAAACGCTCGCTGCCGCCAATTGCCAGGTGTATATCGCCGAATGATCCAGGCGTCTTCGGCCATGTTGCAGTGCACGCGAAACTTCGAGTGAAATCAAGGATCTGAGCGCTGCCCCAAACCGCCTCAGCGGGTCCCAATTGTCAAAGGAAAAATTTACTGGGGCCCCTTTGGTGTTTAACCGGCGGTTGACTACACTCCAGTTCCCCGGCGTCCGTTCCGCGCTATGCGCAGTGCCGGTAGCGTGAACCTGTGTATGAGCCGTACCTCCCGCCTGATCCTCTAGCGGACTTCACTGGCATCTGGCCAGTCGCCGGCAAGGCCGTCCGCGTTTGCTTGACATGGAGAGAACAATGCTGAGTCCGCATGAATTCGCCACGTTGTTGCTCGTCAAAGACGCCCCCAACCAAGTCGACATGGAGCGAGAAGAACTCGACGCCCTGCTGGAACGCCAGCTTGTGCAACTCGAACGGCTCGCGTCGGGCAACGAACAATGGCGCGTGACCGAATCCGGCGACAGCGCACTCAAGGCCATCAAGCGTTTCTCGTAATACGTCCGGCTTTGAAGCCGACAACCGGCAACATGACGGCGGGCTGCGCCGCGGTGAGATAGTGGGCGCCCTCGTCTCTTCAAGTTGACGCACAATCTTTTTTGCCTCAAGGCAAGCCGCCGCACATGCGGCCGCTTTGTTGTGCCCAATTCATTTACACAGTAAATTGACGCGACGGACCTTCTGCCTTCGCGCATGCCAAAAACGCTCTCCTCCGACGACATCCAGCAATTCCGCGAAACCATGCGGCGCGTGGCCGAAAACGCATTTGCCACGCGCGGCGCGCAAGGCGTGACGATGCGCGAACTGGCGAAGGAGCTGGGTTGCAGCGCGATGACGCCCTATCGCTACTTCCGCGACAAGGATGAGATCCTGGCGATGGTCCGCGCTGCGGCGTTCAACCGCTTCGCGGCGCGGCTCGAAGCAGCGGCGAAACAGGCGCCCGCGACCGACCGCTCCGTCGTCAGCGACGCCTACGTGGCGTTCGCGCTCGACGAACCGCACGCCTACCGCCTGATGTTCGATCTGACCCAGCAGGAAGGCGCCTACCCGGAACTCACCGCCGCGTCGCAGCGTGCCTGGCGCATGCTCGGGGCGCACTTCGAGCAGCTCGTTGCCGCAGGCATTCTGGAAGGCGATCCACAGTTGATCGGCTATGCCTACTGGGCAAGCCTGCACGGCTTCACCATGCTAGCGCTCGCCAATCAGCTGCCTTTGCCACAGGCGCAACAAGCCGCCGCGAGCAACGCGCCGACACGCGAAGCCGTGTTCGCGCAGATTCGCCGGATGCTGTGGCGCGGGGCCCAGCCGCAGCGCGGCTAACCCCGCCTTAGCTGAGAGTTGCCCCCCGGTTCGCCCCGCAACGCTCAACGCGAATACGCCGGCGGGAAGGACTGGGCGGAGAAAATCGGGCGCGAAGGTCAGCCCGCGCGCAAGGTCGGATCGGCCGCCGCGCGCCAGCTCAACGCCTTGGCTCGCTGGTCGGTGAAGAACGCAACCCACTGATTACGCACCTGCGGGTCGGTGCTCACCCCTTGACTCGTATAGCGCTGCGCAAGCGACGCCTGGAACGCGCAGTAATCGTCCTTCGACAGCTTGCCGCGCCGGTTCGCCACGTACGCATCGAACAGCGTCGCGTAGACGCCTTGCGCGTCGTTGCCGTAGTCGACGGTCTGGGCACTGCACATCTGTTGCAACGATGCGAACGAGGGCGCGCCCATCGTTCCGTTCAGGCTCGGCGAGCTGACGCATCCCGCCATGAGCGCAGCGGCGCCGATCATCCAAAGTCCACGCATGAATTCACCTCGAAATGGCTCTTGCCGAGAGTATCGTCCGTGGCCGCGCGTTACGCCACCACCTTAGCCAACCGCTAGAGGGCCGCCTAAGAAAACCGAACTTTACTTTTTCGAATATGTTCATTAAAGTTCGAAAACGAACACTATCAGTTCGATAGTTTTTCCAAACCGCTTTCCGAAGATGACGCAGGGGACACAGCAGGTGACGCAAGGCTCGAGATACGATTTGCTCGTCGTGGGCGGCGGGATCAACGGCGCAGGCATCGCACGCGATGCGGCGGGCCGCGGCCTGTCGGTGCTGCTCTGCGAACAGGACGATCTGGCGGCACATACGTCGTCGGCCAGTACCAAGCTGATTCACGGCGGCCTGCGCTACCTCGAGTACCGCGAGTTCGGGCTGGTGCGCAAAGCCCTGCAGGAGCGCGAAACGCTGCTGCGCGCCGCGCCACACATCATGTGGCCGCTGCGCTTCGTGATGCCGCACATGCCCGATCTGCGCCCGGCCTGGCTGATCCGCGCCGGCCTGTTCCTTTACGATCACCTCGCCAAACGCGAACTGCTGCCCGGCTCGCGCGGCATCGTCATGCGCAACCATCCTGCCGGCGCACCGCTGGTTGATTCGATCAAGCGCGGTTTCGTGTATTCGGATGGTTGGGTGAATGACGCGCGTCTGGTAGTACTGAACGCGCTGGATGCGCAGGAACACGGCGCAAAGATTCTCACGCGCACCAAACTGCTGAGCGCGGTGCGCGCCGGTGGCGAATGGCGCGCGCAACTCAAGCGCGCGGACGGCACGATCCTCGACGTGCGCGCTGCCTCGATCGCAAACGCCGCCGGTCCGTGGGTCGGCGAACTGCTGCATGGCGCGCTCGGCCGCGAGGCGACGCACAGCGTGCGCCTCGTAAAAGGCAGCCATATCGTCACACGGCGCCTGTTCGAACACGATCACGCGTATATCTTCCAGAATCCGGACAAGCGGATCATCTTCGCGATTCCGTACGAACACGATTACACGCTGATTGGCACAACTGACCTCGAATATCGCGGCGACCCGTCGCAAGTAGCGATCGACGCCGACGAAATACAGTACCTGTGCGACTCGATCAACCGCTACTTCAAGCAGAAGATCTCGCCGCAAGACGTGCGCTGGACCTACTCGGGCGTGCGTCCGCTGCTCGAGGAAGAAGGCGCGGACAACCCGTCGGCGGTCACGCGCGATTACTCGCTCGAACTCGACGCGCCTGCGGGCGAAGCACCGCTTCTGTCCGTGTTCGGCGGCAAGATCACGACGTTCCGCAAGCTGGCTGAAGAAGCCGTCGACAAACTCGGGTACGCGCTGCATAAGAGCACGCCTTCTTGGACGGCCGGTGCGCCGTTGCCCGGTGGCGACATTCCGCAAGCCAACTTCGAGCGCTTCCTCGCCGGCTTCAAACAGCAGAATGCGTGGCTGCCCGCCGATCTGGCTCACCGCCTCGCTCGTGCGTACGGCACGCGCGTAAAGCATGTCATTGGCCAGGCGCGCTCGGTGGCCGACCTCGGCCGCGCTTTCGCGCCGGGTCTTTACGAAGCCGAACTCACTTACCTTCGCGACGCCGAATGGGCGCGCAGCGCGCAGGACGTGCTGTGGCGCCGCTCGAAACTCGGCCTGCACGTCGAACCGGGCACGCTCGATTCAATCACACACGACATTGACACGTGGTTCGCCCGCGAGCCGGTGCGGCAGAACGCTTAGTTCGGCCACACTCAGTTGCGTCGCTGAGTTGCGTCGCTAAGTTACGTCGCTGAGTTGCGTCGCTGAGTTACGTCACTAAGTTATATCACTGAGTTACGCCATTTAGTTACGCCATTTAGTTACGGCCATTCAATTTGGCCGCCAGGTCGGGCCATAGCAACGCGGCCTGACTGCTTGCATGAACCTGCATGAACCTGCATGAACCGAATCGATTTTCACCCCTCGGCTACTGGCAAAGCCGGGACGCACAACCACAAGCTGTTGCAGCCCGCTTAAAACAACAAGCCGTTCCCGTCGCCGGTCAACAGTCCGGCGATTCATAAAACGCATGGAGAAGAGACAATGCAGGATCAGTACATCCTCGCGCTTGACCAAGGCACCACCAGCTCACGCGCGATGCTGTTCGACCGGCTCGGCAATATCGTGTCGACCGCACAGAAAGAGTTCCAGCAAATCTATCCGCGTCCGGGTTGGGTCGAGCACGACCCGCAGGAAATCTGGTCGACGCAGGCCGGCGTCGCCGCCGAAGCCGTCACACGCGCCGGCATGAACGGTACGTCGATCGCTGCGATCGGCATTACCAATCAACGTGAGACCACCATCGTGTGGGACCGCGAAACCGGCCACCCGATCTATAACGCGATCGTCTGGCAAGACCGCCGCACTGCCGACTTCTGCGACCAGCTTAAAGAGCAAGGCCTCGAAGAAAAAGTCCGCGCGAAAACCGGCCTGCCGATCGACTCGTACTTCTCCGCGACCAAGATCCGCTGGATTCTCGACAACGTCGAAGGCGCACGCGAAAAAGCGAAGCAAGGCCGTCTCGCCTTCGGCACGGTGGATAGCTGGCTGGTGTGGAATTTCACCAAGGGCGGCCTGCATGTCACCGACGTGACCAACGCATCGCGCACCATGCTGTTCAACATCCACACGCTGAAGTGGGACGACGAGTTGCTCGAAGCGCTCGACATTCCGCGCAACATGCTGCCGGAAGTGCGTGCGTCGTCGGAAGTGTACGGGCCGACCAAGACCACCGTGTTCGCCTCCAAGATTCCGCTCGCGGGCATCGCCGGCGACCAGCATGCGGCCCTGTTCGGCCAGATGTGCACGGAGTCGGGCATGGTGAAGAACACCTACGGTACCGGCTGCTTCCTCGTGATGAACACTGGCGACAAGCCGATCGAATCGAAGAACAATCTCGTCACTACGATTGCATGGCAAATCGGCGATCAGATCAACTATGCACTCGAAGGCAGCATCTTCATCGGCGGCGCTGTGGTGCAATGGCTGCGCGATGGCCTTGGCATCATCAAGAACGCCGCTGAAATCGAATCGCTGGCGCGCAGTGTGTCGCACAGCGACGGCGTATATCTGGTGCCCGCGTTTGCAGGCCTCGGCGCGCCGCACTGGAACGCCCGCGCGCGCGGCACGCTGTTCGGCGTGACGCGCGGCACAAGCTCGGCGCATATCGCCCGCGCCGCGCTCGACTCGATCGCCTATCAATCGCTCGACGTGCTGAAGGCGATGGAAGCCGACTCCGGCATTCGCATCGGCGAATTGCGCGTGGACGGCGGCGCTTGCGCGAACAATTTGCTGATGCAATTCCAGGCGGACATTCTCGGCGTCGACGCAGTGCGCCCGAAGGTATCGGAGACGACCGCATTGGGCGCGGCGTATCTGGCCGGTCTCGCGGTCGGCTACTGGAAAGACGTGAACGAACTGAAAAGCCAGTGGGCGCTCGATCGCCGTTTCACGCCTGCCTTGCCGCACGCCGACGTCAAGGAATGCCTCGACGGCTGGAAGCGCGCGATTCGCGCCGCGAAGGCCTGGGCCGACACGCCCTGACTGCATTCCAACAGTTCAATAAGTCACTTTTCGACATAACGAAGCCGCTTATCCCGCGGCTTCCCTAACAACTATATTTCGGATAACCAACGATGTCTCCTTACATTGCGGAATTCATCGGCACTGCGCTCCTGGTGCTGCTCGGCAACGGCGCAGTCGCCAACGTGCTCCTCGCGCGCACCAAAGGTAAAGGCGCGGACCTGATTGTGATCGTGATGGGCTGGGCGATGGCTGTGTTCATCGCCGTGTACGTCACCGCATCGTACAGCGGCGCGCACCTGAATCCTGTGGTGACGATCAGCCTCGCGCTGGCAGGCAAATTCGCGTGGATGAAAGTACCCGGCTACATCGCGGCGCAGATGCTCGGCGGTATGGCGGGCGCCCTGCTCGTGTGGGTCGCGTATCGTCAGCACTTCAACAAGGAAGGCGATGCCGACGTGAAGCTCGGCGTGTTCTGCACGTCGCCCGCGATTCGCAGCGTGCCACATAACCTGCTCACCGAAATGATTGCGACTTTCGTGCTGATTCTCGGCGTGCTGTATCTGGCTTCGCCGCAAGTCGGCCTGGGCGCACTCGACGCGCTGCCGGTCGGTTTGCTCGTGCTCGGCATCGGCATTTCGCTCGGTGGCCCGACCGGTTACGCGATGAGCCCGGCGCGCGACCTGTCGCCGCGTCTGATGCACGCGCTGCTGCCGATTCCGGGCAAGCGCGACAGCGACTGGCGTTATTCGTGGATTCCGGTGTGCGGTCCGCTGCTGGGCGGCGCGCTGGCAACGGCGTTGTATCTGTACCTGCACGCGCACTGATCCTGCGGCGCACATAGGGGCGCCGCATAGGGTGCATATAGGGCGCGCACGAGGCGTAACTAAACGCACGCTTAAGGTGCAAATAAGCGCCGACGGAAAGCGACGGCACCGCGCACGCGGCGCCAAAGCACGTATCATGATGCTTTCAATCTCCGCGTATGAGCTTGCACCTGTCTTGCTCGCGTGCCTCTCGCTTTCCGCTTTAAAGCATGATCGACCACCTCATCTGTGACTGCGACGGCGTGCTCGTCGACAGCGAAATCATCGCTGACCGCGTGATGCTCGAAACGCTGTCTGCCACCTTCCCCGGTCTCGACTTCGAACCCGTCGTCAAGACGGCGTTCGGCCAGCAGACCTCGCGCTTTCTCGAAGGCATCGAGAAGTCGTTCGATATCACGCTGCCGGCCGATTTCTTCAATACGATCGAACACAACGTCGAGCTCGCGCTCGCGGCATCGCTCAGTCCGATCAATGGCGTGCGCGACGCATTGCAACGCGTGACGCTGCCGGCCGCTGTCGTGTCGAACAGCCGGACGGCGCGCGTGAATGCGTCGGTGCGGCGCGCGGGTTTGCAGCAGATTTTCGGCGAACGGATATTCAGCGCCGAACAGGTGGCGCGGCCGAAGCCTTATCCGGATGTGTATTTGTTCGCGGCGAAGGCGCTAGGTGTGGAGCCGGCGCGATGCATCGTCGTGGAAGATAGCGTGGCCGGTTTGAATGCGGCGCGCGCGGCGGGCATGAAGACGATTGCCTTCGTGGGTGCGAGTCATATCCCCGACGGTTACGCGGATGCACTGCGCAAGATGGGCATGACACGCATCATGAAGCATATGGATGAGTTGCCTGCGCTGGTTGAAGCTGGCGTGCGTGGTGAGTTTGGCGACGTGCAGTCGTAACGAGGCAGCAACAGAAAAACCGGCTGTAATAGCCGGCTTCAGGCCTCAGGCCTCAGGCTGCTGACCAACCCCACGTTTTTTCCGAGCGTGGGGTTTGTTTTTTTCAAACGCGCGAGAGTGCGTCGAGTTCGCGCCGGTCGGTGCCATTGTCCGGCGCGACAAAGCGTTCGCGTTCAACAAGCGCAAACCCATTCACCGCACGCGGCGCACCCCTTAACGCATCAAGCCTCGACGGCCACGCATTCGCGCGCCGTCGCCAGCGCCTGGCGGAATTCCACCAGTTCAGCGATCGTAAGCATCGGCAGATTGTGTTGTTGAGCGAAGCGCTCCACGTCCGCACCGCGCGTCATCGTGCCGTCTGCGTTCATCAGCTCGCACAGCACGCCGGCCGGCTTCAGACCCGCGAGAATCGCCAGATCGACCGTGCCTTCGGTATGGCCGCGACGCGCGAGCACGCCACCCGGCTGCGCACGCAACGGGAACACGTGGCCTGGGCGCACGATATCGGCAGGCTTCGCCGTATCGTTGATGGCCGCGCGGATTGTCGTCACGCGATCGAGTGCGGACACGCCGGTGGTTACGCCATCGCGTGCTTCGATCGAGACCGTGAACGCGGTGCCATGGCGGCTTTCGTTATTGACGGCCATTGGCGGCAGTTCGAGTGCGCGAATCTTGTCGTCGGGCAGGCACAAACAGACGATGCCGCTGCATTCGCGGATCAGCAAGGCCATGGTTTCGACGGAAAGACGCTCGGCTGAGACGATCAGATCGGCTTCGTTCTCGCGGTCGTGATCGTCTTGCAGGACGACAGCGCGACCATCGCGCATGGCTTGCAGCGCAGCGGCGATACGCGGCGGAACGGGTTCGGTGGCGAGCAGCGGGAGATCGAGAATTGCGCTGTCCGCAATCACCGACGGTGCAGGAAAAGTAGCAAAGGACATAGTTGAAACGCTCATCGCAAAAGTTGGGCGAAAAACGTTTCAGGGCATTGCAAACAGACAAAGACGCGCCGTTGAACGCCGAACAAAGCGACGCTCGCGCACCGCTCCAACCTCTAGCGGCGCCACGGAAACGAACATGACTATCTGCACATCTTCTTCCATCCGGACTCTAACCGTCGGCTCTGGCTTCTCACCAGATCTGCTGACCCCGCGCGGCTTTCGGTACGCTGAAAGCCAAATGAATGCGGGCGCTCGCGGGCTCACCGGCTCACGCTTTCGCGCTGCCGGCATACCGCCGGTGGGGAATTTCGCCCCGCCCTGAAGACGCACTGATTGCCGGATCGACCGGCTGGCAAAGGATACAACAGTCGCGCGGAACCTGCAGCGCAACCCTACTGATTAGACGGACATCTCTGCTTCGGAGCCGATCCTTGCAGCACATCCGCCTGAAAAACCTCATTCATCAGACCGGCGCGGCCTGGCGTGTCAATTCGTGCGGCGCAGGCACGTCCCAGCGCGGCGGCGTTTCCGCCTTCAGTGTCACGCGAAACGCGCGCGCTTCGGTGTCACCGGGATTGCGCAGGCTGTGCGGCTGATCGGCGTCGAACACAATCGCGTCGCCCGTTGCCAACAATTGGCGCTGGTCGTGCACGCTGACTTCCAGCGTGCCTTCGCTCACCACCAGATTCACCGTAGTGCCCGGCGCGCGGCGCGTGCCGGCTTCGGTATGCAACGGTGCGATACGCAACTCGTGAAACTCGGCGGCGGTCGGCTCGGCGTCGGGATAAAGCGGCCGGGCCGAATAGCGGCCATTTGAACTGACAACACGCGACGAACGCTCTGCCGGCAAATGTTCGAAGCCGTTGGTCGCATGACGTCGCAAGAACGCCGCCACCGATACCTTCAACGCCGACGCCACCTTGCACAGCACCTTGATCGACGGCACGCTGCGCGCCGACTCGATCTGCGCGAGCATCGCCCGCGAGACGCCCGAAGCGCGGGCCAGGGCGTCGAGCGAAAGTTGGCGCTCGGCACGCAAACGGGCGAGATTCACGCCGACCAGATGTTCAAGAGCATCGAAGGGTTCTGCGGCACGCGGCGACGCATTAGTGTCAGCCGTGGGATCGCGAACCAGCGCAAGCGGGGAATGCATGATTGCCTCCAGGAGCGCCGCCGGACGGCGGGCAAGCGGTTAGTGGAAGCAAGATAGCATCGCGCCTCGCCGCGCCCAACGAAGTTATCTTCACACTGTTATCAGCATTGCGGAGGACGATTCTCGCAAAGCTTGTGCGAATTTTTCATATGGGCGTGTTCGGGGACCTGTTTGGCCGCAGATGAGCTCGAACATGCCAACGCGCGTACACGCACATTCAGGCACATCTGGCGAAATCAAGTGCGCCCCACACACACTCAGGCGCGTAGCGCGACGGCCGATGCCGGCGCATCCATCCGCGCCGCGAACCACGTGAGCAACAAAGCCACCACGCTGACTGCCGCCGCGACCCACGGCAGCGTATCGAGCGAATGGCCGTGATTGATCACCAGACCGCCGAGCCACGCGCCGCCCGCATTGCCCACGTTGAACGCGCCGATGTTCAGTGTCGAAGCCAGATTCGGCGCGGCAGCGGCCTTTTCGACCACGCGCATCTGCAACGGCGGCACCGTGGCGAACGCAGCAATACCCCACACGAAAATGGTAATCGCCGCGGCCACCTGCGAATGACTGGTGCGCGCGAAGATCGCCATCACCACCGCGAGCGCCACCAGAATGCCCATCAGCGAAGGCATCAGCGCGCGGTCCGCAAGCTTGCCGCCCACGGTATTGCCGATCGTGAGGCCAATACCGAACAGCACAAGAATCAGCGTCACGCCACGCGGCGAGAAACCGCTGACCTGCTCGAGAATCGGCGCGATATAGGTGAACACGACGAACACGCCGCCGAAGCCGAGCACGGTCATCGCGAGCGCGGTCCAGACTTGCGGATCCTTCAGCACGCGGACTTCGTGTCCCAAGCCGACCGGGCCGGAATCATGACGATTCGGCACAAGCAACGACACGCCCGCCAGCGACAGCACCCCAAACGCGCTGACGATCCAGAACGCCGCACGCCAGCCGAATTGCTGGCCGACGAAAGTGCCGAACGGCACGCCGAGCACATTGGCGAGTGTCAAACCGGTGAACATCAGCGCAATGGCGCTGGCCCGCTTTTCAGCCGGCACGAGCGAGGCCGCCGCCACCGCGCCGATGCCGAAGAACGACCCATGCGCGAACGACGTCACCACGCGCGCGATCATCAGCACGGAATAGCTGGACGCGATCGCGCACAGCGTGTTGCCGACGATGAACACCCCCATCAGCAGCTGCAACGCGAGCTTGCGCGGCATTTTGCTGGTAACCACCGCGAGCAGCGGCGCGCCGACGGCCACGCCCAGCGCATAGCCGCTCACCAGCAAACCGGCCGACGGAATCGACACGGCCAGATCTCGCGCGACCTCGGGCAGCAAGCCCATGATCACGAACTCGGTCGTGCCGATCGCGAAAGCGCTGATCGCTAGCGCGAGTAATGGAATGGGCATTTTTCTACTCCTGGTTCTAAAGTTGAGCGTGTTAGCGACGGTGGGCGTGGCGCAGCGCCGTCACGAATTCGATGACGACACCCGGCGCGAGCGCGACGAACAGTTGCAATTCGGCTTGCTGCGGACCCATCTGCGGCACTTCGGCGAGCTGATACGGCATGTCCGCCGCATGCAAGCGCTGCAAAAGCGCCTGCCATTCGTCGGCGCTCTCCAGCCGGAAGGCGATATGGTCGATGCGCGGCGCGGCCCTGCCCGTCTGGGCAGGCACCGTCGCGTCAACCAGATGAATCACCGGGCGGCCGCTTGCACACAGCCAGTAGCCGTCGATCGAAAACGGCGGACGCGCACCCTCCGTCAGCCCGGCGACGTCGACAAAAAAGCGTCGCGCGGTCTCGAGGTCGGCGGTGACGATCGTTGCGTGATCGAGTTGCATGACGGGCTGCACAAAGCGTAAGGGGTTTACGAGGAGTGCATTGTGAACGGGATACAACAATTTGATAATTGGCGTAGCATTTGAAGCATTTTCAAATTCTTTTGAAAGATCGCGATGGATAACCTCGGTGACATCCGCCTGTTTGTCGAAGCGGCGCAGCAAGGCAGCCTCTCGGCGGCGGGCCGCAAGATGGGCCTGACACCGGCCGCCGCCAGCGCGCGGCTGGCCAAGCTCGAAGCCGGCCTGAAGGCACGCCTGTTCGAGCGCACCACTCGTCAGCTCAGGCTCACGGACGAGGGCCGGCTGTATCTGAACTGCTGCCGCCAGGCGCTGCAATCGCTCGATGACGCCGAGGCCGCGCTGCAAGCCGGCCAAGGCGTGGTGCGCGGCAAAGTCCGAATCTCGGCAACGTCGGACTTCGGCCGCAATCTGCTGATGCACTGGCTCGACGAGTTCAACGCGCTCTACCCCGAGGTGACGTTTGCGCTGACGCTGTCGGACTCGTTGTCGAATCTGGTGCAGGAAGACATCGATCTGGCGATCCGCTTCGGTGTGCCGCAAGACAGCTCGCTGGTCGCCCGCAAGCTGGCACCGAACCGGCGGGTGCTGTGCGCGTCGCCGGACTACATCGCACGCAAGGGCGAACCGAAAGATCCGCACGATCTGGCGAATTTCGATTGCATCGTGCTGGGTACCGCGTCAGGCCCGGTCAACGAGTGGCGCTTTACGCGCGGCAACGAAGTGCAGCAGTACACCGTGCCGTTCGAAACCTCCCGGGAAACCAACGACGGCGCCGTGGCCCGCGAATGGGCGCGGCGCGGCTACGGGATCGTCATCAAGTCGATGTGGGACGTGGAAGCTGACTTGCGGGGCGACTGCCTGAAAATCCTGCTGCCTGAATGGCGCTACCCGGACGCGCCGTTGCACGCGCTCTACCACCGCAACCGTTTCATGGCGCCGCGCGTGCGCGTACTGCTGGACTTCCTGAGCGAACGCTTCGCGCAAGTGTCGGACGAACTGGAAGGCCTGCTGGGCTTGCCGACAGAGCCGCCGCGAGCAATAGCCGCGGCAGAAATCGCAACCGGTGAAGGGCTATAATGTTGAGTTACGCTGCAAACGTGCATTGAAAGTGGACCGAAATAGGCTCAAGCGGGCTCAAGCGGGCTCAAGCGGGTTCAAGCGGGTTCAAGCGGGTTCAAGCGGGTTCAAGCCGGCCCAAGCCGGCCCAAGCGGGCCCAAGCGCCGCCCCGCGGTGCATCCGCACGTTTTCACCTCTCTTCACCTTTTAAATGACGCCCCCAGGTTAACCACTGCGACCGGCGAAAATCGATGACCAAGAAAGTTTATGTAAAGACCTACGGCTGCCAGATGAACGAGTACGACTCCGACAAGATGGTCGACGTACTCGGCGCGGCTGAAGGCCTCGTCAAAACCGACACCCCGGAAGACGCGGACGTCATTCTCTTCAACACCTGCTCGGTGCGCGAAAAAGCGCAGGAGAAAGTCTTCTCCGAACTCGGCCGTGTGCGTGAGTTGAAAGAAGCGAACCCGAATCTGATCATCGGCGTGGGCGGTTGCGTGGCGAGCCAGGAAGGCGCGTCGATCGTGGCGCGCGCACCGTATGTCGATCTGGTGTTCGGGCCGCAAACGCTGCACCGTCTGCCGCAAATGATCGACAAGCGCCGCGAAAGCGGCCGTGCTCAGGTCGACATCTCGTTCCCGGAAATCGAAAAATTCGATCACCTGCCGCCGGCGCGCGTCGATGGCGCGAGCGCGTTCGTGTCGATCATGGAAGGTTGCAGCAAGTACTGCAGCTACTGCGTCGTGCCGTACACACGCGGCGAAGAAGTGTCGCGTCCGCTGGACGACGTGCTGACCGAAATCGCCGGCCTCGCCGACCAGGGCGTGCGTGAAGTGACGCTCCTCGGCCAGAACGTGAATGCTTACCGCGCCGGCATCACGCTCGGCTCGAGCGAAATCGCCGATTTTGCCCAGCTGATCGAATATGTCGCGGATATTCCGGGCATCGAACGGATTCGCTACACCACGTCGCATCCGAAGGAATTCACGCAGCGCCTGATCGACACGTACGCCAAGGTGCCGAAGCTCGTCAGCCATCTGCATCTGCCGGTGCAGCACGGCTCCGACCGCATCCTGATGGCGATGAAGCGCGGCTACACGGTGCTCGAATACAAGTCAGTGATCCGCAAGCTGCGCGCGATCCGTCCTGACCTGTCTTTGTCGACCGACATGATCGTCGGCTTCCCCGGCGAGACGGAAGAAGACTTCGACAAGATGATGGCGTTGATTCACGAGATGAAGTACGACACCAGCTTCTCGTTCATCTACAGCCCGCGTCCCGGCACGCCGGCCGCGAATCTGCACGACGACACGCCGCACGAAGTGAAGCTCAAGCGTCTGTACCATCTGCAAGCTACGATCGAAGAAAACGTGCAGCGCATCAGCGATTCGATGGTTGGCAAGGTCGAGCGGATTCTGGTCGAGCGCCCGGCGCGCAAGGACCCGAACGAACTCGCGGGCCGCACCGAGAACAACCGCGTGGTGAATTTCCCGGCGCCGATCGCGTCGCACGCACGCCTGATCGGCCAGATGGTGGACGTGAAAATCGTCCATGCGTACCCACATTCGTTACGTGGCGAACTCGTGCTGGTGCACGAGGACACGCCCGCAGCCACCCACTGAGCGACGCCCGCCCGGCGTCACGAACCCGACAGGATCGATCCACCGCCTTGAAGACCACTCAGCAGCATCTGGAATTCACCGCACCGCGCGACGACAACGCGCGGCTCGCCAACCTCTGCGGACCGCTCGACGAGAATTTGCGGCAGATCGAGCAGGCGCTCGACGTGACGCTACAACGCCGTGGCCACCGCATCACGATTCGCGGGCGCGGCGCGAAACTCGCGCTCACCGCGCTCGAAAAGTTCTACGACAACTCGCAGAAGCCGCTGTCGGTCGACGACATCCAGCTCGCGCTCGTTGAAGTGCGGCAGCCGGCACGCCATCGCGCGAACGGCAACGGCCATGGCACGGAAGGTGTGGACCCGCGCTTTCCGGGCAATCCGGATCACCCGTTCGACCAGCCCGCCGACAGCGGCGACGACGACCTCGAAGAACTCGGCCCGAAGCTGTACACGCGCCGCGCCGATCTGCGCGGCCGCACGCCGATGCAACGCGAGTATCTGAAGCAGATCATTTCGCACGACGTGACTTTCGGCATCGGCCCAGCGGGTACGGGCAAGACGTATCTAGCGGTGGCTTGCGCAGTGGACGCGCTGGAGCGTGATCAGGTCAAACGCATCGTGTTGACGCGTCCGGCCGTCGAAGCGGGCGAGCGGCTCGGCTTTCTGCCGGGGGACCTGGCGCAGAAGGTGGATCCGTATCTGCGTCCGCTGTACGACGCGCTCTACGACCTGCTCGGTTTCGACAAGACTGCCAAGATGTTCGAGCGGCAGATGATCGAAATCGCACCGCTCGCGTACATGCGCGGCCGCACGCTGAATCACGCGTTCATCATCCTCGACGAGGCGCAGAACACCACGCCCGAACAGATGAAGATGTTCCTCACACGGATCGGCTTTGGCTCGAAGGCCGTGGTCACCGGCGATACGACCCAGGTCGACTTGCCGCGCGGTCACAAGAGCGGGCTGATCGAAGCGCAGCAGGTGCTGTCAGACGTGCGCGGCATTGCGCTCACGCGCTTCACGAGCGCCGACGTGGTGCGGCATCCGCTGGTAGCGCGAATTGTGGAGGCGTACGATGCGCATTCGCAGAAAACCGCCAGTCCGGCGGATTCACGCTAATTTACGGCGCTAATTTGCGGCGAATTTCATGGGATACGCCGCAGCAACCCAAGCAACAAGTCGACACCGCATGAGCCGCGCCCCGAAACTGACGTTGAATCTGCAATTCCCCGCCGCCAAGGCTTGGCCGGAACACAAGGCGCTGCTGCCGCGCGCCACCGTGGCCGGTTGGATCAAGGCGGCACTCTTCGCAGACGGCGAACTGACCGTGCGTTTCGTCGACGCCGAAGAAGGCCGCACGCTGAACCGCACCTATCGCGGCAAAGACTATTCGACCAATGTGCTGACCTTTGCGTACGCCGAATCGGAAGACGATCCGGTGACCGGCGACTTGATCCTGTGCTGTCCGGTCGTCGAGAAAGAGGCCGCCGAACAGGGCAAGCCGCTGATCGCGCACTACGCGCATCTGCTGGTGCACGGCACGCTTCATGCGCAAGGCTACGATCACGAGGTCGAGGAAGAAGCCGAGGAAATGGAAGCGATCGAAACCGAAATCCTCGGCAAGCTCGGCTTTCCGGATCCTTATCAATAGTCTTTCCCATCGTCTTTACCATCACAGTTAGAAGCCACCGTGAGCACCTCCTCCCCTGAAGCCGATACGCGAAACACGCCCTGCCCGGACTATCCACCCGCGCTCGGCGAACCGCGGCTGCTGACGGACGAGGAGTTGCGGGCGTCGCTCGAATGCACGTTGCGCGACTGGGACCGCAAAAGCGATCTGTGGCTGTTCGGCTATGGGTCGCTGATCTGGAATCCCGGTCTGCCCACCGTCGAAGCCGCCCGTTCGAAAGTGCACGGCTATCACCGCGGACTGTATCTGTGGTCGCGCGTGAATCGCGGCACGCCCGAGCAGCCGGGCCTCGTGCTCGCGCTCGATCGCGGCGGCTCGTGCACCGGCATCGCCTTTCGCCTCGCCGCCGAGGGAGCGATGCCGCATCTGGAAGCGCTGTGGCGCCGCGAGATGCCGATGGGTTCGTACCGCCCGGCGTGGCTGCCCTGCGTGCTCGCCGACGGGCGGCGCGTCGACGCGCTCGCGTTCGTGATGCGCCGCGACGTGCCGACCTACACCGGCAAGCTGCGCGACGAGGTCGTCAAAACCGTGTTCGGCTGCGCCTGCGGCCGCTACGGGACAACGCTTGATTACGTTAGCCGCACCGTGCACGCGCTGCGCGAGAGCGGCATGCCGGACCGCGCACTGGAAGCGCTACTTGAACGATGCCGTGAGGAAAACCGCGAGGCGGGTTGACGAGGACCGGCAAGCCAGCCAGGAATCGACGCGATAAGCCGCGAACCGGCTGTGGCACCACTTCCTGTTTGCCCGAACGCCGCCGCAGCCGTATGGGTAGGCCGTGGGGAACAAGCTTGAGCGCGCCACGCCCGCATCGGCATCGCACATGTCACCGCAATCCGTACTTTTTTGCTCCGAAACGCTTTTCCCCGCGTAATCAGTTAGGATTGACCCATGCCCACCACACGCGGCCGGGCGGTTTCATCCCAGCTTCACTCATCGCCCAGCCAGGCGGGACACGGTCCTGCCATGTGCCTGGTGTATCCTTAATACTCTGCAACAGCGCGCCCAGTCTCGCCGGGCGCACTACCATGAACGACACGTATCCCAGTCGACGTCAAACCGACAAACCGCAAGAAAAACGCTCACTCCTCGAGCGGCTGACCGACTTCATCTCGCCCGAGCCCGACTCGCGCGCAGAACTCCTGGAAATCCTGCAGGACGCGCACGAACGCAACCTGATCGACGCCGACTCGCTGTCGATGATCGAGGGCGTGTTCCAGGTGTCCGAACTCAGCGCGCGCGACATCATGGTGCCGCGCGCACAAATGGACGCGATCAACATCGCGGACAATCCCGCCGAATTCATCCCCTATGTGCTGGAAAAAGCGCACTCGCGCTATCCGGTCTTCGAAGGCAATCGCGACAACATCATCGGTGTGCTGCTCGCGAAAGACCTGCTGCGCTACTACGCTGAAGACGAATTCGACGTGCGCGGCATGCTGCGCCCCGCCGTCTTCATCCCGGAATCGAAGCGCCTGAACGTGCTGCTGCACGACTTCCGCGTGAATCGCAATCACCTCGCGGTGGTGGTCGACGAATACGGCGGCGTGGCCGGCCTGATTACGATCGAAGACGTGCTGGAACAGATCGTCGGCGATATCGAAGACGAATACGATTTCGACGAGGAAAGCGGCAACATCATCGCCTCGCCGGACGGGCGCTTTCGCGTGCGCGCGCTCACGGAAATCGAACAGTTCAACGAGGCCTTCGGCACGCATTACTCGGACGACGAAGTCGATACGATCGGCGGGCTCGTCACGCACCATTTCGGACGGGTGCCGCATCGCGGCGAAAAAGTCCGCCTCGACGATCTGATCTTCGAGATTCTGCGCGGCGACGCCCGCCAGATTCACATGCTGCTGGTGCGCCGCGACCCGCTCGCCGGCCAGCGTGAGCGCGAAGCACAGCACGTGCAGACCTGATCCGCTTCTTTTCTTCGCTTTTTCAACTCCTCACGCCGACCGCGCAACAATGGCCGACCCGATTACATCCCGTTCGCGCCGCGGCGTGAGTGCTGCTGCCGCCCGAGAAGCGCGCGGCCGTGCACTGCCCCGCTGGCATTACCTCGTCGCTTTGGCTGCCGGTGCGGCCAATACGCTGTCGTTCGCGCCGACGCCGCACGGCGGCTGGCTCGAACTCGTGATCTTCGCCTTCTTCTTTGCGTGGCTTACGCGTACCACCGGCTGGAAAAGCGCAGCGCTGACGGGCGGCGCTTTCGGCTTCGGCAACTTCGTCACCGGTGTGTGGTGGCTGTACGTCAGCATGCACTACTACGGCGGCATGGCCGCGCCGCTCGCGGGCGCGGCGGTTGTGCTTTTCTCGCTGTATCTGGCCGTGTATCCGGCGCTGGCTGCCGGCATCTGGTCGTTTTGCGCGGGGCACGCTCGCAACGGCGCGTGCGATAACGACCAACCGTTTTCGCCGACCTGGCACGGCGCGCTGGCGTTTGCGAGCGCGTGGGCGATCGGTGAATGGTTGCGTGGCACCGTGTTCACCGGCTTTCCGTGGCTCGCGAGCGGTTATGCGCAGGTGGACGGCCCGTTCGCCGGGTTTGCACCGGTGGCGGGCGTGTATGGCGTCGGCTGGGTGCTGGCGCTGGTAGCGGCGTTGATCGTGCAGGCGCTGGTACCGGTGCTGCCTTCGCGCGGGCAGCTCGATGGCGTCGGCGGCGGCAATGCTGGAAATGCGGCCAACGGCGTTAAGCGCGGCCTCGCGCGCGTCGCGGTGCCGGGGGGAATCGCGGTTGCGCTGATCGCGGCCGGCCTGCTGCTGCCGCTCGCACAATGGACCCTGCCGGCCAACGCGCCGCTGACGGTGCGTCTTCTGCAAGGCAACGTCAAACAGGACATGAAGTTCGAAGAAGCCGGCATGCGCGCCGCGATCGACCAGTATCAGCAAATGATCACGTCGAAGCCGGCCGACCTGGTCGTCACGCCCGAAACCGCCATTCCGGTGCTCGCACAGCAATTGCCGCCGCAGTTCGCGTCGGCGGTGCGCAACTTCTCCGATACGACGGGCACCGCGATCCTGTTCGGCGCGATTGGCGGCACCATCACGCCGGAAGGTCAGGTGGTCGACTACACGAACAGCCTGTTCGGCGTCACGCCCGGCACGCGCGACGTGTATCGCTACGACAAACACCATCTCGTGCCGTTCGGCGAATTCGTACCGTGGGGCTTCCGCTGGTTCGTGAATCTGATGAGCATTCCGCTCGGCGATTTCGCGCGCGGCTCGCCAGTACAGAAGCCGTTCATCGTGCATAACCAGCCGGTCTCGGTCGATATCTGCTATGAGGATATTTTCGGTGAGGAGATCGCGCGGAATATCCGCGAGAGCGACACGCCCGCGGGTGTGCTGGTCAACTCGACCAATCTCGCCTGGTTCGGCGACACCATCGCGCTGGATCAGCACCTGCAGATCGCGCGCATGCGTTCGCTGGAAACCGGCCGGCCGATGCTGCGCGCCACCAACACCGGCATGACCGCCGCGATCGATGCTAATGGCAAGGTGATCGGACGCCTGACGCCGTACACGATCGGCTCGCTCGATGTGACTGTGCAAGGGACGTCGGGCAGCACGCCTTATGTGACGAGCGGCAATAACACGGTGCTGGCGGTTTCGTTGCTGCTGCTGGCGTTCGGGTTTGCGTTCGGGCCGGGGATTACGCGGCGGCAAAGCGGCAAGAAATAAGCCTCAGTCAGATGGCCGATGCAGCAGTCAGGCCGGCAATCGCACGCCCCGGTTGAATCGCAGCGGCAAGACCACCCACGTAAAAAAGCGCGCTCCGGAATACCGCGAGCGCGCATTTTGCAAAAAATACCGCTTTACCGATCCGTGCTCAATTCGCCGGCACCGTATCAATAAACGACTGACGCAGCGACAGCTTCTGGAAGTGCTTATCCAGATTCGGATACCCTTCACGCCAGTTCAACTCAGGCATGCGGAAATCGAGGTAGCCCAGCGCGCAACCCACTGCGATATCCGCGAGCGTGTAGTGATTGCCCGTGCACCACGGCTTGGTGCCCAAGCCCTGTGACATGGCAATCAGGCCTTCGTCAATCTTGCGCTGCTGCCGCGCCACCCACGCGTCCACGCGCTGCTCGGGCGTGCGCTGGGTGCCTTCGAGGCGAATCAGCACCGCGGCGTCCAGCATGCCGTCGGCCAGCGCTTCCCAGCAACGCACTTCGACGCGCTCGCGGCCCGACGGCGGAATCAGCTTACCGACCGGCGACAGCGTATCCACGTATTCGCAGATCACCCGCGAATCGAACACCGCTTCGCCGTCTTCCATCACGAGGCACGGCACCTTGCCGAGCGGATTGAAGGTGTGAATCGTGGTATCCGGCGCCCAGACGTTCTCGGGCACGAGTTCGTAGTCGATCTTCTTGTCGGCCAGAACGATCCGCGCTTTACGCACGAACGGACTGCCGAGCGAACCGATGAGTTTCATCATTACCATCTGCCTTTTCTTGAATTCGGCGAAAGTATAAGTGGTTATAAGTGGTCGGCGGCATTCCCGAGCACGGCGAAGCCGCGTCGCAAGCCGCATGAATGCTCGCTGTGGATGGATTGCAACATTGCCGCGGTGCTCGTGCGCCGTCTACCCGGCCGAATGGCTAACGCAGCGGGCGACCACCCTCTCCCCGTCAGTATCCGCGGAAAATAAGTCTCCGCATTGGGCGCTACAATCGCAAGATGAACCAGCCGACCGAACCCACCATCGCCATCGACGTCTACCGCGCGCGCCGCGAGCGCGTACTCGCCGCGCTGCGCGCGGCGGGCGGGGGCGTCGCCATCGTCCCCACCGCGCCGGAAAAGCTGCGCAACCGGGACGCCGACTACCCCTACCGGCACGATAGCTACTTCTACTATCTGACGGGCTTCACGGAACCCGAGGCGCTGCTGGTGCTCGACGCAAGCGCCGCATCGGGCGAACCGGCCTCGATCCTGTTCTGCCGCGAGAAGAATGTCGAGCGCGAAACGTGGGAAGGGTTCCGTTTCGGGCCGGACGGCGCGCGCGAGGCGTTCGGCTTCGACGCCGCCTTCGCCGTCAGCGAAGTCGAGACGCAACTGCCGCGCATTCTCGCCGACAAGCCCTCGCTGCATTACGCGCTCGGCACGTCGGCGGAACTGGACGAACAGGTGCGCGGCTGGCTCGACGCCGTGCGCTCGCTCGGCCGCAGCGGCGTCGCCGCGCCCACGGCCGCGCGTGACCTGATCCCGTTGCTCGACGACATGCGACTCATCAAGGAACCCCACGAACTCGCGATCATGCGCCGCGCCGGACAGATTTCGGCGCAAGCGCATCGCCGCGCGATGGCCGCCTGCCACCCCGGCGTGCGCGAGTACGAACTCGAAGCCGAGTTGCTCTACACATTCCGCAAATTTGGCGCGCAAGCGCCGGCTTACACGTCGATCGTCGCCGCGGGCGCCAACGCCTGCGTGCTGCACTACCCGGCCGGCAACGCGATTGCCCAGGACGGCGACCTGATTCTGATCGACGCCGCCTGCGAACTCGACGGCTACGCTTCCGACATCACCCGCACCTTCCCGGCGAGCGGCCGCTTCACGCCGGCGCAGCGCGAGTTGTACGACATCGTGCTAGCCGCGCAGCAGGCTGCCGTCGACGCCACCCGCGTCGGCGCCACCTTTGACGATCCGCACCAGGCCGCCGTGCGCGTGCTGTCGCAAGGTCTGCTCGACACCGGCATCATCGACCGCGCGAAGTTCGCCTCCGTCGACGAGGTGATCGCCGAGCGCGCCTATACGCCGTTCTATATGCACCGAACCGGCCACTGGATCGGCATGGACGTGCACGATGTCGGCGACTACCGCGAACGCAGCGCGGCGCGCGACGAAGCGGGCGCGCTGCCGTGGCGCACGCTGCACGCAGGGATGACGCTGACCATCGAGCCCGGTCTGTATATCCGTCCGGCCGAAGGCGTGCCCGAGCGCTACTGGAACATCGGCATCCGCATCGAGGACGACGCGATCGTCACGCCGACCGGTTGCAAGTTGATCACACGCGACGTCCCCGTGGCCGCCGACGAGATCGAGGCGCTGATGCAGGAAGCCCGCGCGGCTCAGGAAACAAAGCAGTAACCCAGGCAGTAATCCAAGGAAGCAACCCGCAATGAACGACGTTTCCCAGTCGACGGTGATTCTGAAACCCGCCGCGTCCGACCACCCCTTCGATTTCGACGTGACGATCGTCGGCGCCGGGCCGGTCGGGCTGGCGCTCGCCGGCTGGCTGGCGCGCCGCAGCGCGACGCAAGCGCTGAAGATCGCGCTGATCGACGCGCGCGAGCCGGAAGATTCGATTGCCGATCCGCGCGCGATCGCCGTATCGCACGGCAGCCGGATGATCCTCGAACCGCTGCGCTGGCCCGCCGACGCCACCGCGATCCAGCGCATTCACGTGTCGCAGCGCGGCCATTTCGGCCGCACGCTGATCGACCACAGCGAGCATGGCTTGCCGGCGCTCGGCTACGTGCTGCGCTATGGGTCGATCGTGCATGGTCTTGCGGAAGCGGTTCACGCGACCGCCGTGCACTGGTTCCGCTCCACCTCCGCCGCGGCGCCGACTCAGGACCTCGACGGCGTCACGCTGCCGATCGAGACCGCGGGTGTCACACGCAATCTGCGCACGCGGATTCTGGTGAATGCCGAAGGCGGCCTGTTCGGCGACCAGAAACCCGCCAAGGGCGCGAGTAGCAGTGCCAGCGGCGGCACGCGCGATTACGGGCAGACCGCGCTGGTCGGCACGGTCAGCGTGTCGGCGCCGCAACCGCATGTGGCGTGGGAGCGCTTCACGTCGCAAGGACCGATCGCGCTGCTGCCGATGGGCGGCGTGCGCGGCGCCAATTACGCGCTGGTCTGGTGCTGCGCGCCCGACGAAGCCGCGCGACGCGCGCAACTCTCCGACGACGCATTCCTGCTCGAACTCGGCGCCGCATTCGGTAACCGTATGGGCCGTTTTACGCAGATCAAAGGGCGCGCGTCGTTTCCGCTGGGACTGAACGCGGTCGATACGCTGGTGAACGGCCACGTCGTCGCAATTGGCAACGCGGCGCAAACGCTGCATCCAGTGGCGGGCCAAGGCCTGAATCTCGGTCTGCGCGACGCGCATGCACTAGCCGATGCCTTGTCGGCGGAAGGCCCTACCCCGCTCGCCCTGGCGACGTTCGCGCAACGCCGCGCGCTCGACCGGCGCCTGACGATCGGTGCGACCGACACGCTCGCCCGCCTTTTCACCGTCGACTTCCCGCCGCTCGCCGCCTTGCGCGGCCTCGCCCTCACCGCGCTCGAATTCGTGCCGCCGGTGAAAACCGCGCTGGCGCGGCAAATGATGTTCGGTCAGCGCCGCTGAGCGCGCCGCCCGCTCGCGCCCCACGCCCCAGAGCCGCTGCGGCCTTTTTAGGCACTGCAAGCAGTAGCGCGTGAGCGGTGCCGGTTCTATGAACCGGACCACTTTCATAGAAGATTTAATGAGTTACGACAGACGCAAGTCGGGTGTCGGCTATCTGTTAACGCTAAAATAGCGGTTTTCCCTCGCATTTCGCGAATGCTCCGATTGACAGAATCTGAAAAGAAACTGCAACGATCGGTCGCAGGCGCGTCCAAGTCATGCCCACTCTCGGCTCCCACAATCTGCGTAATAACCTGTTCGTCGCCCCTATGGCCGGCGTGACCGACCGGCCGTTCCGGCAGCTGTGCAAGCGGCTGGGCGCGGGCTACGCGGTGTCGGAAATGGTCGCCTCGAACGCGCAGTTGTGGAAAAGCGAAAAGACCATGCGCCGTGCCAACCACACGGGCGAGGTCGAGCCGATTGCCGTGCAGATCGCGGGCGCCGATCCGGTCATGATGGCCGAAGCCGCTCGCTACAACGTGGCGAACGGCGCACAGATCATCGACATCAACATGGGCTGCCCGGCCAAGAAGGTGTGCAACGTGGCCGCGGGTTCTGCCTTGCTGCAGAACGAACCGCTGGTGCAGCGCATCGTCGAGGCGGTGGTAGGCGCGGTGGGCATCGGCCCTGACGCGGTGCCCGTCACGCTAAAGATCCGCACCGGCTGGGATCGCGACAACAAGAACGCGCTCTCCGTCGCGCATCTGGCTGAAGCCGCCGGCATTTCCATGCTGACCGTGCACGGCCGCACGCGCGCCGACCTATATCACGGGGACGCCGAGTACGAGACCATCGCTGCCGTCAAAGCGGCGGTGCGCATTCCGGTGGTCGCCAATGGCGACATTACGTCGCCGCAAAAAGCCCACGAGGTGCTCGCCGCCACTGGCGCCGACGCCATCATGATCGGCCGCGCCGCGCAGGGGCGCCCGTGGCTGTTCCGCGAGATCGAACATTTCCTGCAAACGGGTGAGTTGCTGCCGCCGCCGCGCATCGACGAAATCCAGCAGGTGATGAACGAACATCTCGAAGATCACTACGAGTTCTACGGCGAATTTACGGGTGTGCGCACAGCACGTAAGCATATCGGCTGGTACACTCGCGGCCTTTCTGGCGCCAATGTGTTCCGGCACCGCATGAATACGCTGGACACCACGCGCGAACAACTCCTCGCCGTCAACGAATTCTTCGACGCCCAAAAGGCGATCTCCGACCGCCTCGTCTACGTCGACGAGACGCTCACCAAGAACGACGGCGAGCCGGACCATACCGACCGACTAGCAGCATGAGCAAGAACAATATCGAACAATCTGTCCGCGACAGCTTGGGGATGTATTTCCAGGATCTCGACGGTTCCAATCCGCATGACGTCTACGACATGGTTATTTCATGCGTAGAAAAACCCCTGCTCGAAGTGGTGCTCGAGCAGGCCGGTGGCAATCAGTCGCTGGCCGCCGAGTATCTCGGCATCAACCGCAATACGCTGCGCAAGAAGCTGCAACAGCACGGTCTGTTGTAGTTTTTTTTCGGCGCCCTGCCACGTTTCCCTTCGGCTTTTCGTCTTCATCATGATCAAGCAAGCGCTCATCTCTGTTTCCGACAAGTCCGGCATCGTCGACTTCGCCAAGTCGCTGTCGGACCTCGGCGTCAAGATCCTGTCGACCGGCGGCACCGCGAAACTCCTCGCGGACGCGGGTCTCTCCGTCACCGAAGTCGCCGACTACACGGGCTTCCCGGAAATGCTGGACGGGCGTGTGAAAACGCTGCATCCGAAGGTGCACGGCGGCATTCTCGCGCGCCGCGATCTGCCGGAACACATGGCAGCGCTTGAAAAGCACGACATCCCGACGATCGACCTGCTGGTCGTGAATCTGTATCCGTTCGTGCAGACCGTGTCGAAGGAAGAGTGCTCGCTGGAAGACGCGATCGAGAACATCGACATCGGCGGCCCGACCATGCTGCGCTCCGCCGCGAAGAATCATCGCGACGTGACGGTGGTGGTCGATCCGGCTGACTACGCAATCGTGCTCGACGAAATGCGCGCGAACAACAACACGGTCGCCTACAAGACGAACTTCCGTCTGGCCACCAAGGTGTTCGCCCATACCGCGCAGTACGACGGCGCGATCACGAACTACCTGACGAGCCTGACCGACGAATTGCAACATTCGTCGCGCAATGCTTACCCGGCTACGTTCAACCTGGCGTTCGACAAGGTGCAGGACCTGCGCTACGGCGAAAATCCGCATCAGAGCGCTGCGTTTTACCGCGACCTCACCGTGCCGGCGGGCGCACTGGCGAACTACAACCAGTTGCAAGGCAAGGAACTGTCGTACAACAACATCGCCGATTCCGATGCAGCGTGGGAATGCGTGAAGACGTTCGACGTGCCGGCTTGCGTGATCGTCAAGCACGCGAATCCGTGCGGCGTGGCAGTGGGCGCGGACGCGAACGAAGCGTATGCGAAGGCGTTCCAGACGGATCCGACTTCGGCGTTCGGCGGCATCATCGCATTCAACCGTGAAGTCGACGAAACGGCTGCCCAAGCGGTGGCCAAGCAGTTCGTCGAAGTGCTGATCGCCCCGTCGTTCAGCGCGGCGGCTCGCCAGGTGTTCGCGGCCAAGCAGAACGTGCGTCTCCTGGAAATCGCTTTGGGTGATGGCCATAACGCGTTCGATCTGAAGCGCGTCGGCGGCGGCCTGCTGGTGCAATCGCTTGATTCGAAGAACGTGCAGCCGCGCGAATTGCGCGTGGTCACGAAGCGTCACCCGACGCCGAAGGAAATGGACGACCTGCTGTTTGCATGGCGCGTCGCGAAGTACGTGAAGTCGAACGCGATCGTGTTCTGCGGCAACGGCATGACGCTCGGCGTCGGCGCGGGCCAGATGAGCCGCGTGGACTCGGCGCGAATTGCGAGCATTAAGGCGCAGAACGCCGGTTTGACGCTGGCGGGTTCGGCTGTGGCGTCGGATGCGTTCTTCCCGTTCCGTGACGGTCTGGATGTGGTGGTCGCAGCAGGCGCGACCTGCGTGATTCAACCGGGTGGCTCGATGCGCGACGACGAAGTGGTCAGCGCCGCGGACGAGCACAACATCGCGATGGTGTTGACTGGGGTGCGTCACTTCCGGCATTGATTTTTCAGGCTTGGCGGTCGGCGTTTGCTTCTTTGCGAAGCGGCGGTCGCTGAGCTGCCTTGAATGAAGCGGCCTGGTGGAATTTTCCACCGGGCCGTTTTGTTTTTTGGCGGCTACTACTGGCAAGTCGTGACCGCTGTCCTTGCTGTGACCCTCTGTCTCCCCGCGTTCTTTGGATGTTTCGGGCCGCTCATTGGCCACTGTCATTGGCCACTGTCTTTAGCCACGCGCATTGGCGGCGCTCTTTGGCGGCGCCCTTCAAGCGTTCCCGCTGGGCCATCTGCTTTGGCCGCTTTCTCTTTGCGTCGCCAGTCAGTCGTCGGGGTCCTTTCTCGCGTATCCACCACTCACGTCGGCGTGCTGGCTAATGTAGGTGCTGAGCCCCCGCCCTCGCTGCGCCAAACGCTTTAGCGTGGCGACGTGCTTCGCGCCGACGCTCGCCTTCGTGTACCAGTAGACGACGCCCGTTCTGAAACGGACCGCGACGAAGTCATCGCCGATTTCGTACGCCTCGACGCCTGAGTCGCCGCTGAGATTTCGATAGTGCTCCATGTGCGATCCCCCTTTCAACGCATGCAGCAGCAGTTTTTATTCCGTCGGCATCGCTGCACACCGACCGCCACGTGACGCGTTCGTTGTAGTATCGCAAGCACTTAGTTTTAACCGCACGTGCGGCATCTCATGAGAATTCTCGGCATCGACCCCGGCTTGCGCGTGACCGGTTTTGGCGTAATCGATCAAACCGGTCACACGCTCAGCTACGTCGCAAGCGGCGTGATCAAGACCGCCGACGCCGATCTGCCGTCGCGTCTCGGCACCATTTTCGAAGGCATTTCGACGCTGATCCGTCAGCATTCGCCGGATCAGTCGGCGATCGAAAAGGTGTTCGTCAACGTCAACCCGCAATCCACTCTGCTGCTCGGCCAGGCGCGCGGCGCGGCGATCTGTGGACTAGTGGCGGGCGGCGTGCCGGTCGCCGAATACACGGCCTTGCAGTTGAAGCAGGCTGTAGTCGGCTACGGACGCGCGACCAAGGAACAGATGCAGCAGATGGTGGTACGGTTGCTCAACCTCTCCGGCGTGCCCGGCACCGACGCCGCCGACGCCCTCGGCATGGCGATCTGCCACGCACACGGCGGCACGACGCTTAGTACGCTCGGTGGCATTGCGCCTTCGCTGGCGAAGAAGGGTTTGCGCGTCAGGCGTGGACGGTTGGTGGGATAGACGCTCAGTTCCGGTTTGCCAGCGCCCGCCGCGCACTCGCTGCGCTACACTCGCCATTTCTCTCGAGATTGAATCCGCCATGATCGGTCGCATTGCCGGCGTTCTGCTGGAAAAAAACCCGCCGCATCTGCTCGTCGACTGCAACGGCGTCGGTTACGAAGTCGATGTACCGATGAGCACGTTCTACAACCTGCCGTCGAACGGCGAACGCGTTGTGCTGCTCACGCAAATGATCGTGCGCGAAGACGCGCATCTGCTCTATGGTTTCGGCACCGCTGAGGAACGTTCGACTTTCCGCGAATTGCTGAAGATCACCGGCATCGGCGCGCGCATGGCGCTCGCCGTGCTCTCCGGCATGAGCGTGCATGAACTGGCGCAGACCGTCACGATGCAGGACGCTGCACGCCTGACTCGCGTGCCCGGCATCGGCAAGAAAACAGCAGAGCGGCTGCTCCTCGAACTGAAGGGCAAGATTGGCGCCGACCTAGGCGCGTTGGCGGGCGCGGCGTCGGCATCCGACCATGCCTCCGACATCCTGAACGCACTAATCGCATTGGGTTACTCCGAAAAAGAAGCGTTGGCGGCGATCAAGAACGTATCGGCCGGTACCGGCGTTTCCGAGGGCATCAAGCTCGCGTTGAAAGCGTTGTCCAAGGGTTAAATGCTCAGGCCATCGCAGCGGCGCCGCATGCGATGGGTAGAGCTTCGCATACGGCGGCACGCTGCACACCCTGGCCGTTCGGCCAAGCTTCGCAACGGCCGTCCCCCCAAGGGGGTTCCCTTCGGGGCGCGCGCGGTACAATGACCGCATGATCGAAACCGACAAACTCGCCGCCGAGCGCATCATCGCGGCCACGCCCGTCTCGCCGAACGAAGAAGCGTTCGAGCGCGCGTTGCGCCCGCGCCAGCTCGAAGAATATGTCGGGCAGGAAAAAGTGCGTGGTCAGCTGGAAATCTTCATCGAGGCTGCCAAGCGCCGGTCGGAATCGCTCGACCACGTGCTGCTGTTCGGGCCGCCGGGTCTCGGCAAAACCACGCTCGCGCACATCATCGCGCGGGAAATGGGTGTCAATCTGCGGCAGACCTCGGGGCCCGTGCTCGAACGCGCCGGCGACCTCGCCGCGCTGCTCACCAACCTCGAAGCCAACGACGTTTTATTCATCGACGAAATCCACCGACTCTCACCGGTCGTCGAAGAAATTCTGTATCCGGCGCTGGAGGACTATCAGATCGACATCATGATCGGCGAAGGGCCCGCCGCGCGCAGCGTGAAGCTGGATCTGCAGCCGTTCACGCTGGTTGGCGCGACCACCCGCGCCGGCATGCTGACCAATCCGCTACGCGATCGCTTCGGGATCGTCGCGCGGCTCGAGTTTTATAACGCCGAAGAACTGGCGCGCATCGTCACGCGTTCGGCGTCGTTGCTACATGCGCAGATCCATCCGGATGGCGCGTTTGAAATCGCCAAGCGTGCGCGCGGCACGCCGCGGATCGCGAACCGGCTGCTGCGCCGTGTGCGCGATTTCGCCGAGGTGAAAGCGGACGGCAACATCACCGCGCAGGTGGCCGACGCCGCGCTCAAAATGCTCGACGTGGACGCGGTCGGCTTCGACCTGATGGACCGAAAGCTCCTTGAAGCGATCCTGCACAAATTCGACGGCGGCCCGGTCGGCGTCGACAACCTGGCGGCGGCAATCGGCGAAGAGCGCGATACGATCGAAGACGTGCTCGAGCCGTATCTGATCCAGCAAGGCTTCCTGCAACGCACGCCACGCGGCCGCGTCGCCACGCTGCTCACGTACCGGCATTTCGGTCTCGCCGCGCCGGACGCTTCGAGTCCCATATCCGGCCTGTGGAATTCGGCCGCGACCTGAACTGGATACACGTCGCGTGAAACTGATTTAGGGATGTCCGATCAAGCCAAGCAGCCCACTTCACGCGGCAGCCTCTCGCAGCTACTCACGGGCAGAATCCGCTCAAAACTGGCTGCCGGCGTCACGCATCTGACGACCGGCAGCGGTCCCACGCTCGACTACTCATCGCCGCCGGGCGACCCTGGGCTGTTCGGGCCCGACTCCGTTTGCTGGAAAGTCCACGCCGACTTCACGTCGATGATGACGGGCGGCATCAGCGCGCTTCTGCTCCAGGCCCTGCATCCGCTGGCGCTCGCCGGCGTCTGGGATCATTCGACGTTTCGCACCGATATTCTGGGGCGCCTGCGCCGAACCGCGACTTTCATCTCCGGCACGACGTATGGCAACCGGCATGATGCGTTAGCGCTGATTGAGCGCGTGAAGCGCATTCACCTCGGCGTCACTGGCGTTGGACCTGATGGCCGGCCATATCGCGCGAGCGACCCAGCCTTGCTGACGTGGGTGCACGTGGCCGAAGTGTCGAGTTTCATGACTGCGCACTTACGGTACGTGAATCCATTACTGCCCGTTGCCGCGCAGGACCAATACTTCGCGGAAACCGCGCGCATCGCTGAGATGCTCGGCGCGTCGAATATTCCGCGCTCACGTGCCGGGATCGACGCTTACCTGTTCGCCATGCAACCTCAGTTGGTGGCCAGCGAGCGCACTAGAGAAGTCGTGAGGATTCTAATGAACGCGCCCGCACCGACTGCAGCGATGCGGCCCGCGGGAGCATTGATGTTAAATGCCGGCGTTGATCTGCTGCCCGATTGGGCGCAGTCGATGCTGGGGTTCGAACGATTCGCCGGTATTCGCCGTGCGCTCGCGAGGCCCGGCGTGCGGCTGGTCGCGCCCGTGATCCGCTGGGCGCTGGTGAACGGTGTATCGAAGCGGGCACGCCGTCGCGTTGCCGCCACGCACGAATCGAAGTAGACCGCGAAATACCCACTGCGAGACAGCTTCCGCGAATAGCGGCCCCCTAAGGGTCGCGAGCGAAGCAAGCCGTGCAAACCGGCTCCATGCAAATGGAACCGCTCCGATCAACGCCCTGGTTCCGGCACCCTCTTGAAGCTATCGTCCGCGCTCGGCGCATCGAGATGCGACACATCCGCCCACGACACGATCGTCGCCTTGCTCGCGTCGTCGGCGTAGTCCACCACGTTGACGCTCGTGTTCAGCAACGCGTAATCGCGCGGCGCATCGAGCGACAACCCACATGCGAACCGCCGCACGCAATCCAGCACGCCACCATGAGCGACGACAGCGATCCGCCCACCCGGATGGGCAGCAACGATCGGCTCGATCGCATGCAGCACGCGATGGTAAAGCGTGCGCTGCGATTCACCTTCAGGCGCCGCAAAACCTGCGTCGCGAGTTTGCCAGTGCGCGTGTTCATCGGGAAAACGGACGGCGATCTCGTCGCTGTCATGCCCCTGGAATGCGCCGTATGAGCGCTCGCGTAAACCTTCACACAGTTGCAACGGCAGACCGAGCGCATCGGCGATTGGCTGCGCGGTTTGTTGTGCGCGCTGCAGATCGCTCGAATAGATCGCGTCGAGCCGCGCACCCTCTTTCACCTCATTCGCGATGCGGCGCGCAAGGCGTTGCGCCTGCGCGAGGCCGGTCGTTGCGAGCGGAATATCGATGTGACCTTGAATGCGCTTGATGCGGTTCCAATCGGTCTCGCCGTGGCGGATGAACAGAATCTGCGTGGTCATGGGATGAGCGTGGGGGCCAGTAGCCGGTTATGCCGAGCCGCTATTGTCGCAAAAAGCGGCTGGAGGAGTAGATGCCTGCCGGCGAATGCACCATTCGGCGGCAGTTGAAACTCAAGCGTTCGTCTGCAGCCAGAACGTGACTGGTCCGTCATTGACTAGCGACACCTGCATATCGGCGCCGAACTCGCCCGTCTCGACGATCGGGTGCTTTGCGCGCGCTGCCGAGACGAAGTAATCGAATAACCGCTTGCCTTCGTCCGGCGGTGCGGCGGGCGTGAAGCTCGGGCGCAGGCCGCTGTTGGTGTCAGCCGCCAACGTGAACTGGGAAACGAGCAGCAAGCCGCCTGCGCGCCCGGCACCGTCGAGATTTTGCACGGAGAGGTTCATCTTGCCAGCCGCATCGCTGAAGACCCGGTAGCCGAGCACCTTGGCGAGCAGCCGGTCAGCTGCGCCTTCCGTGTCGCCACGTTCGGCGCATACGAGCGCGAGCAGTCCCGCCTCGATCGCGCCGGTCACGCGGTCGCCTACACGCACTTCCGCGCGCCGCACGCGCTGTATCAGCGCAATCATCGGCTCGACTCCGAATGCAACGCTCGAGGCATCATCACGTTATCGCTGAGCCATCAAGCCGTCAGCGTGACGCGCGCAAAACGACGCTTGCCGACCTGCACGACGTACTCGCCGGCCTCGACCTTCAGGCCCTTGTCGGACACAGTCGTGCCATCGATCTTCACGCCGCCCTGCTCGATGTTGCGCAGCGCCTCGCTGGTCGACGGCACGAGGTTGGCCTGCTTGAGCAACTGGCCGATTGCGAGCGGTGCGCCCGCGAGCGTCACGGCCGGAATATCGTCCGGCACGCCGCCCTTGGCGCGATGATTGAAGTCTTCAAGCGCGCGCTCGGCATCGGCTTGCGAATGGAAGCGTGCGACGATTTCCTGACCGAGCATCACCTTAAAATCGCGCGGATTGCGGCCCGCTTCGATCTCTTTCTTGAACCCGGCGATCTCGTCCATCGGACGGAACGACAGCAGTTCGAAGTAACGCCACATCAGCACGTCGGAAATGCTCATCAGTTTGCCGAACATGTCCGTCGGCTTTTCGCTGATACCGATGTAGTTGTTCTTCGACTTCGACATCTTCTCGACGCCGTCCAGGCCTTCCAGCAACGGCATGGTCAAAATGCACTGCTGTTCCTGACCGTACTGTTTCTGCAGTTCGCGGCCCACCAGCAGGTTGAACTTCTGATCCGTGCCGCCGAGCTCGAGGTCGGCATTCAGCGCGACCGAGTCGTAGCCTTGCATCAGCGGGTACAGGAATTCGTGGATCGAGATCGGCACGCCGCCCTGGAAACGCTTGGTGAAGTCTTCGCGCTCGAGAATACGCGCCACCGTGTAGCGCGACGCGAGCTTGATCATGCCGTCGGCGCCGAGCGGCATCGACCATTCGCTGTTGTAGCGGATTTCGGTCTTGTCGCGGTCGAGCACGAGTGCGGCCTGCTCGAAATACGTTTTCGCATTCGATTCGATCTGCTCGCGCGTGAGCGGCGGGCGCGTGGCGTTGCGGCCCGATGGATCGCCAATCAGCGACGTAAAGTCGCCGATCAGGAAAATCACCGTGTGACCGAGGTCCTGCAACTGCCGCATCTTGTTCAGCACGACCGTGTGGCCAATGTGGATGTCAGGCGCGGTTGGATCGAGGCCGAGCTTGATACGCAGCGGCTTGGCCGTAGCCGCGCTCTTCGCGAGCTTTTGCGCGAATTCGTCTTCGATCAACAGTTCGTCGACGCCGCGTTTGGTGACCGCGAGTGCGTGACGGACTTCGTCGGTGATCGGGAAGGCGGGGCTGGGCTTGGTGGACTCGGTGGTCATGCTGGAAACGTGAAGTCGCGAAAAAAGGAGATTGTCCCATAGATGCGCGCCGCCGCGCCCACTGACTCAGCCATAAGCGCCCGCCGGCGCATGATTTCGGCTTGTTAGGACGCGCCATTGGCATCGTGACGCTTTATATTCGGCCGCGCTTGCGCGGATAATCTGCTAAAACAGATCGCAACGAATCATCGAGAGGAGCAGCAACGTGGCGCAAGACCCCGCAGACGGCGTCTACTTTGGACTGATGTCCGGCACGAGCATGGACGGCGTGGACGGTGTGGCCGTCAGATTTGCCCAAGGTAAGCCACCGGTGGTGCTGGCCGAGGCGTTTGTCGGCTTCGCGGCAGGCTTGCGCGAGGCGCTGTTCGCGCTGCAACAGCCGGGGGACAACGAGATCGAACGCGAAGCGCTGGCCGCGAATGCGCTCGCCACGCGCTATACCGTGTGCTGCCACGAATTGCTGAATTGCAGCCGCGTGCCGGCCTCAGAAGTCCGTGCAATCGGCGTCCACGGCCAGACGGTACGGCATCGACCGGAAAAGGGTTATACGCGGCAAATCAACAACCCCGCGCTGCTCGCGGAAATGATGCACATCGACGTGATAGCCGACTTCCGCAGCCGCGACGTCGCGGCCGGCGGCCAAGGCGCGCCGCTCGTGCCGGCGTTTCACGCCACGGTGTTCGGCGCGAAAGACGAAACGCGGGTGGTCTGCAATCTGGGCGGTATCAGCAATATCACGATCCTGAACGCGACCGGCAGCGTGCGCGGCTTCGACTGCGGGCCGGCGAACGCACTGCTCGACGAATGGGCGCAGCGCCATCTCGGCAAACCTTTCGACGAAAACGGCCATTTCGCCGCGGGCGGACAGGTCGATCGCATGTTGCTGAACGCGCTGCTCGATGAGCCCTTCTTCTCGCAGCAACCGCCGAAAAGCACCGGCCGTGACTTGTTCAACGCGCAATGGCTGGATGCGAAGCTCCAGCCGTTCGCCGCTCTCGCCCCCGCCGACGTGCAAGCCACACTGGTCGCGCTGACTGCGGTAACGGTTGCGCGCGAAATCGAACGGCATGCATCGGACGCCAAGGCGGTCTATGTGTGTGGCGGCGGTGCGCGCAATCCGGAGATTCTGAAAGCGCTGCAACAGGCGCTGGAGGACAGCGGCGTAAGCGGCGTGCCCGTGATGACAACCGACGCGCTCGGCGTCCCGCCGAGCCAGGTCGAGCCGCTGGCGTTTGCATGGCTCGCGATGCGCTGCGTAGCACGGCTGTCGGGCAATTTGCCGGCCGTCACCGGCGCCGCTGCCGAGCGCGTGCTGGGGGCGATCTACCCGCGCTAAGCGAGGCCCCTGGGTTTTAGCGCAGACAATAAAAAGCGGGGCCGAAGCCCCGTTTTCTTTTACAACCTGTCGCCTAACCGGCCATCAAACCGAGAACGACGAGCCGCAACCACAGGTGGTCGTAGCATTCGGGTTCTTGATGACGAACTGCGCGCCGTTGATGTCGTCCTTATAGTCGATCTCAGCGCCGACCAGATACTGGTAGCTCATTGAATCGATCAGCAGCTGGACGCCGCTCTTGTTCATGACGGTGTCGTCTTCGTTGACGGCTTCGTCGAACGTAAAACCGTATTGAAAGCCCGAGCAGCCGCCGCCCTGCACGAAAACGCGCAGTTTGAGGTCCGCATTGCCTTCTTCTTCGATCAGTTGCTTGACCTTGTCAGCCGCTGCGTCGGTAAAAACGAAGGGGGCGGGCATCTCGGTCACGGGTGTATCGGTGACTGCGTTCATTCGAACTCTCCAAAAAGCTTCTAACCGCTATTGTAGGGCTGATCTCAATATCGTGCTGATGCCCACAAAATCAATGGGTTCTTCCAGGAAACTCTATCGATCGGCGCCGGCCGCCGTCAGCCCGCCTGAGCGGACCAAACCACCGCCCCAGCGAGAAAACCGTCGTCGTAAATTCAACGCGAAAAGTCATAAAAAAAGCCGCCTTCGCGAAAGCGTTGGCGGCTTTTGCAGCGATCCAGCCCGAAAGCCAGATTGCACCCGAAGCGATTAACGCTTCGAGAATTGCTTCCTGCGACGTGCCTTGTGGAAGCCGACCTTCTTACGTTCGACTTCACGAGCGTCACGCGTCACGAAGCCAGCCTTCGACAGTTCCGGCTTCAGCGTTGCGTCGTAGTCCATCAGCGCGCGGGTGATGCCGTGGCGAACCGCACCGGCTTGACCCGTTTCACCGCCACCGTTCACGTTGACTTTGATGTCAAACGTGACGCCGTGGTTCGTGAGTTCCAGCGGCTGACGCACGATCATCAGCGACGTTTCGCGCGAGAAGTAATCGGCGATAGGCTTGCCGTTTACAATGATCTCGCCCTTGCCAGCCTTGATGAAGACGCGTGCGACGGCGCTCTTGCGGCGGCCCGTGCCGTAATTCCAGTTACCGATCATGTGGGCTCCCCTTAGATCTCGAGCGCTTTCGGCTGTTGTGCCGAATGCGGATGCGTTGCTTCAGCGTAGACCTTCAGCTTCTTGATCATCGCGTAGCCGAGCGGGCCCTTCGGCAGCATGCCTTTGACCGCTTTCTCGAGCGCACGGCCCGGGAAGCGTTCTTGCATCTTGCCGAACGTCGTTTCATAGATACCGCCCGGGTAACCCGAGTGACGGTAGTACTTCTTGTCAGTAGCCTTGTTGCCCGTGACGCGCAACTTGCCGGCGTTGATAACGATGATGAAATCACCGGTGTCGACGTGCGGAGTGAATTCAGGCTTGTGCTTGCCGCGAAGACGGTGTGCCACTTCGCTGGCGACACGCCCGAGAACCTTATCCGTCGCGTCAATCACGTACCATTCACGCGTAACCTCATGGGCTTTTGCGGAAAACGTCTTCATGATCGATCCAAAAAAATTGCTGCGCCCAATGTATTTTTTCCTGCTTGTAGTGTGCGCATCGAGGCGCGTGCAGGCTCTCCCTGGTTCTTCCTCCGCGGGCGCGGATGCGGAAAAGCTCTGAATTATAAAGGAATTTGTCACGCCGAGTCAAAGTTTGCGGGGTTTCGGGCGACAAGTTGTCTGCGGCGACGGCCGGACAGCGTCATTTGACGTTCCTCGTGGGCCGCCGGACGACACCGGCTCCGGGAGCCAAACACGGGAGAAAGCGCAGGCGAAAGCGCGAGCGAAAAAAAACCCGAACGAGCGGTTCGGGTTTAATCCACCAAAGGAGGAGGTGGAGGAGACAGCGGAGGTTGCAGAACTGCTGCAACCGATGGGATCGATTATACGAGGCGTCCTTGTGCGATGCAAGAACATTTGCATTGTGAAACTCTATCTCACAATATGGTAGTCACATCCACAGACCCAAAAACGCTGAATTCCTTTTAAAATCAATTGTGAAAGCCATTTTAAGCGGTTGCCTAAGCAGACATCGTCTAGAGTAAAACCCCTAAACCCGTCAGGACATTCCCGAATCGGCGGAACGTGCCGCACTGCAACACGCAAGCCATCATTGCGCGTAAGTTCCAGCGAAAGTCCCCTCGGGCGGACACGCAGACACCGGGCTACAATGCCGTTTCGATATAAGCGCAGCGCGGTGGAGCACAGCATGGAATGCAAAGTTAGCTGGATGGGGCAAGACGGGATGGCATTTGCGGCCGAGACCGGCAGCGGTCATCTGGTCACGATGGACGGCGCGCCGGAAGGCGGCGGCCGCAATCTCGCGCCGCGTCCGATGGAAATGGTTCTGCTCGGCACGGGCGGTTGCACGGCGTACGACGTCGTGATGATCCTGAAGAAGAGCCGCCAGGAAATCGCCGGCTGCTCGGTGACGCTGAAGGCCGAACGCGCCAGCGAAGATCCCAAAGTATTCACCAAGATCCATTTCCACTTCACCGTGACGGGCAAGAATCTGAACCCGGCTACGGTGGGGCGCGCGATCAATCTGTCGCACGACAAATACTGCTCGGCGTCGATCATGATCGCGAAGACCGCTGAGCTCACGCACTCGTTCGATATCGTCGCGGGCTGAGCGCTTCGGCTTCGGCGCAGGTAGCCGCGCATCTAACCAAACCAGCGCGTCAAAATAAAAATGCCGGCGTCCACACGGACGCCGGCATTTTTTGTTGGGTGGCAAAGCAAGCCGATAAGCCGGATTCTGTGCACGCGCCACGTCCGAAAACGTGACGCGCGTAGCAGTCATTCCTCTAGGCGCGCCATTGCTGACGCGCTCAAGCTTCCTACCCGCAGACGTGACGGGGGCCCCGTCCTGCATCTCGAAGATGCTAGCCTGCCTACTTGGAATTGCTCCGGGTGGAGGTTACCGTGCCGGTCTGCCTTGCAGCAGCCGCGGTGCGCTCTTACCGCACCGTTTCACCCTTACCTGATCCCGGCTTGCGCCGGGCCATCGGCGGTTTGCTTTCTGTTGCCCTGTTCCGCGTGTCACCACGGATGGCCGTTAGCCATCACCCTGCCCTATGGAGTCCGGACTTTCCTCGCCCTCTTTAGCCGAAGCCGCAGAGGCCGCGACTGCCTAGCCTGCTTTGCTGGGGCGCATTTTAGCATCTGCCGGCATGGGTAGCCGCGTCGGTGGGGAGAAATAGCCGGATGGCATCTGGCCCGGCGCGAGCAATTCGAATCGCGCCGCGATGTGGCGACGTCACATCCGTGCGACTCGCGTGCGCGGCCACCCACAGACGCCGCTCAAACAACTTCAAGTGGATCGGGAAAGCTTGTCGCGTGCGACAGCCCACTGAAGCCCCTTTCAGGAAATCTCACGTGGGCCGACAAGCCCTAGCGCGTGCGGCGGCCTGCTCGAAACACTGAGGCATCCTCGTAAAACGCCGGCACTTCGTTCTCAGACCACCACCCCGGAATGCCCAGCACGGGGAGCGGCGCGAACATACGGCTCGTCAATGCGTCTGTGCCCAGCAACGTGGCGCTCACCACCTTATCAAGCCATGCGTCGCGCGCCGGAGCGTCCCAACCGAAGTATTCGTATGGCACGTCGACGATCCACGCGTGGCCCGTGCAGGCCTTGAACGGCGCAACCAGCTTTTCCAGCAGCGCGTGCCCGAAGCAGCGCACTTCGCAGCGTGCGCCCCAGGCATCACGGTGAGCGACCATCAGCGTCTGCCAGTCGAACCCGCGCAATGCCACGCTCAACGCCGGGTCGGCACAGGCGAACAGCAACGCGTTTTCGTCGAACAAGGTCAACGTGTCGCGCACGCCGCCGCGGGTCGGACCGACACCTAACGCGTCGATCGCCGCCGACTGCCGCGCGTTCAGCGCCGCCTTGATACGCGGAAACGCAAACCACATCGACCCGTTGAAGAAGTCATGCAGGTTGTGGCGCGTCGGCACGCAGCCCGTCGATGCGATGTGCGCCTCGTAAGCCGCGCCCGGCGGCAGATCGTCCTGCGCAATGAACGCGAGGCGCTGACCGCGCCCAGTGACCTGCCGCATATCGCCGGCGTCGGCATTCATTTCTGCGAGCAAGGCCGCGTAGCTCGTCAGCGCGCCCTGCTGCCAGCGCTCGCCGCGCACCGCGAACTGCGCGAACCACGGCTTCGACCAGTCGATATCGGCGAAACCGAAGCCCACGCGCGCCGCCTCTTGCACCTGCATCTAACGCAACCTCAGACGAGGCGCCAGCCAATCGACTCACCGCCGCGCAGCGGCACGACAGGCGTGTCGCCAACCGGCAATTCAGCCGGCAGCGTCCATTCTTCGCGACGCAGCGTGACCTTCTCTTCGCTGCGCGGCAGACCGTAAAAATCCGCGCCGAAGAAGCTGGCGAAGCCTTCGAGTTTGTCCAGCGCGCCGGCCTTGTCGAATGCTTCCGTATAGAGTTCGAGCGCATGGAGCGCCGTGTAGCAACCCGCACAGCCGCACGCGTGTTCCTTCAAACCCTTCGGATGCGGTGCGCTATCGGTGCCGAGGAAGAAGCGCGGATTGCCCGAGGTCGCCGCCTCGACCAGCGCCACGCGATGCGTCTCGCGCTTCAACACCGGCAGGCAGTAGTAATGCGGGCGAATGCCGCCCTGGAAGATCGCGTTGCGGTTGTACAGCAGATGGTGCGCGGTGATCGTCGCACCGAGCAGCCCCGGCGCCACGCCGGCTTCGCGGATGTAGTCGACTGCGTCTTTCGTCGTGATGTGCTCGAACACCACCTTCAGCGCCGGAAATTCGCGGCGCAGCGGCGTCATCACGCGGTCGATGAACACCTTCTCACGGTCGAACAGGTCGATCGACGAATCCGTCACTTCGCCGTGCACAAGCAGCGGCATACCGGTTTCCTGCATCACTTCGAGCGTTTTGGCGCACTTCATGATGTCGGTGACGCCTGCGTCCGAGTTGGTCGTCGCACCCGCCGGGTAAAGCTTCACGCCATGCACGAAGCCGCTTTCGCGCGCGCGGCGGATTTCGTCCGGCGGCGTGTTGTCGGTCAGATACAGCGTCATCAGCGGCTCGAACTTCGCGCCGGCCGGGATCGCGGCGACGATGCGTTCGCGGTACGCCCGCGCCATCGCGGTCGTGGTGACCGGCGGTTTCAGGTTAGGCATGATGATCGCGCGGCCGAACTGGCGCGCGGTATCGGGCAACACGGCGGCAAGCATCTCGCCGTCGCGGACGTGCAGGTGCCAGTCGTCCGGGCGGGCGAGCGTAACGGTGTCGATGGAATCGTGGGGGGCGTTGGAAGCGGTCATGGCGAGAGGGGACGAGATTCGGCGATAAAAGCGTGATCGACGTGGGCACACTGCGGCAATTCGTGCCGTTGCGGCCTAAACACACGTCAATTTTGCTATTTGGCGCTTCTGGCTCGGTGATATGCTTGGAAAATCATCATTGTAACGGCTCGCCCCGTTCACAGGCTTACCCGCAACATGTGCCAACTTCTCGGAATGAACTGCGCCGCGCCGACGGACGTCACGTTCTCGTTCACCGGCTTTGCGGCGCGCGGCGGCGTCACCGATCACCACGCGGACGGCTGGGGCATCGCCTTCTTCGAAGACAAAGCCTGCCGCCTGTTCATCGACCATCAATCGTCGGCTACCTCGCCGATCGCCGAAATGGTCAAGCGCTACCCGATCAAATCGAAGAACACGATCGCGCATATTCGCAAGGCGACGCAAGGGCACATCCTGCTCGAGAACTGCCATCCGTTCATGCGCGAACTGTGGGGGCGTCACTGGATCTTCGCGCACAACGGCGACCTGAAAGACTATTCGCCGGCGCTGACGGGCGTCTATCAACCTGTCGGCACGACCGATAGCGAACTGGCGTTCTGCGCGTTGCTGCAAGGTTTGCGCAAGGCTTTCCCGGGCACGCAGCCGCCGCTCGACGAACTGTTCGCCGCGCTCGAAACGCTCACGCGCGAGATCACGCAATTCGGCGTATTCAATTTCCTGATGTCGAACGGCCAGGCGCTGTTCGCGCATTGCTCGACGCATCTGCATTACATCGTGCGGCGCTGGCCATTCTCGACTGCCCATCTGGTCGATGCGGATGTGTCGATCGATTTCGCCAAATACACGACGCCGGAAGACCGCGTCGCCGTGATCGCGACCAAGCCGCTCACCGATAACGAGGTGTGGACCGCTTTCAAACCGGGCGATCTGATGATGTTCCAGCACGGCGAAGTGGTCGGCCGAGTCAACGTGCCGGTGCCGGCTTCGGTGCTGGAGAAGTTGCGCAATCCGGCGTTGGACGCATCGGCTTCGGCAACGACGATTGCGGCTTCGGTTGAGGCGGTAGCCACGGCCGAGGTCGACTTTGAAGCCGCGGATGACGCCGCCGCTTTCGAATCCTGACCTGCGAATGCGCTCGCTAACGTCGGAACGCCGACCCTACGCTTGCGCTCGCCAACGCAAGAATTCTTAGCCCGCGTCTGCATTCACGCACGGCAGAACGACCAGCCCGCGCTTGCCTCCCGAACGTCAGAAGGCCAACGTCAAAAACAAAAAAGCCGCTTCTTTTCCCGAAGCGGCTTTTTTGCATGTGAGCCACGCCATGTAAGCAGCGTGGCCCGATAAAAACCTCAGTGCAGGATCTTCGCCAGAAAATCCTTCGCGCGATCCGACTTCGGATTCGCGAAGAAATCTTCCTTGCGGTCGTCTTCCACGATCAAGCCCTTGTCCATGAAGATCACGCGGTGCGCGACCTTCTTGGCAAAGCCCATTTCGTGCGTGACGCACATCATCGTCATGCCTTCCTGCGCGAGTTCGACCATCACGTCGAGCACTTCGTTGATCATTTCCGGATCGAGCGCGGAGGTCGGCTCGTCGAAGAGCATAGCGATCGGGTCCATCGACAGCGCGCGCGCAATCGCCACACGCTGCTGCTGACCGCCCGACAATTGCCCCGGAAACTTATCCGCATGCGCACGCAGACCGACGCGATCGAGCAGCTTGTAGCCCTTGGTGGTGGCTTCGTCTTTCGAACGGCCGAGCACCTTGATCTGAGCGAGCGTCAAGTTCTGCACGATCGACAGATGCGGGAACAGTTCGAAGTGCTGGAACACCATGCCAACCTTCGCACGCAACTTCGACAGATTGGTTTTCTTGTCGGTCAGCGATTGGCCGTTGATGACGATTTCGCCCTTCTGGAACGGCTCAAGGCCGTTCACGGTTTTGATCAGCGTGGACTTGCCCGAACCCGACGGCCCGCACACCACCACCACTTCACCTTTTTTGACTTCCGTCGTGCAGTCGGTCAGCACTTGAAACTGACCGTACCACTTCGAAACATTCTTGATAGAGATCATCTTGCGACCTTTTTCTGAAGACCTTTGACGAGGCTCGACGCGATCACACAGACCACGAAATAACACGCGCCCGCGAACAGTACCATTTCGACATTCGTACCGTCACGGTCGCCAATATTCGTAGCGGTGCGGAAGAAGTCGGCGAGGCTGATCACGTAGACGAGCGACGTATCCTGAAACAGCACGATACCTTGCGTAAGCAGCAGCGGCACCATCGCGCGGAACGCCTGCGGCAGCACGATGAGGCGCATCGCCTGCGGGTAGCTCATACCGAGCGCAAACGCCGCATTGACCTGGCCGCGCGGCACCGCCTGAATGCCGGCGCGGATGATCTCCGAATAGTACGCTGCCTCAAACAGCGAGAAAGCGACCATCGCCGAAGCCAGCCGGATATCGATATCCGGCGACAAGCCCAGCACGTTTTGTAGCACCTGCGGCACGATCAGGAAGAACCACAGCAGCACCATCACCAGCGGGATCGAACGGAACACCGTGACATAAGCCTTCGCGAACCAGGCGAACGGCTTGAACGGCGAGAGCCGCAGGATGGCGAGAACCGTGCCCCAGATAATGCCGAACACGATCGCGATCAGCGTGATCTTGAAGGTGACGATCGCGCCGGTCCACAGCGTAGGCAGTGCGCCCGGAATACCGCTCCAGTCGAAATGATGCATCACTTACCTCCGATATAGCCGGGCAACCGTGTCTTGGCTTCGACCCAGCGCATCAGTTGCATCACGACCAGATTGATCAGCATGTAGGCCAGCGTGACCGCGATGAACGACTCATACGTCTGCGACGTGTAGTCGACCAGTTGGCGCGCCTGGGCCGACAGATCCAGCAGACCGATGGTCGACGCGACCGCCGAGTTCTTGAAGATGTTCAAAAACTCGGACGTGAGCGGCGGCACGATGATCCGGTACGCAACCGGCAGCAGCACGTAGCGATACGTCTGCCATTGCGTGAAGCCCATTGCCAGACCCGCGGCGCGCTGGCCGCGCGGCAACGCGTTGATGCCCGAGCGCACCTGCTCGCACACGCGCGCGGCGGTGAACAACCCGAGACAGATGATCGACGACGAGAAGAACTGCGCGCCCGGCGGCAATTGCTTGAACCAGTTGCCGATCGACACCGGCAGCAACTCCGGTATCACCAGATACCAGATGAAGAACTGCACGATCAGTGGGATGTTGCGGAAGATCGCGACATAGAGCGTGCCGATACCGGACGCCCATTTGTTCGGCACCGTGCGCAGCACACCGAAAAACGAACCGACGATCAGCGCGATTACCCATGCCGACAGCGACACGGTAATCGTCACCCAGAAGCCGGACATCAGCCAGCCCAGATAGGTGGTCGGCTCGCCGGTGGAGACCGGACTCAGCAAAATGCCCCAGTTCCAGTGATATGACATGACCAAGACTCCAGCAAAAAGAAACGGAAGAAGCGCGTGGCCCCTTCCGTCTCGTTCAGCGTTTCAAAAAAACAGCTAAGGTTTAATCGATTGCCTTGTCATTCGGGCTCTTGTAGAGCGCCTTGATGTCGTCGCTTTCCGGGAAGTTCAGGTTCAGGCCCTTCGGCGGAATCGGCGATTCGAACCACTTCTTGTAGATCTGATCGGCTTCGCCCGAGGTTTCGACCTTCGCGATCGCGTCGTCGACGACCTTCTTGAATTCCGGATCGTTCTTGCGAATCATGCAGCCATACGCTTCATGCGATTGCGGTGTGCCGACGATCACGAAGTCGCCCGGGTTGTTCGACTTTGCCCGCTCGCCCGCCAGAAGCGCGTCGTCCATCATGAACGCGGCAGCGCGGCCGGTGGAGAGCGTCAGGAATGACTCGCCATGGTCCTTCGCGCTAATGATGTTCATGCCCATGCTCTTGTCCTGGTTCATCTTGCGAAGCAGGCGCTCGGAGGTGGTGCCGGCCGTCGTGACGACAGTCTTGCCCTTCAGGTCCGCGAAGTCCTTGATGCCGGAGTCCTTCTTGGTCATCAGACGCGTGCCGATCACGAAGATCGTGTTCGAGAACGAAGCTTGTTGCTGGCGTTCGGCGTTATTGGTGGTCGAGCCGCATTCCATGTCGACGGTGCCGTTTTGCACCAGCGGAATACGGTTTTGCGACGTGACAGGCGTGAGCTTGACCTTCAGGTTAGGCATGTTCAGCTTTGCCTTGACCGCCTCCACCACCTTCAGCGCGAATTCCTGCGAGTAGCCGATGACATTCTGTTTGTCGTCGTAATACGAAAACGGGATCGACGATTCGCGATGACCCAGCGAAATCACGCCCGTGTCTTTGATCTTTTTCAGCGTACCAGCGTCTTGCGCATGCGCGCCAACCGTAAACAGTCCGAGAGTCGCGAGCAACAGCGCAGCTTTTTTAACCTTCATGTGTGATCTCCTTGGCAAGAATCGGCGCCAGTTTAGCAAAGTAATTATTTTGAAAGTATTGCTATAAACCATGTTTGTTGCATGTTCCCCTAATCCCTCAAGAGGACTTCCTTGGGGGCGCGCGCCGCTACGCGTGTTGTCGTGTTAAACGACGCTTCCGGGACGGTCAGTTAACCTTTCCGGACATGCGAAGGCGGGCGGCATCGATACGATGCCGCCCGCCGGGTCAAACACGCGGTCTTTTGAACCGCGTCGAAGCAGGATCGGTAAGTTCCGCGAGGTAGCGGACCCGCCGTTTCACGCAATCAGGTCAGGGATACAGGCCGCGCAATTCGCGCGCTTCCAGGATCCGCTTACACGCGACGATAAACGCGGCGGTCCGCACGGACACCTTCTGTTCGCTCGATACTTGCCAAACTGCGGCAAATGCTTCACGCATCACGCGCTCGAGACGCTGGTTGATCTCATCTTCGGTCCAGAAGAAGCTCGAGAAGTCCTGCACCCACTCGAAATACGACACCGTCACACCGCCCGCGTTGGCCACAACGTCCGGAATCACGAGGATGCCGCGGTCGTGCAGAATGTCGTCCGCTGCCGTAGTGGTCGGGCCGTTAGCGCCTTCCACGACGATCTTCGTCTTGATCTTCGCTGCGTTCTTTTCGGTGATCTGGTTTTCCAGCGCAGCCGGAATCAGGATGTCGGATTCAACCGTCCAGAAATCTTCGTTCGCGATCGCGTCGGCTTCCGCGAAACCGCCCACGCCGCCCGTCTTCGCCACGTGAGCCAGCAGCGCGACAGCATCGATGCCGGTTGACTTGTACAGCGAGCCGGTGTGATCTTGCACCGCGACCAACTTCGAGCCCGCTTCCTGAAACAGACGCGCAGCGATGCCGCCCACGTTACCGAAGCCCTGCACGGCGATACGCGCGCCTTCGATGTCGACACCAATGCGGCGTGCTGCTTCGGAGGCAACCACGAACACGCCACGGCCCGTCGCTTCACGGCGGCCCAGCGAACCACCCAGCGTGATCGGCTTGCCCGTCACGACGCCCGTAGCCGTTTGGCCCTGGTTCATCGAGTACGTGTCCATCATCCACGCCATGATCTGCTCGTTCGTGTTCACGTCCGGCGCGGGGATGTCGGTATTCGGTCCGATGATGATGCCGATTTCGCTCGTGTAGCGGCGCGTCATGCGCTCCAGCTCGCCACGCGACAAGGTGCGCGGGTCGACACGAATACCGCCCTTCGCGCCGCCGTACGGCACGTTCACAGCAGCGTTCTTCACCGACATCCACGCCGACAGCGCCATCACTTCCGACAGCGTCACGTCCTGGTGATAGCGCACGCCGCCCTTACCCGGACCGCGCGACACGTTGTGCTGCACGCGATAGCCTTCGAAGTGCGCGACGGTGCCGTTATCGAGTTCGATAGGCACATCGACGATCAGAATGCGCTTTGGGCGCTTCAGGGTTTCGAGCCAGCGGGACAGCGAGCCGAGGTACGGCGCGACGCGGTCGACCTGACGCAGGTAGTTGCCCCACGGGCCGAGGTCTTCGCTATTAAGGTAGGAGGGAACGGACTGCAACGATGATGCGGATTGTGCGACTTGCTGCTGAGAAGACATGAACGCTCCGGCGTTGATCGAATAGCAGCATTGTCGAAAAACGCCGTTTTGAAATCCAATGCCGTTTCCTTATCCGATTATGTTTTTTCTGCATAACCGTTAAGAAGCCGCAAATTCGCGTCGTAGGGACGCAGGTTTTCAGGCAGCGCCTGCGCCTTGCGCCAACTCCTCCGACACCACGTCCCACAGTTGCCGCACGAGTATTTGCCGTGCATCGTCGCCTTTGGCGGCCAGCTTGTCGCGATAGAGGCGAATCTCCATGGTCAGCGTGAGCTGCCCTTCGGGCGTGCCGCGCGTCGCGCGATCGAGCCTGATCAGCTTGCTGTCGGCGACCGCGTCTTCCACTGCGCTGTGCGGCAGGAACGCAATGCCGTGGCCGGCCAGCGCCATCGCTTTGAGCCCCTCGGCCATGTCTGTTTCGTACAACCGGTCGAGATACAGGCGCTCCGGCGCGTTGGCGAGAATCACTTCGGTCATGCGGCCAAGGTACGCGTTCGGCGTGTAGGTTAGATAGGGCGTGGGCGTTTCGGCCGTGCCCGGCAGCGTGTGCCGAGGGCGCCCGGCGCGGCCCGGCGCCGAGAACGGACTGATCGGTTCGTTGCCGAGCGTGAGCATGTCGTAGCGCGCGGGATCGAGCGCGACCGGATGACTCGGATGGTGATAGCCCATCATCAGATCGCAACCGCCTTCCACCAGCGCCAAAGCCGCGTCGTGCACGTTCAACGCCCGCAGCCGGGTATGGATCGGGCCCATTTGCGCTTCGATGCGTTGCAGCCAGCGCGGGAAGTACGTGAGCGACAGCGTGTGCGGCACCGCGAACTCGATGGTTGCCTGCGGCGTCGCCGTGTGTCCGCGCAGTAGGGCACGCGCCTCGTGGAACTGCGACAGCATGGTGAGCGCCTGCTCGTAAAACACCTGGCCTGCCGCCGTCAGCCGCGTCGGGTAAACCGAACGATCGATCAGTTCCGTGCCCAGCCACGCTTCCAGTGCCTGAATTCGCCGCGAAAATGCCGGTTGCGTGACGTGACGCGATTCGGCAGAGCGGCTGAAACTACGCGTTTCCGCGAGCGAAACAAAGTCTTCGAGCCATTTCAGTTCCATACGTAGCCTGCTGCTGCCGGGAGAGAGGAAGACAGCATTCTAGATCGGTGTCGTGATGCATACCGCGGCCATCACGCTCCGCTATTGCCCGCCGGCGCGATGAGACGGCCATGAGCCGGCGACAGGCCAGGCGCGATAGAGACGCACTAGGCCTCGTCGCCTTCCATGACGCGGTGGTTCCCAATACGCTCAACCTCACCGAGTCCATTGATCACACATGCCTGGCCGATCAAGCCTTTGCGGTCCAGGCCGGCATCGTTGAGCTGTTGAGCTGTCAGGCTGCCACTCGCCACGCCGATATACACCCAATACTGCTGCGGCCGACAGCCGATGCCCAGTTCGCCGGCATCGCTGATAACGCCAAAATGCTTCAGTGCCCGATAGTGATCGGGCCGGGCATTCTTGTCGTCATCCGATTTCCATTGCTCGATGAAACTGTCGTAGCGGTTCGCCCGCAACGCGACGAAATCGTACGTCCATGCGTCATTGAACACTGACTCGAGAAATGCCCGGCGGGCGCCGTCAGCACCCATCACGCCGCACATCGCCCCGAGTAGCCCGCAGTTGAGACTCGCCGTCGCATCGTTGAAGTGGGCAGGCAATCCCACGACGATCCAGCTTGCGCTGCCCTCCGCTTCGCTGGATGCCGGCTGATCGAACTTCATGCGAATGCCACGCGCATCCCAATCCAGAAATGCCCGCATCAGGCATTCAATATCGTCGGCGAACAGCCATTCATCCGGCCCGGCCTGGGCGCCGCCCGGATCGTCGCCTCCACAGCTGACCGCGAACCTTGGACGCCCGATCCCGTTGATGTATTCCTCGAATTGTGTACCGTTGGTAATAACCGACCTGAAGACCGTTACACCTTGCTGGGGAGCTTTCATTATTTACGACCTCCTGGCTTTACTTGATTTTTTGGGGGTACAGGAGCCGACACAATACTCACTTTTTTACAAATGGAGAAGCACGGACATTAGATTCAGAAAATACTTCACCACTACCCATGCAATGAACCGTATAGTTAATTACCAAGTGGCGCAACGCGTGAAACATGTCACGCCATCAAAACCGCCCTGGCGCAGGCATTTTGCATCACAGCATTAACGTTCATGGCACCCCTCGACACGACATTAATTTGATATTTTTGACGAAAATTAGCTGGCGATCACGTATATCGCATACCAGCCACATCTACGCCCGTTACCTTGCGCAGGCATCTTTCGCTAACGAATGATACCCATTCTCACCAATCCGCCAATCGCCGTCCGGCGACAACGCAGTCACTTTCGATAAGAAAATATTTGAATCCGTGGGTGAAGCACCATCGACTTATTTCCTCCTTTTTTCCGTAGTAAGTCGACGTAGCCTTTTGCGGAGATTAAGCTAGACTCCTGCAACAGTCCTTAGTCGTTCCTCGGTGCGTTGCGGCCTCTCCCCGGGTCGCTGCATTGTTAATACGCCCGTAAGTTGCGGGCGTTTTTTTTGAAAGTATTCGCCGCCGCTCTCCGGGCGTCTCGACATAAACAAGCACGTCGTCATAAATGGTATTCGCGCAGCGTAATAGATGTGCTGCGCGCAATGAATCAAGTTGCTACCCGAATGTTCGACATTCGATGAAAATTCTTGAGATCCGCTGGCAGCGACCGGTTCGATTTCCGGCTGTTCCGCATATCCGCATTTCAGAGTTACACCACGTCTCCAGATACATCGCATCGCACGAATTTAGCGAAATTGACACACAGGAAGTCTTAAGACGTCATTCAGTCTGAGCATTGCCTGTTGCTTCATCTACTCTCATGTTCAAGAGGAACGGATAGGCGACGTGATCGCAAGTCATGCTTATTGTGCTAATTTTTTCGCATATCGATGCTGTCACCACCGATTTGAGGGTCATCGGAATTAGCCCATTTTTCCGATGCGTATCCGGCGCTCGAGAATGAACCCCTGTATCGAAGGCGAGACTTTCTTATGGAATTGAGTGGTCTCCCTCCGAAGCCGGATGATTACCTCACAGATGACCTGAGTGGCACACCGCTATTACTGGTTCGTCGTCTCCGGGCTACTGACTCCACGGCGAGGCATTGCGCAAGAACCGATGCCAACGATCAGCCCTGCCGTACGGCTCGAAGGCAGCACCAGCCAACCCCGTTCGCGTGCATCCGATCCGCGCCTCCCACCCTTCGGTAACGAATAGGCGTTGTTGTCCCTCGTGGACGGCGCGATGGAATCAGGGGTGCAAGCGTCCGGTGGTAAAATTCCGGGTTCTCGCAGTTTCCCCGCGTTTTCACCCTTGCGTCACGCCCCCATCATGTCCGACACCCGCCCCGACACCCTGTTCGCGCTGAACGCGCTCTCCCCGCTCGACGGCCGTTACGCGTCGAAAACCGAAGCCCTGCGCGACTGGCTCTCGGAAGCCGCTTTCATGCGCAATCGCGTGACGGTTGAAATCCACTGGCTGATCGCGCTCTCGCACGCCGGTTTCGCCGAAGTACCGCGCTTTTCCGAAGCGGCCGAACAGTTCCTGCTGCAACTGGCCGAGCGCTTCACCGCGCACGACGCCGCGCGCATCAAGGAAATCGAACGTGTGACGAATCACGACGTGAAAGCGGTCGAGTACTGGCTGAAGGAATCGGTCAAGGGTCAGGAAGAACTGGAACGCGCGAGCGAGTTCATCCACTTCGCCTGCACGTCGGAAGACATCAACAACACGTCGCACGGCCTGATGCTGGCGGGCGCGCGTGAACACGTGATTCTGCCGGCGCTGCGCTCGGTGCATCAACGCCTCGTCGCGCTGGCTCATGCGCAAGCCGAACAGCCGATGCTGTCGCGCACGCACGGCCAACCGGCCAGCCCCACCACGCTCGGCAAGGAAATCGCCAACGTCGCTGCGCGTCTGGAACGCGCGATCGAGCGTATCGCGAAGGTCGAACTGCTGGGCAAGATGAATGGCGCGGTTGGTAACTTCAACGCGCATCTGTCCGCGTATCCCGAATTCGACTGGGAAGCGTTCTCGCGCGAAGTGGTCGAACAGCGTCTGAAGCTCACGTTCAATCCGTACACGATCCAGATCGAGCCGCACGACTACATGGCCGAACTGTTCGACGCCGTGTCGCGCGCGAATACGATCCTGCTGGATCTGGACCGCGACGTGTGGGGCTACATCTCGGTCGGTTACTTCAAGCAACGTACGAAGGCCGGCGAAATCGGCTCGTCGACGATGCCGCACAAGGTCAATCCGATCGACTTTGAAAATTCGGAAGGCAATCTCGGCCTGGCCAACGCCACGCTGCGCCACCTGGCCGATAAGCTGCCGATTTCGCGCTGGCAGCGCGACCTCACCGACTCGACGGTGCTGCGCAACATGGGCGTCGCGTTCGGCTACTCGCTGCTTGCGTACGACTCGCTGATCCGCGGCCTGGACAAGCTCGAAGTGAATGCGCAGCGCCTGAATGAAGACCTCGACAACTGCTGGGAAGTGTTGGCCGAGCCGGTGCAAACGGTGATGCGCCGCTACGGCATCGAGAACCCGTACGAGCAGTTGAAGGAACTGACGCGCGGCAAGGGCATCACGCGCGAAGCGCTGCAAACGTTCGTGAGCGGCCTGGCGATTCCGCAAGATGCGAAGGATCGTCTGCTCGCCATGACGCCGGGTTCGTATATCGGCAAAGCGGTCGAACTGGCAAAGCGCATCGCTTAAGCTTCGGTCATCGCTGCCTCATTGCTTCTTCGGAGGCATAGAAAAGCCGCTCCTCGGAGCGGCTTTTCTTCGTTCAGGCCAAAGGGCTGGAAACTCAGCGAACCTCGACCTGCTTCAACACCTCGACGACGATTTCTTCCGGCGACAACTCGATACTCACCGTGATCGCTTCATCCGGGCCCGGTTCCTCGAGCGTATCGAGCTGACTTTGCAACAGCGACGGATCGAAGAAGTGACCGGTACGGGTAGTCAACCGCGCCTCCAGCACTTCGCGCGAACCCTTGAGGTAGATGAAGCACACGTCCTTGTCGCCATTACGCAGAACATCGCGGTACGAACGCTTCAGCGACGAACACGTGAATACCGCCTTCTCGCCCGCCCGTTGCTTCCCTTCGATTGCCACGCGGATGGTTTGCAGCCACGGCCAACGGTCTTCGTCGGTAAGCGGAATGCCGTGGTGCATTTTCTCTTTGTTGGCGGCGCTGTGAAACGCGTCGCCGTCGGTAAATGCGCAGTGCAGGCGTTCCGCCAGCATTTCGCCAATCTTCGTTTTGCCGGCGCCCGACACGCCCATTGCGATCAGAATCATCAGAAACTCCTTACACGACCGTCGCGAGCGCGAAAGTCAAACCCAAACCCATCACTGAAATGATGGTTTCGCAGAGCGACCATGTCTTGAACGTCTGCACTACCGTCATACCGAAATATTCCTTGATCAGCCAGAAACCGCCGTCGTTGACGTGCGAGAAAATCAGCGAGCCCGAACCGGTTGCCAGCACCAGCAATTCCGGCGTGACATGCACGCCGCTCGCCGCCGCGATCGGCGCGACGATACCGCAAGCGGTGGTCATGGCGACCGTCGCCGAACCCGTGGCCAGACGAATCAGCGCGGCCACCAGCCAGCCGAACAGCAGCGGCGACAGGTGCATGGCCGTTGCCACGTTGACGATTTCCTTCGAAATGCCGCTATCCATCAGCACGCGCCCGAAACCGCCGCCGGCACCGACGATCAGCGTGATGCCCGCGATCGGCGCCAGACATTCGCCGCAGAACTTCTGAATCTGCTCACGATTGAAACCGCGGCTCGCACCGAAAGTCCAGAAGCTGACCAGCACGGCGATCAACAACGCGACGTCCGAATTGCCGACGAAACGCAGCAGGTCGTTCGCCAAGGTCTTCGGCGTAAACACGAGGTCGGCCCAGCTGCCGACCAGCATCAGAATCACCGGCAACAGAATGGTGAAAAGCGTAATGCCAAAGCTCGGCAGTTCGCGCTTTTCCTTTTGCTTGTCAGCGGCGCCGAGAAACTGCGCGGCGAGCGGATTGTTCTCCGGCAGTTTGATATAGCGGCTGACCAGCAATGCGAACAACGGACCGGCGACGATCGCCGTCGGCACGCCCACGATCAGGCCGTACGCGATCGTCTTGCCGATGTCGGCGTGATACGCCTGCACCGCGAGCATCGCGGCCGGATGCGGCGGAATCAGGCCGTGCACGACGGAAAGCCCCGCGACCATCGGCAAGCCGACCAGCAGCAGCGATTTGTTGGTGCGCTTCGCGACGTTGAACGCGATCGGAATCAGCAGCACGAAACCGACTTCGAAGAACACCGGCAAGCCCACGATGATCGCCACGACCATCATCGCCCAGTGAATGTTCTTCTCACCGAACCAGTCGATCAACGTAGTGGCAATGCGCTCCGCGCCGCCCGATTCGGCCATCATCTTGCCGAGCATGGTGCCTAGCCCGACCACGATCGCAATGTGGCCGAGCGTGTTGCCGTTACCGGTTTCGAACGATTTGACGATGGTGCCCATCGGCATGCCGGATGCGAGACCCAGCAACAACGACACGATGATGAGGACGAGGAACGGATAAACCTTGTAGCGGGTGATCAGCAGGATCAGAAGTGCGATGGCGATCACCGCGAAGACCAGCAGCATGCTGCCGTGGACAGCTTCCATGAAGCTCCTCCTTTGCGTTATTGATGTCGGTGCGGAACACGGCTGGCACCTGTCTCACGGCGACCTGCAGCGGTGCCAGAAAACCCGGCAAGCCGCGCGGACGCTGAATTTTACTGTTTGTTGTCTCTAAAAGCGCGCGAATCCGGCGCGCATATCGAAAAGGAGCCTCGCCGCGACAGCCTGACAGACTGTTTCGACGAAGCTCCTTTGCGTGGTACCTGGCTAGCGGACTATCGTATCGTGCGCCGATGCAACTTAGTGTGCAGCTTAGTGAGCAGGCGCGGCCAGCTCGCTGGCGGCACGCGCGAGACGCGTGACTTCATCCCAGTTTTGCGCGACGAGCGCGGCTTTCGGCGTCAACCACGAACCGCCCACGCACACGACGTTCGGTTGTGCGAGGAAATTGATGGCGCTTTCGGCCGTGATGCCGCCGGTTGGGCAGAATTTCAGTGTCGGGAACGGGCCGTAAAACGCCTGCAGCATCGGCACGCCGCCGGCTTGCTGCGCCGGGAAGAACTTGACGATTTCGTAGCCGAGTTCCAGTGCGGTGATGATGTCGGTCGGTGTCATCACGCCCGGCAGCAGCGGCAAGCCCGCATCCTGCGCGGCCTTGTGCATGTCTCTCGTCAGACCCGGCGAGACGCCGAACTGCGCGCCCGCTTTCTTGGCCTGAGCGCAGTGCTCGGGCTTCGTGATCGTACCGACGCCAACCACGATGTCCTCAGCCAGTTGGCTCGCGCGTTCGATCGCTTCCAGACCGGCTGCGGTGCGCAGCGTGATTTCCAGCACCTTCACGCCACCCGCGTGCAGTGCGCGCGACACGTTTTCACCCTGCTCGACCGAGTCGAATGCGAGCACCGGAATCACGGGGCCGAGGCGCACGATGTCGCTTACTGTTTTCGCTGTCATAGTCAGACTCCTTATTTCTGCAGCGTTTAGCTGGCTTGAGTGGTGCTTGTGTGTGCTTCGGTGTGTGCTTTGGCCCGCTCACCGTGATGCGCTGCGCGCTCGCCCACCATCGGACCGAACACCGAGGCGCCCTGCTCCGCCGGCGCTGCCGCCGCACGGAACACGCCGAACAGCTCACGGCCGAAGCCGACTTCGTTCTCCGCCTGATGCTGCGGCAACGCTTCCGGCCGCGCCGCCCATTCGGCTGCGTCGATTTCGATGTCGAGCACGCCTGCGTCCGCATCGATCACCAGCATGTCGCCGGTGCGAACCTTACCGATCGGGCCTTGCAGCAATGCTTCCGGCGACAGGTGGATCACCGCCGGCACCTTGCCCGACGCGCCGGACATGCGGCCGTCCGTGACCAATGCGACGTGGAAACCTTGATCCTGCAACACACCGAGCAACGGCGTCAAACGATGCAGCTCGGGCATGCCATTTGCGCGAGCGCCCTGGAAACGCACAACAGCAATGAAATCGCGCTTCAGCTCGCCCTTGTCGAACGCGGCCTGCACCGCTTCCTGCGAATCGAACACGATGGCCGGCGCCTTCACCTTGCGATGCTGCGCCGCCACTGCGGAAATCTTGATCACGCCGCGGCCAAGCTTGCCTTGCATCAGACGCAAACCGCCATCGGGCTGAAACGGTTCTTTGATGCCACGCAGCACCGCCGTGTCTTCGCTCTTTTCCGCGCCCGGTACCCATTGCAGCTTGCCGTCGATCAGCTTCGGCTCTTCCGTGTAGTGATGCAGCCCTTTGCCGGCGACGGTGTTCACGTCCTCATGCAGCAAGCCGCCTTCCAGCAGATTGCGGACCAGGAACGCGACACCGCCCGCAGCGTGGAAGTGGTTCACATCGGCCTTGCCATTCGGGTAGATCTTTGCGAGCAGCGGCACGGCTTGCGACAGCGTGTCGAAGTCGTTCCAGTCGATCACGATGCCGGCTGCGCGTGCAATCGCGACGAGGTGCAACGTGTGATTGGTGGAACCGCCCGTTGCCAGCAATGCGACGATGCCATTGACGATCGCTTTCTCGTCGACCACGTGGCCGATCGGGGTGTAATTGCCGCGGTCCACCGTCAGATCGAGCACGCGGCGCGCGGCCTGCGCCGTCAGCGCGTCGCGCAGCGCCGTATGCGGATGCACGAACGCGGAACTCGGCAGATGCAGGCCCATGACCTCCATGAGCATCTGGTTGCTGTTCGCGGTGCCGTAAAACGTGCAGGTGCCCTGGCTGTGGTATGCGGCGGCTTCCGCTTCGAGCAGCGCGTCGCGGCCGCATTGACCGGTGGCGAAGAGTTGGCGCGTCTTGGCTTTGTCGTCGTTCGACAGACCGCTCCCCATCGGGCCGGCCGGCACGAAAATCGTCGGCAGATGGCCGAATTGCAGCGCGCCGATCAGGAGGCCCGGCACGATCTTGTCGCAAATGCCGAGGCACAGCGCCGCGTCGAACATGTTGTGCGTGAGCGCGACCGCCGTGCTCATCGCGATCACTTCGCGCGAGAACAGCGAAAGTTCCATGCCCGCATTGCCTTGCGTGACGCCGTCGCACATGGCCGGCACACCGCCCGCGAATTGCGCGACGCCGCCGTTTTCACGCGCGGCCTCTTTGATGATGTCGGGGTAGTTTTTGTACGGCGCGTGCGCGGACAGCATCTCGTTGTACGACGACACGATGCCGATGTTCGGCTCGCGGATCGCCTTGATGGCGAACTTGTCGTTGCCTTCGAGGCCGGCAAAACCGTGGGCCAGATTGGCGCAGGAGAGCGCGCCGCGCGCCGGAAATTTGCCCTGAGCGTGATGGATGCGGGCCAGATACGCCTCGCGAGTGGGTTTGCTGCGCTCGACCACGCGTTGCGTGACCTTCAACAATTGCGAATGCGGGGAAACCATCGGAGCTCCTTCGTCGCTGGCGTGAGCCGTGCGCGCACTATGCCAGGTAGGTATCGCGGGGATGTCGGATCAGTCGACGACGCAATCTTAGTAGAAAAACTACACGATCGCAATCACGATTCCTGCTGCACCGCCGCATCTTTGAATCGCCGCATCGCCATACTGGCTTTGCCTTAGCGACATATATGCCAAAAACCAGGGAATACACCTAGCGCTCGATATGTAGTTTTTGTAGCTTCTTCAGCAATCAGATATAGTCCACGCATTCTTCAGCATAGTGCGAGTTTTCCGATGATGCTGTCCCAAGTGGAAGAGATGCGCGAGCAGTTGCGCCCGTCCGAGCGCAAGCTGGCCGATTACGTGATTGAAGCGCCGCGCGAGGTGCTGGATCTATCGATGACCGAAGTGGCCGCGCGCGCCGGCGTCAGTCAGCCAACTATCGCTCGGTTCTGTCATGCGCTCGGTTTTTCCGGCTTTCGCGAGTTCAAGATCCGGCTGGCGCAAGGGATCGCGGCGGAAGTGCCCGCCGTCTACCGCGACGTGCGGCCTGACGAGCCGGCGCCGGGCGTGGCCGCGAAGGTGCTTGACCGGACTATCGGCGCGCTGATCCAGGTGCGCAACAATCTGTCGTCAGATAGCGTGGCGGCGGCAATCGCGCTGCTGGCGCAGGCGCGGCGCATCGAGTTCTACGGCGCGGGCGGTTCGGGCATCGCGGCGCTCGATGTGCAGCACAAGTTCTTTCGCCTCGGCATGCCGAGCGTCGCGTATTCGGACCCGCATACGTTTCTGATGTCGGCCGCGCTGCTGGGCGAGGGCGACGTGGTGGTGGCGATCTCGAATACCGGCCGCACGCGCGACATCGTCGATGCGGTGAAGTCGGCGCTAGCGGCAGGCGCGAAGGTGATTGCGATCACGCACGGCAATTCGCCATTGGCACGGCTTGCGACGGTCGGGTTGTTTGCCAATGTCGACGAAGACACCGATATCTTTTCGCCGATGACCTCGCGCGTCTCGCATCTGGCGATCGGGGATATTCTCGCGGTGGGTGTGGCTTTGAGCCGGGGGCCTGAGCTCGTCGAGAAGATGGCGCAGGCGAAGGAAGTGATTACTCGCAGAAGGATCGATCCGGGCGCCTGACGTTTCGCGGACGGTCGCGCATCGGACGTTGGCAGTGACATGCGTTCGCGTAGGGACAGCAGCAGGGGAAGGCGTCGCTCGGGAGAGGTGAGCGACGTGTTCGCAATCGTATCGGCTGTTCGGTGCGTCAACCGCACGCGCAAAAAAAGGACGAGCTCCTCGAAGGGAGCCCGTCCTCTTTTCTTTACTACCGGGTCAAACTCAAACTTGCGGCCTACGGAAGGGCGCGACGCAACCGCCGCACCTTTTCACCACCGTCATACGCTTACCACTGATACGACGCACCGGCGCCGACAGTCGTTTCGCTACCGCTGATGCCGGCACCCACCTTGACCTTCAGGTTCTGCGTGATACGGGCCGATGCGCCCACAGCCGCGGCCTGATAACCCTTGTAAGTCGCTCCGGCGACGCCGACTGCCAGCGTCTTGCCCGGATCGACTTCCGGAATCATCGTCAGCGCGGTGGCGGCTGCTACGCCGCTGTAGGCGCTGCGCGCCACGTCATTGATACCCGACTGGAACTGACGCATGTTCACGGCGTCCGTCGCAACCTGGCCATCGGCGACGTTGGTGATACGACGCTCATTGCCTTGCGAACCCACAGAGACAGTGTTCGCCTGATCGGCCACGGAACCCGAACCGATCGCAACCGAGTTCTCGCCACTAGCCTGCGAACCGCCGCCGAGCGCCACGGCATTGTTGCCGGTGGCTGCCGCTGCCGGTGCGCCGCCTGCGTTGAGGGACATCGCGGTGTTGCCGGTCTGCTGCTGGTTCTGCACCGACTGGCTCAGATCGGACAGTTGCTGGTTGGTATTCCACAACTGCGCGCCGGTCACTGCATCGGTGCTCGTCGCCGACAGTTCGCCATCCTGCAGGTTGGTCAACTTCACCTTCGGCGCGCTGGCCGAACCGCCCAAGGTCACCTGGTTGTGTGCCGACGTGTCATACGACACCGCGTTCGCCACCGAGCCGCTCATCGAGCCGACCGTCGTCTGCAGGCTCGCGATATCGGACGTGTTCTGCGTCACACGGCCGTCGACGTTCGCGATCGCCGCGCCGACGTTGTTCACGGTCGTGCCGCCGACGCTATATGACGGCGCCGAGACCGTGCCGTCCGCGTTGACGGTCGATCCGCCGCCAAGCGCCGCTGCCGTGCTGGCTGCGTTCGCATGGAGTTGCGAGCCGTTCACCGCATCGACGCTCTCCGCGCTCACCGCACCGGCCGCCACACCGGTCACGACACGGTTACCCGCTGTGCCGGCCACGCTGAGACGCGTGCCATCGGTCGTAGCGCCGATGCGCAGATCGCGCGAAGTCTGGTCCTGCGTGACCATGCCGATGCTGCCATTGTTGATCTGCGTTTCCAGCGACGACAGATTCGTGTCAAGCGTATCGAGCGCGTCGCCGACGGTGCTCTGCGTGCCGCCCTGCATGTGATAAGTCGGGCTGACGATCGAGCCGTCAGCGTTCACTTGCGCACCGCCGCCGAGCGATGCGACGAGCGGGTTCAACTGACCCAGGTTGACCGCGGAGTTGCTGGTCGTGCCGGCTGCGACGCCGAGCAGTTCGCGCGGGCCCGTGGTGCCCATGAAGTTGACGCGCGTTCCGCCGGTGTTGCTGGCGACCGTCAGATCACCCGAAGTCTGATCCTGCTGCACGAGGCCGACTGCGCCCGTGTTGATCTGGTTAGCCAAATCGCTTACCGAACCTTCGACCGTCGTGACGCGCGTGTCGAGGTTCGAGATATTGCTGGTGTTCTTCGCGATGTCGCTAGTGTTTTGCGCGATGTCGCTGGCGTGCTGCGCAATATCGCTAGTGTTCTTCGCAATATCGTTCGTGTTCTGCGCGATGTTGCCAGTGTTGGTCGAGATGTCGCTCGTGTTCTGCGCGACGTTCTGATTCGTCGTGTACAACTGCGTGCCGTTCACTGCGTCCATGCTCGAGCCCGACACCGCGCCTGCCGCCACGTTCTTGAGCGTCGTACCCGAGGCGCCTGCGAACGTCACCTTGTCGCGCGCCGCGGAGTCGTAGGCCACCGCGCCGGCCACACCGCCGCCGAGGCTGGCGATCTGCGAGTTGATCGTGCTGATGTCGCTGGTGTTCTGCACGAGATCGCTCGTATTCTGAGCGATCTTGCCAGCGTTCGTCGCGATGTCGCTGGTGTTCTGCGTGATCGCAGCGACATTTTGCGCAACGCTCTGGTTCGTCGCATACAGTTGCGAGCCGTTCACCGCGTCCGTGCTCGAGTCCGATAGCGCGCCCGCTGCCACGTTCGTGATCTTCGTGCCTGCCGCGCCGGCCAGCGTCATCGTGTCGTGCGCCGACGAGTCGTATTTCGCGACGTCCGCCATCTGGCCGTTGATCGTGCTGACCTGCGTATTCAGCGTGCTGATGTCCGTGGTGTTCTGCGCGATATCGCTCGTGTTCTGCGCAACCTTGCCCGCGTTCGTCGAGATGTCGCTCGTGTTCTGAGCAACCTTGTCGACGTTCGTCGAGATATCGCTCGTGTTCTGCGCGATCGCGGCGGCATTCTGTGCAACGCTCTGGTTCGTCATGTAGAGCTGCGAACCATTGACCGCATCCTTGCTCGAATCCGACAATGCACCTGCCGCCACGTTCGTGAGCGTCGTGCCCGATGTACCGCCGAAACTCACCTTGTCATGCGCCGACGAATCGTACGTCACCGCGCCCGCCACCCCGCCGCCCAAGCTGGCAATCTGCGAGTTGATCAAGCTAATGTCGCTGGAGTTCTGTGCGACATTCTGGTTCGTCGCGTACAGTTGCGTGCCGTTCACCGCGTCCGTGCTCGACGAGGACAGCGCGCCCGCCGCCACGTTCCTGATCTTCGTGCCCGCCGTGCCGGCCAAGGTCATCGTGTCGTGTGCTGACGTGTCGTATTTCACGACGTCTGCCATTTGACCGTTGATCGTGCTGACCTGCGTGTTCAGCATGCCGATGTCGCTGGTGTTTTGCGCGATGTTGCTAGTGTTTGTCGAGATGTCGCTGGTGTTCTGTGCGATGTTGCTGGCGTTCGTCGAGATGTCACTGGTGTTCTGCGCGATCGCAGCCGCATTCTGCGCGACGTTCTGATTCGTCGTGTACAGCTGCGCACCATTCACCGCGTCCGTGCTCGACGCCGACACCGCGCCGGCCGCGACGTTCGTGAGCGTCGTGCCCGACGCGCCGCCCAGCGTGACCTTGCTCTCCGTCGTATCGTCGTAGGCGACGAAAGAGTTGGTGGCGTTGCCGCTCGTATCAGTCTTCAGACCCGCCGCCTGCAACTGGGCGTAGTTGACCGCATCGGTCGCTTGCGTACCCGCCGCGACATTCACGATCTGACGCTGGTTCGTTGCGCTGCCGACCGATACCGTGCCGAAACGATTCGCCAAAGAACTGCCGCCCAAGGCGACTGCATTCCCGGCAGTCGCACTCGCGTTATAGCCCAATGCCGCCGAAACTCCTGCGCCGCTCACGACGTTCGAGTTATAGCCAAAGGCGACCGATTGGCCTGCGCTAACTATCGAGTTATAGCCCACGCCAATGGAATTTTGGCCGCTGACATTTGCACCCACGCCGATCGCCTGAGAATTGTTGCCCAATGCCTTGGCATTCGGGCCGATTGCCAACGCTCCATTCTGAGTCGCGCTCGCAGCGGCCCCGCCACTGTAGGCAGCGATGTATTTGCTGCCACTCACAGCAAGATTGTCGATCGCCGTATCCAGACCACCGAGCGCGCTGCCGACGTCGTTATAGACTGAGCCACCAAGGGTATAGCTCGGAGCTGTCACATGACCGCTCGCGTCCACGCTAGCGCCGCCACCCAGCGAAGCCGCGATGCTTTGCGCCGTACCGGTCAGTTGGCCGAAATTCGCCGCATCAGTAGCCGCCGTACCCGCAGCCAGATTCGTGATCTTGTTGCCGCCCATATCGAGCGCGTTCAGCACGAACAAACCATTGTTCGTGATCTTCAACTGGTCGATGCCACCGGCACCCACATGAGCGGTATTCGGATCGGTCACCGTAAAGAACGCACCCGCATTCCCACTAGCGTCGTAGGACACGATGCCGGCTTGCTGCGCACCAGTGCCCGAAGTACAGTCAGCACCCGTGGTCACCTGTGCACCGTCCGCAGAAGAAATGCAGCCCGAGTTGCTTGCATCAGTGCCCAACACGCCTACCGCAAAGGAGTTGGGCGTGGCCGCCGCTTCAGATTTCACCGCCGTGCCGAATCCAACCCCCGCCGCCATCAGCGCCGCCACCAGCGCCTTCTTGTTCCGACTCTTCTTGCCGCGGCTCTTCGCGACTTCGGGTGCGGCTACATACGTGCCGGTGGTTTCATTCCAAACGGTTTTGTACGACTTGTTCATGATTTCGTCCTTCTGAAGATCTGATATCGGGCTCTGTGCGGCGGAGGCTTTTTTAATGGAGGCCGGCGCGCGTCAGGTGCTGACAGAAGGATGAAAACGGGGTCGTCGTGATGAGAACTTTCGGACCATCCCATTAATCCTTCTGGGGATGCTCCGACTATAGAAGTAGGAATCTGACGGTTTAATAGGACGGTTCTTAAAGAAAATACGGCACCGATCAGACTTTTCTTACGTGATGTGCTTGAATATCAGACAACATAAGTCGCAAATCCCTACCAGACAAAGGTATCAGCCGACAGGAACAGCGCAATCCGTGCATAGGGACGCGGCTAGGCCCACGCTCAAAATCAGAAAATTCCGAACGTAGCGATCAGCCGGATAGCAGCTTGAAGGAAAGTGAGCGGCGCAGAAAATAGCGCGTTGAAATCGACAGTGTCCTGCGAATATTTTGCCGACGAACCATCGATTACTGATGTGCAGCGCCGCGCGGAGACAAATGCCACGCGACGAGTTAATGCTTATTCAAAAAACGTAAATAGGAATATTCCTATTTTTAAAACGGCTTGATCACCACCAACGCAACCGCCGCCAACATCCCCAGCACCGGCAGTTCATTAAACATCCGATACCACTTGTCCGTCCGACGGTTCTCGCCGCGCTCGAAGGTCCGCAGCAGTACCCCGCAGTACGCGTGATAGATGATCAGCAGCACCACCACGCCGACCTTCGCGTGAATCCAGCCCTGCCCGCGCCCAATGCCGACCGCGAGCCACAGCCACAGTCCGCATGCTAGCGCCGGCACCGCGATGAACGTCATGAAGCGGAACAGCTTGCGGGCCATCGTCAAAAGCCGCGCGGTGGCCGCGGGTTCAGTCTCCATGGCCAGATTGACGAAGATGCGCGGCAGATAGAACAGGCCGGCAAACCAGGAAGCAACCAGGACGATGTGAAACGTCTTTACCCAAAGCATCAGCGGTCCTTGCGACTTGTATTGTGGAAATCAGCGCTCGTGGCGGCGCGTTCGTAATGAAAAGACGCAGCCGGCAGCATTGCTCGGTGGCGTTCGCGATTAAACGTACAGCCGGCGGCGCTTATTCCGGTTTTCGCGATGAAACGCGCGGGCGGCGCCGCTTATTCCGGCGTTCGCGATGAAACACGCTTCCGACGGCGACTTATTGCCGGCCTTCGCCATGCCCAAGCACGACGTACTTCATCGACGTCAGCCCTTCCAGCCCGACCGGTCCGCGTGCGTGCAACTTGTCGTTCGAGATGCCGATCTCCGCGCCCAGGCCAAATTCAAAGCCGTCCGCGAAACGCGTCGACGCGTTGACCATCACGCTCGCCGAATCCACCTCGCGCAGGAAGCGCATTGCGCGGTCGTGGTCTTCGGTAACGATCGCGTCGGTGTGCTTCGAGCTATACGTGTTGATGTGGTCGATCGCGGCGTCGAGATCGTCGACCACCTTGATCGCCAGCACCGGCGCGAGATACTCGGTGCGCCAGTCTTCTTCGGTGGCATCGACGAGCGGGCCGATGCCGGCGTCAGCCAGCACAGCGCGCGCGGCTGCATCCACGCGCAATTCGACTTCCTTGTCGCGATACAGCTTGCCCAAAGGCGGCAGTACTTCAGCCGCGATACCGCGCGCGACCAGCAGCGTTTCCATCGTGTTGCAGGTGCCGTAGCGGTGCGTCTTCGCGTTGTCGCAGACGGTCAGCGCCTTGGTCAGGTCCGCGCGATCGTCGACATACACGTGGCAGATGCCATCGAGGTGCTTGATCATCGGCACACGCGCTTCGTTCATCAGCCGCTCGATCAGGCTCTTACCGCCGCGCGGCACGATCACGTCGACGTATTCGGTCATCGTGATCAGCTTGCCAACCGCGGCGCGATCCGACGTCGCCACCACTTGCACGGCATCCTGAGGCAAACCGGCGGCTTCCAGCCCTTCGCCGATCAGCTTCGCCAATGCCGTATTGCATTCGAGCGCTTCAGAGCCGCCACGCAGAATCGTCGAGTTGCCCGACTTCAGGCACAGCGCGGCGGCGTCGATCGTCACGTTCGGACGCGATTCGTAGATGATGCCGATCACGCCGAGCGGTACACGCATCTGGCCGACCTGGATGCCGCTCGGGCGGTACTTCAGATTGCTGATCTCGCCGATAGGATCGGCCAGCGCGGCGACTTGCCGCAAGCCTTCGACCATCGTCTTCAGCGCCTTGTCCGACAGCGTCAGTCGGTCGATGAAAGCGGCGTCGAGACCTTTGTCACGCGCACGGGCTACGTCGCGCGCATTGGCTTCCTTCAGCAGCGCGGCGTCGCGTTCGATCGCGTGAGCGACTGCAGCGAGCGCGGCATTCTTTGCCGCCGTCGACGCACGCGCCATCGCACGCGAAGCGTGACGGGCGCGGCGGCCGAGGTCGGTCATGTACTGGTCGATATCCATGGTGATTCTCGTGGTGCCGCGCACATCGAGGTGCGGCGGACAAGCAGAATTAGCGAAAGATGAAACGATTGTAAGTCGGGTGGCAGCGCTTTGCTTGCCGCGGCGGCCGGAGTGACTGAGGTCAGATCCTTAGCGCCGTCAACCTCGACGGTGCGAGACCTGATACTGCCCCTGCATCGACTGTGACGCGTCTAGATGCCTGCTGCTGGTTGTGGGAAAGCCTCACACCGGCTCCTCATCAGCATGTCAGCCTCATCAGCCACGTCAGCCACTATTGGCCGCGTCGATCGTCCAGATCAGACTGGCCTTCGCGCCGGCGTAGCTGCCGCGGAGCGAGGTCGTGGCGGCGGCACAGGCGCTGCTTTCGGCGAAGCCACCGTCATGGCCAGTTCGAACAGGCCGTCCCACGGATCAGGCGGTGGGTCGTTGCGATGATTGCCCGGCGTGCCGCCCGACAATCCCTTCACCTGCCGATCCAGCCGCGCGGCCAAAGCGAGCGCCTTTTCAAGCGTGCTTTCCGTGACGCGCGACAGCGCCGGCCCAATCAGCCGCTCACGCGGGCCCCAGACGCGGTTCTCACGCACCAGCATCGCAAGCGGCTTGCCGGCCGCGACGCCGCGCTTGATCCGCAACAGCGTCCGCACTTCTTCGACGACCGCCCACAACACCAGTACGGCAGCCTCGCCTTCGCCGCGCAGCCCGTCGAGCATGCGCGCCAGGCGGCCGACATCGCCCGCCAGCATCGCCTCGTTCAGCTTGAAAACGTCGTAACGGGCAACATTGAGCACAGCGTCCTGGATCTGTTCGAAGCTCAAAGACCCAGCCGGATACAGCAACCCGAGTTTCTGGATTTCCTGATGCGCCGCCAGCAGGTTGCCTTCAACACGTTCGGCGATGAACGCCAGCGCACGCCGCCCTTCTTCGCCGGCAACGACCCGCTGGCCCTGAGCCGCAAGCCGTTGACCGACCCAATTCGGCAACTGCGCGCGTTCGACCGGATCGATCTTCAACGCGACGCCGGCATCGGACAGCGCGGTGAACCACGCGGACTTTTGCGTAGCTGCATCGAGCCGCGGCAGCGTGATCATCGTCAGCACGTCGTCATTCACGGCGGCGGCGAGCGCCTTCAGCGCATCCGCACCTTCCTTGCCGGGCTTGCCCGATGGGATGCGCAATTCGACCAGTTGACGGTCGCCGAACAGCGACATCGATTGACTCGCGCCAAGTAGCGAACTCCAGTCGAAACCGCGTTCGACCGTGAACACCGAGCGATCCGTGAAACCGGCCGCACGCGCCGTCGCACGAATCCGGTCGCTCGCTTCCTGCGCGAGCAGGTGCTCGTCGCCGTACACGACGTAGAGTCCGGCGAGTCCCTTCGCGAGATGCGCTTCGAGCGCGTCAAGTCGCAGTTGCATGGCTACCGATCGGCGAGGTTAAACGGGTGCATGAGCGAGTGCATGAGCAAGCGCAGCAAGCGAAACAAAGACACAGCGCGGCGCTCACAGCGGCGGCGGCGGTAACGGCGCGCGCGGCGCAACCGACGGCACCTGCTGACCCGGGGCCGGATGCAGCGAGCGCACCAGCGACAGACGGCGCGAAAGCTGGTCGATCGCGTCGTTTTCCATGTCCGCGAACAGGATGTCCGCTTCAGCAGCCTTGGCCTGCGAGTACTGGTCGCTATAGGTCATCGCGCGGTTTAGCGCGATCGCGCTCGGCGGAATCAGCACGGTGCCATCCTTGCCGACCAGCGTGTAGTTCATCGTGAGATTCATCGCGTACTCTTCGACGACACCGAGCGAGTTCAGCGTGAGCGTATTGACGCCGCGGCCTTCGGTGATCTGCAACGTTGCGTCGGCATTCGCGACGGAAGTGACCACCACCGTGTCGCTGCCGCCCTGTACGAGGCGAGCCAGCCGCGCGCCGGCCGCTGCCGAACCGCCGGAGATATAGAGTCGTTTGAATGCGTAGTCCTGCTGACCGCGCAGCTGGAAGCCGCAGGCGGACAACATCAGCACGCTGCACACCAGCGTCAATAACGATCTGCGAGTCACATTGGCTCCTGGTTCGCAGTAGATTTCGCAGCGAGAGACAAGCGCCGCCGCGCGCGGCGGCACTTGTCTGCTGTCATGTTTCGGTGGGCTGTCAAACGACCACGTTCACGAGACGGCCCGGCACCACGACGATTTTTTTCGGCGCCTTGCCTTCGCTGAACTTCCCGACCGCTTCATGCGCGGCGGCGAGCTTTTCGATCGCTTCACGTGTCGCGTCCTTCGCCACCGTGAGCGCGCCGCGCACCTTGCCGTTCACCTGCAGCACGAGCTCGATTTCGGCCTGTTCCAGCGCCTGTTCATCGACCTTCGGCCACGCTGCGTCGAGCAGCGAGCCGAATTCGTCGGCGTAACCGAGTTCCTGCCACAACTGGAACGTCTGATGCGGCACGACCGGATACAGCACGCGCAGCATCACGCTGTACGTCTCGCGCAGCACCGCCGGTTGTGCGCCCTTCGCGCTGTCGAGCGCGTTGAGCATCTTCATCGCCGCCGACACCACCGTGTTGTATTGCAAACGCTGATAGTCGAAGTCGGCCTGCTTCAGCACGCTGTAGATCTCGCGGCGCAGCACCTTGTCGGCGTCGCCGAAATTCGCGGCGTCGAGCTTACCGCCGGCGCGCAACGCGGCTTCGTTCGCGTGACCGAAGTTCCACACGCGGCGCAGGAAGCGGCTCGCGCCTTCCACGCCCGAACCGGACCATTCGAGCTGTTGTTCGGGCGGTGCAGCGAACATCACGAACAGACGCGCCGTGTCAGCGCCGTGTTGATCGATCAGCAATTGCGGGTCGACGCCGTTGTTCTTCGACTTCGACATTTTCTCGACGCCGCCGAGTACCACCGGCTGGCCATCCGAGTTCAGCACGGCGCCGACCGGGCGGCCTTTGTCGTCGAACGAGACGGTGACGTCAGCCGGGTTGTACCAGGTCTTCTTACCGGCGTCGCTTTCACGGTAATAGGTTTCGTTGAGCACCATGCCCTGCGTCAACAGGTTCTTGGCCGGCTCGCCGAACTTGATCAAGCCCATGTCGCGCATCACCTTCGCCCAGAAGCGCGAGTACAAGAGGTGCAGAATCGCGTGCTCGATGCCGCCGATGTACTGGTCCATCGGCGCCCAGTAATCGGTGCGCTCGTCGACCATGGTCTTCGCGTCCGGCGCCGCGTAGCGGTAGAAGTACCAGGACGAATCGACGAAGGTGTCCATCGTGTCGGTTTCGCGCTTGGCCGCGCCACCGCAGGTCGGGCACGTGCAATTCACGAATGCTTCCGACTTGGCGAGCGGATTGCCCGTGCCGTCCGGCACGAGGTCTTCCGGCAGCACCACCGGCAGATCTTTTTCCGGCACCGGCACGTCGCCGCACGTCGGGCAATGGATGATCGGAATCGGCGTGCCCCAGTAACGCTGGCGCGACACGCCCCAGTCACGCAGACGCCACGTGATCTGCTTGTCGCCAAGGCCGAGTTCTTTCAGATCGGCGGCGATCTGGTCGACCGCCTGCTCGTAGTTAAGGCCGTCGTACTTGCCGCTGTTGATCAGCGTGCCGGTCTTGTCGCCGTACCATTCTTGCCAGGCATCGGTCGAGTATTCCTTGCCTTCAACTGCCACCACCTGCTTGATCGGCAGACCGTATTTCTTCACAAACGCGAAGTCGCGCTCGTCATGCGCCGGCACGCCCATCACGGCGCCTTCGCCGTAGCTCATCAGCACGTAGTTGCCGATCCACACTTCGACCTGTTCCTGCGTCAGCGGATGCGTGACGTAGAAGCCGGTGGCCATGCCCTTCTTTTCCATCGTCGCGACGTCGGCTTCCGCCACACCGCCGCGCTTGCATTCTTCGATGAAGGCCTGCAGTTCCGGCTTGTCTTGCGCGAGACGCGTGGCGAGCGGATGCTCGGCCGCGACTGCACAGAACGTCACGCCCATGATCGTGTCGGCACGCGTGGTGAACACGCGCAGGAGCTTCTGTTCGCCGTCGATTTCATACGGGAAACCGAAGTTCACGCCGAAGCTCTTGCCAATCCAGTTCTGCTGCATGATCTTGACGCGCTCGGGCCAGCCGAGGCCTTCAAGGTCGTTCAGCAGTTCATCCGCGTACTGCGTGATACGCATGTAGTACATCGGGATTTCGCGCTTTTCGATCAGCGCGCCCGAACGCCAACCGCGGCCGTCGATCACCTGCTCGTTGGCGAGCACGGTCTGATCGACCGGGTCCCAGTTGACGGTGCCGGTTTTCTTGTACGCGATGCCCTTTTCGAGCATCTTCAGAAACAGCCACTGGTTCCACTTGTAGTAATCGGGGCTGCAGGTTGCGACTTCACGCGACCAGTCGATCGCGAGGCCCATCGACTGCATCTGCTTCTTCATGTAAGCGATGTTGTCGTAGGTCCACTGCGCGGGCGGCACGTTGTTGGCCATCGCGGCGTTTTCCGCCGGCATGCCGAACGCGTCCCAACCCATCGGCATCAGCACGTTGTAGCCGTTCATCCGCAGATAGCGGTACATCACGTCGTTGATCGTGTAGTTGCGAACGTGCCCCATGTGCAGCTTGCCCGACGGGTACGGCAGCATCGAAACGCAATAGAACTTGGGCTTATCAGTCGTTTCCGAAGTCTTGTACGCGTCGATGGCGCGCCATTGCCCTTGCGCGGCGGCTTCGACGTCGGAGGGAACGTATTTTTCGTGCATGGTGTGATGAGATCGCTGGGTTCGGTGCTTTCGCACCGGCCGCTTTGGTGCTCTGCTGGATGAAATGGCGTCGTTTCCCCTTCTGCAGGGGAAAGGGCTGATTATACCGTTCGCGGACGGGTGCGCCGCGTGGCGTGGTGCGCGGGTGGCATGGGTTGCGCCCGTCCGTATGCGGTCCGGCTTGCTCGGTGGATCTCGGTGGCGTACAGCACGCAAGGCTATTGCGGCGACGCTGCAGACGCAGGAGCGGCGGCGTAGTCAACGGCACGCCCAGCCGGACGCGGTGTTTTTTGCGCCGGCATGCTATGGCTTCGCGTCCGGCGGCGGCGGGTCGGTGACGAAGCCGATCCGCTCGAGGCCGGCCTGTTGCGCCGCGCCCATGACCTGCGCGATGACTTCGTAGCGCGTGGAGCGCTCGGCGCGCAGTTGGATCTCCGGCTGGTCGGCCTGCCCCGCTTTGCCCGCTTCCACGAATCGCGCGCGCATTTGCTGCAGCGTGATGACGTTGCCGTTCCAGTACAACTTGCCGGCGGCATCGATTGAAAGAGCAATGGTTTGCGGCGTTTGCCGCGCGGGCGCCGCCGCGACTTTGGGCAAATCGAGCCGGATCGCGTGCGTGAATAAAGGCGCGGTAATGATAAAAATCACCAGCAGCACGAGCATCACGTCGATTAACGGCGTCATGTTGATCTCGGCCATCGGCGCGGCCGTCTGCTTTTTCTCGAGTCCGCCGAATGCCATGCCGCCTCCTTCTGTTGAGCGCTGCGCTTAATGGGTCGGGGTCCGGGCCTGGGCTTGCTGAGGCTGGGGCCGGGGCTGATCCGCCGGCGCGCACACATAGGTGTGCAGATCGTGCGCGAAGCCGTCGAGTTCCTCCGACAACTGGCGCACCATCCGCCCAAGCACGTTATAGGCGAGCACCGCCGGGATCGCGACCACGAGGCCGAAGGCCGTCATGATCAGCGCCTCGCCGACCGGACCCGCGACGTTTTCGATCTGTGCCTGACCACTCGCCGCGATGCTGCCGAGCGCGTGATAGATGCCCCAAACCGTGCCGAGCAGGCCGACGAATGGCGCCGTGCTGCCCACCGAAGCCAGCAACACCTGGCCGAACTCCAGCCGCCGCTGCGACGCGTTGAGCGCCTGACGCAGCGCCCGCAATACCCGCTCGCTGCGCTCGACGCGGGCCAGCAGCGCGCCGGGGATGTCCACTTCGGCTGCATGCAGCGCGGCCTCAGCGAGCGGCGCGAAAACGCGCTCGCGGTCCACCCGCCTCAATGCCGCGACGCCGTCCGACAACGTCGACGCCTGCCAGAACTGCGCAATCGCCGGCGTGGCCTGACGTTTCGCGCGTGTGAGGATCCAGCTTTTGACGATCAGAAAGCACCAGCTCGCAATCGACATAGCCAGCAGCACATACGCGACGCCATGCGTGATCGCGTCGCTGGTTTCCAGGTAATGGATGATGCCACTGCTGCCTGCCATCTGACCTCGCCGTTGGAAAGTGATTACAGGGGCGCTACAAAAGAGCAAAGCGGGGCCGCAACCGGCCCCGTGACACGCTCAACGCAGGCCCAGCACGTCCTGCATGTCGAAAAAGCCCGTCTTGTGGCCTTCGAGGAAGCGTACAGCACGAAGCGCGCCCTGCGCGTACGACAGGCGGCTCGCCGATTTGTGCGTGATTTCGATACGCTCGCCGATGCCGGCAAACAGCACCGTATGGTCGCCGACAATGTCGCCACCGCGAATCGCCGAGAAGCCGATCGTGGACGGATCGCGTTCGCCGGTCACGCCTTCGCGGCTGTAGACGGCGCAGTCGTCGAGATTGCGGCCGAGCGCGTTGGCGATCACTTCGCCCATGGTCAGCGCCGTGCCGGACGGCGCGTCGACCTTGTGACGGTGATGGGCCTCGATGATTTCGATGTCGTAGCCGGTCGCGAAATGCTTCGCGGCGTATTCGAGCAGCTTCAGCGTCACATTGACGCCCACGCTCATGTTCGACGAAAACATGAGCGCGATCTTGTCCGCCGCGGCGCGCAGTTGCGCTTTCTGCTCATTGTCGAAACCGGTCGTACCGATCACCATTTTGACGTTGTGGCGCTGCGCGGCTTCCAGATGCATCAGCGTGCCTTCGGGGCGCGTGAAGTCGATCAGGTAGTCGGATTCGGCGAACACGCGCTCGACGTCATCGGTCAGCAGCACGCCCGTCTGTTTACCGAGAAACGCACCGGCGTCCTGACCGAGCTGCGGGGAGCCCACACGGTCGAGCGCACCGGACAGCGTGGCGTCGGAATCATTGAGGACGGTTTCGATGAGCATCCGGCCCATACGGCCCGATGCGCCAGCAATGGCAATTTTCATGGCTAGAGGGTTCGAAAGGGGTAAAAACCTGGCAAAACCCGGCAAACGCGGGCAAAAGCGACGGCGGGCAGCACGCCCGGGCGCCGCGCATACAGGAACAGCAACGACCAGCACAGTACAGCAGAAAGGCTGACGGGCGCTGCGCACGGTGCATTCCGTCGCAGCGCCCGTCTTAACCGTACCAAGAGAAGGACAGCCTGCTTAGCCGCCCGTTCCCGTAGTGGACGAAGAAGACGAAGAAGACGTCAGTGGCGCGTTATGCGTCGGGCCGCCATTGCTGCTTTGCGGGCCCGTCGGTCCCACCGGATTGTCCTGCGTACCCGGAACCTGCGGCGGCGGCGGACGCGTGAACTGGAACTGCGGCTGCCCCGCGGCCGTCGGGCCTTGCGACGGAATACCGCCGCCATTGGCGGTCGGCGCATTAGCGCGCACCGACGACTGCGTCTTGCCTGAAGGCGTTTGCACCGCGTTGGTCAGCCGATTCGCGGCCTGCGCGGCTTCGGCGTTGGCGTCCGTTGACGGCGCGGCCGCTGCTGCGGCGCCATCGACGGACGGCGAACGCGTGGTGTCCACGGCAGCCGGCGCCTCAGCCAGCGGCGCGCTAGCGCCAGTGGCCGCACTGGCCACGTTCGGCACGGCGGCCTTCTTCTTACCGGACTTGTCGCCGTCGATTTCCGCCAGCAACTCGAGGTTCGACGGCAGATCTTCGCCACCCGACCAGCTGGCGACGCGGTCGCCCGCGAACAGGATCACGAAGTCGCGCTGTTGCACGACGTTAGTCGAGCCGCGCTTGAAATAGAACACGTAGTCCCAGCGGTCCGCGTGGAACATGTCGGTCAGAAGTGGCGTGCCGAGCAACTGCTTCACCTGCGCGCGCGACATGCCGACCTGCATCTGTGCAGCCGCTTCTTTCGAGACGAAATTGCCTTGCACCACCGTAATACGATACGGCGTAATGCTCTGGGCAACGCGCTGCGTCAGGCTGTCGTAGGTGGAACATCCGGCAAGAACCGCGACAGTCGCAACAGCGATCAAGGTACCCCGCATGCGGCTCCCCCGGTAGATCAATTGAGATTTTGAAATCATTTCACTCACCGTGCGGGCCCGCTGACGAGCCGCGCGAGTTTCATTCCATCGAAGATGACCAGAACGGCAAAAACACATTACTATGAGAGCCCAGCATTGTACTCTAGGGATCCCTTGTCATGACCAATCCAACCGATCTCAAGAATATCGGGCTCAAGGCGACCCTTCCGCGCCTCAAAATCCTTGAGATTTTCCAGCATAGTCCGGTGCGCCATATGACTGCAGAAGACGTCTACCGCAGTCTGCTGCACGAAGAACTCGATATCGGCCTGGCAACCGTGTATCGCGTGCTGACGCAGTTCGAGCAGGCCGGCCTGCTCTCGCGCAGCAATTTCGAATCGGGCAAGGCGGTGTTCGAATTGAACGAAGGGTCGCATCACGACCACCTCGTCTGCCTCGACTGCGGGCTTGTCGAAGAGTTTTTCGACTCCGAAATCGAGAGCCGTCAGCAATCCATCGCGAAGGAACGCGGCTTCAAGCTGCAGGAACATGCGCTGGCGCTGTACGGCGCGTGCACCAAGGAGAATTGCCCGCATCGCAAGCACTAAGTTTGAATGAATGCGATACCGGCCGCGTCGGGGTGCGCGGCTCGGTGGGCAAAAAAAACCCGGTCGATGAAAATCGGCCGGGTTTTTTTACGTGTGCGGCGCTGTGGCCGCGCGCAGACGCTAGCGCCGCTTTGCATGCGCGGCATTACGGCCGCGTTGCGACTCCGGCCTATTCCGACAACTCGGCGCTCGCCGACTCCGACCTATTCCGGCAACCCGGCTCTCGCCAAATCCGCCTTATTCCGGCAACCCGGCTCTCGCCAAATCCGCCATATTCCGGCAACCCGGCTCTCGCCAAATCCGCCCTATTCCGGCAACTCGGCTCCCGCCAAATCCGCCCTATTCCGCCAACTCGACGCTCGCCTCAAACAGCAGCCGCCACGGCTCGGTCAACGACAATTCGTCGCAGTTGGGCTGCTCGCCGCCACGGTCCACCACTACAAAATCGCTCACCTGATCGAGCGCAAGCAGCGGATGGTGCCAAACGCCTTTGGCGTAGTTCACGCCCTGCCAGCCGTCGCTCCAGAAGGCCCGCATCCGCGCCGGATCAAGCTCGCCGGCCGGCGCGACGACCACCAGATAGCGGCGCGCCGCTAAGGGAATGAAAGCCTGACTGCCCAGCGGATGGCGTTCCATCATTGTGATTTCGATCGGCAGCGCGCGAGGCTGCGCCCGAAACAGGTTGATCAGCGGCCGGCCGCCGTTCTCCGTCACGTCGACGTTCGCGAGATCGTGATAGCGCTCGGTCGTGCCGCCGTTGATCGGAAAATGGCGCGCGCCGTCCAGTTCGATGACGTCGCCGAACGGCGCGAAGGCCGCGCGCGTCAGACGTTCCACATGCAAGGTCTTCATCGACGCGTCTCCGTTATGCGATCTCGCCCCACAAGCGCAGGCGCGACACGCCACCGTCGGGGAAGATGTTGAAACGCACGTGCGTCACCGGCCCGAGGGAGGCGATGTCGTCCGCAAATGTGTGCACATGGTCCATCTGCAACTTCTGTTCGCCGAGCAGAACCGGCCAGAACATCGCCTGCGTGACGAGCGAATCGTCCGTGCCACCCGTCACCGAGGCCGCCTGCAGCGAACAGCGATCAGGGTAGTTGCCCTTGAAGTGCGCCGTATCCACTTCGATCTTGCGAATCACGCCCGGCCGCGCGAGCGCGACGATCGCCCAGTCGTTGCCCGGCTCGCGACGGCGTCGCGTTTCCCAGCCGTCGCCCATATTGACGCCGCGGCCCGGCATCAGCATCTGCGAGGCCGGCCCGAAATGCTGGTTGTTCGCGGCGACAAGGTACGCGCCGTTTTCGATCGCGGCGAGATCCAGCAGCGTGCCGCGCTCGAGGCGCTCCCAGTCGCGCTTCGGCTGGCCGTACACGCGCAGACGCGCGAGACCGCCGTCCGGATACAGATTCACGCGCAGATGGGTGAAGGCGCGGTTGTCGTTCACTTCGATGTAATGGTGTTGATTGCCCTGCAGCGTGGTGGCCGGCACGAGCGGCTGCCAGTCGGCATTGTCGGGCGGAACGTCGCCGTCCACGTAGCAAGCGTCGATCGACGCGGCCGGCGGGAAGTTGCCGGTGAAGTGACTCGTGTCCAGATCGACGCCATGCACGACGCCCGGCCGCGCAAGCCGGATCACGCAATAGTCGTGGCCGGTGGTGCGCTTGCGGCGGGTTTCCCAGCCGTCCATCCATTTGCCGTGGTCGTCGTATTTACCGGGAATGAACACCGCCGGTTGCGGCTCGAGCATGCGTTCTTTCGGTGCGAAGAATTCGTCGCTCGCGTGGAGCGCCTGCGCGCCCAGTCGCGGGTCGGCGAGGTTCATGTAGCGACGGGTGAAAGCGGGAGCGTTGGGGTCAAGGATCGGATTAGCCATAGTCTCAGTCAGTCGACAAAAAGTGAGGGAGAGCCGGCGGAGTCAGAGCATCCGCCGGGGCAGAACGCGCGCTGTATTGGCGCGCTGATGAATAGAGATGAATCTGGCCAGAGTGCAACGTGGTCGCACCTGGTCAGACCGCCGGTACATGTTCGCCGGCGGTGGGCTCGGCGCCTGCGTCTTCGCCTGCGGGCACGTAGCGCAGCGCCGCGTCACGGTTCAGCACGCGATGAGCACGTGCCCGGTCGATATCGTTTTCCCACACGGCGACCACCACCGTTGCCACGCAGTTGCCGATCAGGTTGGTCAGCGCACGGGCAATACCGACGAACCAGTCGACCGGCAGAATCAGCACGAGGCCGAGCACGGGGATCGCCGGAATCGCGGACAGCGTCGCCGCCAGAATCACGATTGCCGAGCCGGGAATGCCGTGCGCACCCTTTGACGTCACCAGCGATACCAGCACCACCACGATCAGATCGTGGATCGACAGCGGCGTATTGGTGGCCTGCGCGATGAAGATCACCGCGAGCGTCAGATAGATGGAGAAGCCATCGAGATTGAAGGAGTAGCCAGTCGGAATCACCAGACCGACGGTCGAATCCTTGACGCCCATCCATTCGAGCTTGCGCATAATCTGCGGCAGCACGGCATCTGAAGAAGCCGTACCGAGCACGATCGACAGCTCTTCACGCAGATAGCGGATCAGCTTGAAGATGCTGAAGCCGGCCAGACGCATCACGATGCCGAGCACGACCGCGACGAACACGAAACAGCTCGCGTAGAACACCAGCACCAGCATGCCAAGTTGTTTGAGCGACTCGACGCCATAGGTGCCGGTCGTGAACGCGATCGCGCCGAGCACGCCAAGCGGCGCGAGCTTGATGATGAAACCCATCACGCGGAAGAACACCTGCGAGAGCTCGTCGATCAGGCTGCTGACGCGTTGCGCTTTATTGCCGAGCAGCGAGAGCGCCGAGCCGAACAGCACCGAAAACACGAGAATTTGCAGGATGTCGCCCGTCGCGAATGCGTTGATCGCCGTGTCGGGGATGATCTTCAGCAGAAAGCCGGCCGTGTCCTTCAGGCTCTTCGCGTGTTCCGTGTAGGTCGACAGCGAAGCGGGGTCGAGCGAATGCAGGTTGATGTTCATGCCGACGCCAGGCCGCGTTGCGTAGGCCAGCACCGCGCCGATCACGAGCGCAATCGTCGTCATGATCTCGAAGTAGATCACCGACTTGAGGCCGACGCGCCCCACTTTGCGCAGGTCGCCGGCATGCGCCATGCCGCTCACCACGACGCAGAAGACGATCGGGCCGATCACCATCTTGATCAGCTTGAGAAAGCCGTCGCCGAGCGGGCGCAACGACTGGGCAAAATGAGGGAACACGGCGCCGATCACGATACCCGCCACCAGCGCTATGACGACCCGGCCAAACAGTGAATTGAAGAATTTCAACACGGCTTCCTCCTGGTTACGATTCACATCTGTTCAGACTGGTCCGACCAGTGCTGTTATGTCGAATAGTAGGAAGCCGATATACTGGCGTCAAGGATTCATTAAATAGCGTTTACCCGCTGTTTTTTAACGGTTTAGGGGCCGGAGTTTGTATGCTGAACGGCTCGTCGTACGAGCGTTCAGAACGCGTACTACAATGCTGGTCAGACCGCGCACCCAAGTGAGCCACGATGAAAAACGTTCCGCATACCGTCACTGATGCCGCCATCGCGACCATCCGCGAACGGATCGAAGCGGGCGTCTATCCGGTGGGCAGCTTGCTGCCGGCGCAGCGTCAGCTTTCCGAAGAACTGGCGATCAGCCGCGCATCACTGCGCGAGGCGCTCTCGACACTCGAAGCGCTCGGCCTGCTCATGATCCGCCCCGGCAAGGGCGTTTATGTGGAAAGCGCGCAGGCCACGGCCGCGCAATCATGGCGTTTCGCGGAGCAGTCGTCGCTGCCGGATACCTACCAGATGCGTTTCGCGCTGGAAGGCTTTATCGCGCGCATGGCGGCGCTAGCTGTCAGCGATTCTGACCTCGCCTGGTTCGAAGACAACATCGCGGCCATGCAGACGGCGCTCGCCTGCGACGAACTCGACGAAGCCGCCCGCCTCGACTACGACTTCCACATGCGCATCGTGAGCATTGCCGGCAACGCGGCGATCGAGTCGATTCTGAGCAGCGCCGCGGAAATCATGAAGGAAAGCCAGCGGATGCCGTTCTACCGGCGCGAACTGGTGCTGTCCACGTACACCGAGCACCGGGCGATTCTCGACGCGCTCAAGGCGCGCGATTCCGCCGCGGCCGGTAAGGAGATCGAAACCCATATCTCGAACGCCGCGCAACGCGCGGGCGTCTATTTCCCGACGCCGCAGGCGTAAAAAAACCGCTCCGAGGAGCGGTTTTTGTCTTTCTGCCCTGTTGGCCGCGCAGGCCGCAGGGCATACAAAGCAAACAGCTTACTTCGCGTTGGCCAGCGCCACAGCCGTGTCCAGCATGCGGTTCGAGAAGCCCCACTCGTTGTCGTACCAGCTCGATACCTTCACCAGACGGCCCGACACCTTGGTCAGCGTTGCGTCGAACGTCGACGAAGCCGGGTTGTGGTTGAAGTCGATCGACACCAACGGCGCCTCGTTGTAACCGAGGATGCCCTTCAGCGCGCCTTCCGATGCTTCCTTCATGATCGCGTTGACTTCCTCGACCGTCGTGTCGCGCGCGGCGATGAACGACAGGTCGACGACCGACACGTTGATCGTCGGGACGCGAATCGCGTAGCCGTCCAGCTTGCCGTTCAGTTCCGGCAGCACCAAGCCAACTGCCGATGCAGCGCCGGTCTTGGTCGGGATCTGGCTGTGCGTGGCCGAGCGCGCGCGGCGCAGGTCTTCGTGGTACACGTCCGTCAGAACCTGATCGTTCGTGTAAGCATGAATCGTCGTCATCAGGCCGTTCACCAGGCCGATCTTGTCGTTCAGCGGCTTGACGAGCGGTGCCAGGCAGTTGGTCGTGCACGATGCGTTCGAGATCACCGTGTCCGATGCCTTCAGCACGTGGTGGTTCACGCCGTAGACGATCGTTGCGTCGACGTCCTTACCGCCCGGCGCCGAAATGATGACCTTCTTTGCGCCGCCCTTGATGTGCGCGCTCGCCTTTTCCTTGGTCGTGAAAAAGCCCGTGCATTCCAGCACGACGTCGACGTTCAACTCGCCCCACGGCAGTTCTGCCGGATTGCGGTTAGCCAGCACGCGGATCTTGTCGCCGTTGACGACCAGGTAGTCGCCGTCCACCGACACTTCGCCCGGGAACTTGCCGTGCGCCGTGTCGTATTGCGTCAGGTGAGCGTTGGTCTTGGCATCGCCAAGATCGTTGATGGCGACGATTTCGATATCGTGCTTCTTGCCGTTTTCATAGAAGGCGCGCAGCGTGTTGCGGCCGATCCGGCCGTAGCCGTTGATTGCGACGCGAATCGTCATGGTCTATCTCCTGATGGCTGAAAAAAAATCGTCCATGTTGGTCTGATTTGCCGGAATTGCCGCGCGTGGGGTGCGCGCGGCAAACCTCGAATGCAAATCAGCCGAGTGCGGCTTTTGCCGTCTCTACCACGTGCTCGACGGTGAAGCCGAAATGCTTGAACAGCACGCCAGCCGGGGCCGATTCGCCGAACGTGTCGATGCCGACCACGCCGCCTTCCAGACCCACATACTTGCGCCAGAAATCCGTGACACCCGCTTCGATCGCGACACGGCGCACGCCTTGCGGCAAGACGCGTTCGCGGTATTCGGCGTCCTGCTTGTCGAACACGGTGGTCGACGGCATCGACACGACACGTGCCGCGATGCCTTCGCGAGCCAGCGGCTCAACAGCGTTCAACGCCAGTTCGATTTCCGAACCGGTGGCGATCAGGATGACCTTGCGCGCGACGATCTCGTCATTCCAGTCACGCAGCACGTAACCGCCCTTCTCGATGTTTGCGATCTGCGCGTCAGTACGCTCCGAGAACGGCAGGTTCTGACGGCTGAAGATCAGGCACGACGGGCCGTGGTGTTCGACCGCGTGGGTCCAGGCCACCGCCGTTTCGACCGTATCAGCCGGGCGCCACACTTGTAGGTTCGGAATCAGACGCAGGCTTGCGACATGTTCGATCGACTGGTGCGTCGGGCCGTCTTCGCCCAGACCGATCGAGTCGTGCGTGAACACGAAGATCGACGGCGCTTTCATCAGCGCGGCGACGCGCAATGCGTTGCGGCTGTAGTCCGAGAACGTCAGGAACGTGCCGCCGAAAGCCTTGAAGCCGCCATGCAGCGCGATGCCGTTGATCGCAGCGCTCATGCCGAATTCGCGCACGCCGTAGTTCACGTAGTTGCCTGCAGCCTTGCCTTCAGCGTTCACACGCACCGGCTTGGCGGCCTTCCAGTTGGTCAGGTTCGAGCCGGTCAGGTCGGCAGAGCCGCCGAGCAGTTCCGGCAGCACAGCCGACAAACCTTCGATTGCCTGTTGCGAAGCCTTACGCGTAGCGACGGTTTCCGCGCGTTCGTTGGCACCGGCGATGATGGCCTTGGCCTTTTCTTTCCAGTCGGCGGGCAATTGCTTCGCGTCACGGCGCTTGAATTCAGCGGCTTCCTGCGGGTATTTGGCTGCGTACGCTGCAAACGCCTTGTCCCAGTCGGACTCGTTACGTGCGCCGGCTTCCGTCGCATCCCATGCGGCATAGACTTCCTGCGGAATCACGAACGGCTCCCACTTCCAGCCGATCGCTTCGCGCGTGGCCGCGATTTCCTTGTCGCCGAGCGGCGCGCCGTGCGAGTCATGGCTGCCGGCCTTGGTCGGTGCACCTTCGCCAATCACGGTCTTGCAGCAAATCAGCGTCGGCTTGTCGGATTGCTTGGCTTGCTTGATCGCGGCGTCGACCGCGTCGACGTCATGGCCGACCACGTTGGGGATCACGTTCCAGCCGTACGCTTCGAAGCGCTTCGGCGTGTCGTCGTGGAACCAGTGAACCACTTCACCGTCGATCGAGATGCCGTTGTCGTCGTAGAACGCGATCAGCTTGTTCAGCTTCAGGACGCCCGCGAGCGAGCAGGCTTCGTGCGAGATGCCTTCCATCAGGCAGCCGTCACCGACGAACACATACGTGTGGTGGTCGACGATCTTGGCGTCAGGCTTGTTGAATTCGGTAGCGAGCAGCGATTCGGCGAGCGCCATGCCGACTGCGTTCGCCAGACCCTGACCGAGCGGGCCGGTGGTCGTTTCGACGCCCGGCGTGATGCCGTATTCCGGGTGACCCGGCGTCTTCGAATGCATCTGGCGGAAGTTCTTCAGCTCTTCGATCGGCAGGTCGTAGCCGGTCAGGTGCAGCAACGAGTACAGCAGCATCGAGCCGTGGCCGTTCGACAGAATGAAACGGTCGCGATCGGCCCACTGCGGGTTCTTCGGATTGTGGCGCAGATGGCGCGACCACAAAGCCACGCCGATTTCGGCCATGCCCATCGGCATGCCGGGGTGGCCGGAATTCGCTTTTTGAACAGCGTCCATGGACAACGCGCGAATTGCGTTGGCCATCAGGGAGGTGGGTGCGGGAGACGGGGTCGTCATGTCGAGTCCGGAGACAGAGTCAGAAAGCGGTGCGCGCTTGAGGCCCGGATGCTCGAATGCCAGTCCACTTCGGCGCACGGTGCGGCGCCAGGAGACGCGAAACGGGCAGAGCAAACGGACAAGGCTGAAAGCGTGACATTCTAACAGAACGTTACCCGCGCCCCGTTGGGGAAGCCTCCTGGTAGTGTGGCGAGGCGCGCTCGGCGGGGCCGCGCGGCGCTTCTGCCCTTTACAATTGGGCAACCTGAACCCACCGCGCTCCGAACGGAGCCCGCCATCCGTGAGCGCTCCCCTGCTGTTCCAACCCACCGCCGACGCAGTCTACGGATTTCCGAACGCGCGGCGGCTGGCGCGCGTCGATTCGCCCTACCAGCGTATCGAGGTATGGGACACGCCGCAGCTCGGCCGGCTGTTTACGCTCGACGGCCGCCCGATGACCTCGACCGGCGACGAATTCATCTACCACGAATGCATGGTGCATCCGGCCGCGCTGGCGCATCCTTCGCCGAAAACAGCGCTGGTGCTGGGCGGCGGCGATGGCGGCGCCGCACAGCAATTGCTGAGGCACCCCAGCATCGAGCGGATCGTGGTGGCGGAGCTCGATGCCGAAGTCGTGCGCATGACCCGCGAGTATCTGCCCGAGGTGCAGGGCGGCGCTTTCGACGATCCGCGCGTCGAGCTGGTGATCGGCGACGCTGCGCATTATGTCGCGGGGGTCGCGCATGCGGGGGTCGCGCATGCGGGGGTCGCCCAAGCGCAGTTCGCCCATTCGGGAGCCGCCCGTGCGGGGGCCACCCAAGCGGGAGCTACCCAACCAGAGGCCAGCCATGCGACGACGGCCCAGGCAGCAATGGATGCCGCAATGGCATCAGATTCGGCTGGTGCGGCGGGACCGGCTGCGGCACAGGCACACACTGCGGCTGCGGCTGCGGGTGAAGCTACGGATGCGGGTGCGGGTGTTGGTGCAGGTGCGGCTGCAGGTGGGGCTGCTGCGGCTGCGGGTGCGGGTGCGGGTGCGGGTGCGGGTGCGGGTGCGGGTGCGACGCAGTTTGATCTGGTCGTCTTCGACCTGACGCCGCCGGACTCGCCCGCCGCGGGCCTGTACACACCGGGCTTCTACATGCAGCTCAAGCGCGTCATGAGCCCGACTGCCGTGCTCTCGCTGCATCTCGGCTCACCGTACTTCCATGCCGAACGCATCGCCCGCCTGCTCGGCGATCTGCGCAACACATTCGCCATCGTGCGCACGATGCACACCTTTATCCCGCTCTACGGCTCGCTCTGGATGATGGCGACCGCCAGCGACACGCTCGACCCCGCCGCCCTCACCGCCGAAGCACTCGCCAGGCGCCTTGCCGCGCGTCGAATCGACTCGCTTAGGCATTACGACACGGCCCTGCACGCAGGACTGTTCTCGGCATCCCGGTCCGTGCGCGATAAACTAAGTCAATTCTTAAAGCCATCAAGCTAACGCGTGGGCAGAATGCACGGTTCGGTCGGCGCGCGCTATCGGTGTACCGATACGCGGCCGACCGCCTGGCCTCGCAGCATGCATCCCGCAACCCCAATAGATCTGGAGAACCCCATGACCGCCTCCCGCCCAGCCGGTGTGCCCTGGTTGACCCCGTATCTGACGGTGCGCGACGCACGTGCCGCGACCGCGTTCTTCGAAGCGGCCTTCGGCTTCGAGGTACGTGACAGCGTCCAGGACGACGGTGTCGTCATGCATGTCGAGATGACCTATCAGGGTCAGTTGATCGTGATGTTCGCGCCGGAAGGCGCGTTCGGCTCGGCGGCAAAAACACCCAAAAGCGCGGGCGCAATTGCGCCGCAATCGTTTTATGTCTATGTCGACGATGTCGACGCGGTTTACACGCGGGCGCTAGCCGCCGGCGCAAAATCGCTGAGCGAGCCACAGGATCAGTTCTGGGGCGACCGGTTTGCCCAGGTCGAAGATCTGGACGGCTACCGTTGGGCGCTCGCTCGCCACCTTTCCTGAACCAATGAGTATTTTTCTGATGCCTCGCTTCTTCGTCGGTACGCCTCTCAAGCCCGACGACATCATGCAGTTGCCCGATGACGTCACGCGCCACATCCTCGTGCTGCGTTTGCAGCCCGGCGATTCGATCGTGCTTTTCAACGGCGAAGGCGGCGAATACAGCGCCGAACTCGTCGAGGTCGAACGCCGCTCGGCCAAGGTGCGAATTCACGAATTCCGCAATATCGAAGTGGAAGCGCCGTATCACCTCACCCTCGCGCAGGGCATTGCCGGCGGCGACAAGATGGATTGGCTCATCGAGAAGGCAGTCGAGCTCGGGGCATCGTGTTTCGTGCCGCTGACCACCACGCGCAGCGTCGTGCGTCTTTCCGGCGACCGCGCGCAGCGGCGGCACGTGCACTGGCAGGGCATCGTGCGGGCGTCGTGCGAACAGTGCGGGCGCAATCGCCTGCCGGAAGTGATGCCGGTGCGTGAGATCGCCACATGGCTCGGCGCGCTTCCTCGCACACCCGAAGAAGGCGAGATGCGCATTCTGCTGTCGCCGCGCGCCAGCATCAGTTTTTCCGCGCTGCCCGTTAATCCACCGTTCGGGCGCGTGACTGTGCTGGTCGGCCCCGAAGGCGGTTTTTCGGCGGCGGAAGAAGCCGCTGCGACCGATCACGGATTTACCGCAGTGGGTCTCGGTCCGCGAGTGTTGCGCACGGAAACCGCGGGCATCGCCGTGCTCTCGGCGTTGGCAGCCCGCTGGGGCGGCTGGTAAGCCAAGGTGTGGCGCCTTTTGGCGGCCCGGCCAGCTTGAGTTTAATCAGCGAAACGGCAGATGAGAGCTAGGCGAGTAAGGCTATCTCCAGCCTTGATCCAAGCCAATTGAAGCGGATGGCTTCAGAGCCAAGAGCCAACCGTCTGATTTGAGCGCCAAAAACAAAGGCCCGCCAATTGGCGGGCCTTTGTTTTTCTTTTGCAACGGGAAGCCGTGCTCAGGCATCCATTCAAGCAAAGTACTCGGGCATCCCTTACGCAAACGAATAAAACACCCGGAACGCGACCTTGCGCTCGGCCCAGAACTCGGCCGCCTCGCGAAACACGTCCAGTAGCGTCTCACGCCCTTCCTTGTCGAACTTTTGCGCGACCGGCAGTTGCTCGAGCACGATCACGAACCCGGGCTGAGCGCCCGCCTTATGGACCAGATCGGTCAGGCAATCGTATAGCGCGTCGTAATTCTTGCCGAAATGCTTAGGAAACAGGAACGACGTAGCAATGGTCTCCAGCACTTCCTGTTTGGACTGTGCGTTCGCGCAGTACGCGTACAGAAAATGCTGGCCGAGTTGATTGGCCTCGTCAGCGAGATCCTGCACGCGAAACGCGCGGATCGACTGTACGATGTTCGGTCGTACGGTCTTGAAAAGACTCATGGGCTCCTCGTTCGATGAAAGCACAGTGCTGGCTTCGCTCTGGTTATCCCGGCCCTGGTCGCCGGCGCGCATCCGCATGACGCGCTGGAACAAGTTGCCGTCGCCAGCCGCGAAAAGATCCGTCGCGACTCCGGAGTCGTGCGCGTAGACGTTGTCGCTCATGCCGTTCATCCCGATGTCATTCAACAATACGATTAAAACTGGTGTAATGGTCGTCCGAGTAGTAACAGTTGTCGATCCGCTGTAGCGGACCTCCGCAGACGATGCGACGCGCCCCGCGATTTCGTGAACGAGGCGTGGGAACGGTGTATTCGTGGTAATAGCCGCGCCGATGCGGCGGTAGCAACCGTTCGCGATTGCCGAATACGATGCCGTCCTTCTCATACGGGTAAGGCCCGCCCGCGGCAATCAAGTTCAATGTATTGACCGCTTCGCGCGGCAACTGCGCCGCCGCGATGGTGCCCTGCACCTGTGCTTGTGTATCGGCGGTTGCCGTGTAGTCGCGCGCAAACGCGCCAGGCACGGAGCCAGACAAAGCGCAGAGCGTCAAAGCACCGATCAGCACGCCTTTAATGCGTTGCCACTTGCGTGCCATGAATCAAGGTTCCCCGCTGTTAGATCACGAGTTTGACGACCATGAAAGTCGTAAGGGTATCGCTAAAACCCCACAGAATCAACGTTCACCGGACAGGCAAAAGCTTCCAATCGCGCGGGAAAGAGCCACGGAACAGGCTTTGACGACTTTTGACAGAATATTTAGCCTGTGCAAGCTAAAATTAACTTGGTGGAGCAAACAGAGTGGACCTGAGCCGGCAGCATGCCCGTTGCGTCGCCCATCCCGTGGTAAGAGCCTTGCGTCTCTTGCAGCTTCTCAGGGCCGAATGGACGCATTCGGCCTTTTTAGGGTGGCAATCCCCTGCTCACCCACAGGCGTGCCCATTGCGGGCACGCCTTTTTTTCGCATGGCGCTTTAGTCACGGCGCCACGCTTCAGTCCCCGATCAATGATCAGCGGGAAGCGATCACGTCTGCAACCAGCAGCGCCGTCATGTTGACGATGCGGCGAACCGTGGCCGAAGCCGTCAGCACATGCACCGGCTTGGCCGCGCCGAGCAGCATCGGACCAATCGCGATGTTGTTGCCCGCCGCGGTCTTCAGCAGGTTGTACGAGATGTTGGCCGCGTCGATGTTCGGCAGCACCAGCAGGTTCGCGTCGCCTTCGAGCGTCGAGTCGGGCAGCACTTCGCGGCGCAGATTCGCGTCGAGCGCGAGGTCGCCGTGCATTTCGCCGTCCACTTGCAGTTCCGGCGCGCGCTCGCGCAG
>NZ_JABBGJ010000080.1 GCF_012927345.1 Paraburkholderia polaris
GAACCTACAACCGCAGCGGAGACAGGAATGAACGAAGCAGAAGTCCAGCGGGAAATCGTCCGGCTGGAGCAGGCGCGCTGTCGTGCGCTCGTGGAAGCAGATATCGATTCACTACAGAAGCTCGTATCCGACGACGTGGTCCACGTGCACGCGAACGGAAAAACGGACGACAGACACGCCTATCTGGCGATGGTCGATGGCCAGATCCGGTTTCTCGAAGCCAACCGCGAGGCACTCGACGTGCGGGTCTACGGTGACACCGCGATCGCGACCGGACGGCTCGATCAGGTGATCGAAATTAAACAGACCGCGCAACGCATCGACATGCACGTGATGACCACCCAGGTCTGGGTGCAACGTGGCGGCGCCTGGCAACAGGTCACCTTCCAGGCCACGAACTTGTAGATTGGCTGACAGGGCAGGGAGCAAGCAGATTGCTCTCTGTGTCCATGAAGGCTGGAGAGATCGTCGCGGGCGCCTCGCTTCATGCGCCCGTTATTACCAGTTATTTTTGTCGCAAAGCTCGCGGCGCATTGGGAACCCCGCACCTGCAAAATCGATTCATCAAGCCGCGCCCGTCGCAGCACCGGTGAAGTCTGTATCGACATCAATATTGATGAACACAACAAGTCATTAAATTAGTACTGCAAAGGAGACTGAGATGAATAAAACAACGAAGCTGAGACGGAAGATGGCAAGTGTAGTCGCCATGGCGAGCCTGGTGGGGGCAGGCGGGGTACGTGCGACAGAAAATGGACTCGCCACTTATCCGGTGGGAGTGAATACGGTGCTTGACGGAATTCTGCCGCCTCCCGGTGCGACGCAGTTCTACAACTACACGGAATACAATTTCTCGAACAAATTCGCCGGTGCTGATGGAAAGAGTTCTGTTCCCGGGTTTCACAGTGAAGTTCTCGTGGACGCGCCGCGCGTGGTTCATACGTGGGGACCGACGCTGGGACCTTTTACATTTTCGAGCGGTATTGTGGTGCCTTTGTTCCACCTGCACGTCGATGTGCCAGGCGCGTCGGGCACGCGCAGCGCGCTTGGCGACATCATCGTTCATCCGTTGATGGTTGGATATTCCAACCCGTCACACACGCTCTTCGCATTCATTTCGCCGGACGTTGGATTGCCCACCGGCTCTTACTCGGTCAACCGGGTGGCTAACACGGGCCTGAACACCTATGCATTCGAGCCGAACCTGTCTGTGACCTGGTTTCCTAATTCGGAATGGGAGATATCAGGGCTCGCGCAAATCGAGTTCAATTCGCCGAACCACGCGACCGACTATCACTCGGGAGATGTCGCGACTCTCGATTGGCTTGTCGGCTATTCGGTGACCAAAAGTTTCCAGCTTGGTGTGCAAGGATATTTCCTCAAACAGGTTACGGATGACACGGTGAATGGACAGACCGCACCCAACGACGGATTCCGCGGCCAGGAAATCGGCATTGGCCCGCAACTGCGTTACGACCTGGGGCCGGCCTCCGCAATCGTTTTCAAGTATCAGCACGAGTTTGCAGTGAGGAACCGGCCGCAGGGTGAGCGTCTGTGGGTCGAAGTCAGCTTCCCGATCAGGTGAGGCGGACCGGGCTCCTCACGTGAAAAAGCGACTTTCGCGGCCATTACGGCTCGCATTATGTTGGACGCTGCTGCCCGGGTAGGAGGTGAGGATTGGCCCTGCTAATCCCGACCCGGTTGCGAGCAGCTTGCCGCATGACCCACACTTGATAGGTGTCGCTTCAGTCCTGCTTTCCGCGCCACACCGATCCGATCGTCTATTGCGCCAACAGAGCATTGACAGGACAATTCAACGCCAGGAGTATTGTCGAAAGGCCAAAAGCGGCCCATTAGTACAAGCGTTTCCGATGAAGCGTGGTTTCGACTGATGTTAGTGAGCGGAGATGCGCGCATGGATATATTAAAGAACATGAAGGTTTTTGTGCGCGTCGCTGAGACTGGCAGTTTCACGGCCGCGGCGAGGCTTTCTGATATTGCGACCGGACAGGTATCCCGGATCATCTCTGATCTGGAAGTACATCTGCGAAGCCGGCTGCTCAACCGGACGACGCGCAAGGTGGTGTTGACGGATGCGGGGCAGCGATACCTGCATCGTTGTAAAGACATCCTGGCACTCGTGGATCTGTCGGAGGCGGAGGCAGCGCAGGCAAACTCTGAGCCCGTTGGCGTCTTGCGTGTCCATGCCCCCCTGAGTTTCGGGCAGGTGTATGTCGTGCCAGCGCTTACACGTTATCTGGAAGCCAATCCGATGGTCAGTGCCGAACTTACGCTATCTCAACGGATTCCGGACCTCCTTCATGATGGATACGACGTTTCGCTAAGGATTGCGGGCGACGCGTTGCCGGATTCAGCGCTCGTATCGGCAAAGATCTGCGATATGCCGTGCGTCCTTTGCGCTGCACCGGCTTACATCGAACGACGTGGTGTGCCGCACGGGATCGAAGATCTGGCAGCCCACGCGTGCTTGCCATTGGTAACACCACATCTGGCGGTCGAGAGCTGGACGTTCCTTGGCGAAGAGGGGCAAGTGGATGTGAAACTCCCTACCGCGCGATTGCGCACCAACTCGGCGGACGCCCTTGCCGTTGCGCTGACGGAAGGATTGGGAATCGGTGTCCTGCCGATGTTGTCGGCGCTCCCGGCGTTGCGCAGCGGAGCGCTCGTTCGCATACTTGACGACTACCGGCTTCAAAGTACCTCGGTGTTCGCGATTTACGCATCGCGACAATATCTGGATAGAAAGATCCGGACGTGGATTGATTTCCTCCGCGACTTTGTCGATGTTGCGTTGGCCGGCAACATGGAAGGCTTTAATGAATCAGAGCCGACCTCATAAGAGGCCCGCGTTCGAGCGCGCCCCGCACGGCAGTCAAGCGCGGTTGCAGGTTCCTGCGAGAGATGTGGCCGCCTGATTCGACGGTTACACCACCACTTTTTCCACTTCGGCTACCTGACAATGTGCAACACGGCGGAGCAGATCGCAGAAGTATTCGCTAGCGGGAGTCGATGGCACGTTGCTTCTTCGGACGAGCGTCATACTGACGCCAGCAAGGCTTTCCTGGATCGGGATCGGAGTCAGAAGATGCCGGGTTATGGGTGCGTCGACCCATTGGTCGGGGACCATCACAAGCATGTCGGTCGATAGGACCGCGGTGATCCAGGTGAGCGCTGTCTCAGCTTGCATCGCCAGCTTCGGGACGGGAAGTCCACGACCGGTGAACACCCCGGAAAACTCTTTTTCCGCTTTAGACGTGATCGAGGTCGTTATCCAGCTTGCTCCGGTGAGTTCTGCGAGTGTTCGAGCCTCGGCAAGAGGGTGCCCCTTGCGCGCAAGCACAGCCCGCCTTGTATTGAAGAGGTTCTCAGTCTGAAGTCCTGGGGGAGCGCCGCTTTCCGGTGCCGGTCCGACATATAAGTCGACAGCGCCGCTACGAATGCGTGCGTCGACCATTGGGAACACACCTTCGATTACCCGCAAAAGCACGCCCGGATAACGTTGCTGGAACGCCTTCAATATTTCGTCAAGGAAGGCCAGATGTGCCATGCTCGAAATGCAGACGACCACCGTGCCGAAGACCGATCCCTGTAATTGCTGGATTTCATCGCGGGCGCATCTCAATTCATTCATCGCCGCACTGGCGCGCCGTACCAGTAGGCTGCCCATCGGAGTGAGCGCGGTTCCAGTCGCCTGACGCTCAAGCAAGGGTGTGCCCACGTCCTTTTCGAGGCTCCGGATACTACGGCTGAGCGCAGGTTGCGACATGCCGAGATACCGTGCTGCGGCGTTGATGCTGCCAGTCTCTGCGATTGCCAGCAGATCTCTCAATTGATGCATCTTCATATTGGCTCTCGCAAGATGTTTGTGGTGAGCAAGTTTCGCGATCGGATTCAGCTTGAAGAGCAGGGTTTGCGCCGCTTTATCCGTCGCTTTTTGCATCGCTCTACTGGCTCTTGCAGCGCCCCTGTGTTGGGCATTCGGGGCAACCGCTGCAAAAAATTGGGAGGGATGTGAACACGGCGTGGGATCCCTCTCAACTCCGAATTATCGTCGGGCGAGCTTTGAACCGCCGAATCTCTGTGCGGTTGAGCGCCCGCGCCGCTCAACCGACTCTGGTCCTGTTCATTCGCCGACGGAGCCGGCGCTTCGCCGCTTTTTCCCGGCTCGCCTGTCCGCCGCGCCATGAAAGTTTTCAGCGAGATAAGTGCTGGTAGCGATTTCGACCTGAGGCAGATTTTCGTGCAGGCGTTGAAGCAGATTGACAAACACGTCACGCTCCGCGGGGCTTAAAACGGACATGAATGCGCGTTCCCTCTCAAGCGCCACGCCAACGATGCTGTCGTGCAGTTCACGCCCCTTACCAGTCAGCCTGGCAATTTTCAGGCGCCCATCCGCCGGATCGGAATCCATCATGATCAGACTCGCGTCAAGCATGTTCTTGAAGCACCGGCTAATTGACGCCTTGTCCATTCCGATAATTTTCGAAGCCTCTTGCGCGGACGCCGCCTCCTGATAGGCGAGCAGCGCCATGCACCGCCAGGTTTCTATCCCAATTCCGAATTCCTGGAGGTAGTGCCGTGATGCGCCTCGCGAGAGCTTGTTGGAAATCCATGTGATGTAAGCTGGCGCAAATCGCTGCAAGTCAACTACCTTCGGGTGTTCTGGCGCGCTGGGAGCAACCTTGCCCCGCATATCTCGTGAGTTCATATTGGAAGCTTTCGTCCCGTGCTGTTTTTGGCATACAACAATACACTGGTTGCAAAAATTTGTGCCTACTTGCCAGCTTGTGGACCTCGTGTTTGTGCTTACGCCCGTATGCAGCACTGTGGCACGGCTAGCGGGAATCGGGTTGCTGCACCAGTTTCTCAACGATACGGCGCGCCCGGTTTGTGCCCGCGTCGACGTGGATGTCCGTCCAGCTGGCAGCGCTGCCGAACTTTTTCATATTCGCAAATTGCGCTTCAATAATCACGCGGTCTTCCTCGAAAGTGTCTTTCACCTGCTGGACGGTTATATCGATGGTGTCGGGCATATCCGGATGATGGTTCGTCGCTATGCTCCAAAAGTAGTGCGTAGTCTCTGCGGTCTCGGGCGTTACCCCGTGGAATCCGCGCATGTGAAAGCCGCCTCGATCAGGCGCGTCGATCTGTCCAGATCCCGGCTCCATCGCGCCCGTGAAGATTCTCAGGTGGGTCACGTCGAATTCGCATTCCTGCCAACGGTCGCAACTTGCCGCGAAGGGCCATGCCGCTTTGTAGGTCGGAGGCGGAGGCGTCCCCGGCATCATCCGTATCGCTCGCACGACGTTGCCTTCGCTTGTCACTTCAAGTTTGGAGTTCATATGCTGACGTGCATTTCCGCCGATAGTCTTGGCATGCACGTAACCGACGTGACTTAAATCCAGAAGGTTGTCATGAACCAGCTGGTAAGGCGCATCATAGTGAAATACACCTGTGCCGAAGCTATATTCAGGATTGTCGTGATGCGGATAATCCGGAGCGTTATGCGTCGGCGCTGTTCCCGAGGAATCCGACATCCATATCCACAACAGGTGCTGCTTCTCGCTCATGGTATAGGACTTCACTCTCGCTCTCGACGGGATCTTCTCCTGTCCGGGAATCTCGATGCACTGACCGTTCGGAGCGTAGAGCAGTCCGTGATAGCCGCATCGGATTCCGCACACTTCGACGCTACCAAACGACAGCGGCAAGCTCCTGTGGCAGCAACGATCTTCGAGCGCCGCTGCTTGGCCTTCGGCTGTGCGAAACAGAACCACTGGTTGGCCAAGCAGGGTGCGGGCTATCGGTTTGTCCGTCAATTCTGACGAAAAGCCCGCGACGTACCATTGATTTAGCGGAAATTGACCTTCCCCTCCCGATGCGGAAGGAGTGACGCGATCGAGTTTGAGTTCAGACATTTTTGAGACCTTTATGCGTGTATCGAAGGATGTAACTAAGTTGTGCTGTTGGGCAAATGCGGCACCGGTCTTTAAACTGGCGATCACGGTCACAAATCAAGAACCAGAAGATCACCCTTGGACCGCGAGCAGCAGGGTGTGAACTGATCGTTTCGAGCGTGCTCTTCGTCCGTCATGAACACATCGCGATGATCAGGCTGCCCATCCAGGACGCCAGTAAGGCAGGTGCCGCACACCCCCGCCTCGCATGAGACCGGAATCTCGACGCCGTGCTTTGCAAGCACCGAGACAACTGTCTGGCCCGGCGGTACAACGTAGCAGTTGCCACTGCTAGCCACGCGGACTTCAAAGCTGGTTTCCCCCGACGCATCGACCGGCGCAGCGGAGAAATATTCGAAGTGAATGACCTCATCGGGCCAACCGCAAGCTCGAGCAGTATTGGTCGCGTGCTCAATGAATCCTGTCGGTCCGCATAGGAAAACGTGAGTACCGCGACCGAGCTTCGAGAACAAGCGCCCGAAGTCCAACTTCTGGTCGGCTTCGCCGGAATCGTGGTGGAAATGCACCCGGTCACGATACGTTGAATCAGCAATCTGTGAGCGGAAAGCTGTGCGTTCCGGCGATCGCGTGCAATAGTGCATTTCGAAGTCGGCGTTGGCGGCGCTCAAATGCTCGGCCATGCAAAGAATTGGGGTGATACCGATGCCGCCAGCGAGAAGGAGATAACGCTCGGCATTAACCAGTGGGAAATGGTTTCTCGGCGCACTGATCTGCAAAATGTCGCCCGCGCATATCTGTTCGTGCATGGCCGACGAGCCGCCTCGTGACTGAGGCTCCAGCGAAACGGATATCAGGTAACGATGTCGCTCGGATGGCGCATTGCAGAGAGAATATTGCCGGATCAACCCGTGGCCGACATGTACATCAATGTGCGCACCGGCTTCGAACGCCGGAAGGTCAATGCCGGTTTGCGGCACAAGGGTGAACGACATGATGCCCTCGGCTGCGACGGATTTGCTTTGTACAACTACGGGTATGGTACTCATCTGTCCCACGATTTGATATTTGTTCGGTGACGCGCTCCGGCGTCATCCGTTTCAGAGGTGACGCGATCACCTTCACTCGGTATCCGATACTAACCTGCGGGCGGTCCGAGTCCGTCTGCGAAAAGTTGAGATGCTCTGCGCGCAGACGAAGTGTCGCTGCAGTTGGTATATCAACGATAGGCCAATCTAGTTGGTAAATCAACTATATGGTGACTTGCCGACGTCAGTGTTTTCCCGATGCTGCCGCCGTGGTGGTCACGCGTGCGCTGCTGATATGCATTCGCGGCATTACACGGAAATTCATGGCATCTGGCGTCGCTGGAAGTTTATTCACACACTGGGTCCCGATCGCAGTAACTCGAAGAGAGCGCTGGGGGACCCCGTTGTTTGAGGCCGCGGACGACGCGTGGGAGTTGTCTGCAGCGGCGACCTTTCGTGTCGCCATCGTCGTGGATTTGCAGCCGTCGCGTGACGATATTGTGGGGCTCATATGTGAGGACAAGGGCTAGGCGCCCGAACTGAGGAGACAAATATGACGGGTAACAGAGGCGTGGTGTATGTAGCCCCTGGAAAGGTCGAGGTGCGGAGCATTGCTTTTCCGGAGCTGGTCAACCCACGAGGAAAGAAATCAAATCACGGCGTGATCCTTCGGGTGGTTTCGACCAACATTTGTGGCTCAGATCAACACATGGTGCGTGGCCGGACCACGGCGCCTGCGGGCTTGGTGCTAGGCCACGAAATTACCGGCGAGGTGATCGAAGTTGGCTCGGACGTCTCGATGATCGCGAAGGGCGATCTGGTATCAGTGCCGTTCAATGTTGCGTGCGGACGCTGCCCGATGTGCAAATCGCAGAACACCGGTGTGTGCCAGACGGTGAATCCTGAGCGTGCGGGAGGCGCCTACGGATATGTTGATATGGGCGGGTGGATCGGAGGTCAGGCCGAGTACGTGATGGTGCCTTATGCAGATTTCAATTTACTTCGCTTTCCTGATAAAGACCAGGCGATGGCGCGCATCCGCGACCTGACGTGTCTGTCCGACATTTTGCCAACCGGTTACCACGGCGCGGTGACGGCGAATGTCGGCCCCGGATCGACAGTGTATATCGCTGGCGCGGGGCCCGTCGGGATGGCTGCCGCCGCGTCTGCCAGGCTGCTGGGCGCAGCGGTCATCATCGTGGGCGACGTGAACAAGGCACGTTTGCAACATGCGAGAAGCGTGGGCTTCGAAACAGTGGACGTGTCAGAGGACTCCCCCCTCCGAGAGCAGATCGCTGAGATCACCGGAGAGCCTGAGGTTGACTGCGCCATTGACTGCGTTGGCTTTGAAGCGAGAGGTCATGGGCATGCAGGCTCGCAGGCCGAAGCGCCGGCCGCTGTTCTGAATTCGCTGATGGATGTCACTCGCGTCGCGGGGAGTATTGGCATTCCGGGGCTGTATGTGACCGACGATCCGGGTGCAAAAGAAAGCGCGGCACAGCATGGCAGCCTGTCGGTCCGGCTTGGGCTGGGATGGGCGAAGTCGCATAGCTTCTTCACCGGGCAGACCCCTGTGATGAAGTACAACCGGAATCTGATGCGCGCAATTCTGAGGGGTGGCTTGAACATCGCGGAAATCGTTAACGTTCAGGTCATCGGCCTGGATCAGGCCCCTGACGGTTATGCGGAGTTCGATTCGGGCGTGCCGAGGAAATTCGTCATTGACCCGCACGGTCTTCTGCCTGCCGCATAACGGGTTGTGAAACGCGCGGCGCACTAGAAAGAGACCAGGCGACGCGGACTGGCTTGTCGTTCCTCTATGCGGTCGAGGTAGCGAAGGGTCACGGCGGGTCAATCGCCGACGTTGTGCAACGATTTGAGTAAAACATAAGAAATCAGGAGACGGGATGTACAAGAGTAGATTCAGTTTGGCGCTTACCCTCGCGGGAATGCTTTCGTGCACAGCGCACGCTCAGAGTTCCATTACGCTTTACGGTCGGATCGACGTAGCGGTCTCGGCCGATAGCTTCTCCGACAACGGAGCGACCAAGGGCAAGACTGCCATCAGCGAGCTCAGCGACATATCGTGGTGGGGACTGCGCGGTATCGAAGATCTCGGAGGCGGAACAAAGGCGATTTTCAAGCTTGAAAGCTGGTTCAACGCCACAACTGGCGCGCAATTCAGTCCGGTCTCCTTCTTCGCGCGTGAGTCGTACGTTGGCCTGTCCAATGCGGATTACGGAACCCTGCAGTTAGGTAGCCAGTACGCGCCATCCGTATGGGTCACGGTTCCCGTAGATCCGTTCGGACGGTCGACTAACGGCTCAATCATCTCGCTGTCGACCCAGTTTCCAGGACCTTCGGGCAATGCGAGAGGGTCGCTGGGGACGATAAACGGTTCGATCCAGTACATTACACCGCGCTTTGGCGGGCTGGTAGGACGTTTGATGTATGCGCCCAGTGGCAGGGCTGACGCACCCACCACGCTGGGGAGTACGGTCGCTGGTGGCCTCTACTATTCAGGTAAAAATGTGTACGTAGCGGCCTCATACGAGTCGCAGAGGCAGGCCGGTTCGACCTTCGGTCTGAGCAACGAGGCGAGTGTTCCGACAACCACTTACACACTCGGAGCCACGTATGATCTCCACTATCTTAAGCTGCACGGATTCCTGGAGAGAAACAGTGTCCCTCAACTCGGCAACATGGAAGGTTACATGTTGGGCGTCACGGTACCCGTATTTGCGGGGGCGATCCGCAGCTCGTACTTCACCCGATGGAACCAGAACGCCGGAGGTACGCGCGCTTCGCAATCGGCTATTGGCTACATCTATCCCTTCTCGAAGCGCACTAGTGTCTATGCAAACTTCGCGCACCTGTCCAATGCGGATGCCGTTTCCTTCGGTCTGCTACCGGGTTCGATCGACACATACGCCGCGCAGAAGCTGCCCACGCCGGGTCAGAACGAGAACAGCTTCGAGGTGGGCCTGCGTCACGAGTTCTGAAGGCTGGAGCCGGAAACGAATCTGCCCAAATTTCGATGCATCCCACTTCCCATTGGCATCCAACTCGAGTGAGCGACATGAAACACATCACCCTCCTGGCTCTATTCCTGATTCTGTCGGGTACCGCAATCGCGCAGAAGCCCGAGAAACCCAAGGCCGCGTCCACTCCGAAAGACCAGGCATATCTGGGACAGAATCCAGCCACCATAACGGACTCACCAGATTATCACCGGACTAAAAAATTCAAGGGATTCCACAAAAAGGCTCCCGCTGCGTCCGGCGTATCTGCGGCAAGCGGCGCCCAGTGAAGATCTGCCGATAGTCGGCCGCATCGTCGGGGTGCAACGCCCCGGCGCCTGATTACTCTGCGTTGACCGTGCTCGGCCGGGATCTGGTCTGCGCCAGAGTGCGTGCCGACTGGGCACGTGCACAGCGTTGGTTGCCGTGCTGATACCAACTCTCGTCCGCCACCGTCCACGGACGAACGCCTTGAAGCGACGTTTGCGGAACGCGCGCGGAATCACACGCGGATTGTGAAGCGAAGGCCGCGGCTTCAGCGGCTTGGGCTTGCGAGCTCAATACTAAAGCGAGAAAAAAGAAACAGAGGATCGGTTTCATTTGGTAACTCCTACTGGTATGTACGGAGATTACCCCCTTGTCTCGTACGCTGGAAGGCGATGGAGAGTCAAACACTGTTGCGCGCGACGCAACAGTGTCCCCCGCGGGGACTAGACGTCGCGGACTTCTCCGCGTCGGGGTGCCTGTCAGGACCGTAATTAAACATGGAGACTTGCAATGTTTGAAGATCTGATTGATAACCACCCGGTTACTGGAAGGCAGAAGATTATCTTCCTGCTATGCCTCATTTTTCTCATCATAGACGGACTCGATTTCCAGCTTCTTGCTTTCGCAAGCCCGGTCCTGCTTGCCGAATGGAAGATAACCAAAGCTCAGCTGGCGCCGGCGCTGGCAGCAGCGCTCCTTGGCATGAGTATTGGAGCAGGGGCCGGAGGTTTCCTGGGGGACCGGTTCGGTTGCCGGCGAACCTTGATTTGCGCAGTCGCTGGATTCGGTGCGACAACCTTCGCGTCGGCGCTGGTGCGCAACGTACCGGAACTGGTCGGCCTGCGATTTCTTTCCGGCGTGGGCTTTGGCATTGCTGTTCCCACTGCGATGTCGCTTGCCTCTGAATGGTGTCCCGGTGGTCGTCGCGGCCAGTTGATCATCGGTATGTCGATAGGAACCATGGCAGGGGGGACTATCGGTGGCCTCCTGGCGGGACCGCTCATCCCCGCTTTCGGTTGGCGCAGTGTTTTTATCGTGAGTGGAACTATAACGATGATTGCCGTCGCCTTTAGCTTGCGTTTGCTGCCCGAATCACTTTCATTTCTCGTCCGCAAACAGCGTGCGGCACAGGCGCTCAAGTGGATCGATCGGGTGATGGGTGCCGTGCGCACCAGACCTGTCGATGTCGAGCGACCCGTAACCCCTCCTACACTTGATAAGGCGGCAGGGCGCCTGCTTTCGGCCGGAAATCTGCGTGTGAACGCCGGTCTATGGGTTGGGTTCTTCGGGCTTTCGTACGCGGCGTTCGCGTTCATGAGCTGGACACCGACAGTTCTGGTCGGTGCGGGTTCCAGTCTGCAGGACGCCATCCGCGGTACCTCGATCTACACCTTTTCCGCGGCAATCGGTGTCCTTCTGAGTGCGGCGTTGCTGCCGCGCCTTGGTTCACGTCTGCCTTTGCTGGTAGCGATCGTATGCACGATCGTCGCGGCGGTCGGGCTTCCCCAGATTCTTGCTGCCGGCGTTTACCAGACTGGGCAGATCGGTGCGGCGATGGCTATTGCGGGTGTCAGTGGAGGTATGGCGCAATCGATTATTTACGCGCTAGCCGTGATGGCTTATCCAGCGAGTTACCGTGCAACAGGTCTTGGTGTCTGCGTTGGCATAAGCCGCGCGGGTGGCATCGCCAGCGTGTTGAGCGGTGGTGTGTTGCTGGAAGCGGGTGGCGCGAACGCGATCGTATTCTTCGGAACGTTGGTGGCCGTGCTCGTTTCAGGACTAATGGGACTCGCGATAATGGACCGTCACATTCAAGTTGTATCCGCGAATAGAGCGGTTACATAAACTCCGTGCGTACATGGAGTATGGATTGGCGGGGCTAACATAGAAATTTTCGAGCTATGCCAGACGTGCATATGTCCGGAAACGCCTGCATCTGTCCATCTGCGCCGGCCAGATTCAAAGTGTGAGTACGAGGGCATCAAGCACTCGCTCTAAGCGAGCGGTACAGTTAGAAGAAATAAGGATTCCTTATCGTGGCGGGGGAAATTTAGCTGCATGACCTGTCCACGCCTAACGTGCCGGTGAAATACGTCATGTAGCGGTCAACCATCTGTTGCGTCGAATTTTCACCTGGCTCAATGACGCGCTTAAACGCATGAACGATGTGTTCGTGCGGATGTAGGGGCCGACGCTAAAAGAGGTTGGCCGGGCATCGCGCCGGAGAAGCTGGTACGGACGACGGACGAGCAGGCACGCCTCTTTCGCAAGAGCAAAGGAGCCGGGGCGATGCTCTGCTATGTAGACCATGCGCTGACCGACAACCGGCACCGGCCTGGTGGTCAACGCGCAGATGACGCTGGCGACGGGCACCGCCGAGCACGACGCGGCCGAGCTGATGCTTGCTGATGCCGCAAGTGTTGCACCGGGCAATTACGGTCGGCGCGGACAAGAACTACGACACCGCCGGCTTCGTCGGCAGTTGTCGCGCGAATCGTGTCACGCCGCATGTGGCACAAAACGATGGGCGTCCGAGCGGTTCAGCAATTGACGAGCGAACTGCGCGCTGGCCGGGTTACGCGGTCAGCCAGCAAAAACGTAGGCGCATTGAGCAGGTGTTCGGATGGGGCAAGACAGTCGGACGAATTCGACAAGCAATGTATCGAGGACTTCAACGCGTAGACAGCTCTTCGTGCTGACGCAGGTCGGCTACGACCTGACGCGTATGCGCACACTTGCCAGTTGAGGTGCAAGAAGCAATGGATAACACCGATATGGTGAACCCGCGGGCAACGTCGAATGCCAGCAAACGTATTCCGCGTTTCAAAAGTGCGAACCCAGCATCCGTCGTAGTGCATCTGAGCGCATCAACGGCGGATATTTCAACGGCCTGCTAGAGCAGGCTAGCATCAACAGATAACGGATGGAGACGGCATGAAGATCACGAGGAATGGTGCGCATGATCAACTTCGCGGACGGCGTGACGCGCTGAAGAGACTCGGAGGCATGGGTCTGATGTCAGTCAGTGGCGTCCTGCTGGATGCGTGTGGCGGGTCGGGCCTAGGTGCGTCAGGTGCTGCCAGTGCGGCTGATCAAGCGGCGGCACTCGGTTACCGGCTCGTGTCGGTCAATGCCGGCTCCAACCTGGGTGTTATACGGTCACTGCAGGGCGTGAACGGCCCACCAGTTCCGGCTTACCTGGGCGTCGAGAACATCCCGCCAGGGACAACGCCGACCGCAAATATTTTCAACCCGGAAGGACTGGACCTGACATCGGTGTATTCGCAGATGGGCATCAACTTCGTTCGCACGCACGACCTCGATGCGGATGGCACCGGAGATATCGGAGGAACGAACATCAATAGAATTTTTCCAGACTGGAGTGCAGACCCGCTGAATCCCGCCAACTACAATTTTGCTCCCACGGATACCGTTATCGCCGGCATCATCCGAAGCAACAGCAGCGTATTTTTTAGCCTGGGACGAAGTGACCGGTCGATGGTTGGCCTGCCTAACAACTCTCCACCGCCGACTGACTTCGCTCAATACGCGGCAGTGGCAAAGCAGATCGTGCTGCACTACAACCACGGATGGGCGAACGGGTTCAACTACGGGATCCAGTACTGGGAGATCTGGAATGAGCCGGATATGGGCTGGACCAGTGCCAACCCGCCACAGCAGTACTACGAGTTTTACCAGCAGCTGTCGACCGCGATCAAGTCGGTCGACCCCACGCTGAAGGTGGGCGGACCAACCACCGTAACAAATAACGTCCAGTACGGTCTGATGGGATCTTTCCTGCAGTTCATTCAGGGCAACAGTTTGCCGCTCGACTTCTATTCCTTTCACTGGTACCCGTTCTTCAATGATCCGTTAGACTTTATCGTTCTCGCCAATCAGTATCGGACACTGCTGAACCAGTATGGCTTTTCCTCGACGGAGCTGCATCTGAACGAGTGGAACTATTCGCTAAGCGACACGCCCGCCCCTGAGCAGCTCGCCGCATTTGTGGCAACTTCGTTGACCAGCATGCAGGACGCGCCAATCGATCGCTCCTGCTGTTATCAACGGACTGCACCGCTACTGCAGAACGACGGCTCTCTGACCAAGGCAGGCAGCGCGTTCGCCGCGGTGGGCGGTCTGGCAGAGATGTTCCGTCTCACCACGAGCGGTCAGGACGACAAAGGATACTCGGTCCTCGCCGGCCGTTCCGCGGACCAGAGCGAGGTGCACATCCTGATCAGCAATTACCAGATTCCGGCGGCCGACCTAGGCCCGAATCCTGGCGGGAATAGCTTCGCCATCCCCGGACTGGCGACGTTCATACTGCCTGACCGCCGCACTATCAGCTATGCCAGCAACGCTGGATATTATGTGATCGTGGAAGGACTGCCGTGGGGGTCGCGTATGTATTCGGTGAGTCGGTACCGGATCGATTCGTCGAACCAGATGACGCTGATCGACGCGAGACAGACGAACGGCGCGGAATGCGTAATATCGGCGGCGCTTCCGCCCCCCTCGGTTGAACTGATCGTACTCAAGGCCGTATAACGTCGTTCGGACGAAAGGCGCCCCTCGCGGCCGATGCAGCAGCCAGTGAGACTGAAGCAGGTTGGTCACGCCGGTGCAGCCATCGCGTCGTGCGAGACCGCCGAAAACGCTGCGACGCAGTGGTGCGGCCGGGCTGAGATGGCGACACCGCAGGCATCAACCGGCCGCCGCCACACGCTGAAAAGCAAAGCGTCGGGTGTCCATCTGTAGGGCGACACTGACCTGCCGAAAGGGGTATCCAGGCGACCAGCAGCATTACGTGTCGGCCAATCCTTTTTGTCGGCATCGAGGGGGCTGCCGCCCACCAGCACGCAGCGCCCGACGCAATTCGCGGCTCGACGGGAGACGAGTGTCTCGCGGATACGCTCGATCTCTCGCAAATCGAGATTGGCATCGCGGAACGCTGACGCTCGACGCTGAGGTATCAGGCTATCAGCGCCACCCACCGCCGTGCAGGCGGCAGGCGGAGGTGACCATGACTGAGCGCGAGAAGTTTGAGGGTCATCGGACAAGCGACGTGCCGGAAATGTACTCGGACTCTCGCACTATGAACGGACGCCGCCAACCGCTAGTCTTGTCCAACGAGGTACGAGCGTGGAGACACGGGCGTGATTCTAACGGGGGCGAGCTTGGGGAGACCCGGGAACGGCGATTGTCTGGCTGACGGGCTGCTGGCCGGCGTGGCGGGTCGATCATCATCAGGGGATGGTGACCGATACGAACGAAGCACAAGTGAGCACCGTCGATAAGACGCGGCAGGTCCTGGCGGGCACGCGGGCTCCCGGATTCAGGCAGGCCGGGGATGTTGCGGGCGCTACGCCTGTATTGATGCCGTGCTACGGTGCATGGACTACCGCCAGTTGAATCGCCCAGAGCGCGGTGTGGCACTGGCCTATCTGCAGCTGAGCGGCTATAGCTGCGCGCAGGTCACTCAGTTGGTGTCGCGCTGGATGGCGCGCAAGCCGCTGGTCAAACATTGCCGCGCCCCCGAACACGTTTTTTGCACGACACTATACGGCCCTTGATGTGACGCTGCTGGCCGAAGTAGACCGCGCCATGGGTACGCTTTCGGGAACGGCGAAGGCCTGCGTGCTGCGACGCCAGCGCGACGTTTTCGGCGATACGCGCTTCGAGCGGCTGGGCTCGATCTCTGGGGCACCTGTACAACCTGCGCAAGAGCGCCACTTATCGCGACCGTGCGTCGTGCAAACCAAGACCCCCTTCGACGAAGGCGGTGACGATCGGCACGCGCCATGCACCGCCCCCCCGGGGGGCCCGGTGTCATCCGCATCGACAGCGTCCATCAAGGCGATCTCGATGGCGCCAAGTGCCTGTACCACATCAACGCTCGATTGCGTCACTCAGTGGGAAGTGACGGCCAGGGCGCAGACAATTTCCGACGCAGACCTGCTACCCGTGATCGAGCAGATGCTCGATCAGTTTCCGTTTGCCATCCTAGGCGTTCACGCCGACAGCGGCAGCGAGTAAGTCAACCACGGGTGGCTGAGATGCTGGACAAGCTGCGCATCGAGTTCACCCGCAGCCGCCCATAGCATAGTACCGACAATGGACTGGTGCAGACCAAGAACGACGCGGTGGTGCGCAAGCTATTTGGCTACGCCTACATCCCGCAGCAACACGCAGCGCCCTTCAAAACGTTCTGCGAGGAGTTCCTCAACCCGTTTATGAACTTCCACCAGCCGTGCCTGTTCTCCACCGATGTGCTCGACCCGATCAAGCCCGGGTGCATCAAGCGCTTGTATCGCCCGAAAGACGTGATGACGCCGCTGGACATGCTCGCCAGCCTGTCCGATGCGGGAGCTTTTCTACGCGAAAGCATCGCGCTCTAAGATCTGCGGCAACGCCGCCTGCGCGTTGACCGGCCTAGAGCCGGCGAGGAGCTGAACAAAGCCCACGCCGCGCTGTTCAGGCGCGTCATTAAACGCTCAGCCTGATCAGGCGGCTGCGCCGCCGAACATGAAGCGCGTGCCGGGTCCGGGACAGAGGTATCCGCAGCGCGGGCGGCACCGCTAGTGTGCTAAGCGGCGGAGCGTTCCTGGAAGGGGGCAGCGCTATCGTATTGGGGACCTTGGCCGTCGTGCTCGTTTCAGGGCTGGTTAAAGTAGCTCTCGTGGACCGTCACGTCCCGGTTGTACCGGCGAAGATAGCCCTGAAGTGAAGGGATATGCCAGTTTAGCTCGCGCCTCTTTGCACGACGCTCCGTGAGTTGGCGCATAGACTCGCTTGTTTTCGTTCTCGGGATGGGATGACCAAATCTCATACGGGTCCTGTTTGCATGCTGTTAGCCTCAATTGTGGGGCTAACAGAATTTCGCGGGCCATGCCGGAGGTGCATACGTCCGGAAGTGGTGGCATCTGTTCGTCCTTGCCGGTCGGGTTCATAGTCTGAGTGTCGAAGATTGCCAACGCCGCACTGGAGACACGTCGAAATGTAGATTTGATCGTGCTGTGGGTCGGCGCGGAGCCAGTCGGACTTCTGAATTAACGGGAGCATATTGCAATGGCGCGGTTTAGGACAGTACACACAGAAGGTGCGGACATCGCATACGACGTAGAAGGCCAGGGGCCGTTATTGTTGCTGGTAGTAGGAGGAAACGGCGACGCGAGCCGGTACGTGCCACTCTCTGCGCTTCTGGCCGAAGACTATACGGTAGTGAGGTACGACCGGCGTGCTAGCTGGAGGAGTTCGGGAAACACAGAAGTTGACCTGGACATGGCGCAGCAAGGACGCGATGCTGCAGCGATCATTCGTGCACTGGGATCAGAGAAAGCCTTGGTTTTCGGCAATAGCGGTGGCGCAAACATCGCGATCAAGCTGACAGAAGACCATCCAGAGTTAGTCAAGGGTCTTGTCGCGCACGAGCCGGCGGTGATTGGCATTCTTCCCGACGCGGACCATTGGAACCGCTTCATGGCGGAAGTTTACGAGCTGTTCATCGAGCAGGGGCCTGGACCCGCCATGAGAAAATTCGCCGAGTCGCTCGTGGGATTCGACGCTCCGTCGGCCGCGCCCGGCGACCAGGGCGGCAACATGGCGCACTTCATGCGTTACGAGTACCTCAGTATTGGAAAATACGTGCCCAATCTTGACAGTATCCGTCAAAGCGGCGTGCCGGTAATCACGGCAGCAGGAACGCTTAGCGCCGAAGCATATTATGCGCGGACGGCTCGTGTGATGGCCGAGAAGCTGGGCGGTCGGTATGTAGAAATGAAAGGCAACCATCTCGCATTCGTTATCGATCCACCGACGTTCGCTGCCGAATTGCAAAGCATTTTGCAACAGTTCTGATAAGCGGTGCCCATCTCCGCTCCAGCGTTCGCGCGAGCGGAGACGAGATGAATCCGATATACGCCCGGAATCTACTCGGCAGAGGAGTACTCCGTACCCCGGTTGTTCTTTACAGGAAGACGAACGGCGAGTCACTGCCGTCGACGCGGTCCGGCCTCATTAATCAGCGTTTGACTCGCCTGACGACTACCGTTGCTCGCATCAGAGCTGCTCTCCGGATTGAACTCTGCCCTCAGCGCACCTCCAAGGTCCTCTCGCTCGAACATACCGAACTTGGAAGTCCATTCACCGCTGCTTTGAAGCTAAAAGACGTGCTGACCGCGCAGCGCGTCGTCGGTCTGTCCTGACCGACAGGCATGTCAGATCAGATCGCCGGAACTCAGCAGCATATCGGTGAGCCCCGAGCCAGCGCGCACCATCGGCCAGACATTCTCAGTCGAATCAGTGACGAAATCCATGAAAACCGTCCGATCTTTCAGCGAGAGTGCTTCTCGCAGGACGGGCTCCACGTCGCTGGGCTTTTCGATTTGAAAACCCACATGGCCGTATGCCCGTGCTAGCGCGACAAAATCGGGCAGCGCGTCCATGTAGGACTGTGAATAACGGTCACCGTAATGAACATGTTGGAGCTGTTTGACCATGCCGAGCGAGCCATTGTTCAGCGACACGATCTTCACATCCAGACCATATTGGCGGCAGGTCGACAGTTCCTGAATGCACATCTGGATCGAACCGTCACCTGTCACGGTCACCACGTCCGCATCGGGATTCGCTCGTTTGACACCCATTGCATAAGGCAGACCGACGCCCATCGTTCCGAGGCCGCCAGAGTTGATCCAACGGCGCGGCTTGGCGAACGGGTAGAGTTGAGCGGCCCACATCTGATGCTGCCCGACGTCGGAGCATACGAATGCATCTCCGCGCGTGACCTCCCAAAGTTTCTGGATCACGAACTGGGGTTTGATAATCTTCGTGCTGTTCGTGAAAGCGAGACAACGTCGTGCACGCCAGTTGTCGATCTGCGCCCACCAGTCGGCCCGGTTTGCCCGTTCGATCGCCGCACCCGCGCCCAGCGCATTCAACAGTTCCTGCAGGACGCTCTTCACATCGCCAACGATCGGCACATCGACTTTCACTCGCTTGTCGATGCTGGCCGGATCGATGTCGATATGCACGATCGAACGACCCGGTACCGAGAAATCATCCGTATTGCCAATCACGCGATCGTCGAAGCGCGCACCAATGGCGATCAGCACGTCGCATTGTTGCATCGTCATATTGGCTTCATAGGTCCCATGCATGCCGGGCATGCCGACAAAGCGACGATCTGTGCCAGGGAACGCGCCGAGCCCCATCAACGTGGTGGTGACAGGGGCGTCGAGCAGTTCTGCTAGCGCGATCAACAGCGAAGATGCGTCGGCTGAAACCGCACCGCCGCCTGCATAAATGTAAGGTCGTTGCGCTAGGCGGATAACGTCCGCTGCCCGTGCGATCTGTCGCCCGTGTCCCTCTGTGCGGGGCTTGTATGAGCGCAACGCAATCGCCTGCGGATACTCGAACAGTGCCGACGCTTGCAACACGTCCTTGGGAATGTCGACCACCACGGGCCCTGGTCGGCCAGTACGCGCAATATAAAAGGCCTTTTTCAGAGTCACGCCGAGTTGCGTGACATCGTTGACCAGGAAGTTGTGCTTGACGACCGAGCGCGTGATGCCGATCGTATCGCACTCCTGGAAGGCGTCTTTGCCGATCGCTTCGGTGGGCACATTGCCGGAAATGACCACGAGCGGGATCGAATCGAAATAGGCGGTCGCGATACCCGTCACGGCGTTTGTCACGCCAGGCCCCGAGGTAACCAGGGCGACGCCGACGCGACCCGTTGCGCGTGCGTATCCGTCGGCGGCATGAACAGCGGCCTGTTCGTGGCGCACAAGCACATGGGTGATCGTGCCGCAACCCTGAAGGGCGTCGTACACCGGCAGCACGGCGCCTCCGGGATAGCCCCATATGGTGTCGACTTGTTCGGCGTCGAGGGCTGCGATGACCATCTTTGCGCCGGACATGAAGCGCGTCGGGCTTTGGCTTTGGGCGCCTGTGCGGGCAGGGCGCTCGCGCGCCGTTACAGCGATTGTCAAAATGAACTCCGGTTACACATTGGTGGCCTGGAAGGTGACCTGTTGCCAGGCGCCGCCACGTTGCACCCAGACCTGGGTGGTCATCACGTGCATGTCGATGCGTTGCGCGGTCTGTTTGATTTCGATCACCTGATCGAGCCGTCCGGTCGCGATCGCGGTGTCACCGTAGACCCGCACGTCGAGTGCCTCGCGGTTGGCTTCGAGAAACCGGATCTGGCCATCGACCATCGCCAGATAGGCGTGTCTGTCGTCCGTTTTTCCGTTCGCGTGCACGTGGACCACGTCGTCGGATACGAGCTTCTGTAGTGAATCGATATCTGCTTCCACGAGCGCACGACAGCGCGCCTGCTCCAGCCGGACGATTTCCCGCTGGACTTCTGCTTCGTTCATTCCTGTCTCCGCTGCGGTTGTAGGTTC
>NZ_JABBGJ010000081.1 GCF_012927345.1 Paraburkholderia polaris
CGAGCCAGGTGTGGCGCTTCATTGCCGATCACCGGGTACCGTTCGACAACAACCAGGCCGAACGCGACATCCGCATGCCCAAGCTCAAACAGAAAATCTCAGGGTGTTTCCGTGCGGTATCAGGCATGGAAGCGTTCTGCACGATCCGCTCCTACCTTGCCAGTCTGCGCAAACAGAACCGTTCGCTGATCGATGCGCTGGCTTTGGGCTTCGCCGGATTCGTCGTTTCGCCGCTTCCGGCTGCTGAATAGTTACGCGGCAGGCAAAGAAAAGTAGGTGCCTGCCCCGCACAGGGGCGAACGCTAATAGACCACTAACAATTCAAGGAAAGGCCAACACCATAAGCGCACAGAAAAAAAGCGCCGCGCAGGCAAACAAATCAAGGAAAGCCCAACCCCACAGGCAAACAGACAAATCGCCGCGAAGGCAAAAAACCCTTCAAACATTCACATCATCAGAACCCGCAGCCACCCTCACCGCCTCCCGCAAACACTCCACAAATGCCTGGCAGGCAGCACTCAACTCCTTATGCGACCGCACTGAAAACCCGACAGTCCCAAACGCCCCACTCTCGGGCAAATCCAGAATCCGCAATAACCCCGCATCTTCAAACTGCTGCGCCGCGACCCGCGGCATCAACGCAATCCTCGGCGTATCGAGCAGCAATCCAATATTCGTCAACAGCGACAACGACTCCACAATATCCGTCGGCAACGCTAGCCCCGCCGCCCGAAACAAGTGTTCCGCCGAAAGCCGCGCCGGCGAATCAGGCGTCGGCAAAATCCACGGCGAGTCGACCAGGTCCGACAGATGTGTCACGCCGGCCGGCGCAGGTCCATAGCCTTTGCCGACCACCACGCACAACGACTCGTCGAACAGCGCCTCGTGCGTCAACGGAAAAGCACTCGCGATCGGCAACTCACGCTCAGGCAAACGCCCAACGACAATATCGAGGTCTCCCGTCGCCAGCGCCGGGAACAGATGCGCCGTCGTGCCCTCGCGCACCGTCACCAGAACGTTCGGCGTGCGCGCTTTCAACATGGCGATCGCAGTAGGCAACAGCCGCGCCGATGCCGAGATAAGCGTGCCGACGATCACATGGCCGCTAGTGCCGAGCCGGAAGTCGTTGAGCTCGTCGGTCATATAGCGTAACTCCGCCATCAGCGACTTGACTCGCCGCCCGAGCAGCAAGCCCAGCTCAGTCGGCACGACACCGCGATTCGAGCGTGCGAACAGCGCGCCGTCAAAACACGATTCGAGCTCGTGGATGACCTTGGTGACGGCCGGCTGCGTCAAGCGCATCTCGTTGGCCGCGCGCACGACGGAGCGCGTTTCCAGCACGCGTTCGAAGATCATCAGCTGATTGAGCTTCAGCTTGCGGATCAGGGAGATCTCGCTGAGCGGATTGTGTTGCATGGCAGAGGTGGCCGGAAATCGATGATCCGCGATGGTAACAGCACAGAATCGACTGGCCGATTAGGGGCACCACCTGTTCTTGCCGCCCTGGGCACACCTATTGCTGTATATCGCTCGCCGGCGAAAACCCGTCAAAGCACGCTGTGCCCACAACGAGTAGCCGTTTTTAACTTCAATCCAGCAATCCATCGGTGGGAGGCCCCATGCTTCGATACGCTGCAATCTTCTTCATCATCGCGATCATCGCCGCGGTGTTCGGCTTCGGCGGCATCGCCGCAGGCGCAACGGAAATCGCCAAGGTCCTGTTCTTCATCTTCGTGGTGATCTTCCTCGTCACCTTGCTGATGGGCGTGATGCGACGCTGACCGCTGCACCGGCCAAATAAGCGAAGAAACGTCCATCCCGGCGCGAGGACCAGTAGCTCGTTGCAATACTTGCCACTCGGCATTGCAATAGTTGCTGCCTGCGCCGGGGTTTTTATCGCTAGCCCGCCCTCTCAAGCCGCGCGCGCAATCCTCGTCGGCACAGTCAATCTATGCGACCAGTTCGCGAGCGTACGTGTCGCCAACGGCGGCTTGCTCAAAATCGCGCTGTCGTAACGCTTGCCGTCAAAGCGTATGAAATCGACGATGCGAAACCCCTGCCCTCGGTAAAACGCAATCAGGTGCGCAGCCGGTTGCGGCGTATCGAGCGCGAGCTCCGCATAACCGCGCGTCGCGGCCCAATGGTCGGCGAAGGCGATCAACAAGCTGCCGATGCCCCGCGCCTGCCACACGGGCTCCACGCCAAACTGGCGCATGCTGGCAATGTCGTCGCGCCGGTATAGCTCGCACGGCGACTCATGATCCGGTGCATACAGCGTCATCGTGCCAACGATGCGCCCCTCGCAGACCGCCACGTAACAATCGCCGCGCGTCGCGCGTGAACGCGTCGTCTCCACCGTTTGATCCACACATGTGCAATTCAACCCCATCGCACCGAGCCGGGTGAAAGCCCGATGCAGCAGCGCGGTCAACGCGACGTACGAATCGCGCGACGGATCAAAGCGGCGCAGTTCGACACGGCCCACGCCGTGACACACGTAGTCGATACGGACAGCTTGCTGCGTCGTTGCACGTCGCTTCACGTTGAACACCTCGCGCTATCAAGATGCACGAAGTGTAGATTTCGCCAGTAGGCCGCTCAAGAAAAAATGTCGTAAAAACTCACATGGGACCTGGTGCGTGCGTGCGTGCGTGCGTGCGTGCGTGCGTGCGTGCGTGCGTGCGTGCGTGCGTGCGTGCGTGCGTGCGTGCGTGCGTGCGTGCGTGCGTGCCAACCTGCTGCAGGCAATTTGCCCACGCACTACCCCGCGGCTACCACAAGCGGCTCGTTTTCCCGCAAGCCAATATGCAATTCCTCGCAAAGGAACGTCTGCAATGTCTGCACAGCGGCCGCCTGCGCGCCGGAGACCGGGCGCATAAAGAGCCCGAAATCGGCGGTGGGCGCATCGGGCAATCCATCGGCCTGGCCGAGCACGCGCATCGACTCCGGACGGATATTGCCGTCGAGCAGCACCGACACGCCAAGCCCCGCTTCCACAGCCGACTGCACCGCCGGCAAACTGGTGCTGGTGCATACGATGCGCCACGCAATCCCCGCGCGCCGCAGCGCCGTCAACACCTGCTGCTGCCACAGACACGCGTCGCCGAACGCAACCACCGGCAATGCCGCGTCACCGTCGCGGCTAAATCCGCGCGCGCCGACCCAGAAGAGCGGCTGCGTCCAGGTCAGTAGCGGCGCCGAGTCGACCAGCGCAGGATCTCCCACGACCACGTCGAGACCGCCGTCCGCAAGCCGGCTCGACAACGCCGCACTGGTATCGACGACGATCTCCAGCGCCACCTGCGGATAAGCGATCGAAAAGCGCCGCAGCGCGCGTGGCAGCCGACCGACCGCGATGTCTTCCAGCATGCCGAGCCGCACCGTACCGGACACCTGCCCCGCGCTCAACGCCCGCCGCGCATCGGCGCCCGCGCCGAGGATCGTATGCGCGAACGGCAGGAGCAGATGCCCCGCTTCTGTGAGTTGCACGCCACGCGGCGAGCGGTCGAGCAAACGCTGCCCCAGTTCTTCTTCGAGCCGGCGCAATTGCATGCTCACCGCCGCCTGAGTGCGCGCGAGGCGCGCCGCCGCCACACCCACGGCGCCGGTCTCAGCCACGGTAACGAATGCGCGCAGGAGACTACTATCGAGATCTCGGGTCATCACGTTTCTTGAAGTGGCCATAAGAAATATCAACTTATCTTAATACCGCCTGCACCGCTAAGATAGGGTCCAACGAATCCGAAGAGCGGCAACGAGGCCACGATGCAGGACACCACCATCAAACCGGCGCTGAATCCCGCGCCAACACCAGTGAAGCCCGCCAACGCAGCGGCCGGTGCCGCGCTCCTGTGCGTGCTGTCGATGTCAAGCGTGCAGTTCGGCGCCGCGCTCTCCGCGCCGACAATGGCAACGTACGGTTCGCTCAGCACTACGTGGTTGCGTCTCTGCTGGGCGGCCGTCGTGCTTGCGTTGCTGGTGCGCCCGCGTCTGTTCACCTACTCGCGCTCGCATTGGCTCGCGGCAGGTGCATTGGGGGCTGCGATGGCCGGCATGACGCTGTGCTTTTTCGCGGCGCTTCAGCGAATTCCATTGGGGCTGGCCGTCGCGATCGATTTTCTCGGGCCGCTCGCCGTAGCGACTTTCGCGGTGCGCCGCGCGCGCGCATTGCTGTGGCCAGCACTTGCGATTACCGGCGTACTGCTGCTCTCGCGCGATCGCGCAGGCTCGATCGGCGAACCGCTTGGCGTGCTGCTCGCGTTCGGGGCCGCGCTCGGCTGGGGCACCTATATCGTGCTGATGAAAAAGATCGGCACCGTGTTCGCGGGACTAGCCCATGGGTGTCGTGCAGATAGCAGGCACGCTGCTGGTGGTCGCCGCGAGCGTGGGCGCCGTGGTGGCCACACGCTAAGCCGCGCTGAACGGCGAGGAACCGCGGCATGTGCAGCGCTCAGGCGAAATTTTCCGCTTCGTAAAGACGCCGGCCCGCTGCGTCCTTCGCGCCAAGGATCGGCTCGATGTCGATGGGCCACTCGATGCCGATATCAGGATCGCGCCACAAGATGCAGCGCTCGAGTTCGGGGAACCAGTATTCCGTGGTCTTCCACAGGCATTCGGCGACGTCGGATAGCACGACGAAACCGTGCGCGAAGCCCGGCGGCACCCACACCTGCCGATGATTGGCCGCACTCAGATGTGCGCCAGTCCACTTGCCGAAGTTCGGCGATTTGAGTCGTACGTCCACGGCGACGTCAAACACTTCCCCCACCACCACCCGCACGAGCCTGCCTTGCGGACGCTGGACCTGGTAGTGAAGCCCACGTAACACACCACGCACCGCCCGCAAATGACGGTCTTGCACGAAGTTGAAACCTTGTGAGACGTCGTCGGTAAACTCATCCGCGCTGAAGCTCTCGAAGCAGAAGCCGAATTCGTCGCAAAACACCTCGGGCTCGATGAGTTTCACCTCCGGCAATGCTGTCACCATTACCTTGTTGCCCATGGCCACTGTGCTCGTAAGAAGCCTGCCCGGAGAAAACACGGCCGCCGATGCACACGCGGCTACGCATGCCGCCGGTACGTATGTCGCTGCGCACGCCGCTACGCAGGCTGCTACACACGTCGCTGCGCACGCACCCAACCGCGATGTGGTGCGCTGTCTGCACAGCGGCCTGCCTAGCCTACGCCTCGGTCGCCACCCGGCTGCGCGCGCGATATTCGGTAGGCGACAGTGCCATGCGCTTGCGGAATATCTTCGCGAGGCGATCGCCGTTGCCGGTCCCGCTGCGGCGCGCGATCTTGTCGACCGGCAATTCGGTTTCGGTCAGAAAGTTACAGGCAATACGCAGTCGCACCTGCAGCAGATAGTCTGAAGGCGTGACCTGCATTTCATGCTTGAAGCGCCGCAGAAAATTGCGCTCGCTCATCGCCGCCACCTGCGCAGCGTCGGCAACCGACACCGGACGATCGCAATTTGCCTCCATCCAGCGCGCGGCGGCACGGATTTTCTCAGCTACGCTGAGTGTGCCGCCTTCAGCCGGCAGCGGCACCCAGGTGGCGGCCATGCCGGGCATCACCCGATCGGCGACGCTACGTGCAAGCTCCGCGCCGAGGTCGCGCTTGATGAACATCAGCGCACTACGCGCGCAGTCGTTACGATCGTTGGCAGCGCTGCGCGCGGCATCGGTCGTGGCGCTGCCCAGATAGCGATTCATCTGCAGGCCGTCGTGTTCCACGGGACCCGCGGCTTCCAGCACAAGTCGGCCCTCGCCGATCGTCTCGATCGCGCGGGTACGCGTTTGCACCGATCGCAGCCAGCCCAGCAGCCGTTCGTCCAGCGCGGCCTCGTGTGCGCCGTAACCACCTGCGATGAACAACACGTCGAAACCGCTGCCGTAACGCGTGTCGATACGGTCGGTCCAGATTCGCGCCGACGAAGAACTCGCGACGCTGCCGCCGTCCATTGACAGAAACTGAACTTCATAAGGCGGCTCTTCGCCTGCCCGCGAGCCCGAGAGTTCGTTGGCGGTCTGGAACATCTCGACCACCGTACCGGGGCCAAGCAGCCAGAAGCCGTCGAACAGCAACACGCCGATTCGCCGCGCTGCACTACGCACGTTCAGCGTCGGCGTATGTAACCAGGTAATCCTCGCAGTATCCAGGTGCATGTGCGGCATGATCTTTCCCCAAACTGTCGTACGTTGTGGACCCCGCTGTCCGTCGGCCGGTCGATATGGTCGAATTTAAATAACGGCGGATGAAAGCCGCCGGCAACGCCGCTTAACGGAATATGCGTGATGTTAGCGGAATGCTTCGCTAGAGTAAATTTGAAAAACAAATCCACATCAAGAAAGCCAATGTATGACGAAAACTATTATTGTGTGTTTCATATGACCGGCGGCATACGATGCGGCATAGCGATGGATCATACCGGATCGCCACCTGCCTGTCCGCCGCAAAACCTTACACATACTTGCTTTGAAGCCTCCCACGCCGGTGCACGAATTTACTTCTGATCGCCTGATTTGCAGCAGCGATTCACCACCATCACATCCAAAAATGTTTCAAACGTGAACTCGAAACCTCGCAAATAATGAACGTTCAATCAGGCATTTATTCGCAAATTGGGAATTTATCGACAGTGGCAATGTGGCGAACCGCACATTTATCGAAACATTCCTGATTAAGCATTTCGAGCCGGATTCACAATCGACTAAAAATGTTTCTATATTGAAACATCCGGCTTCTTTCACGTATGACCAAAGGTGCCTGTCATTGACCTCATATCTGGCAAAACATCAGACGATTCAACGCCACTGCGCAAATCGTGCCAAGCGGCTTCCTTAAACAAAGTTTCATCCCTGGATCGTGCGCTTTAAGACTTGGTTAAGAGAGGCCGCGCCATAATTTGCGTACCGTGAGAGCAGCAAGGAGCAGAGACATGTCGCGCCCCATGAGCATCGAGAGAGTCAACGAATATGGACAGAACGCGGTTCGCATCGCCATCGAGGACAGTGCGGTACTACTCGAAGTGGCCGATCTGGATGCCGTGATCGAACACCTCAGCGTGCTGCGCGCCACGATGCGCCCGGAAGTGCCGAAAGAACCGCTGCGCACGCATCAGTACGTGATTGAAATTGATCCGTGCTGGCACACTGAAAAGCACCCGCTGCATGATGGCGCCGTGCTGTTTCTGCGGCATTCGGGCCTGGGATGGGCCGGTTTCGCGCTTCCCACCGAGAGCCTAGCCAGGTTGCATCACGCATTGACGAAGCAACTGGAAGCATCGCTCGAAGTACACGGCATGCTCAACTGAATCAGCTGATTCAGCTGAATCGCGACCGCACGCGGCTTGTTGCGTTTCGCGCAGCACAGCATTTCAGATTGCGCGCGCACCTCGCGGCGCCCCGCACCTATACTTCTCTCGCCGCATCACAGCGGTTACTTTCATTCAGGTCTCTTTCCGAAGCGCGGCTCCGACCGCGCTTTTTTTCTTGTCGCTTAGGATTACTGTTTGTCAGCAAGCGTGCTTGAAATGCAGAGCCGCCCCCAAGTTCATGAACATTGCACAAAATTAAAAAAGACTTAATCCACCTAGCTGTGCCGTTTTATCTGCGATCGCCGATGATGCATCCATCGTCCTTCTCTACTGTTCCAACATGAACCAGCTACAAGCGATGCGTGTCTTCACGCGAGTGGTCGATCTCGCCAGCTTCAATCTTGCGGCGAGACAGTTAGGTATGTCGGCAGCCGCGGTCACGCGCAGCGTGGGCACACTGGAAGCGCATCTGAACATGCGCTTACTGAACCGCACCACGCGCAGTCTTTCGCTGACCGATGTGGGCCGCGAGTATCTCGACGGCTGCCGCACGATCATCGAGAAACTCGACGAGATGGAATCGAACCTGATGGAGACTACACGCGATCCACAGGGCACGCTGCGGATCGCCACGCCGATGACGTTCGCTACCGCCGGGTTAGGCGCGTTGCTGGCCGCGTATCGCACGCTGCATCCACGCGTAGACTTCGACGTGACGACGTTCGATACGCATATCGATCTGGTGGAAGGCGGTTTCGACGTATGTTTCTCCGACGACCGGCGGCTTGCCAATTCCTCGCTGGTGAGCCGCATGCTGACCAGTGTCGATGAAATGACGGTCGCCTCGCCCGCCTATCTGGCACGTCACGGCACGCCTCGCGATCCAGCTGCGTTGAACCGCCATGGCCTGCTGACAGTCTCCGACGGTTCGTCACGCGCCTGGGAGTTCGCCGACGCCGACGGCCTCTACCGCGTCAACACCGGCAGCGCACTCACCGCAACGAGCAGCGCGATGGTGCGCGTGGCCGCGCTCAACCACATGGGTATCGCCCTGCTGCCACTGCCGATCATTGCCGACGATCTCGCACAAGGCTCGCTCGTACCCTTACTCGAGCAATTCGAAATCAACGGCGGCCCGCGTCAGGTTTCGATTCTTTACTCCGGCCGCAATTACCTGTCGATGCGCGTGCGCAGTTTCATCGACTTCGCGGTCGGCCAGTATCGCGTGCCGGACCGCCAGGTTGCACTGCGGGCGGTGGCCTGAACGGGCTCGCGCATCATGCCCAAAATACTAACGATCGAAGATGACGAGTTGATCGCAGACGACATCGTGCGCACGCTCAGCGCGAGCGGTTTCTCTGTCGACGTGGCGCGCACTGGCCGCGAAGGCATGGCGAAAGTGATGGCGGGCGACTATGACGTCGTTACACTCGACCGCATGCTGCCCGATCTCGACGGCTTGACCATCGTGGCGACGATGCGTGGCGTCGGCATGGAAACGCCGGTGCTCGTGATGAGCGCGCTGTCCGACGTCGATCAACGCATTCAAGGGCTGCGCGCCGGTGGCGACGACTATCTGACCAAGCCATTCTCGCCCGAGGAAATGTTCGCGCGCGTCGAGGTGCTGTTGCGGCGTCGGCCACGTCACGCCAAAGCGGAAACGCTGCTGCGCAGCGGTGCGCTGGAACTCGATCTGGTACGCCGCAAGGTCTCCCACCGGCAGCGCGAACTCGATCTGCAACCCACCGAATTCCGCGTGCTCGAATTCATGATGCGACACACCGGGCAGGTGCTCACGCGCACGATGATTTTCGAAGCCGTATGGGGCTGCCGCTTCGATCCCGGCACCAATCTGATCGATGTACACGTAGGCCGTTTGCGCAAGAAAGTCGAGACGCCCGGCGAGCGACCGTTGATTCGCACGATTCGAGGCTCGGGCTATCTGTTCGGCTGACGCCGCTCTGCTCGCAGGTTTTCCAACGGAGCTTTAGCGCTGCATGCAGCGCTAAAGCCGTTGCAACGCGCGCATCGATGCAATCGCACACGCCGTCCCCACTTCCTAAAACTAGTTTCATTTGTTTAGTCCACGACTGTTAGGACCCGCTCTCCAGAATGCCGTTACCGGGCCGCGCCATAGGTGCAAGCCCTAACCGCAACACGCTCGCGTCGATTCAATCGCGCCTCTGAACGGAGCAGTCTTCGATGTTAAAAATAGTCCGGTTAGCTTTGACCCGGCCCTACACGTTTATCGTGCTTGCGATGCTGATCCTGCTGATCGGCCCGCTTGCCGCGTTGCGTACGCCGACGGATATCTTTCCCGACATCCGCATTCCCGTAATCAGCGTGGTCTGGAACTACGCCGGCCTGCAACCGGACGATATGTCCGGACGCATCGTCACCTACTACGAACGCACGCTCGGCACGACCGTCAACGACATCGCGCATATCGAGTCGCAATCGTTTCGCGGCTACGGCATCGTCAAGATTTTCTTTCAGCCGACCGTGGATATCCGCACCGCCACCGCGCAGGTAACCTCGGTTTCGCAGACGGTGCTCAAGCAGATGCCACCCGGCACCACGCCGCCGCAGATTCTCAACTACAACGCGTCGACGGTGCCGGTGCTGCAACTGGCGTTGACCAGCAACACGCTCGACGAACAGAAACTCGCCGACTACGCGACCAACTTCATTCGCCCGCAATTGCTGAGCGTGCCTGGCGTGGCGATTCCGACGCCCTACGGTGGCAAGACCCGTGAAGTGCAGATCGATCTCGATCCGCAAGCCTTGCAGGCGAAAAAACTCTCGGCCAACGATGTTGCCAACGCGCTCGCCCAGCAGAATCAGATCATCCCTGCAGGCACCGAGAAGATCGGCCGCTTCGAATACAACATCAAGCTGAACAACAGCCCGCTCGCGCTCGACGAACTGAACGCGCTGCCGATCAAGACTGTGGACGGCGCCACGATCTATATCCGCGATGTGGCTCACGTACGCGACGGCTATCCGCCGCAAGGCAACATCGTGCGCGTGGACGGTCATCGCGCGGTGCTGATGAGTATTCTGAAGAACGGCTCCGCGTCGACGCTCGACATCATTTCCGGCGTCAAGGCACAATTGCCGCGCATTGAAGCGACGCTGCCGCCCGGATTGAAGCTCGTCACGATGGGCGATCAATCGACCTTCGTGAAAGGCGCCGTCAGCGGCGTGGCGCGTGAAGGCGTGATCGCCGCCGCGCTCACTTCGCTGATGATTCTGCTGTTCCTCGGTAGCTGGCGCTCGACGCTGATCATCGCGGCGTCGATTCCGCTTGCAGTGCTGGCGGCAATTGCCGGCCTGGCCGCGATGGGCGAAACGCTCAACGTGATGACGCTCGGCGGCCTCGCGCTCGCGGTCGGGATTCTGGTCGACGACGCCACCGTCACGATCGAAAACATCAACTGGCATCTCGAACAGGGCAAGGACGTACGCAGTGCGATTCTGGATGGCGCCGCGCAGATCGTCGCGCCCGCCTTCGTGTCGCTGCTGTGCATCTGCATCGTGTTCGTACCGATGCTGCTGCTCGACGGCATTGCGCGCTTCCTGTTCGTGCCGATGGCCGAAGCGGTGATCTTCGCCATGATCGCGTCGTTCATTCTCTCGCGTACGTTCGTGCCGATGATGGCGCAATACCTGTTGCGCCCGCATGCATCAGGCGCTCACGCCTCCGGCGAACTGGCCGCCGTGATGGCACAGCATGGCGGGCATTCGCATGCAACACCGTCGCGCAATCCGCTGGTGCGCTTTCAGCGTGGCTTCGAACATCGTTTCGAGCGCGTGCGCAGCGTGTACCGGATCGTCCTCGGCCTTGCGCTCACGCATCGCAAGCGCTTCGTGGCGGGCTTCCTGCTCGTAGTCGGCGCATCCTTCCTGCTCGCGCCGTGGCTCGGCCGCAATTTCTTCCCCGATATCGACTCCGGCGAAATCGCGATCCACGTGCGAGCCCCGATCGGCACACGGGTCGAAGATACCGCCGCACAATTCGATCTGATCGAGAATGCCGTGCGCCGCGCCATTCCGCCGGATCAGTTGCGCAGTATCGTCGACAACATCGGTTTGCCCAATAGCGGCATCAACCTGACCTATAACAACAGCGGCACGACCGGACCGCAAGACGGCGATATTCTGATCTCGCTGAACGAGAACCACCAACCCACTGCCGGTTTCGTGCGCACACTGCGTGAAACACTGCCGCGCCAGTTCCCGGGGACGACCTTCGCGTTCCTGCCGGCCGATATCGTCAGTCAGATTCTGAATTTCGGTGCACCGGCTCCGATCGATTTACAGGTGGCGGGGCCGAACCAGGCGGCCAATCATCGCTACGCCAATGAAGTGATGCGGCGCATGCGCATGATTCCCGGTATTGCCGATACGCGCATGCAGCAGGCGTCGACGTATCCGCAGTTCACCGTGTCGGTAGACCGCTCGCGCGCCGATCAGCTCGGCATCACCGAACAGGACGTGACCAATTCCGTGGTGGCGAGCCTCTCGGGCACGAGCCAGGTGTCGCCGACGTATTGGCTGAATCCGAACAACGGCGTCTCGTATCCGATCGTCGCGCAGACCCCGCAATACCGCATGACGTCCCTGTCGAATCTGAGCAATCTGCCCGTGACGGGCAAGAGCGGCCAGGCGCAGATTCTCGGCGGTATTGCGACCATTTCGCGCGGCGTCGGCAATGCGGTGGTGTCGCACTACAACATCGAGCCGCTCTACGACGTGTTCGCGACCACCCAAAGTCAGGATCTCGGGGCCGTCGCGGCGAAGATTCAGAACATTGTCCGTGCGACCACGAAAGATGTGCCGAAGGGCTCGATCGTCACGCTGCGCGGCCAGGTGCAGACGATGAATAGCGCATTCCTCGGTTTGTCGCTGGGTCTGGTCGGCGCGATTCTGCTGATCTATCTGCTGATCGTCGTGAACTTCCATTCATGGAGCGACGCGTTCGTGATCGTCACTGCATTGCCCGCGGCCTTGGCCGGTATCGTGTGGATGCTGTTCACCACGCATACACCGCTCTCGGTGCCCGCACTGACCGGCGCGATTCTCTGCATGGGCGTCGCAACCGCCAACAGCATTCTGGTGGTGAGCTTCGCACGCGAACGGCTGGCGGTGACCGGCAATGCACTGGTCGCGGCGATGGAAGCCGGCTTCACGCGCTTTCGCCCGGTGCTGATGACAGCGCTCGCGATGATCATCGGCATGGCGCCGATGGCGCTCGGCCTCGGCGACGGTGGCGAACAGAACGCGCCGCTCGGCCGCGCCGTGATTGGCGGCCTGATTTGTGCGACTTTCGCCACACTGCTGTTCGTACCGGTCGTGTTCAGCCTCGTGCATCGGCGCGATGCGGCGGCTTATGAGCCAACACACGATCCATCGCACGGCCCGTCGCACAGCTCATCCAACGACACCTCGCACGATCACTCATCATCCGAAACCGGAATCCATCATGTCCACTGAGATCGAGATCAATTCGCCGAAGCGGCTGCGTCATCTGAAGCTGGTCGGTATCGTCGCGCTGCTGGCGGCAGCGGGCGTCGTGGCTAGCGGCATTGCCAGCCGCGCGCATGCGAAACAGGAACTCACCACCTGGTCGGCCCAGCAAGCCGTGCCGACGGTGGTTGCGTACACACCCAAACACGACCTCGACGCGCAGACGCTGGTGTTGCCCGGGCGGCTGTCCGCCTTCGTCAACGCGCCGATCTACGCGCGCGTGCCGGGTTACCTGCATGCGTGGTACGCAGATATCGGCACGCATGTCAAAGCCGGCCAGTTGCTCGGCGTGATCGACACGCCCGACCTCGATCAGCAATTGCAGCAGGCCCGTGCGGATTTGCAGAATTCGGTGGCCAACGAAAAACTCGCCGCATCCACGGCAACCCGCTGGACAAAGATGCTGCAGCAGGACTCGGTCTCCCAGCAGGATGCTGACGAAAAGACCAGCGATCTCGTTGCCAAGCAGGCAACAGTAGCGGCAGCTGTTGCCAACGTGCGGCGTCTCGAAGCGCTCGAATCGTTCAAGCGCATCACCGCGCCGTTCGACGGCATCGTCACCGCGCGCACCACCGATATCGGCGCGCTCATCAATGCGGGCGGCGGCAACGGGCCTGAACTGTTCTCAGTGTCCGACGCACGTCAATTGCGGGTCTATGTGAGCGTGCCGCAGGACGAGGCGGCCGCCATCAAACCCGGCATGACCGCCACGCTCACCGTGCCCGAACGCCCCGGTGTGAAGTTCGCCGCCAAACTCGTCGACACCGACGATGCGATCACGCCCTCCTCGGGCACGCTGCTGGTGCAACTCGCGGTCGACAATCAAAACGGCTTGCTGATCCCAGGTGAATACACCGAGGTGCATTTCGCGCTGCCGACCAACTCGCATGCGCTGTCGATCCCGGCCAGTTCGCTCATCTTCCGGCAGGACGGTTTGCAAGTCGCTGTCGTCGGCAAGGACAACCATGCGGTGCTCAAATCCGTTTCAATCGGCACCGATCTCGGCACACATGTCGAGATTGCGTCAGGCCTGAATCCAACGGACCGTGTGATCGACAATCCGCCCGACTCGATCGCTTCGGGCGATGAAGTACGGCTTGAGAGCAATCCGGCCGGTACGACGAACACGTCGCTAGCCGAACGCCGGCCGGCGGAGAGCACTCATGGATAAACGCCGCATCTGCATTGTGTTGGCGGCCGCGGCGCTGGTGAGCGGCTGCTCGTTCGCGCCGACCTACCAGGCGCCGGCCGCCAGCATCCCGACGACCTTCAAGGAAGGCGGTGCCTGGCAGCTCGCCAGACCGGCTGACCGCGTGCCGCGCGACGCGTGGTGGAGCGTATATCGCGATCCCGTACTCGACCATCTCGAAGTTCAGGTGGCCGCCGCCAATCCGGACGTGGCCGCCGCGATGGCGCGCCACGACGAGGCTACCGCCTATCTGTCGCAAGCCCGCTCGGGGTTGTTTCCGACCATTGGCGCTGAAGCGTCGGTCGAACGCCAAAGGCAATCGGATAACCGCCCACTGCGTGGCGCGGGCGAGCCATCGGCGTACGGCGCGGATACGGTCGACGTCGGCATCAGCTACGACCTCGACCTATGGGGCAAGATCCGCAACGAGGTTTCAGCCGGCCGTTCGGCGATGCAGGCGAGCGAGGCCGATCTCGAATCGGTACGCTTGAGTTTGCAGGCGAATCTCGCGAGTGCGTACTTCAATCTGCGCGGACTCGACGAACAGCAACAACTGCTCAACGATACGATCGACACTTACCAGCACGCGCTCAAGCTCACGCTAAGCCGCCACGCGGGCGGCATCGCATCGGACCTCGACGTCTCGCGCGCACAAACGCAGCTCGACACTGCGCGCGCTTCCGCCGATGACATCGCCGCGCGCCGCGCACTGTATGAGCACGCGATCGCCAGTCTGACCGGCGTGTCCGCATCGACATTCACGCTCGCACCGGCGCTCGAAACGGAGTACTTGCCGTCGATTCCGACCGGCGTGCCCGCGGCGCTGCTGCAACGGCGCCCGGATATCGCGGCAGCCGAGCGGCGCGTCGCCGAAGCCAATGCACAAATCGGTGTGGCCAAGGCGGCATTCTTCCCGGACATTTCGCTCGGCCTCGACGGTGGCTATCAAAGCGACACGCTGTCGCCGTGGCTGATGGCGCCGAACGAAATCTGGTCGGTCGGGCCGAGCCTGGTGTTGACCCTATTCGACGGCGGCCGCCGTGAAGCGATCACGCAACAAGCGCGCGCGAAGCTTGCCGAGAACGGCGCGAAGTACAAGGCCACCGTGCTGCTCGCCTTCCAGCAGGTGGAAGACAACCTTGCCCAATTGCATCATCTCGGCGACGAAGCCACACAGCAGAACGAGGCGCTCGTCGCCGCGCAACGCACGTTGACGCTTTCGATGTCGCGCTATCGTGATGGGGTGGTCAGCTATCTGGACGTGGTGACCGCGCAGACCACCGAGCTCACCACACAGATCGACGCATTGAACCTCACTACGCGCCGTCTGCTGGCCTCAGTGGGGCTGATCGAGGCCCTGGGCGGCGGTTGGTCGCCGGACGGCGCTACGGGCTCGCCTGCCGTTCAGGCGGCTAGCGCGCCAGCGGCGCATCCCAGGGTGCTCGCTTCCGCGGGTTGAAACTGCCGACTGAATCTGCCAGCTGAATCTGCAAGTCGAGCCCCCAAGCTGAATCCGCCAGTTGAGTCCGCCAGTTGAGTCCGCCAGGCCGTAAAAAACGTCGCCGGTTCATCACCGGCGACGTTCGCGCTTTCACGCAAGCTTACTGCACCTTGCGGTGCGCTTGCGGCGCTCAGAACCGGTGCCGCATTCCCAGTGCCACAACCGCCTGCCGATCGCTCGACGAAGCCGCCAGCGAATAGATCGACGCATTGCCCAGCACGGCGATGCCGTCCGCACCCGACACGTGCTGATACACGCCTTCCAGATACAGATCGGTCCGGCGTGACAACGCGTAGTCCGCCTGCAGCATGAACTGATTCCACTTCGGCGCGACGCTTTGGCCGGCGTCGCTGAAATGTCCGTCGGTGAACGTGTATGAGCCGCCCAGCGAGAATGCCGGTGTGATTGCGTAGCGCGCGTTCAGTTCGTAGTTATTGAAGGTCAGCATATCGCCGTTGAGCGGGGAATACGCACCGCCCTGCGTGATCTGGTGCGGATCGTCGAGCATCGTCCGCGTGAACACGAGGCCGACGCTTGCCGCGCCGAACGTGTAGCGTCCCGCGGCGCCGAGGATACGCTGGCGCGCGCCGGTGAAAGTCGCATCGCCGTCACTGCTGCTCACCGCACCGCCGGTATTGTTGGGTTGATTGACGCCGCCCGGCTGGTTCACCTGCAGATACGCGACCGCCAGATTGAACGGACCGCCCGCCCATTGCGCGCCGAGGCTATAGGCGTTGTTGTTGCTGAAGCCGCCCGCCGCATTGCTGAACGCGTAGGCGCCGCCGACCGTGAAGCCGTCATAGGTCGCGCTGCGGAATTTCAGCGCGTTGTTCATGCGCAGATCGTTGTTGAGGTTATCGTTATCGAACGGATGATCGGCGATATTGCCGCCGAATCCCGAGCCCGTCGCCGAAAGCGGCGCGACGAAATCGACGAGGAAGTCGTATTGCCGCCCCATGGTCACCGTACCCCACTGTTTGCTCGCGATACCGACCCATGCCTGCCGCCCGAATTCGTCGCCGCCGTTGGAGAACTTGCCGCTATCGATATTAAAACCGTTCTCCAGATCGAAGACCGCACTCAGGCCGCCGCCCAAGTCCTCGTTGCCGCGCAGGCCCCAGCGATCGGTGCTGATATTGCCGCTTTCCATCATCCAGTTGCTTTTTCCGCCTGCGGCCGTTTTCTGGTTGCTGACGTAGTCGATGCCGGTATCGAGCGTGCCGTAGAGCGTGACGCTGCTTTGCGCGTGCGCCGCCGCGCCGAAGGTGCCTGCCAGGGCGACGAGTGTGGTTGCCAATGCTTTGTTCATGTTTGATTCCGGGTAAGAGAAGGCGCCGGCCCGCGCATTGACGGACCGATCCCGCACACCGTGCGGGTACCGCAATGTAGATTTGCGCGGTGACATACCCGTGATCAAAACCGGCCGCTTCATGAAACGTTTTTTATATTCATGACATGCGTCCGACGAACCCCCGAATCATCTGACCGCCGATGCTTCAGCGGATAAATATCTTTTCATGCGCAGGTCACCGATCCGCTAAAGCCAGGTGACTATCCTTCTCATCAACCGATCCACGAACGCATTGCGGTTCGCACGTCGGTCCCATCCAATTTGATTTGTGAGGATTACGAACATGAAATCTCTGACACTCGCCATCGCTTTGATCGGTGCAACCGCGACGGCTTCCGCCTTCGCTCAATCGACCACCGCGCCGGCGCAACAGAACGCCGCGCCGACGATGCAAGTGGCGCAGAACGGCACCGCTGCGGTCAACGTCGCGGGGTCGTGGGTAGCGCCTTACGGTCCGGCGACCGGCGAGAAGACGCGTGCGCAGGTTTATCAGGAACTGGTGCATGCGGAGAAGGACGGCCAGCTCGCCTATCTGAACTCGACCCTTTACGCACACTGAGATGCGCGTGAAGAAAAGCAACCGGGTGCACGCCGCATTGGCGCTGCATTTCTCGCCCTGACATCAATGACTCTTCGCACCGCGATCAAACGAACGGCCTTCTTCGCCGTTGCCGCTGTCGCAGCCGGACTGCTGTTATCCGGCTGCGCAACAACGACATCCACCAGCGCCGACAACTGCGTCGGCCCACCGAGTTACTGCAACATCTATTTTGGTTCATGAACAAAAAAGAGCGCGCTCCCCCTTCGGGCAGCGCGCTCTTTCACTTGCCGCGAATGCTTTAGAACGAGTGTCGAATGCCCACACGGCCAACGACCTGCTTCCCGTCAGATGACGGATCAAAGCCGGCGATCTGCGCAACGGCGCCGCCGCTAGCCTTCTGCAGCACCGCAAGCGCATAGATGGCGGTGCGCTTCGACAATTCATACTCTGCGCTCAGGTTGAGCTGCTGATACTTCGGTTCCTGATTGGTCGCGTGATCGCGTCCATCCGTATAGGTATAGCCGGCTGCGAGATTCAACTGACTGGTTGCTGCGAAGGTGCCGGCAATTTCATAGTTCTGGAATTTGACGTCTTGCCCGGCATCGCCCTGCTGGAAATTGACGTTGGTGAAGTTGCCCATCACCTTAAACTTGCCGACCTGATAAGAGGCGCCGGCGGCGAAGATGCCTTGACTACGGGCATTGGCCAGATAGTTGCCGTACACCGCATTGGTATAGCCCGAGCCGTTCTGATAGCTCTGGATCGCCTGCTCCGGATCGTTGACGCGCAGATAGCCGGCCCCCATCGAGAACGGTCCGTTCGTATAGGATGCTGCCGCGCTATAGGCGGAGTTATTCGAGAACTGCCCGGCCTGGCCGCCGAACGAATAGAGCGCTTCGCCGGTAAAGCCACCTATGGTGGGACTCGTGTACTTCACCGCATTGCTGATAGCGAAGCCGTTATCGAGGTTATCCATGTCGTTGGGGTGAGAGAAATACCAACCGCCGTAGCTATCGTTGAGCGAGAACGGCTCGATCAGATCGACGACCGGATCCCACTGCCGCCCCAGGGTGACGGTACCGGCCGTCTGACTTGCGAGGCCAACGTAGGCGTTACGGGAAAAAGCCAGACCGCTCCCCAAGCCACCGTTGGTCGAGTTGAAGCCGCTTTCCAGATCGAACACAGCTGACAGACCCCCACCGAGATCTTCCTTGCCTCGGAGACCCCAGCGGCTGCCTGCGCTGACGCCGCTGGCCATTTGATAGAGACGGTTACCGTTGACGTTGCTGGCGAAGTCGATACCTGTATCGAGCAGCCCGTAGAGCGTGACGCTGCTTTGCGCGTGCGCGGTGGAAACGACGCCGACACATAGAAGTGCCCCGACCAAGTGTGTCAGCTTCATCTTTTGATTCATGAATCACCTTTCATTTAAATAAGGATGCCTGATAGCAGTGGAGATCTTTCAATACTTTGTGGCCACGGAACGAATATATCGAGGCCAGAAAGCATTGCATCTGCAATACAGACTTTCACTTTTTCTGTTGGATTTTCATGTTTTGGTCATTGACCCAAAGTGCATGGGGAGGGCGTTTGTTGTTTGTCTGTATGGCTACGGCGTTGGGCTTTGCTTGATTTTTTTTGCCTGCGCGGCGCTTTGTCTGTTTGCCCTGGGGCTTTGGCCTTTCTTTGATTTGTTTGCCTGCGCGGCGCTTAGTATCTGTGCTTTTTATGGCAGTGCCTTTCCTTGAATTGTTACTGGTCTATTAGCGTTCGCCCCTGTGCGGGGCAGGCACCTACTTTTCTTTGCCTGCCGCGTAACTATTCAGCGCTTGTAAACTGCAGCCAGGCTGTGCATAGTGAAGGACATGACGAAGATGCCTGATTTCAAAGACCTCACACACGAACAGAAGGACGCGCTCATCGTTGATCTCGTGAAGCGTCTGAACGCGCTCGAAGCGAAACTCGAGAAGAACAGTCGTAACTCCAGCAAGCCGCCCTCAAGCGATGGGCCCGGGCGCAAGCCGAAGTCGTTGCGCGGCACGAGCGGGGCAAAGC
>NZ_JABBGJ010000082.1 GCF_012927345.1 Paraburkholderia polaris
GAAGTGTCAGCGACGCTACGTTTTGACAATATCGGCAAAGTCTTTCCAGGCGTGCGTGCGCTCGACGGTGTGTCCTTCGACGTCAACGTCGGCCAGGTACACGGCCTGATGGGCGAAAACGGCGCAGGGAAGTCGACCCTGCTGAAGATTCTCGGCGGTGAATATCAACCCGACTCCGGTCGCGTGATGATCGACGGCAATGAGGTGCGCTTTACGAGCGCGGCATCGTCGATCGCGGCGGGGATCGCGGTGATTCACCAGGAACTGCAATATGTGCCCGATCTGACGGTCGCGGAAAACCTGCTGCTCGGCCAGTTGCCGAACTCGCTCGGCTGGGTCAACAAACGCGAAGCGAAACGCTTCGTGCGCGAACGTCTCGAAGCGATGGGCGTGGGGCTGGATCCGAATGCGAAGCTGCGCAAGCTCTCGATCGCGCAACGGCAAATGGTCGAAATCTGCAAGGCCTTGCTGCGTAACGCACGCGTGATTGCGCTCGATGAACCGACCAGCTCGCTGTCGCATCGCGAGACCGAAGTGCTGTTCAAGCTGGTGCGTGATCTGCGCGCCGACAACCGCGCGATGATCTACATCTCGCACCGGATGGACGAGATCTACGAACTGTGCGACGCCTGCACGATTTTCCGCGACGGCCGCAAGGTTGCCTCGCATCCGACGCTCAATGGCGTGTCGCGCGACACCATCGTCAGCGAAATGGTCGGTCGTGAAATCGCCGACATCTATAACTATTCAGCGCGTCCGTTGGGCGACGTGCGCTTCGCGGCGAAAGCGATCGAAGGCCATGCGCTCGCGCAGCCGGCCAGCTTCGAGGTGCGGCGTGGCGAGATCGTCGGCTTCTTCGGTCTGGTGGGCGCGGGACGCAGCGAACTGATGCACCTCGTGTACGGCGCCGATCGCAAGAAGGGCGGCGAAATCGTGCTCGACGGCAAGCCGATCAAGGTGCGCAGCGCCGGCGAAGCGATTAAGCACGGCATCGTGCTGTGCCCGGAAGACCGCAAGGAAGAGGGCATCGTCGCGATGGCGAGCGTCTCGGAGAACATCAATATCAGTTGTCGCCGCCACTACTTGCGCGTGGGGATGTTCCTCGACCGCAAGAAAGAAGCGGAAACCGCCGACCGTTTTATCAAGCTGCTGAAAATCAAGACGCCGAGCCGCCGCCAGAAGATTCGCTTCCTGTCGGGCGGCAACCAGCAGAAGGCGATTCTGTCGCGCTGGCTGGCCGAGCCCGATCTGAAAGTGGTGATTCTCGACGAACCGACGCGCGGAATCGACGTCGGTGCGAAGCATGAGATCTATAACGTGATTTATCAGCTTGCCGAACGCGGCTGCGCGATCGTGATGATTTCGTCGGAATTGCCAGAGGTGCTCGGCGTGTCCGATCGGATCGTCGTGATGCGTCAAGGCCGGATTTCCGGTGAGCTGTCACGCAAGGAAGCAACGGAACAAACGGTGTTGAGCCTCGCGCTGCCGCAAAGCTCGACCGCGCTGCCCGGAACCGCGGCCACCGAGCAAGCGGCCTGAACATTATCTGGACGAAAGTCCGGCAACCCGTGGGGAACGGGAGGAGTCTTCAAAATGCAAGCCAGAGAAAACCTCGCGCAACAAGCCGCCAAAGGCGCGGCCGAAGCGCTGATTCCGCAGTCGAACGACAAGGCGAAATGGTGGCAGCAGATCACCGAGTACAGCCTGATTCTGATCTTCGTCGTGATGTTCATCACGATGTCGCTGACGGTCGATCACTTCTTCTCGATCGAGAACATGCTCGGTCTCGCGCTGTCGATCTCGCAGATCGGCATGGTCGCGTGCACGATGATGTTCTGTCTGGCCTCGCGCGATTTTGACTTGTCGGTGGGCTCGACGGTCGCGTTCGCGGGCGTGTTGTGCGCGATGGTGCTGAATGCGACCGGCAACACGTTCATCGCAATCATCGCCGCTGTGGCGGCGGGTGCTGTGATCGGTTTCGTCAACGGCGCGGTGATCGCCTATCTGCGCATCAACGCGCTGATCACGACGCTCGCGACGATGGAAATCGTCCGCGGTCTCGGCTTTATCGTGTCGCACGGACAGGCAGTGGGCGTGTCGTCGGAAACGTTTATCGCGCTGGGCGGCTTGAGCTTCTTCGGCGTGTCGCTGCCGATTTGGGTCACGCTACTGTGCTTCATCGTGTTCGGCGTGATGCTCAATCAGACCGTGTACGGCCGTAATACGCTGGCAATCGGCGGCAATCCTGAGGCCTCGCGTCTTGCCGGTATCAACGTCGAACGCACGCGCGTTTATATCTTCCTGATTCAGGGCGCCGTCACTGCGCTGGCCGGTGTGATTCTGGCTTCGCGGATTACTTCGGGTCAGCCGAATGCGGCGGAAGGTTTCGAGCTGAATGTGATTTCGGCGTGCGTGTTGGGCGGCGTGTCGCTGCTCGGCGGTCGCGCGACGATCTCCGGTGTCGTGATCGGTGTGCTGATCATGGGTACGGTCGAGAACGTAATGAACCTGATGAACATCGACGCGTTCTACCAGTACCTCGTGCGCGGCGCGATTCTGCTCGCCGCTGTGCTGCTCGACCAGTTGAAGAACCGCGGCTCGCGGGACTAAACCCGCAACTCAATGCGCGCCTTACTTACTTTGCTCTAAAAGGAATCGAACGATGTCGTCTCCGGCCAATGCAAACGACCGCCTCGCGGACAGCGCGTTTGCCCGCTATCCGAGTCTCGTCGACCGAACCGTGTTGATCACGGGCGGCGCGACCGGTATCGGCGCATCGTTCGTCGGGCATTTCGCGGCGCAGGGCGCGCGCGTCGCGTTTTTCGATATCGATGCGACCGCGGGTGAAGCGCTCTCCGATGAACTCGGCGATTCGAAACACAAGCCGCTGTTCCTGCCGTGTGATCTCACCGACATCGACGCGCTGCAGAAAGCGATCGCCTACGTGAACGCTGCGCTAGGTGCGATCGAGGTGCTCGTCAACAACGCAGCCAATGACCGCCGTCACAAGATCGAAGACGTGACGCCGGAATCGTTCGATGCATGTATCGCTGTCAACATCCGTCATCAGTTCTTCGCGGCGCAAGCGGTGATGGACGACATGAAAGCCGCCAACAGCGGCTCGATCATCAACCTCGGCTCGATCAGCTGGATGTTGAAGAACGGCGGCTATCCGGTGTACGTGATGTCGAAATCGGCGGTGCAGGGGCTCACTTGCGGCCTCGCGCGCGACCTCGGCCGCTTCAACATTCGCGTCAATACGCTGGTGCCGGGCTGGGTGATGACGGAAAAGCAGACGCGTCTTTGGCTAGACGACGCGGGGCGTCGCGCAATCAAGGAATGCCAGTGCATCGGCGCTGAACTGCTACCCGCCGATCTCGCTCGCATGGCGTTGTTCCTCGCGTCGGACGACAGCAGGATGATTACCGCACAGGACATCATCGTCGACGGAGGCTGGGCGTGAGTGCGGACACGCGCGCGGGATCGCCTGCGGGGTTGCCTCTACCTGGCGCAGTACTGCTGCTCGACGCGCAATGCACGCTCGGCGAGGGCGCGACGTGGTGCGCGAAAACCAGCCGCTTCTACTGGACCGATATCGAAGGCGCGCGCCTGGGGCGCTATGACCCGAGCGACGGCCGCAGCACGTTCTGGCGCATGCCCGAGCGGCTTGCCACGTTCGCGCTGTGCGCCGATCCGCACTAGCTCGATCGGTCGCTGGAACCTCTGCCGCTGCCTGCGCCGGCTATCCCGAACAGCATCGCGTTCAGTCCTGACGACGCGACGAGGTGCTACTGCGATTCGCCGAGCTGTGACGTTCGCGAGTGCGCCTACGCCGCTGGTGGGGGTATCGCGAATGCCCGCCAGTCTACGCGGCTGGCCGACGCGACCGTCGACCGTGACGGTAGCTTGCGGAGCGTGCAGTGCGACGGCGAGTGGATGGCGCGTTGCGGCTCGGAGGGCGTCGTTATGGCTCCGGCTGCCCCGGTGACTCTATCCGAGCCCCGCTTTGGGGGTAGGTGGGAGCGCGACAACACGGTGAACGGTGCATCGCATCACCCATCAACAAGATGCTTCGCTTCCCGTTGGGGCTCGAGATGACCGCCGTGGACCTGGATCCTCGGCCGATTCTGCGCCCGGCGACCCTAGACCCGCACGGTGTGCCGACAGCGTCGCCGCTACGCAGCGCGCTGCCTGCCGGCACGGCATGCATGACTCTATCGAACACGATGCTGCGGCTGGACCTCGTGCCGGCGCTCGGCGGCGGCCTTACCCGTTTCGACTGGCTCGGAGGCACTAATCCCGTTCCTGTGTTTCGGCGTTGCGAAACGCCTGGTCCCGACACCAATCTGGACCAGCTCGCGTGCTATCCGCTGCTAGCGCATTCAAACCGCATCGACGACGGGCGATCTCACTTTGCTGCCCTCGCAGCGGGCGTACCGAAAAATCTCTCGAACGAGCTGCCGCCAGTTCACCGCGACGGCTGGTTGCCTGCGTGGCAGGTTGAGCACGCGTCGGCCTGCTACGCGCGCCTCACACTGGACCGCACAGACGATGCGCCGTATGCCTACCGCGCAGCACAAACGGTTGTCCTTGATCGCACCACGTTGCACATCCGGCTTAACATCGAAAACACAGGGCACGAACCGTTGCCGTTCGGCCTCGGCCTACATCCGTTCCTGCCGCGCGATGCCCGCACCGAACTGGTTGCGCCCGCCAGCGGCCTGTGGTTGCCGGGTAACGACAGGCTCCCTGTGCGTCACGTGGCGGCCCCCCCGGCGTGGCGGTTCGGCGTTACATATCCGCTGCCGGACACCCTCGTCAATCACGCGTTTAGCGGCTGGGGTGGTCGCACAAGCGTGACGTGGCCGACGCGCAGGCTGTCGTTGTCGATCGAGGCGGATACCGATTATTACGTGCTGTACGCGCCGCCCGGCGAAGACTATTTCTCCTTCGAGCCGGTCGACCATCCGATCGATGCAGTCAACCTGCCGGGCGGCGGCTCCGCACATGGGATGACCGTGCTCGCGCCGGGCGAGAGCCTCGCGCGGCGATTCACCTTCACAGTGGAGCGTTGCGGCGTTCGTACGTCAACCCGTGCACGAGCGTTCAACAATCAGGAGCAGCAATGAGCAATACCGGAACAGGAGAGTTGCTGCGCGGCCACGCGTTGTTCGGCACGAAACGGAAGGACGGCTTCATTCCCCGGCGTGGATGAAGAACCAGCGCATCCCGCAAGACGAATTCGACCGTCTTGCCAGCAAGACACAGCGCAAGCAACGACATCAACCAAATGGTCAGTCCAACTGCAACGAGAACATAGGAAAGAGTAAATTTCGCAGTCGAAAACGCCGGATTTCTACGCGGGCGCGAGTCGGCGAAGCGTTGCATCCTACGCAGAGAAATCGCCGTCCTGGGCGTTCCTTTTCGGGTCCGTAAATAACACAGTTGAATCGGACGACCAGGAATTAATCGAGCGATCGCTCGAATGCAATTAGCTGGCGAGAACTCTATTTCTCTAATCGTGCTAGGGGGCAGCAGTATGGAATGTGAAACCGATTCGACAAGGAAAGAATTCATCTCATAATGGGTGGGAGCATTGGATTGGCGCGCCGCAGCAGACAGGTTGTGATTCTCCTGTTCGAAAGTTTTTCGCTCGTTCAAGTGGGGCGTCTGGCGGAAACATTCAGTCTTGCAAACCGTCGGCGTCATCCTGAGAACGCGTTGCACAATAACTACTACTTGCGGCTGGTGTCCGCCAGCGGCGGGGCAATATGCTCGTCCTCGAGTGTGTCGATCTGGACTGATGCGGTCGACGCCCGATATGGGAAAGACGTCCATGCGCTGTTCGTGCTCGGAGGCGCGAGCGCGTCCGTCGAAATCGACGAACGGCTGCTCTTATGGGTACGCCACGCCTATCTGCATGCGCAGGTGGTGCAGGGGATCGGCGGAGGTCATGGCGCTCTTGAAATGGCCGGACTTGAGCCCAAGGATGTTGGGGTGACGGGGTTGGCCGGAGGCGCCATGCCGCCGTGTGCACTGTCTGCAGCCAGGAAGGCCGGCATCGATGCCGACGCAGGGGTCGCGCTAACCAGCGCGCTGTCCCTCGTCAGGCGTGATTGCGGCTACGAGACAGCCAGCCAGATCACGCACGACCGGCTGCCCGTCACGCCGAAGCAGTTCACCCACTCAGCATTAGATTCGCGCGAGGCGCGTGCCAGTGACCCGATTCGAATGTCTGCGCATCATTTGAGGGTCAGTTGCGGAAACTGTGTATCGATTGCGGATACGGCTCGGGCTGCGGCAATGAGCGAACGCAACTTCCTGCGCCGCTTCAAACAGGAAATCGGCATGACGCCGACTGAGTTTATTCTGCGAGTCCGCCTCCAGAAAGCCTGCGCTATGTTGGTGGATACCAACCTGCCAGTAGACAAGATCGCTCGCCGCACGGGTTTTGGTAGTGGCGCCCGACTTTCCAAGCTGTTCCGCCAGCATCTGGCGATGCCACCGACGGAGTATCGGACGATTGAGCGCAGCCGGGTGGTCGAGTGCCGGTTCCACTGAGATGGCCTGATGCCTCCCTCCGGGACACACTGGCGGACTTCAACCTGCCGCGCGCGACAGGGATTTTCCGCAGCAGTATCGTGCTGAGGGAGAACGCGACACTGGCGGTCGCTATCTTTAGTGAAATAAACACCGTCGAACGCCTCGATTAACAAATATCAGGCGGTCCCGCTGCGGCTTGATACGGTGGAGAAATCAGCGGTTCGTCACGTGTCATTGAGGCCGGTCTGAGACCTCGAGGGACCCAACTGCATTGCAAAGCGCCGCGCACATTCCAGCCCGAACGCCGTCGGTGCAACGCCGCGATCGTGCTGCACGTCGAAGCCCATGCGCCACGCGGCGATCCGCTTGCCGTAGCACGTGAGAGCGTCAAGCGATTGCATCACAAAGACGATAGCCGGCAATGTCTGGGTATAGAGTGCTTCGGCATCCTGTTCGAGTCCATTGGCGAATGCCTGTTGTATTGCGACCTGCCAGTCGAATGTGTCCGGCGCCACGATCAGGCCGGCACATCCGGCTCGCAGGTTGTCGACGAGTTCCTGTCCGCCCCTGCCATTGAAGACCGGTAACGTATGACCGAGCGCGCGCAGCCGGTCGATGGTGCGCTGAATCGTGGTCGCAGGTCCCTCGCCTTTAAGCAGGCGGAAATTTGGACATCGACTCGCAAGCGCCACGATCGATTCCGCCGACAGGCCGACGCCGAGGTATTCCGGCGCATTCTGGATACCTACCGGGGCGCGTGTGCGCTGCATCACTGCAGCAAAGAAGTCGAAATAGAACGATTCCGGCTTGTCTCGAATCGATGGCGGCTGAAGGATCAACCACGAAGCGCCACGCTCGACGGCGTAATCCGCCAGTGCGACTTGCGCATTCACGGTGTCGCCCGTGATCGTGACCACGAGCGGTACGCGTGATGCAATGTCTTCGCTGGCCCAGTCGATCAGTTGATGCTTTTCAGCATGCGTTAGCCGATTTACCTCTGTCGCGAGACCGAGTATGACGATGCTCCGCGCGCCAGCCGCGATCGTCGCATTGATCTGCGTTCGTAGTGCTGCGCGATCCAACTGGTTGCGGGCGTCGAAGTAGGCATAGAGAACGGGCCAGATTCCGCTCGGTGAAGAATGGGTGTCGGGTGTCATTGATATCATCTGCCGCCGGGTGTGGTTCAGTGCGAGTCGCGCGGCACCGGTGCGCCGCTCGATCCGACCAGGAAGTCCAGATCTGCGCCCTGATCCGCCTGCAGCACGTGTTCGACGTAGAGCTTGTAGTAACCGCGGGTGGGCGGCGCAGGCGGCTGCCAGGCAGCGCGGCGACGCGCGAGTTCTTCGTCAGTGACGTCCAGATGCAGACGGCGGGCGTCGACGTCGAGTTCGATCATGTCGCCGGTTTGCACGAACGCGAGCGGCCCGCCTGCGGCCGCTTCCGGCGAGACATGCAGCACTACCGAGCCATAGGCCGTGCCGCTCATGCGGCCGTCCGAAATGCGCACCATGTCCGTGATGCCTTTTTGCAGCACCTTCTTCGGCAGCGGCATGTTGCCGACTTCTGCAAAGCCCGGATATCCCTTCGGCCCCGCGCCCTTGAGCACCATGATGCAGTGCTCATCGATGTCGAGCGATTCGTCGTCGATCTTCGCGTGCAATTCCTCGATGTTCTCGAACACCACGGCGCGACCGCGATGCTTCAGCAGGTGCGGCGTCGCCGCCGACGGCTTGATCACCGCGCCGTTCGGCGCCAGGTTGCCCTTCAGCACCGCAATGCCGGCCTTCGGCTTGAACGGTTCAGCGAACGTCGTGATGACCTTCTCGTCATGATTCGGCGCGTTGCGCACGTTGTCCCAGATCGTCCTGCCGTTCACCGTCAGTGCTTCACGATGCAGCAGGCCTTGCTCGCCGAGCTGCTTGAGTACCGCAGGCAGGCCGCCCGCGTAGTAAAAGTCTTCCATCAGGTATTCGCCTGACGGTTGCAGATTCACCAGACACGGCACGTTCGAGCCGAGCTCCCAGTCTTCCAGCGAAAGCTCCACGCCGATGCGCTTGGCCAGCGCGATCAGATGCACGACCGCATTGGTCGAGCCACCGATCGCTGCGTTCGTGCGGATCGCGTTTTCGAACGCCTGGCGCGTGAGGATCTTGTCCATCGTAAGATCCTCGCGGACCATGTCGACGATGCGCCGGCCAGCGAGATGCGCGAGCACCTGCCGGCGTGCGTCGACGGCGGGAATCGCCGCGTTGTGCGGCAAACCCATGCCGAGTGATTCGACCATCGAGGCCATCGTCGACGCGGTGCCCATCGTCATGCAGTGGCCACGCGAGCGGTTCATGCACGACTCGGCTTCGGTGAATTCTTCCTGCGTCATCGTACCGGCGCGCACTTCCTCGGACATCTGCCAGACCCCCGTGCCGGAGCCAATGTTCTTGGCACGAAACCGGCCGTTGAGCATCGGGCCGCCCGACACGGCCAGTGCCGGCAGATTGCACGACGCCGCGCCCATCAGCAGCGCGGGCGTCGTCTTGTCGCAGCCGACCAGCAGGATCACACCGTCTATCGGATTGCCGCGAATCGACTCCTCGACGTCCATTGAAGCGAGGTTGCGGAACAGCATCGCGGTGGGGCGCAGATTCGACTCGCCGAGCGACATTACCGGAAACTCGAGCGGCAGGCCGCCCGCTTCGTGCACGCCTTTTTTCACATACTCGGCGAGCTCGCGAAAATGTGCGTTGCACGGCGTCAGTTCGGACCACGTATTGCAGATCCCGATCACCGGGCGTCCGTCGAATTCGTCGTGTGGGATACCCTGGTTCTTCATCCACGAGCGGTGAATGAAACTGTCCTTATCGTTCCTGCCGAACCAGCTCTGCGAGCGAAGTTTGCGCATGTCGTCTCCTTCTGTGTCTGTTGGGTACCTTTGACAACCCGCTCATCGACTATCCCTGCGCGCGGAGTACTTCGCCGCAACCCATTGCGTCGAGATCGCGCCGCGTCGAGAGGAGTAGCCAGGTCATGGCGGCGTGCGCCTCCGCGGGCTGTCGCCGGCGAATCGCTTCAAAGACGTTCCGGTGCAACTGCAAGGATTCTTTCGGGGAGGCCGCATGCTGACCCGTCACACGAATCTCGGCGGCGAGCGCGGCCCGGATCGTCACGATCAATTGTCGTAAAACCCAGTTCCCGGTTGCGTCGATGATTGAGGTATGGAAAGACAGATCTGCATCGTGCCAACCGGGGCCACGCGTTCCTTCAGCCTGAGCCCCCATTGAAGTGAGCGCAGCTTCGATCCGTTTGATATCCCGGTCGTTCGCGCGTTGTGCGGCGAGCTCCGCGGCGCGAGGTTCAATAAGCAGACGTGCCTCGATCAGAGCCTGGAAAAATTCGATGTCCGCCACATACGTGACGGCTACGTCGAGCACGGTCGGGTCCAGCAGATTCCAGGCGCTGCGGGGCAGCACGCTGGCTCCTTTGCGTCGACGCACTTCGATCAGGCCAAGGGACTGCAGCTTTTGCATGGCTTCCCGCGCCGCGGTTCGGCTGACCCCTCTCGCCTCGGCCAGTTCGATCTCGTTCGGCAGCGAGGTGCCCGGCGCATGCCGGCCGGACACGATCGCTTCGATCAGATCGGCGACGATCGACTCATGCAGCTTCAACATCTCCCCGCTCCAAGCTGATCAATAATTTAGTCTGACATATTTATGTGATATGAGCAATGTGTAGGCTATATGCGCGATATTTTGGAAAATATGACATACATATAAAGTCGGCGAGCAATGATTTATCATACGTATTCGTCATACGTAAACCGTGCATGAAACAGGGAATAGGGAGCCGACGGGGAGAAATCTGGCTTCAGTTGGCGGCAGGCGCGCAGCCGCGCGTCTCGAGCACGGCGTGCGGTTTGTTGATTTGCACCACACCACGATGGCCGACGATGGATCGGGCCTATCAGCCGATCACAGCATCCCTCTTTTGAACGCCACGCGGCCGGTACGCGCTTAGTGTGTGACGGCCTCGGCGCCTTTTTCGATCAATACCTGATTGACCACGTCGAGGAAAGCCTGCACGAGCCGCGCGGCTTTGCGCTCGGCGAGGCAGGCGACGTGCGCGTGAGTCAGCACTTGCTCACCCTGGATCGTGAGCTTGCGCAGTCGCGAGTCGTCGACATGTTCGCGCTCCGAGACCGCCGCTACGCCGAGCCCAAATATGACCGCTTCGCGCACGGCCTCGCGGCTGCCCACTTCCAGCGCAAAGTTTGGTTCGATACCGTGCTGGCGTAGCGCGTCTTCCAGTGCCTTGCGGGTGGTGGACCCCGGCTCGCGCATGATCATCGGCTCGTTGCGGAGCTCTTCCAGGCGGACGCTGCGCCGGCGCGCCAGCCGATGCGTCGCTGGAACGATGATGACCAGCGGGTGCTGACGATAGGGCACGTAATGAAGCAGGGGGTTTTCGCCGTATTGCGCCAGCACCGCGACGTCCGTTTCATACGACAACAGGCCGCGCACGGTTTCCTCCGAGTTGCCGAGCCGGATCGATACGCGCAATCCCGGGTAGCGAAGATGGAACGCCGCGACAATTTCCATTGCATGGAGCGGCCCGACCGCGCCCACGTGGATGATTCCGGTGCTCAGACCCGCCGATTCTTTCAGAAAGTCGATCGCCTCCTGTTCGTTACCGAACATCCGCTGGGCAATCGCAAAGAGGGTTTCCCCTGCCGCGGTCAGGATGATCCGACGGCCGCTGCGATGAAACAGCTCCACCCCGTAGCTCTCCTCCAGATCCCGCACCTGCGTTGTAACCGTCGGCTGGCTGACGTGCAGCGCCCGCGCGGCGGCCGTCACGCTGCCATGTTTGCCCACGGCGTAAAACGAGCGCAATTGAGTGAGTCGCATAGATTGGTTGAATACATCGACAGAAATATTTGTATTTTTACTATACATCGATGTTTCCCATAATTCATCCGTAACGAACACCATCAAACGAGGGGAGACGATGAACGGTGTCTTTTGGAATCCTGTAGAGGTGAATTTCGGGCCCGGTTGTATCGAGCGGCTGCCCGAGATTCTTAACGGCCGCCGCGCCGTGGTCGTGACATTCGCGGAGGCGGCGCAGATCGGGCTCGTGCAACGTGTGCGGGAGTTGTGCGGCGACAGCGTGGTTGCAGTGATCGACGACGTCCAGCCGAATCCGGACGTCACCCATCTCGCCGGGTTGTACCGCGATTTTTGGCGAAAGCACGAGGATTGCCCGGTCGTGGTCGCGATCGGCGGCGGCAGCGTGCTCGACACGGCGAAAGCGCTGATGGTCGGAACGGCGAGCGGCGACTTCGCTGAACTGCTGACCTTGCTCGACACGGGCAAGCCGTTCACCCCGCCGCGCGTGAAGTCGCTCATCACCGTGCCGACGACCGCAGGCACCGGCAGCGAAGTGACACCGTGGGCGACGATCTGGGACCGCACGATCAAGCAGCGCAAGTATTCGCTGCAGCTCCCGCAGACGTGGCCGGAGGCCGCGATCGTCGATCCGGACCTCACGCTGTCGCTGCCGCACTCGGTCACCGTGCAGAGTGGTCTCGATGCGCTATCGCATGCGCTCGAAGCGATCTGGAACGTCAATGCGAACCCGATCTCCGACGAATTCGCCGTGTCGGCCGCGCGCGACATGCTGGCCACGCTGCCGGAACTCGTCGTGAATCTGCTGGACCGGACGCTACGCGAACGGGCTTCGCTCGCAGCGCTCAAAGCCGGGCTCGCGTTTTCGAACACCAAGACCGCACTGGCCCATTCCATTTCGTATGAGATGACGATCCATCACGGTCTGCCCCATGGCATCGCGTGTTCGTTCACGCTGCCGATGGTGCTGGATCTCGCGCTTGGAAAAAATGCTGGGCGTGACGCCGTACTCGCGAAAGTCTTTCCGTGCCCGCTGGCTGATGCGCGGGATTACCTGACCGATTTCCTCGAAGCGCTCGGTGTGCAAACGTCGTTCTCGAGCTACGGCGTCAGTGTTGAGGAATCGGACCGGATGATCGCGCACGCATTGAGCGGACCGCGCGGCCGCAATTTCATCGCAGCGGCGGCCTGACGTTCTGGCGGCAGCGAGGCAACGGGATCAGCATCACCGAACGGTGATAGAGGAGGAAAAGACACATCCGGTATCGCACCGGCGTATCTTGCAGCACAACAAAAGCCGCATGAACGGCAAGTGCCTAGGCAGCGGGCGTCAGATGACGTCACGGGCCCGGCAACTATCAGGAGACAAGCAATGGAAGCAGTGGATATTGCAGGAGGCGCTGCGGCTCACGTCGACGCCAGGTCTGTGAAGTCGGTTGCCCTCGCCAGTCTGATCGGCACAACCGTCGAGTGGTACGACTTTTTCCTCTACGGCACGATCACCGGGCTCGTATTCGACAAGCTTTTCTTTCCGACGGGGAACGCTTTCGTTTCCACCATGCTGGCCTATACGGTGTACGCAGTCGGCTTTGTCACCCGGCCGCTCGGCGGTGTGATCTTCGGCCATTTCGGTGATCGCTTTGGCCGCAAGCCTTTGCTCGTGCTCACGCTTTCCATCATGGGTGTGTCCACGTTCCTGATCGGCGTGCTGCCCACCTACGCGTCGATCGGCATCTGGGCGCCGGCCTGTTTGCTCGTATTGCGACTGCTGCAGGGCATTGGCCTGGGTGGCGAGTGGGGCGGTGCGGTGCTGATGGCGTTCGAGTATGCGCCTCGCAAACACCGCGGCCTGTACGCGTCCTATCCACAGATCGGGCTCGCAATCGGGCTGTGCCTGAGCAGTGGCGTGGTGGCCGCGCTGACGACTTGGTTGACGCCTGAAGCCTTCCTGCAATGGGGCTGGCGGGCCGCCTTCATGGCCAGCATCCTGCTTGTCGCTGTGGGCATGTTTATCCGGTTGCGCATTGTCGAGACACCGGCGTTCGCGAAGATTCGCGACACGCATGCGGTCGCGAAAGTACCGGCGCGCGAGGTATTCACCGATTACCGCAAGAACGTATTCCTGGGTTGGGGCGCGCGTTACATCGACGGTGTGATTTTCAACATCTATGCGGTGTTCGCGCTGAGTTACCTGATCGGAATCCATCACTATGCGAAGTCGGCGATCCTCGTGGCCGTTACGCTCGCCGCCCTGGTGCTGATGTTCATGATTCCCATCGCATCGCGCCTGTCGGACCGAATCGGCCGCCGCAAGGTGTTCGGCTGGGGTGCGCTGGCCTGCGGCCTGAGTGCGTGGCCAGCGCTTGCGGTCTTTCATTACTCGACCAGTCTCGCTGCCGTCACGGCCACCATCGTGATCGTGCTCGGTGTGATCTACGCGTTCGTCTACGGTCCGGAGGCTGCAATGTTCTGCGAACTGTTCGATACGCGGGTGCGCTATAGCGGCATCTCGATCGTGTACCAGGTGTCGGGCATTGTCTCCAGCTCAATCACCCCGCTCGTCGCAACGGCGCTTCTGCACTACGGCAATTTGCAGCCGTGGTGGATTGCCTTCTATATTGCGTGTGTTGGGTTGCTCAGTGCGGTTTGCACGTACTTCATCCGCCGCACGTTCTGAACCTCCGACCTCCAGGGGAACTCGACATGAATCCAGTTTCAACCATAGCAGTTAACGGCCGAAGCTATCGTTTGCCGCATCGGCCGACGGTGATCGTATGTATCGACGGGTGCGAATATGACTATCTGCATCGGGCGACAGAAGCGGGCGCCACGCCGTTCCTGCGCGAGCTGCTCGACAACGGCACGGCGCTGCACGCGAAATGCGTGATGCCATCCTTCACCAACCCGAACAACCTCTCGATCGTATGCGGCGCACCGCCAGCCGTGCACGGCATCTGCGGTAACTATTTCTACGACCGGGATGCCGACGAAGGACTTGGCCGTGAGGTGCTGATGAACGATCCGCGCTATTTGCGGGCCGGCACCCTGCTGGCTGCCGCCGCCGAAGCGGGCTCCCGGGTGGCCGTGGTCACCGCGAAAGACAAGTTGCGCGCGCTGCTTGGCCACGGCCTGAACGGCATCTGCGTGTCGGCCGAGAAGGCTGACGAGGCCAGCGTCGAAGTCAATGGTATCGACCGGCTGTTGGAGCGCGTGAACATGCCGCTGCCCGACGTGTACAGCGCGGCACTCTCCGAATTCGTCTTCGCGACCGGCGTGTGGCTGCTAGAGAACGATCGCGTCGATCTGATGTATCTGTCGACGACCGATTACGTCCAGCACAAGTTCGCCCCCGGCACCGACGGCGCGAACGCGTTTTACGCGATGATGGATCGGTATCTGTTGCGCCTGCACGAACTGGGCGCGGTACTCGGCATCACGGCGGATCACGGAATGAACGCCAAGCACGATCCGAAGACCGGTGAGCCGAACATCATCTATCTGCAGGACCTGCTCGACGACTGGCTCGGGCGCGGCGTCGATGAGGGCGGTGCTCGTGTGATCCTGCCGATCACGGATCCCTATGTGCGCCACCACGGGGCGCTCGGTTCGTACGCGACGGTGTATCTACCTGCCGGCGACGACGGCGTCGTGCTGCGCAGGCAACTGGCAGGATTGCCACATATCGAAACGGTACTGACCCGCGAAGAAGCGTGCGCGCGTTTCGAATTACCCCCCGACCGCGTGGGTGACCTTGTCGTCATCAGTGACAAATCTTATGTGCTTGGCAGCAGCGCCGCGGCGCACGACCTCTCGGGACTGACGGTGCCGTTACGCTCGCATGGTGGCTTGTCGGAGCAGACCGTACCGCTGCTGTTCAACCGTGCGCTTGCCGGGACGCTCGAAGACCGCGCCCTGAGGAATTTCGACGTCTTCCATATCGCGTTGAACGCGCTTCAGGAACAACCTGCCGTCGCACCTCTTCCGGAGCAGCACGCATGAACACTATCGATCTGAAACCGCCGCAGTTTCGCGAGGAGGCGCTGCGCATCGACGGGAACAAGCTGACGCGCGACCGCGTAATCAAAGTGACCAATCCCTACACAGGCGACGTGGTGGGCACTGTGCCGAAAGCTTCGGTCGACGACGTGCGCACGGCCTACGAGGTTGCGCTCCGATACCGTCCGACGCTGTCACGCTTCGAGCGCGCGTCGATCCTCAATCGCGCTGCGGAACTGCTGCGCAGCCGAACCGAAGAGGCCGCCGCGCTCATCACGCTCGAATCGGGTCTGTGCATGAAAGACTCGCACTACGAGATCGGGCGCGTGGCCGACGTGTTCAATTTCTCCGCAAACGAGGCGTTGCGCGATGACGGCCAGGTGTTCTCCTGCGATCTCACGCCCCACGGAAAGAAGCGCCGCGTCATCACGCAGCGCGAGCCGTTGCTGGGTGTCATCACCGCGATCACGCCGTTCAATCACCCGATGAACCAGGTGGCGCACAAGATTGCGCCGGCGATCGCCACCAACAACCGTACCGTCCTGAAGCCGTCCGAAAAGGTGCCCCTGTCCGCCTACTATCTGGCCGATCTGCTGTACGAAGCCGGGTTGCCGCCGCCGATGCTACAGGTCGTGACCGGCGACCCGGCGGAGATTGCCGACGAGCTGATCACAAACCCGAACGTCGCGCTGGTGACGTTCACGGGCGGCGTTACTATCGGCAAATACATCGCTGAGCGGGCCGGCTATCGACGCGTGGTGCTGGAACTCGGTGGCAACGATCCGCTCATCGTGATGGACGATGCCGATCTCGGCCGCGCTTCTGACCTGGCGGTGCTCGGTTCATACAAGAACTCCGGACAGCGCTGCACGGCAATCAAACGGATTCTGGTGCAACGGACGGTGGCCGATCGCTTTACCGAACTGGTGGTCGAAAAGACCCGCGCGTGGAGGTGCGGCGACCCAGGCGACGCTAAAACCGACATGGGCACGGTCATCGACGAAGCGGCTGCGTCGCTGTTCGAGGCACGGGTCAATGAAGCGATCGCACAGGGCGCACGCCTGTTGATCGGCAACGAGCGTCAGGGGGCGCTCTTTCCGCCGACGGTGTTGGATCGTGTCACGCCCGCGATGGAACTCGTTGCGCAGGAGACGTTCGGTCCGGTCTCGCCGATCATTGCCTTCAACGATCTCGACGACGCTATCCGCATAGCCAACGGCACAGCGTATGGCCTGTCGTCCGGCGTCTGTACGGACAGTCTCGAGAACATCACGCGTTTCGCGAACGAACTCAACGTGGGAACCGTGAACGTTTGGGAAGTACCCGGCTACCGGATCGAGTTGACTCCGTTCGGCGGCATCAAGGATTCGGGGCTGGGCCATAAAGAAGGTGTCCAGGAAGCGATGAAGAGTTTCACGAACGTGAAGACCTTTACCCTGCCTTGGGGCTGACTTGTGGTTGACAATACGAGGAGAAGGCGATGCCGGGCAATATCGAACTGATCGCAAGGCTGCTCTTTGCCGCGGTGCTGGGTGGCGTCATCGGCTTCGAGCGCGAGCGGTTTGCGTTTCCGGCCGGATTGCGCACCCATATGCTCGTGTGCGTGGCGTCCTCGCTGGTGATGATCGTCTCGGCGTTCGGCTTCGAGGACACCCGCTCGATGCCGAACGTCGCCCTCGATCCATCTCGTGTCGCCGCGCAGGTCGTGTCGGGAATTGGGTTTCTCGGCGCCGGCGCAATCCTGCTGCGCGGCGAGGTGGTGCGCGGGCTGACGACGGCGGCGAGTGTCTGGGCCGTCGCGGGCATCGGGCTCGCGGCAGGTGGTGGACTCTACGTGCTGGCGTTGGCGGCAACGGCGATCATTCTGACGACACTCACGTGGGTCAAACCTGTCGCACGCCAGTTGCGTACGAAGGGGCGACTGCGTCGGGAGTTGCGGCTCCAGGTTGATCGAGGGGCGATCACGCTTCCGGTGCTGTGCCGCGTGTTCGGTGACGACGGGCCGCGTATCAGACAGATCAGCGTAAGCGCCGACGACGACAATGAACAGCATGAACAGATCACGATTTCGCTGTCGCGCATGTCTGCCGATGAGTTCGTTGCTTATCGCAACATGCTCTGCGGGCTGATCGGTGTGCGTGAGGTCGAGGAGATCGAAGTGCACTGACGTAGATACGACGAAACGTGCGACCTGTTCCAGCGCAGACATTACGTTTCATCTTCACCAAGGGGTTGTCGATGTCTGCGATTGAATCGGTTCTTCAGGAACGCCGTGTTTTCCCGCCCTCCGCTGAAGCAGCGGCTGGCGCGACTATCTCCGGTATGGACGCATACCGGGCGCTTGCCGCCGAAGCGGAGCGCGATTACGAGGGTTTCTGGGGGCGCCTCGCTCGCGAGACGCTAAGCTGGAACACGCCCTTCACCAAGGTGCTCGACGAATCGAAGGCGCCTTTCTACACGTGGTTCGAAGACGGCCAGCTGAACGCGTCGTATAACAGCATCGACCGTCACGTCGAAGCCGGTAATGGCGAGCGCGTTGCGATCATCTTCGAAGCCGATGACGGCACCGTCACCAACGTCACCTATAACGATCTGCTGCAACGCGTATCGCGCTTTGCGAACGCGCTGAAAAAACGCGGCGTGAAGAAGGGCGATCGCGTCGTGATCTATATGCCGATGTCGATCGAAGGCATCGTCGCGATGCAGGCGTGCGCACGGATCGGCGCCACGCATTCGGTGGTGTTCGGCGGCTTCTCGTCGAAGTCGCTCAATGAGCGCCTGGTGGATGTGGGCGCCGTCGCGCTCGTCACCTCCGACGAACAGATGCGCGGCGGCAAAGCATTGCCGTTGAAGAACATCGCTGACGAAGCCATCGCCATGGGCGGCTGCGATGCCGTGAAGAGCGTGATCGTCTATAAGCGCACCGGCGGCAAGATCGCATGGGACGACAGCCGCGATCTGTGGATGCACGAACTCACCCAGGCCGAATCGGATCAATGCGCACCCGAGTGGGTCGGCGCCGAGCATCCGCTTTTCATCCTCTATACGTCGGGTTCGACCGGCAAGCCCAAGGGCGTGCAGCACAGCACCGGCGGCTATCTGCTGTGGGCCGCGCAGACCTTGAAATGGACCTTCGACTGGAAGCCTACGGATGTGTTCTGGTGTACCGCCGACATCGGCTGGATCACCG
>NZ_JABBGJ010000083.1 GCF_012927345.1 Paraburkholderia polaris
GAACACACCAGGATCGCGCCATCCATCTGCGCTGCGCCCGTGATCATATTCTTCACATAGTCAGCGTGGCCCGGGCAGTCGACGTGTGCGTAGTGGCGGTTAGCCGTTTCGTACTCGACGTGTGCCGTGTTGATCGTGATACCACGTGCCTTTTCTTCCGGCGCCGCGTCAATCTGGTCGTATGCCTTTGCTTCGCCGCCAAACTTCTTGGTCAGCACCGTCGTGATCGCTGCCGTCAGCGTGGTCTTGCCGTGGTCAACGTGACCGATCGTGCCGACGTTCACGTGCGGCTTGGTCCGTTCGAATTTACCTTTAGCCATGTTTCTCTTCTTTCAAAAAGTTAATCGTTGAATGACTTGCCGCGCGCTTACTTCGACTTCGCGTTGATGATCGCTTCAGACACGTTGCGCGGTGCTTCGGAGTAGTGCTTGAACTCCATCGTGTACGTTGCACGACCTTGGCTCAGCGAACGCAGCGACGTCGAGTAGCCGAACATTTCCGACAGCGGCACTTCGGCGCGAACGATCTTGCCGCCGCCAATCATGTCTTCCATGCCCTGAACAATACCGCGACGGCCCGACAGGTCGCCCATCACGTTGCCCATGTAGTCTTCCGGCGTTTCGACTTCGACAGCCATCATCGGTTCGAGGATGACCGGCTGAGCCTTGCGCATTGCTTCCTTGAACGCCATCGAACCGGCCATGCGGAACGCGTTTTCGTTCGAGTCAACATCGTGGTACGAACCGAACGTCAGGTGAACCTTCACGTCAACGACCGGGAAGCCCGCCAGCACGCCAGCCTTCAGCGTTTCCTGGATACCCTTGTCGACTGCCGGGATGTATTCACGCGGAATCACACCGCCCTTGATCTCGTCCAGGAACTCGTAGCCCTTGCCTTGCTCATTCGGCTCGAGCGTGATGACCGCGTGACCGTACTGGCCGCGACCACCCGACTGCTTGACGAACTTGCCGTCAACGTCTTCCGCCTTGCCGCGGATCGTTTCACGATACGCCACTTGCGGCTTACCGACGGTTGCTTCGACGCCGAATTCACGCTTCATCCGGTCGACCAGAATTTCCAGGTGGAGCTCGCCCATACCCGAAATAATGGTTTGACCCGATTCTTCGTCCGTTTGAACGCGGAACGACGGATCTTCCTGAGCCAGACGGTTCAGGGCCAGACCCATTTTTTCCTGGTCCGGCTTCGTCTTCGGCTCAACAGCCTGCGAAATAACCGGCTCCGGGAAAATCATGCGCTCGAGCACGATCGGGTGCAGCGGATCGCACAGCGTATCGCCCGTGGTCGCGTCCTTCAAGCCAACTGCAGCAGCGATGTCGCCTGCGTGCACTTCCTTGATTTCTTCACGCTGGTTTGCGTGCATCAGCAGAATACGACCGAGACGTTCTTTCTTGTCTTTGGTCGCGTTCAGCAGCGTGTCGCCCGACTTCGTCGTACCGGAGTAGACGCGGAAGAAGATCAACTGGCCGACAAACGGGTCGGTCATGATCTTGAATGCGAGGGACGAGAACTTCTCGTCGTCAGCTGCGCGACGCTCAGCCTTTTCACCGTTTTCGAGTTCGCCCGTAACCGGCGGAATGTCGATCGGCGACGGCAGGAAGTCGAGCACGGCGTCCAGCATCCGTTGCACGCCCTTGTTCTTGAACGCGGTACCGCACAGCATCGGCTGGATTTCGCAAGCGATCGTACGGTCGCGCAGACCCTTAACGATTTCCGCTTCCGTCAACTCGCCTTCTTCGAGGTACTTGTTCATCAGCTCTTCGCTCGATTCAGCCGCAGCTTCGACCATCTTCTCGCGCCATTCGTTGCACGTGTCGACGAGGTCTGCCGGGATGTCTTCGTACGAGAACTTCGTTCCTTGGGACGCTTCGTCCCAAATGATCGCTTTCATCTTCAGCAGATCGACCACGCCCGTGAACGTTTCTTCAGCGCCGATAGGCACCACGACCGGAACCGGGTTTGCCTTCAGACGCAGCTTGAGCTGGTCGTAGACCTTGAAGAAGTTCGCGCCGGTACGGTCCATCTTGTTGATGAACGCGAGACGGGGAACCTTGTACTTGTTAGCCTGACGCCACACGGTTTCCGACTGGGGCTGCACACCGCCCACTGCGCAATACACCATGCATGCGCCGTCGAGCACGCGCATCGAGCGTTCAACTTCAATCGTGAAGTCAACGTGGCCCGGGGTGTCGATGATGTTGATGCGGTGCTCAGCGCGGTCGCCGGCCATGCCTTTCCAGAACGCCGTGGTAGCAGCAGACGTGATCGTAATGCCGCGTTCCTGCTCCTGCTCCATCCAGTCCATGGTGGCAGCGCCGTCGTGAACTTCACCAATCTTGTGGTTCACGCCGGTGTAGAACAAGATGCGCTCGGTCGTCGTCGTTTTGCCGGCGTCGATGTGAGCGCTAATACCGATGTTACGGTAGCGCTCGATAGGTGTCTTGCGAGCCACTTTGATCCTCTATTGGGATGACGCGATGCGAGAAAATACCCATCGCGCTGTAACACAAACGGGCGAGGCGCTTTGTAAGCGCACCCGCCCGGAATTTCTTTCCGCTTTTTCTGCTAAACCCGGGTTCGGGAAGCTTAGAAACGGAAGTGCGAGAACGCCTTGTTGGCTTCTGCCATCCGGTGAACTTCGTCGCGCTTCTTCATCGCGCCGCCACGGCCTTCGGCCGCTTCGGAGAGTTCACCTGCCAGACGCAGGGCCATCGACTTCTCGCTGCGCTTCTTCGCGGCTTCACGCAACCAACGCATCGCCAATGCCATACGACGCGACGGACGCACTTCGACCGGAACCTGATAGTTCGCACCACCAACGCGGCGGCTCTTAACTTCGACCACCGGCTTGACGTTGTTGAGCGCTACCGTGAACACTTCCAGCGGGTCCTTGCCACCCTTGGTCTGGATCTGCTCGAAAGCGCCGTACACGATGCGCTCAGCAACCGACTTCTTGCCGGAGAGCATCAGCACGTTCATGAACTTAGCTACATCTACGTTACCGAACTTCGGATCCGGCAACACTTCCCGCTTGGGGACTTCGCGACGACGCGGCATGTTTCTTCCTTTACTTTTTCAGTTGGAGCTATTTTTAGCCCCGCGGCCACCAACTAACCCGATTCATCTCTAACGACTTACCAGCCTGGTCGGGTGACCACTTACTCGACAGCACCGGCGATTCCGGCACCACCGCTATTACCGCCTTTGAAGGCGACCTGAAACTACACCGACCGGCTAATTACTTGCCAGCCTTGGCACGCTTCGCACCGTACTTCGAGCGAGCCTGCTTACGATCCTTGACGCCCTGGGTATCCAGCGAGCCGCGAACCATGTGGTAACGCACACCCGGCAAGTCCTTAACACGGCCGCCGCGAATCAGCACGACCGAGTGTTCCTGCAGGTTGTGGCCTTCACCACCGATGTACGAAATAACTTCGAAGCCGTTCGTCAGACGAACCTTGGCAACCTTACGCAGTGCCGAGTTAGGCTTCTTAGGCGTCGTGGTGTACACACGGGTGCACACGCCGCGACGCTGGGGGCAGTCCTGCAAAGCCGGGCTCTTGCTCTTCGTCGTTTCCGACGCGCGGCCTTTGCGAACCAGTTGATTGATGGTTGGCATTGTTTATTCCTGAAATTGAACAAAATCGACGCATCTGTTTCCGGGCAAAGCAGAAACGATTGCGCATCGAACTTCCGGATCGGGGTGTCAGCGCACGAATTGACTTCGCATACGGGCATTCCAAGAACCGGAACCTAGCATAATATTCCGAAAATACTAAGCGAGTCAACAGGTTGCATTGTTTCGCACGCCTGCCGACCTCAAACTGCGCTCGCCGGCGCTCAGTCGGCGGCGACGACTTCCAGCAACTCGTCGCCGAAGCGGTCGAGTTTGCGGGCGCCCATACCCGGAATACCGCGCAAATCCTCCATGGAATCGGGGCCGTTGCGGGCAATTTCGGCCAGCGTGGCGTCGTGGAAGATAACGTAGGCCGGCACGCCGTCGCTTTTCGCCGTCTCCGTGCGCCAGGCGCGCAGGCGTTCCCAGCGGGCGCGCTCGCGCGGGCCCATGCCGATCGTCGGGTCGGCGCGCTCGCTGGTGCGCCCGGATGACTGGCGGGTACGCGTGGGCTTCACATAGCGGCGCATCGTCACGTTCTGCTCGCTCTTCAACACCGCTTTGGCAGCCTCAGTCAGCACCAGCGAGCCGAAACCTTCGTGGTCGACGGTGAGGTAGCCAAATGCGACGAGTTGGCGAAAGACGGCGCGCCACTCCGGCTCGCCGAGCGCCGCTCCGATCCCGAAGGTGGTGAGCTTCTCGTGACCGCGTTGCAGGATCTTCTCGCTGCGGTTGCCGCGCAGAATATCGATCAGATGCCCGGCGCCAAAGTGAAATCCACTCGCCCGCTGTGCGCGGAACACGCAAGACAGCGCCATCTGCGCTTCGCGCGTCGCGTCCCATGTGTCGGGCGGCTCGATGCAGTTGTCGCAGTTGCCGCACGGCTTGCTCGATTCGCCGAAATACGCGAGCAGCCGCACCCGGCGGCAGGTCGCCGCTTCGCACAGCCCGAGTAACGCATCGAGCTTGCCGGTCTGCACGCGCTTGTGCGCATCGTCGGCGTCGGACTCGTCGATCATCTTGCGTTGCTGCACGACGTCGCCCAGACCGTACGCCATCCAGGCGTTCGCCGGCATGCCGTCGCGGCCTGCGCGCCCGGTTTCCTGGTAGTAACCTTCGACACTCTTCGGCAAGTCAAGGTGAGCCACGAAACGCACGTCCGGCTTGTCGATTCCCATGCCGAAAGCAATCGTCGCGCACATCACGATGCCCTCCTCACGCTGAAACATCTCCTGATGCTTCTGGCGGATTTCGAACTCCATGCCAGCGTGGTAAGGCAACGCGCGCATCCCTTTCTCTTTCAGCCACGCTGCCGTTTCTTCGACCTTGCGACGCGACAGGCAGTAGACAACGCCGGCGTCGGTCGTGCCATCCGGTTTTGAGTGTTCGGCGCGAATGAAGTCGAGCAATTGCGTACGCGCATTGTCCTTTTCAACGATGCGATAGCGAATGTTCGGGCGATCGAAGCTGGATACAAAGATGCGCGCGTCATCGAGCGCGAGACGGTGGATGATTTCGTCGCGCGTGATCGCGTCGGCGGTCGCGGTGAGCGCGATGCGCGGCACGTTCGGAAAGCGCTCGTGCAGCACCGACAGCTGAATGTACTCAGGACGGAAATCGTGGCCCCATTGCGACACGCAATGCGCTTCGTCGATGGCGAACAGGCCAATGCGCGTGCGCTCGAGCAGCTCCTGGAAACGGGGCGTCATCAACCGTTCCGGCGCCACGTAAAGCAGGTCGATTTCGCCTTCGCGCAGCGCGCGCTCCGTGGCCATCGCTTCGGCGCTCGATAGCGTGGAATTCAGATACGCGGCCCTAACGCCCACTTCCTTTAGCGCGGCAACCTGGTCCTGCATCAATGCGATCAACGGGGACACGACGATTCCCGCTCCGCAACCGGCTTCCCGCCGCACCAGCGAAGGAATCTGGTAGCACAACGACTTGCCGCCGCCCGTCGGCATCAGCACGAGGCAGTCGCCACCGCCGGCGACGTGCTCGACAATTTCGCCCTGCTGTCCTCTGAACGCGGGGTAACCAAAGACTTCGTTGAGGATTTCGAGCGGACGGGACATGAATTTGAGAGAAGCAGCGTAATGCCGGTGACACGAATTTTACCAACGCATTCGTGCTGCGCCCGCGCTTTGCAGAAACGTTAGCCGTTTGGCCGATGAATCCACAAAAACCGCACAAAAATAAGACGCGCGCGGTGCGTGGGACGACCAAAAAAAAGCCGCTCAGTCGAAACTGAGCGGCTTCGCTGGCTGGTGAGCCCCAAGCGGCTTTCGCCGCCGGGACTTACTCGCCTGAGTGCTGCTGTTCGGCGGCCGGGGTTTCCGGCGTACCGAATTCGAACGACTCTTCCGCTGCGATCTGATCGAAACGCTCGCGGTCGGACAGTTCCTTGCTCTTGCGTGCCTTGTGGAACGCGAGACCCGTACCAGCCGGAATCAGGCGACCAACGATCACGTTTTCCTTCAGCCCGCGCAGATCGTCGCGCTTGCCCATGATCGCCGCTTCGGTCAGCACGCGAGTCGTTTCCTGGAACGACGCCGCGGAGATGAACGAATCGGTCGACAGCGATGCCTTCGTAATACCGAGCAGCACGTTGTCGTAGGTTGCCGGGATCTTGCCTTCCGCAGCCATCCGGTCGTTTTCGTCGAGCATATCCGAACGCTCGACTTGTTCGCCCATGATGAAGCGCGTGTCACCGTTATCGACGATCTGCACGCGGCGCAGCATCTGACGGACGATCACTTCAATGTGCTTGTCGTTGATCTTCACGCCCTGCAGACGATACACGTCCTGCACTTCGTCCACGATGTAGCGCGCCAGCGCTTCGACGCCCTGCAACCGCAGAATGTCGTGCGGATCAGCCGGCCCGTCGACAATCATTTCGCCCTTGTTGACGACCTGACCATCGTGCACCAGAACCTGCTTTTCCTTCGCGATCAGGAACTCGTGCTGATTACCTTCGAGGTCCGTGATAACGAGACGCTGCTTGCCCTTCGTGTCCTTACCGAACGACGTCGTGCCCGTGACTTCCGCCAGAATACCGGCGTCCTTCGGCGAGCGCGCTTCGAACAGTTCGGCCACACGCGGCAGACCACCGGTAATGTCGCGAGTCTTTTGCGATTCAACCGGGATCCGTGCGAGCACTTCACCGACCTGCACTTGCTGACCGTCCTTCACGGTGATCAGAGCGCCGACCTGGAAGCCGATCTGCACCGAGTGCTCGGTGTTCGGGATCTTGACTTCTTCGCCGTTCGCGTCGAGCAGCTTGACCTGCGGGCGCACCGTCTTCGACGCTTGCGAACCGCGGCGCTTCACGTCAATCACGACCAGCGTCGAGAGACCCGTCACATCGTCGATCTGCTTGGCAACCGTCACGCCTTCTTCGACGTTTTCGAACTTCACCGTACCACCGTACTCGGTGATGATCGGACGCGTCATCGGATCCCACGTCGCCAGTTGCGTGCCGGCCTTGATCTGCGCGCCGTCCAGTTGCAACAGCGTCGCGCCGTACGGCACCTTGTGACGTTCACGCTCGCGGCCGTGGTCGTCGGTGATCATCGCTTCGCCCGAACGCGAGATGACGATCTGCTCGCCCTTCGCGTTGGTGACGTAACGCATTGTCGCCGTGAAACGCACCGTACCGTTCGACTTGGCTTCAACCGACGAAGCCACTGCTGCACGCGATGCCGCACCACCGATGTGGAACGTACGCATCGTGAGCTGCGTGCCCGGTTCACCGATCGACTGGGCTGCGATCACGCCAACTGCTTCACCGACGTTGACCGACGAGCCACGACCCAGGTCGCGGCCATAGCAGGCTGCGCACAGACCGTAACGCGTTTCGCAAGTCAGCGGCGTACGCACGCGCACCTCGTCGATACCGAGGCGTTCGATTTCTTCGACCGCATCTTCGTCGAGCAACGTGCCCGTTTCGTACAGCGTTTCCTGTGTCTCCGGATTGACGACGTCAGCCACCGTCACGCGACCCAGAATACGGTCACGCAGTGCTTCGACGACTTCACCGCCTTCGACCAACGCCTTCATGGCGACGCCGTTGGACGTACCGCAATCGTCCTCGACCACCACCAGATCCTGCGTCACGTCGACGAGACGACGCGTCAGGTAACCCGAGTTTGCCGTCTTCAGTGCCGTATCAGCGAGACCCTTACGTGCACCGTGAGTCGAGATGAAGTACTGCAACACGTTCAGGCCTTCACGGAAGTTCGCCGTAATCGGCGTCTCGATGATCGAGCCGTCCGGCTTCGCCATCAGGCCACGCATACCGGCCAACTGACGAATCTGAACTGCCGAACCACGAGCACCCGAGTCCGCCATCATGTAGATGGAGTTGAACGATTCCTGACGCGTTTCGTTGCCGTCGCGATCCGTCACCGGTTCCGTCGACAGCTGTTCCATCATCGCCTTGCCGACCGCTTCCGACGTTGCCGACCAGATGTCGACCACGTTGTTGTAGCGCTCTTGCGACGTGACGAGACCCGACATGTACTGACGGTCGTATTCCTTCACCTTCTTCGCGGCGTCGCCGACGATCTGTTCTTTTTGCGGCGGCACGAGCATGTCGTCGACGCAAATCGAAATACCGGCGCGCGTTGCCAGGCGGAAACCCGACTGCATCAACTGGTCGGCGAAAATCACCGTTTCACGCAGACCGCACTTGCGGAATGCGGTGTTGATGAGGCGCGAGATTTCCTTCTTCTTCAGCGGCTTGTTCAGCACCGAGAACGGCAGGCCCGGCGGCAGAATTTCTGACAGGATCGAACGGCCGACGGTCGTCGCATACAGCGTGATCTTTGGCACGAACTTCGGCGCGCCTTCCGACGTGTCTTCGTTGTGGACCATTTCCGTGATCCGCACATTGACGCGCGAGGCCAGCTCGACTTCCTTGTTCTCGTAAGCACGCAGTGCTTCCGACACGCCGGTGAACGTCAGGCCTTCGCCCTTGGCGTTCACTGCTTCGCGCGTCGCGTAATACAGGCCGAGCACAATATCCTGCGACGGCACGATCGACGGATCGCCGTTAGCCGGGAACAGGATGTTGTTCGACGCCAGCATCAGCGTACGCGCTTCCATCTGCGCTTCGAGCGACAGCGGCACGTGCACAGCCATCTGGTCACCGTCGAAGTCGGCGTTGAACGCCGCGCAAACGAGCGGGTGCAGCTGGATAGCCTTACCTTCGATCAGCACCGGCTCGAAAGCCTGAATGCCAAGACGGTGAAGAGTAGGTGCACGGTTCAGCATGACCGGATGTTCGCGGATCACCTCTTCCAGGATGTCCCACACCACCGGCGTCTGGTTCTCGACTTCCTTCTTCGCAGCCTTGATGGTGGTAGCGACACCCATCACTTCGAGCTTGTTGAAGATGAACGGCTTGAACAGTTCGAGCGCCATCAGCTTCGGCAAACCGCACTGATGCAGCTTGAGCGTCGGGCCGACCACGATCACCGAACGGCCGGAGTAGTCCACGCGCTTACCGAGCAAGTTCTGACGGAAACGACCGCCCTTACCCTTGATCATGTCAGCGAGCGACTTCAGCGGACGCTTGTTCGCGCCGGTCATTGCCTTACCGCGGCGACCGTTGTCGAGCAGCGAATCGACGGCTTCCTGCAGCATCCGCTTTTCGTTGCGGACGATGATTTCAGGCGCCTTCAGTTCGAGCAGACGCTTCAACCGGTTGTTACGGTTGATCACGCGGCGATACAGGTCGTTCAGGTCCGACGTCGCGAAGCGGCCGCCATCCAGCGGCACCAGCGGACGCAGTTCCGGCGGCAGCACCGGCAGCACTTCGAGCACCATCCAGTCAGGCTTGATGCCCGAACGTTGGAAGGCCTCGAGCACCTTCAGGCGCTTCGCGTACTTCTTGATCTTCGCTTCCGAACCCGTGTTCTTGAGTTCAGTGCGCAGCATCTCGACCTGCTCGTCGATGTTGATCGCGCGCAGCAGCTCGCGAACGCCTTCCGCGCCCATCTCGGCACGGAATTCGTCACCGTACTCTTCGACCTTGTTGTAGTAATCCTCTTCGGTCATGATCTGCCGCGCTTTCAGTGGCGTCATGCCCGGATCGATCACCACGTATGCCTCGAAGTACAGCACGCGTTCGATGTCGCGCAGCGTCATGTCGAGCACCATGCCCAGACGCGACGGCAGCGACTTCAGGAACCAGATGTGAGCGACCGGCGAGGCCAACTCAATGTGGCCCATCCGTTCGCGACGCACCTTGGCGAGCGTCACTTCGACGCCGCACTTTTCACAGATCACGCCACGATGCTTCAGGCGCTTGTACTTACCGCAAAGGCATTCGTAGTCTTTGATCGGCCCGAAGATCTTCGCGCAGAACAAACCATCGCGTTCCGGCTTGAACGTCCGGTAGTTGATGGTTTCCGGCTTCTTGACTTCACCGAACGACCACGAACGGATCTTGTCTGGCGAGGCCAGACCGATCTTGATCGCGTCAAAAACTTCAGGCTGTTGGACTTGCTTGAATAGATCGAGCAGAGCTTTCATTGCTTTCTCTCCGTAGTCCGATTAGTTGCGGTCGAGGTCGATGTCGATACCGAGCGAGCGGATTTCCTTCACGAGCACGTTGAAGGATTCCGGCATGCCGGCGTCGATCACGTGATCACCCTTGACCAGGTTCTCATACACCTTGGTCCGGCCCGCCACGTCATCCGACTTCACCGTGAGCATTTCTTGCAACACGTACGATGCGCCGTACGCTTCGAGCGCCCACACTTCCATTTCACCGAAACGCTGGCCACCAAACTGCGCCTTACCGCCCAACGGCTGCTGCGTCACGAGCGAGTACGGGCCCGTGGAACGCGCGTGCATCTTGTCGTCGACCAAGTGGTGCAGTTTCAGGTAATGCATGTAGCCGACAGTCACCGTACGTTCGAACATCTCACCCGTGCGGCCGTCATACAGACGCACCTGGTTCTTCGACGGCGTCATGCCGAGGTTCTTCGCGATGTCGTCCGGGAATGCCAGATCCAGCGCGCGCGACATTTCTTCTTCCGTCGCACCGTCGAACACCGGCGTTGCGAACGGAACGCCTTCGCGCAGGTTCTTCGCCAGTTCGACGATTTCGTCGTCCGTGAAGCTGTCCAGCTCTTCAGCGCGGCCCGACTCGTTGTAGATCTTGGTCAGGAATTCGCGCAGTTCAGCGATCTTCGCCTGACGTTGCAGCATTTCTGCAATACGCCAGCCGAGACCCTTCGCGGCCCAACCCAGATGCACTTCGAGAACCTGACCCACGTTCATCCGCGACGGCACGCCGAGCGGGTTCAGAACGACGTCAGCCGGACGGCCATCGGCCATGTACGGCATGTCTTCGATCGGAACGATCTTCGACACCACACCCTTGTTACCGTGACGGCCGGCCATCTTGTCGCCAGGCTGCAGACGACGCTTCACAGCAAGATACACCTTGACCATCTTCAGCACGCCCGGCGGCAGTTCGTCGCCTTGCGTGAGCTTCTTGCGCTTTTCTTCGAACGCCAGATCGAACTGGTGACGCTTCTGTTCGATCGAGTCCTTGATAGCTTCGAGCTGTGCCGCTGCTTCTTCGTCCGCGAGGCGGATGTCGAACCAGTGGTAGTGGTCGAGATCTTCCAGGTAAGCCTGTTCGATCTTCGTACCCTTCGCGAGCTTCTTCGGACCGCCGTTCGCGACCTTGCCGGTCAGCATACGTGCGAGACGCTGGAATGCATCGCCTTCCACGATACGCAGCTGGTCGTTCAGGTCGAGGCGGTAACGCTTCAGTTCATCGTCGATGATCTGTTGCGCACGCTTGTCACGCTGAATGCCTTCACGCGTGAACACTTGAACGTCGATGACCGTGCCGCTCATGCCCGACGGCACGCGCAGCGACGTGTCCTTCACGTCCGAAGCCTTTTCACCGAAAATCGCGCGCAGCAGCTTTTCTTCCGGCGTCAGCTGGGTTTCGCCCTTCGGCGTGACCTTACCGACCAGCACGTCGCCTGCTTCGACTTCAGCGCCGATGTAGACGATGCCCGACTCGTCGAGACGGCCGAGTTGCACTTCAGCCAGGTTCGAGATGTCGCGCGTGATTTCTTCCGGTCCGAGCTTCGTATCGCGAGCAACGACGTTCAGTTCTTCGATGTGGATCGACGTGTAACGATCGTCAGCAACCACCTTCTCCGAGATCAAGATCGAATCTTCGAAGTTGTAGCCGTTCCACGGCATGAACGCGACCAGCATGTTCTGGCCGAGAGCCAGTTCGCCGAGGTCGGTCGATGCACCGTCAGCCAGCACGTCGCCACGCGACACGATATCGCCGACCTTCACGATCGGGCGCTGGTTGATGTTCGTGTTCTGGTTCGAACGCGTGTACTTGATCAGGTTGTAGATGTCCACGCCGACGTCGCCAGCAACGGCTTCATCGTCATTCACGCGAATCACCATACGGCCAGCGTCGACGTAATCGACCACACCGCCGCGGAATGCCTGAACCGTCGTACCCGAGTCGACTGCCACCGTGCGTTCGATACCCGTACCGACCACAGCCTTTTCAGGACGCAGACACGGCACAGCCTGACGCTGCATGTTCGAACCCATCAATGCGCGGTTCGCGTCATCGTGCTCGAGGAACGGAATCAGCGAAGCTGCGACCGAGACGATCTGCGACGGCGCCACGTCCATGTACTGGATGCGGTCCGGCGTCACCATCAGCGTTTCGCCTGCTTCACGCGACGACACCAGTTCGTCGGTCAGCGAGCCATCAGCAGCCACCGCCGCGTTCGCCTGAGCGATTACGTAACGGCCTTCTTCGATCGCCGACAGATAGTCGATCTGGTCGGTCACTTTGCTGTCCACAACCTTGCGATACGGCGTTTCGAGGAAGCCGTATTCGTTCAGGTGCGCATACAGTGCGAGCGAGTTGATCAGGCCGATGTTCGGACCTTCCGGCGTTTCAATCGGGCACACGCGGCCGTAGTGGGTCGGGTGCACGTCGCGGACTTCAAAGCCGGCACGCTCACGCGTCAAACCGCCCGGGCCAAGTGCCGAAACACGGCGCTTGTGGGTGATTTCCGAGAGCGGGTTGGTCTGGTCCATAAACTGCGACAGCTGCGACGAACCGAAGAACTCGCGAATCGCCGACGAAATCGGCTTCGAGTTGATCAGGTCGTGCGGCATCAGGTTTTCGCTTTCAGCCTGACCCAGACGTTCCTTCACGGCACGTTCGACACGCACGAGACCTGCGCGGAACTGGTTTTCCGCCAGTTCGCCGACGCAACGCACACGACGATTGCCCAAGTGGTCGATGTCGTCCACTTCGCCCTTGCCGTTACGCAGTTCGACCAGGATCTTGATGGTTGCGAGGATGTCGTCGTCTTGCAGCGTCATCGGGCCGACGATTTCGTCGCGACCGACACGGCGATTGAACTTCATACGACCCACCTTGGACAGGTCGTATGCGTCTTCGCTGTAGAACAAACGGTTGAACAGTGCCTCGACCGCTTCTTCGGTCGGCGGTTCGCCCGGACGCATCATGCGGTAGATCGCGATGCGAGCGGCCATCTTGTCCGCGGTTTCGTCGATACGGAGCGTCGACGAGATGTACGGACCTTGATCCAGATCGTTCGTGTAGAGCGTCTGAATGTCTTTGATCTTCGATTCGCGAAGCTTTTCGAGGACGGTTTCAGTGATTTCGTCGTTCGCGTTTGCGATGACTTCACCGGTGTCGCCGTCAACGACGTTCTTCGCCAGCACGCGGCCGAGCAGATAATCTTCCGGCACCGAGATGAACTTCGTCTTCGCGTTGTCCAGATCGCGAATGTGCTTGGCGTTGATCCGCTTGTCCTTCTGGACGATCACGTTGCCGTCACGGTCCGAAATGTCGAAACGTGCGACTTCACCACGCAGACGCTCCGGCACGAATTCCATCTGCGCGCCTTCCGGCATCAGTGTGAAATTGTCGAACACGAAGAAGTTTGCGAGGATCTGTTCCGGCGTCAGGCCGATCGCCTTCAGCAGGATCGTGACCGGCATCTTGCGACGGCGGTCGACGCGGAAGTACAGCACGTCCTTCGGATCGAATTCGAAGTCGAGCCACGAACCGCGGTAAGGAATGATACGTGCCGAGAACAGGAGCTTGCCCGAGCTGTGCGTCTTGCCCTTGTCGTGTTCGAAAAACACGCCCGGCGAACGATGCAGCTGCGAAACGATCACACGTTCCGTGCCGTTGATCACGAACGAACCCGTCGGCGTCATGAGCGGAATTTCGCCCATGTACACTTCCTGTTCCTTCACTTCCTTGACGACCGGCTTGCTCGGCGATTCTTTGTCGAGCAGCACCAGACGCACTTTCGCGCGCAGTGCCGAGCAGTACGTCAAACCGCGCTGCTGACATTCCTTGATGTTGAATGCCGGCGGCGACAGCATGTAGCTGACGAACTCTAGACGTGCGAACCCGTTATGCGAAACAATCGGGAAAACGGATGTAAACGCAGCTTGCAGGCCTTCCGGCTTGCGTTGCGTGGATGACGTGTCTGCTTGCAGAAACGTGCTGAATGATTCAAGCTGGGTAGCCAGCAGGAAAGGTACTTGGTGAACGATGGGGCGCTTCGCAAAACTCTTGCGAATGCGCTTCTTCTCGGTGAAGGAATATTGCATACGATCTCCGAATCACGGCGGGCATTGTTGTCGAGGCAGGATACCTTGATGAGACAACCCGAGTGTTCACCGACTGAGACCCGATGGCCGTCCGATGGCTTGAACGAGCCTAGAAGCTTGGTGGTTGGCCGCTACCAACCGCTGGCTGACGGCAGCGGATGCCTGTGTTGCCCGCTACCCGACCAAACTTGCCTTCTGCAGTCGCTTCAGAAGACAAAGAGAAACGCCGGTCAGTATTGCCGATAGGCGATTTTCTTTGGCTTCTGGGGCTCCTGTTCTTGCCGAAACCGGCTGGCAAAAAACATGGCCCCCAACAAGCACAAAAAGGCCGGCGGTGGAAAACCGCCAGCCTTCGCACAACGCGCTGAAACTTACTTGATTTCAGCCTTCGCGCCGGCTTCTTCCAGCTTCTTCTTGGCTTCTTCAGCAGCAGCCTTCGGTACCGCTTCCTTAACAGGCTTCGGTGCACCGTCGACCAGGTCCTTCGCTTCCTTCAGGCCGAGACCCGTCAGTTCACGAACAGCCTTAATGACCGAAACCTTGTTCGCGCCGACTTCCGTCAGGTTGACCGTGAATTCGGTTTGCTCTTCAGCGACGGCTGCCGCTGCGCCTGCCGGGCCTGCCACTGCAACAGCAGCTGCCGACACACCAAACTTTTCTTCGAACGCCTTGACCAGCTCGTTCAGTTCCAGAACCGACATCGAGCTTACTGCCTCGAGGATGTCATCTTTTGCGATTGCCATTTGAAATACTCCTAAATTGAATTCGGATACAGCCAGCGATCAATCACGCTCGACTGAAGTGCGTTACGCAGCGGTTTCTTCGCCTTGTTTCTTTTCTGCCAGCGCCGCCAGAGCGCGCGCAAAGCCAGAAACAGGTGCTTGCATAACGTACAACAGCTTGGAGAGCAGTTCTTCGCGGCTCGGGATGTTTGCCAGCGCTTGCACGCCAGCCTTGTCCATCACCTTGCCTTCGTAGGAACCAGCCTTGATGATCAACTTGTCATTGGTTTTGCCGAAGTCGTTGACGACCTTAGCAGCAGCAATTGCATCTTCCGAGATGCCGTAGATCAGGGGACCAGTCATCTGCTCTGCCAAGGAAGCAAACGGGGTACCTTCGACAGCGCGACGCGCCAACGTGTTTTTCAACACGCGAAGGTAAACCTGTTGCTCACGCGCTTTCGCGCGCAGCTTGGTCAGATCGCCAACCGCGATTCCACGATACTCAGCCAGAACCACGGTCTGGGCTTTCGCGACTTGCGCGGCAACCTCAGCGACGACGGCCTGCTTGCTTTCTTTGTTAAGTGGCACGGTTAACCTCCAGATTCGATACACGCGGCGTGCGCCTTGTGTACCGCGTTCAATAACGGCGTCCGACCAGTCAGGAGTATTTCGACCGCCTGAAATCCACATTGCTGCGGATCTCAACCAGCTTCATCACTACAAAACCTTTTCGGGTTCGCCATCTGCGTTGGCTTCACATTAAGGGTCAGCCTGCCTGCTGCTTTCCCGCCAACGGTCTTTGACAACCGGCCGCTCGATGCAGACTGCCACCTTGCGACCGCCCAAAGCCCATAAAACCGCCTCGATTCACATCGAGGCGATGAAATTTATTACTGTGCTGCGATCGATGCCTGGTCGACGCGAACGCCGACACCCATCGTGCTCGACAGCGCAACCTTACGCAGGTACACACCCTTGCTCGTTGCCGGCTTCGCCTTTTGCAGCGCGTCGACCAGAGCGTTCAGGTTGCTACGCAGAGCCGTCGGCTCGAACGAAGCACGGCCAATCGTGGCGTGGATGATACCGGCCTTGTCGACACGGAATTGCACCTGACCAGCCTTGGCGTTCTTGACCGCAGTCGCGACGTCCGGCGTAACCGTGCCAACCTTCGGGTTCGGCATCAGGCCGCGCGGGCCGAGTATCTGACCGAGCGTACCGACAACGCGCATCGTGTCCGGCGAAGCGATCACGATGTCGAAGTCCAGCTTGCCAGCCTTGACTTGTTCAGCCAAGTCTTCCATACCGACGATTTCTGCGCCGGCTGCACGAGCTTGCTCAGCCTTTTCGCCTTGTGCGAACACTGCCACGCGAACCGACTTACCGGTACCAGCCGGCAGCACGACCGAACCACGAACCACTTGGTCCGACTTCTTCGCGTCGATGCCGAGTTGCACTGCAACGTCGATCGACTCGTCGAACTTCGCGCTTGCGCATTCCTTCACGAGCGACAGAGCTTCGTCGATCGCGTACAGCTTTTGACGATCAACCTTGGCTGCAAATGCTTGCAGACGCTTTGAAAGCTTAGCCATTTACACGCCCTCCACGGTGATGCCCATCGAGCGGGCGCTACCAGCGATCGTACGAACCGCTGCGTCCAGATCAGCTGCCGTCAGATCGGGCATCTTGGTCTTGGCGATGTCTTCAGCTTGAGCGCGGGTGATCTTGCCGACCTTGTCGGTATGCGGCTTGGCCGAACCCTTGTCGATCTTCGCTGCCTTCTTGATCAGAACCGTAGCCGGCGGCGTCTTCAGAACGAATGTGAAGCTCTTGTCCGCGAACGCGGTGATCACGACCGGAATCGGCAGGCCCGGTTCCAGAGCTTGAGTCTGCGCGTTGAACGCCTTGCAGAACTCCATGATGTTCAGGCCGCGTTGGCCCAGTGCCGGACCAACCGGCGGCGACGGGTTGGCTTTACCTGCAGGAATCTGCAGCTTGATAAAGCCGATGATTTTCTTTGCCATTTTGAAAACCTCTTAGGAACGCCGCCGTAGTACAAGCGGACATTCAGTGAGTAGTAGCGCGCGTTCGCCGAAAAACGGACTACTTGCGCTCCTCAACGGCCATTACGCGGACCGTAAGCGCGAAATACGGAACGCACCGATCGGTACGTTCCGTAGAATTCTGGATTACAACTTTTCGACCTGGCCGAATTCCAGCTCGACCGGCGTTGCGCGGCCGAAGATTGTAACGGAAACACGGACGCGCGACTTTTCGTAGTTCACTTCTTCGACGCTGCCGTTGAAATCCGTGAACGGACCATCCTTCACCCGCACCATCTCGCCGACTTCAAACAAGGTCTTCGGACGCGGTTTTTCCACGCCTTCCTGCATCTGCGACATGATCTTCTCGACTTCCCGCGGGGAAATCGGGCTCGGACGATTACGCGCACCGCCTACGAAACCCGTCACCTTTGCCGTGTTCTTCACGAGGTGCCACGTTTCGTCCGTCATTTCCATTTCCACCAGGACATAGCCCGGAAAGAAACGACGTTCGGTCACCGATTTGTGACCCCCTTTCACCTCGACCACTTCTTCAGTAGGAACAAGGATTTGACCAAATTGGTCTTGCATGCCAGCACGTTCGATGCGCTCCTGAAGCGCACGTTGCACGCTCTTCTCCATGCCGGAGTAGGCGTGCACCACGTACCAACGTTTGCCGCTCGGGGATGCCGGAGTATCGCTCATATCATTTCCAACCCAGAATCACCGAGAAAATCGCCCATTCGATGGATTTGTCGCTAATCCAAAGAAAGACCGCCATGACGAACACGAAGCCGAACACTACGAGCGTTGTCTGGGTGGCCTCTTTACGAGTCGGCCAGACAACCTTACGAACTTCTTTGTACGAGTCTTTGGCGAAAGCGATGAAACCCTTGCCAGGCGCGGAGAGAAGACCGACTGCAACACCAGCGATAGCGCCAACAGCCAAGGCGGCTCCGCGGACGTACCATTCCTGGCCGCTGAGCCAGAAAAACCCCACGAACCCGGCCAAGACCAACAATACGCCCGCGACGAGCATCAGCTTGTCGCCGGATGTATTTACAGTTTCGACGGAAGGATTCGCCATAACACCTTAACGAAGCGCCATATACGGCGCGAGAGTTGGCAGGGGCAGAGGGAATCGAACCCCCAACCTTCGGTTTTGGAGACCGACGCTCTGCCAGTTGAGCTATACCCCTAAACCATTTTGGGGTTGACGACACCGCCAACCCCGAAACTACCGATCAACGAGAACTTTCTGGCGTTACTCGAGAATCTTAGCAACCACACCTGCGCCGACCGTACGGCCGCCTTCGCGGATTGCGAAGCGCAGACCTTCTTCCATCGCGATCGGGTTGATCAACTTCACCGTGATCGACACGTTGTCGCCCGGCATGACCATTTCCTTGTCCTTCGGCAACTCGATCGAGCCCGTCACGTCCGTCGTACGGAAGTAGAACTGCGGACGATAGTTGTTGAAGAACGGCGTGTGACGACCACCTTCGTCCTTGCTCAGCACGTACACTTCAGCCGTGAAGTGCGTGTGCGGGTTGATCGAACCCG
>NZ_JABBGJ010000084.1 GCF_012927345.1 Paraburkholderia polaris
TTCCATCGCCGGGTCCGAGAGACTGAACCACTGCTGAAGGAAGTGAATACGCAGCATCGTCGCGATCGGAAACGGCGGCCGGCCAGTCTTGCCCTTAGGATAGTGCGGCTCGATGAGCGCAATCAGTTTCTGCCACGGCACTACGCGTGTCATCTCATCGAGAAACTCGCGCTTGCGCGTGCGCTTCGTTGACAGATTCAAGCCGAGATCCATTTGCGTCATCACGTCGCTCCTTGAATTCTCCTGCTCCCAGGATAGTCCACGCTCACGTCAATGCCAGGACTTTTGCAGACCTTCCTTAGCTATCTTTCCAGAAATCACTGGTCTTCATGGCGGCGTCTTGCCTGCTGACGCGGATCGCGCCGGTCTCGCTAAGTTCAGCGGTGCGACGCTCAAGCGCGTAGATCACGCGCCTGCCTTAACCGGCTACGAGAAACAGGGGCTAATAGCGCGCTGTTGCATACGAGTCACAACGGGATGAAATTTGGCCAATACTACCGAGCAATGGCCATCCGCGAAAACGCCTCGCGCAACAAACGACTTCCGCCGTCCAGCACTCACTTCAGCATGCTCGGCACCATCGAGTTACGCAAGAAACACAGGCTCATCCTGCACGCTAGGCATCGCGCCCCTACTTGGATGATGGTGGACCGCTGCGAAAGCGCTGCGACCGAAGATGCAGCGCCGTTACGACAGACGGCGTCACACTTATGTGCAAGCGCTTGGGCGCCTCCGTTCCAGTCGTCCATCGGAAGCTATGGCATGCAGTTCGCGCTCAGGAAGTACAGATGCTCGCCATCAATTTCGATGTTTCATATACAACATCACACCGTGAGCTTGATTCTCCAACCTACCTGCACCCCGCCAATTCAGCACTCGAATTGCTCACATGGTCAACTACCTCATGGCGCCCCAACAATGCGCTGATCGACACAAGAATTCCCTGCAATGCCTCATACGGCGTAACCTCGGCCGTATTTACGCGCAACTCTGGATTAATCGGCACCTCATAAGGCGAATCGATACCCGTAAATCGGAGAAGCTCGCCTTGCCGCGCCTTTCGATAAAGCCCCTTGGTGTCCCTAGCCTCAACGACCGCAAGCGGCGCATCGACATGCACCTCAAAGAATTGCCCAATCGCAAACAACGCTCTAGCCGCATCCCTGTCTGCCCGAAACGGGGAGATAAACGAAGCAATCACGATCAGGCCTGCATCGACCATCAATCGCGATACTTCAGCGGCGCGCCGAATACTCTCGTGCCGGCTGGCATCGGAAAAGCCCAGATCGTTGTTCAACCCAAGACGCAGATTGTCACCATCAAGAAGGAACGTATGAAAGCCGCGGGCGTGCAACTCCTTATCGAGTAAGCATGCGAGCGTGGACTTGCCAGCGCCCGACATGCCCGTGAACCAGACAACGAGTGGGCGCTGTTGCTTCAACGACGCCCGATTTGCCTGCGTAATCAAGGCGGTAGTCGGGACCACAGAGCTGGTGTAACTTGTTTCCATCGTTCTCAGATATCTATTATTCATGGTACCCGACGCGCATGTCGCCCGAATGGCGCAAGGCCCAATCAGAAACAGCATAAACCCGACACAATCTGTGCGCGCAATATAGTTTGCGCGCAATGTGTCCGCTGTCCGCTGTCCGCTGCGTCGGTGATCTCCTGCTTCTACTATCAATCGCTGCTCGGCGGTTGACCGGACTTTTCGCCCCGAGTCGGTACATGCTTGTCTGTCGCGCCGTCCCGCGAGGATGCCCTAGCATCAGCAAGACCCATTTGCACCCGCCACCGAACGCCGATAAACGATCCACAACGATTGGCCCCGTCGTCTCGGATGCATTCTGACGCGCCAATCTACAGACAAATGCCTTACCCTTAAGTTACAAACATCCCACCCGAATTGTCTCACGCGCTCGGGTAAAATGGCGCGCTGTAAAAAAACACCACACTCGAAGACCAAAAAGTCTACGCGACAATTAACAAACCGTACTGCACCTCCAGTGTCAACTATATTTCTGGATGTTACGCGTCTTGTCACGCGCCTTTACGATGGGCTTTTACCGACCGGCGTCGACCGCGTTGGCCTCGCGTACATTCAAAAGTACGGCTCTGAAGCGCGCGCGATTCTAAGCGAGCGCGGTTTTTCCGCGGTTCTCACGGAGAAGGATTCTCAGCAAACGTTTGCTTGGCTTCTCTCATCCGTCTGCAATAGAAATGCGATCCGCGCTTTAGTCGTGCGCGCCTGCCTTAATCGCGTGCGAGAAAAAAAAATTAATGGCGTGCTGTTGCATACGAGTCACAACGGGATGGAATTCGGCCGTTATTACCGCGCCATGGCAGCGCGCGAAATTCGCCCCGTCTTCATGGTCCACGATCTGATTCCATTGACGCATGCCGAATACTGCCGCCCAGGCGTCGATGCAACTCACCGCCACCGCATGCACACCGCACTCAAGCACGCGAGCGGTCTGATAACCAATTCCCAGGCTACGCTCGACTCACTCGCGGCCGAAGCGCACCACGCCAATCTGTCACTACCGCCAAGCGTAGTCGCACGCCTCGCCTCCGGCGTCACGCAACGCCCACTCGCCCCCCGCCCGCTCCCCTCACCCTACTTCGTCATGCTCGGCACCATCGAGCCGCGCAAGAACCACTGGTTCATCCTGCACGTATGGCGGCGTCTCGTCGAACAACTCGGCACAGCCACACCGAAGCTGGTCGTGATCGGCCGCCGCGGCTGGGAATGCGAAAACGTCATCGATATGCTGGAGCGCTGCCAAAGCCTAAAAGGCGTCGTGATAGAAGAAGCGCACTGCTCCGACGAGCAGCTTCACGCTTATCTCCAACACGCTCAGGCGCTACTGTTCCCATCATTCGTCGAGGGCTACGGCATGCCACTCGCCGAAGCCCTCGCACTCAAAGTACCGGTACTCGCTAGCGACCTCGACGTCTTTCACGAAATCGCCGACGACATTCCGGACTATCTCGACCCACTCGACGGTCCCGGCTGGCTCGCCAGCATCCAGGCCTATGCCCAAGCCAACAGCCCGGCGCGCGACGCACAATTGACCCGCATCGAACGCTTTCGCGAACCGACATGGGCGGAGCATTTTGATCATGTCGACGGCTTTCTTGAGACGCTGCGCTAGATGAAGCAACGCATCACGGGACAGCAAGCTACGGCGAATCCGGCGATCGACCTGCGCAACATCACGCGCGGATTGCGCTCAATGAGCTGGCTCACCAGGCGCTCGGAACATCTGTGGATCGATCGATGGTTCGGGCGCCTCGCATTGCGCCTCGCCCGCGTCTGCGGCAAGCGCGTCAGCGCCGCATGGCCGGGTCCGGTGTGGTCGCGCGGCGTATCCGGCACGCCCCTGTTATCGTGGTTCAACGCACCGATAACGGATGCTAGCGCCGATGCTTTCGCTATCGCGATCAATTCGGCACTCACCGTCGCGGTCGAGCACAATCGGAGCGTCGGCGCCTCTCCCGAAGTCGAGCGACTGATGCAAAGGCTCGTGCGCAGCCATGCCTCGACAAAACGTCGATCGCAATCTGACTGTCCCGCCGCGCTATTCGAAACCAAACGCCTAACGCGCGTCATGCTGATTGACGAGCGCGCCCGTTCTCATGGACTCGGCGCAATAGCGATTCGCAACTCCCGTCGAACCTTCATGCGGATGGTGCAAGCCGCGCGCTCCGCCCATCCACAAGCCGAATTCTGGATCGCGCCCTCGGATGACAATGGCACGGGGCGCTGGCTTTCTTCGTCGGTTAGCGCTATGCCGCCCGGCATTCGCCGTCTCGCCGATCACGAATCGCTGTGCGCCGCATTGCCTCATGTCGACCACGTCTACACGCTAGGCGCCTCGGAGGGCATGCATGCGCTGCTGGCCGGGCTACCGGTACACGTGTTCGGCGCGCCCTATTACGCGGGCTGGGGATTGACCGACGACGATCTGCACTTGCCGAACCGCAGTGCACGCCCCACGCTCGCCGCATTATTCGACGTGGTCTTCCTGCGCCTCACACGCTATCTGAATCCGTTCACGCACGCGCTTGGCACGCTCGACGATCTGCTCGACAGCATTGAGTTGCAGCGCGCAGTCCGGCACCGTTTCGCAGATTTGCAGCACGTAGCGGGGATACGCTTTCAATGGTGGAAGCGCCCGTTTGCGACGCCGTACGTAAGCGCCGGCGGCGCCACATTACGCTGGACGCGCGAGCCGCAGTCCGTGCAGACGAGCGAATGCGCAGTACTGTGGGGCGCGCGCAGTGCGGAAGGTCTTGCGCCCGAGGTCCGCCGCGTCAGAATCGAAGACGGTTTCTTTCATTCGACAGGTCTAGGCTCCGACATGATCGCGCCGCGCAGTCAAGTGATCGACCGCCGCGGCCTCTATTTCGATGCGAGCCAGCCGAGCGATCTCAGCGTGCTGCTCAACGAAACCGAATTCAGCGCGGCCGAACTGGCACGCGCCGCGGCGCTGCGCGATCAGGTCGTGAAGCTCGGTGTCACCAAATACAACCTGGGCCGACGCCGCCCGGCGTGGAGCGCACCGGAAGGCAAGCAAGTCGTACTGGTCCCAGGCCAGGTCGCCGACGACGCATCGATCCGTCTCGGCACGCGCGCCATCGGCACGGCCGACGCGCTGCTGCGCGAAGTACGCAGACTCCGTCCAGATGCGTTCGTGGTCTATAAGCCGCACCCGGATGTGCTATCGGGCAATCGCAACGGACTGATCGACGCACAACAGCTGGCGGATGTTGTCGACACTGAAGCAGACTTGCTGTCGCTCGTCGACGTAGCGGACGAAGTGCACACGTTGTCGTCCCTCGCAGGCTTCGACGCACTGTTGCGCGGCAAAGCCGTCTTCACCTACGGACTGCCTTTCTATGCAGGCTGGGGATTGACGCATGACGCGCTCGCACCAGTGCCGTGGCGGCATCGAACACTTACGCTGGATATGTTGTGCGCGGGCGCACTGCTGCACTACCCGCTCTACTGGGACTGGCGCACACGTCTTTTCACCACGCCGGAGGCGGTGGTCGATCAGCTCGCATCGCAGGCAGCACGGCCGCTCGAACAAGTACGCGGCAACCGCATGCGACCGCTGCGCAAAGCGATTCGTTGGACTCGCAACGGAATCTGCCATGCTTCATGGCATTTCCGGCAAAGGTTCACTCTTCACTCGAAGTGAACTAACGGCCAGATGATGGCTTTTAGCCGAACAAATGCGGCGCCGCCGGAAGCGCCAACAATGACGCCCCGGCGGTCCTGGTCTTCTCGCGTTGCCGCACTACTTCTCTCAGGTTCTATTTTTTTGTTATAAAAAATATAACGGTTTACGCAGGGCTTCGCAAGTACGAAAGAAGTAGTAAGTAGGTTATTTTTAGCGCGGTAGTCTGCCACGAGACGACTGCCGAAAAAAATTCCTCAAGCTTTTGGCGAGCGCGCCGATGTATACGCTAAGGCTCTTTATAAGGGAGGCGCCCTATCCAATCGGCGGCGGCTGCAAAGCAGTTAACGACTCGACCGAGTCGTATCAGGCCGTACTACCCGAAGCCCTAACCGTTCTTCGCCGCCTTCACAAGACACTCCGACAACTTATCAAAATGCCGCAACGCCGCCTGCGTGAGCTCGATCTGCTTACGCCGCGCGTCCTCGGTATCGGCAAGACTGATCCACCCCTTCTCCCGCATCGACTTCAACCGCGCGTGCAGCATGGCCGGCGAACCGAGCTCGCTTTTAGCCATCATGTCTCTGACCGACAGCCGCTCACGCGTCTGGCTAGCCCGCGCTACCAGCGCCAGAATGCGCTCTTCCAGCGGGTCGAGCGATGGCAGCGAGGGCAAGCCGCGCAAGGCATCGGTCAACTGCAGGAAGCGAAGGTAAATATCGGCGGGACGGGTCATGTGTGCTCTAACCGGCAAGCTATGCGCACGGAAAAAACCGTGCGCTAACATGGCAATGTTAACGAATGCAGGCCCAACAATTCTACCTCGACTACCTTGATGTCAAGCTTACGTTTGCATTTCCTGTCGGTTGTGGGGACCGCAGTGGTGTTCATCTTCACGCTCTGGGTCAATCAGGAAATTTTTACGCACAGCGAATTCGTGCGTGGCGTGAACTGGATCTATCTGCCGGCGGGGATCCGCTTGCTCGCAACCTTGCTATTGGGTGGCGACGGTGCGCTTGGTCTGCTGCTCGCAAGCTGGCTGGTCAATTTCTTTTACTTCTTCCCGAATGACGCGCTGCGTTCCTTCGTGGGTGGCATCATCGCGACCGTCGCGCCCTATGCCGTTTACCGACTTGCGCAGGAAATCTACGGATTGCGGGCGTCGCTCAGCAATCTCACGGCCAAGCGCTTGCTCATACTGGTGCTGGCGTACTCGATTGCCAGCCCGCTCCTGCATCACGTCTGGTTCTTTCTGCGCGGCGATACGCAGGACATCTTCAACCGGTTTCTCGCTATGTTCGTCGGCGATCTGCTCGGCACGTTGATCATCATCTACACGATGAAACTGCTGCTAGCGCTGCTGCCCAAACGCAGCGTTGCGCCGTTGCGCGACGGCACCTGAAATAGCGGGCAACGCCAAGCCTGAAACACATAAGAAAAGCCCCGCAAGACTTTCATCTTGCGGGGCCTTGTACCAACCAGCTACGTTTTCCGCTTATCGCGACATCATGTGCATGCTGACGTTATGCATGATCCACAATGACCCGACGATCAGAATCACGGCCGTGAGCACCGTAAAGCCGAACGCCATGACGTTCCAACGCTGTGCCGACGACGTATTCATGTGCAGGAAGAAAACCAGGTGCACGACGATCTGCACGAGCGCGAGACCCGCGATGGCGAGCAGCGCGTTCTCGCCCGTCAGGGTCCCGTTCATGACGAGGCCAAATGCCGCGACAGTCAGGATGACCGACAGGATGAAACCCATCGCATAACTGCCGATGCTGCCGTGACTTTCACCCGAGTGCGTCAAATGTGAGTGATCGCTATGGTCCATTTAAATCACGCTCGCAAGATAGACAAAGGTGAAGACGCCGATCCACACGACGTCCAGAAAGTGCCAGAAAAGGCTCAGGCACGTCAGGCGAATCATGTCGCGTTCGGTCAGATCGCGGTGACGCATCACCTGAATGGCGAGCACCACCATCCAGATCAGGCCGCACGTCACGTGCAAACCGTGCGTACCGACCAGCGTAAAGAACGACGACAGGAACGCGCTACGGCTCGGGCCTGCGCCCTCTGCGATCAGGTGCGAGAACTCGCGCATTTCCAGCACGAGGAACGCAAGACCCAGTAGGAACGTCACACCGAGCCAGAAAAGCAGCACGCCCTTCTTGTTCCTATGCGCGCCCAACATCGCGAAGCCGTACGTGATGCTGCTCAGCAGCAGCATCGTCGTTTCGAGCGCGACACCCGGGATCTCGAACAGATCCTTACCGCTCGGACCGCCCGCGTACTGGTGCTGCATCACCGCGAACACCGCAAACAGCGACGCGAAGATGATGCAGTCCGTCATCAGGTACAGCCAGAAGCCGAATACCGAATGCGACGGCGGGTGATCGGCATGATGCGCATCGTGATGATGCGAGACCGCCGCAAGAGTGTTGTTTGACATCAATCCACCTCCAACGCGACCTGCGCATCGGCGCCGGCGCGTTTTTCTTCAATCGCGACCTGCGCACCGGAGCCGGAGCGTTTTCCTTCAATCGCCGCCACCGTGGCGGCCGGGATGTAAAAGCCTTCGTTCTTCTGGAAGCTGTAAATGATCACAGTACCGATCGAGCCGACCAGACCAACAATCGCGAGCCACCAGATGTGCCACACAGCGGCAAAACCCAGCACCAGCGAGAACATCGCCACAACCAGACCCGCGGACGTGTTCGACGGCATGTGAATGTCGCGATACACCGGCTTCGGCTGATTCTTGCGCAACTTCATTTCAGCGAATGCGTCCAGTTCACGCACGTCCGGAATGATCGCGAAGTTGTACGACGCCGGCGGCGAGCTCGTTGCCCATTCCAGCGTGTGACCGTCCCACGGATCGCCCGTGACGTCGCGGTTTTGCGGCAGGTTGCGGTCGCGGATGCTGACGACCAGTTGCAGCACCTGGCAAGCGATACCGATGGCGATCAGCACAGCACCGACCCACGCGAACATCAGCCACGGATGCCAAGCCGGATTGTCATAGTGATTCAGACGACGCGTCATGCCCATGAAGCCCAGTACGTACAACGGCGTGAACGCAACCCAGAAACCGATCTGCCAGAACCAGAACGACGCTTTGCCCCACTTCTCATTCAGCTTGAAGCCGAACGCCTTCGGGAACCAGTAGTTGAAACCAGCCAGGTAGCCGAACAGCACACCACCAATAATCACGTTGTGGAAGTGAGCGATCAGGAACAGGCTGTTGTGCAGCACGAAGTCCGCGCCCGGAATCGCCATCATCACGCCGGTCATACCGCCGATCGTGAAGGTGACCATGAAGCCGAGGGTCCACAGGATCGGCGTCGTGAACTGCAGACGGCCCTTGTAGATCGTGAACAGCCAGTTGAACACTTTCACGCCGGTCGGAATAGCAATGACCATCGTCGCGATACCGAAGAACGCGTTGACGTCAGCGCCCGAACCCATCGTGAAGAAGTGGTGCAGCCACACGAGGAACGACAGCACCATGATCGCGCAGGTTGCCCACACCATCGTCTTGTAGCCGAACAGCGGCTTCTTGGCGAACGTAGCCACGACTTCCGAGAAGATACCGAACGCCGGCAGGATCAGGATGTACACCTCAGGGTGACCCCATGCCCAGATCAGGTTCAGGTACAGCATGGCGTTACCGCCGCCGTCGTTGGTGAAGAAGTGCATGCCGAGGTAGCGGTCCAGACCGAGCAGCGCGAGCGTGACGGTCAGGATCGGAAATGCGGCCATGATCAGCACGTTCGTGCACAGCGCGGTCCACGTGAACACCGGCATCTTCATGAACGACATGCCCGGCGCGCGCATCTTGACGATGGTCACGAAGAAGTTCACGCCAGTCAGCAACGTGCCGATACCGGAGAGCTGCAGACTCCACAGGTAATAATCGACCCCGACACCTGGACTGAACTGCAATTCGGAAAGTGGCGGATAAGCCAGCCAGCCCGTTTGCGCGAATTCACCGATCACCAGCGAGATGTTGATCAGGATCGCGCTGATCGCGGTCATCCAGAAGCTCAACGAGTTGAGGAACGGGAACGCAACGTCGCGGGCACCGATCTGCAACGGCACGATGATGTTCATCAGGCCGACCATGAACGCCATCGCCATGAAGAAAATCATGATGACGCCGTGCGCGGTAAAGATCTGGTCGTAATGGTGCGGCGGCAAGAAGCCTGGCGCGTTATACGACAGCGCTAGCTGGGTACGCATCATGATCGCGTCCGCAAAGCCGCGGAACAGCATGATGAGCGCAACCACGATGTACATCACGCCCAGCTTCTTGTGGTCGACCGATGTGAACCATTCGGTCCACAGGTAGCGCCACTTGCCAAAATAGGTGATCAGGCCCAGAACGAGCGCACCGCCGAGGGCGATCCCGGCAGCCGTCACCATGATGATCGGCTCGTGGTACGGAATCGAGTCTAGTGAGAGTTTTCCGAACATGCCTTACCCCTTACCCTTAGGCGCACAGTTAGCGTCTTTCATGTTGTCCATGACGTTACCGTTGTTGTATCGGGCAATGATGTTGTGAAAGAGCTTCGGATCGACCGACGAGAAGTAGCGCACCGGCTCCTTCTCCGTAGGCGCCGACATCGCGTGATAGCGGTCCATGCTGAGACGGTCGGACGAGGCGCGTACCTTGGCGACCCACGCATTGAACTCTTCAGGCGACGTGGCGAGTGCGCGGAACTTCATGTCCGAGAAACCCTTGCCGCTGAAATTCGCCGCGGTGCCTGCGTAGTTGCCGGCTTCGTCAGCGATCAGATGCAGACGCGTTTGCATACCCGCCATCGCGTAGATCTGGCCGCCGAGTTGCGGAATGAAGAAGGAGTTCATCACCGTGTCGGACGTGATGACAAAGTTCACCGGCGTGCCGACCGGGAACGCCAGCTGGTTCACCGATGCAATGCCAAGGTCGGGATAGATGAAGAGCCACTTCCAGTCGAGTGCGACGACTTCGACGTTGATCGGCTTCACCTGCGACTCAAGCGGCTTATACGGATCGAGCTCGTGCGTGCTCTTCCACGTCAGCACGGCGAGGAACAGAATGATCAACGTCGGAATCGTCCAGATGGCGATTTCGATACCGGTCGAATGCACCCAGCCCGGACGGTATTCGGCATTCTTGTTCGACGCGCGATAGCGCCATGCGAACAGCAGCGTGAGCGCGATAACCGGAACGACCACGATCAGCATGGCCCAGGTCGACGTGGCAATCAGCTCACGTTCGGCCAGACCCACACTCCCCTTCGGATTCAAAATATCGAGGTTGCTGCAACCCGAGAGCAACAACACGAGGCCGGCAGAAAGGAAACTTGTCGACCCTCGCAGAGTCTTTCCTTTCATATCCATTGCCTTTCTTTTACGACTTCAACGAACGTCATTCGACCGCTCTCCCTTAGTAAGCGATCGCATAATAGGGGGTCGTCAAGTAGATATAAACACTCGATTTAGCAACGATCTATTGCGTCGCAACACTGTGCGACACGTTGCCGCACGCCAGCGCGCTCGCGAGGGTCTGCAATGCCCTATTGCAAAGTACTGGCGGAGCCGCCCGATCACGAAAGTCCCATTAAATAAGCGCTAAAACGCGGCGCAACCTGAATGGTTGCGCCGCGCCAGATGCTCGAAAATGGACGAGTGTCGATGCGAAAAAACGCGTCAGCAAAGGCAGCACCCGTGCGACGAATGCTGCACCTGCGCTGCGCTTTGTTTCGATCAGCCCGGCGTGTGTGCCGCGACGGCGACGGCAGCAGGCGCCGCCGCCTGCAGGTGCTCGTCACCGTCAGCCGGTGCGGAGTCCGAAGGATGTGCGCTTCGTTCCGATTGAGCCAGCAGCGTACCAACCGACGGGTCGATCGCATCGGTGAACGGCTTCGGATTGACACCGATGGCCAGCACCAGCAAAGCCATCGCGCCGAGCAACACGAACTCGCGCTTGCCGAGGTCCTGCAGCTTGGCGACACGTGCGTTGGCAATCGCGCCGAAAATCACGCGCTTGTACATCCACAGCGTGTAGGCCGCGCTCAGAACCAACGTGGTGGCCGCGATTGCGCCGATCCAGAAATTGAAGCGGATCGCGCCCATCAACACCATGAACTCGCCGACAAAACCCGAGGTGCCCGGCAGGCCGATATTGGCCATCGAGAACAGCATCACGAACGCGGCGAAGCGCGGCATCGTATTGGCGACGCCGCCGTATTCGGCGATCGAAGCGGTCTTCGTGCGGTCGTAGAGCATGCCCGTGCACAGCAGCATCGCGCCGGAAACCACACCGTACGACAGCATCTGCACGATTGCGCCGGCCTGGCCGATGCGGTTGAAGACGAACAGGCCGAGTGTCACGAGACCCATATGCGCGATCGTCGAATACGCGAGCAAGCGGCGCATGTCGGTCTGCACGAGTGCCAGCAGGCTCGAATAGATCACCGCGATCAGCGACAGCGTGATAATCATCGGCGCGAAGAAATGGCTGGCCTGCGGAGCGATCGGCAGCGCGAAACGCAGCAGACCGTAGCCGCCCAGCTTGAGCATACCGATCATCACGGCGGCGCCGGTCGGGCCGTCGAGGTGGACGTCCGGCAGCCACGTATGCAGCGGCCACATCGGCACCTTCACACCGAACGCAGCGAGGAAGCCGAGGAAGATCAAAACCTGCGGCCACGTGCCGAGGTGCGTTTCACGCCACAGCGCGAGATCGAAGCTGTGCGTCTGGCCGTACAGGTACAGCATCGACATCAGCATCATCAGCGAGCCGAGGAACGAGACGAAGAAGAACTTCACCGCGGCATACGAGCGGTTCGAATTGCCCCACGTACCGATCAGCAGATACAACGGAATCAGCGTCGCTTCGAACGAGATGAAGAACAGCATGCCGTCCATCGAGGTGAACACGCCCTGCATGAAACCTGACAGCATCAGGAACGCGCCGAAGTACTGCGCGGCGCGCTGGGTGATCGACTCCCACGAAGCGACCACGATGATGATCGTAGTCAGCGCGGTCAGTGCGACGAGCCACAGCGAAATCCCATCCACCCCCACATGCCACGCAATATCGAACGTAGGCGACCAGCGGACGTTCTCTACGAACTGCATCGACGTCACGTCGTTGCGGAAGTTCGACACGAGCGGAATCACCGGCAGGAAACCCGCTACCGCGCCGATCAGCGCGAGCCATCGCGTGCGACTACGTGCCGCGTCAGATCCGGCACGCAAAACCACCAGGCCGGCGACAATAGGGATCCAGATGAGTAGGCTAAGAAGCGGAGGCTGTGACATGTGTTCTGTTGAAAACTTGAAATACAAAACGCCGCTCCAACACCTTCAAAATCGAAAGCATTGAAATGGATATGTAGGCTGGATTTCGCCGAAATTGACAATGAAGCGATGCTGTCCGCTCCACGTTTACCCGCAGTCGAATAACCAAGGGTGGGAGATTACCAAGATAAGAATACTTTTGCAGCGCAACAATGCTGTAACGCCATTGGCAATGCATTGTTGCCACGCCTGCCCTTGCGAAATGCCGAAAAATGTGCAGGCGCACAAACTCATTCAGACAGGATGTCCGCGGTGTTTTTTGCACGTAAAAGCAAGAAGTTGGCGGGCGGTTAGCCACTCTTGCACGAACACTTCCACGCAACACTTGCACTGGAATGGTTCATGCAAGTGCATGACGCACCATCAAGGCCGATTTCGAGCGGCCAGCAAAAATTTAGCGCGTCTGCGAGCAGAAAATTTTTTTGATCCGGCACTCTAAAGAAACGTCGGTGCGCGCGCGAAAAGACCTGTGCGATCCACTCGCCCGTCTGCTTTCAGATGGGTATCAGGCAATCGCGGCATGCGCCTGCGAGCCTTACAGAACCCGAATATACTTCGGCGGTTCAGGGGCCGACGCTCGTGCGCAGCACGCTAGTTTCTTCGCACGGTTGGACGCGGCCCTCACCGGCCAGACTTATCGGATATCGCATGGTGCTTCGTAATGAAGGTGTCGTTCCGGCACTCGAATGCCGCGAGCTTGGCAAGACCTACGGCGCCGGCCGCATCGTGCTGGCACACCTCGATTTCACGCTCGCGCCAGGTGAATTCGTCGCGATCATGGGTGACTCCGGCGTCGGCAAATCGACGCTGCTGAATCTCATTGCGGGGCTCGACAGCGCGGACAGCGGCGACGTGATCATCGACGGCAGCGCCGTCTCGCGCCTGGATGACAACGCAGCAACGCGTTTGCGCCGGAAAAAACTGGGCTTCGTGTTCCAGGCGTTTCACGTACTGCCCCATCTGACACTTGCGCAGAATGTCGCTCTGCCGCTGCTGCTAAACGACCTGCCCACGGCCGGCGCGCTCGATATGCTCGCGGCCGTCGGCCTGGGCGGCCGTGGCGATGATTTCCCGCGGCAACTGTCGGGCGGCGAGTTGCAACGCGTCGCCATTGCGCGGGCGCTCGTGCATCGCCCGAAACTGATTCTCGCCGACGAACCCACCGGCAACCTCGATCCCGATACCGCACACGACGTGCTCGGCCTGTTCCGCGCACAAAGCAAGGCAACCGGTGCGGCCACCATCATGGTTACGCACTCGGAGGCAGCCGCGGCAGTGGCGGACCGAATCCTGATTCTGAGCGACGGCGGTCTGCACGCATCGTCCGGACGCAACGCCTTTGCCGGCTCGCCCCCCGGCTCTCGATCCACAGCGCGTTCAGCTGATGATGCACGCTGACCCACGCCTACTTCAGCGAATGCGAGGTCATCGCATGCTCGCGCGTTGGTTGTTGGGCGCAGAGTGGCGCAGTCACCGCGGACGCGCACTGGTTGCGATCGCAACGATCGCGCTCGGCGTCGCGCTTGGCTACGCCGTTCAATTGATCAACAGCGCGGCCTTCAACGAATTCTCGGCGGCGGCACGCAGCCTCTCGGGCGAGGCCGATCTGCAGGTACGCGGAGCACAGCCTTTATTCGACGAGTCCATCTATCCGCGTTTATCGACTGAGCCCGGTGTGGCGCTGGCGAGTCCCGTACTCGCTCTCGATGTCACCGTGCCAAATCAGAGCGCCGCGCTGCCCGTGCTCGGCATCGACGTCTTCAAGGCAAGCCGGATTGCGCCTGACCTGGTCGGCGTGCCGTCTCCGGAGCGGCCGTTCGATACGCTCGCGGCTGATACGGTGTTTCTCTCGGCGGCGGCGCAGCAATGGTTGAAGGTGAAGATCGGCGATGACGTGGCACTGCAAAACGGCACCTCGATCGTGCACTTTCGCGTGGCCGGCGGTCTCGTCAGAACGCGGCCGGGACAGCGGCTCGCGGTGATGGATATTGCCGCCGCTCAGTGGAAGTTCGGCAAGGTGGGCAAGCTCTCGCGCATCGACGTGCAACTCGAACGCGGTGTCGATCGCGAACGCTTCAAGCGAGAACTGCAAGCGCGGCTCGGTAGCCGGTGGGTGATCTCCGAGACGCGCGATGCCGAAAGCCGTACCGACCGTCTGTCGCGTGCCTATCGGATCAATATGAACGTGCTCGCGCTGGTGGCGCTTTTCACCGGCGCCTTCCTCGTGTTTTCGACGCAGGCGCTGGGTGTTGTGCGGCGCCGCTCACAGTTCGCGATGCTGCGCGTGCTTGGACTGACACGTGGCCAGTTGTTGCGCCAGATCTTGTTAGAAGGTGCGCTGCTCGGCCTGCTTGGTTCGCTATCCGGACTCGCGCTCGGCTATGCGCTGGCGAGCGGCGCGTTGCGTTTTTTCGGCAGCGATCTGGGCGGCGGCTACTTTCCTGGCGTGCAACCGCACGTTGGCTTCGAACCGCTGGCAACTGCGCTATTTCTGGCGCTCGGCATCGCTGTGTCGGTATTAGGCAGTCTTGCCCCCGCATTGGAGGCGGCGCGTGCGCGACCCGCAGCGGCGCTCAAAGCCGGCGCCGAAGAAGGTGCGCTGGCGCGGCTCGCTACGCCGTGGCCCGCTTTGGCATGTCTGCTGGTTGCTGTCGTACTCACGCAGGTGCCGCCGTTGTTTGATGCGCCTATCGGCGGCTATCTGGCCGTTGCGCTGTTGCTGGTCGGCGGGATTGCGCTGATGCCGCGCGTGACCGCTTTGATCTTTGGTGCCGCGAGCCGTGCGCTCGGCGCGCGGCATCGCGCCGGCGCGGCGAGCACGTTGGCATTGGCGCGCCTTGCGAATGCGCCAGGGCACGCGTCGATTGCAATGGGCGGCGTGTTGTCGAGCTTTGCGCTGATCGTCGCGATGGCGATCATGGTGGCGAGCTTCCGCGTTTCTGTCGAAGACTGGTTGGGCCACCTGCTCTCGGCCGATCTGTACGTTCGCGTGGCGCCGAACGGCGACACCGGTGGCTTGCGTCCCGACGAACAGACTTTGCTGGGCCGAGTGCCCGGCATCAAGACCGCCGCGTTCGCTCGCACCTCGCATCTGACGCTCGACCCTGCACGGCCGGACGTTGCCGTGCTCGCACGTGAAATCGACGCCGCCGATCCCGGCGCGAATCTGCAGATGACCGGGCCGGTGTTGCCTCCTTCCGCATTGCACGAGGGCGAGACACCTGTTTGGGTATCCGAAGCAATGGTCGATCTGTATGGATATAAGCTCGGCCAGCGCGTGCAATTGCCGCTCGGCGAGCGCGGTCACGTGTTCGTGGTGGCCGGCATCTGGCGTGATTACGTGCGTCAGACCGGCGCGATCCAGATACGGCTTGCAGATTACCGGCGCCTAACCGGCGACACAGGCGCGACGGATGTGGGCGTCACCGTTCAACCGGGAACGAGCGTCGAACGCGTGACTGCCGGCCTGCGTGCGCTACCCTTCGGTGCATCGCTAGACCTGTCGCAACCGGGTGAAATCCGCGCGCGTACGCTGGTTATTTTCGATCGAAGTTTTGCCGTCACTTATCTTCTCGAGGGGGTCGCGATCGTAATCGGCCTGTTCGGCGTCGCGGCGACATTTTCCGCGCAGACACTCGCGCGGGCCCGTGAGTTCGGCATGCTGCGGCATGTGGGCGTGACCCGCTCGCAGGTTCTCGCGATTCTCGCACTCGAAGGCGGAATGCTCACCGCCTGCGGTATCGCGATGGGCTTCGTTCTCGGATTCGCGATCAGTCTAATCCTTGTGTTCGTCGTCAATCCGCAGTCGTTTCATTGGAGCATGTCGCTGCACGTTCCATGGACGGTGCTCGGCACGGTGGCGTTGGTGATGCTGGCTTCGTCGTGTTCGACGGCGGTGATTGCGGGACGAGGCGCGGTGTCGGTGGATGCGGTGCGCGCGGTGAAGGAGGATTGGTGATGGGGGGATTGCCGCGTGATGTCGTGCAGGAGGCAGCGTATGAGGCGGCGCATGGATCGACATATCAGGCGATGGTGCGCCCTTATCCAGCCGGTCGCATCGGTCTGGCGCACAGCATTCCACGCAAGTCAGCGGCTGCGCTGCCCCGCGTTGCGAGTGCACGGAGACTGAGCGCTACGATTCATGCGGCGTTGCTTTGCATGGGTTTGATGGCTACCGTGCCGGCGTTCGCGGCGACGCCCGAGTTCGCAACGGTCACGCAGGATCATCCAATCGTCCTTCCGCAAGACACCGGCTCACACCCGGCTTTTCGCACCGAATGGTGGTACGCGACAGGTTGGCTCACTACACGGGACAATCAACCGCTCGGTTTCCAGATCACCTTCTTCCGCTCCGCAACTGGCCACGATGCGGCCGATCCGAGTGCGTTCGCACCGTCGCAATTGATCATTGCCCATGCCGCGTTAAGCGATCCTGCACTCGGTCATCTTACTCACGATCAGCGCATTGCCCGCCAAGGCTTCGGGCTAGCGTATGCGAAGCCGGACAATACCGACGTCAAACTCGACGCATGGAAAATCATCCGTGCCGCCGACGGCCACTACGACGTTACGGTAGACGCAAACGGATTCGCGCTGCACCTCGCCCTGACGCCGACACAAGCGCCCCTGGTCCAGGGCGAACGCGGTTACTCCCGCAAAGGTCCGCGGCCCGAGCAGGCGAGCTATTACTACAGCGAGCCGCAATTGCGCGTAACCGGCAGCGTCGTTCGACCGATCGCGGCAGGCAGCAAATCGGCGGGCGAAACAGCCGTTACCGGCGCGGCGTGGCTCGATCACGAATGGTCGAGCACGCTGCTCCATACCGACGCGGTCGGATGGGATTGGCTCGGCGCCAACCTGACGGATGGCTCGGCCTTGATGGCTTTCAAGGTCCGCAGTCGCGATGGACACGCGGTATGGGCACACGCAGCACTGAGAAGTCGCGACGGTCAGGTGAAGACGTTTGGCCGCGATCAGGTCGACTTTACGTCAGTTCGAACATGGCGCTCGCCGCGCACGAACACCGCGTATCCCGTCTCGATGATGGTCAAAACCGGCGCGCTTACATGGCGCCTCGATCCGTTGATGGATGACCAGGAACTCGATTCCCGCCAATCGACCGGCGCAGTTTATTGGGAAGGTGCCGTGCGTGTGAGGCGCGATGGCGCGGACGTCGGACGGGCTTATCTGGAGCTGACGGGTTATGGGAACGCGATCCGGGTCGGGAAGGAGTAACGCCGGAAGAATTGGAGTGCATCGGCGAAAGTCGCGCGGCGACGACGACGACGACCAGCTTCGGGCATCGTGACTGACAGACGCCCGGACGAAGTCCCAGCGTGAACGAGCTATCGCAGTCGTGATGGCACGGTTGGAGGCGAAGCATCGTTCTGCACCCGCTTTTTGCGGCCGCAAACGCAAAAACCCCACCTTTTCGGGTGGGGTTTTTGCCTGCTGCTGGGGAGCCTGACGATTACCTACTTTCACACGGGAATCCGCACTATCATCGGCGTGGAGTCGTTTCACGGTCCTGTTCGGGATGGGAAGGGGTGGGACCGACTCGCTATGGTCATCAGGCATGACTTGTTGTCGTGCTGGGTGGGGTTTGAACCCCGGGCCAACACAACCAATCTGGAAGAAGTAGTTTCTGGTGATGCTCACCAGAGGGGTAAAGCTGTTGGGGTTGTGTTGTTTCTGGCACAACACTGATCTCAACCGTCACGTGCTACCCCCTTTCGGGGGTGGCTCTGAGTAAGCGCTAAAGCGCTAACTCATTGCGTAAAACACACCGGTTATAGGATCAAGCCTTACGGGCAATTAGTATCAGTTAGCTTAACGCATTACTGCGCTTCCACACCTGACCTATCAACGTCCTGGTCTTGAACGACCCTTCAAGGGGCTCGAAGCCCCGGGGATATCTCATCTTAAGGCGAGTTTCCCGCTTAGATGCTTTCAGCGGTTAT
>NZ_JABBGJ010000085.1 GCF_012927345.1 Paraburkholderia polaris
ACGTGTGAACAACCGTGCCGAGAACAGCCACCAGCCGACCCGCAGGCGCGAACGCCAGATGTGCGGCTTTCGCGATGCGCGTCGCACGCAGGCATTCCTCTCATGCTTCGGCCCAATCCGGCAGCACTTCGCGTTGCCCAGACATCAAATGAACGCGGCATGTCATCGTGCCGTACTCAAAGAACGCTTCGCCACATGGCATGGTTGGACTGTTACTGCCGCAGTCAAGTAAGCTATCTGATAAGGATAACTACGCTTTAGCTACGCAGGTAGTCTACGCCCGCCAAGTTGACAGAGCCCTCACGAGGGCTACACGAGCGCGGCGATCTCACAGGAACTGGGCGTGTCCGTGCAGACAGTCAGCCAGTGGCGCCAGCGCATTGCGCGGCAAGGCGCGCAGGGGATTCGGGAGGCAGAGCGCAGTGGATGTCCGCCGCGCATCACGCAGGAGACGCGGCTGCAACTGATCGCACTGGCGTGTGAAGTGCAGGAAGCGCAAGGTCGGGCCACGCCGACGCTCGATGAGATTGTGACGCGTGCAGTCGAGCGAGGGATCGTCGAACAGATCAGTCGCAGCCATGTGCAGCGCATCCTGCAAGCTGGCGACGTTCGCCCGCATCGGGTGCAACAGTGGCTGCATAGTCCGGATCCGGCCTTTCGCGAGAAGGTCAACGTGATCTGCAAGCTGTTCCGCAAGGCGCCGAAGAATGCGGTGGTATTGAGTATTGACGAGAAGACCGGCATCCAGGCCATCGAGCGCAAGCATCCAGGGCGCCCCCCGGCAGCCGGACGGTTGCGCCGCCGGGAATTTGAATATATCCGTCACGGTACCCAGTCGCTGATTGCCGCGCTGGATGTTCATACCGGACGGGTACTGGGCCACTGCCGCGACCGGCGTACCCAGGAGGACCTGGTGACTTTCATGGACAGTGTGGCAGCCGCGTATCCGGGCAAGCAGGTGCATGTGATCTGGGATAATCTCAACACGCATCGCGCCCAGGCCGTGTGGCAGGCATTCAATGCGCGGCACGATGGACGGTTTCATTTCCATTTCACCCCTTTACACGCGAGCTGGGTGAACCAGATCGAACTGTGGTTTGGGCTCTATACGCGCCGTGTGCTGCGTCACGCCAGCCACGAGAGCACTGCGCATCTTCGCGAGCGTACAGAGCAGTTCATCCGCGAGCGCAACCAGACGGCACGTCCCTTCAGATGGACTTTCCGCGGCTACCCGTTGCAAACTGGTGCATCCTGAACCCGGAGCGGTCATGCCTGCCTTACCCGCGAAACATCATGCAAGCGAACTGCAGCGTCAACTGCGCGAATTGTTGGGCCACGACCAGGTGGTCACGCAGGCTTACGGGCGCCATCTGCTGATCAAACGCCTGGACAATCAGGAGTCGACCGTTGTGGCACGCCTGAGTGAACTCGGCCGCAATCTTTATGGTGCGGCCTTTCGTAGCCATAGCGGGCGATGGGAACCTCTGCCTGGCTCAGGTTCGCTCGCCGAAATGGCACAACTCGTTGTCACGCTCCTGCAGCCTTATTTGCAGCCAGACAATTATTAAAGCTATTTGAGGGATGTTGTACTAGGCCGGGTTGGCCGTTGACCCGTCGGATAACCCAGGAAAGGGAAAAGCCGCTGCGCCCTGGAGCGACAATCACTGCCCGCGATAACCCAGAGGATCGTCAGCGGCACGGGAATGACATAATGAGAGGGTCGAAGGCAGGGCGAATAGGCCCTTCCCGTTCCACTAACAATTCGTTAAGCTAAACCGCTCGACTGACGGTACCGCAATCATTGGTTGCGCGTCGATCCATCCCTACGGGCTCTGTCTCATCAACACGGACGCTTTCCACGTCGTATCGCCATCTGAAACAGCAGCTAGAGGAAAGTCCTTGAGTCATACGAGCCTAATGCCCCGTCAATTACGGAGAAAGGTCGTTGGACATCGGCCACTCTAAACGTCTAACCATTTCTTCTGAAGAAAATCTATATTTCCCGGTTCTGGTGCAAATTCACCAACACGTAGTCCCTTCCGATTGCCGCATACGAGAGTGTCGCACACAACATCAATCATCAATTTGTATTTGACAGGATTTGGAACATACTTCTGTCATCCGCGACCGACGGTGCCAATGAAATCTCAGTAACGAGAAAAGGAGCTTACATGGACCAAAAGGAAGGGTTCGAACCGTTCAAGTCTCTCGATAATTTGTCTAAAGAAGACGGTTCTTCGGAAGATTTTGACTTGGTGATTCTTGGGAGCGGTGAAGGTTCAAAATATGTCGCGTGGACCCTTGCCAGAGACGGGCAGCGCGTGGCCGTTATCGAGCGCGAATACATCGGCGGCTCGTGCCCGAATATAGCTTGCTTACCAAGTAAGAATATTATTCACAGCGCGAAGGTCGTCTCCTATTTGACTAGAAGCGAGGAATTTGGAATCAGAAAAGAAAACGTCAAAACCGATATGACTGTCATCCGAGATAGAAAACGGAAGATGGTCGACGGGTTGGTCCAGATTCATGTCGAAAATTTCCGTCGCAGCGGGACAGAATTGATTATGGGAACTGGGCGCTTTGTCGGTCCCAAGACCCTGGAGGTACACGGCCACGACGGTTCGGTTCGTCGCATTAGAGGAACAGACGTAATCATCGGAACAGGGACTCACGCGACCCTGGATCCCATTCCAGGTCTCCTCGAAGCAACGCCCCTTACTCACATCGAAGCGCTTGAACTGGATGTGGTTCCTGGTCATTTGCTTGTTATGGGGGGCGGTTATATCGGATTGGAGCTTGCGCAGGCGATGCGAAGGTTCGGTAGTCGAGTCACTATCATCGAGCGAAACGAGCGGCTGGTGCATCGAGAGGATCTGGATGTTTCCGAGGGGGTAACGGAGCTCTTTATTGAGGAAGGTATAAGCCTGGTTCTGAACGCAACCGTCACGAGCGTGGCCGGGAAATCAGGTGAGCTCGTGCAGCTGGTCGTGGAGCACGAAGGTGTCAGCAAGGCATTCGAGGGGACACATCTCCTGGTGGCGACTGGCCGCACCCCCAATACCGCCGGGATTGGGCTGGACCTTGCGGGAGTTGAGGTTACCGAACGTGGTTACATCAAGGTGAATGAACGTCTCGAGACGACCGCGCCCGGTGTTTGGGCTATTGGTGAATGTGCCGGAAGTCCTCAGTTCACGCACATCGCTTTCGATGATTTCCGCGTTATCCGGGATAACCTTGCGGGCGGCAATCATGTGACAACTGACAGGCAGGTGCCGTTTTGCATGTTTACCGATCCGGAGGTTGCCCGTATTGGACTTAGTGAGAGGGAAGCCGAAGCGAAAAACATCCCCTATCGCCTTGTAAAAATTCCGATGGCGTCGGTGCTGCGCACGCGAACACTTTCGGAAACGCGGGGCTTCATGAAAGCGCTCATCGATGTTGAGAGCGATCGTATTCTCGGCTTCACCGCATTTGGGACCTCAGCCGGCGAGGTTATGGCCTCTGTCCAGATCGCGATGATTGGAGGCCTGCCATATACGGTGCTGCGCGATGCCGTCTTGACGCACCCGACTTTGATCGAAGGGCTGATCATCCTCTTTTCAACTACGCCGACTCCGCAAAATGCGGTTTCGACGAGCGCTTAATTCGGCTTTTCGATTGCGGCTATTTTGCATTCAAGGAGATGACAGCATGAACCAAGCGGGTGAAGGTATCCCTGGCTACACCTACGGAACTTCTGAAGTGGCCACGTCAGCCGTGTCACCGGAAGAGTTGGATATGCTAAAAATCAGCGCGGGCTTCACTCAAGAAGACGAGCGATATCTCCAATTAGCTGGAACGGTACTGCAGGGGCAAACGGCAAAAATAGTGCAACACTGGCGTAGCGGGATTATTGCAGGCATCCCGAACCTTGCTCGACACTCTCGCTCGCCAGAAGGGGATGCCATTCCCCAGTATCTGGCAAACAGCAACCTTCGCTTCGAGCAATGGATTCTTGACACTTGCTTTAGACCCTATGATCAAGACTGGGTCAACTACCAACAAGAGATAGCTTTGCGACATACGAGCGTGAAAAAGAATCAGACGGATGGTGTTCGGTCGACTCCGTACGTGCCACTTCGCGACATCATTGCTTTTATGGCGGTTATCAACGAAACGATCAAAACGTACCTCGCGGCGAACGGTCACACTCAGGATGAGATAGATAAGATGCACTGGGCATGGTGCAAATCAATGCAACTTCAATTGGCACTTTGGGCCGCACCTTATGCCGATGGGACACATGCGCCAAAGGAATGGTGATATTAGTTTCGGAAAGAGTTGGTATGCTCTGCGTGCTGATCACGTAATTTGGTAAGGCGAAGGCCCCATGTGTTGATAAGGTCATCGTGTGAGACTCCGAGGAACGCCAGTTGAACGGCGGCGCCGGCCGCCGGAAACACTCCGCGCACGTATCGATGAGTGTCGTTTACAGCTGTTGGCGTTCACAATTGATGGGAGTGGACGAAATCTGGGGGAGGCAACTCTGGTCTAAACTGCAGCAGTTGACCTACCGGGGAGACAGCCATGGAATTGCACTGGAAAATCCTTCTGCAACGACAGGGAACGGACCAGCCGATCCCGATTTGTTTGGTTAAGCGCCCAGTGAATGGCGCTACTCCAGCGGATTTCGGGTTGTCCCTCGCCGAAGCTCGTCAACTACTGGCTACGTTGCAACAACTCGTGACGCAAGACCAGATTAATGCCTACGATAAGCTTCGTCGGAACTGTCGAGAATGCGGCCGATATCGGCGCATCAAAGATTGGCGTCCGCGCACGTTTTCGACGGCGCTTGGCAGAGTACAAGTTAAAGTGCCGCGAGTCGTATCCTGCTTGTGTACGCCTGAGCCGTACGATGATAACGGCAACTCTATCAGCCTGCGGTCTTCAGAGTGTTCCATTGAACCTCTCCTGCCGACGCGGCGCACCCCGGAGTTAGCATACCTTTGCGCGAAACACGGCGCCTCCGTTTCATACCGCGAGGCCGCACGTTCCGTCGCCGATCTGGCGGGACTGCCCAAGCTATCACACACTACAGTCCGCAAGGATACAGTTCAGTGCGGAGAGTACGTCGAGAACGAACAGTTCCGGATTGGATGGCTTGCTGGCGGACGAAAACGCAACCACGCCAGCCACCTGCGGATCGCGATCGATGGAACGGTGTTGAGCGCCAACCAGTTCCAGGAAGTTCGAAAGTTTGAAGTCATCGCCGGCAGGGTCGAGCGCGATGGCCAGATGGCCCGAAGATTTGTGTCCGCCTTGCAGCGTCCGAGCTTGACCCGCGTTCTTGTGGCCGGCGCGCTCGATCAATGCGGTTGGGTTCCAACGACCTTGATCGACGTGATCTCGGATGGTGCTCGAGGAATGCGCTCGCTGGTGACTTCGATAGCTCCTCGCGTATCGCCCAGGATTCTTGACTGGTTTCACATCAGCATGAAGATGCAAGCCATTCGATCTTCCATTCGCGCGTACAACTATTTCTCGAGGCGACCTGAAATCATGCTGCGATCAGAGCGCCTTCTCGTCAGGGTGCGCGACGCACTTTGGCGTGGTCGGGCCGAGACGGCAATCGAGATGCTCCGCACACTGGCCACCTCCTTGGCAATCGCTGCAGAAGAACTGACTTTCTTCTATCAGCTCGCTTCAGGTACAGCATATCGCGCAACCGTCCGTCTGCTCACATTCCTCGAGCACAACAGAAAGGATCTTGTCGACTATCAGCGCGCCAGAATGGAAGGACGCCGGGTGTCGTCGGCGTCAGCAGAGTCCGTCATGAATCACTTGATCAATCGTCGTCTCTCAAAGCGGCAACAAATGCGTTGGTCCATGAAGGGAGCTCATTATCTGCTACAGACTCGCGTCGAGCTGCTTGATGGAAGATTGGAACGTTGCTTTCTTAAGCGATATCCGCATTTCAAATCGCCCGAGGTCGTTCGACGTTGAACCAACACTCCCCCACTTTTCGTCCACTCCCGGCAATTGTGAACACCAACAGCATCGTTTCACTGAGACCACCCAAGATCCGTCCGCTTTCTGAGCAAGCCGTGTGTCCTCTCCGCTATTGTGTCGCGAACAATTTAACGTGACAGCGCCGTTAAAGCGGTTTTGGCAAACTCACTTTAACCTCGTCGCCCGGCAGGGCGGCGGCAGGAGGTCCGCTAGCTGATTTTCAATCGACGAGCGAACGCCAGATCAAGTCCATTAATAGAAAAGAAAGCGAAACGACAACAATCCGTCGGGTAGCACTCCTTTCGTGAGGTAACACGGCGGACCGGATAGTTGGCGCCGCCCACGCTGCCGGCTTTGAGCAGAAGTTGAGACGAATGCGCAAGAATTTGAGCCGCCGGAGTGTTCGCGTCCGCATGCGTTCTCGCTATTCTGTGACGCACTGGCTGTCGCAATTTTCGGTAACGCGCACATGCCGCATCGACTCAATCTTTCCGGTGTATTCATCCCATATGCGAACGACTCAAACCCTCATTGGCGCTGTTTTCCTGCTGTCAGGCTTCGCGCATGCGCAGGATCGCGCGGCGGTCACATTGTCATTCGAGACACATGCCGCCTACTTTTCCAGGGAAGTAGCGTCACCGACAGTTCTCGATCCACAGGTTTTCGTGCTCGATAAAAGCGCGCAAGTGGAGCGCCATTGGCAGGATATCGAACATGTTGCCGGTGTGCGCAATGCACACGCAGATGATCCGGCCGGAGGCGAAATTTACAACGCGACGGGATCGCCCCTCGGCATGACGTTGGGACAATGGTTGCACGCTGGCGGTAGCGTGACATTGGCGCCGCGCGCGGACGGCCGGGAAGACGTGACGGTAGTCCTGCACGGCCTTAAACAAGGGGGGCGGTTCAGCCTGTTCGAGACTCACTTTGATCGGAAGCCGTTTGGATTTACACCGGTCGACGGCGCGGGAACCGGAAACTCCTTTGTGGCTGATGCTGCAGGATCGGCAAGTGTCGCGATGACCGCGCCGGCACAAATGACCCATGCCAATGCCGTGCTCATCGTGTACCACTCTGATAACCTGACGCATGGTAGCGAGCGAGGTTCCATGGGCGAGACAGCGCATCATCAATTGATCGCCCGGTTGCCTTGAGGCGGCTACCGTCGACACCGGTGTGTGCAAATCGTCCAGGCCGCATGTAAGGATGCAGCCTCGTCACGCGTCGTGACTCCGATCTTTGCTCCAAAGACCTATTGTGACGCCCGGGTATGGCACTGTCACGTTAGTGAGACGGTCGAGTAAGATCGCGTGATGAAGAATGCAAAATCTCTTTACCACGATCATCGCTTTCCGGCGGCAATCATCAGTTGCGCGGTGCGCTGCCTTCCGGTTTCAGCTCAGCCTGCGTGATATTGAAAAGCTGCTGTTCGAGCGCGGGGTTATCGTCAGCTACGAAACGGTCCGACGCTGGTGCGAATGGAATGAACGGCCCCCGCCACCGGTGAGCATATGCAGGATATAGGCCCTTGCTGGCGGGCCAACGACATCGAGTTGCCAAGGCTGGAAGATCATAAGGATTTTCTCGGGCAAACCGGAGGGGCCATCATGAAGCATACGATCGTAGGTGTGGATATCGCGAAGAACGTGATGCAGATTCACTGGGTCGACGCGGACAGCGGCGAGATCGTGAACAAACCCATCAAGAGAGCGGCATTTCTCGAGTATTTTTCCAATCGCGCTCCCTGCCTGATCGGTATGGAGTCCTGTGGAGGATCCCAGCATTGGGCTAGGCGGTTGATCGAAATGGGTCATCAGGTGAAGCTGATGCCAGCGAAGTTCGTCAAGGCGTTCGTTACTGGAAACAAGAACGATGCCGCGGACGCAAGGGCGATCTGGATGGCCACACAGATGCCCAGCAAGGAAGTGGCTGTGAAGACGGAAGCGCAGCAGGCCGTTCTGGCGTTGCACCGGATGCGGCAACAGCTGGTGAAGTTTCGCACGATGCAGATCAACAGCCTGCGCGGCCTGCTGACCGAATACGGTGAAGTAATGGGCACAGGTCGTGCCGCGCTGGACCGGGCTATCGCAGGGGTGCTGGAGAGGTTATCCGGACGTCTGCCGGCGATACTGATTGATACGCTTCGCGAACAGTGGAATGGCCTGGAGGCACTGGACCAGCAGATTGCCCAGATCGAGCGCCGTTTGCACGCATGGATGAAACAGGATGAGGCAAGCAAGGCTATAGCAGCAATACCAGGCGTAGGTCTTCTGTCTGCGACAGCTGCGGCAGCGACGATAGGACATGCGAAGTCGTTCAGGTCTGGCCGCGAGTTCGCAGCGTGGCTCGGTCTGGTACCCGGGCAAACCGGTTCCGGCGGCAAGGTGCAACTGTTGGGAATAAGCAAACGCGGTGATAGATATTTGAGGACGCTGCTCATTCATGGTGCCCGCAGCGTGATATTCCACGCGAAAGACGCCGGCGCATGGCTCGACCAGTTGAAAAAACGCCGACCTATAAACGTGGTAGTCGTGGCACTCGCTAACAAGATGGCCCGAACGATCTGGGCGATACTGGCACATCAAAGACCGTATCAGAAAGGGTACGAGAGCGTGCGACCAGCCCCCGCTAGATAATGTTCTACGCCAGACAGCATCACTGTATAGAAAGTAACGTCAAGGTTGCGTTGGCATTCGAGTGTGATGACGAACCAGGTCGGACCGGGACTCACGAAGCCTGAGAACTTATCAGAGACTAATGATCTCGCGGTGCGAATGAGGCATGAGTCAGCGGATTTCATAGGGGCCCGCAGCGAAGCTGGCTGCAACACAGGCCGAATGTAGAGCTGCAACCCACCCTGTTCATCAAAACACACGAACATCTGGCGCAAAGGGGGCCGTTCATGTAGATAAGTTCGGTGCGTGCTTCGCACGCCGTGTGAAAGCGGCGCGTCGCAAGCCCGGCACCACATGGCACCTTGACGAAGGTGTGTCACGAACACAAGCGAAAGCTTGTGGTGCTGTACTGAAGATGGGAGTTGGCCTCCCGGAGTCGGCTTGCAGGAGCAGGCTCCAAACCGCCCGGTGCTGCTGCGTTCAAAAGGCGTGGTGGTGAGCGACCGCGGAAAAGTCATCCATCAGGGTGGCAGGTACGTGTTGAGAAGATGAGCGAAAGCAAACCGTTCGATGACGCGTCGTTAAGGTGTTAAAGCGCTGTCAAAACTGGAGTCGCTTCGTCACTCCAGGATCAGTCAGGACGAGACCTGCTTACGGACCTGATGGCAGTCGGCGTAAAGGCGGCATGAGCTCAACACAGGCTTCGGTACGGAACGTGAGAACCTTGTTGCGGATGCAAAGGGAAATGACAAATGGCAGACACCAGGAGGAAGAATACCGATGCCGCAACGAGGGGCGGAGCTGCCCGTAGTAGTGCTGAAGCCCTTGTAATGAGGGTGGAGCGAAGGGGCGGCGTTATCCTGTTGATGAAGGTCACCAACCTGCATGGTGGGGATGAGTGACATGACCTCAACGAAACCGTATTGCATTGCGAAGCGCACGGTGTGGGAAGCGTATCAGCTGGTGAGGGCCAACCGGGGTGCTGCAGGCGTGGACGATGAAACGATCGCCATGTTTGAGCAGAACCTGTCGGGCAATCTGTACAAGTTGTGGAACCGGATGTCGTCGGGCTCGTATTTCCCACCACCGGTGAAGCAGGTTGAGATACCGAAAGCCAAGGGTGGTACCAGAAAGCTGGGCGTGCCTACCGTGTCAGATCGAGTGGCCCAAACGGTTGTCAAGCTCATGATCGAGCCGATATTCCATAAAGATTCCTATGGGTACAGGCCTGGGAGGTCGGCGAAACAGGCGGTTGCGGTAACGCGTGAGCGCTGCTGGAAATACGACTGGGTTGTTGAGTTTGACATCAAGGCGGCATTCGATCAGATTGACCATGGCCTCCTGCTCAAGGCGGTGCGTAGGCACATCAAGGCGGACTGGATCCTGCTGTATATCGAGCGGTGGCTGACTGCGCCGTTTGAGACTGCGGACGGAGCGAGATTGCCGCGGGTGCGCGGTACACCCCAGGGCGGAGTGGTTAGCCCGATGCTGATGAATCTGTTCATGCACTATGCGCTTGACGCATGGATGCAGCGACAATTCCCGCAATGTCCCTTTGCGCGTTATGCCGATGATGCGGTGGTCCACTGCCGCAGTGAGGCGCAGGCGCAGGAGGTCATGCATGCCATTGCCTCGCGGCTGGCGGAATGCGGGTTGGAGATGCATCCCGAAAAGTCAGGCATCGTGTATTGCAGGGACCGAAGCCGTACTCAAGCCTACCCGAATGTGACCTTCACATTTCTGGGTTTCCTGTTTCGTCCGCGAAGGGTGATGACTAGGTCTGGGCAGCTCTCAACGAGCTTTCTGCCCGGCGTGAGTCGTGATGCCCTGAAACGGATGAGACAGACAGTGCGGGGATGGCGGCTACCTCGTCAGACGTTCAGGTCACTGGTCGAACTGGCCGATCAATGCAATCCCACGATACGTGGTTGGTGGAACTATTACGGGGCTTTCTATCGGACGGCCATGCAGGGGCTCGGTCTGTATCTAGACCGCAAGCTCGCACGCTGGGCCCGGTGCAAGTACAAAACGCTACGACGGCATAAACGGCGTAGCGACGAGTGGTTGCACAAGATGAGGAAGGCGTACCCGCGACAGTTTGTGCACTGGCAGTTTCTGGGGGTAAAGGTTGGATAACGGGAGCCGTGTAAATCGAGAGGTTTACGCACGGTTCTGCGAGAGGCTCGGGGTGAAATCCCCCGGGCCTACTTACCTATTTGTGACGTTGCGTGACGAGCCTTACCTGTTGTGGCGCGCCGTCGATCAACACGACGCTGAACTCGATATCCTGCTACAGAAGCGCCGCGACAAGGTTGCAGCGAAGCGACTTTTCATGCGCGTGCTCGCCTCGTGTGCTGAGGCACCGCGCAAGATTGTGACCGACCAGCTGCGCAGCTATCCGGCGGCGAAAGCCGAAATTCCCGCACTGACTCACGTCAAGCACGTCTTCGTCAAAGCCAGTGCGCGGATCAATAACCAGGCTGAAAACAGTCATCAGCCGACGCGCGAACGCGAGCGACGCATGCGTGGCTTCCGCGATCCTGAACGCACGCAGGTTTTTTTATCGAGCTTCGGTCTGATCCGGCAGCACTTCGCGCTCAAGCGACACCTGCTACGCGCCTCACTCTATCGCAAACAGCTCGCCGCACGCTTTGCTGCGTGGCATCGTTTCACTGAGACCACCCAAGATCCGTCCGCTTTCTGAGCAAGCCGTGTGTCCTCTCCGCTATTGTGTCGCGAACAATTTAACGTGACAGCGCCCTTTCATTATGTGTCAATTGTCCTGCACAAACTGCGCAGCCCGCTCGCCAATCACCACGCATGGCGCCATGGTGTTGCCGCTCGTCACTCGCGGAAGAATGGACGCGTCCGCGATTCGCAGGCCCTCTACGCCGTACACCTTCAGCTTGCCATCCACCACCGACCTCGCATCGCGCCCCATCCTGGCGGTGCCGCTCTGATGCCAGAACGTCGTTAGTCCTTTACGAATGTACTTGGAGAGGCCCGCAGGATCGAACGAATACGGCGCAACCTGACGGCCGCTCAAACCCGCCAACGCCGGCGCACTGCCCATCTCGCGCGCGAACTGTAGCCCCCTGATCAGGTCAGCCAGATCCTGAGGCTCACCCAGATAATTGGCTTCAATCCGCACGGGGTCGGCGCAAGCGGCGCCGGTGAGATGGATGCTGCCGCGGCTTTGCGGCCGCATTCCGATCACTTGCGTCCAACAGTTAGGTGGTGGATCGGCTCGCAAAGCATTTTCTGGCGTGAGATAGGCGCCGGAAATGGCGTAAGTATAAAAGTTCGGGCTGTCCAGTTCAGGGCGACTTTTCCAGAAACACGCGGTCTGACTCCGCGGAGCACTTCCCAGCACGTTGTTCTCACTGGCCCACACTGCGGCGATGGAGACGTGATCATGCAGATTGCGTCCCACGCCCTCGAGGATCTGCAACGCTGGGATACCGGCCTGCTTCAACTCGTCTTCAGGACCGATTCCAGATTGCATCAATAGCTTGGGGGTGTGGATCGCACCCAATGAAAGAACGACTTCGCGTGTCGCTTCGGCAGTCGCTACGCTGCCGTGATAGTTGAACTCGACCGTCGCCGCACGACGGCCGTCGAACAGGACACGGGAGACGTGCGCTCCGGTCAGCACGGTCAGGTTCGGTTGCGCCATCAGCGGATAGACATAGGAGCGGAAGATCGACTGGCGCTTGCCGTCGCAAACCGTTTCATCGACCGGGGCGCACCCACCAGGCGCTTCCATCATGCGGCCATTCGCGTTGGGAAAACGCGCAAGCCCCGCCGATTCGGCAGCCGCCATCAGGCGGTCTGAAAAGGGAAAGAGCCCCTGCGCCGGCTGCACGTGCACGGTGCCGTGCTCACCTCGATAGTCGGGGTCTGGAGCGCCCGCCCACTTCTCGATACGGCTACGATAAAGCTCGAGGACAGCGCGATAACTCCACGCCTCATCGGCGGCCTCTGCGGCATAAAAGTCCCAGTCGGCCTGATGTCCCCGCGACCAGGTCGACACATTGATGCTGGACCCGCCGCCGAGTACCTTTCCCATTGAATACGCGAGTGCACGTCCGTTCAGCCGGGGATTGCCTTGGGCCACGAAGCCCCAGTCCATATCGCCGCCCAATGTCATCGGCCAACGGTTCGGATCCTGCACGAGTTCACTCTCGTCATGGCCGCCCGCCTCGATAAGTAGAACGCGCAGGTTGGGGTCTGCTGCGAGCCTTGCTGCCACCACACACCCCGAAGTGCCCGCCCCGCACACGATGAAGTCAAAAGGCAAGCTGATTCGAGTGGCAAGCTCGCGCTGATTGTGCCGGACCTGCCCGGCGAATGCTTTATCTGTAACCATGACCGTTTCGTTTCCCGACGTTGGGCATGCTTCATGCAATTTCAACGACAAACATCAAACCCGCAGCCACTTCGAGTGGACGCGCGGCGGATGAAAAAAGGCTACTTGCCACCTCGCACGGTCTCCTGCGCCTCGCGGCGGCGATGTCCCGCAGCAACAAGGCGGTCGCGCTGTGCGTCACGTATCTAGCGCCCGACAAAAGTCGGAAGAGCCTCGAAATCCGGCGCGATGCGGTCTGGCAGCACGCCAAGCTTCTCGGTCGGCACATTCAGACGATTCATCCAAATCGTCGGATAGCCAAAGGTCTTCGCGCCGGCCGCGTCCCATCCGCCAAAAGCGACGAAGGCAATTTCCTCGCGATGCAGGCCAAAGGCGTCGATCCCCATCGCGTAAGACCGCGGGTCGGGCTTGTACGCCTTCACGAGATCCGTTGACAGCAAATGGTCAAACACGCCACCAAGATCTGAATTTCTGATTCCGGCTTCCAGCATGGGCACGGTAAAGTCAGTTAGCGGTGCAAGGCCCAAGCCCTGCTTCTTCAGGGCTTTGAGGACCGGCACGACATCAGGCCATGCTTTCATGTTCATGAAGCCCGCTAGCAACTGTTGACGCTGCTCGCTCGTGATCGTTATTTTTTCAGCCTCCGCGGCGAACGCCAATGCTTCGTCGGTGACCTGCAAAAAGTCAACGTAACTACCGATCAGCGTGCGTATCCACGTATAGTCGAACTGGCGTGCGCGCCACGTTGCTACCAGCGCAGCGCCCTTGCCTGGAAAAAATTGTTCTGTTAGCGCAAAAATGGGGCGTGGATCAAACAGTGCGAGGCCGTCAAAGGCGATCGCCTTGATATCCCTTGTGGCGGCCCCGGCCGGTATTGCGACGAATGCTGCGCTTGCCACCGCGGCAGTCAAAAATGTGCGTCGGTCCATGATATGTTCTCCGAAAGTCATGGGGTGGATAGTCTGAACCTTATACTTTTCCGGGCTTTGTTGCGACGCATGCCAACGGGTGCGTGGAAATCATTTAACTCGCTGATTCATGGGTACTCATGGCTGACATTCGAACACTCACTTTCGACCAACTGGCCGTCTTTGTCGCAGTGGTTGAATCCGGATCGCTCACTCGTGCCGCCGAACGTCTTGGCGTCGGAAAAACGGCTGTTTCCACAGCAATTCAACGTCTCGAAACAGAAGTCGGTGCCGCACTTCTGGTCAGAACGACGCGAAAGTTGAGCGTGACCGAAGCTGGGCAAAACTTCTTCAAGACTTGCCAAATACTTATCAGTATCGCTGAGGAGGCGGTTTTTTCAGCAAGCCATGCAGGTGACGACCTGAGTGGCACACTTCGCGTCGCTTCGTCAGTCGAATACAGTGCGGTCTTTCTCGCGCCTGTCCTAGCGAAACTTCACCGCCTGCACCCCAATCTGAAGATTGATCTGATTTCGGGCGACCGGTTCGTCAATCTGATTGAAGATGGTATCGACGTCGCGATCCGCCTCGGCAGGCTGACCGACTCCACCCTTCGGGCAAACAAAATCTGCGATTACGCAAAATGGCTAGTGGCAAGCCCGGATATTGTCACCGCTCACACATTGCGGGACGACTTGAGCATATTGTCTGGCCTTCCCTTTGTTGCACTGTCGGTACTCGCGCAGCCCTTCCAGTGCCAACTCGCGAACGACAGCGGCGAACGACGCACGATCGACTTCACGAATGGCTTTTCCGCCAATACCGTGTACGCTTGCCGGGCCGCTGCGGTGGCCGGTGCCGGCATTGCTCTGCTACCCGATTTTTCGGTTGCCGACGACATCGCGGCAGGGCGGCTCGTGCGCGTATTTCAGCACTGGTCCACGATGCCCGACCCCATTCACGCGTTGCTGCCGCCCGGCAAGTTTACGGCTCCGAAGAGCCGGATTCTCATCGAGATATTGAAGAAGCATGTGAACTCGGTCGGGAACGACAAAACTCTGCATGTCTAGCCATTACTACGATTATCTGGTGTGATCAGCCGCATCCAGATGACCGTTGCGCAACAGAATTACCGTTGGGATTTCAGTGAACGGTTCATGGCGGGAACCTGGGTGCAGCCGCAGCCATGTTCCCGCCGGATATCGCTCATCGCCGCCGCGGAGCTCGCCGCTCAAAACGAAGATCTCTTCGCCGTACGGATGATCGTGCTGACGGGTTCGCGCACCCGGTTCCCATTCGACCAGCGTCAGCCTGTGCCCCGACTCGGATAGGGGTGCGACGCGCATCCCCGCAGCACGAGCCTTGTGCCAGACGCGATCGGCGGCTGATTGTGTGACCTCAAGGCAATGTTCGGACAACGGTTCACGGTAGACGAATACGCTGGCGCCCTCTTCGTTCGCCTGAAACGCTTTCGCCTTGCATCGGCTCGCGAATGCTCCGCGATGCATTGGCTCCGTCCCGTCAATTCCAATGCTACCGCAGATGACGTAGAGGTCGTGCCTCGCCTCGCGACCCAAAGCGAACGTTTCCGTCGGTCCTAACACGACGACACCAGCCCACCGCGCATCGTCCGCCAAAGATAAATTGACGACGTTTTCCCCGGTACGTTCCGCATCCGCGATGTTGAAGTTTCCGCGCTCAATCATTTCGACACCTCATCAAACGTACAGAAGAGCGCCTGGAAACGAACCAGCATAAACGCCTCAATTCTGCGCTGCAAAAGACGACTAGTGGTGTAAGCATGCGCCGCGCTGTCCTGCTTGAGAAGCCATAAAAGTGTGGAATGACAATCCGCGAAAAGCGGACAATCGGGATTGGCCGCCTGGGATGGGCGGCTTGATTGGCCACTGCTTCCGTTCCGAGTGCTCAGATTTTTGATCGGAGCGGTCATTGTCATAACCGTTCTCCTAATCGTCCTACAAAAGATCGCGAACTTTGCGATCCACTGGATCGAGCAACCCGCTGTTCTTCTCTCGATCAAAATCCCGACTGTTATCGTAGCGACCGTCGTTGTTGGAAGTGCATTGTTCTGCTTCCGACTGAGATTTCGTTTACTTTACGGACTCACCGAGACGGCATTTGGGGCGCTGGCAGCTTACCGATTAGCCTTGTCGGCAGGTGACGTCGTGCCGCTGCGAGATCCGGCATTCCAGGTGGGCATTATCCCTCCCTCGCCAGCAACCATCGGTCCAGTGCCGGATCCGCCCCACTGCCTTGCTGCCCTTGCCATGCCAGCCACTTCGCGTGGGTGATTTCGGCCTCCCACCGAATCCTGGTCCATCGAATCGATCATCTTGCTGCCGAACACGGAATGCTGCGCCGCCTGGAACTTCATTACGATGTGGAACCAGTCCAGGACCCGGCCGCGAAATAACTTCAAGTATTGATTGTCCATCCGGGAAGGATTCTGTATCCGCCCTCGCCGTCTTTCCGAGTATCAAGGCCTGCCTTATGCTGGCTTCAACCTGAACGAAATCCCACCCGTGAAGCACACCCTGATGTCCACCTCAAAGCCGAGCCAACCCATTCGCCTGTGCCGCACCGAACTTTCGGGACGCTGCCATCGCCTCCTGAGCCGGCGCGAATACCTATCGTGCGGCCGCGCATGAGCCCGGAGAAATAGCCCATGTCGACACGTTCACACTCGCTTGCCTGGAATCTGGTTGTGTCGCGTTAAGGGCGATGAGACGATTAGGAACCTGAGATGAAGAGGATTGCTTATATAACGAGAGAATAGAATTGTTCGGCTGCAGTCGGGGCGGCGCCGTCGTCATACATCTGCCCCTTGCGGATCATGTGCGCGATCTCTATGCCAGACAGGATGATGCGAGCACAGCGGAAATCCTTGAATCCCATCATCGGTTTGATGATGCGTTTGATGGCACGGTGATCCTGGTCGGGTAGCAGCAGCGCATTGCTGCGCTGCTGCCCCCTAAGAACCGTACGTGCGCCTTTAGGCGCATACGGCTCAAGCCTCTGCAAAGGCATCTGTCGACACCCGGTAGTACAACTTCATTTTCCGGCGTACTGTGGATTTCTACGGCAATTGAGATGGTTAACCTGGAGGTTGCTTGCTGCATCCGTGCCGCCGGCAGTTTGCTTCACAATATGCGTAACATCCCAGCGGGCGTTCATAGTGATGGGCTGCTGACAGTTGGAACACATGCCATCTTGCCTTACCCAGACACGGTACAGCTTACGGCGACCGCGCGTCGAGTTCAGCATCTTCTGGCCCCATCGGGATTCGAAGTATGGTGCCCATTGCGGATCGTGCGGATTTGCGCCCGCTCGGATCTTGATGTGCCGTTTTATTGGCGTGTCCGATTCCTTCAGCAAGGTAACCTCTCTTGTCGTGCCATCCTCTTTTTTTTCTGTGGCGGCAAATACCCAGTCCCGCAGACCTTTGGCCCTGAAGTATTTGCTTTTTATCCATCGGGCGCCTTTTTTAGGGTGCCTTCTGGCCGCCCATCGCCATAGCATTGACCAGACCTCGTGATCAACCCGATCGAAGGCTTTCTTGGCGACGACATGGCTATGGTAATTCGCCCATCCTCGTAAAACAGGATTGAGCAGCTTTACCAGGTTCACCTGTTTAGCCGTCTTGTTGGCCTTGATGATTTCACGAATTTTGTCAAGATGTGCCTTGACGTTCGCTTTCGACGGCTTCATCAGTAGCTTGCCGTTGTACTTGCGAATGTTCCATCCGAGGAAATCAAACCCATCCTTGATGTGCGTTATCCTGGTTTTTTCTGGTGATAGGACCAGCCCGCGTTCCGCCAGGAATTCAGCTACTGCCGGCCTGACTTCATGTTCCAGCCACTCCTTCGAGTGGCCGGTAATAATGAAGTCGTCCGCGTAACGCACCATGTTCATTTTCAGTCCTCTCTGCTTCGCTCGCAGGAATTTTTCCGCGAGCATAGCTTCGAGGCCATCAAGCGTCATGTTGGCTGCCACCGGGGAAATCTCGCCCGTCATCGCAAACATGACGTTGGACGGACTCGAAGCAGCAGTAGATGCCAGCGTGGGGCCGACGCAACGCGCACGCAGAAGGTTCAAAGTCAACGTCAACAGGTATGCGGACGACTTCGTTGTGACCGGAGTCTCGAAAGAAATTCTGGAGCAGAACGTACTCCCTGCAGTCAGGCAATTCCTGGCCGTTCGGGGGCTGGAACTCTCGGAAGAGAAAACCAGGGTCGCTCACATCGCCGATGGGTTCGATTTCCTCGGGCAGAATGTACGCAAGTACGGCGGCAAACTGCTCATCAAACCGGCTAACAAGAGTGTGAAGGCGCTCATGGAGAAGGTCAGGGAGATCGTGAGGCAGCACAGGAGCGCCACACAGACGAATCTGATTCTGCAACTCAACCCTGTGATTCGGGGTTGGGCCATGTATCACCGTCATGTGGTTTCCAAGTCTCATTTTACGTCGGTAGACGCTCACATCTGGCAGCTCTTATGGAAATGGGCTATGCGTCGGCATCCCACGAAAGGCACG
>NZ_JABBGJ010000086.1 GCF_012927345.1 Paraburkholderia polaris
CCCACATGTCAATAATCCGCTGTAGGCAAGCCATCCACTGGTCTGGGATCCGGCTGAAAAAAGCACCCGCTGGAATTCGGTGTGGCAGGCATGCGCAATGGGACGGTATTCAACGAGCGGCGTATCCCATTTGACTCTTGTCGGCGTGCGGAGCAACGCCGCCATTTCATCCCGGTCCGATTCGGCCAGCCCCGCATCCTGTCGGGTGTGAGGCAGCCAGTCTGCATCGCAGGCAGCGTCCTCGAAACTATCGGGAATGAGAACCGGAGACAGGGCTTTCAATACGTCATCGGCGCCTAGCGCGTGCGATATCTCCTGCCCCTTCCTGTAGACGCGACTGGTCACAACCGTGTCGCCTACCTGCTCGCCCGCCCGCTTGGCAAGCTGCGCGGCTGCATGGAAGAAGCCACCTTCTGACGTCGCCTGGTCAGTGCCTGGAGCACTGCGATACGGATTGGCGAAGGGGGTGAGCCGCCGGACCCGTTTCTGCCGGCGGGACGTTTTATTCGAGCCGGCCCGTTGTGGTTCACGTTGTGGTTCAAACGCAGGCTTGTCTCGCTGCTCCGGTTGCACCAGCCAGTCGGCGGTATCCGAGGCATCAAGGAACTCATCCGTGTCCGTTTCGCCGACCTCTCCCTGGAATTCCGGGAGCCCCCTGACATGTTCAGGTATTGCGCCAGCGTCGATTTCCATCGCGGCATCGCGCGCGCTGCGCGATTCACGCTCCGGATTGCAGAGCGGCTCGCGCGCCTCGCAGCGGTTTTGCGGCCGACTCCGTTGCGCGTCTGAACGAGCATCGTCACCCAGCAATATCGCCTCGAGTTCCGGACGACCGAGTGCGTAGTCCCGGATCTCGCGACGGAAGTAATCGGCGGCCTCCTGTTCATTTGCAGGCACGCGTCCCCGGAAAATCCGCTTGACCGCATCCACATCCCCGCACGCTTGCAGGGCCTTCCAGATGGCGTTGAAGAAACAGTTTCCGTCAGGTCGAACCCAGACTCTTTCGCCATTGATCAGCGCCCAGTAGTGCTCTTCCTCCACCTCGATACATACGTCGTTAGCGCTGTATTCCGATGCACCAAAAGACTCATGGTGCCGACCGTTCCAGACGTGAAGTGCCAGCCGGCCCGCCTTCCAGCAAGGAAGTTCGGAAACCAGAAAGGGCATTGAATCCGCCAGCTCAAAATCCCATTCACCATTGCGGCCGACGCGCTCTACCTGGTCGATCCACCTCGATTCCGCAATATCGGGTTGCTCGACAACGTCATCGTGCCGGCGTCGCTGATTTCTGGTTGCGGAATCGTTCTCTGCGTAGGTGTGCATAAGCCGCCTCGGAATCGGACAGTTGTCTTTGAGCAGAACCGTGCGTTGCCAGGTCGTGACGCGCGCCGTTTCTGGCAGCAGATCATCACTACGTGGCGACGCCAGTCACAAGGGACGCGGTTCTATCTGGAAAAATCTGCACAAGCGATTGCCGGCTCACACCAGGTAACCGCACGTTGGCGAAGACGCACCTGCCGGTGCTTCGCATGGGTCGCACTGAACCCTCGACATCGTCGAAGATGAGTGGATATGAATTTCAATATAGCCAGTGCAATCGACCATCTACATGATGGCTGCATGACAATTCCGTCATGAGACGGTGGCCTTGCCGCTGCTGAGACGCGATGTCACGTCGCGCACAGCCCGAAGCGGCAAATTGGACTTACGGGACGCCGGCTTATCCACAGTTTGTGTGGAGATGCCTGTTGATAACACCTGGACAACGAGCGCAAGTGCTTGAGCGCGCAACGAAGCCGGGCATAGATATTTTTCTCATACCCGCGCAGGCACAAAACCTAAAAGGCAGTCCGACGCGGCAAAAACCACCTTCAATAAACCCCAGCCTCCCCCACCGGCCGATTCTTGAACCGCTTATGCACCCAATAATATTGATCAGGAATCCGTCGCACTTGCGTCTCAAGAAACTCGGTAATCCGCCGCGCATCGACAGAGACATCATCAGAAGGAAAATCGCTTAGCGCATCGAAGATGGTCAGCTTATAACCACGATAGTCCGGCAATACCTCAGTCACAAACGGCACCACCCGCGCGTTCCCCGCGCGAGCCATCCGCGAAACAGAAGTCAACGTGCAAGCCGGCACGCCAAAAAACGGCACAAACACCGAATCCCGCAACCCAAAATCCATATCGGCAGCCAGCATGACCGGCTTCCCGTCGCGCAAGACACGCAAAGCCCGCCGCACGCTATCGCTACGCGGAATCATCTCCGTGCCAAAGCGCCCGCGCTGCCGCTTGGCCATCGCGTCGAGCATGAGGTTTGACATCGGCGTGTACAGCGATGCAACCGGGTGCCGCGTCGAATACATCATGCAGCCCGCCTCGATACCGACAAAATGGAAGCCGACAAAAATCGTCGGCTGGCCTTGCATGTCGGCGAGGTCGATCGCACTCTCCACTTCGACAAGGCGCGCCAGCGCCTGCGCATTGCCGAACCATTGCGGGCCGCGCTCGACATAACTGCGGATCACATGACAGAAATGCGCGCGCGCGAGGCGTTCACGCGCCTCGTCGCTCATGTCGGGGAAACACAGCTTCAGATTGGTGTGCACCACACGCCGGCGCGTGCTCGGAATCCGGTACAGCAACGCACCGATGCCCGTGCCGATACGCGCGACAACGCCGTACGGCAGGAAAGCAAACGCACGCAGCAGACCTGTCATCAGACAGATGAGTATTCGACTTTTCACGCGGCAAAGACCCGGTGGGTACTGTGTGACAAACACGCCGCCGCGGTAACCTTGCAGTTGCCCACGGGCGAAGTGGCATGCGCGCGCGTCAAAACGGGGCTCGCGCGGCGCGACTTTCGAAGATGGACGCCTCGTTCGCGGCGAGACGCAGCAGTGCTGGAGGCCGAAACCGCTTAGGAATCGAGCGTCCGTATTGGACCCAATATTGAGACACGGCAGGCGTGATTAAAACACACCGCGGACGGCAGGCACAAAATCTGCGAGAGAGAGGCCCGCCCGAGTAGCGTCACGAAGTCCGCGTCCGGCAGCGATTTCCCTGCCCTTTCAAAAACTTGCGTATGCGGCCCAGGCAGGCCGCACACGCTCGCTACGCCCATAGACGCCTCCCGAAGGAAATCCCCTTGGGAGATTGGGGGACATCAAGGCTTGTTCGTCTCGAACAGATCCATGATCTGCTTCTTTTCATTCGACGAGACGTTCGGCGGCGGCACGGCCGGTGGCGTCATACCCGCCGGTCCCACGCCGCCAACTGCATCGCTCACTCCGGCGGTCGGATTCGCCGAATCCAGACCGATGCTGGCCACGAAACCGTTGCCCGGCGTAACGTCCGTGTAGAACAGTTCGCCGTCGACCGAGGTCACGCCGTCCGGCTGCGCCGGCTCGCCTTGTGGCACACCGCGCAGTGCGCGCTGCATGTACTCGACCCAGATCGGTAACGCGAGCTGTGCACCGAACTCGCGGCTACCGAGGCTCTTCGGCTGGTCGTAGCCCATCCACGCCACCGCCACCAGCGATTGCTGATAACCGGCGAACCAGCCGTCCTTCGCGTCGTTGGTCGTACCCGTCTTGCCCTGCAAGTCCGAACGATGCAGCACGTTGGTGCCCGCACCCGTACCCGCGGTGGCCACCGAGTGCAGCAGGCTGTTCATGATGTACGCGTTACGCGGTTCGAGCGTACGCGGCGCATCCTTGCCCGCCGTCAGCGGTTGTGCTTTCGAGAGCGGCTCGCCGCGCGCGTCAGTGACTTCGTTAATCAGATACGGATTGATGCGGTAGCCACCGTTCGCGAACACCGAATATGCGCCCGCCGACTGCAGCGGCGTGACGAGGCCGGCGCCAAGCGCCATCGGCAGATACGGCGGGGTCTTGTCGGCGTCGAAACCAAACCGCTGCGTGACAAAATCTTGCGCGTACTTGGTGCCGATGAACGACAGGATGCGGATCGACACCAGGTTCTTCGACTTCTGCAAAGCAAGGCGCATCGGCATCGGACCGTCCGGCTGGTCGTCGTCCTTCGGCTCCCACGCGTCACCGCCCGGCGTGCTCGGCGGGAAGTACAGCGGCGCGTCATTGATGATCGTGGCCGGTCCAATGCCCTTGTCGAGCGCCGCCGAATAGATAAACGGCTTGAAGCTCGAACCCGGCTGACGCCACGCCTGCGTGATGTGGTTGAACTTGTTCTTATTGAAGTCGAAGCCGCCCACCAGCGCGCGAATCGCGCCGTCCTGCGGTGTGAGCGAAACCAGTGCGCCTTCCACTTGCGGAAGCTGCGTGATCTGCCAGTTGCCGTTGTCGTCGGCGACGAGGCGCACGATCGAGCCCGGCTTGATCTTCGTGGCAGCCGCGGCGCGCGCGCTCAGCGCGCCGGCTGCAAAGCGCAGGCCGTCGCCGCTGATCGTCACTTCGGTACCGTCGACCAGTTGCGCCTTCACCTGCTTCGGATTCGCGTCCGTCACCACGGCAGCGATGATTTCGCCATTGTCGGGGTGATCGGTGAGCGCGTCGTCGATCGTCTGATCGCGGTCGTCGCCCGGTGCGGGCAGTTGCACGAAGCCTTCCGGTCCGCGATAACCGTGGCGCCGTTCGTAATCCATCACGCCCTTGCGCACCGCGCGATAGGCGGCGTCCTGGTCGGCGGAATCGATCGTGGTGGTGACGTTCAGGCCGCGCGTATAGGTTTCGTCCTTGTACTGCGCGTACATCATCTGGCGAACCATTTCGGCGATGTACTCAGCATGCACGCTGTATTCGTTGCCCGGATTCTTGGTGTGAATCTCTTCCTTGACGGCCTGGTCGTACTGGTCCTGGCTGATGTATTTCAGCTCGAGCATGCGCTTCAGAATGTATTCCTGACGGATCTTCGCGCGCTTCGGGTTGACCACCGGGTTATACGCGGACGGCGCCTTCGGCAAGCCCGCCAGCATCGCGGCTTCAGCCAGCGTGATGTCTTTCAGATCCTTACCGAAATACACGCGTGCGGCCGCGGCAAAACCGTACGAGCGCTCGCCCAGATAAATCTGGTTCATGTAGACCTCGAGGATCTGATCCTTGGTCAGCGCGCGCTCGATTTTGTACGCCAGCATCATTTCGTAAATCTTGCGCGTGTAGGTCTTCTCGCTCGACAGGAAGAAGTTGCGCGCCACCTGCATCGTGATCGTGCTCGCGCCTTGGGAGGCGCCGCCGTGCATCAGGTCGGAAACACCAGCGCGCAGAATGCCGACGAAGTCGACGCCGCCGTGCTCGTAGAAGCGATAGTCTTCGATCGCGAGCACGGCCTTCTTCATCTGATCCGGAATGTCCTGGAAACGCACAATGCTGCGCCGCTCTTCGCCGAATTCGCCGATCAGCACGTGATCAGCGGTGTACACCCGCAACGGCACTTTCGGGCGATAGTCGGTCAACGCATCGAGCGACGGCAGTTGCGGTCCCATCACCACCAGGGCGTAACCAACGATCAGCGCGCCCACCACGGCGATCGTTGCCAGCAGACCGACAAACCAGATGGCGATCGACGCGCCGATCGAACGACGGCCGGCCTCTGCATCGCGCGAAGCAGCATTGCGTCCTGGAGTGCGGTGGTAGGTGTCCCGGTCTTCACCAGCCGGAGAATTTGAAGAATGCGGTCGTTTGATGATTGGCATGACTGGAATAGTGGGCGCGTGACTGAACGCCTTTCTGCACACGCTCCTGGCGCGTGCATGGATCGTGGGTCGAGCAGCGTGGCTTGAGGCGTTAAACACCGTGCGGCCCTATGCCCCCGGGCAGCCACACGGCACGCCTGAGACAGCGTCCGGCGCAACGTAACAGCGCATTTTAAAGAAATCAAGCAACGCCCAAGACAGTTTTTTTGTAAGAATTCCCTTCGCGCTGCGTCACTACCGTATAACGCGACTGTCAAGAGGGCACCCGGCGGGCCTGCGCCAAGGTTATCAACAGAAAATGTTGAAAGGCCTGTGGACAAGCCCGCCGGAAACGCCACAACTCATTGATGTCACGGGATTTTCACGTTGCGCCCGTTCCGCATCGGTGCAACTCGTCATATGATGGACTCGGCGCGCGAGTCGTCACTGACGCGCGCGACGGCGTACGCCAAATACACGCCTTGAACCGCCAATGCCAACAAGTATGCGAGCCGACCATGACCAAGCCCAGCGAACGCATCGTCGTATTCGTCACGACCGCGCAGAAACGCGCGATCGCCGCCACCGCCGAAAACCTGGGCATTAGCGTCAGCGAACTGATGCGGCGCGCGGTGTTGAGCTTCGGCGCGACCAGCGAGCAGGTGAAAGCGGCCAGCATCGTCGACCGGCTGCATGCGCCACGCGCGCCGGATGCGCTCGACGCGGCGCTGCAGCGCGTCGCGCGCGGCACGCGCCACGCGCGGGCGGCGCTGCCGGCGGCCTTGCAAACTCACGGTAACAACGAATCCGCCGCGCCGGCGGAAAGCGCGGCCGCCTCGCATGCGGATGAACTGTTGGGCATCCCCGCGGGTGCAAGCCCTGAGCCGTTGCTGCCGGCCGGCGTATTGGCCGCCCTCACCGCGACCGCCGAGCAAATCGAAGCCGCTGCGGCAACCGAAGCCGTGGCGCGCGTCGCCGCTGCCAAAGCGGCGTCCATTGCGGACTCGGCGCAAAAAACGGGCGACGTCGAAGCGCAATTGCGTAACGTGCTCAAGCGCCCGCGCCTCGACGCCACGCGGGACGACGACGACCCGCAAAGCGATCCGAGCGCGGAAGGCGGCCGCTTCGCCTGAACGGGAAGCTGTGGTGGCAAACCCCTCCGCGCTAGTCGGCGCGTTGCATATCGTTACACACGCTCGATTCCCGCGATTCACATCCGCGACACCCGCCGCTCGGACACTCGCCATGCGGACACCCGCCGCGCACAAAGTTGGCTAATGTGTCATCGCGCCCTTTAAGGCGGTTTTAAGAGAATGCGTGGTGTAATATCCGCCAGCGGCTAAATGGTCCGCCGCGTGTTTTAACCGTTGAGGCCGATTGCAAATCAGTTTCAAAACGTAAATTTACGGCGCTGCTATTGCAATCGGCGAGTACGCCCCGAACTCCGGTCCGAACGTTACGCAGCTTCTCGCGCAGCGGCGTAAAGTAGCATTTGAAAGCAGTTAAAGCGCGTGGAATTATTCAGCGCCGATTTCATTCTTTGGAGGTTTTCATGTCGCTTTTTGACAGCATTTCGCGCACGCTTAAAGGTCTCCTGAACGACGCAGCCGATTCGGTGCAAGACCCGTCGCGCGATTCGCGCCAGATTGTGCGCGAGCTCGACGACAGCATTGCTAAAGCCGAGAACTCGCTGATCGAGATTCAGGCGCAAGTCGCCACGCAGCAAAGCAAGCGGGATGTCGCAGCCGACAAGGCGAAGAAGTACGAAGACGGCGCGAAGCGCGCGCTGCAATCCGGCGACGAAGCGCTCGCGCGCGAAGCCCTCGGCGCGCAAGCCACGGCCGAAGCCGAGCGCGACGCGCTGGCCAAGGAACTGACCACGCTGGAGCCGTCGGTTGCGCAGTTGAAGAGCCAGATCGACGACATGCGTGGCCGTCGTAACGATCTGAACGCACGTTCGAACATTCTGCAAGCCAAGCAACAGATCGCTCAGGCCAAAGACGTTGCAGCCACCGCGTTGGGCGGTATCGGCGGCAAGAACCTGTCCGAAGATTTTCAGAAGCTGGAAGACAAGGTTGCGTTGTCGAATGCCCGTTCCGACGCGCGCCTGAATTCGGCCGACGTAAAAAGCGGCAAGGCGCTCGACGACAAGCTCGCGGATCTGAGCCACGGCCCGTCCGTCGAAGATCGTCTCGAAGCGTTGAAGAAGCAGATCAACACGCCGGCCCAGTAATTGCGTCAGCAGTAAATACCGGCCGCCATGACTAGCGCAGCCGGTCTGCCGGATACCGGAATACCGGCCGCCGGAATCGACTGAAGGAGACGGGTGCATCGCACCCGGTCCGTAAATGAAAAAATTTCTCGCAAGCGCGTTCGCCTCACTGCTGTTCGTGTCGGCCACGGCGTTCGCCGTGCCGACGGTCCAGCAGATCGAATCCGCCATGTCGCAAGGCAACTGGCAGCAGGCCGATGCTGGTTTGAGCGAAGTGCTGCAGGCGCATCCGAACAATGCGCACGCGCACTACCTGTACAGCCAGGTGCTCGATCGCGAAGGCCGTTACGCCGACGCCCTCGCCCAGGTGCAACAAGCCAAGACGCTCGACCCGCAAATCCGCTTCACCGACCCGACCCGTTTCGCGCAAACCGAAGCGCGTATCCGCAAGGACGCGGAACGTGCCGGCGGCAACACCACGAGCCGCGCGGGCAACCCGTTCGTGCAGCAGAATTCGCCGGCAGTGCAGCAGCAGTCGGCGATGGTGTCGCAAGCGCCGCAACGGCATGGCCCTGGCATCGGCATGTGGGTCGGCATCATTCTCCTGATCGGTGTAATCGCGCTGGTGTTGCGCTGGACATTGCGCCGCGCCCGCTCGCAAGACGATTCGCGCGCCGACGACGATCGTCGCGTGCAACTCAAACGCGCGACCGAGATGCTCAACGCCGTGCGCTCATTGAAGCTCGACGTGAAGCTCTCCACCGCGCAAGGCCATGAGGCGCTGGAGAAGGAAGTCGAATCGACCGAAGACCAATTGCGCGGCCTCGTCGAAACGCTGTCGAACAGCAAGAATCCGGTGCCGCCGTATCAGCTCGACGAACTGGAGCAGCGCATCGGCAGCATGCGCGCCCGCGCCGACGGGCGGCCCGATCCGTATGCCGCGCCGGCCGCCGGCACGCAGCAGTCGCCGTATGCGCAGGAGGCCGAGCGTTTCGGCAACCCGCCGCAGGCGCCCTATCCGCAGCAAGGACCGTATCAGCAGCAGCCGCAGGTCATCGTGCAACAAGGTGGTGGCGGTTTCGGCGGCGGCATGGGCGGTTTGCTGACCGGCGTGCTGCTCGGCGAGGCGCTGAATTCCGGGCGTGATCGCGTCGTGGAGCGCGACGTGATTGTCGATGATGAAACGCGTCGCCGAGGCGGTGACGGTGGCAATGGCGGCGGCCTCGACTTCGGCCAGGGCTCGAACGACTGGAACGACAACAGCGGCGGTGGCGTCGACATGGGCAGTAACGACGACTCCGGCGGCTGGAGCGATACCTGAGAAACACAGCGCTGCTTGAGACACAGTCAATCAAACGCTGATCGATCAAACCGCAATGAAAACAGGCTCCTGCACGGAGCCTGTTTTTTTATGTCGATTCCCTTTACGCCCTCACTAACGCGGGTGCCCTCGCCGGCTCATGTTGCGCCAGCAGCACCGAACCTGCGAACAGCCGGACGATGAAACGCTCCGCATAGGCGACCAGCGCTTCCCGGCGCGCGGCATGCCCGTCGATGTACTCCGCCGACAGATGAAACAGCTGCAGCACGATCTGCGTGCAGACTTCGTCGACGGTTGCGCGGGCGAGCGTCGGCATCAGTTCCAGTTGCACGACGTCGTCCGCCATTTCCGCCGACACCTCGTGGAGGTTCGCCCGCACCGCTTCACGCAGCGCCCGTGAGGTGCCGTGATACTCAGCCAGCGCGCTCAGAAACGCCTCGCGATTCTCCAACGCAAACGCAAAGAACGCCACACACGCGCGACGCGGCACGCTTTGCGGCTCGTCGTGCGCGGCCAGCCAGCGCTCGCGCCGCAGCATCGGCCGCAAGCGGCGGCTCACCGATTCGACCGCCTCGCGCGCCAGGTCGTCGAGCGTGTCGAAATGACGGTAGAACGTGTTGGGATTCAGCCCTGCCTCGCGCGCCAGTTCGCGCAGGCCCAGGCTTGCAAAGCTGCGCCCGCCCGCGGTCAGACGCAACGCGGCTTCGATCAGTTTGCGCTTGCCGGGCGGGAGGTCCTGCCCGGCAATAGCGCCATGGTCGGCGGCGGGCGCCGCCTCGGGTACGGGGTTCATGAGCTTTCAGTCAGCGCGCGGCGCGTGCGTTTAATAGTCGTACTCTAAACGATCTTGACGCGAAGTGTACAGTTGTCTACCCTGCGCGTTATGTTGGTGTAGACATATGTAGACACCCGAATTTTGCCAACCCCTGGAGACCCGCCGTGACGTCTGCCTCATCTGCCCAACCCGCCGCGCCACGCATTGCCATTGTCGGCAGCGGGTTTGCGGGCATCGGCATGGCGATCCGCCTGCAGCAGATGGGTATCACGTCGTTCACGATTTACGAGGCGGCCGGCGATATTGGCGGCACGTGGCGCGACAACACCTATCCCGGCGCGGCCTGCGATGTGCCGTCGCATCTGTATTCGTTTTCGTTCGAGCCGAATCCGGCGTGGTCGCGAGCGTTCGGCGCTCAGGCGGAAATCTTCGCTTACCTCAAGCATTGCGCGCGCAAATACGGCGTCGATCGCTATGTGCGCTGCAATGCGCGCGTGGCCTCGGCCCGTTTCGACGAAGCGCGGCAGACCTGGCAAGTCGAGATCGATTCGAACGGCACGCGCGAAAGCATCGAGGCCGATGCGGTGATTGCGGCGAGCGGTCCGCTATCGCGTCCGGCCATGCCGCAAATCGCGGGGCTCGACCGTTTCGAAGGCAAGCTGTTTCATTCGGCGCGCTGGGACCACGACTACCCGCTCGAAGGCAAGCGCGTCGCGGTGATCGGCACCGGCGCCAGCGCGATCCAGTTCGTGCCGCAGATCCAGCCGCGCGTCGCGCAACTCGAACTGTTCCAGCGCACCGCGCCGTGGATCATGCCCAAGCCAAACAAGCCGGTCGGCGCTCGCGCACGTTGGCTGTTTCGTCATCTGCCGTTCACGCAGCGCTTCGTGCGCAATGCGATCTACTGGCAGCTCGAATCGCGCGCGATTGCGTTCGTCGTCAATCCGAAACTGATGAAATTTCCGATGAAGTTCGGTCTGAGCTATCTGGAGCGGCGCGTCAAGGACCCGGCGCTGCGCGCCAAGCTGACGCCGAACTACCGGCTCGGTTGCAAGCGCGTGTTGTTGTCGAGCGATTACTATCCGGCGCTCAGCCAGCCGAACGTCGACGTGGTGACGACCGGGATCCGCGAAATCGTCGCCGACGGCATCGTGACCGACGACGGCGCGCATCACCACGCCGACGCGATCATCTGCGGCACGGGCTTTCAGGTCAACGACGTGGGCGCGCCATTCGATGTGACCGGCCTCGGCGGCGCCGATCTCGGCGCGATGTGGCTGCGCGATGGGCCGGAGGCCTACCTCGGCACCAGTGTCGCCAACTTTCCGAACTTCTTCATGATCGTTGGCCCGAACACCGGGCTCGGGCACAACTCGATCATCTACATGATCGAGTCGCAAGTGCAGTACATCGCCGATTGCCTGCGCATATTGCGCCGGCGCAAGGCTCGCACGATGACCCTGCGGCCGGACGTCCAACGCGATTTCAATGAGCGTCTGCAGAAGCAGATGCAGCACTCGGTGTGGGTCAGCGGTTGCCACAGCTGGTATCAGACGAAGAGCGGCAAAGTCACAGCGTTGTGGCCGGGCTTCACATTCAGCTTTCGCAAACGCACGCGGCGTGCGCGTCCGAACGATTATCGCTTTGCGCCTTGAAGCGGCATGCGACGGCTGAGGGGCTGCTCGCGAGGCGCAGGCGGAGGGGGAGACAAACTCTCAGATGCTGATGCTGATGCCGTCGCGGTCGCAGTCGCAGTCGCTGCCGCAGTCGCCATCGCCATCGCCATCGCCATCGCAGAGGAGAGGAGAGGAGAGGAGAGGAGAGGCAGAGGCAGAGGCAGAGGCAGAGACGATCTAACTCGAACTAAAGGGAGACAACAACCATGGCAAGCATCGACTCCGCAACGCCCGCATCAACAGCTGCACTGCCGCCCCGCTCGCTCGCCGCGCGCCTCGGCATCACCAGCGTGCCGCGCGCCGAATTGCAGCGGCGCTACACACAAAGCGGTTCGAAGTTCGTCAAGATCATGGGCGCCGACGTGCACTACGTCGATGAAGGCAGCGGCGACACGATCGTGATGATCCATGGTTTTGCCTCTTCGTTGCATACGTGGAATCGCGTCGCGGACGAACTCAAGCGCGAGCATCGCGTGATCCGCCTCGATCTGCCGCCATTCGGCGTGACCGGACCGCTGCGTTCGAGCGCTGGCGAAATCGAAACGATGAACCTGCCAACTTACCGGCGTTTCATCGACACGTTCATGCAGGCACTCGGCATCTCGCGCGCGACGCTGATCGGCAACTCGCTCGGCGGTCTGATTTCGTGGGATTACGCGGTACGTCATCGCGAAGCCGTCGATAAGCTCGTACTGATCGACTCAGCCGGCTTTCCGATGAAGCTGCCGATTTACATCGGCCTCTTCAATAGCGCGCTGGTGCGGATCAGTTCGCCGTGGTGGCTGCCCGAAATCATTATCAAGAGCGCGGTACGCAACGTGTATGGCGATCCGCGCAAGCTCGATGCGATAACGCTGCGGCGTTACATCGAATTCTTCCACGGCGAAGGCACGCGCACTGCGATCGGCAAGATGGTGCCGACGCTCGACTTCAAGGACGTCGATACCGACGTCCTGAAGACGCTGAAGGTGCCGTCGCTGGTCTTGTGGGGGGCGAAGGACCGCTGGATCCCGACTTCGCATGCGGCCGAATTTGCGAGCCGTATTCCGGGCGCGAAATCGGTGATGTACCCGGGACTCGGTCACATTCCGATGGAAGAAGCGCCCGAGCGCGTGATGACCGATCTGCGCGCGTTTCTCAGCGCGAACGCCGCGACGGCTCCGGTAACCGAAGGCGCGGAGCGCGTCTCCCGTTGATTTATGCAGGGCCCAGCGCGCGATGCCGTGTGGCGCCGCAAGCCAACGGCTATCGCCCCTCGCCGCCTAGTATCGCGGTATTGAACGCCAAGGAGAGCGTGCCCACCAGGATGAGGCTCGATGCCCAGACTGCGTCCAGATTGAACCAGCTCCGTGACACGAACTTCAGCCCGAGGTAGCGGTAGACCAACCAGGCCAGCAGTCCGCCGACCACGATCATGGCAGTGGCATGGACGCCGGAGACAAGCAGCGCCATGCCCAGATTGGCGTCGATCAGGGCCCGCGCGGCCTGATGCCCTTGATCCATGTCGTAGGACCGGCAAAGGCCGAGGTAGATCGGTACAAGCATCAGTCCTGCGCCGTGTGCGATGGCCACGGCGAAGGACCAGAGCGCGAGCCGCGACGGTGGAATCCGCGCGAGTACACGCGGATGGCGGCGCCAGATCAGAAGGAAGATACCAAAGCCGATAACGAGCACACTCGCGCCGATCTGGATCTCGCGCTGCCAGGCGAGCAGGATCGCAAGCATGGCGAAGGGCACCATCACCACGAACATTGCCAACACGTGCCCCGCCGCAAGGTATAAGAGCGCGGAGAAGAGCGCCCGTGCACGTCTGTCCATCAGCCCGCTCGAAACGGCGAGCGGCCATCCCATTGCCGGGTTGAGTCCGTGATAAAGACCACTCGCCGCGACGGCTAACCAAAGGCCGGTCTGCGGCCAGCCGCCCCCGATCAAATCCCCACCGATGGGTAGCAGAACGAATCCGTCGAGCAGTCGCCGCCTTCGAGCCGGATCTGGTGAGCCCGGTATCCGTCGGGAAAGTCTACCCAGTAGTCGTCGGCCAGCGCGAGGCCGCCGCCAGGTTCAGCCCGGGCCATGACCTGTGCCGCCGGCACGCCGTCCGGGTAGAACTGGTTGTCCCACGTCGAGTAGAGCGAGTTGGTCCAGTAGACCCGCTTCCCGTCGCGGCTGATCTCGACCATCTGCGGACCACCCGCAAAGGTTTTACCGTTCGGATGGGGCGTGCGCCGTACGATCCCGCCAATGTGGACCGATCCTGTGAGCTTCGGTTTCCGGGGTTCCGTCACGTCGTACTGGCGCATCTCGCCGGTTCCCCAACAGGCGACGTACAGGAATTTGTCGTCGATGGAGAGATCGATGTCGGTGACGAGCGGCGGCACCGCACCGAATCCCTGAAGCAACGGTGGAAGCAGTTCCGTGGCTGCGGGCTCGGGCGGGATGGTCGCGGTCTTCTCGATGTGGAACTTCCCGCCCTCCCGCCACCAGGTCCAGATCGATCCTTCAAGGTTCGTCGTGTCGACCACGACGCCGATAAAGCCGTACTCCCGGCTGGGATCGTGCGCAGGCCGCACTTCGAGCCCCATCTGGTGGTTCGCGCCGAGGTCGATCGTCTGTACATTGCGCCTCGCCCGCAGATCCCAGAAGTGGATGTGGTGCCCGTACTTGTTCGACAGAAGGTCTTCAGGGACGATCCCGTTCTCGAATTGCGGCGGCAACGCCCACTCGCTCGACACCATGTAGTCACGCGGCAGGTTCCACCAGAAATCGTAGTGTTTCTCCTGCGGCCCGCGGTCGATCTCCCAGCGGCCGAGGACATCGAACGTCTCGCAGTCCATGATGAAGATGCCCGGGGGGCCGTCTGTCCCATCCGTCCCACCGCCACCGAGCGTGCTGACGTAGATTCCTTCGGGCCCGCAATGGACCGTGTGCGGACGCGAATAGCCTGTCTTGCGGAAGATTTCCTCAGGCTCGATGATCTTGTGAATTCGCGCCTGGGTCGGGTGGGGCTTGGTGTCCACGATGTAGATGCGCGAGGAGCGCATCCCCGGAATGATCAGATAGCGCCGTTCGAGGAAGGCGTGGCCGGTCAGCGGCGACAGTGACGATGAGCAGGCATTCCACCCGAAGTGGTGGAATTCGTCCCCCTTGTTCGGCACCGGCACCGTGTGAACCACCTGGCTGTAGGTCGGCGAGCCGGGCTTCACGTCGATTACGGCGAGCGCGTCGGGCTGCGAGAAATCGGGGCTGAGCAGCAACGTGTAGGCGAAGTCTTCCGCTGGCGCATCCATCGCGAGTTTCGGCGATGCGTGGAACGTAGGATCTGGGCGCATTCCCATGATAGTGCTCTCCTTGGTAATGTGGTTCGGAGTGCAGGACATCCGAATATTCATTAACCTTACCGGGCGTTGTTTTCAGATTAAAAATTCTGATGAGTCTGCCAACGTTGCAAGTACGGGGCGCGCCGCTTGCGGCGCGCCCGGAGACCGAAGGAAGTGCAATTCAATCAGGATTATGCGCTTCTCAGAACATTCTGCATGGGAGCGGCAACACGTCGGTATCGACCGGCTGCTTCGACCGACTCCAGTCCAAAGCATCACGGGTAAGCAGCCATTCATCGAGCGCGGTTCACGGCAAGCTTCAACCGCCGCCGAGCAAACGCAGCAGGGCCCAAAGAAATTTGCAGAGCATCACGATCAGCTCCCACAGGTGAGAGAGTTGCTGCCAGCCTGAAACGCGCGCGAAGGAGTCGATCATGGTCCGCTGGTGAGAGGGAGGGCTGCGAGAAATGGCCGACACAGCCATTTTCAGGGCCGTGCCGGCCAGAGCTGGTCGTCGCACGCGTGCCGCGCACCGGGCTGTGCCAGCGCCCTGCCGAATCCCACATCATAACGACCTCGGGATACCCCGTATCAAGTTGTTTGCGAGTTTGCCGTCAATACGTCGAGAAGACGCGGCATCCGTGCTGGATGAGCGTGCTAGTTGACTCTGCTAACCGCGCCATCAAGGAGACACGACCATGACGCGTTTCAGCTTCCGCCGGGCTGCCCGTTCGCAGACGGTGGTCGGCGATATTGCCGCGCACGCCGGCAAACTGGGCATTGAGATCTGCGACGTATCGGGCCACGTCGACGAAGTTGCCGCACGCGTGCAGCACCAGGCGCAGGTCTGCCGCGCGCTGCGCGAATCTGCTGCGGTGACGCTGGCGGGCAACCACCGCATCGCCGTCGCTGCGCGCGAAATGCGCAGCGTGTCGGCTGAAGCCGCAACCGGTGTGCAGGAGTCGCAGCAGACGCTGGAGGCGTCGCTCGCCGACATCCACGGGTTGGTGGAAGGCGTGACGGTGATCGAGAGCCAGATCGGCGCGCTGCGCAGCGCGTTAGCGCATGTAAGCCGCGTCTCCGAGGAGATTTCGCTGATCGCTCGCCAGACGCATTTGCTGGCGCTGAACGCGGCGATCGAAGCCGCGCGCGCCGGCGACTCCGGCAAAAGTTTCGCGGTGGTAGCCGCCGAGGTGAAGAACCTGTCGGCGAAGACCGCGCAGGCGACCGGCCAGATCGAGAAGACGCTGGCGCAACTCACTGAGCAGACCGAACAGTTGATCAGCGAAGGTTCAGTGAATACCGCTCGGGCGCACAGGGTACGGGAAGGCACGCGCAAGATCGGCGACGTCGTGCACGCGACGGGTGATGCGATTACGCAACTCAACGACGAGGCTGGACAGATCGCCGCCTTGACCGGCGAAATCGAAACGCAGTGCAACGGGCTTGAGGCGCAGGTGCTGGAGATGGCGAGCGGCGTCGAAGATTCGAGCGAGAACTTCGTCCAGGCGAAGGACCGGCTGGGGAATTTGCTCGGCGTGTCCGAGACGTTGATCGAGTTGACCGCGGCAACGGGGGTAGAGACGACGGATACGCGGTTTATCGAAGCCGTGCAGCGGGCCGCGGCAGCGGTGAGCAAAGTATTCGAAACGGCTGTCGCTCGGGGCGACGTTTCGATTGAGGACCTGTTCGATCAGCACTATGTCCCCGTTGCCGGCAGCAACCCAGCTCAGTTCGTTACCCGGTTCACTGCTTTTACGGACCGGGTTTTGCCGGCGATTCAGGAGCCTTTGCTCGGACTCGATCCACGCGTGGCGTTTTGCGCCGCCGTCGATGCGCGGGGTTATCTGCCGACCCACAACCTGAAGTTTTCTTTACCGCAGCGCGATGACGTGGCCTGGAATATGGCGAATTGCCGAAATCGACGGATGTTTGATGATCGGACTGGGATTGCGGCTGCTTCGCATGTTAAGAAATTTTTGTTGCAGACGTATCGCCGCGATATGGGAGGCGGGCAGTTTGTTTTGATGAAGGATGCGTCGGCGCCCGTGTTTGTTGCCGGGCGGCATTGGGGTGGGGTTCGGATTGGGTATAAGGTTTGAGGGGGAGTTTGCCTGCGCGGCGCTTGTTTTGTTTGTTTGCCTGGGGTGGTGGGGCTTGCTTTGATTTGTTTTGCTGCGCAGCGCTTCTTGTCTGTGCGCCTGGGGCGTTGGCCTTTCCTTGAATTGTTATTGGTCTATTAGTGTCGCCCCTGTGCGGGGCAGGCACTTACTTCTCTTTGCCGCCGTGTATAGACCGGGGACATGATTGACATACGTGCGGGGACATCATTGACACTTTATGGTCAGTGATTTTCGCTCCTCAGGTCAAGGGTGAGGATGCGATGATGGGCAAACCAGAATTCAAATACGCCGTCTTCTCCCGGCTTTGCGCGAGCCGCGACTGGCAATCCATAGAGTGCCTTGGAGACCTTCAGGTGCCGTCCCTCAAAGCGTAACTGGCCATTTGCCTTGACCCGCAGCACCACGTCGCCAGGTCCGTACTCCGGCTCCTGCAGGATCGATGGATAGGCCCGGGGACTGGGC
>NZ_JABBGJ010000087.1 GCF_012927345.1 Paraburkholderia polaris
GAGACGGACAACGCGCCGGTGGGCGGTTTCGGTTGGGACGGGCGCTTCAACCGTCTGCACGATCAGGCGAGTTTCCCACTGCTCAATCCGAACGAGATGGCTAACAAGGATCCGGCGGCAGTACTCGCGAAACTGGAGCACGCACCTTACGCGGCGCGTTTCAAGGAAGTGTTCGGCCAGAACATCTTCACCGATCCCAACAAGGCGTTCACGCAGGCGATGTACGCCATCGAGCGCTTCGAACTCGAAGACCCGAGTTTTCATCCGTACACCAGCAAGTTCGACTACTACCTCGACGGTAAATTGCAACTAACGGCACAGGAGTTGAGAGGCAAAAAACTGTTCGACAATCCGGCGGGCGGCAACTGCGCCTCCTGCCACATCGATCAATCAGGTATCGACGGCTCGCATCCGCTTTTCACCGACTTCAACTTCCAGGCGCTCGGCGTGCCACGCAATCCCGAGTTGCGTGCGAACACGGATCCGAAGTACTTCGATATGGGCTTATGTGGTCCGCTGCGCACCGATCAGTCGAGCGACAGAAGCAACTGTGGGCTCTTCAAGTCGGTATCGCTGCGTAACACGGCGACGCGGCAGGTGTTCTTCCACAACGGCCGCTTCCATACGCTGAAGGACGCGTTGCGCTTCTACGTGCGGCGCGACACGAATCCGGCGAAGTGGTATCCGAAAGACGCGCACGGCAAGGTCGATAAATTCGACGACCTGCCAGTCGCACTACGCGTGAACGTCGACACGACCGACGAGCCGCTTACGCGCAAAGCGGGCGAGCGCCCCGTGTGGTCGCAGCAGGATATCGACGACGTCGCCGCTTTCCTCACCACGCTGAACGACGGTTACGTGCCGACACCAAAGCAGCCGAAGTAACGCACGTGGAAACGCCAGTCGGCCAGCTTTTGTAGGACGAAATTCGGCCTTTTGGTGCCTGTTTTAGGGGCAGAGCTATAATGCGCGAATCCCCTTTCTTTCCCGCCCTCCGTTATGAGCCGGTTACTTTGCCTGATCGTGCTTTCGCTCGGCCTGATGCAAACCGCAACGGCCGACGAAAACAATGACCGCATGTCTGCGTATCTGACGCAGAAATTCGGTTTGGCAAAGGAAAAGGCTCAAAAGATTTCGGACGCGGTGCAGTCCGCCGCTTCGAAATACTCACTGCCGCCGGCCCTGCTGCTGGCGATCATCTCGATCGAATCCCGCTTCAAGGAAAAGGCCAAGGGCGCCAACGGCGCGACCGGGTTGATGCAGGTGGTGCCGGGCGCCCATCGCGGGCTGCTGAGGAACGTCAAGGACCTCACTGAGCCGACCGCCAACATCGAAGCGGGCTCGGCAATCCTCTACGGCTACATGCGCTCGGCAAACGGCGACATGAACGCGGCGCTCAAGAGCTACGGCGGGTCGCAAGCTTACGCGCAGAAGGTGAGCTTGCGTGTCGAAGATTTCGCCGACGTTGCCGGGCCGCAAGACATCGCGTCGCATCCGGACGCACAAGCCGGGATGTGCGAGGCCGACCGTTGCCCGGCGCCGGGCAACTGGGCCGACGCTTTTACGATACCGGTCGACAACGCCGCCGGCGTGAACGGCGCGGCGGCGCCGCGAAGCGCATCGCCTGCAGCGCCGCACTAAGCAGCAGATCCCTCTGATTTTTCCTCTTTGTCGTGTTCCCGCATTGAAGCAGCGGGAATGAATCGTCGCGCAGCATAAGGCGCGTGCGGGGCGCGCTGCGCGCTTTTTACGCACACCTGGCAACCGCTCTACAATGCATTTCCATTCGAGTTCACGCCGCGTCTCTTCCGATCGACCATGTTCACCTCGTTTTCCAAAGCCACTGCCGCTTCGCTTCTCGGCTTGCTGACACTTGCCGCTTGCAGCAGCGCCCCGCAGCCGAAATTCCAGCAGGAATTGTTCGAAACGGGCGCGAGCCCTTACGCCCGAAATTTCAACTCGAGCACCACGGATACCTGCGAGGCGGCGCGCCGCGCGCTGCTGAGTCAGGGCTATCTGACAACGATGACGCGCACCGATACCGTCGACGGCACGAAAAACTTCCAGCCGACAGGCGATACACACATCGTTGTCGAGTTTCATGTGGTGTGTACGCCGGGGGAGGAGGCGAGCGATACGAGCATTGTTTACGTCAACGCTGTGCAAAACGGCTTTGCGCTGAAGAAAAGCGATACGTCGGCGAGCGTCGGGCTAAGCGTGCTGGGTTCGCTGTCGTTGCCGATCCGCTCGAACAGCGACGCGATGGTCAAGATTTCGAGTGAGACTATCCCGTCGGGCAAGTTCTACGATCGCTTCTTCGGCCTCGTCGATCACTATTTGCAAACGGTGGTACGCACACAACCCGTTGCAAATAGCCGGATCGAGACGCGCATGTTGCCGGTGCCGGTCGAAGCGACGATTCCCGCGCCTCTTCCCGAGATGCCTGACGCAATCGATAAAGCTGCTTCGGTGCAACCGGCAAGCGGAGCCAGCGTAGCGCCGTGAAGCGTCCGCCGAAACCTGCGGCGTTCACGCCGATCAATACCTGATCAGCCTTCGATCTCATCACGCAGCGGTACTTATCCTATGTCTTTTACTTCATACGTATATATATGTAGTAATAGTTAACAAGGGTTAACCCATCCTGTGGATAACTATTGATTTCCCCGTCACATCAATGTCATGCGAAAACCATAACCCTGCGGAACACGTCTGTAGAAAAACTACAAAGTTGGGATAACTTTGACGGGGCTTGCCTCGCGTCGCGTCTTATCAAGATTTCGCACACAGGCTGTCCGATACGCTATCCCGAAGTTATTCATAGGCAATTGTGGATAACTTGCGCATCGGGCCAAACGTTACTAGGTGGCGGATCCGGTTTTTCGGTCGATGCCATCCGCTCGCCAGCGTACAGACCGGGTCTCCCCGGACGCGCACATTGAAGCTGGAAGGTACAAAGATTGCGTCTATGTTTTTGCAAGCGCAACTGTTGCTATTTAGTCAAAACCATTTCGGCAACGGCCTATCCAGGCATACAGTTAAAGTGTTTTGTGAGGTTATTGGTGCAGTGCGGGGGTGTGCAATGAAACGCAGAACAGCACGACAGCTAGTCCGTCTTCTCTCGGATATCAGACATGCCAGCCACTGCACTACGCTGCGGGCGGCGGCCACAAACCGGGCCATATCCCTTGCATCTTCTGAGCATGACGAGGATGGCACCGACAGCGACGAAAGCAACGAAGCCGCACGCGAGGCGAGTCACGACAAGCCGGCCCGGAGCGGATCATGAGAGCCGCAAGCGAACAATCACTGCGTTTTCTGGTCGAGAAATGGCTGGCGCCGGGGCCTTCGGTTCCGGTTCACGTTACCGAATTCAGCCGCACCCGTCTGGGCGGCAGGCGTTATGTGCGCGTGGAGACTTCTCTCGAAGCCGGATCGCGCAGTCTCTTTTTCTTTCGTCACGACGACGGCTGCTGGTGTGTGTTTCCACCCACCGCTGATACACCCAAGATGTTCGCGCAGCCGCGCGCCGCTTAACGGCGGTGGACGCCCGAGCGACTGCCTAAGCCCTCACGAAGCGTGAGGCAAGCGATCATGTTCGCTCCCGCGTCCCCGGGCAGGCATCACCTGACACGCGATCAAACCGGTGAGCATGAGAGCGCATCCGAATAGCGCACGCGCCGACAGTGTTTCGCCGAGCACAAGCCACCCGGCGAGCGCGGCGAAAACGCCTTCCATGCTGAAGATCACCGCGGCATGCGAGGGTGCCGCGTACTTTTGCGCGACCACCTGAATCGTATAAGCGACGCCTACCGACAGCGCACCGCCGTACAGAATCGTCGGTGCGGCACGCTCGATCACTGCAAGACTGACCGGTTCGATCACGAGGCCGACGACGAGACAAGCGAGCCCGCAAGTCACGAACTGCACGAGCGCCAGCATGAGTGTGTCGTGCCGCAGCGCGAAGCGGCCGACCAGCATCATCTGTACGGAAATCACCACCGCGCCGGCAAGTTGATACCAGTCGCCGTACAGGATCGAGAAGTGGTCGTCGACGCTCAGAAAGTACATGCCGAGCGCTGCGAGCGTCGCACCGAGCCACGTGCCGAATCCCGTTCGATGACGAAACAGCACGCCGAGCAACGGCACGATCACCACATACAACGAACTGATAAAGCCGGCGTTGGCGACCTTCGTGTATTGCAGGCCGATCTGCTGCAACGAAATCGACGCGGATAGCACGACGCCGAGCAGCACGCCGGCGCCGAGCAGTTCGCGTGCGCCGCCGGGTTCGCGCTTCGACAATTCCGCGAGCGCGGAGCGCCGCACGCAGACGATCATCGTCAGCACGACCAGCGCGCCGAGCAGGAAACGCAGCCCGGTAAACAGAAACGGTCCGATCGCATCGAGGCTCAAGCGTTGCGCGACGAATGCGGAGCCCCAGATCATGGCGGCGATCAGCATTAGCAGATTGGCGCGCAGGTGTTGGCGTGTGTCAGGTTTCAAAGGCAGTTTTTCGAATTCGGTTGTTCTAACAAGGCGTTCAAGGCTTATACCTGAGGCTGGGCAGATGCGCTGGATTTCAAATAGGCCTTCGGCCGGTTGTACGATGATCGACTCGCGCGATAATCGCGCAGTGGCCGGACGGCTCAAGACATCACTGACCCACCAGGCCGACTGACTTTCAGGCAGACGCAATGGACGAGAAAGACTGGATCGCTGGCGCCGCGAAGGCGCTGGCGATCATCGAAGCATTCGACGAAGAGCACGCGCGCATGACGCCGACCATGGTGGCCGCCCGCGCCGGGCTCTCGCGCACGGCGGCGCGCCGCTATCTGCTGACGCTGCGCGAACTCGGCTATGTGGATACTGACGGCAAGCTGTTCTGGCTCGCGCCGCGCGTATTGCGCCTCGGTCAGTCGTATCTGGATTCGGCGCGCTTGCCGCGCACCGTGCAGCCGTTTCTTCAGCGCATCACCGCAACCTTGCAGGAAACCGCACTGGTCGCGATTCTCGACGAACACGACGTGGTCTATGTCGCGCGCAACGGCGTGAACCGGGCGATGGCGGTCGGTTTCGTGCTGGGCTCGCGGGCGAGCGCGCCGTTGTCGTCGGCGGGTTTGATTCTGCTGGCCTTCCAGGCGCCGGAAAGTATCGAGCAGTGGCTGGCGTCCTATCCGATCAAGGTATTCACGCCGCACACGTATTCGACCATCGAGCGCTTGCGCGAAGTGCTGGGCGCAATCCGCCGCGATGGTTATGTCGTCACCGATCAACAACTGGAGTTGGGTATGCGCGGCGTTGCGGTGCCGTTGCGCGACCGGCACGGCTCGGTAGTGGCTGCGATCAGCGTGAGCATGCCGATCGGCCAGGAGTCGGCGAATGCCGCGCTGCACCGGGTGCTGCCGACGCTTCAGGAAACCGCAAGTTTGCTGCGAAACCTGGTCTAAAAGCGGTATTAGGTAATCTCCCTGATACGACATGCGTACTGAGTGAAAGCATTTAGAAAGTAAGCTGTCTCGCGGAAAATACATATCGAGTTTTGCGCATGACAAACCGCCTACGCTGCGTAATACTCTCCCGCGGGGAGCGGTAAGGCGCCTCAAGCCCTGTCTGCTTCACCGTGCAGCTATTTCATTCACATTGACTCAGTCGTCCAGGTTTGGGGAACAACACATGAAAAAATTTATCGTCTCGCTCGCAGCCGCATCGATCGCGCTGGTCTCCGTTCAAGCTTTCGCACAAGCATCGGACGCAGCAGCGCCGGCCGCTGCTGCTAGCGCACCGAAGAAGCACCACGTCAAGAAGCTGAAGACGCACGGCAAGCGCGCTCCGGTTTCGGCAGCAGCTTCGGCAGCCGGCACGAACGACAAGGGCGCGGCAAACTAAGCTCAACGCTTGGTTTCGTCGGGCGAACCCTGCTGGTTCTCTTCTGTGCGCCGCTAGTCGGCGAGTGCAGCGCAGTGCCGGTTAAACGTCGCCAGCAAAAAGGCCAGAGCAGAAGCTCTGGCCTTTTTGTATTGGGCGGCAGTTTTTGGCGGCGGTTTAGCCCGCAAGGCCGCGCTTGATGACCTCGTTCAGCAGGCCAGTCATGCCTTCTGGATGCGTGGCGGCTCGTTCTTTCAGTTCTGTGACCAGATCGCCATTCAGCTTGCAGGCGAATGCGACGAGGCCCTGCGCCTGGTCGAGCTTGCGCTGTTCGCGACGATCGAGCTTCGGGTCGGCGGCAGCGGCCTTGCCGAAGCGGTCGGCGGTCGACAGTTTCATCGCGTTGTTCAGCTTGAGTGCCTTGTTTTTTTCAAGGTCGGTCTTTTTCATCGCCATACGGAAGGCCTCTGCCAGATAAGTAATCCCGCATTGTACGCATCGCGCCGAGCGTCGAGCCAGCGGCGGCGATTCCGCACTCGAGCGGGGTTGGCGCGGCGCTCAGGTCACACGGAGTTTGAGCCGTCGAGCGGAGTCCTGGCGGGCCGCTCCGGCGCAGCAGCCACGCTGTCCATCAGCGCACGCATTCGTTGCCAGTGCGTGCCTTCCCAGAACACGCGCCGGCACACGTCGCAGGTGACAAACTGGTTATGTCGTTCCAGCACGCCATCGGGCGCCCGATCGCCGACCTCATCTTTGGCGATACGCCGCAACGGCGCATTGCACATCAAACACAATCGGAACGGCTGCGCGCTGCCGGCCAGATCTAGCCGTTCAAACACTTCGCGCAATTGCTCGCGCGGCCGCAGCGTGCGTACGTAGCAGCCATGCGTGATGGTGCGGCGTTTCAATAGCTCACGGTCGCGCGTCAGTACGATGCGCTGTTGCGCGGCGGCGAGCGCTTCGATATCGGCGTCGGGATAGTGGTTGTCGTAGAGCGTATCGAAGCCGGCCAGCCGCAGCAGCGGGGCGAGACCGCCCAGATGCGCATCGGCAATGAAGCGCACCACGCGCAGCGGATGCTCGCGCACGCGCAATAGCGGCTGGATGTCGAGCGCTTCAAACTTCGGATAAACGGCGATGCGATCGCCGTCGGACAGCGGATGATTGAAACCGACCGACTCACCGTTGACCAGAATCAGCTCGACCTCGGTATGCGGCACGCCGAGCACCTCGATCATATGTTTCGCGGTGGCGCCGTGCGCGCAGGCATAACTGAACGCGCGCCGGCGCAGGGGCCGGGCGAGAAAATCGTTCAGCTCCTCGTAGAAGCGGAATGTCGCGGTGACCATCGCATCAGTATCGCACCGTGTTTAATTGCGCGCTGTCCTGCACGTGTCGCATGGGTGTGCTTTACTTCCAGTTCTTTAGAAGACGGAGCGACAGATGGACATCGGTTTTATCGGTCTCGGCGAGATGGGCGCCGCGATGGTTGCAAACATTTTGAAAGCTGGGCATCAGGTGCGCGTGTGGAACCGCTCGCCGGAACGCGCGCAGCCGCTCGCCGACGCAGGTGCGCGGATCGTCGCGACGCCAGCTGAAGCGTTTGCTGGCGACGCCGTGTTCTCGATGCTCGCCGACGATACCGCGCTACGCGAAGTCATCACCGCGTCGCTGCTGGAACACGCACCGCGCGGTCTGACCCACGTGAACATGGCGACGATCTCGGTAGCGCTGGCCGAGGAGTTGGCGACGGCGCACGCCTCGCGCGGCGTCCATTACGTCGCTGCGCCGGTGATGGGGCGGCCCGACGTAGCGGCAGCGGGCAAGCTGACGATTGTCGCGGGCGGGCCGGCCGAGTCGATCGACCGCGTGCAGCCGATTTTCGACGCCATCGGCCAGAAAACCTGGCGCATCGGTTCGCTGCCGCAGCAGGCGAACGTGATGAAACTCGCGGCCAACTTCATGTTGGGCGCGGCCGTCGAGACGCTCGGCGAGGCCGCCACGCTCGTGACCGGCCACGGTCTCGCGATGCAGGATTTCCTCGACGTCATCACGAGCGGCCTGTTCCCAGGACCGGTCTATTCGGGCTACGGCAAGATGATCGCGGAGCAGCGTTACGAGCCGGCGCTGTTCAAGGCGCGCCTCGGATTGAAGGACTTGCGTCTTGCGCTAGCGGCCGCCGATGCGGTCAACACGCCGCTGCCGGTTGCGAGCGTGGTGCGCGACAGCCTGATCGAAGCAGTGGCGCATGGCGACGGCGAAAAAGACTTCGCGGTGCTGGGGCAGGTGGCGGCGCGGCGGGCAGGGCGCTGAGCGGGGGCGGCCGCTTGCGGCGCGCGCTTTAAGGATCAGGCGGGCATAATAGCCGCCCGATCCTTTTCTGCGCCGATCCCAATGAGTCTGCATACCTGGTGGCTGTTCGCCGCCACTGTTTTCGTCGTTTCCGCGATTCCCGGTCCGAACATGCTGCTGGTGATGACGCACGGCGCCCAGCACGGCCTGCGCCGTTCCAGCGCGACCATGGCCGGCTGCCTGTCGGCGCTAGTGTTGATGCTGGCGGTGTCGGCGGCGGGTCTCGGCGTGTTTCTCGAGGCGTGGCCGACGATGTTCAACGCACTGCGGATGATCGGTGCGGCGTACCTCGTCTATCTGGGCATCAAGGCGTGGCGGGCGCCGGCTGACGAAGGCGCTGCCGGCGCGGTCGATGAACTGTCCGCGAGGCCCGCACGTTCGCGTCTCGCGCTGTTTCGCAATGGCTTCCTGGTGGCGGGCAGCAACCCGAAAGCCATCCTGTTCGCCGCAGCGCTGCTGCCGCAATTCATCGACGCCGCGCAGCCCAAACTGCCGCAGTTCGGCGTGCTCGTCGCTACTTTCGCGGTCATCGAAGTGAGCTGGTACCTGGTGTACGCCGGTTTCGGCACGCGGATTGGCGCCAGGTTGAAGAGCCGCAGCGTCGCCAAAATGTTCAATCGTCTGACGGGCGGCGTGTTCGTCGGCTTCGGCGCGATGATGGCGCTGGTGCGTCATTAGGCGAACGGCTGGCTCATAGCAGCCGACGCCGCTCACAAGGCGTTGTAATAGTTGTCGCATTTATACAACGCTGAGGGTCAACCCTAATTTGAATGTTGCGACGCACCAAATCATTTGCTATAGTTCGTCTTGTCTCCTCCATGTCTCCTCTGATATGGATTCAGCCCGTCCACTTAGGCGGGCTTTTTTTTTGCCCCGAATTTCCAGCGTTCTCCAGAAAAGGCAAAGCCGGCTGGCCCCTGTCGCAGGGCCGCCGGCTTCGTCGCATCTGTGCCGAACTCAGAACTTGTATGAGACAGCCAGGAACGAAATGATCGGATCGGCGCTCAGTTCAGCCTTCGAGACACCCAATTCTGTGCCATCCGCCGCCTTGATGATGACCGAGGAGGTGGTCTTCAGCGGAATGTACGTGACCGATGCCACGAGACCCCAGTGGTCGGTGATGTTATACGCGAGCCCCGCATTGAACACCGGCTGCCAGGACGACGACGCCTTCGCCGACACCTGCGTCTGCCCGGGCTTGCCCGCGCCCGCTGCCAGCACTGAACCGAGATTGTTCTGCGTCGCGGTCACGAAGTTCTGGCTCAGCTGAACGTCGGAGAACCAGTTATACGACACGCCGATGCCCACGAACGGCCTGAACTTGGCCGTCGGCGCATTGAAGTAGTACTGGAACAGCAGCGCCGGGCTCCACTGGCGAACGCTCTTCACGATCGGATTGGCCTGCGGATCACCCAGATTCTGCTGACCGAGCGCGCCCGCCGGTCCCGGCGGCTGGATGGTGCCGTGCCCATATATCTTGAACACCGGCGGCACGCCCGCCACCGTCGTCACGGCGATGTGATCGGTAACGTAGTGGCTGAATACGAGGCCGACGGTATTGGCGGTATTGGTCGACAGCCCCGTGCCAGCCGAAGTGAACGAGCTCGGCAGACGCAGCGGCGTATTGATCGGCGTCGGCGCGACGTTGGTGGTCAGCGGCGTGCTCGAATCCTGCGGCATCACGTGGAACCAGCCGAGCACGGCGACGTTGTCGCCCGCGTGTTGTGCGTGCGCACTGACTGACAGGCAGGCGGCCAGTATCGCGAAAAAGATTTTTTTCATGTTGTTCCTCCTGAGGCGCGCGTTGCGTTCGTCGCGCGCGGCGAGCGACGGCGGCCCCGCTGCCCTTCCGGTGCGCTGGATATCCGGTGGACGCCGGCTGCCGCGCTATTGCTGTGCGCAGCAGCCGGGACGCGAACGCCTCGTTGCGTGTCGGCGACGCGTGCTGCGTCCATTACTGGACGAAGGCGCCGATCGTGAAGTACGGCGAGGCCGCGTTGGTCAGGTCGAGGTAGCCGAAGACACCGCCCGAGAAGATCATCTTTCCGGTCGGCGTGGTGCCCGTCGAGGCGCCCACTTGCGTCGTCGTCACCACACCCGGCACGGTCTGCGTGAAGTCCAGATTCAGCGCCGTCGCGAGCGATGCCTGCGATGCATTGAACGGATCGAGCAGCGTGGCCTGGGTGCCTTCGAGTGCGGTGGTGCGATAGTCGAACTGACTATCCACGCCGATGTACTCACCGTTTTGCGAGTTCACCGCGATCGAGCTTTGCGGCGCCAGAATCGAGATGCCCGATTCATCGTCCGCGTACGGTCCGACAGAGCCGTTCACCGGCGTCGTCACCGACGAGTCCGCTGCGCCGGCGCGTACCAGAATCGGAACCAGTTGGTTGCGCAGCTTGCCGACGATCATGTAGCCGCGCGCCTTGGGCGTCGTCGCGAGCGTCGGTTTGGCCTGGCCCAGGAAGTTGTCGGTTTCGAACGCGCCGCTACCGTCAGACGACTGGACGAGGTTCGTACCCGGCTGCTGGCATGTGCCTGCGTTGACGCCCGAGTTGTCGCACTCGGTCCACGTGCCGTCCGCGTTGATCGTGATCTTCGAATCGACCGCGACCGGCGCGAAGTTCTGCGACGGAATCTGGTGATAGCCGACTTGGTTGTAGGTACCGGCCACGTTCGCGATGTTCGTTTCAATCGACGAGAAACCGATGAACGGGTAGTAGGGGAAGGTCGTGTCGGGCACCGCGCCTACGCCGAGAATCCCTCCGAAAGAGATTTCCGCCCCCGGAATCGTTCCGCCCGCCACGCCTTCGCCGACGAAAATCCGCGCCGGACGATTCGGGTCGAGGCTCGCGCCGTTCAGGCGGAAGGCACACTGGTTGAGCTTGGCGGTCGGCAGCAGGGTTTCCTGAGTCAGCGTGCCGCTTGCGGTCTGGCCGGCGCGCGTCGGCATGACGGTGCCGGTGGTCGCCGGGATCGGGGATTCGATGTAGCTGATTTGCCAGGTCATCTTGGTCGTGTCCATCTGCAGCTTGACCAGTTCGCCGTCACCGCCGCCGCCCGTGAACACCGTGCTGTAGTCGAGCGACGAAGGGCACAGGCGAACTTCCGTCACCGGTCCATCGCCGTTGCTGCTCCCACTGCCGCTACCACCGCACGCCCCCAGCAACGGTGCTGCAAGAGCGAGCACCGAAAGGATTCTCCATTTCATACCGCCTCCAGAATTTTCTCGTTGTGTGTGGCCGGCTCCCAGTCCGGCCACCTTTTACTATTTATGTCTCGTACTGCGAACTGCCGGTCCTTCGTTCCTTATTTGCTGATCTGCGCTCCGATGCCGAAATAGGGGGCGCTGGAGGCAGTGCTGCTGAGCTGCGAAGTCGGCGCCACGCCACCGTTAACCGTGCCTTGAATCTCGATCGCGTACAGTCCGCCGGAGGCAATCGCCAAGCCGGTTTGCCCGTTCGCCTGCTGGACACCGACCAGTCCGGGGCTCGGCAGGCCGTAGCCCAAACCGAAACCGTCTTCTGCTGCCGAAGTCGACGGGTTGATGAAGGTGCCGACGCCGCCCTGGATCAGCGCGGCGGTGGACTTGAAGTTCGAGTCCGCGCCGACATAGCCGCCGTCGAAGCCGCCGGATGCGAGCGGTGTGGCTGCGGCGAGCATGGCGATGCCCGACTCGTCGTCCACCTTGGCGTCGGCGTGGAGCAGGATCGCCGTTCCGAGATTCACAGAGCCAGTGCGGATGACGAGCGGGACGGTCGCGCCATTGATCTGGCCGAGAATCATGTGGGCCTGAGCCGATATACCGCTTGGTTGGTTCGACGGCGGCAGCTTCAGTTGCGTGCCGATCTGCGGCGCGTTCTGGCTGTCAAAGTAACCCGCGCTGTTGGCCGTCCACGCCGTGCCGGTCGAGAGGCAGCCGCTCGGGCTCGGCGTGAAGGCAGCGTTGGGCGTGTTCGATCCGGTGCAATTGCCGCTTGCATCGAAGGTTTCAACCGTGTTGGTCGCCGTTGCCGCATACGAGCCAGATGGGACGAGGTGATACAGCAGGCCGTTGTAAGTGCCTGTGAGCTTGGTGAGGTCTGTCGTCGTGCTTGCAAAACCGAGGAACGGATAAAAATCGAAATGCCGGGCGGGCACTGCGCCGACATGATCGATGACGCCTGGGATGATGGTCAGCCCGTCATATTCGACATCCGCACCGGGGATGCCACCACCGGCCACGCCCTGTCCAACGAGGATAGTCGGCGGGTTCGGGTTGTTGACGAAGTCAGGCGTCGTGTAGGTCGTGCCGTTGGCAGCAGCCGTGCCGGTGCCTTTGCCGAGAATGAAAGCGCAACGAATCTGCTCCGCGGTGGGCAGCGCACCGGTCGGCGGATGGATGACCGTGCCAGTGATCGTCGTGCCCTCGCGCGTGATTGTGACGTCGGCGTTAGTCAACGGAATCGGCGACTTGAGCCACTTCAGCGTGTAAGTCATTGCAGTCGCGTCGATGTTCACCTGCACCACTTCGCCGCTGCCTGCGCCGCCCAGGAACGTGGTCTTCACGATGTCGGCAGTGGCCGGACATAGCGCGGTAGTACCAGCGTTCGAAGTCGGCGGACCTTGCACACCACAGCTCGCACCCGAGCATTGCGTCGAATTGATCGGGCCAGGATTGTCGGCCTTGCCACCGCCGCAAGCGATGAGCAACGGGGCCGTGGCAATGGCCATCGCCAAGCCTCGAGTAATGGCGTGCGACATGCTGGTGTCTCCCTTCCTGTAATTGTGCGAACTAATTTCGCTGCGCACTTAATGCCTGTCAATTGAATGAGCCGTCTAAAAAGGCCGATTCAAACAGTGCGATTTTTGCCGGGCGCACCCTGCGTGGGACTTAGAGGGCCTTTTAAACAGAAAAGGAATTTTGGCTTCGACGGCGGCACCGTTGCTTCCCCGCACACCCTTGCCAGGTAAGCGTTACAGCAAAATGGCTCTATCATCTTCGAACGACCGTTCGAGAAAAAATCCGGAGTTTCCCTATGCGGGAAACTGTGCTGTGCGGGTCAATTCGAGGAATGAATTACCGTCAGTTGAGGAGCGGTCCGATTTTTATTTTTAAAGTAATGCGGGCTACTACTGATTAACTGCGAAAGAGGGATTTTGAGTACAGGTTTTTAAAACAGAAAAGCCGGTCTGCAAAGACCGGCTTTTCTACAGATTGACGCCCAATTACCGTCTATATCTCGAGCCCGTTCAGCGTTTCAAGCCGGTTTCTTCGGCGGCGCCGATCGCGAGGTTCATGCACTGGATTGCTGCACCCGACGCGCCCTTGCCCAGGTTATCGAGGCGCGCAACGGTCACGAAACGCTCTTCGTTGCCGAACACGAACAGGTCGACACGGTTGGTGTCGTTGTTCGCTTGTACGTCGAAGAAGCCGCTGTCGAGGTTCGCGTCCGCATTGAACGGCGCGACGTGCACGAAGGCCTCGCCCGCGTAGTACTCGGCGAACAGCGCCTGCAGGTCTTGCGGTGTGGCCTTCTTGGCCAGCTGGTTCGGCGAGAGGAAGGTGGTGACCGCGAGACCCTTGTAGAAGTCGCCGACGATCGGCGTGAACACCGGCGCCGACTTGAGGCCCGTATGCGCCGCCATTTCCGGCAGATGCTTGTGCGTGAGGCCGAGTGCGTACGGGCGCGGGCTCTTGAGCTTGTCGTTGCCGCCGGCTTCGTAGTCGGCAATCATTTTCTTGCCGCCGCCGCTGTAACCGGTGATCGAGTAAGCATGCGCGGCGAACTCCGGCGCCACGACGCCTGCTTCGACGAGCGGACGCATGGCCAGCACGAAGGCCGACGCATGGCAGCCCGGCACGGCGATGCGTTTCGCCGTGCGCAGACGCTCGCGTTGCGAGCGGGCCAGTTCGGGCAGGCCGTAGGCCCAGTCGGCCGACGTGCGGAAGGCCGTGCTGGCATCGATCAGCACGGTATGATCGTTTTCGACCAGCGAGGCCGACTCGCGCGAGGCGACGTCCGGCAGACACAGGAACGTGACGTCCGATGCGTTGATGAGACGACGGCGCTCTTCGAGGTCCTTGCGCTTCGCTTCTTCGATACGCAGGATATCCACGTCGGCGCGCTGCGACAGGTATTCGAAAATCTTCAGGCCGGTCGTGCCTTCCTGTCCGTCGACAAAAACTTTCGTGCTCATCTCGATCTCACTGGCTTGCTGGAAACGGGGCGCGACACTGCGCCGGAACGCTATTTTAAGACGTCATAGCGACGGGTGTGCGAAACGGGGTGAAAAAACGACGATGCGCGTCGAAAGTGACATCGGCGTGACGGGTTACGCGACAGATGCAAGCCGATGCTAGCGGGTTCCGGGCAGATTAACGGCGCTTGTTAGAGGCCGCGCCGCATGCGTTCTGAAGAGCGCATGCGCCCACCTCGAGCGCGCGCGACTGGGCTGCTGTTGCCCGACGCGAGCCTTCGGACACTGCGTTATCGAACCCCCGCGTTCCACCGCGCCGTCACGCCGGCAATGCGCGTGCCGAACATCCGGGCCGTTTCCAGATCGCCGGCGGGCGGCGCTTCTTCCGGCGACGCATCCGCCGGGGACTGTGCCAGCAAGCCGGTAAAGCCGCCCACGTAGTTCAGGTCGTTGCGGGTTGCCGCCTTGGTGTTCGACGGCATCATGCCGGTGCCCGCCCAGATCATGCTGTGTTGCATCGCCAGCGTGACGAAGTACTGGATCGTCGAGAACTTGTCGCCGTTCATGGTCGCCGAGTTGGTGAAGCCGGCCGCGATCTTGTCCTTCCATGTTTGACCGAACCACGGTTTCGAACTGGCGTCGGCGAATTTCTTGAAGTCGGCGGACGGGCCGCCCATGTACGTCGGCGCGCCGAAGATGATGGCGTCCGCGGCCGCCAGTTCTGCCCAGGCAGCGTCGTCGATTTCGCCGACCGGCATGAGTTTCGCGTCCGCGCCGGCTTCGAGCGTGCCCGCCAGCACGGCCTCGGCGACTTTCTTCGTATGGCCGTAGCCGCTGTGATAAACGATGACGATCTTCGACATGGCACTCTCCGGCAAGATGAAAAAGCAGGGCAATCACGGCAACGGCGCGCGCATGCAGCGACGCGACATCGACAAGCATCGCCTACGCCGCTCGGTTGAACATCGGCATGCGCGGATGACAGAAATTCCGCTGCGGCGGCAATGCGATGCAACCTGTACGCCGATTCGCGCGTCGAGCTGGCGCAACTCACCGGGGTTCGTCACCCGGCGTGGTGCCAGTCGCGCTTCAGGTCGCAGTCTATGCGGTTCGCGTCAGATTGACGGGCGCCGCTACCGTCCGTAGTTGACCACTATCCGCGCACTGCCGAGCGCGGCGGTGCCGATCTCGTGATCGAACATGAGCGCCGGGCGTCCCTGCGCGAGGCGCAAGTCTGCGGAACTTAGCGCATAAACGGTGACGACATAGCGATGAGGTTTGCCGGGCGGCGGGCAGGGGCCACCGTAGCCGTCAATATCGAAGTCGTTGCGCGCTTCGACCGCGCCGAGTTTCTTCAGGAAACCCGACGCGCTGGCGTTTTCCGGCAAGCTGTCGACCGTGGCCGGAATGGCAGCAACTGCCCAGTGCCACCAGCCGCGGCCGGGCGCATCCTGATCGAACACCGTGACCGCGAAGCTGCGCGTGCCGGCCGGCGCATCGCGCCACGTCAATTGCGGCGAACGATTGCCGCCTTTGCAGTCGTCCTGATCGAAAACCTGAGCCGCATCCACGCTACCGCCCGCATGGAAGCTGGCGCTGGTCAGCGTGAACGTACCGTCGGCGAGTGCGTGAGTGCCAGGCGCCGCGAATAGCGCGAGACCCAGCATCGCGCAGGTGAGGGACGATATTCGGCGGAACAGCGAAGCAAGCGAAACAACCAGGCAACGCGGGAGCATGTGCCGGTTCTCCTGTCAGGGCGCGAGGCGGTTGTCCTCGCGAGGATTATTGTCCCTATTTTGTGCCCCAGGGTCGAATCAAGTCTAACATTAGCTTTGCGAAGGATCATTGTTGCCGCCAGCGGGCTTGGCAGACGCGAAATCGGCTATAGTCGGAGGAATTGTCCGCGCGAATACAGACCGCGTACCCGATCAGTTCAAGTACCAAGAATAGAAAGGCATGTCAGAAGTTTTGGAGAGTGGTTTATCTGTCGAGGGGAGGGCAATGCAAGATCCAGTCAGGGTCGTGGTCGCTGACGACCATCCGGTGATACTGTTCGGCGCCGAACAGGCTTTGCTCAAGTTTCCAGGTCTGCAGGTCGTGGCGCGTGCGCGACAGTCAACCGAACTGGTCAAGGTGCTGCAAACCGTTGCCTGCGACGTGCTCGTCACGGATCTGGCGATGCCAGGCGGCCAATACGGCGATGGTTTGCCGCTGATCGGCTATCTGCGCCGCAATTTCCCCGACCTTCCCATTGTCGTGCTGACGATGCTGGAAAACGCCGCCTTGCTCAAACGGCTGAGCGAACTCGGCGTGACCTCGGTCGTCAACAAATCGGACGATCTGAGCCATATCGGGCTTGCCGTGCAGCACGTCAGCCGCAATCTGGAATACATGAGCCCGTCCGTCAAGGCGTCGCTCGATACGCTGCGCATGAATGCCGGCGGCAAGAACGAAGAAGTGATGCTGTCGCGGCGCGAACTCGAGGTTGTGCGCCTGTTCGTGTCCGGCATGACGATCAAGGAGATCGCGGAGCAGCTCAATCGCAGCATCAAGACGATCAGTACGCAGAAGAACACGGCGATGCGCAAGCTCGGCATCGATCGCGATTCCGAGTTGTTCCAGTACGCGCAGAGCAACGGCTTGCTGAATCTGTCGTCGCATTCGGTCGACGATACCGGCAGCGTGCCCTAGCCGCGGTCGTACCTTTGTCCGGCCGGACGAGTCCAACAAAAAAAGGCCGCCTGTCTCATTGAACTGACCCCGGAAAGTTGGACGATTTTCGGCTAGGGCCGAGAGGGCTGGGTTCTGTACATGACAGGACTCAGCCCGTTTAACTTCATCTTGATGCGATCGTGGTTGTAGTAGTGAATGTACTTTTTGATGCCAGCCTGCAGCGCCTCGACACTCTCGAACCGGTTCAGGTAGAAGAACTCAGATTTAAGGGTGCCGAAGAAGCTTTCCATGGTGGCATTGTCATGGCAGTTGCCTTTGCGCGACATACTTTGCGGCAGGTTGCGCTCTGAGAGCAGTGCCTGGTAAGCGCGCATC
>NZ_JABBGJ010000088.1 GCF_012927345.1 Paraburkholderia polaris
TTGCGCAGCTATCCTGCGGCGAAGGCTGAGATTCCTGCGCTCGCTCATGTGAAGCACGCTTTCGTCAAGGCGGCTGCACGTGTGAACAACCGTGCCGAGAACAGCCACCAGCCGACCCGCAGGCGCGAACGCCAGATGTGCGGCTTTCGCGATGCGCGTCGCACGCAGGCATTCCTCTCATGCTTCGGCCCAATCCGGCAGCACTTCGCGTTGCCCAGACATCAAATGAACGCGGCATGTCATCGTGCCGTACTCAAAGAACGCTTCGCCACATGGCATGGTTGGACTGTTACTGCCGCGGTCAAGTAAGCTATCTGATAAGGATAACTACGCTTTAGCTACGCAGGTAGTCTACGCCCGCCAAGTTGACAGAGCCGGGCAAAGCCGTGGCTGGTGCGTGTGCAACCGTAGAACGCAATAAAGTTGTCAAGTTTGCGATATTAACGTTGTCAATTCGCCGAGGCGCGTGCGTCGAACGCCACGAAGCCTTACTGGACAAGGCTTTCCGGGATGCGAATTAAACATGTCAATTGCCCCGAGTCGGCACATTAGCGAAAATTCCGAAATCCAGAAGTCCGCGCTTGGCGCGCGACCGCCCGCCAAGCGCAAGCCGACCAACTGCATTCGTTGGTCAGCCCATTCGAGGAGATATTCAGACTCCCGTTCGCTTAAATAGCGGTCCCTCGCGCGCCGACTGAGTTTCTTCCGTCCTCGGACAGCCCCAACAAATTGAAGACACCCACAAGCACCTGGCATCACCAGGTTCACCGAGCATGTTCCCGAGCGCTACGTAACGCTCGCCGTCAGCAGCGCTTCACAGCCGCATAACTCGCTTTCCCTAAACGACCATACTTTGAGGTACGTCATTGTTTTTTTGGCGATTTAATTTGCTATTTGCATATTGACTGCGTCAGTCACAGCTTAAAAATTTCTCGGCACAAATTTTGCTTATTTAAAATTAGTTAGTCTCATTGTATTTCGAAAGAAATTCGATGGCATTTGTTAATTTTTTGAATAGAAATTGTAAGTTTATTTATATTTTTTAGGGGAGGAAAAGCATGAAAGCACACCTGACAGTCTATGAATGTTCGCCTCCGCAGAACATACATCTACAACGTCTGATTTTAGCCTCCCATGGCGTAGATTGGCGTAGCGCTGCGTCTATACGAAACTCAAGCAGAAAATTACCTTGAATGTTTAAATTTTTTATAAACCATCGCAACCTTTATATTTAAAATTCGCAAAAATTGCAAACCAATGAATCACAGAAAATTTTACCCTTTCGTGCTATGCGTGTCGGCATTTATGGTGTTATTCGCAGGGGCATTTTTTTTAAACTGCGATAAATTTCCGATTAACTATAGCCAGCTACCAAACTCGATAGCACCAGTAATTTTTACTGCATATGTGGTTGCAATGGCCGCCTCAGTAATTTTATCTGGATTTCAATACTTTAAACTATTTGGAAGTGGGCGCAGAGGCGAGCGAGAAGTCATTGCGCAGAGTCGCGTTTTTGCTCTAATTATCGGATTATTCTTATATTTGCTGGTCGTTCACTTAGTGTCTTCTTCTTATTGTAATTGAGAATAAATTTAAGGAGTCAATTCCATGACAACGCCCGTGACGGTTGGTACATTTGTTGTCGGTGTTCCAGATAACGCAGCTAACGTGGCTGCCGCCGCGTCTGCATATGAAAACGACGGAACTTATAGCAATAAGGTTGCATACAATGCCGCTTTGGCCAATGCGGCGGCCTTACTGACAAGCGCCATTCCTGGTGAGGGAGCTGCGTTTGCTGCAAACGCTTTTGCTGCGAATCTGGCGAATCTTGTACAGAACGGCGAGTCGATGAATGCCACCAGCAGAGCTAGCCTAGCAGTAACTATGGCGGGCGATTTAGTTACGATGGTTGGGCAAGGCGTTGAGTTTCTGGGGCTTGCGGCATCAACCGTAAGCATTATAGCAGGCGGAGCCACGTTTACGGTTGGTGGATTAATAAATGCGCTAGGTTTCGCGTTAAATGCTGCAGGCGCCGGCCTTGATTCTGCAACGATTGCAAATGCTGTTCAACAAGCTTTGCAAAACTCCGGCCTGACACCCGATTCCAGCGGGAATTACACTGTCTCCAATACTGGCCTTAGCGATTCAAATTTTATTTGCGACGCGAGCAACGCTGCGTCAATGCTTAATATTTCTCAGGGTAATAATACATATCAGCAACCTACGGCGACTGACCCGAACAACGTCGCAACGGTGACGCTTGGCGATGATGGTTCCTACGTAGTTATTTCACCGGGGCTGAACGGCACAAATCTTAATTTAAACGTGGATGGCAATAGCGACCTAACCGTTGGGAGCGGCTCCAACGGCGGAACTCTAACGATCGATAACGGGACCATTACGGCGTCAGGCAATGCCAACCCGATATCAGCTGGGGCATCAGACGTGATAGCAGGAGCTTCAAATGGCTCCCTAACCGTATCCGTGTTTAACGGCGCTGGAGCCGAAGCGGCGGACATGGAGCTTAATTCATCGGGCCAGGAAACGTCCGTCCAGGACTTTACGGGCACCACCACGGATGACTACGAGACCAATCAGTTCAACTACAACGTTGCCAACGGTGCTGAAACGTCAAATCTGTTGTTTAACTCGTCGGGTCAGGAAACGGGCATCGATAACTACGCAGGCACAACAACGAACGACTATGAAACCAGCGCTATGACCTTGAGCGCGACGACCGGTTGGGAGACGTCCGACACGCAATACAACTCTGCAGGTCAAGAAACGTCGGATGAGACTTACGCCGGCGCGGCAAATTCGGCGGGCATCGACCCGACGACAGGTCTCCTTACCTTCGCATCGAACGGTGCGGAAACCAGCAGCGAACAGTTCAATAGCGCGGGCGTGGAAACGGGCGTCGTTGACTACGCGGGCACCACGACGGACGACTACGAAACCGCCGCCATAACGTTGAGCGCGACGACCGGCTGGGAGACGTCTGACACATCGTATAACTCGGCGGGTCATGAAACGTCGGATGAGACTTATGCAGGCGCAGCAGACTCGGCAGGCATCGACCCGACAACCGGACTCATCACCTTCGCTTCGAACGGCGCGGAAACCAGCAGCGAACAGTTCAATAGCTCGGGCGCGGAAACGGGCGTTGACGACTATGCAGGCACCACGACCAACAACTATGAAACCAGCGCCATAACCCTGAGCGCAACGAGCGGCTGGGAGACATCTGACACCCAGTTCAATTCGGCGGGTCAGGAAACCTCGTATGAGAGTTATGCAGGTGCCGCAGATTCGGCGGGCATCGATCCGGAGGCGGGGTTCATCACCTTCGCATCGAACGGCGCGGAAACCAGCAGCGAACAGTTCAACAGCTCGGGCGTGGAAACCGGCGTGGACGACTACGTTGGCAATACGACGGACGACTATGAAACCTCCGCCATAACCCTTAGTGCGACGACCGGCTGGGAGACGTCTGACACCCAGTTCAATTCGGCGGGTCAGGAAACCTCGTACGAGACTTATGGAGGCGCCGCCGACTCGGCGGGCATCGATCCGGAAGCAGGGCTCATCACTTTCAACGCGTCGACCGGCTGGGAGGCTTCTGACACCCAGTTCAACTCGACGGGCCAGGAAACCGCATACGAGACGTATGGAGGCGCAGCAGACTCGGCCGGTATCGATCCCGAGACAGGGTTCAGCACCTACAACCCGTCGACCAGTTGGGAGACTTCTGACACCCAGTTCGATTCGGTGGGTCAGGAAACCGCGTATGAGACTTACGCGGGCGCAAAAGACTCAGCGGGCATTGATCCGACGACGGGACTTGACACCTATAACGCGTCGAACGGCGCTGAGACGAGCAGCGAACAGTTCAACAGCGCGGGCGTGGAAACGGGCGTCGACAACTTCGTAGGCACCCCGACGGACGACTATGAAACCAGCGCGATCAGCTATAGCGCCACGACTGGCTGGGAGACGTCAGACACCATCTACAACTCGGCCGGGCAGGTAACAGAGATCGAAAACTACGCGGGCTCCGCGAATTCTTCGGACGTCGATCCGGAGACGGGTATTGCCACGTACAACCCGTCGACCGGCGCGGAAACTGGCAGTGAGCCGGGCGATGGGTCGGGGTACCAGACCGCCAGCAATCCGTTCTCTGACGGCGGCTACGACGGCTTCAGCGGGTCTTACGGTTTCGCCGGCAAGCAATCGGTGGTCAACGCCGCGCTGGGAAGCGATATTGGTTCGATTGCGCAGTACGACCTGAGTATCGGTGATCAGGAGGGAGCGGCTGCGGCCGAAGCCGCGCTTCAGCAGGCACAGGAAATGGCAGCCGCCACGCCGACAGCAGGCACAGGGACGGCAGTCGATTCCGGCAGCAAATGGACCGGCGATGCCATCACCTGGAGTCTGGGCGCCAGTATCGGCAGTCAGTACGACGCCGAAGTCCAGCAGGCGTTTGCGACATGGGCGGCGGCCTCGGGACTGACCTTCGCTGAAGTGTCGGCGACCTCACCGGCCGACATCCAGATTGGATTCAGCGATCTCAATACTCTCACCTCCGGCGTCGCCGGTTATACGAGTTATCAGGCAAGCGCCGGCCAGTTATCGGCGGCGACCATCCAGCTCGAAGACCCGGGCCAGGATGCACTGGTTGCAGGGTCTGATGGGCAACTGACCTACTCCGGTACCAGCGCAACACTGGAACAGGTGTTACTGCACGAAATCGGGCATGCGCTGGGGCTGGCAGATGATTCGGACCAGGACTCGGTCATGTACTACGAGCTGACGTCGAATAACCAGACGCTGGACAGCACGGATATTGCGGGCATCCAGTCATTGTATGGTTCGGCCGGTAATGTAGCGCAACCGGGTGCAGGTAAAGCGGGCATTGCGGCCTCCACTCCGGCAGGCGGCCAGATAACGGTCAACGATCAGCTCAGTCAACTGATCGCGGGGATGGCGTCTTTCAATCCGCGGTCGGCTGGAAACACGAGCCTGATGCACGATGACCACGCTCACCACCACCACATGGTGTTGGCCGTCGGCGCGCACTGACCGACTACCCGCCCTAGAGGAAAAAGGAGCCGCATGGTTACCGGACTACATCTGATCTCGGGGCTGCCCCGCTCGGGATCAACCTTACTGTGCGCGCTCCTGCGCCAGAATCCCCGCTTCACCGCAGCAATGACCAGTCCCGTCGCCTCGCTGTGCGGGGCGCTTCACAAGAAGATGTGCGGCGGCGAGTTTAGTGTGTTTTTCGATGACGGGAGACGCGCCACCATGCTGCGTGGAGTGTTCGATGCCTACTACGCTGATATAGAACCAGGACGCGTCGTGTTCGATACCAATCGAAGCTGGACGGGCCGCACGGCGCTTTTGGGCGAGCTGTATCCGCAATCGCGCATCGTCTGCTGTGTGCGTGAGGTTGGGTGGATCATCGACAGCATCGAGCGGATGCTTGCGAAGAATCCACTCCAGCTCTCCCGCATGTTCAACTTCCAGCCGGGCACATCGATGTATTCGCGCGCGGAAACGTTAATGAATTCGGAGAACGGACTGATTGGCCTGTCCTGGACCACGCTGCGCGAGGCGTGGTTTGGCTCCGGGGCCGCTCGTCTGATCATCGTCCCCTACGAACACCTGGTGCTTCAGCCTGAGCGGACCCTGCGACGACTGTACGAAGAACTCGGAGAGCCGTGGTACGCGCATGACCTTGATAACGCCGTCTATGACGAACCCGACTACGACACGCTACTGGGCATGCCAGGGCTGCATAAGGTCAGACCGAAAGTCGAGTACCAGGAGCGCAAGCCTTGCATTCCACCGGACCTTTTCGCGAAATATGCCGGTACGAACTTCTGGACGAAGCCGGAGTTGAACACGCGCGACGTCAGGATCGTCTGAGGGACCGCCACCAGTCGTCCCGCATCTCCCGGCGTTAGACCCTTTGCGCTCTGCTACGACCTGACGGAATATCTACTTTGTATGTCTGATCCAGAACAACAAGCTGTCCCCGACAGTGATCCGGGGCTCGCCGCGCTCGTGCTGATTGCGCGCTTTCACGGTATCGCGGCGGATGCGGGACAATTGCGTCACGCAGCCGGTATCAAATCGGCCGCGTTCAACGACAGTGAACTCTCGCTCTCCGCCCGTTCGCTAGGTCTCAAGACGCGAAAGGTGCGAGTCTCAGTCGACCGGCTGCACCGCACACCTTTTCCCGCGCTGGCACTCGACCAGGACGGTCAGCACTTTATTGTGGCTGGTTGCAATCCGGAGCGCGTCCTGATACTTGACTCAGGCGCGAGCACCACCACCGCGAACTCCCATGACGAAGTGATAGCTCGTTGTGGCGGTCAGATGCTGCTTTTCGCCTCGCGTGCGTCGCTTGCTGGCGAACTCGCCCGGTTCGACTTTTCGTGGTTCATCCCCGCCGTCATCAAGTATCGACGGTTGCTGCTCGAAGTGCTGCTTGTTTCCGCCGTACTGCAGCTATTCGGGCTGGTGTCGCCGCTGATGTTCCAGGTCGTCATGGACAAGGTTCTCGTTAACCGGGCGTTCAATACGTTGAATGTCGTGTGCATCGCGCTTTTCGTCAGCTCGATATTCGAGATATTGCTGACCGGGCTACGCAACTACGTGTTCTCGCATACGGCAAACCGTATTGACGTTGAACTGGGTGCACGTCTCTTCCGGCACCTGCTCGCGCTACCGCTGGCCTATTTCGGTGCACGTCGGGTTGGAGATACCGTTGCACGCGTGCGCGAATTGGAGAATATCCGCAGCTTCCTGACCGGGCAGGCGCTGACCGCAGTCATCGACCTGTTCTTCTCCTTCATTTTTCTCGCGGTCATGTGTGTGTACAGCGTCTGGTTGACGCTTGTCGTGGTGATCTCGCTGCCAGTGTATGCGGCTATCTCGATGACACTCAATCCGGTCCTGCGCCGTCGCCTGAACGAGAAGTTTGCCCGCAGTGCCGACAACCAGTCCTTTCTTGTTGAAACGATTTCCGGTGCCGAAACCGTCAAGTCAATGGCTGTCGAACCGCAGTTCACCCGCCGCTGGGACAGCCAGCTCGCCGCCTATGTCTCGGCAGGCTTTCGCGTGAGTGCGCTGGGCAACGTCGGTCAGCAACTTATCCAGCTGGTCGGCAAGCTCGTGACTCTCGTCACCCTTTATTTTGGCGCCAAGCTGGTAATCGACGGCAAGCTGTCGGTGGGCGAACTCATCGCCTTCAACATGATGTCCCAGCGGGTCGCCGCACCCGTCCTGCGACTCGCGCAGCTCTGGCAGGATTTCCAGCAGATTGGCATCTCGATGGGCCGGCTCGGCGATATCCTCAACAGCCGCACTGAATTGCCTCAAAGTCGCCAGGCGTTGCCGGCAGTCAGGGGCGACATCAGTTTCCAGAATATCCGTTTCCGCTACAGGCCTGACGGTCCCACGATTCTGGATGATGTCTCGCTCGACATTCGGGCAGGCGAAATCATCGGCATTGTCGGCCGCTCCGGATCAGGAAAAAGTACCCTGACCAAACTGCTCCAGCGTCTGTATATCGCGGAGCATGGCCGGGTGCGCATCGATGGCATCGATCTCGCGCTTGCCGACCCGGCGTGGCTACGGCGGCAGATCGGTGTCGTGCTCCAGGAGAACCTGCTTTTCAACCGGTCTATACGCGAGAACATCGCGGTCACCGATCCGGGTATCTCGCTCGAAGCGGTCATCCACGCGGCGCAACTCGCGGGCGCTCACGACTTCATTTCGGAAATGCCGGAAGGTTACGACTCGGTTGTGGGCGAGCACGGCTCAAATCTCTCGGGCGGCCAACGGCAGCGCATCGCCATTGCGCGTGCACTGGTGACTAACCCGCGCATTCTCATTTTCGATGAAGCGACGAGCGCGCTCGACTTCGAAACCGAACGGATCATCCAGAACAACATGCGGGCGATGTGTCAGGGGCGCACCGTGATCATCATCGCGCATCGGCTTACGTCGGTCCGGCACGCCAATCACATCGTCGCGATGGACAAAGGGAAGATTGTCGAGCGCGGCGCCCATGAGCAACTTCTCGAGCTAGGCGGCTATTACTCGCATCTGGTCTCGCTTCAGAACGGTTGACCCAACAGGCTGATACGGCAATCCATCATGAATTTCATAAGAGCGCAGGCGCTTGGCGACCTGCTGCGACGCTACGGCGCCGTGTTTCGTGCCGCCTGGTCGATCCGCCATCAACTCGATATCCAGCTGCGCCTTTCACATGAACGTGCATTCCTGCCCGCGAATCTCGAACTGGTGGAAACGCCGGTGCATCCGGCACCTCGGTGGTCGATGCGCATTGTCGTCGTGCTGGCGCTTCTGATTATCCTGATTGCTGTATTTGGGCAACTCGACATCGTGGCGGTAGCAAAGGGCAAGCTGCTGCCTGATGAGCGAGTAAAGGTGATCCAGCCGGCGATTACGGGCGTGGTTCGGCGAATTCTCGTGCATGACGGTCAACGCGTGCGCTCCGGTCAGTTACTGATGGAACTCGATCCGACCCAGGCTGCGGCGGATTCCGACAAGGCCCGTTCTTCGCGAATCGATGCAGCGCTTGCCGCCGAACGCTCGCGCACATTGCTGGCTGCACAGAGCGCGGGTCGGCCACCTGCGATGGCATCTGTCGACGGCGCATCGGCAGAGGAGCAGCAGGAAGCGCAGCACTTTGCAGACGGGCTCTATCGCGAGTATCAGGACAAGCTGAACAGTGCACAGGCGGAATTACTCAAGCGCGAAGCCGAGCTGGATGAGACACGTCAGGAAATCGCCAGGCTCGCGGCCACGGCACCGCTCGCCCGCCAGCAGGCCGATCAGTACCAGTCACTGGCCGCCGACAAGTACGTGGCGAAGACCGATTACCTGGACAAGGAACAGGCCGCGCTCGAGAAAGAACATGAACTCGCCGCCCAGCAGAGTCATGCCCATGAACTGCTTGAGGGCATCACTGAACAACGCGCAGACATTGCATCAACCACTTCCCAGTTTCGCAGCACCCAACTGGACGCGCTCGACAAGGCTACCCAGCAGCTCGGCCAGAGCCGCAACGACGAGACCAAGGCGGACACCCGGCAGAAGCTGATGAGTCTGACCTCCCCCGTAGACGGGACGGTGCAGCAACTCGCCATTCATACGGTCGGGGGTGTTGCCACTGCAGCACAGTCGCTAATGGAAATCGTGCCGGACGACGCGGTCGAAGTGGAAGCAAACATCGAGAACAAGGACATCGGCTTTGTAAAAGCCGGACAGGTTGCGACCATCAAGATCGAAGCGTTTCCGTATACGCGCTACGGCTATCTAACGGGCAAGGTCATCGCTGTGTCCAACGACGCAGTACAGGACAAGAAGCTTGGCTTGACGTTCGTCGCTCACGTCCGCTTGCCGACGAACAGGATTCTCGCCAACGGTCAATGGATCAACCTGACGCCTGGTATGGAGGTGACGGCCGAAATCAAGACAGGCAAGAGAAGCGTTGCGCACTACTTTCTTGACCCCGTCGTGCAAACGAGTCAGGAGAGCTTGCGTGAGCGTTAAGCAAAGCTGGAACATGGAGGAAACGGGGAGAATGGAAGCGAGGAGGATTGGGCGAGCGCCGCTGTACGTAGTCTGGTTGACCGCAGTGTCCATCCTGTGCGCCGCGTCGGGGCCCGCCTGGGCCATTGACCCTCTATTCACGGGAGGATCGGTATCAGCCACGGCGTCAGCGGCGATGCTTGACGACGGCAGCGCAGGGGTCTGTGTATTTGGTCCGCTGCCCAACCCGCTGCCACTGCAGGATGCGGTCGAACGCGGCCTTTGCAACAATCCTAAAACGCGCGAGGCATGGGCTCAGGTCAAGATACAGGCGGCGGGCGTCGGCATTGGTCGCGCGGCATACCTGCCCACGGTATCGGCAACCTGGCAGGGCGTGCGCGACGACACGGTCACGAATGTCACCGGTTTCCCGCAATATAGCTCCGACTACCGGAGCAGCTTGCTCAAGACCGACAGCGTGTCGCTGAGCTGGGTGCTTTATGATTTCGGCGGCCGAAAGGCGGCACTGCAGAATGCCACGGCTCTGCTGGCAGCGGCGCACGCCAGCCAGGAGGCTGCGCTGGAAACGGCTTTTGCGGACGTGGCAAAGGATTACTATGCCGCGCAGGCTGCTCAAGGTGCTTTTGTCGCGACCCAGGAAATCGAGCAGACCGCCAACAACAGTTTCAAGGCCGCAACGGCCCGCGTGGAGAAGGGGATCGCACCTGTCAGCGACGAATTGCAGGCAGAGACTTCCTGGGCTGAATCCATCGTCAACCGGACCAAGGCCCAGGGAGACTGGCAGACTGCGCTTGGCACCCTCGCCTCGGACATGGACCTGGATCCCAGCGTGCCGATCACCCTGCCCGATGTTGGCGACGGCGTGGTACCCAACAGTGAGTTCAGCGACTCGGTCGCCGATCTGATCCAGGAAGCGAAGCGGTCACACCCGAGCGTCGTGGCAGCCGAGGAGCAGGTTGAAGCCGCTGTCGCCAAGGTGGCTCAAACACGTGCCGAGGGTCTGCCGAGCCTGAGCCTTGTGGCCAAATATAGCCAGAACAATGAGCCAACAACGCTTGAGGTTGGCGTGCCGCAGTTTCCGGCTACCGGTCACGAGTGGTATCTAGGCGTCCAGTTGACGATACCGATCTTCGAGGGATTCGGGCGGACGTATCAGATTCGACAGGCCGAAGCACAGACCGAACTGCAGCGTGACACGCTTGATGAGGTACAGCAGCAGGTCGGCCTCGACGTGTGGACCAGTTATCAGGCGCTGCAGACGTCGACCCACAACCTGGACAACAGCGCTACGCTGCTCGATGTCGCCCACCGCTCATATATGGCGGCGCAACGTCGATACCAGGTCGGCGTCGGCAATATCCTAGAACTGCTCAACGCACAATCGTCGTTGGCGGGAGCCAAGCGGCAACGCATCCAGGCGTTGACAGACTGGCGCTCCGCGCGGCTGCAACTGGCCTCCAAACTCGGCAAGCTGGGTATGTGGGATATTGTCGACCAACCGTCCACGGACCCGAAATGATGTTGACAAGAAGGCAGATTCGGCTTGAGGACTGACCAGTGCGCCTGTTCAACGGATTGAGGGAGGTTTTTCTCATGAGCGACTGGCCCGCGTCAGGCCCGGTTTCGCCGTGGTGGTTCGAGCGCAACCGTGTAGGTATCTTCAGGTATAGGTGTCGACACGTTGTTCGAGTTGGTGTCAGCTACGGTGTCCTGCTGATACTTGCGTTCGCGCTACCTGCGTCGCACGCGAGAGCGCAAACCACGGAAGGAAAGGTAACATCGTTACCAAACCCTTCAGCACCGTTGCAGCCAATACAGCCAGCGAGGCCTGAAGGATGTTCAGTCGTTGCGGATGCCCAGATGCCGCTCATCGAGAGCCAGGGACGGTTCGTTACGCCCGTTATCATTGAGCAGCAACCGCTCATGATGCTCGTCGACAGCGGTGCTGGCTCGACCGCGCTATCGCAGCGCACAGCGGCGGCGCTTCATCTCGACGAGGATCAGACCCGAAGCGTCCGGGTCAATGGAGTTGGCGGGGAGATGGGTACGCAGCATCCGGTCGTACTTCACTCGATCCACTTCGGCTCCATGAGGCTGGAGAACTTCGATGTACTGACCTCGAACATCGTGCGTCCGGAACAGGAGAATGACGCCTCGTCTGCGGTTGGCCTCCTTGGAGCCGATCTGCTCTCTCGATTCGATGTGGAATTCGATTTCCCGAATCACAGGCTGACCTTGTATCGCGTCTCGTCATGCTCGGGTCGATTTGTGCCATGGAACGGTCCTTATGACGCATTCATCGCCGGTCGCACAGCAAAGAAAGCATTCATCATTCCCGTCGTTCTTAATGGCTCAACTGTCCGGGCGCTGGTCGATACCGGCTCGAACATCTCAAGCGTCAGTCGTGAAGGTGCGGCGGCCGCCGGGGTCGATGAGCAGACGCTTGCCAGCGAACCTGGAGGATCATTCTTCGGATCGCGAGGTGCAGCCGTTATTGCGCACAAACACAGTTTCCAGATAATGATTGTTGGTGCATCGACATTCAGAAATGCACGAATATTCGTGCAGGACTCGTCGTTCCCCGGCACTGACATGCTGCTTGGGATGGACTTCCTGCGTTGGCGCAAGCTCTGGCTGTCCTACAGTACCAATCAGGTATTCATTCAATATATACCACGTGTACGTCCAAATCCGGCGCCCGAACCGCTGCCAGGCGGACCGGGCAGCACGGGCCAGACGGGGTAGAAACATGGCGGGTGCATGTATGTTGCCCTTTGGGTCCTTTCGGATAATCAACGTGCCAGAGCGTTCTATGATCGAACCGGTTTCGCTCACTCTAATTCCGCTCGTGCTGGCTTTACTGGCCGCGTGCACGGCCGAGGTTCCGGTAAACAGCAACAAACCCCTGATACCGTTGGCTGGCGACGTAGCGAAACGTTGCCTGGTTCACGCAGCGGGCAGCGGCGAACCACTTCTAACGTTGGGCGAAATGAACGCGTTACAATGGCGTCGCTACGTCAGTTGCGCGTTGACCAGCAACTTGTCTGTGGATGCAAATAGTGATCTTGGCAATCCGGAAGCAGTCGTATCTCTCCGGCTTAATCCTGACGGTTCGGTAGGCTCTCTCACGCTGCTACACACGAGTGGCAACGACGCGTGGGACGCTGCCGTACAACGTGCGATTGTCGCTGCTTCGCCGTTACCGCCAGCACCGTCCAATCAAAACGTGTCGGGGATCGAATTCCATCTCCGGCCTCCGCATCGCCCGCTCGGCATCGGAGACAGTACGGGAATCGCAGGCGAAAGCCATTGGTCAGTCAAGCATTGCATAACGGTGGGAAGTGCCCACACATGCGATTAGAGCTTCCGCGGCTTATGAAGCCTACCCGTCTAGCCTTTACTCTCGCTGCGTTCTGCCTGATGGTTGCTGGCAGGGCAGCCGAACCCTCACCCTCGATCACGCTCGAAGGAACCCTGGCGATCGGGGAGTTTTATGGACCGCCCAATTACGGTGAGAACCCAAGTGGCGACCGCATCGAGCACTCGCTATTTCTGCAGTTGCCCGCTACTCCAACGACACAGCTTGGAAATTCCGACGCACTAGTCAAGCTTGGCCCCGACGCCCAGGGGACGTATTTTGTTCAGGTCGTTGTTCACGATCCAGAGCGGGCTGCGGCCGAAAAGGCGATTGGTCACAGGGTGCAAATCGTAGGCGACCCGTTTGAACCCCTGACAGGTCACCACCGATCACCCTTACTGATAGATGTGAAATCGCTCAAGCCGATTGACGCGTGGAGTTGGTAGATATTCCGTTGCCTAAAACAAAGTTGCACAACTCAGGAGCTGGCATTGAGATTGTTGCGTTGGTTGAGACGTATCGTGGTGATCTCATTGAGCGCCATTGGGATCTATTCCGTCGTGGGATTCGTCTGGCACACGAGTAAGGGCTCCGAGGAGCCGCCGCCTGAGGCGCGCCATTCGTTCCCGTCACCCGATGGTAACTACCGTGCCGAACTTCTCACGTGGGCAGGAGGAGGAGGTATTTCCCCGTATTGCCATCAAGCTTTACTGGTTGTGCCTGCGTCTGTGGATGTCGGGCAAGCGGGCCTCGCCTCCAGATACACGGTCTACACAGGTGAGTGCGATGATTTCTCCGATCACGGCTTTTCGCCCAAAATTGTTTGGATGAGTAGCACTGCTCTGCACGTGTCGTTCTCAATAAACAGTACGGCGACGTTGCCGGCGACCGTGAGGCTGAAGAAAATTGACGTAACTGGCACGGTAAGAGTTGAGTTTGAAGCACGGGAGTAATAGAAAATAGCTGGTCGGATTTGCTGTGCGAGTGGCCACTCTTTCAATGTTGTGAACAGAACTTGCGAATCGCGTGTTGCCGATGATGCCGCGCAACTACGCGTGAGCAGGCATGTCGCACGAGTCAGCACGCGGTCAGTTTGGGAAACGCGAGCGCCTTTGGAAATTGTCGCTCGAACGGGCGCTAATCGAGAATCATCGACGCCGTCTTAGGGTCGCTTCAGAAAACGGACAATAAAGGGTTCTGGTGCAAATAGGCTCGGCGAATCGGTTAAAGTATTCAGCCCAACAATCTGGTGGTCGGTGATGAGCAAGCGGAAAGGCCTGGAGGCGTTGTTTGATGGGCGACATTTTGATCGGGAGATCATCATTCTCTGCGTGCGCTGGTACCTTCGCTACAAGCTCAGCCTGCGCGATCTGGTCGAGATGATGGCCGAGCGCGGTTTGTCGGTGGTGCACACCACGATTATGCGTTGGGTGAAGCGCTTTACGCCGGAGTTCGTCAAGCGCTGGAATCGTTTTGGCGTACCCACAGGGCGGTCATGGCGTGTTGACGAAACCTACCTGAAGATTCGTGGCAAATGGGTTTATCTGTACCGTGCGGTGGATCGAGCCGGCCAGACGGTGGACTTCATACTCAGGGCGAAGCGCGACGTGGCCGCGGCCAAAGCCTTTTTCAGCAAGGCAATCAAACATCAGGGACAGCCGCCGGAGACGATCACGCTCGATGGGTATGCCGCCTCGCACCGGGCGGTGCGTGAGATGAAGGCCAATGGCCTGCTACCTGAGGACACGAAGATCCGGTCCTCGAAGTACCTGAACAATCTGATCGAGCAGGACCATCGAAACATCAAGTCCAGAACGAATGTGATGCGCGGCTTCAAACGGTTCAGGAATGCCGCGGCCACGATTTCAGGCATCGAATTGATGCATCGCATTCGCAAGGGGCAGTTCAACTTCTCCATGGTCGGGCTCAAAGATACTGCTGCGCCCGCTGTCTGGGATGCCGTCCTGTTCAATCGATAAGGCATCCATATCTATAGGAAGCATCTCTGCCAGACAAGCCATTTGCACCAGAGCCGCTGCCGGCATCCCTGCAGAAATCTTTCGTGCAAAGCCTGCAAACCGTGCAACCGGATCCGGATGCCGTCGTTCGAAGGTATCTGCTTGGGTGTCACGCGGCGCTGTCTGATCTGCAGCACGAGCCACGCAGCGAGTGTGGGATAACACTCAAACAGCAGCGAAAGCGCACCGACGGCACCGCTTCGTTCGCCGCGCATGGTAACGGGCAGCATGCGTGTATATTCCGTCACGCGGGCATGAGCAACGAGCGCACGGAAGCCGTATAGCCGCCCGTCGGCATGCAGCGAGAGCGCCCTGTCGAGAAGCCGGTAGAGCTGTCTGCGGTTGACTCCAGTTGCGGCCTCAATACTTCCGACAGGCTCATCTTTGGCGTAGCGCTCAATGGCGTCGATATGCCTCTGGACGCGACTGTGCGCGGTGGCGTCGAGTTCTGTCCATGCGATTGTCGACCAAGAGGCAAGATCCAGCGTCTGAAATTCGGGTCTGCGGCGGCTCATGATGTGGCCTGTATCGCAACGAAGCGCGTCAGAAACGTCAGGCTTTCAGTGTGTAACTCTGGCGCCCGGATGCGACCGCGATGCAGCAGTTCGAAAACGGCCGCCCGGACGAGTGATGGATCGCCCGTGGAGAATTCACGCTCTATGGTCATCAGCGATTGGGGCGATGCGACAAACCGCTCGATCGCACCGAGCATCGAAGGCTTGACTAGGCCCCGTGCGGCTACAAGTACGGGCAGCATGCGCTGCCAGTTACCGGTCCACACACGCGCAGCTGCCCTTTCGGCTGCATCAATGTGCCGCACGGCGAAGGCTTCCGGGTCGAAGTCAAGACGACCCCGCGGGCGATCCGTCGCGGGTGTTGTCTCCGATAGTACTACCAGGCATTCATGGTCGTCAGACCTTGCCCAGAAATCGACGACGCAGCGTTGCCCGTCGACTGCCATGAAGCCAGGCCGTTCACAGGATGTCTTTGCAGCAGGATCCGCTTCGAGCATCAGCCATGCTTCGAAAGCGCTCCGCCTGTATAGGGTCAGACGTCGCCCCAGTTTCGGACTGAAGACGTCATAACGGTGCGCGCCGCGAGGACGCGGCAGCGTGAGCGGCTCAAAGCTTCGCAAAACGTCGACCATGGGTACCACCTGCCAGAGGATTTCATGGTCTATGACGAACGTGAGTTGACGAATTTAATGCGCACTGGTGCGAAGTGACAACTTTGCTTCGCTGCGCAACGAAGTAAATGCGTCAACTCAGAGGCTCACGCCCTGTCCCAGCTGGCAGAGGCCCGTGACAAAATCACTTCGCTCTACGACTGCGCCCACACCTGGTGCGGAAGCTCAGTGGCCGGCCTGCCGTATAGATCAGCGCACCGCGCGCAGGGTTGAATCCAAAGGTCCATTCGTCAGTTGTCGGCAATTTCGAGCGACATGCGGCCAGTCAGTGCTCGTAGAAAGCATAGGTTTCAAGCGAGGAATATCTGCGACGGGGCGCCGCAAGCTAGACCATTTGAGGTAAGCCCACCATTAGTGCAAACGCCATCAAAAACGAACAACGAATCGATGTCTTTCGCGGTTAGTCCCCAAACGGGTTGCCGGTGTCTTTCACTTCGGTGTTGAGGTTGTATTCCGCACGCACGGCCTTGAGCACGCCCTCGATGTCGCGCTCGAAGCCGACCGCGTTGCCGAAGTGCGTCATGCTCCAGTTGCAGCCTGTCTTGTCAGCCTCTTGCAACTGCGGCCGCGGCACACGAATCTTCACGCCATCCTCGACGACTTCCTGCAGTCGATGGATTCGCCGGTTGACCTCCTGCTGAAGCTGCGAGGCATTGAG
>NZ_JABBGJ010000089.1 GCF_012927345.1 Paraburkholderia polaris
CGAAATATCTTTTCGAACAGTGGCACCATCTTGATGACCCAGCGATGCACCGTCGAATGATCGACACAAATGTCGCGCTCGGCCATCATTTCCTCGAGATTGCGAAGACTCAGCGAGTAGGCAACGTACCATCGCACGCACAGCAGGATCACTTCAAGTGGATAGTGCAGCCGCTTCAGAACCTTGGCGATGTCCGGAGCAAGCGTCGTTCGTGGCGTCATTGTCTTCTTCATCGTGTGGCCAGAGCGTTTTCGTCCGCCTCGAATTTTACCTCGCCCGCGTTAATGCGACAGAACCCTCTGCCGCGCCTGCTCGACGCGGGACTTCGGGCCGGCGAGCCAGGCGATATAGTCAGTGGTGGTGAAAGACACTTTAGTCATACTGTCCTGTTAAACACGAGTGGCAACTGCCGACTGATTGAACAGATTATCAACGTTCACCGTCGAGGCGACAATTGCTTCCGAAACGCACTCGCCTGGCTCGAGATCCGGAATGCCCGCGGTCGTGAAGGATGGGTATGGTCCTCCCAGCCGTGCCAACAATGGTGCGACAGCTTTCGCGTAGACAATCTGGATTTTGCGCCCGCTGCCGGAATAACCAGAATGCCCTGAGTGCGCATTACCCCCGGGCGTCCAGATATGGCGAATTCCCGCTGCGAGGTCGCCCCGCCGTCCAGTCGGAGTTGGTGCCGACCTGCGCTGTAAGTGCAAACCTCTGCCCCTTCCGTTGTAAGCTGAATTTCGCGCTGCGTAGCAGCGGACGGATGGGAAGGAAAAATGCAGCCCGTTAGTTGCGTGTATCCCACAATCAAACTACCCGGGTTAAACCACAGTCGGACTGCCTTCGTCCTGCTCGGGAGGTTGTGCAGAAGATGTGATGCGCGCATTGTCAATGAAGCACCTGCGCGAGGACTCTAGCGGCCTACCATATAGCTTCCATGTTTGACGCCTGCTAACCATATGGCTTCCAAACGCGAAATTGTTGACAAGTTGCCTTGCCGCTATTACGCAGCGCTTGTAAAGGTCTAGAGTCTAGAAGCAACATTTCGCAAAAACACAGGAACCGTTTTTATGCAAACCAACGGCTGGCGTGATCGGCTGTAAGGACTACTGCTTTTTACATAAAAGAAATTAGCAACATCAGAGGTACCTTTTTTACTGTTGCGCCCATCGGGCGTCTGTCATCAAGTCGTCAGCAACAGCGACGTAGGATTGCGTACCTTTTACTGTTGCGCGAATTCATGGCTTTTTTGCAGCTCTCGAATCCGCTTGTGCCTGGTCGTCTACGCGGCGTCGCGCTCGTGGACGATTCCGCCGTCCCTCGATACTGGGCCAACGTGTGGATGCTGGTTTCGATAGGACATCTTGCCGAATCCACTCAAACGGGCACGCTTCGATACATCGAAGACCTGTACCGCCACGCGGACGGCATTCTCGGCGTCAATGGCCTGGATGATGCGCTGGCTGAGATGAACGACCGGGCGCTGGCTGACGTCCTCGAGTCATGGTTTGTTGTGATCCGGAACCGGCCGAAAGCGACCAGAGCGGACGAGTTGCGCTGGCATGCCGGCCTCGGATTTGTGACCGACGTGCTGACCTGGCTGTCCAAAAGCCAGATTCCGGACAGTCGGCTGCGCGATGTGGTGGCTCGGTTGCACCGGCTGTCGACCTTGTACGGTCAACTGCACGTGCGGAAAAGAGGCCATGTCGGCTTCATCAGTACTACAGGCCCCTCCGTCATCCCAAAGCGCCCCGCCTGTCCCTCGCGGGCGTCCGGTTAGCCCTGACCACGCCGAGGGACTTCACGTGTTGCGTAGGCTTTCCTTGTGTACATGCTGTCGCCACTACCCCCGCGCAGCGACTGGGCGTCCAGCCTGCTCATTCGCCCAGCCGTATCAGCCTTCACCGGCAGGGTTGTCGGGTCGGCCTGCGCATCGACCTTTTCGAGGTTTGCTCGGCGTTCACTCGCGTTACGGCCTGCACACACACGCTGTCACCAATTTGTGACACGCATCACCGAAGGCTTCAGCCACTTCGTTGCCTCCATAGCTGCTCCGGTTGCTTCCGGCTGGAGCATTTGCCGGGCGGGGCTTGCACTCGCCGGAAAGCGTCACCTTTTCACGGCGCACACCCGTTTGAGTCATTCGGGCGCGATCCACCTCCGCCCGCTTTCGAACCGACTTCGGCCGATCGTCGAACAGATCACGAGACAGACCGTGACCCTTAAAAGTAACGTTTGTTTGATGCCAAGCACGAAACCGGCAAGAGGCTTGCAACCTCCACTTTGACTACCCACGCGAGGCTTCAGCCAACGAGATCGGCGCCCGTCGTAAGAACAATCTTTCCAAAGTGCGTGCCGGAATCGATCAACTCGTGAGCGCCACGAGCTTCGGCAAGCGCAAAAGTCTTGTAGACAATCGGCTTGATCTTGCCGCTCTCGATGTGCGGCCACACATGCCGCTCGAGTTCATTCACGATGGTCGCCTTGTCCGCGGAGGTGCGCGATCGCAATGTCGAGCCCATATGCGTGAGACGTTTCGTCAGCATCGGCACGAGGTTAAGATCCTTAGCCGGCCCTTTGATCACGCCCACCTGGAGGATCCGTCCGTCCATGGCTGCCGCGTCATAGTTTCTCGCCACGTAGTCGCCAGCAATGATGTCGAGAATCACGTCGACGCCTCTGCCGTCGGTCAACCGCTTCGTTTCGGCGACGAAATCTGCCTCGCGGTATTCGATCGCGAGGTCTGCACCTAAGGCCCGGCTGGCCTCCCGATGTGCCTGCGAGCCCACTGTCGTGATGATTTTCGCGGCGCCGAATGCCTTCGCCAGCATGGTCGCCGTGGTGCCGATACCTGACGCGCCACCATGGATCAGCACCGATTCGCCGGCAACCAGCTTGCCGCGCTGGAACAGATTCAGCCATACCGTCATAAACGTTTCGGGCATGGCCCCGGCTTCCACCAACGTCAGGCCTTTGGGAATATGCATCGTGTTGCAGGCGTGCGCGACGGCATATTCGGCGTAGCCACCGCCGGGAATCAATGCACACACCAGTTCGCCAATCCGGAATTGAGACACGTCGGATCCGACGGCGACCACTTGACCTGCCACTTCCAGACCGGGAATGTCTGAAGCGCCGGGGGGCGGATCATACAGCCCTTTACGCTGGAAAACGTCTGGGCCGTTCACAGCGGCCGCGTGGATGCGGATCAGAACCTGATCGGCGGCCGGCATCGGCACAGGGCGCGTAGTCGGCACCAGAACTTCCGGACCGCCGGGCTGTTTGATCTCAATGGCCATCATGGACGACGGCACACGATAAGTTGAAGCAGACATGGATACCACTCCTTCGATTGATGAGGCTCGATTGATCCGGTCGGATCACTGAACGAGGAACTCTTGCACCCAGTATAGGAGTCGACATTGATGAATTCACGCGGCATTATTCACGTGGTCTGATGCAAATTTGCATCAATGGGACAGAACAATGAACTGGGATGACGCGCGAGTGTTTCTCGCGGTGGAGCGTGAAAAAACGCTCCGTGGAGCGGCCAGGACGCTCAACCTCGATCAGGCGACTGTCGGCAGGCGGATTGCGGCACTCGAGCACACCCTGCGTGCAACGCTTTTCCTGCGCACCTCCGAGGGTTACGCGTTGACCGCCGCAGGCGAAACCGCGCTCAGATCCGCGGAGAAAATGGAACACGCCGCGCATGAGCTCGTCAGACGAGCTCAAGGCACGGACACACGGCTGGCGGGAGACGTAAGAGTCATCAGCACCGACTCGATGCGCTCGAATTCCTGTTTCCCGCCATCGAACGCCTGCATGCTGCGCATCCGGAAGTACGCGTCCTGCTGGACACGTCGACACGCATGCTGAATCTGGCAAAGCGTGAAGCGGATATCGCGGTCCGGTCAGTCAGACCGAATAATCCCGATCTGATCGCGCGGCGCCTCGCTCGCTGGCCCATGGCGCTCTTTGCATCGAAGGCCTACCTTGAGCAGCACGGCAAGCCCGTGCCTGGCTCCGCATTCGAGGGTCACGATCTTGTCGTCTATCAGGGAAGCTGGAGCGGCAGTCAATCACCCACCTCACCCACTCTGGCTGGCGAACCGACACACGCGGGGCGGATCGTATCGTCCTTCAATTCCAGTCTCATGCTGCGTACCGCGGTCAAGGCCGGCCTCGGAGTCGGTGAACTTCCAATACATCTGGCTGAACACGACGGCCTCGTGCAGATATGGCCGGAACCGACACGTGGGGCGGTCTACGAAATCTGGCTCGTCACGCATCAAGACCTTCGGCATACCGCGCGCATCGCGGCAATGATTGAGAGCATCGCCTCCGCGTTCGAAGATCACACACACCACACAAAATAGTCACTCAAGACTTCGCTCCGGCTGCTGGGTGTCGCGTTACAAATAGTCTTCGGCGCTATTCCAATGGCCATCGGATTCAGGGATTTCAGATTCATATCCACTGCGTTCTGACGCTTGGCGAGGTCGGCCTCCTGCTTGATCACGCGGTGGCCTTGGAGGTCTGCCCGCACAGGTAGCCTCCGCTTCCGGCGTATTGCATTAACCGCAAATTATCGAGCGCCGCCTCTTTTCGCGTCAGCGACTGGCAGCTAGCTGCCGCCGCAAGCGCACTGTGACGAGCGACCACCCCGACCGCGGCGCCAATGATCCTTCGGGCGTCCGGTATATCGAGAACTTATAAAACGCACCTATCGCTAGAGGTCGAATCATCCAAGGCCATGATCGACTGTATTGAACACCAACGGGAACGCATTAGTCGTTTGTGAAGAAGCGTTCGTAGATCGTGGCACGCATCGGCGACGACATGAATGTGAATGGGTATATCACAGTCGGGCGCTAACACAGCACCCTAATCTGCGCAAGGGAGGCGTGTAGAGCGCGTGAGGTTCGGATAACATACCATCACATTAACTAAATAGATAACAAAAAATTGATCATCTATTTATGTAAAAACTTTGATAGCGGCCAACATCTATTCGAGAGCGGCGCGGCCGCTGCCTCTTGGTGTCAAGCTGCCATGGGCCGTCGCTACGGACGGAGTTCTCTCCAGGATGCCTATGGCCAGTTGAACAATTCCCTCCCGTCGCCATGCACAATATTTTACGTAGCAGGTTTGTGTTGGCGGAAATGTTGAGGGCAGACGATGCCACTTCTCCCCTGTCTGGTGGATCCATAGAATGGCATCCAGTATTTCCCGAACGTTGCGACGGGGGCGGCCGGGGCGACCTGAAGCTGGCTTCTCGGACTCCGGAATTAGCTGTTTGATGCGAAGCCAGTCGGCGTCTGAAAGAGGAATCTGTATCACGGACTTTAGAGCTAAGAGGTTTCTGTGGCACTCGTTGAGCATGGTCTTGTGTAGCCGCTCAACGATGCCGTTGGTCTGTGGAGAACGCACCTTGGTGCGAGTGTGATCGATGTTCTCCACGCCAGATAGAGCTAGTATTGTGATGCTCCGGGTTGCCGCAGTACTCGGCCCCGGCCGGTCAGATTACTCGGGGTAGCGGAACCGGCGACGGTTCAGCCGCACTGTGGTGCAACGCGGCGCTGGGAAGCTTCTCTCGTCGTTGAAGACCGAGCGAGCCGCTCGAAAATTTTACCGAACAAGAGGCGACACCAAGCCAACGTGTTAGATTGTATTTAACGCTTCCACAATCCGAAACACCGACACTCCGCGATCGGATGTTTGACTCCCTATGGAGTTTGAGCGGCAGGCCGGATTAGCCTAAGCGGGTGCCAACCGAACCGGTGCAGCTCAACGACACTGCACCATCACGATGGAGATCCCACCGCGCCATCGTGACAAAGCCGGAGATCTCTAACTTCCGGCTGCAAGGGGAATGGTTTCAAAATAAGAAACCCAAGACCCTCCCCCAAGCCGGGGCAGAATAGGGCTCCGGTTTTGAAGCCATCTCTCGACGTAACTTTTTTCGGATCGGTTTATTGAATCTTCCCGTAGGGCGTTGCATCTACGAAGCTCGCGATCGCACGCGACTCAATCATCGGACGCCAGCGTTCAATAACATGCTTCTCATGGATCTCACTGTTCAAGTATTCTTTAAGGTCCTCTTCGGTTTCGAATTCGACCGAGAAGGCATATTCAAATGTTTGATCGCGCTCGCTTATATTCTTTCCGAATGAATAGTTTTTCATCTTGGGGTATACACTCGGAAGAGACAGATACTCATCAATCAGCGATCGCCTATTCTCATCAGTTACATCGTTCTTAAAGCGAAACATAACGGTATGTTTAATCATCTCATAACTCCTGATCGATTTATGTTTATTTCACCGGCGGATGACCAAAGACCTTGGCCTCGATGCCATTGTCTTCGACCGACGGCATGCGTTCCGCTTGCCATTCCATCCGCCGTGTTCTCAAGGCAACTACATTGCCGAAAAGTCAAGGTCATAAACCTCGACCACGGCTCTGGACAATGAACGAAAAATCCTCGTCGGTTAGAAGGCAGCTAGGTCTCGTTTAGGGTGCAGCCTATCACCTGGCGAGAATTCTCCACTCGGCATTCGCCCTTAAAGAGCATTGCCCTAGACGGCTGAACGACCCGCAGGCCGACTGTCACCTCCGCCATCTCTCTCTTTTTCATTGATGTATTTCTGCCGATCGACAATCGATACGGTGAGATCGGATGGTGCCCGGTAAGCTTCCATCGCTTCTCTATTAAACCTTACACCGAGGCCAGGCTCTGGAGAAAGGTGAACTCTCCCTCCTTCCACACGAAGCGGCTCCTCAAGGATGCCTTGGTCCGTAAAGGATCCTGAATCGATATTTTCAATGGGATAGCAGCCAGGCAAAGCCGAGGCTACGATGGCGGATGCCTCGAGGGCGCCCTGAGGAGCCATGGTAAGGTTCGCACCCATTCCGATGTGTGCGATCTTCATCCATTCGCTAATTCCCCCAACCTTGTGAACGTTAGGCTGCACATAGCTAACGGCGCCTGACGATATATATCGCCAGAATTCGTAGCGGGAGGACAGCTCTTCTCCTAACGCAATCGGAATGCGGGACTGAGCGGCGAGCCTTGCGTGATTATCAATATCCTCCGACAACATAGGCTCTTCCAGCCAGACCGGGTTAAAGCGCTCGAGCATTGCAATTCTGCGCAGCGCCTCTCCTGGCTTAAAGCGCTGGTTGGCGTCGAGCATGAGCGGCAGACTGCCGATCACATTCCGAACGGCAGCGACCCGCGAAACGTCTTGGTCCGCATCTTCCGATCCAATCTTTATTTTGAAGAGACGATTTCCTGCGTCCAGAAATTGCTTCGTCTGCTCCACGAGTTTGTGCTCGGCGAGGTTTAGATTGGCGGCGCTTGCATAGACTGGAACACTGTCGGCGCCCCCGCCGAGCAGCCTTCGGACCGGCATGCCTGCCAGCTTCCCGCGAAGGTCCCATAAAGCGAGATCAATTCCGGCCACAGCGATTGCGCTAATCCCGCCTGAACCTGGCTGATGGCAGTGTCGCCACAGGTCGCTCCACAGCGCTTCGTGATCATGAGCGGACCGACCGATGCACATCGGAGCAAGGTAGCTCTTGATCATCGCCGCAACTGCTGCGCCAGCGACCCCAAGGGTAGTTGACCAGCCGGTTCCCGTTAGTCCGTTCTCCAAAGTCAGTTCGACCAAGGTGTGTTCATGGTGGGTGATCGTATACGCGGCTGAGACCCAGGGCCGAGGCAAAGGCACGCGATATAACGTGACAGCGACCTCAGCAATTCGAGCATCGACGGAACTTGCCATGTGTAGTCTCCCATTCTCAGAAATAGCCAACATTCAGAAATTGGTCTATTGGTTAAACCAAACAAGCCGGGCAATCATGCAGCGACGGCTGAGGAACTCCGGCTTACCGCTGTGTGACACCGATCCTGTTCTCGATCGCCCCAATGCACTCAATCTCACAGCGAACGACGTCACCTGGTGAGAGGAAGCTTGGGCTTGCCATGGCATAACCGACTCCCGATGGCGTGCCGGTCGCAATAATATCGCCGACCTCCAATGTCATCCCCTGCGAGAGATCCGAGATGATCCTTTTCAGATCAAATATCATTTGTGAGGTGCGCGCTTGCTGGCGCACCTCACCGTTCACGCTCAAGGAAATTGCGAGATCTTGCGGGTCCGCAATATCATCTTTGTGGACGATCCAGGGCCCCATCGGGCACGAAAAATCAAGCCCCTTACCCTTGAACCATTGATCGTGCTTGCGCTGCAAATCGCGCGCCGTCAGATCGTTGATGATGGTGTATCCAAACACATGATCAAGGGCGCTTTCCTGAGGTATATCCTTGCCTTGCATTCCAATAATCACCCCCAGTTCAACCTCGTAGTCGAGGCGGGCCATAGTCTTGGGATCGAATGGAATGTCGCTGTGCGGACCGGTCACCGCGGTAGGCGGTTTGGAGAAAAACTGCGGATGTTCTGGAACGCGGATTTCTGATCCGCGGGCCTTGTAGCCTTCCGTAACATGATCGATGTAATTGCGTCCTACGCAGAAGACGTTCTTGTACGGACGAGGAATGGGTGCAAGCAGACCATAATCGCCGGCCTCGATAAGTGTTCCGCGCCCTTGCTCACCCTCGCTTTCGATCAATCGCAGCGAAGGAAGGACGGCCGCACAAACTGCGATGATGCCCGGCACCGTTTTGAGCGCCTCACAACCAGCTGTTCCGCCGGGAAATTGTCCGGTCGCCGCCAGATCCAAGGCTGTTTCGTAGAGATCCACAACGCGCCCATCACTCAGCACCAAGCCCGCTCTCTCCTGCCCCTTCGTTTCGAAACTCACCAGCCTCATGATCTCTCTCCTCGTGATTTGGATGTCGGCTAACTTTATTCCAAAATTCACATCTCGTAAATAGTTTTTCGAAAATAATGCCATGAGCGTGCCAGGAGGGTATCTTGATGCGTCAGACACGCCGGCGAGGACAGTGTCCGTCTAAATTTGTCTTGCACAGATGTAATGGACGACAGCGAGGGGATTCCGAAGGTTTTGCGACCGACGCGACGCCTGCGGCATGCCGAAGAGTTCGAAGCACAGACGATCTCGACTGCGATGCAGCCGAACGTATGGATTACGGCAGTCGCGCTCATCACCCGAATGCCGGTTTGTTCAGAAGCTGGGCGGCAAATAGGCAGGAGCGGGATGCAGCCGGCACGTCCCGCAAATTGATATCTGGACCATCCGCGGAGTTTGTGCCGCTGCACCAGACGCGTCCAGGGTCCCTGCAGGCGCACGCGAGATCAAGATTGAGCGGGGTCGGGGGTGCAGCGATGGATACGGTACTGGCTGTTGCAGCGGCAAGTGACTTTCCGGCATGCTGCAGGGTCGGCTGCTTTGATCCGCATCGGCGCAACCTGGTTGGAGACCGAACCGATCGAGATGGGCGCCAGCGTCGAGACTCTAGTCGCACGGCTGGTGAAAGTGTTCGGTGTGGTGCGACCGCACCACGCGATTCTGTTCACCTATCGCATTCGACCCGCGCGAAGGCAATGGCCCACGACGAATTGCGGATCTGGCGGGGCGTGCGTAGCCTGAATAATGGACGATTCGTCTGGACGACCCGCGAGCAGTTCGTCTCGGTTTCGCTCAACACGGGGCAACTTCGCGCGCTGGTGACTGACTTGGGATAGCGAACTCTTACACCCGATCACCCGATTACGGACATATCAGACGAGCCGGGACATAAGCTGCTGTACTTCCGTGGGCATGCGCTTCGAGGCAAGCCGGTCTGCAGGGACATGCCTACAGATCTGGATTGTTTAGAGCGGTCGCTGCCATGACATGACAAACCCGTGCCTCACGTTCCTGAGTTCCGGGATTTCTGCGCTTGCCTGCCGGATCGCTACGCAGCTAGTCAGTGGCGGTTTTGAGCTGCTCTGAGCTCGAGCGCTCTATCCATCTAAAAAGCGCTCCGCCATAGTCTTGTCGCGCCGTTTCTGCAAAATGATGTCGAGTTAAACGCGTGCTTGTTTACGGCTCCCCATTGCAGCGGGGGCTCGCCGCGCAAGCGTCACGTACGTTTCATCCGTATGCCAGCAAGTGTACGGCTTGCGACGCGCAGCCTTTACCCGGTGACTTCGGCATTTCGCCGACGTGGCCGACCTGTGGCTGTGCTTCGGTCGATTAATATCGGTCGAACGAGGACGCATCATCAGATGCACGCTCGTTCGACATCCAAGCCAACCTCAGCTCAGCGCGACTCGCCAAGCTGATCGAGAATCGCCGGGTTCTCCAGCGTGGACACGTCCTGCGTGATTTCCTCACCCTTCGCGAGCGAGCGCAACAGGCGGCGCATGATCTTGCCCGAACGCGTCTTCGGCAGGTTTTCACCGAAACGGATGTCCTTCGGCTTGGCGATCGGACCGATCTCCTTGGCGACCCAGTTGCGAAGTTCGTTGGCGAGCTTCACCGCTTCTTCGCCTTCAGGACGCGCGCGTTTGAGCACCACGAAGGCACACACGGCTTCGCCGGTCGTATCGTCAGGACGGCCAACCACAGCCGCTTCAGCGACGATCGGGTTAGACACCAACGCCGACTCGATCTCCATCGTGCCGAGGCGGTGGCCGGACACATTGAGCACGTCGTCGATTCGGCCCATGATCGTGAAGTAGCCGGTGTCCTTGTCACGCACCGCACCGTCGCCAGCAACGTACACCGCGCCGCCGCCAGCAAGGTACACTGCACCGTCGCCGGCGAGGGACAGCGTGCTACCGAGTTCTTCGGGGAAGTAGCTCTTCTTGTAGCCATCCGGATCGCCCCACACGTTGCGCAGCATCGACGGCCATGGACGCTTCACTACCAGAATGCCGCCCTGCCCGTTCGGCACGTCCTGCCCGGTTTCATCGACGACGGCTGCCATGATGCCCGGCAGCGGCAGCGTGCACGAACCCGGCACCAGCGGCGTGGCGCCCGGCAGCGGCGTGATCATGTGACCGCCCGTTTCGGTTTGTCACCACGTATCGACAATCGGACAACGGCCGCCACCGACGTTCTCGTGGTACCACACCCACGCTTCCGGATTGATCGGCTCGCCGACCGTGCCGATGATGCGCAGCGTCGACAGGTCGTAGCTCTTCGGATGGATTTTCTCGTCCGCTTCGGCGTATTTGATCAGCGAACGAATCGCCGTCGGCGCAGTATAGAACAGCGTGACCTTGTGCCTGGCGATCATGTCCCAGAAACGGCCTGCGTTCGGCCAGGTGGGCACGCCTTCGAATACGACCTGGGTACCGCCAATTGTCAGTGGGCCATACGCGATGTAGCTATGGCCGGTGATCCAGCCAATGTCGGCGGTACACCAGAACACATCCGTGGGCTTCCAGTCGAAAGTCCACTTCATGGTTTGCGCGGCCCACAGCAAATACCCGCCAGTACTGTGCTGCACGCCCTTCGGCTTGCCGGTCGAGCCCGACGTATAGAGGATGAAAAGCGGATGCTCGGCACCGACCCACTCGGGCGCGCATTGATCCGATTCGGCCTGCGTGAGTTCGTGCATCCACAGATCGCGGCTTTCGTTCCATGCGATCTTCCCGCCGGTGCGCTTGTAGACGATCACGCTCTTCACCGCGTCGCAGCCGCCCATGGCAATGGCTTCGTCGGCGATGTTCTTCAGCGGCAATGCTTTTCCGCCGCGGATCTGTTCGTCGGAGGTCACGAGGGCGACGGCGCCCACGTCGACCAGGCGCTCATTCAGCGACTTCGACGAGAAGCCGCCGAATACCACCGAATGGGTTGCGCCGATGCGCGCGCACGCCTGCATCGCAACAATGCCCTCGATCGACATCGGCATATAGATCACGACGCGATCGCCTTTCTTCACGCCACGCTTTTTCAGCGCGTTCGCAAAGCGCGACACGCGTTGCAGCAGATCCTGATAGGTGACGTTGGTGACGGTGCCGTCGTCGGCTTCGAAGATGATCGCGACGCGCTCGCCGTTGCCGCCTTCAACGTGACGGTCGATGCTGTTATACGACGCGTTCAACTGGCCGTCTTCGAACCAGGTGTAGAAAGGCGCCTTCGATTCGTCGAGTACCTTGGTGAAGGGCTTGTTCCAGCTTAGCGTCTCGCGAGCGAGACGCCCCCAGAAACCTTCGTAATCGCGCTCCGCTTCGGCGGCAAGCGCCCGGTACGCGTCCATGCCGAGGATAGCCGCACCTGCCGCTGATTCAGCGGAGGGCGGGAAAACACGGCGTTCCTGAAGAACAGATTCAATCGCAGACATCGACAACTCCTTGGAAGACGAAACTGAAAACCTGTGCTGGATGGCCTGTCCAGCCGAGTGTCATGACGGGGCACGCGACTCCTGATCAACGGACCACGGGGCGAGCATGCGGCAATGCGCCATTTTTGCACCCGTTGCCTGATTGCGGCCTGGATAAGCACAGCACCTAACCTGTCGGCTGCATGGGTTCCATCACCATGGCCAAAGTCCCTAGATTTACCTGATAAGAAGATATCCTTATCAACATACGGCAGTATCTTTAACCGTGTTTGTCCCGAGTTTCGAAGCGAATTCCTTCCCGACCTTTTTGCCCAGGCTCCTCACGCTCACCGCGAGGCTACGCGAAGCGCTGCCGGATCGGACCGAGCTTCAATAGGAAAGCTTGCGTGCCCTCAGGATCGCGGAAAACACGTATGAGTCACTAGCGTTCGCACGTCGGTCGGCGACTGTTTTCCGCCCTGTTGTTCAGATGCACGCTGACTTTGACGACATCGTGCCTGACGTTGGTGACCTCGGAATCTCCATTTTCGCCGCCGGATAGTTGCGCAGTTGGTCGCGCCACCATCATGCGTAGCGCCTCTATATCAAGATATTGAGATCACCACCAATCTGATCGACGGCGCGCCACAACAGGCAAGGCTCGCCGCGCGACCGCACCAAGCCTTCATCACGGTGCCAGGTCGTGCCGAGCTTGTCGCATTAGCATCCGATGGTCACCCGCGTAACTGCCACGCCACGCGCCAATAGAAGTTCCTCGAAATCGCGAAGGCTCAGCTGGACCCGGTAATACAAGCGTACCGCCTAGCTGCTAGTACCTGCCTGCATTCGAGTACTGTGATAAAGCCATTTGTCTTTATCCATACGCTCATCTGCCCCGACGGACATGCCGACGTCACATTTTCCATAACTCTTAGGAACGTTACATATATCGCATTTCTGGGTAGAAAGTTTCCAACTCCGGGGTTGCTTTAACCGATGCGATGTCAGCGGTGTTGACGGCAAACGCGGCCAACGCAGATGTGGCCTCTGCCTGCGTTGCGGGAAGCGTGGCCGGAGTACAGGAAACAGGCAAACGAGCCTTACCTTGCGGGATCGTCAGGGGCGGCGGAGATTGCATCGCATGAGCAACCTTGAACACTGAAACGGCCTCGTTCAGCTTGGCTGCCTGTTCTTTAAGTGACTGCGCCGCAGCAGCGGCTTGCTCAACGAGTGCCGCATTTTGCTGCGTGACTTCATCCATCTGGCCGATCGCCTGATCCACCTGCTCGATGCCACGGCTTTGCGCTTCCGACGCTGCCGCGATCTCGCCAACAATATCCGAAACCCGCTGGATTGCCTGCTTGACTTGCCCTACGGTTGAGCTGACTTCGGCAGCCTGCTTCGCGCCGCCCTGAATCGTTGCCACGGACGAGTTGATCAATGCCTTGATTTCCTTTGCAGCCGCGGCGGAGCGTTGGGCGAGGCTACGAACCTCGCTGGCAACCACAGCGAAGCCTCGTCCTTGCTCTCCGGCGCGCGCGGCTTCAACGGCCGCGTTCAGCGCAAGGATGTTCGTCTGGAACGCAATGCCTTCGATGACGCCGGTGATCTCAGAAATCTTGCCGGAGCTACTGCTGATCTGGCTGATGGTTCCGACCATTGCGTGAACCGCCTCGTTCCCCGTATCCGCCATGTCCGCCGCGTTGACGGCCAGCATGTTGGCCTGCCGGGCATTATCGGCGTTCTGCTTTACCGTGCTCGTGAGTTCCGCCATCCTCGCAGCGGTCTGTTCGAGCGACGCAGCCTGCTCTTCGGTACGCGCCGACAGGTGAATATTGCCAGCAGCAATCTCTTTGCTGGAAGCCGCGATCACTTCGCTGCCGTTATGCACGCTGCCGATGATGTGGGCAAGGCTTGTCTGCATGCCCTTCATCGCATGGAGCAGGCTGCCGGGATAGTTGCGCGACGCTTCAATAGGTACCGTCAGGTCGCCGGCGGCAATGCGGGTCACGACGTCCGCGGCATACCCGGGTTCGCCGCCAAGCTGCCTGCGGATGCTGCGGATAATCACCAGCATCACGCCAGACACCAGCGCGCACAGCAGGATGGCCGCGCCCAGATATGTGGCTATCGTCAGATAGAAAAGCTCGTCGATGTCGTCGACAAACACACCGGTTATTAGAGTCCATCCCCACGGCTTATACAGTTGCACATAATTAATCTTCGGTGACGTCCTGTTCGTCACCGGATTCAAGGACTTCAAATTCATATAGCCAGCGTTCTGCCGTTGAGCCAAGTCGGCCCCTTCCTTGAATACACGGTGGCCCTCGAGGTCAGTCAGCGCCCCATGCATCAGGATCATGGCATCCGCGTCGAGTACGAGCAGGTAGCCGCCGCTACCCGCATAGTGCATCGCCCGCAAGCTGTCGAGCGCCGCCCTTTGCGCATCGGCCACCGACAGCTTGCCGGCCGCCGCCAGCGCATTGTTGTGATCAACCACGCCGGCCGCAGCGGCAATGATGTTTTTCAGTTCTTCCCTACGATCGTCGAGCATGGTCTCGCGCGTATGGAGCGCGCCCCACACGCTCATCGCCAGTACCCCGATGCACATCATGCCCAAGGCGATCCACAATCTGACGCTAACACGAAGGTTTTCCATACCGATTCCCCTGACTCGAGCCTTCAAGGAGTGCCTGTTAGGAGGGCGCCGCGCTGAGGCGTTCCCGTGACACCCATGTTTCGATCCTGCCCATAGTCATGTAATCCCTCCGAAATGCCTCCGAGCGATTTGCGAAATTCATACTCCTGACTATGGCAACACTTTCTGCCTAGGTACTTTTCGGCAGGAAGACTACAGGGCTAGCAGGGTAGGAAGAATGTCTTCGGGCCCGAGAAAAAGAATCGATCAGCGCTCCGTTGACAATCTAAGATGCGAGAGCAGGCATCCGAACTCGTTAAATCCAGGCCTTCTCGCAGCATTTAAGCCGGACACCCAGGCCTATGCCACGGAAAATCTCCACAACGCTACGCAACTCACCCGTCGAAGCGTTCCAGAAACTGCCCGCTCAGCCAACACCAAGGCGTGGCTACCCGCCTGCCGCGGTAGGCATCTCCGCGGGGCTGCCCCTCTACCCCACCAGTAACACCCAATCGCATGCGTCCATTCAACCGAGTCTGGGCGCCCGCAAGGGCGCGCAGACTCCGATTCGTTTTCAGGAAGGGCGGTCTTTGCCTCCAGGTCGATTGCCCAACGCAATATGTTGGGCGTTGATCAGATCCCTTTGCGCGCCAACAGGGCTGCCGCGTTGCCCCTGTAGATTTTTGCTCGATCCGGCGCAGCCAGGCTATCGATCACCGGCACCGACCGGCGCCCCTCAGGATCGCCAATGTCGAACGGATAGTCACTGCCGAACACCACATGGTCCACGCCCATCATCTCGATGACCCAGCGGTTACTGTCAGGGCT
>NZ_JABBGJ010000009.1 GCF_012927345.1 Paraburkholderia polaris
GCGCTTGACCATCGATCGCTGGTTTTGCCATTGCCCGGCATGAATTTCCCTGTCTGTCTTGCACTTTGCCGCCAGGTCCGTAGCGTCACCGTCGTGATGCCCGTCGCTCCTGACAACTCGATGACCGCACGATTGAACGGCGGCATCATCTGCTGGATTGCCCATTCCCGGGTTTCCGCTGAATAGCGTTTCATTTCCCATTCGCTGTCCGCCCCCCATCTTTACATCAATCGGTTCGGGTGAGGCGACAACTAGCCTGACATGGAGGGCCGCAAAGAAAGTAAGCAAAGAAAGCGGCTCAAACCGTTCATGCTAAGTGGGCGCCTTTGCCTGGAGGGGGTAGTGGCTCCGTGGAATCCGGGCTCCCACAAGCTCCACCCGGAGTGACTAAGGGCTCATCAGCTCCCACTCCGCACTGCGTGCGTCGCGGACGGGTCTGCCAGGGAAACCAATGGCTTCGGTTGCGTGCTGTGGGAGCCGTCGGCTGCGCCTCGGCGAGAGCCGATCTGCAGAGGAAACCAAGGGCTTCGGTTGAGCGCGGTGGGAGCCGTCGGCTGCGCCTCGGCGACGACCGACCTGAAGAGGAAACCAAGGGCTTCGGTTAAGGTGCGTGGAGATTACTGTCTTCACCTTGGCGAAGACGAGTCTGCATGAGAAATCACGGGCTTCAGCTGAGTTCGGCGGGAGGCGTCAGCGGCGCCTCGGCGGGGCGCCGAAGAATATATCTGTTTCGGGAATTGCCACTTGGCGCCCGGAGTGGCTGACAAGTAGCTGCTGCGCCCGTAGGTGTGAATTCGCACGCCGAATGAAGCACTAACGCATTGCGGGAATGTTGGGGATGCGACGGTGAGCCGCGACGTTGGGCAAAGCGCTCGCTGTCGGCTTCGCTTCGGCGATGCGCCAAATGACGCGCCGCGCCAAAATGCGGCGGTCGATTTTATGAAGTACTCTTCGGCGCGCGCAGCGCCGCCGGAAGTATGACGCCCTTGTCACTGGCGCATGCAGGTGCACGAACACAGATTCTACGGAGCCACTGCCCCCTCCGGGCAACGGTGCCCACTTAGCATGAGCGGTTTGAGCCGCTTTCTTTGCTTACTTTCTTTGCGGCGGCAAAGAAAGTAAGTGCCTGCCCCGCACAGGGGCGAACGCTAATAGACCACAAACAAATCAAGGAAAGGCCAAAGCCCTAAGCGCGCAGACAAAAAGCGCCGCGCGGGCAGAGAACCAGAGAAAAGGGGCAGAGAACCAGAGAAAAGGCTCCACCACAGGCAGACGAACAACCCCCCGCGAGGGCCAAATAAACTCAACGCTGGATCACAGCGCCGCAGGCATCACCCCGCGAGAACAAACCAAAAACCAAACCTCAATTCCGGCTAGCAATAGCCCGCCGATCATTAGCAGAACCTGCCGAAGAAGAATCCGCCGTCTGCGAAGACCCCGAACCCCATACAACGGAGTTATCCACCGCATACAACCGGCAAGGCGCCGAACTCTGCTTCTGGCAATTCGCAATAGCGACCGACATCGGATCGTCGCCGCCCTCGGCCCACGACCAAGCCCCCGTATCCGACACAGCAAAAGCCCGGCTAGGGTACTGATGCAAGAAGTTGCGATAGCCATTACGGCCAGCTTCATCAACAAACGGAACAGAGTCGACCGCATCGACAGCAGCAAAGCCGCTAGCCTTCGGCGCTGAAGGATCATCGACCCGATACTGAACGCCGGTAGGCATACCCGCCTGAGCGAGAAACGCCTCGACAGCCGGCCACCACACATGCACGCCATCGCGATCGCCCACGAGCCGATGCGCGTCATTCTTGTAGTTGCCGAAATCCACCATCTTCGCGCTCGCGCCGTGCGCGGCATACGCGGCATACATGCCGGCTACCAGCGGCGCCGTCCACACCGAATCGTTATCGCCATACAACCACAGCGACGGCACCTTCGTTTTCTCGCCATACGCGCCAAATGCGCGCGTCAGGTTGCCCTGCCAGTCGGTGCACGCGTCCTGCCGCAAACCGCCGGAGAAATTGATCAACGCCCGCACGCCCGGTGCAGCCGCGGGGCCATAAGCCATCGTCGCCAAGCCGCCGTGCGAGGTGCCGGCCACCACAATGTGCGTTGCATCCACGTACGGCTGCTTCGACATGAAATTGATCGTCGCGGCCACGTCGCCGGCCTGGCCGACACCATTGCGTTCGACGTCGCAACCATCCTGCTGATAAGTACCGTCCGAATGGCCGAAGCCCTGGCGGTTCGGCGCCACCACCACGTAGCCGCGGCGCACGAATTCACGCGCGAACGGCAGCGGGTCGCTGCGCTCCTGCGTGCGCGGGTCGCCAGGAATCTTGCCGTGGTTGAAAACGATCATCGGAAACGGGCCTGCGCCGTCCGGCTTGTAGATCGTCGTTTCGAGCGTGACCGTGCCGGCAGCGTCGACCGGCACGCGGATGATCTGTTCGTTGAGGCCGGCGGTCGGCAGATAGACGTCGTCGTCGAGCGCGATGCGCGGCACGTGTGCGCGAGTGAGAGGCCCTGGCTGGGAGTCGGCGAGCGGGTCGGCATGCGCAAGTGCGACAGCGCATATCGCCGTTGCACACGTCACCGCACACTTCGTCAGAACCTTGCTGAACACCATTCACGCACCTGCCTCAAAAAACTGCCTGAACACCGGGATGTTCTGTCTGTCGAATGTCATCGCTGACAATTGCCTTTCATCGACGTTTTCGACGAACAAAAACACACTCGCGTACGAAGTGCGCTATGCGCACGCACGCTAATCGAGATCGCACGGGATGAACCCAAATGGCCGACGCGACCCCACGCGCCGATGATGAGCGCCACACATGCTGCCCGGAACCGCCGTCGAACCCTTACTGGTGGGCTATCGGCAGGGAACCTGCGCATCTTGCGGAACCGGTATGGACCTGTTCTCGCAATGTGACGTCACAAACCTACGGCCCCATCCTGGCACGACAATTTTGTTTTGTGCAATCAAGGAGAACCCGCGACGCAAAAATTGCCGGGTGCGGATCGGGGCACGTTTGCCCCTCGAGAAGCTGCAAAGCGCCTGTCGCACGGTGCTTGGCTGCACGAAGTAATTTGTCGCAACACGCGCGCTGTGGTGTCGAGCCAACACGAAAAAAAAGCCCTCGTTTGAGGGCCATATGTGATCACGCCGCTATCTGCGTCGTTGCGTCGCGTAAGGATGTGGAAGGGACGGCTTATTCGTTCACGTCGCCGTCGACATAGCGCCAGCATCCATCTTCCCCGCGGACGAAGCGACTCATCTCGTGCAGGCGGTGGGCGCGTCCGCCTACCTTGTATCGTGCGACGAATTCGACTGTCGCATGATTGGCGTCGGTTTCAGCGAAGGCCTTGATCTGCAGTCCGAGCCAACGCGGCGCGTCGGGGGCCGCAGGGTCGGCGTCGAGATCCGGGGGGCAGGTATGCGGAGCCCAAGTCGCGCGTAAATAATCCGTTGCGCCCACAACATACGCGCTGTAACGCGAGCGCATCAGTTCGAGCGCGCGCGGCGCGGTTTCGCTGCCATCGATATAACGGCCACAGCATTGCACGAAGCGGGGCGGTTTGGCGCCGCTGCGCTGATCGGGCGCAGCGCCGCCGCATGGGCAGTCGGACGGTCGTTGCATTGACAACAGTTGCTTATTCATCAGACTTTCAGCCAAGACCGCGTGCGATCAAGATTTTCTGGATGTCGCTGGTGCCTTCGTAAATCTGGCACACACGGACATCGCGGTAGATGCGTTCGACGGGGAAGTCGCTCAGATAGCCGTAGCCGCCATGAATCTGCAAGGCGGCGGAGCAAATGCGTTCCGCAGCTTCGGAAGCGAACAGCTTGGCCATCGCGGCCTCGGTCAGGCAGGGCTGGCCGGCGTCTTTCAGCGAAGCCGCGTGCCAGATCAACTGGCGCGCGGCTTCGAGTTGGGTCGCCATGTCGGCCAAACGAAATTGCACGGCCTGGTGCGAAAACAGCGGCTGGCCGAAGCTCTCGCGCTCCTTCGCGTAGCCCAATGCCGCCTCGAATGCGGCGCGCGCCATACCGACGCTCTGCGCCGCGATACCGATGCGCCCGCCTTCGAGCCCCGATAGCGCAATCCGATAACCTTCGCCTTCCGCGCCAATCAGATTCGCGGCCGGCACGCGGCAGTCTTCGAGAATAATCTGGGCGGTGTCCGACGAATGCTGGCCGAGTTTTTCTTCGACTCGCGCGACGACGTAGCCCTTCGTATCGGTCGGCACGATAAACGCGCTGATGCCGCGCTTGGCCGCCGCCTTGTCGGTCACGGCCATGACGATCGCGACGTTGCCGTTCTTGCCGCTCGTGATGAACTGTTTGACGCCGTTCAGCACGTACGCGTCGCCATCGCGTGTCGCGGTGGTGCGCAGCGCGGATGCGTCAGAGCCCGCTTGCGGTTCAGTCAGACAAAACGCGCCGAGCATCTCGCCGCGCGCGAGCGGTGTGAGCCAATCGCGTTTCTGCGCGTCGTTGCCATAGGTCAGCAGAATGCTGCACACCGGGCAGTTGTTGACGGAGATCGCGGTTGAGGTGCCGCCGTCGCCCGCTGCGATTTCTTCGAGGATCAGCGCGAGCGCCAGTGCGTCCATGCCGGCGCCGCCATACGCCTCGGGTACCAGCACGCCATAGGCGCCGAGTTCGGCGAGTTGGCGATGCACGTCCTTCGGGAAGATGCGCTCGCGGTCCCATTGCGCCGCGTGCGGGGTGACCGCTTCGCGGACGAACGTGCGCACTGCATCGCGGACCATCACGTGATCCTGATCAAGCACCATGGCTCGGTCTCCTCGTTAGTCTTCTCATGTGTCTCCTCACCAGTCGAGCGCCGTGCCGTCGTATTGAAAGAAGCGGCCGTTGAACGCTTCGCGCGCGGCCGCGGCCTGTGCGAGCACCTCACGCATGCCGGTCACGCTGCGTGCAGGATCGATCGCCGCCTGCGCGCCACCCATGTCGGTGCGCACCCAGCCAGGGTGCAGCGAAATGCACGTTGCGCGCGTTGTATCCAGCGAAGCGACTTTCAGCGCGTCGTTGAGCGCCGCCTTACTCGCCCGATACAGCCAGCCGGTCGTACCACTTGCGTCGCCAATACTGCCCATCTTGCTCGAAATCACCGCGAACACACCGCCAGCTTCTTCGACGAGTGGCAGCAAGATCGGCATTAACTGCATCGGCCCGCGCACGTTGGTGTGCATGACCTGGTCGAAGTCTTCCGCCGTGATCGTTTCGATGTCCTCGGTGCGTGGGCCGTACACGCCCGACACCAGCACCGCCGCGTCGAGCTTTTCGCCGTCGAGCTTCCAGCCGAGCGCGGCGATTTCTTTGGGCGCGGTGACGTCGAGTGAAAAGGTCTCCGCGCCGAGCGCTTTCAGCGCGTCGAGCGCGGCGCCGTCGCGCGCGGTGGCGAGCACGCGCCAGCCGCTTTTCATGTACTGCCGCACAAACTCCTGGCCGATGCCGCGCGATGCACCGACGATCAACACTGTCTTCATCGAATCACCTCAAGCTCTCAAGCGCCTGGGAATAGCGCGTCAAACCAGTTCAATGCCCATCGCGGTCGCTTCGCCACCGCCGATGCACAGCGTTGCGATGCCGCGCTTCAGACCGCGCTTTTTCAACGCGCCGATCAGCGTGACGAGAATCCGCGCGCCCGATGCGCCGATCGGATGGCCGAGTGCACAGGCGCCGCCGTTCACGTTGACCTTGTCGTGCGGCAGATGATGTTCCTTCATCGCGGCCATCGTGACCACCGCGAACGCCTCGTTGACCTCATACAGATCCACTTCGTCGGCACGCCAGCCGTTCTTCTCGAACAGCTTGCGAATCGCACCGACCGGCGCGGTGGTGAACTTCGCCGGTTCCTGAGCGAAGGTGGAGTGGCCGACCACGCGAGCAAGAGGCTCGACACCGAGACGCTTCGCGGTCGATTCACGCATCATCACGAGCGCCGCGGCGCCGTCGGAAATCGACGACGAGTTCGCCGCCGTCACCGTGCCGGTTTTGCTGAACGCGGGCTTGAGCGTCGGAATCTTGTCGAGGTTCGCTTTGAACGGCTGCTCGTCGTGATCGATGGTGACGTCGCCCTTGCGGCTTTCCACCTTCACCGGCGCGATTTCCCATGCGAACGAGCCGTCTTCATTCGCGCGCTTCGCGCGATTCAGGGACTCGACGGCGAATGCGTCTTGCGCTTCGCGCGTGAAGTCGAACGACGCCGCGCATTCCTCGGCGAAGGTGCCCATCAACCGGCCTTTTTCGTACGCGTCTTCGAGACCGTCGTAGAACATATGGTCGAGCACCTGGCCGTGGCCCATGCGCATGCCGTTACGCGCTTTGGGCAGCAAATACGGCGCGTTGGTCATGCTCTCCATGCCGCCCGCGACGATCACGTCGACCGAGCCCGCGGCCAGCATGTCGTGCGCGAACATCGCCGCGCGCATGCCGGAGCCGCACATCTTGTTGACAGTGGTGCTGCCGGTGCTCAACGGCAAGCCGGCGCCGAGCGCGGCCTGACGCGCGGGCGCCTGGCCGAGCCCGGCAGGCAGCACGCAACCCATCACGACTTCGTCGATCTGCTCGGGCTTCAAACCGGCGCGTTGCACGGCGGCTTCGATTGCCACCGAGCCCAACTGCGGCGCGGTTAGCGTTGCGAAATCGCCCTGAAAGGCCGCCATCGGCGTGCGGGCAACACCTACGATCACGATCGGATCAGATTTTGTCTCGTTCATGTTTGTCTCACTCATGTTTAAGCTCCTTGATCACACCTTCGACGATGGCCGGCACATCGCCGAGCTGGGCCGCATCGGCGGCCGCCGCATCGTTGTCCGCCTGGTACGCACCGCCGGCCGATACGGCCACGACGCAGCGCTTGTAGGTTGCATCGAGTGCCGCAGGGTCGTTGATTGTCATGCCGAGGTCGCGCACCTTGCCGTCGTGGACGCCATACACCCAGCCGTGCACGGTGAGTTCCTGGCCGCGTGCCCACGCGTCGTTGATGATGGTGGTCCGGCATACGTTCATGACCTGTTCGATCGCATTCAGTTCGACCAGACGCCGATGGCGCGCCTCACCGAGCGGCCACTCTTCGATCAACGCGGCGTGCTTGGTGCGCACGTCCTGCACGTGATGCAGCCAGTTATCCGCCAGACCCACGCGCCGGCCGTGCAGCGCCGCGCCCACACCCGAGCAGCCATAGTGACCCACCACCATGATGTGCTTGACCTTCAGCAGATCGACGGCGAACTGGATCACCGACAAACAGTTCAGATCCGTATGCACGACCACGTTGGCGATGTTTCTGTGCACGAACACTTCGCCCGGCGGCAGGCCGATGATCTGGTTGGCCGGCACGCGTGAATCGGAACAGCCGATCCACAGGTATTCGGGTGTCTGCTGGTGCGCGAGACGCGAGAAGTACTCCGGGTCTTCGGACAGCTTGCGGGCTACCCACGCGTCGTTGTTGTCGAACAGATGGGCGAGCGGATTGGGAGGCGTAGAAGCGTTCGTATTCATGGTGAGTCTGGGCGGTTGCTCGACCGATTGACCGGTCGATGTCGTTACATTAGGTTCGGACGATGCATTCAACGATGCGAGCGGCGCATGATGCGCGTGAGGTCTAAGCTGCTCGTACAGTGCGTTCATCTGCCTGGTTCGCCGATATGCCGGACGCCGTATCGGCGAATCGTTCCGGATAGCGGATGCAGAAGCGCACGCTGCTGTCGTACGGGAAAAAGTCAGGCAGTTCGCCTTTCAATAGATGATCCTTGTGCCGTTGCCATAGCGCTGGATCGAAGAAGTCCGCGTGATGCTGCATGAAGGACCGGCGCACGCGTGGATCGCCGAGCAAAAATGTGCCGTATGTTTCCGGGAAAATGTCGTGAGGGCCGACCGAGTACCACGGCTCGCCCGACATTTCGTCTTCCTCGTTACGTGGCGCCGGCACCGCGCGCACGTTGCATTCCGTCAGATATTCGATTTCATCGTAGTCGTAGAACACGACGCGGCCATGACGCGTCACGCCAAAGTTCTTGTACAGCATGTCGCCAGGGAAGATGTTCGCCTGCATCAATTCCTTGATCGCGTCGCCGTATTCCTTGATGCCGTGATCGATGTCGTCGTCGCTGCCGTTTTGCAGGAACAGATTGAGCGGCACCATCCGGCGTTCGATGTACATGTGGCGAATCACCAGGTTGTCGCCGTCGTGTTCGATCAGGGACGGCACTTCCTTTTGGAGCTCGCGCACCAGTGCGTCGTCGAGCCGCGAAACGGGCAGCGCCACGCTCGAATATTCGAGCGTATCGGCCATGCGCCCCAGCCGGTCGTGCCGTTTGACGAGCTGATACTTTCCCTGGATCTGCGCACGCGTGGTTTCTTTGGGCGGCGGGAAGTGGTCTTTGATCAGCTTGAACACGTACGGAAACGACGGCAGCGTGAACACCAGCATCACGAGCCCCTTGATGCCGGGGGCGATGAGGAACTGATCGCTGGAATGCTTCAGATGATGCAGCAAATCGCGATAGAACAGATTCTTGCCCTGCTTCTGCAAACCCACAGACGTATAGATTTCCGCCTTCGGTTTGCCCTGCATGATCGTGCCGAGAAATTCGACGTAAGCGGACGGCACTTCCATGTCTACCAGGAAGTACGAATGCGAGAAGCTGAAGATGATCAGCAACTGATCGCGTTTGAGCAGCACCGTATCGAGCGCGAGCACCCCCGGCTTCACATGGCGCAGCGGAACTGCGAACGGCAACAGCAAATCGCCGTTGATGATCCGTCCAACGATATACGCCGACTTGTTCCGATAAAACAGCGACGAGAGCACGTGAATCTGGAAGTTGGGCGCTTCGTCGAACGCGCCGAACGCCTCGTGAATGGTCTGCATCACGCATCCGACGTCGCGTTTCAGGTCTTCAAACGGCGACTCCAGCTGGAAGTTCGTAACAATGCGCTCGAGCGTCGCGGCAAGACCGTCCTTGCTGGGGTAGTACGCACGATAGGTCGGTTTCGCCGCGGGTTCGTCGTTCTCGATGTATTCGGTCGAGATCGCCGGGCGCACGAAAATGAAGTCGTTGTTGAAATAGGAACGGTGCAGGATCTTGCAGCACACGGAATTGAAGAACGTCTCCGCGCACTCGGGCTGGCGGTGCGTGGTCAGGAGGCCGATGTAGTGGAGCTTGATCTGCTGCCACACTTCGTCGTCGATATTCTCGGCGTCGTATTCGTCTTCGAGCAGTACGACGCATTCTTCGACGCGTTCGTCATAGGAGGTGATGCGCTCACGCGCCAGCGTTTGCAGGCCATGCCAGTCGGCAGCTTCGAAGAGCGTTTTGGCATGGATCGCGGCGTCGCGGAAAATCCGGTAGTGCCGATCGAATCCTTCGAGCATCGTCTGCGCGACGTCAAAGCCGATCTGTGACGACAACAGTTTGGGAAAGTGATTCATGTCGACCGTGCATTCGTCCCATGTCGTGAAGACACCCGTGATTGTATCGTCCGGGTGGACCCGCGACGCATCGCGCCGCTCTCCGCTTAAGCGGACCTGGTTTCGCGTGCGCCGCTCTCCAGCAGCGTGCGTGCCTGGGCTTCGTACTGCGCGAGGTCTTCGAGCGTCGCGTTCAGGTCTTCGAGTTGACGTTCGAGCACGTCGCGATGGCGCGCCACCGTGGCAAGGAAGGCATGCAATTGCGGCACGGTGTCGGTTGGCGACTCATACACATCCAGCAGATCGCGAATTTCCGACAGCGTGAAGCCGAGACGCTTGCCGCGCAGGGTAAGCTTCAGGCGGGTTCGGTCGCGGCCGGAATAGACGCGCCGCAAGCCGCTCGAACCTTCGCGGCTGGGCGAGAGTAAACCCTGGTCTTCGTAGAAGCGGATCGCCCGCGGCGTGACGTCGAATTCCCGCGCGAGCTCGGTGATCGTGTATTGCGTGTTCATCGGGGCATCCCGTGACCGGGCAGAAAATCGGATTGAACGATAGAATCGACGTTTACGTTATCGTCAACTTGATCGAAACGCAACTACGGCGCAATACGGCACCGGTATGTCCCGACCGGGCCGCAACCACGCCGTCCGGCATCGCATACCTCGCCATGCCGGACGGCCGACGGAGGAAGACAACCCCAATGAATGCACTCGAACATCAACTCGACTACCCGTTCAACGACACCTTGCCTGAAGCGGGTCACGCGATGGAAGTCGCGCCCGGCGTGTTCTGGCTGCGCATGCCGCTGCCGTTCGCACTCGACCACATCAATTTGTGGCTGCTACGCGATGAAATCGACGGTCAGCAAGGGTGGACGGTAGTCGACTGCGGCATTACATCGGACACGATCAAGGAGAACTGGGAGAAAGTGTTCGACTCCGTGCTCGACGGCCTGCCGGTGCTGCGCGTGATCGTCACGCATTGTCATCCGGACCACATCGGCCTCGCGCACTGGATCTGCACCGGCGGCGACAAGAAACGCTGGGACGTGCGATTGTGGATGACACTCGGCGAATACATGCAGGCCCGCGTGATGGCGGCCGGCGACGGTTCGAATGCGGGTGGCGAGGGGGCGGCACGGCACTTTGCGCGGCATGGTTTAAACGATCAGGCGTCGCTCGAGAAGCTGCGCAATCGCACGAGCTACTACTCGAGCCTCGTGCCGGCGATTCCGGGTCAGTACCGCCGGCTGCGCGAAGCCGATGGCGTGAAGATCGGCGGCAAGACGTGGCGCGTGGTCACCGGTTTCGGCCATTCGCCGGAACACTGCGCGTTGCATTGCGAAGAGACCGGCACGCTGATCTCTGGCGACATGGTGCTGCCGCGCATTTCGACTAACGTCTCGGTGTTCGACATGGAACCGGAAGGCACGCCGCTCGCGCTGTATCTGGAGTCGCTTGGCCGCTACGAGACGATGCCCGAAGACACGCTCGTGCTGCCGTCGCATGGCAAGCCGTTTCGCGGCGTGCACACGCGTATCAAACAGTTGCGCGAGCATCATGACGCGCGTCTGGCGGAAGTGCGTGAGGCATGTGCGGAGAAGCCGCAGAGCGCCGCGGATATCGTGCCGCTGATGTTCAAGCGCCAGCTCGACATCCATCAGATGACGTTCGCGCTGGGCGAGGCGTTGGCGCACTTGCATCTGCTGTGGCTGGCCGGCGAGTTGAAGCGCACGCAGGGTGCGGATGGGGTGATCCGGTTCTCGGCGTAAGCGAGTCGATAGGGTGATACGTCGATAAAAAAGCCCGATTGCAAAAAGCAATCGGGCTTTTTTCTTCAAGCGGCGTGGCAGACGCTTACTGCACCGCCACCGTTCCAAAGTTCTGCCGTCCGAACGGACTCACGTGATAGCCGCTCACGTTCGTACGCGTGATGGCCGCCGCGGTCGGGTAACCCAGCGGAATCCACAACGCCTGATCGTGGATGATCTGCTGCGCCTGTTCGTACGCCTTCGCGCGTTTGGCCTGATCGGGCGTTGCCTTGCCGTCGGCGATCAGCTTGTCCAGATCCTGATCGCAGAAGCGCGCGAAATTGATCCCTGACTTCACTGCATTGCAGCTGAACAGCGGCGACAGATAGTTGTCCGGATCGCCGTTGTCGCCGGCCCAGCCCATGAACAGCGTGTCATGCTGGCCTTGCTTTGCCTGCTTGATCAGCTCGCCCCATTCGATCACCTTCACATCCGCCTTCACGCCGATCTTGGCGAAGTCGGCTTGCAGCAGTTCGGCGCCGGCCTTCGGATTCGGGTTCAGCACGCTGCCGTTCGGACGCACCCAAATCGTCGTTTCGAAGCCGTTCGGATAGCCGGCGTCGGCGAGCAGCTTCTTTGCCTTCACCGGATCGTACGGCCATGCCTTCACGGCCTTGTCGTAGCTCCACGTGTTAGGCGGATACGGATTGACTGCCGGCGTCGCGGTGTTGTCGAAGATCGCCTTCAGATAGGTGGTGCGGTCGAACGCCATGTTCAGGGCGGCGCGGACCTTCTGATTGTCGAGCGGCTTCTTCTGGGTGTTCAGTGCGACGAAGGCGGTCATGAACGCGGGCGTCTGCACGATGGCGAGCGACTTATCGCTCTTCGCTTCGGCGAGGTCCTGCGGCTTCGGCGACAGCGCGATCTGGCATTCGCCCGCTTTGACCTTTTGCGCACGCACTGTGGCGTCCGGCGTGATCGCGTAGATCAGGCGGTCGATCTTCGGTTTCGGACCCCAGTACGTCGGGTTCACGTCGTAGCGGATCACCGCGTCTTTGGTGTAGCTCTTCAGCTCGAACGGACCGGTGCCGATCGGCTGCGAATTCAGGTCGACCTGTTTGCCGGCCTTGAGCAACTGGTCGGCGTATTCAGCCGAATAGATCGAGGCGAAACCCATCGTCAGGATCGACACGAAGGTCGCGTCCGGCGCGTTCAGTTCGAATTTGACGGTGTTGTCGTCGACCTTGCTGATCGACTTGATGAGCTTCGGCAAACCCATCGACTGTGCATGTGGAAAGCCGCTCGCGCCCGCCACCTTGTGCCACGGATTGCTGTCGTTGAGCATGCGGTCGAACGTGAAGACGACGTCGTCGGCATTCAGCGCGCGGGTGGGCTTGAAGTAGTCGGTGGTCTGGAACTGCACGTTCGGGCGCAGATGGAACGTGTAGGTGAGGCCATCGGCGCTCACGTCCCACTTGTCAGCCAGCGAGGGCACGACTTTCTTCGCGGCCTCGTCGTACGAGACCAGCGAATTGAAGATCACGTCGGCGGACGCATTGGTCGTGACGAGTGAATTGAACTGCACGACATCGAAGCCGTCGGGGCTCGACTCGGTACAGACGGTCAGCGGTTTGGCGAGCACGAGCGCGGGCGCCGTGAGCAGTACGGCGGCTGCGAGCAGTTTGAAGCGCATAGGATCTCCCATAACAAGCGCAGTCAGGCAGTGCGTCTGGTTGTGTGGTTGTATTCCGTTGACGGGCGACGGCAACCGGTGGCCGGTCTGACCGTCTTCTTTATTGTGATACGTTTCCGGCGCTGGCGCATGGTCTGGATGCTGCAGCACACGCACGTCTCGGCCTTCGCGAAAGCTTATCGAAGGGTGGTTGCGCCGACAACAATTTAATCCGCATATCCATATGGACAGCGTGAGTCGGTGTGCGGGGGTACGGCTTCGCGCGGTGGTTTCGCCCTGGGTATTCTCCAGGCGGCGTGAGGCAGTGACGCGGCGCATGCGTGCGTCAGGTGGCGCTACCCGGTGGACTTGGCTCGGCGCGTGCGCTCATGGCGCGGCCGCGCGCCCGAGCAGATAACCGATGCCGTCGATGGCGCGCACGCCGTACCACGACACCAGTTCGCCATCGATCAACTCAATGCGTTTGCCGGCCAGACGAGGATCGCGTTTCAGCGCGTCGCAATGCGTTTGCGTAAAGCGATAAGGCTCGCTGGAAAGCAGGATGCGATCGACGCCGGCCAGCCACGGTGTGTGATCGAAGTCGAGCGTGGGATAACGCGCCGCGCCTGTCGCTCCGCCTTCCACGTCAGGTAGCGTTTGCCAGTTCACGAGTCTCAGCATCGCGGCGATATAGGTATCGCGTGCAACTGTCATCCATGGTTCGCGCCAGATCAGATACAGCACGTTTTGCGTCGGAAACACCTGCTCGGCGGCCTCGTGCAGACGCGCTTCGAGCGCCTCGCTCAAGCGCTGCGCTTCTGGCGCGCGGTCGAAGATCGCGCCCAGCAGCGCGTACAGCGAGAGATTGTCCTGCGGGGTCTGCGGATGGGTGACGACGATATGCGGCACGAACGCGCGCAACTGCTCGACGGTATCGCGCTCGTTTTCGTCGATATTGACGATCAGATGGGTGGGCCGTAACGCGCGAATCGCGTCGATATTGACGGCCTTGGTGCCGCCGACCTTGCGCACCTGCCGCACCTTGTCATGCGGATGCACGCAAAACCCGGTGCGCCCGACGATTTGACTGTCGAGCCCCAAAGCGAACAGCAATTCGGTGATGCTCGGCACCAGCGACACGATGCGGGTATTAGCGACGCCGATTTCGTGCGCGACGCCGGCCGCATCGACCGCACGCGGTTGCATGATTTATTCGGCGACGGCGCGGGGCTTGCGCGGCGCGCGTTCGAAGACGAGGTCGTAGAGTCGGCGCGGCAGCACATGCAGCAGCATTGCCACGACGCGCATCTGCCACGGGAACACCGCGAAGGCGGTCTGCCGTTCGACCGCGCCTGCGACCTTCGCGGCGAAACGGTCGGCGTCCATCAGGAACGGCATGCTGTACGGGTTGTGCTCGGTCATCGGTGTGCGGATATAGCCCGGCGCGATGGTGACCACACCGACACCCAGCGGGCGCATCTCGACGCGCAACGCTTCCAGATACTTGAGCGCGGCTGACTTCGACGCGCTGTACGCGCCGGACCCTGGCAGACCGCGCACGCCGGCGACGCTGGCGATCCCAACCAACGTGCCTTTCTTCGCGGCAACCATCGCCGCGGCGAACGGCTCGAAGGTGGCGACCATGCCGAAGTAGTTGATATCCATCACTTCGCGGAAGGTGCGCAGATCGCCGTGCCCGGTGACCGCGCCGCGGCTGATGCCGGCATTGGCGATCACGACATCCGGCAAACCGTGCTGCGCGATGAACTGCGCGGCCGCTTCGGCGAGCGCTTCCGCGTCGCGGACGTCGACGGAATAGATGAAGATGGAATTCTGCGGATGGGACTGCTGGAAAGCGGCGAGGGCGTCACCGCGGCGGGCAACCAGGCCGAGAGTCGCGCCGCGCCGCGCATATTCGGCGGCGAGCGCGAGGCCGATGCCACTCGAGGCGCCGGTAATGAAAACCTTCAGGGGTGAACTCATTCCGGCGCCTCGGCTTTACATCTTCTTGGCGCGGACCTGCTGTACCAGGTAGTCGAGCACCTGGATCGTGCCCGGCAGGCTGTTGGTCGCGGCCGGACCGGTTTCATACTTGCCTTGCACGGCCAGCGTCGGCACGCCGTCGATCTTGTAGTCGTCGAGCAGCTTCTTATCCTTCTGCAACGCGCTTTGCGTCGAGAACGAGTTGTACGCGTCCATGTACTTCTTCGGATCGACGCCATTCTTCGCGAGGAACTTGGTCTGGTCTTCCGGCGTCAGCAGGTAATTCTTGTTGACGTGGATTTCATTGAAGACCTTCGGCGTGAGTTGTGTAGCAAGGCCGAGTGCGTCGAGCGCGTGGTACATCTTCGAGTGCGGAATGAAGTCGTCGCGGAAGGCAACCGGCACGCGCTTGAACACCACGTCCGGACCCTGCTTCTTCACCCATGCTTCGAGGTAGGGGTTGAATTCATTGCAGTGCGGGCAGCCGTACCAGAAGAATTCGGTGACTTCGATCTTGCCGGCCGGCACGTCCGTAGGTTGCGGCGTGGCCAGCACGGTGTAGTCCTTGCCGGAAACCGGCGCGGCCGGCGATGCATGCGCCGTGGCGGCAACCAGGCCCAGCGAGAGGAACAGAATGCTCAGCAGTTTTTTCATGTGTTGTTGACCCAAGTAGGCGGTAAAGCGGTGGCGCCACGCAAATGCCCGTCACCGTTTTCAATGTCGGCGTTAGACGTTCTAGTCGTCTGTTGTGCTTGTCGGTTGTGCTTGTCGTGATTGTGACTCGCGCCGCACGCCGATAGTTCGGCGGCGGCGCGTTCCGGCCAATCACCGTTGGTTTATTGTTTGCTTATTGCTTCGTAAAGCGGATCACGGCTGTATCCACGCCCGCGTCGGACAGACGCTGACGGCTCGAATTCATGTCTTCGAACTTCGAGAACGGGCCGATACGCACACGGTAGTACGTCACGCCACCTGCATCGCGCTGCGTGACCTTCGATTCGAAGCCCTGGAAGGCGAGACGCGCACGCTGCTGCTCGGCGTCGGCCGAGGTCTTGTAGGCGCCCACTTGCAGGAAGTAGCCCGTGTTCGCGTCAGCTGCTACGGGCGCCGCGCCCGAACCCGGCTTGGCGTTGGCAGCTGTGGTGGGCGACGTGCTCTTCGGCGTCGAGCCTGCTGCGGTGGCAGCCGGAACGCTTGCGCCTTGCGGTTTCTTCACCGGTGCGGTGGCCGTGCCGTTGCCGTTATCCTGCGCGGGCTTCGGTGCGACTGCCGTGCCGTTCGCGTTTCCACTCGACGGCGGCACTTCGACGATCTGCGGTTCTTCCAGCATGCCCGACTGCGTCTGCGCGTTGGTCTGGCCCGGTGCGGTGTTCGGCGGCGCCGGTTGCGCGGCTTGCGGCACCGGCTGACCCGGCGTCTTGCCTTGCAGCGGACGGTTCGGGTCGTATTGCTGTGCCTGGCTCGCGCCGGTGTCAGGCGCCGCGGGCGGCGCGACCTTCGAGACGAACGGCGTAGGAGCACGGGTGATATACAGCGCCACCACTACCGCGATCGCGAGACCGACGATCAGGCCCAGCACGATACCGAGAAAAGTCCCCCCGGTTTGTTTCGATTGCGATTGCTTTGTTGTGCGGCGTGGTTTTGCCATCGTATGAATCACCTGCAAAAAGAATCCTGGAACGGCCGTCGATTATAGCGACGGCCGCGTGCATGTTGCGCCGGAGGACTTACATCTTGACGGGAGCGGAGACGCCGATCGTCGCGAGACCGTTGGCCAGCACCTGACGCGTAGCCGCAAGCAGCGCGACGCGCGCATTGCGCTCGGCAGCGTCGTCGACCAGCACGCGTTCGGCTCTGTCATTGTAGAACGAGTGGAATTCCCCGGCGAGGTCGCGCAAATAGAACGCGACCGCGTGCGGCGCGAGTTCGTCGGCGGCGTGTTGCAGCATGTCCGGGAACTCGGCGAGCTTGTTCAGCAAGGCCATGGCGCGTTCGCTGGTGAGCGGCGATACGTCGATGTCGGCCAGCGTGCTCTCGTCCGTGTTGTAGCGCGCCTTGCATTCTGCGATGACCGAGCAGATCCGCGCATGCGCATATTGCACGTAGTGCACCGGATTTTCGTCGTTTTGTTTCAACGCGAGGTCGATGTCGAACACGAATTCCGTATCCGCCTTGCGCGAAATCAGGAAGAAGCGCACGGCGTCGCGGCCGCGGCGAATCGTCTCTTCGTCGATCAGATCAACAGCGGCTTCCGAGCCCGGCGTGGCGCCGCCCGACCATTCGATCAGGTCACGCACCGTCACATAGCTGCCGGCGCGCTTCGAGATCTTCACCTCTTCGCCGTTGCGCATCACCGTCACCATCTTGTGCAGGATGTAGTCGGGATAGCCCTTCGGAATGCCGATGCCAAGACCTTGCAGGCCGGCGCGCACCCGCGCGATCGTGCCGTGGTGGTCCGAGCCCTGAATATTGATGACCTTGGTGAAGCCGCGTTCCCACTTGGCGACGTGGTAGGCGACGTCCGGCACGAAGTACGTGTAGGTGCCGTCGCTCTTGCGCATCACGCGGTCTTTGTCGTCGCCGTCATCGGTGGTGCGCAGCCACAGTGCGCCTTCCTGTTCGTAGGTCTTGCCGGCGGCAATCAACGCCTCGACGGTCTTCTCGACCCGGCCTTCCTTGTACAGCGAAGACTCCAGATAGTACTGGTCGAACTTCACGCCGAACGCCTGCAAGTCCATGTCCTGCTCGCGGCGCAGATACGCGACCGCGAAGCGGCGGATCGCATCGAGATCTTCGACGTCGCCCGCGCCCGTGACGGGCTCGCCGTCGCTCGCGGCCACCGTGGCGCCGTTCAGATAGTCTTTCGCGATGTCGGCGATGTATTCGCCGTTGTACGCCGAGGCCGGCCAGCCTTCGTCGCCCGGTGCGATGCCGCGGGCACGCGCCTGAGTCGAGACGGCGAGCGTGTGGATTTGCACGCCGGCGTCGTTGTAATAGAACTCGCGGTGTACGTCGTAGCCTTGCGAGGCCAGCACGTTCGAGAGCGCGTCGCCGAGCGCAGCCTGGCGGCCGTGGCCGACGTGCAGCGGGCCGGTCGGGTTGGCCGAGACAAATTCGATCAGCACGTGCTTGCCGGCGTCGCGTTGCGAACGGCCGAAGGCATCCTGTTCAGCGAACACGGCGGCGATCACCGCCTGTTTGGCGGCCGCCGCGAGGCGCAGGTTGATGAAGCCGGGGCCGGCCACTTCGGCGGCATCCACGAGCCCCTTGGCTTGCGGCTGCGCCAGCAGCGCGTCGACGATCTGTTGCGCCAGCTGGCGCGGGTTGGCGCGTAGCGGCTTGGCGAGTTGCATCGCCACATTGCACGCGACGTCGCCGTGCGCGGCCACCTTGGGACGCTCCAGCGTGATCGTGGGCGAGACGAAGGCGGCTTCGTTCGCGCCTTGGGTTGCTTCAGCAACCTGCTTCACCGTATCGGCGAGCAGTGTTTCGAGGGTATGTTTATGTGCAGGCAGCATGCTTGTTGCGAGTCCAGTGAGGCAATCCGGTGATACGGAAGAAGCGGCGGCCGCGCGCGAGGCGCAGCCGATTCGTCAGAAGCGTGGAAAGCGGCGATGCACTGGCCGGGATTCGCCGGGCACATCGGGGCGCCATCAGGCACGTCGCGGGCAACGCGGTTAGCGCGGTGCGCGGCGGTATGCCGAGGTGCTTGCAGCTGCGGCCTGGCGCGGCGGCATGCGGTTGCAAGCGGTTGCGGCCAACCGGCCCAGCCGCTTCACCTGTGCTACGCCGCGCGCGGCGCATTGCGGCGCGCTTTTCCGTCCAGACGGATTTTAGCAGGTGCTAATATGTTCAATGAGATGCCCACCAAGGGCCGTGGCCGCCGTGCCTGATCGGCGTGTCAACGTAACGCGCGCCGACAGCCGATTTCGAGCGGTTCGCGCGCCAATCCAACATAACGAAAAGGGAACAGTCATGCTGATTACTTTCAAATGCCGCGCCTGCCCGGACGTGATGATGCTGGAGAATCTTGCCCAGTACCTCGTCGGCATTGTCGGCAAGCGCCTTGGTGAGCGTGGTGTCATCACCCACGACGAAACGGGCCCTGCGATCGCGAAACTCGAATCGGCCATCCATACCGACAAACAGGAACGTGCCGAGCACGACGGCCATTTCCACGAAGGCGAAGACGGCCACGAGCATCATGAGATTCCGCCGGGACTCGCTCAGCGCGCGTATCCGTTCCTCGACATGCTGCGCGCTGCGCAGAAGGAAAACGCGGATATCGTCTGGGGTCTCTGATCCCGGAGCGGTTCGCTTGCGGTGGCGTTCGCTGCGTCTGGCGGTGCGGCGCAGACTGTGACGTATCAATGAAAAGAGCCCGCATCAGCGGGCTCTTTGTCTTTCACGGGCCTTAATAGCCCGTCGGCCGAACCTGCTTACTGGCTGGCGGCGTCCGCCGGTGCAGCCGCCGGTGCCGACGCACCCTTCTTCACTTTCTGTTTCTTGGGCTTCTTGACGTGCTTTTGCGTAGGCGGCGAATAGGAACTGACCGAGCTGGCGGGCTGGGCCAGCGCCACCGAGGCGCCTGCGGCGAGTGAAACAGCAGTCAATAACAGCGTCAGCTTCTTCATACGATTCTCTCCGTTGACGATTGCAATTTGATAAGCCGACGCGTTTTGGCCGCGTCTGGCGGGTTGATGCTGTTTCAGTCTACAAAGCCGAAAATTGCACTGCCGCAAATATTCAGCCTAGCGTGCCCGATATAGTAGGTTTCCCGCCCTGTAAGGCTTACAGCAAAGGCGCGAGAGCCCGCTCGGCGTCTGTTTTCGACAACGACATGCGCTTTGCGTAGTCTTCCAGCTGGTCTTGGCCGATCTTGCCGACCGAGAAATAGGTGCTGTCCGGGTGGGCGAGATAGAAGCCGGAGACGCTGGCCGCCGGCAGCATGGCCAGCGATTCGGTCACGCTCATGCCGATTTCAGGGGCTTGCAGCACCTCGAACATGTCGCGTTTCACGAGGTGGTCCGGGCAGGCCGGGTAGCCCGGCGCCGGGCGAATACCGTGGTACTTTTCAGCGATCAGGTCCTCGTTGGAGAGGGTTTCGGCGTTCGCGTAGCCCCACAGATCGCGGCGCACGCGGGCATGCAACGCTTCCGCAAAGGCTTCGGCGAAGCGGTCGGCGAGCGCCTTCAGCATGATCGCGCTGTAGTCGTCGTTATCCTTTTCGAACTGCTTTTCCTTCACGTCCACGCCCAAGCCGGCCGTGACCGCGAACATGCCGATGTAGTCGGCCACGCCCGAATCCTTCGGCGCGATGAAGTCGGCAAGCGAACGGTTGGGGCGCATCACGCCGTCTACCACCGGCCGTACGCTTTGCTGGCGCAGGTTGCGCCACGTGAGCGCAACTTCCGAGCGCGATTCGTCCGTGTAGATTTCGATGTCGTCGTCGTTCACCGTATTGGCCGGCAGCAGCGCGATCACGCCGTTAGCCTGCAGCCAGCGGCCCTGGATCAGGCGCGCGAGCATCGACTTGCCGTCCGAGAAGACGCGGCGGGCCGATTCGCCGACGATCTCGTCGTTCAGGATTGCCGGGTACGGGCCGGCCAGGTCCCAGGTCTGGAAGAACGGACCCCAGTCGATGTAGTTCGCCAGCTCGTTCAGATCGAAGTTCTTGAACACGCGGCGGCCGATGAACTTCGGCTTGACCGGCTGGTAGCCAGCCCAATCGATCTTCGTCTTGTTCGCGCGGGCTTCGGCGAGCGTGACCATGGGCAGGGCTTTCTTGTTGGCGTGCTGAACGCGGATACGGTCGTAGTCGGCTTTCAGGTCGTCCACGTATTTGGCTGCGCCTTCGTCGGACAGCAGGCTCGATGCCACGGAGACCGAGCGCGAAGCGTCCGGCACGTACACCACCGGGCCTTCGTAATGCGGTGCGATCTTCACGGCGGTATGCACGCGCGAGGTGGTCGCGCCGCCGATCAGCAGCGGAATCTTCTTGATACGGAAGTAGTCGTCGCGCTGCATTTCCGAGGCGACGTAGGCCATCTCTTCGAGGCTCGGCGTAATCAAGCCGGACAAGCCGATGATGTCCGCGCCCTCGACCTTTGCTTTGGCGAGAATGTCGTTGCACGACACCATCACGCCCATGTTGACCACTTCGAAGTTATTGCACTGAAGCACCACCGAAACGATGTTCTTGCCGATGTCGTGCACGTCGCCCTTCACCGTGGCGATGACGATCTTGCCCTTCGCGCGCACGTCGGCGCCGGCTTCGGCGAGCAGCTTCTTTTCTTCTTCGATGTACGGGATCAGATGCGCGACGGCCTGCTTCATCACACGGGCCGACTTCACGACTTGCGGCAGGAACATCTTGCCCTGACCGAACAGGTCGCCGACGATGTTCATGCCGTCCATCAGCGGGCCTTCGATCACGTTGATCGGACGGCCGCCGGCTGCGGCGATCTGCGCGCGCACTTCCTCGGTGTCTTCGACAATGAAGTTGGTGATGCCGTGCACCAGCGCATGCGACAGGCGCTTCTCAACGGGCTGGTTACGCCATTCGAGGTTCTCTTCCTTCTTCGCGGCGCCGGTCTTGAACTTGTCGGCGATTTCCAGCAGACGATCGGTGCCGTCTTCACGACGATTCAGAACGACGTCTTCAACACGCTCGCGCAACTCCGGATCGAGATCGGCATACACGCCGAGCTGCCCCGCGTTGACGATGCCCATGTCCATCCCCGCCTGAATCGCGTGATAGAGGAACACGGTGTGGATCGCCTCGCGCACCGGATCGTTGCCGCGGAACGAGAACGACACGTTCGAAACGCCGCCGCTGATCTTCGCGTACGGCAGGTTTTCCTTGATCCAGCGCGTGGCGTTGATAAAGTCGACGGCGTAGTTGTTGTGTTCTTCGATGCCGGTTGCGATCGCGAAGATGTTCGGATCGAAGATGATGTCTTCCGGCGGGAAGCCGACTTCGTTCACGAGGAAATTGTAGGAGCGCTTGCAGATCTGCGTCTTGCGTTCGAACGTATCGGCCTGGCCCTGCTCGTCGAAGGCCATCACCACGGTGGCTGCGCCATAACGGCGAATCAGGTTCGCGTGATGACGGAACGCTTCTTCGCCTTCCTTCAGCGAGATCGAATTGACGATCGCCTTGCCTTGTACGCACTTCAGACCGGCTTCGATCACGTCCCACTTCGACGAGTCGATCATGATCGGCACGCGCGCGATGTCCGGCTCCGACGCGATCAGATTCATGAAGCGGACCATCGCCGCTTTCGAATCGAGCATGGCCTCGTCCATGTTGACGTCGATGATCTGCGCGCCGTTTTCGACCTGCTGCCGCGCGACCGCGATCGCGTCGTCAAACTGGTCGTTCAGGATCATTCGCGCGAACGCCTTCGAGCCGGTCACGTTGGTGCGCTCACCGACGTTGATGAAGAGCGTCCCGGACGTGACGTTGAACGGCTCGAGGCCGGAAAGGCGCATGGTGTGATCGGTCATGGCGTAGGTGCGGTTCGGTTGCGTGCGATTACGTACGGTTACGTGCGTCGGATTCGATAGCGAAAGAGCGGCGGCGCGAGGGCGAGCCGCCGGACTCAGGCTGCGTCGCGGTATTGAGTCGGCCATTGGCGCGGCTTGACTTCAGCCAGCGCCTTGGCAATCGCCGCAATATGCTCCGGCGTTGTGCCGCAGCAGCCGCCGGCGATATTTACGAGGCCTGCCTGCGCGAACTCCTTCAGCAATCCCGACGTATCCGCCGGCAATTCGTCAAAGCCCGTATCGCTCATCGGATTCGGCAAACCGGCGTTCGGATAGCACGACACATAGGTGTCGCACAGCTTCGCCAGTTCGGCGATGTACGGGCGCATCAGCGCGGCGCCCAGCGCGCAGTTCAAACCGAAGGTGAGCGGCTTGGCGTGACGCAGCGAGTTCCAGAAGGCCTCGACGGTCTGTCCCGAGAGAATCCGGCCCGATGCATCGGTGACGGTGCCCGAGATCATGATCGGCAGGCGTTCGCCGGTGTTTTCGAACAGCTCGTCCAGCGCGAACAGCGCGGCCTTTGCATTGAGCGTGTCGAAGATCGTTTCGACGAGGAACAGATCGCAGCCGCCGTCCAGCAACGCCTTCGCCTGCTCGTAGTACGCCGCGCGCAGTTCGTCGAACGTCACGTTGCGTGCGCCCGGATCGTTTACGTCAGGGGAAATGCTTGCCGTCTTCGGCGTCGGCCCAATCGCGCCGGCGACAAAGCGCGGCTTGTCGAGCGTCGAATATTTGTCGCAGGCGGCGCGCGCCAGCTTCGCCGATTCGAGATTCATCTCGATGGCGAGGTCTTCCATCCCGTAGTCGGCCTGCGCCACCGTGGTGGCGCCGAACGTGTTGGTCTCGATGATGTCCGCACCCGCCGCGAGATATTGCTCGTGAATCTCGGCGATGATCTGCGGCTGCGTGATCGACAGCAACTCGTTGTTGCCCTTGATGTCGCGCCCGTAGTCCTTGAAGCGCTCGCCGCGATAGCGGGCTTCGTCGAGCTTGTAGCGCTGGATCATTGTGCCCATGGCGCCGTCCAGAATCAGGATGCGCGACTTGAGCAACGCGGGCAGCGCCGTGCCGCGCGTATAGGCGGCGTCGGGACGGACTGGCGTGACGGTTTGAGCAGGCTGGTTCATGGCGGACGAGGGCTTGCGCCGGTTTTTTCAGGAAACCTGTCATTGTAGCCGCTGCGGGGCGGTTCCGCCGGGCACGGGCGGACGAGCGGGTGCGCCGTGCCGCGGCAATGGTGGCTGCGGTCGCAGCGGAACAAAACGGCGGAAACAAAACGGCGGAAACAAAACGGCCCAGTCAGGTGAAAGCCTGCTGGGCCGCGTGATGACTGCTGACCGCCTTATAAAGGCCGCCGGCTATGCCGGTCGGCGCGGTCGATGGTTGTCGCCAAACCGTTCCGTCAAACCCTTCAGTTAGTGAAGAATCACCGGTTGATGCATCAGGCTGTCGAATTGTCCAAGGAATTCGTCTACCTCATCCAACGACGGCTCCTCTTCGATCAGCTTTTGGACGTGCTCGCGGAAACTCGCCGCCATTGCACCGTCTATGTAGATTTCGCGCTGCATGTTCTTGTCCACGATCTCGTAGCCTCCTGATTTCATGGCCAGCGGGCCTTCCTGCGGCGGAAACTCGACGACACAATAGTTGGGGCTGTTGTAGATCATTTGCATGGCGACACTCCTTATTTCCGTTGGCTCCTGGCCATTCCTGCGCCATAGGTGGAGCTTGTGGTGTGGAATTCAAGGGGTGGGTCCGGATTGACGCTTGTAAAGCTCCGAACCTACCGGTTAGACCGGCTTCTCAAGAAACGTTTCAAGCAGTGCAGCAAAACGGTGAGATTGCTCGATGGGCGCAAGATGAGCGGCATCGAGCAGTTCGAACTGTGCGCCTTCGATGGCGTCTGCTATTGCCTGCGTTGCAGCAGGCGGTGTGCCCGTATCGTGGCGGCCCGCCACGGCCAACGTCGGGCGACGTACTGTTCCCAGCTTACCGCGTAGATCGAAATCGCGCAGGGCTTCGCATGCCATTGCGTAGCCTTCTGGCAACGTATGGGTCAGCACCTCCTGGATCTGCTCGACCGCTTCGGGATGCGCGGCCTGAAAATCGGGCGTCAGCCAGCGGCTCAATGTCGCGGGCACGAGTGATGCCATACCGTCCTTGCGCGCCGCCGCCGCGCGTTGATCCCATACCGCGCGGCCTTCGGGCGGCGTGCCGGCTGTGGTGTCGGCAATCGTCAAGGTGTCGATGCGCGATGGGTAGTCGAGTGCGAATTGCTGCGCGATCATGCCGCCCATCGACATGCCGACAAGATGGGTGGTGGGTGCGCCGAGCACATCGAGCAGCGCGGCGAGATCGCGGGACAGATCGGCAACGCCGAAAGGCTCGCCCGATACCGCAGTTTTGCCGTGGCCGCGCAGGTCGTAGCGCAACACGGTGTAGTTGTCGCGGAAATAGCCGGCGAGTTGGTCCCAAACAGACAGATCGCCACCGAGCTGATGGATGAACGTCAGCCACGGGCCGCCGCCCTCATTGCTCAGCACATAGCGCGTCTCGATGCCGTTGATTTTCACTTGCATGCGGGCTCCTTGGAGGGGAACGCAGTGGAAAGAGCCGTTTGCGCGCTTCTCCCGCCTTCACTATACATACGAAGCGGCCGCGCGAACGGTTGCAGTTCAATATGCGAGTGAGCCCCGTCGCGGAAGTTTCAGCGACCTGTTCGAGACCCTACTCGGATTCAGGGCTTTTTGGGCAGGTTGCCCGGAACCGTCGAGTCGACCGGTGAAGCGGGGGCGGTTTCGGGCGTCATTGCGGGTGCGTTGGCGGCGGGCGATTCGTCTGCTGGATTGTCAGGGGAAGTATTGTTGCCGCTATCGACGCCACCAGAGCCGCCGGTGCTGTTGGCCGGACTGCCGGCGCCTTCGGCATTGAGCTTGCCGCGCCACACCAGTTCGAATTGCGTGCCGTTCGGCTCGGTCTGCATGATTCGCGCGGGCAGCCAGCCGAGCGACGGCGCGAGCCATACGTCGATGCGGCGTAGATCGCCGTCATGGCGAGGCAAGCGTTTGAAGTGGCGCGTCTCGAGGTAACCCTGCTCGGTGCGGATCGTCTCGTCGCCGATCGTTTCGACGGGCCAGTTCTCGCCGCTGTCGTTATCGACCACGAAGAATTGCCGCGTCACGCCCGGCTTGTAGGCGGCAGGGTCGCCGCGCACGAGGCTGGCAAGCTGCATCACCATGCTGAAACGGTCTTGCGCGCCGTCGGGTAGCGGCAGCGTGGCGGGAGTACGTGTGAAGGCGATCTTTTTGTCGGTGCGATTGAAGATCGCCACGTCTTCCGGGCGACGGCCGCGCTTTTCGACGTATTGATCTGGTGCGAGGCCGAAAGCGTCGATGCGGCCATGGCTCGAATACACGAACGTGCCGACGAACGGCAGTGGCACGGAGACGACCATCTCGTAGCTTTGCGCGTTGCTGCTCCAGTGGATCGTGCCGGGCTGGTTGCGCACGCCGTTGTAGAACGTGTCGTACTGCAGTTCGCCGGATGGCGGAACGGAGAATTTCACGCCGGGTGAAGCTTGAGGCGCGCTGGCGGCGGTGGGGGCGCTGGCCGTGCTATTTGCATCGGCTTTCGTGTTGGCGCTGCTTGCCGCGGCCGATGCGCTCGCCGCTGCATCCGATGCAGCCGTGGCAGACGCAACCGCGGGTGCTTCCGCTCGCGGCTGCATCGCCGTCAACACATGCTCGCGCGGCTTGCTCGCGGCTGCCTTGCGCGCCGGAGCCTGCGCTGCCGCTTGAGGCGCGGCGGCTGGTTTGCGCTCGATGCGTTCAGGCGTCAGCAGGGCGACCTGCACGGGGACATGCTCGTTGTCCGATGAATTCAGCGTCGCGCGATTGCGTTCGACCCACTGCGCGGCAATCCAGTGCAGGACGGCCACTACCAGCAGAACCGCAACCCATCGCAACGCGCGCAAACCGATGCGCGGCCGGGCGGGCGGCGTGCGATCAGCGTGGCGCGTGGTGGATGGTGAGGACATTGGCGAATGAATTCGTACAGGCGGTCAGTAACGGATAGGCGGGGGCGCGCAGGGTTCCTGCGAGGCGGCAACATTAAACGCCGCCGAGCCTGGGGGCTCCACAGGCAGCGAACGGTTTCGACCGCTCACCGGCGAACGATGTTCCTCGAGTCGACTCGACTCGACTCGACTCGACTCGGCGCGTCAGCGTGGCGCCGCACTATAACCCAGCTCGTACGAGAGCTTTTGCGCACATTCGCGCAGCGCCGTGTCGATCTCGCCGCCCCAGCGGATATCGAACGCGCCTTCATGACCGAGCGCGATCAGGCCGAGCGCGAGATCGCCGGTAGAGTCGAACACCGGCATGCAGAACGCGTGGATGGTCGGCAGCAACATGCCTTCCACACGCGCCGCTTCGTGCTGCCGCACTTCCGCCAGCACCCGTTCGACCTCTTCCCGCGTGCGCGGGCCGCTCATGTGCGAGGAGCGGCGCGAATCGGCCAGTTCGCGCTCCAGCATTGCGGCGGTTTTGCTCGACGGCAGATAGGCGGCGAACAGCAGACCGGTGGCGGAACTGAGCAGCGGCATCACGTCGCCGAGCTTGAGCGACGCCTTGGCCGGATGACTCGATTCCATCCAGTGGACCATCGTCGGCCCCTGATTGCCCCACACCGCGATGCCCACCGTCAGATCGAGCCGGTCGCGCAGTTCGGCGAGCGCTATGCGCGCGAGCTTCACGCCATCGACACGGGCAAGCCGCGCGAGTCCCAATTGCAACGCGAACCCGCCCAGTTCGTAACGTCCCGACAACGGATCCTGCGCCACGACACCGAGGCGCAGGAAACTCACCAGATAGCGGTGCGCTTTCGCAGGGCTCATGCCCGCACGCTGCGCCAGATCGCGCAGCATCATCGCGCGCGGTTCGTGGGTCAGCACCTCGAGCAATCTGAAACCGACTTCGATCGACTGGATGCCGGAGCGCAGCTTTTCTTCGCCCGTCTCGACGCTTTCGTCGTCGGATTCGGGCGCTTCGAGCGGGTCAGCGGAGTCGGTGTCGGTACGGATCGCGCCGGCGCGGGCAATTGGAGGCATGAGCGAGGCGCATGGAGCGCGTTTAAAAGACAGTGGGAACGGAGTTGGACGCGGTTTCCGGCCGAGCGCGGCAATTGAGCTTGCAGTTGACCCGGCGACAAGGCCTGACAGGCGGCCTGACAACGAGGCCCAGCAACGAGGCCCAGCAACGAGGCCCAGCAACGAGGCCCAGCAACGAGGCCCAGCAACGAGGCCCAGCAACGAGGCCCAGCAACGAGGCCCAGCAACGAGGCCCAGCAACGAGGCCCAGCAACGAGGCCCAGCAACCACGCCTGGCAGCCGGTCCTTGAAGTCGGGTCCGGCAGCCGTGCCGCAATGTTGTGCAAACCGTCGCCGGGCAATGGCACTTGGGCCGCGCCGATTCACCATCGTAGAATAGATTCCTTCTATCGTCACTAACGGTTCACTCCTCTATGAAACTTGCCACGCTGAAGGACGGCACGCGCGACGGTCAGCTGATCGTCGTGTCCCGCGACCTGCACACCGCGGCCGTCGCCGACGCGATCGCGCCCACCATGCAGCGCGTGCTCGACGACTGGACCTTCTACGCGCCGCAACTGCAGGACCTGTACGACGCGCTCAATCAGGGCCGGGCGCGCAACACCTTCCCGTTCGACGCCAGGGAATGCATGGCGCCGCTGCCGCGCGCGTTCCAGTGGGCCGACGGTTCGTCGTACGTGAACCATGTAGAGTTGGTGCGCCGCGCGCGTGGCGCGGAAATGCCGCCGGAATTCTGGACCGATCCGCTGATGTACCAGGGCGGCAGCGACGACTTCATCGGCCCGAAAGACGATGTGCTGTGCGCATCTGAAGAATTCGGCATCGACTTCGAAGCGGAAGTCGCCGTGATCACCATCGACGTGCCGATGGGCGCGACCCCCGATCAGGCGCTCAGGAGCGTGCGTCTGGTGACGCTCGTCAACGACGTCTCATTGCGCAATCTGATTCCCGCCGAACTCGCGAAGGGCTTCGGCTTTTTCCAGAGCAAGCCGGCCACGTCGTTCGCGCCGGTGGCGGTGACGCTCGACGAACTCGGCGAGAGCTGGCGCGAAGGGCGCCTGCACCGGCCGATGATCGTCCACTGGAACAACAAAAAGGTCGGCCAGCCTGATGCCGGCACCGACATGGTGTTCCACTTCGGCCAACTGATCTCGCACGCGGCGAAAACGCGCAACCTGCGCGCCGGCGCGATTGTCGGTTCGGGCACGGTGTCGAACAAGGACGCGAAGCGCGGCTATTGCTGTATTGCCGAGAAGCGTTGTCTCGAGACTATCGAGCACGGCGCGCCGCAAACCGAGTTCATGAAGTTCGGCGATACCGTGAAGATCGAGATGTTTGACGAAGCAGGCAAGTCGATTTTTGGTTCGATCGATCAGGGCATCGCGCCGCTGGATTAAGGCGCCGGTTTTGCGCGGTACGCGGCATCAAGGCGCGTCCGCACGCGCTTTGGCGTCTGCGAAAGGGTTTCGCCCGATGCCGATGCCAGCACGCGCCGCTACACTGACTGGCGCGACGGCGGCCTCGGGGTAGCGGCTGTCAGTTGATTGCGAAACCAACACGAAATGAACCCGCACCCGCACGTGAGCAGGGCACAAGCAGCACATCGGCGGTACATCAAAACGAAAAACCGACGTGAGGAGACAGCATGCCGCGATTTGAATCCTTTGAACGAGGAACCCAGCGCGCTCGCGCATCGAGCGTGCGCGCAACACCATCGCGGCATGGGCTCGCCCGTCTTGCCGCCGCGCTATGTGCCGCGCTACCCGCCATCGCCCTCGCACAGGTGAAGATCGGCCTCGTGCTGTCGCTGACCGGACCGGCTGCGTCACTCGGTATTCCCGCGCGCGATACTGCCACGCTGCTGCCAAAACAGATCGGCGGCCAGAGCGTCGAATACATCGTGCTCGACGACGCGTCCGACACCACGCAGGCTGTGCAGGACACCAAGAAGCTGATCTCCGAGAATCACGTCGACGCGATCATTGGCTCGTCGATCACGCCGAATTCGCTCTCGATGATCGATGTGGTTGCCGATGGCGAAACACCGATGATTTCGCTGGCCTCGTCGGCGAAAATCATCGAACCCGTGGATGCAAAACGCCACTGGGTATTCAAGACCCCGCAGACCGACGCGATGATGGCTTCGGCGATCGCCGAACATGCGAGTACGCATGGCGTCAAAACGATCGCTTTCATCGGCCAGGCCGACGCGCTCGGCGAAACGTTCTACACCGAAGTTGCAAAGTTCGCGCAACTGCATCACATCAACGTGGTGGCGAGCGAGCGCTTCAACCGTACCGATCCGAGCGTGACCGGCCAGGTCCTGAAGATCCTCGCGACCCATCCGGATGCGGTGGTGGTCGGCGCGGCCGGCACGCCCGCCGCGCTGCCGCCGAAGACGCTCAGGGAGCGGGGCTACAAAGGGCTGATCTATCACAATCACGGGGTTGGCAATAACGACTTCCTGCGCGTGTGCGGCGCCGATTGCAACGGCACGTTCCTGCCCGCGAGCCCGGTGCTGGTCGCCGCGCAATTGCCGGCGGACCATCCGGCCAAACGTCTCGCGCTCGACTACATCGCGCGCTTCGAGGCATTGCGCGGACCGGGCAGCGTGTCGGCGTTCGGTTCGTACACGTGGGATGCCGGCATGCTACTCAGCCACGCGGTACCGATCGCGCTTAAAGCAGCTGCGCCCGGCACACCGGAATTTCGCCGTGCGTTGCGCGATGCGCTGGAAGCGACGCGCGGTCTCGCGGATACCAACGGCGTGGTCAACATGAGCGCCACGGATCACCTCGGACTCGATCAACGGGCACGCGTGATGGTCGAAATCAAGAATGCGAAGTGGGTTTATCAGCCGCAATGAAATTGCGCTGGGTTTGCGCTGAGGTTTGCACTGGTAAAGCGCGACATGTGCCCTTAGGGTTACGGTTTCAATGGATGTACCGATAGACGGATTGCTCACCATGTCTCAAGCACCACACAGTAACGACGCGTTTTACGCGCACTACCAGTCGCTGCAATTGCATCGCCACCCGCACGGCGTGCTCGAAATCGTGATGAGCGGCGAGGGCGCGAACAAAAGCGGGCTTGCCACCGCTAACGCGCGGATGCACTTCGAGCTCGCCGAAATCTGGCGCGATATCGATCGGGATCCCGACACGCGTGTCGCGATCATTCGCGGCGAGGGCAAGGGCTTTTCGGCCGGTGGCGACCTGCAACTGGTCGAAGACATGGCGACCGATTTCGATGTCCGCGCACGCGTGTGGCGCGAGGCGCGCGATCTGGTCTACAACGTGATCAATTGCAGCAAGCCGATCGTTTCGGCGATGCACGGGCCGGCGGTCGGCGCGGGGCTGGTGGCCGGGCTGCTCGCCGATATCTCGATTGCGACGAAGTCGGCGCGCATTATCGATGGTCATACGCGCTTGGGCGTGGCCGCCGGCGATCACGCGGCCATCGTCTGGCCGCTCCTGTGCGGCATGGCGAAGGCCAAGTATTACCTGCTGCTGTGCGAGCCGGTGAGCGGCGAGGAGGCGGAGCGGATCGGCCTCGTGTCGCTCGCCGTCGACGAAAACGATCTGCGGCCCAAAGCATTCGAAGTCGCGCAAAAACTGGCCAACGGCTCGCAAACGGCGATTCGTTGGACCAAGTACGCGCTGAACAACTGGCTGCGCTCGGCGGGGCCTGCGTTCGATACGTCGCTGGCACTGGAATTCATGGGTTTCGCCGGGCCGGATGTGCGCGAAGGCGTGAACTCGCTGCGCGAACGGCGTGCGCCGGATTTTGGCGGCGCTGACCCGTGGAGCGGGCAGCCGCGGCACACGCCGGGCAGCAGCGGCTCGGGCGGTGAGCGTTCCTGAAGCCGGAGGCCGGCGCGTATTGCGCAAAGCCCCGCCGGTCGGCACTTGAGGTGCAGCGCGAGTCGGGCAAACAGCAGCCCAAACTAAGCGCGGTTCGCGGCGCCGCGCGCGGTATGATCGAATCAAACGCGCGCGGGATGGCGCTATTTCCTTCCCTTTATGCAGCGAGGCGACAAGCATGACCGATACACCTGGCACCACGCCGCCCTTTCCCGGCTTTCCCGGTTTTCCGCCCGCTGAAATGCTCGAACAGATGTGGGGCATGATGCGTCTCTCGCCGTTCGGCTCGGCGTTTTCCGGCGCGCAGGCAGGCAGCAGCCTCGGGCCGTCGCTGTCGATGATGTCCGACATGATGGCGCCGCTGACCAACGTCGAAGAACTCGACAAACGCATCACCGATATGCGCGCGGTCGAGCAGTGGCTCAAGCTGAATCTGAACATGCTGCAGTCCGCCATACAGGCGCTTGAAGTGCAGCGCGCCACGCTGGCGACGCTGCGTGCGTTCGGCGCGTTTGCGCAGTCGTCGATGGCGCAGCCGGCTTCCGCAGCTGCTGCGCCGAGCCCAGCGCCGACCGGGTGGCCGCATCCGGAGGCTGCTTCGGCTGCGGCCAGTGCGAGATCATCGGCCGCCGCCGAGCCGGCAACCGACGAAGGCGAGGCCGCCGCAACGCCGTCGTTCGACGCCTCCGCCTGGTGGAATCTGCTGCAGTCGCAGTTCAATCAGATCGCCCAGTTTGCGATGACGCAGCCAGCTGCGGCAGCCGCCGCATCAGGCGGTTCGGCGACGGATTCGCCGGGAGCAACGGGCGCTTCGGCATCGGCAACGGACGCAGCTGATGCGCCGGATGAGGCCGCCGCAGACGCAGGGCACGCAACCAAACAGCCGGCAGCGAAGCGGGCAGCGACGTCAACTGCATCGTCAACTGCAACGGCCGCGAAGCGCGCAGGCAGTTCGGGCGCCGCTCCGCGAACGACGAAAAAGTCCATTTAACGGCAGAAGTGACGTTGGGCGGCGCGACCCATGCGACGACGGCGCAAAGCCCGGCGGACCGGCGGTGCAAAACGAAGCGAATTCGCCGCCTGTCATGCTTTTGACCCCGATCGTCAGCCACACTCCGCGAATCGGGTCGTTTATTGAGAGAGGTCAATCAGGCACCGGAATTGCGCCTGCTTGTGCACGGGATCCGTAAAGTCAGCGTGCTATCATTGTGTAAGATTTGTTTGGCTTTTGGGCGTGCGCTGAAAACAACCAATCCAGCCGCCCTTGCTCCATTCGCCGCCGGTATCCCCGGCGCAGGGCTGGACAGTGCGGATTCATCGCAAACTGGCTCGACCTCAGGCATAGGGTATCCCTCACCCACGGTTGGCCGCGTAGCGCGTAACTTCTGGTTAGCCGCGCCGCGCAAACGCCGGACTTCTTTGCTGCCCGGTGCATCTAGGCGGCCGATTACCGCGTAAAATTGAATGCTTGGCCGATAAACGGCGTACAAAACGGTGCGTTTCGTTCGTCATCAGCAAAAGTACTACACGTAGTAGTTACAGACACAGACAGTATGCGCAGAACAGGGGTGGGACTATGAACACCATGCTTTATCCGGAACTTTATAAATCGCTCGAATCCGTTCGATGGGACATGGAGAAAGACATTCCCTGGGACAAGTTCGATGCATCGCTATTGACCGACGAGCAGGCCGCGACGATCAAGATGAACGCGATCACCGAATGGTCAGCGTTGCCCGCTACGGAAATGTTCCTCCGTGACAACCATCACGACAGCGATTTCTCCGCGTTCATGAGCGTGTGGTTCTTTGAAGAACAGAAGCATTCGCTGGTGCTGATGGAATATCTGCGCCGCTTCAAGCCGGAAATGTGCCCGACCGAAGAAGAACTGCATGCGGTGCGCTTCGAATTCGATCCGGCGCCGCCGCTCGAAACGCTGATGCTGCACTTCTGCGGCGAAATCCGCCTGAATCACTGGTATCGCCGTGCTGCCGAATGGCACACCGAGCCGGTCATCAAAGCCATCTACGAAACCATTTCGCGCGACGAAGCGCGTCATGGCGGCGCGTATCTGCGCTACATGAAGAAGGCGATGGTGCAGACCGGCGACATCGCGCGTGCTGCGTTCGCCAAGATTGGCGTCCTGATGGCGTCGGCGCGCCGCACGGAAAAGCCGCTGCACCCGACCAATCTGCACGTGAATCAGGCTCTGTTCCCGCGCGACACGATTCAATCGCGTCTGCCCGATCCGGAATGGCTCGAGCGCTGGCTCGACGAACAAATCCGTTTCGACGACGGCTGGGAAAAGAAAGTGGTCGAGCGGATTCTGCACAACCTGTCGATTCTGTTCGAGCGCACGTTCAATACGGCGCAGGAATTGAACCGTTATCGCAAGGAAGTCGTCGCGCGCCTGCAGGCCGATCAGAAATCGGCTGAACAGCCGGCTTGATGGGTTCAGGTTCGCGGGCTCGAGTCTGCGAGCTTGATTAGGACTCGGCGCTAGCGCCGCGAACTGGTTTAAGGTTTCAGGAATGGCCCGGCAGGCGAGAGCTTGCTGGGCCGTTTTGCTTCATGCCGTTCGCCGTGTATCGTGGCGGCACTTCTTTTTTTCTTTGCGACTCCGTCATGGCCGCCACTTTTGAACGCAAGATTTTTACGCGCGATGCGCTGGTGAAGCTTCGCGCTTCGATGCCCACGCCGGTTGTATTTACCAACGGCGTGTTCGACATCCTGCATCGCGGGCATGTGACTTATCTTGCCGACGCCAAAGCGCTCGGCGCTTGCCTGATTGTCGGCGTCAATAGCGATGCTTCAGTGCGCATGCTAGGCAAGGGGGATGACCGGCCGATCAATAACGAGGCCGATCGGATGGCTTTGCTGGCGGCGCTGGAGAGTGTCGATTACGTGGTTTGCTTTGGCGAGAAGACGCCCGTGGAGCTGATTTCCGCGCTGCAGCCGGACGTGCTCGTCAAAGGCGGCGACTACGACATGGATGCTTTGCCCGAATCAGCCATTGTGCGGGGATGGGGCGGCAAGGCTGTGGCGATTCCCTTCGAGCATGAGCGCTCGACCACTGCGTTATTGAAGAAGGTTCGCGCGCAAGGGTGATGCGTTTGTCCGGGCGCCGCTTTCTTCTCTTCGCCGAAGCTGAGCGCAACGCTGGGGCCCGGCGCTACTTCTAGCGCCAGCCGCCGCTTCGTTACTGAGGCAGTGCCGATGCCGCTATCGGCGCCGCTGGCGCCGGACCGCCTACGACCGCCTGGTCGGCCGCTTCGGCTGCCGTGACGGGTTGCACCTTCAACGACTCCGCACGGAACTGGCGATTAAGGTGGTTCGGCTCGCGGCTGCCGGCTGTGGGCGTCGGGCCGAATACGCCGCGCATCGCGACGAATGCCAGCATGTTGGCAAGAAACAATATGGCGATCAGCCAGCGCAGCATCGTTAGTATTCCCCGTCGATAAGTTCAGCCACCGCTATCCGTATGGCCGCGACTCAGGCGTCGCGTTCCATCGCGCGTTCGGCAGCAATCAGTGCAAGCCCCGACAGCACCAGCGAATCGTGGCGAGTATGCGGCACTTTTAGCGCACTTGTCACTTCGTCCACGGCGCCGCCGCTCACCACCAGACGCACCGGCACCTGCCATTCGTCCTGCAAGTCACGCCACATGCGCTCGATCAAACCGGCTTGCGCCAACGTGCAACCGGCCGACAACGAGCGCGGCGTATCGGTCGCGAAGAACGGGCCGTGGCGATCGCGGTCAGCCGTGGCGTCCGCGTCGAGCAAGCCGCGCGCCGCGTTGGCGTCGAGCGTCGGCAATTGCGCCGTGTGCTCGCCTAGCGAGCGCATCATCAAGGTCCAGCCTGGCGCAATCAGGCCGCCGACAAAGCAGCCGTCCGCACGCAACGCTTCGAGCGTGGTCGCCGTGCCGAACGTCGCAATGAGCAGATTCTCGCCGGGAAACGCCGCGTGCGCGCCAATCAGGCCGGCCCAACGATCGCTGCCGAGCGCATGCGGCGTTGTGTAGCTATTGGTCACACCGCATTGCTGCGCGCAGGCGCGGATCGTCGTGCGCGGCAGTTGCGGCCAGCGGGCGTCGAGTAGTGCGTCAATCCGCGTCGCGACACTTTCGCCAGCGACGTTCGATAACCATGCGCCGCCCGGTGCCGGCAAATTCGACCAGTCAGGTTGGTCAGCGCCGCCGTGGGCAAGTGCGCCGGCTGCGATTGGCTTGCCGTCTGGCTGCACCAGCGCCCACTTGATGCGGCTATTGCCTGCATCGATCAACAGACAAGGCGCGCCGCTCGTCATGCAGCACCGTCGGCCAGACGCAGCGAGACGTCACCGGTCGCCACGCTCAGACGGCCTGCCGCCGTGTTGAGCAGCAGTTGCCCGCGCTCGTCGACGCCCGCCGCCACGCCGCGCGCCAGCTCTTGACCTTGCTCCAGTAGCACGACTTCGCGGCCAGCGTAGGCGTGCACGGCGTTCCAGCGCGCCTGGAACGGCGCGAAGCCTTCCGCGCCGAAGCGCTGCAACGCGGGTTCGAGCGCGCTCAGTTCCGCCGCCAGCGTATCGGTGAGGTTCGCATTCGGCAGCGCGCGTTGCAGCGCGGTCGGCACGGTGCCGCGCGCTTGCGCCGGCACGTCCGCGTTCAGCGCGCCGACCTTGGCGGCGAGCTCGTCCGCGCCCTTCACATTGGTGCCGATACCGATCACCACAGCGCTCGCGTCATCCGTGCTCCACGCGGTTTCGATCAGGATGCCGGCCAGCTTGTCGCCTTCGAGCAGGACGTCATTGGGCCACTTCAGTGCGATCTGTCCGGGGCCTGCGACCGGCAAGGAGCGCAGCCCGTCGACCAGCGCCACGCCCACCGCGAGGCTCAAGCCTGCCAGCCCTTCGAGCGGGCGCGGCAGCACGCACGCCACCGAAAACAGCAGCGCATTGCCCGGCTCCGCATACCACGGGCGGCCACGGCGGCCGCGGCCCGCGGTTTGCAGATACGCGACCCGCACGATCGGCCGCGGCAGCGCGCCGGCTTTGCGCGGCAATGCTTTGACGCGCGTCATCAGGTCGGCGTTGGTCGAGCCGGTTTCCTCGACGATTTCAATCGGCCAGTCTTGCGCGTGCGGACCGAATAGCGCGACGGCGCGCTCGCGGTCGATGCGCCAGTCGGGAGCCGCAGCGGCTTGGGGTGGGGTCTTGGAGGCGTTCATGTCTCATATTGTAGCGACAGCGAACGCTGTGAGCCCGCGAGCACGGTCCATCCGCCACGCCTTCGTTACAATGGCCCTTAATCCGATAACCAGATTGCAGCGATCCTTGAACTACGACACTCCGCCCGGCCTCGAAGTCGCGGCAGGCAGCCAAGGCAAGATCGTCCGGCTTTCGGGCCAGTGGACGGCGCTCGCGCTCGCACGCGACAAGGCCACCGGCCACGTGATCCCGCTGTTGCGCTCGCTGGTCGGCGCTGAAGGCATCCGGCAGTGGGACCTGTCGCGTATCGACCGGATGGACCATGTGGGCGGTCAGGCACTGTGGCGCGTGTGGGGCCACAAGATGCCTCCGGACACTACGCTCACCGATACGCAACGCGATATTTTCGAGCGCATTGCACTGCTCGACACGGTGCGCGAAAAGGCCGAGCCGGTGGTCAAGTTCGACCCGTTCACCCGGCTGGGTCTCGCGATCTTCTCGTTTTTCGAGCACCTGTACGGTGGATTCGGCATGCTTGGACAGGTTGTGATCGATCTGTTCGCGATCCTGCGCAAACCGAAGATCACGCCGTGGACCGAAATCTCCGCGAACGTCTATAACGCCGGCACCAAGGCGTTGCCGATCACCGCGCTGGTCGCGTTCCTGATCGGCATTGTGTTGAGCTATCTGTCGGCGCAACAACTGCGGCTTTTTGGCGCGAATCAGTACATTGTCAATATTCTTGGGCTGTCGGTGATTCGCGAACTGGGGCCGGTGCTGTCGGCGATTCTGGTGGCGGGCCGCTCGGGCTCGGCGATTACCGCGCAGATCGGCGTCATGCGCGTCACCGAAGAACTCGACGCCATGCGCGTGATGGGCATCCCGCATGGCCTGCGGCTGATCCTGCCGCGCGTGGTCGCGCTCGGCGTGGCCATGCCGCTCCTCGTGATGTGGACCAACATCATCGCGTTGACCGGTGGCGCGCTCGCCGCGAAGATCGTGCTCGGCATCGACATGAGCTACTTCGCGCGCGCATTGCCGAGCGTCGTGCCGGTCGCCAATTTGTGGATCGGCCTGGGCAAGGGCGTCGCGTTCGGTATGCTGATCGCGATCGTCGGCTGTCATTTCGGCTTCCGTATCAAGGCGAATTCGCAAAGCCTCGGCGAAGGCACGACGACCTCGGTGGTGACCTCGATCACTATCGTAATTCTCGCGGACGCGGTGTTCGCGATCCTCTTCCAGAACGTGGGGCTAGGATGATCGCGCCACTCACCCAGGCCGTGCGCGGCCAACCGATGCCCGAGATCGCCGAGCCGGTGATCGAAGTGATCGACATCACCAAGCGCTACGGCCGCAACATCGTGCATCAGCATCTGAATTTCGACGTGCGGCGCGGCGAGATCGTCTCGATCGTCGGCGGGTCGGGCTCGGGCAAGACCACACTGGTGCGGCAGATTCTTGGGCTGGAGCGGCCGTCGTCGGGAACCATCAAGCTGTTCGATGAGGACATTGCCACTATTTCGCCTGAAGCCGCGCTGCTTATGCGCAGCCGCTCCGGGATGCTGTTTCAGCGCGGCGCGCTGTTCTCGTCGCTCTCGGTGTTCGACAACATCGCGCAGCCGTTGCGCGAACTCGGCAAGGTGCCTGAAGACCTGCTGCGCGACATCGTGATGCTCAAGCTCGAGATGGTCGGCCTGCCGTGCAAGCATGCGTCGAAGATGCCGTCGGCGCTCTCGGGCGGGATGATCAAGCGCGTGGGTATTGCGCGCGCCATCGCGCTCGAGCCCGAGCTGCTGTTTCTCGACGAACCGACCGCCGGCCTCGATCCGCAGGCGTCCGACGAATTCGTCGAACTGATTTCCGCGCTGCATCGCGCGCTCGGTCTGACGGTGGTGATGGTCACGCACGATCTCGACACGATGATCGCGCTGTCCACCCGCGTCGCCGTGCTGGCGGATCGCAAGGTGCTGGTCGCGGCGCCGGTCGAAGAGGCGGCGGGCGTCGATCATCCATTTATCCGCGAATATTTCCTCGGCCTGCGCGGGCGTCGCGCGCTGCAGGCGCTGCCGCCGGAACGCCGCGCGAAATTGCCACGCGCGGCACTCGAGTCGGCATCGTCCGAATTGCCGCTGTGAACCAGGGAACCTGACAATGGAAAACAAATCACATGCCTTCTGGGCAGGGCTCTTCACGGTGGCCTTGCTGGCTGCAATCGCAGTGGCGGCTTTTTTGTTCAACGTCGACCGTTCCGTGCGAGTGCCGTACGATCTGATTGCGCGCACCAACGTGACCGGCTTGTATACCGACGCGGCGGTGCGCTATCGCGGGCTTGACGTCGGCAAGGTGCAGTCGATCAAATTCGATCGGGATCATCCCGGACAGATTCTGATCCGCATCCTCGTCGATACGCACGCGCCGATTACGCACTCCACGTTCGGCAGCCTCGGGTTCCAGGGCGTGACGGGTATCGCCTTCATCCAGCTGGATGACAATGGGCGCGATCCGACGCCGCTCGCGTCGTCAGCGAAAGAGGTGGCGCAATTGCCGATGCGTCCGGGCTTGCTTGATCAGTTGCAGCAGCGCGGCGACGTCTTGCTGCGCAAACTCGAGAGAGTCACAGACGACGTCGACAATCTGTTGTCGCCGGAAATGGTCAGCCAGTTGCAGGGCACGGCGGCGAGCATTCAGAAGGCCGCCGACGGCGTCGCCACGCTGACCCAGCAGATGGCGCCGGTCACGGGCAAGTTGCCCGCCACGCTCAACGAGCTGGATCGCACGCTGGCGTCGACCAATCAGTTGATCACCAGTCTGAACCGCCCGGACGGGCCGTTCGAGACCAACCTGAACAAGGTCGGGACGGCGGCGCAGCAAGCGGGCGACGCGTTGGTGTCGATGGACAGTTCGATACAGGAGTTGTCGGCGCGCGTCGGTTACGACACGCTGCCGCGGGTCAATTCACTTGCCGAAGACGTGCGCTCCGCGGCCCGTTCGGTGGACCGCGCTGCCGACACGTTCAGCACCAATCCGCGCAGCGTGCTGTTCGGTGCGCCGGGTGCGGCGCCAGGCCCTGGCGAAGCTGGCTTCACGTGGCCCGCCGCCCGCGCCGCTGCGCACGCTGCCCAATGAAATGATTTGAAGGTTTTGAAGAAGGAATATGGTTATGTCACGCTCGATTCACCGATTGTTGTCCTCGGGCGCCGCGCTTGCGATGCTGCTCGCGTTCGGCGTGCTGGCTGCAGGCTGCGCCGGTAACCCCGCGGCAATCTCGGACATCCGCTACGACCTCGGGCCGCCGAATCCGGCGGCCTCGGCCGGCCCGCTGCCGGCGGTGAAGGTGCTCGATGTCAGCGCGCCCGACACGCTCGAGTCCGACAAGCTGATTTACCGGCTCAGCTACGCCGACGCGCAGCAGACAGCGTCGTATGCGAATAGCCACTGGACCATGGCGCCGTCGCAACTGCTGACTCAGCGTCTGCGCGGTGCGCTCAGTTCGCGTGGCACCGTGCTGACAGGCGCCGACGGCGTGCGCGCCCCAGTGCTGAAGGTCGATCTGAGCGAGTTCGAACAGGTCTTCGATAGCCAATCGGAAAGCCACGCCGCGGTCACCGCGCGCGCCACTTTGACGCAAGGCGGCAAGGTGATCGGCCAGCGCACTTTCATCGCGCGCGCGCCGTCCAGTTCGGCGGACGCCGCCGGCGGCGCACAGGCGCTCGCCGCGGCCAGTGACGATCTCGTCGCGCAGATCGGCGCATGGCTCGGCGTGCAGGCGCTGGTCGCCGCGCAATGACCGGCATGCAGCGCAAAGAACGGAGCGCTGCATGAGCGTTAAACCCTGGCAGCGCCGTCCATCGGCGCTTGCCCGGCAGGCGCTGGGGCTGTACACGGCCCTGATAATCTACGGTTCGTGGTATCCGTTTTCCGGCTGGCGTTCGCTCGGTCTCGCTCCGTTTGCCTATCTGTCCGATCCCATGCCGCAGTACCTGACGGCGTTCGACGTCGTCATGAACGTGCTCGGCTATATGCCGTTCGGCGCGCTGGTGGTGCTCGCGGTGTATCCGCGCTGGCGCGGTACGCTGGCGGTCGCGTTGGCCTTCGTGCTCGGCGGATTGCTGTCGAGCGTGATGGAAGCGGTGCAAACCTATCTGCCGACGCGCGTTGCCTCCAACCTCGATCTGGCTGCCAATGCGCTCGGCGCACTGCTCGGCGCGGCGATCATGTCGCCGGCCACGGGCGCGTTGCTCGATCGCGGCTTGCTGCGGCGTTTGCGGCTTCTCTGGTTCGAGCGCGACACGGCGGCGCTCGCGTGTCTCGTCGCCTTGTGGCCGTTTGCGACGATGTACCCGGCACCGCGCCTCTTCGGTCTCGGTAACTGGCCGCGCGAGCTTTGGCTGCGTTTCGATTCGACGACGCAAGATGCCTTGCTCGCATGGACGCCAATGGCCTGGCACGTCGGCGCGTGGCCGGCGCTGGCTGCCGCCGGGCTGCCGGACGACGCCTGGGAAGCCGTCATCACCACGCTCAATCTGTTTGCCGCACTCGCACTGGCTTCGCTGCCGGTGCGCCGCCATGCGCCGCTCGTGCGCCTGTTGTTCGCGTTTATCGTCATGACCTTGTGCGTCAAGGCGGGCGCGACCTTTCTGCAGTCGCAATCCGGCCTTGCGTTCGACTGGGCGACACCCGGCGCACTGGCGGGGCTTGTGTGCGGCACTGTCGCGGCACTACTGGCGCTGCGCTTGCGGCGCAGGTCGCGAGCGGCGCTCGCGGCCTGCGCGCTCACGGTGGCGCTGGTGTTCGTCAATCTGCTGCCGGTGAATCCGTATTTCGATGCCGTGCTGGCCGACTGGCGCCAGGGCCGGTATCTGCACTTCAATGGCCTCGCGCACTGGATCGCGTGGATCTGGCCGTATGCGGCGCTGGTGTGGCTCGCCTATCGCGTCGAACAGGTGTGGCTCAAGCGGCGCGTGAAGCGCGCATGAAGCTGGGATGGCACTGGCCCGCAGCCCAACCATGCGTGACGCAAGGGCGACGCAGCCCGCAGCCTAACAAGTCGCACAGCGAACGCACTGAGTCGCGCAGCGCGCACGCCAGAATGCGCGCTGCAAACCAGACCGGGCCGCGAGCCGCCGTCCGTCCGCTGCTCAGCGACCGTCAGCCCCGCTCGTTATAATCGTCCGGACAACAGGCGCGCCGCGGCGCTTTCAGCGCCATCTCCACTCTTACAGTCTCGCCCCCGGACATCATGGATTCCTTCTACAAGTACCACGTCTTCTTCTGTCTCAATCAACGCGATCCCGGCGCGGAGCGCCCGAGCTGCGCAAATTGCAACGCGCAGACGATGCAGGAACACGCGAAAAAACGCGTGAAGCAACTCGGCCTTGCCGGCCCCGGCCAGGTGCGTATCAACAAGGCCGGCTGTCTCGAACGTTGCGAACTCGGCCCGGCGCTCGTCGTTTATCCGGAAGGCGTCTGGTACACGTACGTCGACGAGAGCGATATCGATGAAATCGTCGATTCACACCTTGTGAACGGCAAGATCGTCGAGCGTCTGAAAATCGATCAATAAGCCTCGCCATGAATATCCATACGAAGAAGTATCTGATCGACGGTCCGGTCGGCAAGATCGAGGTCGCACTGGATCTGCCCGACGACATGCGCGAGAACGGCGCCGCGCCGCGCGGCATCGCACTGGTCGCGCACCCCCATCCGCTGTTCGGCGGCACAATGGACAACAAGGTCGCGCAGACGCTCGCGCGCACGCTTGTGCAGTTGAACTACGTGACGTACCGCTCGAATTTCCGGGGTGTCGGCGAAACGCAAGGCGAGCATGACGCCGGCATCGGCGAGCGTGACGATCTTCGCGCCGTGCTCGACCACATGCGCGCGCAGGCAGGGCAGGGCGATCTGCCCCTCGTACTGGCGGGTTTTTCGTTCGGCACCTTCGTGCTGTCGCACGTGGCTGCGAAGCTGCGCGAAGAAGGTCAGGCGATCGAGCGGATCGTGTTCGTCGGCACCGCGGCAAGCCGTTGGGAAGTCGCACCGGTGCCGGAAAACACGCTCGTGATTCACGGCGAAACCGACGAGACAGTTCCCATTCAGTCAGTTTACGACTGGGCGCGGCCGCAGGAATTGCCGGTCGTCGTGATTCCGGGGGCAGAGCATTTTCTGCATCGCAAGCTGCATGTCCTGAAGCGGATCATCGTCGACGCGTGGCGCTAAGGGACATACGCGGGGCACGCCGCGCGTGTTTTCCGGGGTACAGGTACGTGCAAACGCAAATTAATCGCCGCCCTTTGGTCAAAGATACCAGGATAGCGCGCGTATAATGAGCGCTCTTTTTTGGGCGCAGCATCGCCCACCCGGCAGTTCGCGCGACGCGTAGCTTCTTTCTCGCGCGCAGCGGTGCCGGATGCGAGGCGTGCTGCGCGAACCGATCGCGTGGCCGGAAGTCCAATGGGCGCCGCGCCGTTTTTACGGCCTGACGCTCGCCGACCGGCTCCTCCAAACTATGCGCCCTGCGCGCGATGTATTTTTCCGCACGAATCGACCCTATGCGTTTCTCCATCTCCGGCCGCACGTCATTCCCGTCAGTTGCTTCTTTCGTTCCCCATACGCTTAGCCGTGCCGTGACCCTCGGCATCGTGCTGCCGGCAACGCTTGTTGCCAGCACGGCGTTCGCGCAAGTGCCGCCGCCCGCGGTGAACGCGCGTTCGTGGGTGCTCGTCGACGCCACCAGCAATCAAGTGCTCGCCTCGGGCAACGCCGACGAACGCGCCGAACCGGCCTCGCTGACCAAGCTGATGACCGCGTACCTCGTCTTCGAAGCACTGCAGACGAAGAAGATCACGATGGACCAGACGATTGAGCCGAGCGAAGCGGTGCGCCGCGTGCGCACCGACGAATCGCGCATGTTCATCGAAGCGAACAAGCCGGTGACTGTGCACGATCTGGTGTACGGCATGATCATCCAGTCGGGTAACGACGCGGCGATCGCGCTGGCCGAACTGGTGGGCGGTAGCGAAGCGCAGTTCGTCAACATGATGAACACCGAAGCGCAGAAACTCGGCATGACGCACACGCATTTTGCTGACGTGAACGGTATGCCCGACCCGCAGCACTACACGACGGCGGGCGACCTCGCGATTCTGTCGGCGCGTCTGATTCGTGACTTCCCCGACTACTACAACATCTTCTCGGTCAAGGAATTCACGTACAACAAGATCAAGCAGCCGAACCGCAACCGTCTGCTCTGGATCGACCCGACGGTGGATGGTCTGAAGACCGGCCACACGCAAGCGGCTGGCTACTGCCTGATCGCCAGCGCGAAGCGTTCGCTGCCGGGCACGACCGACGGCTCGCGTCGTCTCGTCGCGGTGATGATGGGCGAGACCAAGGAACACGACCGCGTGCAGGACGCCCTGAAGATGCTGAACTACGGCTACACCGCGTATGACACGGTGCGTCTGTACAAGGCGAATCAGGTGGTGGGCACGCCGCGCGTCTACAAGGGTGCGCAGGACACCGTGCAGATCGGCGTGAAGGGCGATCAGTACATCACCGTGCCGAAGGGCATGGGCGACAAGGTGAAGCCGCAGATCGAGCAGATCGATCCGCTGATCGCACCGATCGCCAACGGTCAGCAGGTCGGCACGGCGAAGCTCGTGGCCGATGGCAAGGTGCTGGCGCAATTCCCGATCGTCGCGCTGCAGGCCGTGCCGCAAGCCGGCGTGGTTGGCCGCGTGTGGGATTCGCTGATGCTGATGTTCAACAAGAAGAAATAAGAGCCTGATTGCGATGACCGCTGTTTCCGATGTTTCGCTTGATCCGATCGTTTATCTGAACGGCGAGCTGGTGCCCTTGTCCGAAGCGCGCGTGCCGGTTCTCGACCGCGGCTTTATTTTCGGCGACGGCATTTACGAAGTCGCGCCTTTGTATCCGCATGCGAGCGGCCGTACGGCGTTCCGCTTCAGGCATCATCTGGCGCGCCTCGCGCGTTCGCTGGACAAGATCGGCATCGTCAATCCGTTCGACGACGCCGGCTGGCGCGAGCTGATCGAACGCGTGGTCGCGGCCAATGAGGCGGACGCGGGCCTGCGCGCCAATCAGGACGCGATTGCCTACGTTCAGATCACGCGGGGCGTCGCGAAGCGCGGCCACGCGTTCCCGGCCGGCATCCAGCCGACCGTGTTTGTGATGGTCACGCCGCTGAATCTGCCGGACGCTGCACAGCGCGCGCAGGGCGTGCGCTGCGTCACCGCTGAAGACCGTCGCTGGCTCAATTGCGACATCAAATCGGTGTCGCTGCTCGGCAATGTTCTGATGGCGCAGTACGCCGCCGAAAACGACGCGTTCGAGACGATCCAGTTTCGCGACGGCATGCTGACCGAAGGTTCGTCTTCGAATATCTGGATGGTGAAGGAGGGCGTGTTGTACGCGCCGCCGCGCAGCCACAAGATTCTCGAAGGGATTCGCTACAGTCTGATCGAAGAGCTGGCGAGCGAATGCGGCATCCGCTTCGAAGCGCGCGAGATCGCCGAAGCTGAGTTGCGTGCCGCTGACGAGATTCTGGTCAGTTCCGCCACCAAGGAAGTGCTGCCGGTCACGCAACTGGATGACCAGCCGGTTGGCGACGGCAAGCCGGGCGCGGTGTTTGCAGCGTTGTACGCGGCCTATCAGCGTGCCAAGGCCAAGGAAGCGCAAGAAGCGCAGCAAGGAGTAGAAAGTGAATCCCGCGAAAGAATCATTGCTTGAGTTTCCGTGCGACTTTCCCATCAAGATCATGGGCAAGTCGCATCCCGAGTTCGCCGAGACGATTGTCACGGTGGTTCGGCAGTTTGATAACGAAGTCGATCCGGCTCGCGTGGAAACGCGGCCGTCCAGCGGCGGCAATTACACCGGTTTGACGGTCACGGTGCGCGCCACCAGCCAGGCGCAACTCGACGATATCTATCGCGCGCTCACCGGCCATCCGATGGTGAAGGTGGTGCTTTAAAGCACTGTCCGAGCAGGTGCTGGCGCCGATTTGGCGTTGACTTTGACTTTGACTTTAGCGTCCGCACTGCGGGCTATGCCAGTGATGCCTCGCATCAAGGCGTGACGCGCAATGCGTCTGCCGCGAGGCTCGCGCTTCCCGCAGGTCCCACCTCGCAAGCCCGCTCGAAAAGCTGTTTGAACCGTCCCACTTCTTCGAATACCCAAGCGCGGAACGCTCTGACGCGCGCGGTTTCGAGCATCTGCGGCGGGCAGATAAAGTAGTACTGCCACGGGCTCGGGCCATCCACATCGAATAGCCGCACAAGGCGGCCTGCTGCGATCTCGTGCATCGCCAGCGACCGGCGCGTGAGCGCGATCCCCTGGCCGTCGATGGCCGCCTGCAACAGATTCGACGAATCCTGATACAGCACGCCGCGCTTCGGTTCTTGCCAGTCGCTGAGGCCGGCGGCGTCGAACCACGGGCGCCAAAGTTCGTCGTCCGAGCGCAGCAGCGGGACTTTGGCCAGATCGGCTGGCGTTTGCGGCAGCTTGCCGCCGTTGAAATTCGGCGCGCAGGCCGGAAAGAAGATCTCCTCCAGCAGCAACTCGGCGTGCAGCCCCGAATATTTGCCGTAGCCGAAGCGGATCGCCACGTCGACGTCGTCGCGCGCGAAGTCCGTTAGCGCGTTGGTGGACAGCAGTTCGAGGTCCCACTGGGGATGCGCCTCGATAAAGCTGCCGATGCGCGGCGTCACCCAGCGCGCCGCAAACGAGGACAACATGGAAACGACAAGGCGCCGCTCGCGGTCGCCGGCGCGGACTTCGCGGGTGGCGTCGGCGAGCGCCATCAGCGCGGTGCGTACGCGCGTGGCATAGCGGCGGCCCGTGTCCGTGAGCCGCACGCGCTTGCCGTCGCGGGCGAACAGCGTGATGCCTAACTCCGCCTCAAGCGCGCGAATCTGGTGACTGACGGCGCCGTGCGTGACGAACAGTTCGTCCGCGGCGCGCGAGAAGCTCTCGTGGCGGGCTGCGGCTTCGAACGCCCTGACGGCGTTCAACGAAGGTAATTGCCGGAGGTCCATCGCAATATTTCTCACATAGAGGTGAAAATAGATCGTTTTGCGTAAACCCTTGCTACGCCTACGATTGTAGCCATGAAACGAATTTTGGCGAGGGCATCATGCGAGAAATTTCCTCTAGTATTGCTTTTGAAATCCGCAACGGCGAAACCATTCCTATGAAGGTAGCACGCAGCACCAAGCTGGTCGTGCACGGCGGCGCGGTATGGGTCACGCGCAGCGACGACACCGAAGACTACTGGCTGCAGCCCGGCCACACGCTGCGGCTGCGGCGCGGTGAACGGTTGTGGTTGAGCGCCGAAGGCAGCACGCATGCGAAGGTCGCGTTTTCGGTGCCGACGCGCTGCGATGAACGTGCGCTGAACTGGCTCGCGCGGGTCGGCGAACGGCTGGCGGCCCGCATGCGTGGGGGCTGGCGCACGGTGTGAGCCCGGGAGGGCACCGCAGTGCTGCGGAGGAAGGCAGTTGAACGGCGCGGGGCGTGAGCGGCGCTCCGGGCGGAACAGCGTCGGCATGGGAAGGACGCGCTGACCGGAGCGATGCTGCAACGAAACAACGCGCCGGTGTGAATCCGTAGCGACGCCGCGGCGCCTTGGCGAAGCCAGTTCCGGCGGCGATTGCCAGATTTCGGTAAACTGTGGGGATCATGCGCGCCACCCCGGTTTCCCCGTCTCCCTTGCCCGCCACGGCGCCGCTTACGCTGCGCTGGCTTGGCAACGAACCTTACGAAGCCAGTTTCGAAGCGATGCGCGCGTTCACCGACGAGCGCACCGCCGATACACCCGACGAAATCTGGCTGGTCGAACACCCTCCCGTCTTTACGCTCGGCCAGGCCGGCGACCCGGCACATCTATTGGCCGCCGATAGCGGCATTCCGCTTGTCAAGGTCGACCGGGGCGGGCAGATCACGTATCACGGGCCCGGACAGGTGGTTGCCTACCTGCTGCTGGACCTGCGCCGACGCAAGCTGATGGTGCGCGAGATGGTCACGCGGATCGAGCAGGCCGTGATCGACACCCTCGCGGCGTATAATCTCGCCGGAGAACGCAAGGCGGGTGCCCCTGGTATCTACGTGGCGCCCGGGCCGGACGCCGGGCTGCATGCCGGTGCCAAGATCGCCGCGCTGGGTCTGAAAATCCGCAACGGCTGCAGCTATCACGGTGCGAGCCTGAATGTGAACATGGATTTGCGGCCGTTTCTGGCTATCAACCCATGCGGCTACGCGGGGCTCGAAACAGTCGATATGGCAACGCTGGGCGTCGCCGCCGGCTGGGACGACGTGGCCCGTACCTTTGCAGCACGCCTCACCGCAAACCTCGACGGCAGTCCTGCGGCCGTCGCCCAACCGCAGGCCGGTGCTCTCACCGCCTGACTGGACCGAACGAATGACTGACGTTACCGCGAACCTAGCAGCTTCTCCCGCTCCTGATGCCGTGCCGGCTTCCGCCGCGGCCTACGACGCCACCGCGAAGCAGAAGGCGCAAGCCAAAACCGCCCGTATTCCGATCAAGATCGTCCCGATCGAAAAGCTGAAAAAACCGGACTGGATTCGCGTCAAAGCGGCCACCGGCAATTCGCGCTTCTACGAAATCAAGCAGATTCTGCGTGAGCACAACCTGCACACGGTGTGCGAAGAAGCGAGCTGCCCGAACATCGGCGAATGCTTCGGTAAGGGCACTGCGACGTTCATGATCATGGGCGACAAGTGCACGCGCCGCTGCCCGTTCTGCGACGTCGGCCACGGCCGCCCCGATCCGCTCGACGTGGATGAGCCGGGCAACCTGGCGCGCACCATCGCTGCGCTGAAGCTGAAGTACGTGGTGATCACGAGCGTCGACCGTGACGATTTGCGCGACGGTGGCGCGGCTCACTTCGTAGAATGCATCCGCCAGACGCGCGAGCTGTCGCCGGAAACGCGCATCGAGATTCTGACGCCGGATTTCCGCGGCCGTCTGGATCGCGCGCTCGGCATTCTGAACGCCGCACCGCCCGACGTGATGAACCACAACCTCGAAACGGTACCGCGTCTGTACAAGGAAGCGCGCCCCGGTTCGGACTACGCGCATTCGCTGAAGCTGCTGAAGGACTTCAAGGCTCTGCATCCGGACGTCGCGACCAAGTCCGGCCTGATGGTCGGCCTCGGCGAAACCGAAGAAGAAATTCTGCAAGTGATGCGCGATCTGCGCGAGCACGACGTGGACATGCTGACGATCGGCCAGTATCTGCAACCGTCGGAGCACCATCTGCCGGTACGCTCGTACGTGCATCCGGACACGTTCAAGATGTACGAAGAAGAAGCGTACAAGATGGGCTTCACGCATGCGGCGGTGGGCGCGATGGTTCGCTCGAGCTACCACGCCGATCTGCAGGCGCATGGAGCGGGCGTGGTCTGAACGGTTGAGGCAACGTAGTTTAAAAAAACAAAGCCCGCACTTGTTGCGGGCTTTGTTTTTTGGGCAGACTGGTTTTGTCGCCCGGGTCATGCATTGGTGGTCTACGTGCGCGCACTACCGGTAATACCGGGCCAGCAGCATTGAAATCGAGGCTAATGTTCCGCCGATGATCGTGAAGGGGTACATGAAGTAGATAAAGCGTTCACGAAACGCACGGTTCTCGATGACGTAATCTATGAGATTGGGCATGTTGGTTCCCCTGTGAAAATGGTGGAAAAAGTATAGCTCAACGGGCGCTAAATTAGTTAGGTTAACGAATAATGGGATAGGAAAAAGGAGGTCGCAACGATTGCTGTCATCAGCAGTGAAAGCCATGTCAGCCCTCGGTCACGAGTTCTCTCGCTGTCGTCATATACCGGGCGGGATGTCGCATCGGCTGCGGCGAACGAGACGAGTATCGAAGCCGCGACAATAAACAGCACGTGCCAGAGCAGTCCTGCCAGCATGAAAACGAGCGCGCTGTTCGTCGACGCTTCGCCCAACGCGCTACCGATTTCATAGCAAGCGCTGGCGCACATCGAAATGACGACCCACAGTAACTGGCCGTCCTGAATGGCTCTCGCTGCGATGCCTTTCGACGCGTGCCGATAGAAGCGCGAGAAGCTCAACAGGGGCAGCAGGGCAATCGGCGCGAACACCGGTACGCCGACATTAAAAAACAACCAGCTCAAGCGGCTAAGTAGGACGATCATAGGAATGCTGAGGTGTGGGCAATGCAGAGATCATCCCGCTGCGCTCAATGCGCGGTCAATCTACCGAACGGCTAGCTTGCGCAAGGGCAACCCGACCCGGCATCATTCGCTAGAATCGGCCCACCGCTCATTGCAACAGCCGCACCGATCCAGCTCAACGTGAAAAGCAATGCTCGAACAGCGTGATTAGCAATTGACGATTAGTTAGAACCGCCCGCGGACAAACTCCCTATAGTCGAAAGCCTCCCAGACAACACACACTAAAGGGGCTTCCCGATGAACCGCTTACTTCGTCCGCTCGCCGCGTTCGCTACGCTGCTCGCGCTGTCCGCGCCGTTTTCTTCTGTTGCACACGCCGACACCAAAGAAGTCGTGATCGCGTATCAGGACATGGTCGTGCCGTGGCGCTATGCGCAGGCCACCGGCGAGGTCGAGAAAGCCACCGGCTATAAGGTCACTTACCGCAAGCTCGGCAGCGGTGCCGACGTGATCCGCGCACTGGCTTCCGGCTCGGTGCAACTCGGCGAAGCAGGGTCGAGCCCGATCGCAGCCGGGCTGTCGCAAGGTGTCGATATTTCGCTGTTCTGGATTCTGGACAACATAAACGACGCCGAAGCGCTGGTCGCACGCGACGGTTCCAACGTCACCAGTGTCGCCGGTCTGAAGGGCAAGAAGATTGGCGTGCCGTTCGTGTCGACTTCGCACTTTCATACGCTGGTTGCGCTGCAGAACGCCGGCGTGAATCCGTCCGATGTGAAGATCGTCAATCTGCGCCCGCCCGAAATCGCGGCGGCGTGGGAACGCGGCGATATCGACGCGACGTACATCTGGGACCCGGTGCTGGCGAAGGTGAAGAAGAACGGCAAGGTGCTGATCACATCGGGTCAGGTTGCGCAGCAAACCGGCAAGGCGACTTTCGACGGCTTCGTCGTCGACCGCAAGTTTGCTAGCCAGAACGCCGAGTTCGTCGCGCGCCTTGTGAAGGTGCTGGCCGCGACCGATGCGAGCTACCGCGATCACACGTCGGCATGGACCGCGACGTCGCCGCAGGTCGAGGCGGTTGCGAAGGAGTCCGGCGCCACCGCACAGGAAGTGCCCGCAAGTCTCGCGTTGTATGCGTTCCCGACGCCGGCGCAGCAGGCGTCGAATGCATGGCTTGGCGGCGGTGTGCAATCTGGCGCGGCTAAATCGCTCGCCGCGACCGCTGCTTTCCTGAAGACGCAAGGCACGATTCAGAATGTGCTGGCCGATTACTCGACCGGCGTCGATCCGCAGTTCGTGCAGCGTGCGGCGCACTAAGCTTTGAGCATATCCATCAGCATCATGAGGCACGGCGATGAGCGGTCTTGAGATCCGGAAGTTGCAGGTCGCTTACGAAGGCACCCGCGGCGCGGCGCCGCACATCGCGCTCGCGGATGTCGATCTGAGCATCGAGCCGGGTGAATTCGTTGTCGCGCTGGGTGCGTCCGGTTGCGGCAAGACGACCTTGCTGAACTGCATTGCCGGTTTCATTCAGCCGACCGAAGGCGAGGTGCGTCTGAGCGGCGAACCCGTGCGTGGGCCGGGCGCGGATCGCGGTGTCGTGTTCCAGAAGTACGCGCTGATGCCTTGGCTTGACGTGCTCGACAACGTCGCGCTCGGCTTGCGTTTTCAGCGTGTGCCAAAAGTGCAGCGCGAGCGCATCGCGCTGGAGATGCTGGCGTTGGTTGGGCTTGAGAAGCATGCGCGCTCGCGGGTCTACGCGTTGTCGGGCGGCATGCAGCAGCGCGTGGGCATTGCACGCGCGCTGGCAAGCGATCCGCAAGTGCTGCTGATGGATGAACCGATGGGTGCGCTCGACGCGATGACGCGCGAGTCGATGCAGGAGCTCGTGCTAGACGTCTGGGGCCGCACCCGCAAGACGGTGTTCTTCATTACGCATAGCGTGGAGGAAGCGCTGTTTCTGGCGACACGCCTCGTCGTGATGACGCCGGGGCCGGGCCGTATCGCCGAGAGCTACGACCTGCCGTTCGCGCGGCGCTTTCTCGAGACACGCGATGCGCGCGCGGTGAAGTCGTCGCCGGAGTTCATCGAATGGCGCGAGCGGCTCGTGCGCCGTCTGCACGAACGCAATGAGCGGAACCAGGAAGAGGTGCTGTCGTGACGGCTTCGCGTGAATCTTTGGGCAACGTGCCTCTGAGCCAGACAGGCGAGCCGCCGCGACGTAAAGCGCGGCCGGTACGCGGTTGGCGTTTGCCGGGCGAGGGCCCAACCGCGGCGCTGAGCGCGGTCTCGGTCACGACGCTCGCGGCGCTGTGGTGGTTCGCTACGCATTTGCACTGGCTGCCGCCGCTATTTCTGCCGACGCCAGAGGCTGTTTGGGCCGCGTTTCTGGACGCCTGGCACGGACGCATTCAAGGCGGGTTGCCGCTCTCCGAGCATCTCGCATGGAGTGCGCTGCGCGTGTTCGGTGCGTTCGCGCTGGCCGCGATCACGGCGGTGCCGGTTGGGATCCTGATGGGCGTGAGCCGGGTCGTACGCGGCTTGCTCGATCCGCCGCTGGAGTTCTACCGGCCGCTGCCACCGCTTGCGTATCTGCCGCTGGTGGTGATCTGGTTCGGAATTGACGAGACGGCGAAGATCGTCGTGATCTATCTCGCCTGTTTCGCCCCGATTGCGATGGCAGCGCGTGCCGGTGTGCGCAGCGCGACCATCGAGCAGATTCATGCGGCCTATTCGCTAGGTGGAAGCTTCGCGCAGATCGTGCGCCATGTGGTTCTGCCGGCGGCGTTGCCTGAGATTCTGACCGGCTTGCGGATTGCAATCGGCTTTGGCTGGACCACCCTGGTTGCCGCCGAGATGGTCGCGGCCACCGCCGGTCTCGGTCAGATGGTGCTCAACGCGTCGAGCTTTCTGCGTACCGATGTGGTGGTGATGGGCATCGTGCTGATCGGACTGATCGCGTGGCTGTTCGATCTCGGCATGCGTGCGTTGGAGCGGCGGCTGGTGCCGTGGAAGGGGCGCGTGTAGTTATTGCGGTCCAAGCGGTCCAAGCGGTCCAAATGGCCCAAGCTGCCAGAGCTGCCAGAGCTGCCAGTGGGTGGCGGAAACCGCCCACCGCCAGCCGCTCAGGCAGCTCTCAGCCAACCCTCAGCGGAACAATTCAATCACCGGCCAGCCGCGTTCCGTGGCGATGGCGCGCAAACGCGGGTCGGGGTTGGTCGCGACCGGATGCGTGACGCGCTCCAGCAAAGGCACGTCGTTAATCGAATCGCTATAGAACCAGCTCTGCGGAAAGTCCTGTAGACGATGGCCGAGCGAAGCCAGCCAGCTCTCGGTGCGCGTGATCTTGCCTTCGCGGAAGGTCGGCACGCCGACGGCAGTTCCGGTAAAGCGCGCCAAAGGATTTCCGCCTTCAGTGCCGAGATCGATCCCCAGCAGATGTTCGAAGCCGAGCGCCTTGCCGATCGGCTTCGTAATGAACACATTGGTGGCCGTGACGATGCAACACAGGTCGCCTGCTTCGATATGACGTTGCACGAGTTCCCGCGCAGCCGGCAGGATGGCCGGCGCAATCACATCCTCCATGAACTGCGCATGCCACGCGTCGAGCTGCTCGCGCGAGTGGCGAGCCAGTGGCGCCAATGTGTAGTTCAGATAGGCGGTCATATCGAGCGTGCCGGCCACATACTGCCGATAGTAATCGTCGATTTCTTCCGCGTGCTGCGCGGCGCCTTCTATGCCCAATCCGGCGATGAAGTGAGCCCATGCCTGATCGCTGTCGAGCGGCAGCAGCGTATGGTCCAGGTCGAACAGCGCAAGGTTGCGGCTCATCCAGAGTCCTCGTGATGAAGTAGGCAAACTGAGTAGTTGAGCGAATCGCGTGCCGGACCATGAGCCGGCACACAGCAATCCACAGGTTGGCACGAGCGTATATTTAAAAGCACAAAAATACAATAAGGCAAAAATGTGCAACACTACTGTCATAAACGCCCCGGGTGCCGGTTCGCGCGGCATGCGGTTCGGGTCATGGCAGCAGGAACGGATGCGCAGTGCCTTATGTTGATTCTCCTTAACCTTCTAGCCGGTGTGGCACTCCTCGTGTGGGGGTCGCACATCGTACGTACCGGCATCCTGCGCGTACTCGGCGCCGATCTGCGCGGCATCCTCGGCCGCAGCACCAGCAGCCGCTGGCGCGCCTTCGTCTCGGGCGTCGGCGTCACCAGCCTCGTGCAGAGCAGCAATGCAACGGCGGTGATCGTCACGTCGTTCGCTGCGCAAGGTCTCCTGCCGCTCACCAGCGGCCTTGCGATCATGCTTGGCGCCGACGTCGGCACCGCACTGATGGCGCGGTTGCTGACACTCGATCTGTCATGGCTGTCGCCGATCCTGATTCTGTCCGGCGTACCGCTCTTTCTGTCGCGCAAGCAAACGCGCCTCGGCCAGGTCGGCCGTACGTTGATCGGGCTCGGCTTGATCCTGCTGGCGCTGCACCTGATCGTCGAAGCCGCCCAGCCGATGATGCAGGGCGCCGGCGTGCGCGTGATGTTCGGCGCGCTGACCGGTGACACCATGCTCGACGCGCTGGTCGGCGCGGCATTTGCGATGCTGTCCTATTCGAGTCTCGCGGCGGTCCTGCTGACAGCGACGCTCGCCTCGTCCGGCGTGATCTCCCTGAAGGTGGCGCTGTGTCTCGTGATTGGCGCGAATCTCGGCAGCGGCCTGCTGGCGCTGATGGGCACGCTCGCGCAGAACGCGGCGGCGCGACGCCTGGCCTTGGGCAGTCTGGCGTTCAAGCTGGCCGGTGCATTGCTGATCCTGCCGTTCGCGCCGCTGCTTGCGCGCGGCTTGCCGGTGCTGATCGCGAATCCGCGCGAAGCGGTGGTCGGCTTTCACGTGATCTACAACACGCTGCGTTGCTGCGCCTGCCTTTCGTTGATCGATCCGATGGCGCGCATCTGCACGCGGGTGTTGCCGGACCGGCCGCAGCCCAACGGCGAACTGCGGCCGCTGCATCTGGATGCCGCCGCGCTTTCCACCCCCACGCTCGCACTCGCGCACGCCGCACGCGAGGTGCTGCGCATCGGCGACATCGTGCGCACCATGCTCGATAACGTCGCGGACCTGATCCATGAGAACAGCCTCGACAAGGCGCGCGAAACGGTCCGTATGGACGACGACGTGGACGAACTCTACGCCGCGGTCAAATCCTATCTGACACTGATCTCCCGCGAGCAACTCGACGAAGCCGACAGCCGCCGCTGGACCGACATCATCTCGCTGACGATCAATCTGGAGCATGCGGGCGACATCATCGAGCGGATCGTCGGCGATATCGAGGAAAAGAAGATTGCGCACCGGCTGTCGTTTTCGGAGGAGGGGCTGGGCGAACTGGACGACCTGCAGGCACGGCTCGTCAGCAATCTGCAGCTTGGCCTGTCGGTGTTTCTGAATAACGATTTGCGTTGTGCGGAGCGGTTGCTGGCGGAGAAGGAGCGCTTTCGCGATCTGGAGCGCGCGTATTCATACAAGCACCTGGACCGGCTCGCCGGGCAAACCTTGCGCAGCATCGAGACCAGCGCGTTGCATCTGGATCTGATCAGCGACATGAAACGGCTCAATTCGCTATTCTGTTCGACGGCCTATCCGGTGCTCGATGCAGCCGGCGCGCTGCACGACACGCGCTTGCGCAAGCGCGTGCTCGACACGATCCATGTGAAGGAATAAGCGGCACACAACTGTGAGTCGCAAGCGGCCGCTTATAGGCGGGAAATTTGCCGCCGCCTGTGGCCGGTCGCGCAGCGCCCTTGCTGCGCTCCCGTACAGCGTTCGCGCGAAGCTCCGAGCACGCCCGCGCCCTAAGCCAGAACGATCTCTTCCAGCTTCTTTTTGAGCGACGCAAAGTCGGCGGCTTCAGCCGCCTTTTTGTTGGTGACCAGCACGTCGATCCGATCGACCGGGCAGTACGAAATCCGGCTGCGCTGACCGATCTTGCTGTAATCGGCGAGGATCACCACGCGGTCTGCGTTGGCGACCATGGCGCGCGCCACTTCGGTTTCAGCGTGATCGTAGTTGGTCGCGCCATGCCGGTGATCGATGCCGACCGGCGAGAGCAAGGCCATGTCCGCACGATAGCGCTGGATGTCGAGCACGGTGGTGGCGCCGGTGGTCGCCATGGCGCGATCGCTGATCGAGCCGCCCAGCAGGATCACTTCGTTGGCCGCTTCCGTTTGATCCACGGCGCCGCGCATTTTCAGCGCGACGTCGATGGAATTGGTGACGATCGTCAGGTTTGCCAGCTTCGCCAACTCTTCAGCGAGCGCCGCGGTGGTGGTGCCCGCGTCGATGAACAGTGTCTGGCCGCTCGCGATCAACCCGATGGCCGCCTTGGCAATCGCCGTTTTGGATTTGACGCGCATGTGGGCGCGCTCGGCGATCGGCGCCTCGTCGGCGGGTTTGATCGCGCCGCCATGTACACGCCGCAATTCACCGAGCGCTTCCAGGTCGAGCAGGTCGCGCCTCACCGTTTCGCGCGACACTCCGAGGTCCGCCATGATCCGTTCGGTCGACACGCGTTGAAGCGTGGACAGCAACGCGCGAATTCTCTGATGACGGTCTTCCTGCCACATGCATTTTTCCTTGGATGCGAACGCTCGCTCACACGGCTTGTTTTTAAAGTGTCATCGTGGACACGGATGTGTGTCCGGACGATGTCAAGCGTACTACTTTAGCCGAATTGTGTTGTATTTTTTTGGCAGCTTGCAAGTTTGTGTATTTCACTTTAGCCTTCGCAGATCGAAACGTCGCGCCGTTTTCGAACATCAAATGTTCGAAAAGGAATTGAAATGTCCGGTTTCGAACATTTCACGGCGTTTTTTGGCAGTTTGCTTGACCCAAGTCGTTGCCATAATGGATCTTGGGATCTGCCGCCTGAACCATTCGCTGCCGCATGCGGCGCTGCCTGGAAACCGCACGGTTCGGCATCCTGACAATAAGATTGCAGGGGCGTCGTGGGCAGCACGTTGGCCGTGCGGCCGGCTATCGCAGCGGGGCCCATTGGCGCGATACTACGCGCAGGGCTCACGCGTAAAGGCTGCATGGCGCAGCGCATCATGGCGGTGGTGGTAGCTGGGAACGTGTCGAGAGCATATTTAACCCGCTCTATCTGGAAGGTAACGAGACGTGGCAAACGGGATTGATCGCACTTTATCCGCAGCCTGGCCATATCCGAGGCTGGTTGCGCATCGCTGCGGCGGCACACTGGCGCCGGAGAACACGCTGGCCGGTTTCGACGCGTGCGTGCGCTACGGCTACCGCATGGTCGAATTCGACGCCAAGCTCTCTGCCGACAACCATCTCTTTCTGTTGCACGACGATACGCTGGAACGCACGACCAACGGCCGTGGCGCCGCGGCTGAACACACGTGGGACCAACTGGCCGCGCTCAATGCCGGCGCCTGGTTCGGGCCGCAGTTCGCCGGCGCGCGCCTGCCGACGCTCGCCGAGGCCGCCGGGCGTTGCGCACGGCACGGCATTGCCGCCAACATTGAAATCAAACCCTGCCCGGGTCGTGACGAAATCACCGGGCGGCTGGTTGCAAGCGGCGCGCTGACTTTGTGGCAAGGGCAGACGCCGCCGCTGCTGTCATCGTTTTCGTTCGAGGCGCTCGCTGCTGCGCGCGATGCAGCGCTCTCATTGCAACGCGGCATGCTGTTCGAAGAGGTCCCGGCGGACTGGCTGCGCATTGTGCGAGAACTGGATTGCGTGTCGTTGCACGCGAGCCACCGGCATTTGAGCGAGCCGCTGGTCGCCGAGATCAAGGCGGCTGGATTGCGGGTGCTGGCCTACACGGTGAACGATCCTGAGCGTGCGCAATTGCTCGCACAATGGGGTGTCGACATGATTTGTACAGATCGTATCGATAGACTGGAACACGACATGTTTTCGGCACCGGCAAATCCGGACTGAGCATGGCGCGGGTGCGCGAGTGTGAGCTTGCACAGGTGTGCGCCCAGAGAGCTAGAAATTAGAAATTTTCCAAACGTAGCACTTTCGGCAGAGGATGGGGAAGACTATGAAGCGCACCGCGTTAGCTCGTTTACTTTCAATGTCGGCCGCTGCGGGTGTCGCCGCAGCCGGCGTGAGCAGCGCTTCGGCCGCGCCGCTCGACGCACTGGTCGCAGCCGCCAAGCAGGAAGGCCAACTCACCGTGATCGCGTTGCCGCACGACTGGTGCAACTACGGTCAACTGGTGGCCGGCTTTCAGAAAAAGTACGGAATCAAGATCAACGAGCTGAATCCGGATGCGGGTTCGGGCGACGAAGTCGAAGCCATCAAGGCGAACAAAGGCAACAAGGGTCCGCAAGCGCCTGACGTGATCGACGTGGGTCTGTCATTCGGCCCGACCGCGAAGGCCGAGGGTTTGCTGCAGCCGTACAAGGTCGCTTCGTGGAACTCGATTCCGAAAGAGTCGAAAGACGCCGATGGCTATTGGTATGGCGATTACTACGGCGTGCTGTCGTTTGAAGTGAACGCCGACATGATCGACAAGGCGCCGTCTGACTGGAGCGATCTGCTCAAGTCGGACTATAAGAACGCCGTCTCGCTGGCGGGCGACCCGCGCTCGGCCAATCAGGCGATCCAGGCTGTGTTCGCCGCGGGTCTGTCGCAGAGCAAGGGCGATGTGAGCAAGGCCGACCAGGCCGGCCTCAAATATTTCGCCGACCTGAACAAGAACGGCAACTTCGTGCCGGTGATCGGCAAGGCCGCGTCGCTCGCGCAGGGCACTACACCGATCGTCGTGCGTTGGGACTACAACGCGCTCGCCGACCGCGACACCCTGAAGGGCAATCCGAAGGTGCAGGTGGTGATACCGAAAACGGGCGTCGTCGCCGGTGTTTACGTTCAGGCGATCAGCGCCTACGCGCCGCATCCGAACGCCGCCAAGCTGTGGATGGAATACCTGTACTCCGACGAAGGCCAGATCGGCTGGCTGACCGGCTATTGCCACCCGATGCGCTATAACGAATTGGTGGCGGCGAAGAAGGTCCCGCAAGCGCTGCTCGACAAGCTGCCGCCGCCGTCGTCATACAAGAACGTGGTGTTCCCGACGCTCTCCCAACAGGACGCCTACAAAGACACCATCACAAAGCATTGGGACGAAACGGTCGGCGCGAACGTCAAGTAATCGTCGCGGCGCACGCGGTTGCGGCGGCAGTGAAGCAGCGCTCAATCGCATGCTGCACATGCCGCGGCTCCTAACCGCAACGTGCTGTTTTCAAAGGTGGCGCGTCGCTCAACGAGAGCGACGCGTCGGGCGTTAGCCAGAAAGCCCCAAGGGTGAGCTATGAGCGCTTCATCGGATGCTGGATCGGTGCAGCCGGAATTGCTGGTTCCGCCTGTGCCCACGCCAACGCCTCGCGTCGGCGGTCCAAGCCGCGCGTCGCACCTCCTCGCGTGGATCGGCGTGGTGCCGTTTTTTACCTTCGCGCTGTTGTTCCTGATTCTGCCGACCGGCTTTCTGATGGTCGGCGCGTTCCAGGATTCGCAAGGCCATTTCACGCTCGCCAATTTCCGCGACCTGCTCCAGCCCACGGTGATGGACGCCTACTGGATCAGCTTCAAGGTGAGCGCCGCATCCGCGCTCGGCGGCGCGCTGATCGGCTCGCTGCTCGCGTGGGCGGCGGTGCAAGGCAAATTGCCGGGCTGGATTCGTCCTACGTTGATGACGTTCTCCGGCGTTGCCTCGAATTTTGCCGGCGTGCCGCTCGCGTTCGCCTTCATCTGCACATTGGGGCGCGTTGGTCTCGTGACCGTATTGCTGAAGAAATACCTCGGCTTCAATCTGTATTCGACGGGCTTCAGCGTTCTGAGCTTCTCCGGGTTGACGCTGACCTACCTGTACTTTCAGATTCCCTTGATGGTGCTGATCGTCACGCCCGCGCTTGACGGCCTGAAGCGCGAATGGCGCGAAGCCTGCGACTGCCTCGGCGGCACGGCCTTCCAATACTGGCGCCACGTCGCATTGCCGGTATTGTGGCCGAGCGTGCTCGGCGCGACGCTGCTGCTGTTCGCGAATTCGTTCGGCGCGGTCGCCACGGCTTACGCGCTGACCGGCAGTTCGCTGAACATCGTCACGATCCTGCTGTACGCGCAGATTCGCGGCGACGTGATGCACAACCAGAACCTCGGCTACGCGCTCGCGCTCGGCATGGTGCTCGTGACGGGGTTGTCGAACGGCGGCTACATCTGGTTGCGTTCACGTGCTGAAAGGGGGCGTCGATGAAAAGCCAATCGCGTGTCGGCGCGTGGACCGCAATGATCGTCGGTTCGCTGTATTTTCTGATTCCGTTGCTCGCCACCTTCGAATTCAGCCTGCGCATGAAGCGCGGCGTCTACAGCTTCGAGGCGTATAGCGTCGTGCTGAGCGATCCGCGCTTTCAGGCCTCGTTCGGCTATTCGATCCTGATGGCGGTGCTGACGATCATTGTCGGTGTGTTGCTGGTGGTGCCGACTGCGTACTACGTGCAGTTGCGGCTGCCGAGACTGCGGCCGATCGTCGAATTCATTACGCTGCTGCCGCTGGTGGTGCCGGCGATCGTGATCGTCTTCGGTTATCTGCGCATCTATAACAGCAGCTCGATTCTGCCGCTCACCGGCAACGAACGCGCGACCGACCTGCTGCTGGTGTTCGGCTACGTCACGCTCTCGCTGCCGTACATGTATCGCGCGGTCGACGCCGGTTTGCGCGCGGTCGACGTGCGCTCGCTGACCGAAGCCGCCGAATGTCTCGGTGCGAACTGGCCAACGATTCTGTTCAAGGTGATCTTCCCGAATATCCGCTCGGGCATTCTGTCCGGCGCGTTTCTCACCTTTGCCGTGGTGATCGGCGAGTTCACGCTGGCGAGTCTGCTCGACCGCCCCGCGTTCGGCCCGTATCTGCAATTGATCGGTGCGAACCGTGCATATGAACCGTCGGCGCTCGCGATCATCGCGTTCGTGATTACGTGGGCGTCGATGGGTTTGATTCAGGTATTCGGCTCGGCCCGCGCGCTTAGCGGCCAGAAAATTTGACGGACTAATTTGACCGACTAAGGCAGCGAATCATGGCATTCCTTGAGATCGAAAATCTGCATAAGTCCTTCGGGGCGAACACGGCGCTGCATCACTTCGACATGAAGATCGAACGCGGCGAATTCATCACATTCCTTGGACCGTCCGGCTGCGGCAAGACCACGGTGCTGCGGATGATTGCCGGCTTCGAAACGCCGACGCGCGGCATCATCCGGCTGGATAACAAGGACGTGACGCATTTGCGCACGCGGCAGCGCAAGGTCGGCATGGTGTTTCAGTCGTACGCGCTGTTTCCGAACATGACGGTGGCCGATAACATCGGCTTCGGGCTGAAGATCACGCACCGTCCGCAGGCGGAGATCAAGAAGCGCGTCGAGGAGATGTTGCAATTGATCAAGCTGCCGCATCTCGGCGAGCGTTATCCGTGGCAATTGTCAGGTGGTCAGCAGCAGCGTGTGGCGTTGGCGCGCGCGCTTGCCGGCAAGCCGCAGGTGCTGTTGCTCGACGAACCGTTGTCGGCGCTCGACGCGAAGATTCGCATTTCGTTGCGGCAAGACATTCGGGCGTTGCAGCGTGAGTTGGGTATTACGTCGATTTTCGTCACACACGATCAGGAAGAGGCGCTGTCGATTTCGGACCGCATCGTGGTGATGAACGAGGGGCGCGTCGAACAGATCGGCTCGCCTTCGGAGATTTACAACTATCCGCGCACGCGCTTTGTCGCCTCGTTTGTCGGCACGTTGAACATTCTGGCGGGGCATGTGATCGACCCGAAAACCGGCAAGATGGCCGTCGACGGTCAGGAGCTGACCACCACGCAAGAACTGCCGGCAGACGACGCGGGCAAGAAACGCATGCTCGCGCTGCGGCCTGAAGCGATTGTGCTGGAGCCGGCCGCGCCGGGCCGCAACACGCTGAACGCAACCGTCGAAGAAGTGAATTTCCTCGGCGCGGTGGTGCGCATCAGAACGCGTGTGAGGGATGCGGTCATTTCACTCGATGTGTTCAACGACCCGAATCGCGGCTTGCCCGAACGAGGTCAACCGGTGTCGCTGGGCTTCTCCCACGAGAACTTGTTGGTGCTGGAAGAGGGCGGTGCATAGAGGTCGAACAGCGCTGCCTGACGTGGGCGAGGGCCGCGCGTACGGGCGGCCCGGTTTCTGCTGACGCGTGCGAAGGCCCTGCGAGCAGGCTGAGCGGTTTCGGCTGAAGTGGGCGAAAGCCGCAGCCCCAAAGGCTCCCCGGGTTTTCCCGGACTTACCGCCTGTATGGATTCCGGATTCCCCGACACCCCTCGTCTGGATTTCTGGAATCCCGGACGGCGCACGCCGTAACACACCAAAAAACCTATAAAAATCAAAGCGATTCGCTTCGCATCAAGCTGGCATCGACCTTGCAATTTAGATCACGCGGCCGCAACGGTCCGACAACTAAAGCAAGGAGACAACGATGTCTGATTTCCCCTCCCGGTATTTCTGAATTCGTCGTCTTGTCGCGGCCTAATGCCGTGCACAGGCGTGACGACTATTCGTTCGCATGATGCGCAGCGTGGCAGGCCTTGAGCTCACCCATATCGCAGGAAACATCGTGAAGAAACCTATCCACAAAGTGCTGTACGTCCAGGTGATCGTAGCGATCCTCATCGGCATCGCGCTCGGCCATTTTTCGCCAGACTTCGCCGTCGACATGAAACCGCTCGGCGACGGCTTCATCAAGCTGATCAAGATGGTGATCGGGCCGATCATCTTCTGTACGGTGGTGACCGGCATTGCCGGCATGGAAGACATGAAGAAGGTCGGGCGCGTCGGCGGCAAGGCGCTGCTGTACTTCGAAATCGTCTCGAGCTTCGCGCTGCTGCTCGGCCTGATCGCGACGCACGTGCTGAAGCCCGGTGTCGGCTTCAATATCGATCCGGCCACGCTCGACGGCAAGGCTGTCGCGTCGTATGCCGCGAAGGCGCACGGCCAGACCACGGTCGACTTCCTGATGCACATCATTCCGGACACGCTCTCGTCGGCTTTCGCGCAAGGCGAAATCCTGCAGATCCTGCTGATCGCGTTGCTGTTCGGCGCGGTGCTGGCAACGGCCGGTGAGAAGGGCAAGGTCGTCACGAACTTCATCGACGGGCTTTCGCATGTGCTGTTCGGCATCGTGCGCATCATCACGAAGCTGGCGCCGATCGGCGCATTCGGCGCGATGGCGTTCACGATCGGCAAGTACGGCATCGGCTCGCTGTTGCCGATGCTCAAGCTGGTCGGCACGTTCTATCTGACCTCGATCGTGTTCGTGGTGGTCGTGCTCGGCATCATCGCGCGTGCGGTGGGCTTCAACATCCTGCGCTTTGTCGCGTACATCAAGGAAGAGATGCTGATCGTGCTGGGCACGAGCTCGTCGGAAGCTGCGCTGCCGCAACTGATGCTGAAGCTCGAAAAGCTTGGCTGCTCGCGTTCGGTGGTGGGCCTTGTGGTGCCGACCGGTTACTCGTTCAACCTCGACGGCACCAACATCTACATGACGATGGCCGTGCTGTTCATCGCGCAGGCAACGAACACCGACCTCACGTGGACGCAGCAGTTGACGCTGCTCGCGGTGACGATGCTGACTTCGAAGGGCGCGAGCGGTGTGACGGGCGCAGGCTTCATCACGCTGGCCGCAACGTTGGCTGTGGTGCCGACCATTCCGCTGTCGGGCATGGTGCTGATCCTCGGTATCGACCGTTTCATGAGCGAATGCCGCGCGCTGACGAACATCGTCGGCAACGGTGTGGCGACAGTGGTGGTGTCGGCATGGGAAAAGGAACTGGACCGCAACAAGCTGAATGCCGCGTTGCGGGGTGAGGTGGCAGTCAAAGAGCCGGCTGGGGTCTAAGCCGCATACCGGCGACGACTCCCGATCACGGCCGCGGACCCCCACCTATGAAAGCGGCGGCCGCGCGCCGTGACTCCGCGCCGTTGGCCGACGAAGCTCGCGCCGACGGCGCGTCGCCTTATGCCACAATATCCGATCCTCACCGATCGGGAATTGCCAACGTGACGCGCCGCCTGCTGATCCTCTTCGCGCTCGTCGCCGGGCTCGTGGTGGCGTGCGGGCTCACGTACAGCATTGCGTGGCAGAGCGGCATCGACAATTTGCGGCGCAACGCCGCGGTGCGAGTCGATCGCACTACGAGCGCGCTGAAAAGCACGCTTGAGCGCTACGAATCGCTGCCTTATCTGCTGGCCGAACATCCTATCGTGCAGGACGTGCTGGTCAATCCCAGTCCGGCCAACGTCGAGCGCGCCAATCTCTATCTCGAAGACCTCAACCGCCACGCGCGGGCAACGGTCACCTACATCATTCCGCTCGACGGCTATTGCGTCGCCGCGAGCAACTGGCACGGGCCGGGCAGCTTCATCGGCGCGGGCTATCAGTTCCGGCCGTATTTTCTCGATGCGGTGAAGGGCGGCGTGGGCCGCTTCTTCGGTATCGGCACGATTTCGCAGGCGCCGGGTTATTACATCTCGCAGCCAGTGCGGCGGGACGGCAAAATCGTCGGCGTGGCAGTCGTCAAACTCGACCTGGAATGGTTTCAGGGCACGGATGCGTTCGAGCCCTTGGTTGTCACCGACGATCACGGCGTGATTTTTCTGTCGTCGATGCCGACGTGGAAATATCACACGATACGGCCGTTGTCGGGACAGGTCGCCGATTCGATCTATCAGGCGCGCCAGTACGCACAGCAACCGATTGCGCCGCTGCCGGTGACGATCGAACGCACGCTCGAAGGCAACGCGCAGATCGTGCGGATCGGCGGTGGCCGCTATGCACCGCGCTATCTGGCGTCGCGGCGCGGCATGGGCGAACCGGACTGGCATCTGATTACGATGTCGCCCGTCAATCCGGTCGACGCCGACGCGCGCAATGCGACCATCGTTACCGGCTTCGGATACGTTTCACTGGTGTTGTTCGCGTTCTACTGGAGAATGCGCCGCGCCCGGGTGCGCGAAGTGATGCGCAGCCGTTCTCTGCTGCAAAAGGCCTACGCTGAATTGAACCAGCGAGTGGCCGAGCGCACCGCGGATCTCTCGCAGGCGAACGAGCAGTTGCAGAAGGAAGTCGCCGAGCGAACGCGCGCCGAACAGGAACTGCGCGCAGCGCACGATGAGCTGATCCAGGCCAGCAAGCTTGCCGCGCTGGGTCAGATGGCGGCGGGCATCACGCATGAATTGAATCAGCCTCTCGCGGCGCTGCGCGGTTTCTCGGATAACACGCGCGTGCTGCTCGAACGCGGCGACCAGGCTTCGGCGCGTGAAAATCTCGAAGCGATCGCGGCGCTCACCGAGCGCATGGGCAAGATCACCAATCAGTTGAAGCTGTTCGTCGGACGCGCGCGGCCGCGCAGCGCGCGCGCGCCGATCATGCGAGCCTTGCGCAACGTCATCGCGCTGCTGCAAAAGCGCCTGCAAGGCGTCGAAGTCGAGTTTGCGTTGCTCGACGCCGCCACCGGCGCACGCACGCCGCTAAATCTCGCCGACGATCCCCCCGATCTGGTTGCCAATTGCGACGATCTGCGGCTCGAACAGGTGCTGATCAATCTGCTCGGCAACGCGCTCGACGCCACGGCAGGGATGACGCCGCCGCGCATTTCGATCGAGATCGAAGCCGCTGAGTCGAGCGTATCGTTCGCCGTGCGCGACAACGGCCCAGGCATTCCCGAAGACGTGCTGCCGCGTCTGTTCGAACCGTTCTTCACGACCAAGGAAATGGGCCAGGGGTTGGGGCTCGGCCTCGCGATTTCATCGTCGATTGCGCGCGACTGCGGCGGCACCTTGGTGGCGCGCAACGCGCCGGACGGCGGTGCATTATTCGTATTGACGCTGCGCCGCGCGCGCGTGCAAACGAGCCACACATCGGATCCGCTCACCACGGGCTCCTGAATCAGACGAGAACGACATGCTGAACCACGGCTTGCAAGTGCTGTACATCGAAGACGACGAGCTGGTGCGGCGCGCCAGCGTGCAGAGTTTGCAACTGGCGGGCTTCGACGTGATCGGCCATGCGTCGGCGGAATCCGCAGCGAAAATGATTAGCGCGGATTTCTCAGGGGTGATCGTCAGCGATATTCGCCTGCCTGGCGCAAGCGGTCTCGAACTGCTCGCGCAGTGCCACGAGCGCGCGCCCGACGTGCCGGTGATTCTGGTCACCGGCCATGGCGATATTTCGATGGCCGTGCAGGCCATGCGTGACGGCGCGTATGACTTCATCGAAAAGCCGTTCGCATCCGAGCGTCTGATCGAAACCGTGCGACGTGCGCTGGAGCGCCGCAAGCTGGTGCTGGAGAACCTCGCGCTGCGCCGTGAGCTGGCCGGGCAGAACACAGTGGCGCCGCGCATCATCGGCCGTAGTCCGGCGATCGAGCAGGTGCGGCGGCTGATCGCGAATATCGCGCCGACCGACGCGTCGGTGCTGATCAACGGCGACACTGGCGCAGGCAAGGAGTTGATCGCGCGCAGTCTGCATGAACTGTCGCCGCGGCGTGACAAACCGTTTATTGCGGTGAACTGCGGCGCGCTGCCGGAGCCGATGTTCGAGTCGGAAATGTTCGGCTACGAACCCGGTGCGTTCACCGGCGCGGCAAAACGCCGGATCGGCAAGCTCGAACATGCTTCCGACGGCACGCTGTTCCTCGACGAAATCGAGAGCATGCCGCTTGCGTTGCAGGTCAAACTGCTGCGCGTGTTGCAGGACGGCGTGCTGGAACGACTCGGCTCGAATCAGCCGATTCGCGTGAATTGCCGCGTGGTGGCCGCCGCGAAGGGCGACATGGCCGAGCATGTCGCGGACGGGTCGTTCCGTCGCGATTTGCTATACCGCCTGAACGTGGTGACGATTGCGCTGCCGCCCTTGGGCGAGCGTCGCGAGGATATCGTGCCATTGTTCGAGCACTTCCTGCTGGACGCGGCGGTGCGTTATCAACGCCCGGCGCCAATTCTTACGGATCGGCAGCGTGCGAGTCTGATGCAGCGCGATTGGCCGGGAAATGTGCGCGAACTGCGCAACGCCGCCGACCGCTTCGTGCTCGGCGTGGCCGACGATCCGGTCATGTCTTTCGCCGACGACGGCGTAGCGACGCAACCGTTGAAGGAACGCGTCGAGCAGTTCGAGCGGGCGGTGATCGCGGAGGCGTTGGAGCAGGCCGGCGGTGCCGTGGCGGTCGCGGCAGACAAACTGCAGCTTGGCAAGGCGACGCTTTACGAGAAGATCAAGCGATATGGCCTGGCGGCCAAAGGGGAAGGGGAGCGGTGAGGACTTGAAGCGCCGGCGGCGAGGAGGTATGACCCCGCCGCCGGCGTGTTTGAATCTGGGCGCTTTGCTTCAGGCTGTTCGTGGCAATCAGGTGGCAATCAGGCGCCAATCAGGCCGCGTTCAGTGCCTTTTCCAGCAACTGATCGAGTTCTGCGAATTGCGGCTCGCCGACGTAGCGCTTCAGAATCCTGCCGTCCTTGTCGACCAGGAAGGTAGTAGGCGTGAGCTGGACGTTGCCGAACTGCTTGGCGGCCGAGCCGTCGTCCATCGCAACCTTGAACGGCAACTGGCGGGTTTGCGTGTAGTTGGCCACGTACATCGGCGCGTCGTAGTTCATCGCGACGGCGACGAATTCGAGCCCTTTGCCCTTGAAGCGGTTATAGGTCTGGACCATCTGCGGCATTTCCTTCATGCAGGTGTCGCAGCTGGTCGCCCAGAAGTTGACCAGATAGACCTTGCCTTTCAGATCGGCGGTCGAGACTTTCTGGCCCGACAGCAACGTGAAGGTCGCATCGGGCACGCGCTGCTGGCCGGCGAACGCGAAATAGCCGGCAATCGCAATCGCGACGGCTACAACGGCGATGATGATGGTGCGAATCGGATTCGCGCGCCGTGCGGCGGTGGACGGGGTGGAGCTCATGAACGGAACCTCGAGAGTCGCGCAGAAAGCGCGGGACAGTGCGTTGGTTGGGCTGCTTTTGGACTTGCTTTGGGACTATTAAATCCGGTACTGCTTGGCGTCGCTATTGTAGCCCCATTCCGGCCGCGCGGCAGCGGGCGGCCCGGGAGGGGATAATAGGACTTTACGTTCCTGTCAGCCTGATCTTCTGTCCCCATGCTCCGAACCGCTTTTCGCTTCTTCGCCCGGATCTTGATTGTGCCGTTTGGCCGTCCCGGTAGCCGCTCCCCGAGTTTTTCCCTGGCCGACGGCCGCATGGCCGGCGCCGCATCGCGCTTGCAGCGGGCGCGCGCAGTACTTGGTACGGCGGCCTGCGCGCTGGCGTTGGGCGGCGCGCTGGCAGCGTGTTCGCCGACCTTCGACTGGCGGACCATCATGAACAACGACAACGGCTATACGGTCGACCTGCCGGCCAAGCCGGGTAACGATCAGCGGGTGGTCCAGATCGGCGGCACGCCGATGCAGATGGCGATGCAGACAGCCGAAGCCGGCGACGCCCTGTTCGCGGTCGGCACCGTGATGCTGCCGAACGACGGCGATGCGACACAGCGCGCTGCGCTCGAATTCCTGCGCACGGGTCTCGCCCGCAACGTCGGCGCCGCGCCGGACGCGCACGCGGTGCAAATCCCGCTCGCCGCCGGCGGCCAGGTGCTGGGTCTGGAAATGAAGCTGACCGGTGAAGCCGGTTCGCAACACGAAACGCGCACCGTGTACGCGCGGTTGGTCGCGCGTGGCCGGCATGTGTATCAGGCGGCGATCATCGCGTCCGGGCCTCTGCAGCAGGAGCAGGTCGACCAGTTTTTTTCGTCGTTCCAACTGTATTGAAAGCGGCCGTTCTGGCCGATTCGGCGCGCGACACGATCTTCGTGCACAGTGAAAGTTCCTTCGTAGCATCGCGCGCTAATTCCCGGTTTACGTTGAAGTTTTTCGATTCCTCACAGGTGCTGTGGATAACTCTGTTGAGAACTTCGTGTTTTTTGCCGAAGATGCCCATCCCGTGGGCATTCTGTCAGATTGAGCCCGCTCCGGGCGGTCGAAATAATCCAATTAAATCAATGCCCTTTGGATGCATGCTTCCATGTGCCTTTCAGATGTTTCCAGATTTGTCTGGAGCGCGCACATGTGCATAAGTCAAGTCTTGACAGCCAATTTTTCGCCTTATACCGACCCAAAAGCCCGGCGATATTGAATGGCTTCACCGATCTGCGCGGCGCTCGGCATGGCGGTGCCAGCCAGGTCGGCGATGGTCCGCGCCACCTTCAGGACGCGATAGTAAGCACGCGCCGACCAGCCGAAGCGCTCGCCGGCCTGGCGCAGCAAAGCTTCACCTGCTGCGTCGGGGCGGCAGACCTCGTCCACTTCCCGTCCGCCCAGTTCCCGATTGGTTTTGCCCTGCCTGGCCAGTTGCCGCTCGCGGGCGGCATTCACCCGCAGTGCGATCGTTGCGCTGGTTTCACCGGCGGCGGTGGAGCGCGCAGACAACTCCGCCGGCGTGAGTGCGGGAATCTCAATCTGGATGTCGATCCGGTCGAGCAGCGGCCCGGACAGCTTGCGCAGATAACGCGCCGCGATCTCCGGTGTGCAGCGGCAGCGGCCGTTGGGGTCGCCGCGCCATCCGCAGGGGCAAGGGTTCATCGCGGCGATCAGTTGGCAGGCGGCCGGAAAATCCGCCTGCAAGGCGGCGCGCGAGATTGTGATGCGACCGGCCTCGAGGGGCTCGCGCAGGGTTTCCAGCACATGACGGTCGAATTCCGGCAGTTCGTCCAGAAACAGCACACCCAGATGCGCCAGGGTGATCTCGCCGGGTTGCGGCGGATTGCGCCCGCCGACCAGCGCTGGAGCGCTCGACGAATGATGCGGCGCGCGAAACGGCCGTTGCCGCCATTGTGAGGGCGTAAAGCCGGCCCGGCTGGCGGACAGCAACGCGGCCGAGTTGAGTGCTTCGTCGTCGGTCATGGGCGGGAGCAGGCCTGGCAGGCGAGCGGCGAGCATCGATTTGCCTGCGCCGGGCGGCCCGACCAGCAAGACGTGGTGTCCGCCGGCCGCGGCGACTTCAAGCGCGCGGCGCGCGCCGCGCTGGCCGATCACGTCGGTCATGTCAGGAGCAGCGGCGGGCGCGGTCTCGCTGAGCTCGGGTGCTGCGATCGGGTAGAGCCGGGCGTCAGGCGCGCCGGCCAGATGCGCGCACAGCGACGGCAGATCGGTGGCGCCGTAGACATCGACACCGGGCACGAGCGCTGCCTCGGCCGCACTTGCAGCAGGTAGGTAGAGCTGCGGCGTGTGCTGAGCGCACGTCACGGGTATCGCCTGCTCGCCTGACGTAGTGAACGTTGACGCTCCACTGGAAGCGCTGCTCAAGCCACCGTGAGAAGGACCGCTGCGCGCCGTCCCGCAGGCCATCGCGAACGCCCCGCGCATCGGTCGCAGCGCGCCGGTCAGTGACAGTTCGCCGGCGAATTCACGGTGCAGGAGGGACTCGGCCGGAATCTGCCCGCTCGCCGCCAGAATGCCTAAGGCGATCGGCAGATCAAAGCGGCCGGACTCCTTCGGCAAATCGGCAGGAGCGAGATTGACGGTAATGCGCCGCACGGGGAAATCGAAGCTGCAGTTCTGCAGCGCCGCGCGTACGCGCTCGCGGCTTTCGCGCACTTCCAGATCTGGAAGGCCGACGATCGAAAAAGAGGGTAATCCGTTCGCGAGGTGAACCTCGACGGTTACTTCGGGCGCGCGGCCAGAGGCCGGCGCGCGACTGCGCACCACGGCAAGCGACATGTTTTCTCCCGTCGGACGGCGCGCCGAGGGCGCGCGCGAATCCCCTAAAACGCTGATGACGTCACGGCTCGCTTGCCAGTGATGTGCAGCACTGCGCAGCTAAAACGCTGCGAGCAAATCGTCAGGACGCTTGCGTTGTGACCGGCAGCTTCTGTTCGAGCTCGGCGACACGGCGCTCCAGCTCTTCGAGGCGCGCGCGGGTGCGCACCAGCACCTGGGTCTGCGTATCGAATTCCTCACGCGTGACCAGGTCGAGCTTGGAAAAGCCCTGCGACAGCATGGCTTTCACATTGCGTTCGACATCTTTGGCCGGCGAGTTCTTGAACAGCTCGCTCATGCGGGCCTGAAAATCGTTAAAAACATCGTTCGGTTGTTTCATGGTGTTCCCCTTGGTGCACAAAAAATGTGCATGTTTCATTGCGTCTGTGCTTTGTCACGGCGAATGGGCCGTCTTGGTGCATGACCTGTTGCCTGCCGCTGCCGTATGAGCCCGTTTGGTGCGTGCTCAAACGTTAAAAGCCTTCGAACACTCTAGCAACGATCCATACGCCGCGCCACCGTGCCCCGCCAACGTTGGCCATCCGGCCAAGGCCGCTTGCGCCCCTTTTGCAACGTGCAGTGAGCGAAGTCTGACACAACATGGCACGCGAGTTGCTGTTACTGCCCCGCGCGCACTGCCGGGTGCTTTTTGCCGGCAGCGGAACGAGACCACGCGAACGGGTTACAGGTACGCAAACAGGGTTACGCAACGGGTTACGCAACTTAGCGAGGGATGTCATGAAACTCATTACCGCAATCATCAAGCCGTTCAAGCTCGATGAGGCGCGCGAAGCCTTGTCGGCCATCGGCGTCTCAGGCATCACGGTGACGGAAGTCAAAGGCTTCGGTCGTCAGAAGGGCCACACGGAACTGTATCGGGGCGCTGAATACGTCGTCGATTTCCTGCCGAAGGTGAAGATCGAGGCAGCTGTCTCGGACGACATCGTCGACCAGGCGATCGAGGCGCTTGAGCGCGCGGCACGCACCGGCAAGATCGGCGACGGCAAGATTTTTGTCACCCCGATCGAGCAAGTGATTCGGATTCGCACCGGGGAGACCGGCGCGGACGCTCTGTAATACCAAAAGATAGCGACACAGATAGCGACAAGAGGAAACGAAGATGCGCAAATTATTGATGTCCATGCTGATGGCCGGTTCGCTGCTCGCGGGCGGTATCGGCGCCGCCCTTGCGGACGACGCTTCCGCCCCCGCAGCCGCCTCGGCCGCTGCTTCCGATACGACGGCGAGCGCGCCGGCACCGGACGCCTCGGCAGCCCCTGCTGCCGCAGCGGCCTCGGCACCGGCCGCTGACGCGTCCGCCGCACCGGCTGCCAGCGCCGCAGCCGCACCTGATGCATCGGCCGCATCCGCTGCCGCCGCACCGGCAGCTCCGACCGCGCCGTTCTCGGTCGATTCGTCGAAGATCAATTCGGGCGACACCGCCTGGATGCTGACCTCCACCGCCCTCGTGCTGTTCATGACGATCCCGGGTCTGGCACTGTTCTACGGCGGCATGGTCCGCAAGAAGAGCGTGCTCGCGATCCTGATGCAAAGCTTCGCGATCACCTGCCTGGTGTCGATCATCTGGGTCATCGTGGGCTACAGCCTCGCCTTCACGCCGGGCAACTCGTTCATCGGTGGCCTCTCACGCTTCTTCATGACGGGCATGAACTACATCCACGGCGACAAGGCCACGACGCTGACCGTCAGCCACCTCGCACCGACGATCCCGGAAACGGTCTACGTTGTCTATCAGATGACGTTCGCGATCATCACCCCGGCGCTGATCACGGGCGCGTTTGCCGATCGCATGAAGTTCTCGGCGATGCTGGTGTTCATGACGCTGTGGTCGATCATCGTCTACTCGCCGATCGCGCACATGGTCTGGGAACCGACCGGCTGGCTGGCTAGCGCGGGCATCCTCGACTTCGCGGGCGGCACGGTGGTGCACATCAACGCCGGTATCGCGGCGCTGGTCTGCGCGCTGGTGCTCGGCAAGCGTGTCGGCTACGGCAAGGAAGCGATGGCGCCGCACAACCTGACGCTCACGCTGATCGGTGGCGCCATGCTGTGGGTAGGCTGGTTTGGCTTCAACGCGGGTTCGGCAGTGGCAGCAGACGGCCGTGCCGGTTTCGCAATGTTCGCAACGCAAGTGGCAACCGCAGCAGCCGCACTCGCATGGATGTTCGCCGAATGGGCAACCAAGGGTAAGCCGTCGGTACTCGGTATCGTCTCGGGTGCCGTTGCAGGTCTGGTGGCGATTACGCCGGCTTCGGGCTTCGTCGGTATGACGGGCTCGCTGGTGATCGGCATCGCTGCAGGCGTGATCTGCTTCTGGTCGGCAACGTGGCTCAAGCACAAGCTCGGTTACGACGACTCGCTCGACGCGTTCGGCGTGCACTGCATCGGCGGTATCGTGGGTGCGTTGCTGACCGGCGTGTTCGCGGTCAAGGACATCGGCGGCTCGGACGGCAGCGTGATCCTGCAAGCCAAGGGCGTGCTGACGACGCTGATCTACAGCGGCGTGGTGAGCTACATCCTGCTGAAGGTCATCGACATGGTGATGGGCATCCGCGTGACGGAAGAACAGGAGCGCGAAGGCCTGGACGTGAGCCTGCACGGCGAACACGTCGAATAAGGATTGTTGGTACTCGCCGTCGAGCTCCAGGGCTTGACGGATCTGAATCAAGCGCAGCGACTTTGGCCCGCCTTTATGGCGGGCTTTTTTCTTGCTGCGTATCTTGTGAGCAGCAGTTTTCCCCGCCTATCATGGCGATAGCGAGAATGCATTCGCATCGGCTTGCGAATGGAGAAACCGTCCCCAAATGGACAAAGCATTTGCTCTACAATCTTTTTTCTCCAGTCTGCGAGTGATCAATGGTTCCGCACCTAGTTACGGCGTTAAACGGCCCGCTGCTCGATCTCGAGCGGAAGATCCTCGACGCTACGCCCGCCATCGAACGCTGGTTCCGGCTCGAATGGCAGGAGCACACGCCGCCGTTCTACTGTTCAGTCGATCTGCGTAACGCGGGCTTCAAGCTCGCGCCGGTCGACACCAATCTATTTCCCGGCGCGTTCAACAATCTGCCGCAGGAAGTGCTGCCGCTCGCCGTGCAGGCCGCGATGGCGTCGATCGAGAAGATCTGCCCGGACGCGAAGAATCTGCTGGTGATTCCGGAGCGGCATACGCGCAACGCGTTTTATCTCGAGAATGTCGCCCGTCTGGCTGCGATCATGCGTCAGGCCGGCTTGAACGTGCGTTTTGGCACGCTCGACGAAAGCATTGTCGGGCCGGTCACGATTGCATTGTCCGACGGGCAGAAGCTCGTGCTCGAACCGCTCGAGCGGTCGCAACGGCGCCTCGGTCTGAAGAATTTCGACCCGTGCTCGATTCTGCTGAACAATGACCTGTCAGGCGGCATTCCGCCCGTGCTGGAAAATCTGCACGAGCAGTATCTGCTGCCGCCGCTGCATGCGGGCTGGGCCGTTCGCCGCAAATCGACGCACTTCTCCTGTTACGACGACGTCGCGAAGAAGTTCGCGAAGATGGTCGAAATCGATCCGTGGATGATTAATCCGTACTTCGCGCGTGTCGAAGGGGTCGATTTCCAGCAGCGCACTGGCGAAGAAGCGCTGGCGGATGCGATCGACGGCGTGCTCAAGAAGATCGCCAAGAAGTATCGCGAGTACGGCATCTCCGAGAAACCGTATGTCGTCATCAAGTCAGATGCGGGCACCTATGGCATGGGTGTGATGACCGTGCACGATGCCTCGGAAGTGGCCGCGCTGACCAAGCGCGAACGCGCCAAGATGGCCACCACCAAAGACGGCCTCGAAGTGCATGACGTGATCGTGCAGGAAGGCGTGTACACCTTCGAGCGGATCGGCGAGGAAGTCGCCGAGCCAGTGGTGTATATGATCGACCGTTACGTCGTGGGCGGCTTCTACCGCGTGCACGGCAGCCGCGAGCGCGATCAGAATCTGAATGCGCCCGGCATGCATTTCGTGCCGCTCGGCTTCGAGCATACGGCGCTGCCGGATGCGCACGCCAAGCCCGGCGCGGCAGTGCCGAACCGCTTCTATATGTACGGCGTGGTGGCGCGGCTCGGGTTGCTGGCCGCATCGGTTGAACTGGAAAAGACCGATCCGGAAGCGATTCAGGTTTAAGCCTCGCGAGGTGGACGATGGCGGCATGCGTGCCGCCATCGCCATTTTCAGCGACTATATTTACGATCAATGCCAAGCCCTAAGGGCGCACCGGAATCCCCATGGACATTCTTTTCATCGCCGATCCGCTTACGCAGTTCAAGATCTACAAAGACTCGACCTACGCGATGATGGCCGAAGCCGCGCGCCGCGGTCATACGCTCCACACGTGCGAGCCGAAGCATCTGGCGTGGACGGGCGGCGACGTCGAGGCGAACGTGCAGCGCTTTGCGATCGTCGGCGACGTAACGGACCTGCATCGTGACACCTGGTACGCCGCTGAAGCCGCCGCGCCGCGTTCGCTGAAGCGCTTCAGCGCGGTCGTGATGCGTAAAGACCCGCCGTTCGATATGGAATACGTGACGTCGACCTGGCTGCTGGAAATGGCCGAGCGTGGCGGCGCGCGCATCTTCAACAAGCCGCAGGCGATTCGCGATCATTCGGAAAAGCTGGCGATCGGCGAGTTCGCACAGTTCGTGGCGCCGACTTTGGTGACGCGCGACGCCGCCCGTTTGCGGGCCTTCCATGAAGAACACGGCGACGTGATCCTGAAGCCGCTCGACGGCATGGGTGGCATGGGTGTGTTCCGCGTGAAGGCCGACGGCATGAATCTCGGCTCGATCATCGAGATGCTGAGCCACGACGGCGCGCGCTCGGTGATGGCGCAAAAATTCATCCCCGAGATCAAGGAAGGTGACAAGCGCATTCTTCTGATCGGCGGCGAAGCGGTGCCGTTTTCGCTCGCGCGGATTCCTCAGGGCAATGAAGTGCGCGGCAATCTGGCGGCCGGCGGATTGGGCGTGGCACGTCCGCTCACCGAGCACGACCGCAAGATCGCCGACACGCTCGCCCCGGTGCTCGCGGCGCGCGGTTTGCTGCTGGTCGGGCTGGACGCGATCGGCGACTGGCTCACCGAGGTAAACGTGACGAGTCCGACGTGTTTTCGCGAGATCATGGATCAGACCGGCTTCGACGTCGCCGCGTTGTTCATCGACGCGCTGGAGCGCGCGGCAGCTTGAGGCGCAGCCCTTGAATGACCGCCATAGTCCCCAAACTGTGTAGTAAATCCGCATCAAGCAAAACACCGGCTTTGGCGCGAAAATGGGCCTGATACAATGCCCGCTCTCCCGCGCCAAGCCGAATCGAGGGCGTCTGCTGGACGCTGCAGGCATGGATTGCGGACTGTAAACGAGCTGCTTTCCGCCAGTGCCGTCGCGACATCAGGCGCCGCGGGCCGCTCGTCAGATGAGGCGTTCCGGCCCTCACGACCCACGGCCGGTCGAGGGCGCTTACGAACCGGGCTTCGTCCCGGTCCGCGGTTCGGGGCCGTTCTTTTGCAGTAAGGCTGACATGGCAGGCATTCTGATCATTGCGCACGCTCCGTTCGCCACCGCGTTGCGCGATTGTATTTCGCACATCTACGGTGGCTTGCCGGCTCGCATCGGCGTGATCGACGTATCGCCGGATTGCGATCCCGCACAGCAGGTCGCGTTTGCGCATTCGGAAATTGAGCGGCTCAAGGAAGAAAACGGCGCACTCGTGCTCACCGACATGTTCGGCGCCACGCCGGCGAATATCGCCGGGCGGCTCGCTTCGGTGCCGAACGTCCGTGTGCTGTGCGGCGTCAATCTGCCGATGCTGGTGCGTGCGGTCTGTTATCGCGCAACCCCGCTCGACACGCTGGTCGACAAAGCGCTCGCCGGGGCCACCAAGGGCGTGCACACAATCGGGCCCGCCACGCCGGCGCCGGTTGCGCCTGCTGCGGCATCCGGCGACTGTTTGCCTGCCTTGCCGCCCGAGGCCGCTTCCAGCGACTGTTTGCCCGCCTTGCCTGTCGAGGCCGACCTGACTCAGAAAGCCGGCTCGACCGGGTTGTAAGCGTATCGCACGGCTTTAAACGATTGCGATCGGGTTGCGACCCTGCAACCTGATTGCAACCGGTTTGCAGTTTCATCTTTCACCACAACACTTACCCGCGCTTCGGACCATCACATGCTGCAACAGGAAACGACTATTGTGAACAAGCTGGGGCTGCACGCGCGCGCGTCGGCCAAGTTGACGCAACTCGCGGGCAACTACCAGGCGGAAATCTGGATGAGCCGCAATGGCCGCCGTATCAATGCCAAAAGCATCATGGGTGTGATGATGCTGGCCGCGGGTATAGGCAGCACGGTGCTGATCGAAACGGAAGGTACCGACGAAAAAGAAGCAATGGACGCATTGTTGAAACTGATTGCCGATAAATTCGGCGAAGGTCAGTGAGTTCACGCGTTTCTTTTGTCTGAATCAAAATGCCGCGGCTGTCCGCGGCATTTTTTTTAGCGCGAGACAATCGGAGTAAGAGAGGTGTGCGGGGGCGTGAGCCGGCAGTGCAGGCGGAGCGGGGAGGGCGTTGTCGGAACGCAAGGCGGATGAAGGCGCATTGTCGTGGTCGATTACGGTATTTCGTGCTGCACTGCACACAGCCCTGGCGTACTTGCAAAGGGCGCGGAATTTATAATGGCAAAGAGAGTCTGAGAGCATTGCAGCGGTTTGCCGCGGCATCACACAACTAGAGGAGGTGCGCGTGTCCTTCACGCTGCATGGAATTCCCGTGTCACGCGGTATCGCCATCGGGCGGGCTTATCTGATCGCCCCGGCTGCACTTGACGTAGACCACTATCTGATCGAACCCGCCCAGATCGAGGGCGAGATCGAGCGTTTTCGCGTGGCCCAGCAACATGTGCACTATGAGCTCGACGCATTGCGTGCCGATCTCGCCGCAGATGCGCCGAGCGAAATGGGCGCGTTCATCAACGTTCATTCAATGATCCTGAACGATGCGATGCTCGTGCAGGAAACCATCGACCTGATCCGCACGCGCCGCTACAACGTCGAGTGGGCGCTGACCGAACAACTCGAGCGCCTGTCGCGCCATTTCGACGATATCGAAGACGAATACCTGCGCGAGCGCAAAGCCGACATCGAACAGGTGGTAGAGCGCGTGCTGAAGGCGCTCGCCGGCGCTTCGGTGGCACTGGTGGACGGTGTGCACGGTACGTGCGACGAGATGATCGTGGTCGCGCACGACATCGCGCCGGCCGACATGATGCAATTCAAAACGCAAACGTTTCAGGGTTTCGTCACCGATCTCGGCGGACGGACGTCGCATACGGCGATTGTCGCGCGCAGCCTTGGCATTCCGGCCGCGGTCGGCGTGCAGCATGCGAGCCAGCTGATCCGTCAGGACGACCTGATCATTGTCGACGGCGATCACGGCATCGTGATCGTCGATCCGGCGCCGATTGTGCTGGAGGAGTACTCATACCGCCAAAGCGAAAAAGCACTTGAGCAGCGCAAGCTGCAACGGCTGAAGTTTTCGCCGACGCAGACGCTGTGCGGTACACGCATCGAACTCTGCGCGAACATTGAACTGCCGGAAGACGCGAGCGCCGCAGTCGATTCGGGCGCGACCGGTGTGGGCTTGTTCCGCACCGAGTTCCTGTTCATGAATCACAAGCACCATTTGCCGGAAGAGGAAGAGCAGTTTGCTGCCTACCGTCGTGCGGTGGAGTTGATGAACGGCTTGCCTGTGACGATCCGTACGATCGACGTCGGCGCCGACAAGCCGCTCGACTCGATGGCCGGAGGCGACGGCTACGAAACCGCACCGAATCCCGCCTTGGGGCTCAGAGCGATTCGCTGGAGCCTCTCGGAGCCGCAAATGTTCCTGACGCAACTGCGCGCAATTCTTCGCGCGTCGGCGTTCGGCAAGGTTAAGATTCTGATTCCGATGCTCGCGCACGCGCAGGAGATCGATCAGACGCTCGATCTGATTCGCGAAGCCAAGCGTCAGCTGGACGATGCCGGCATCGCCTACGATCCGAACGTGCAGGTCGGCGCGATGATCGAGATTCCGGCCGCCGCGATTGCGTTGCCGCTATTTCTCAAGCGGCTGGATTTCCTGTCGATCGGCACTAACGATCTGATCCAGTACACGCTGGCCATCGATCGCGCGGATAACTCGGTCGCGCATCTGTACGACCCGCTGCATCCGGCGGTGCTGCATCTGATCGCCTTCACGCTGCGCGAGGCGAAGCGGGCGGGCGTGCCGGTGTCGGTATGCGGCGAGATGGCGGGCGATCCGGCGTTGACGCGTCTGTTGCTCGGCATGGGCCTTACCGAGTTTTCGATGCATCCGAGCCAGTTGCTGGTGGTCAAGCAGGAAGTGCTGCGCTCGCACCTGAAGACGCTCGAGAAGCCGGTGGCCGATGTGCTGGCTTCGTTCGAACCGGAAGAAGTCCAGGCGGCGCTCAAGCGCGTGGTGCTGGCTTGAGACTGAAAGCCGGGACTGGGCTCAAATAAAAAACGCCGCACATGTATGCGGCGTTTTTCATTCAGCGTCTTGCCTGTGCTCAGGCCTGATGCCGTTGCCCACATACCGGGCAATCCGGCTGGCGCGCAATGCGCATTGTGTTCCATTCCATTCGCAGCGAATCGAGCATCGTGAGGCGGCCCACTAGCGGCGTGCCGATTGCGCCGATCACTTTCAGCGCTTCAGCGGCTTGCATCGAGCCGATGATGCCGACCGTGGGCGCGAACACGCCCATGGTCGAGCACGCAACTTCCTCGAACGGTTGATCCTCAGGGAACACGCACGCGTAGCAGGGCGACGCGGTGTCGCGGAAATCGAAGGTGCTGATCTGGCCGTCGAAGCGCAGGGCCGCACCCGACACCAGCGGCACGCCATGTTTCACGCACGCCCGATTGATCGCATGGCGCGTTGCGAAGTTATCGGTGCAATCGAGCACGACGGTGGCTTGCGGCACCTCGCGATCGAGCCACGCATCGTCGACGCGTTCGGCGACCGCATTCACCACCACCTCAGGATTGATCTGGGCGATCGCGTCGCGCCCGGACTCCACCTTCTTGCGCCCGACCGACGCGCTCACGTGCAGAATCTGCCGCTGCAGATTGGTCAGGTCGACCGTATCTGCATCGACCAGCGTCAAGCGGCCGACGCCTGCCGCCGCCAGATACATCGCTGCAGGCGACCCCAAGCCACCCGCGCCGACGATGATCGCGTGCGCGTCGATAAAGCGCTGCTGCGCCTCGATGCCGATTTCGTCGACGAGGATATGGCGGGAATAGCGGAGGAGTTGATCGTCATTCATGGCGGGGCGCGTGGAGTGTCGCGCAATGAGATGCAGGACTGGTGGCCTGCCGTGCGCGGTTTCGTTATTTTAATCGCGCGGGGGAGCGGGTGTTCGTGCTGGTGTTGGGTATTGCAATGTGTACTGCGGCGTCTATCGCAGCGTCTATTGCGACTGAGGCGTGCCTTCGCAGCATGTTCCGCTGCGAAGGCACGTCAGGTTTGCTGCTTAGTTGCTTTGCGTAGCAGGCCCCGAGGCCGGGATCGATGCGCCCGGTACCGGTTGCGTCGGCTTCACCGCGACCGGCGCGGATGCCGACGTTTCCGGCTTGTTCTGCGCCAGACGCCGCTCGGTCAGCGACTTCGATTCCATAACCGGCTTGCCTTCCAGCTTGTTCAGCGCCTGTTGCAGCATGAAGTCGTCGGTCGAACCGAACTCGACCGGCTTGCGCTCACGATCCTTCTGACGCTGTTCCGGCGTCTTCTTATCGTTTTGCTCTTCAAGCTGGCGCAGTTGGTCCATGCGCTCCTGTTCGCGCTGGTCCGCTTCCTTCTTCTCGTTCGGGTCTTGCGTGTTCGCAAGGTGGTTCGAGTAGTCGACTTCGCGGGTAACCAGTGCGTCGTCCGGATCGCCTTCCGCGTATTGATCGACCGCGATGTCAGGACGGATCCCCTTGTTCTGGATCGAACGGCCGCTCGGCGTGTAGTAGTACGCCGTGGTCAGACGCAGTGCCGTGTCGGCCGTCATCGGCCGGACGGTTTGCACCGAGCCCTTGCCGAAAGTGGTCTTGCCGACGATCAGCGCACGATGCTGATCCTGCAGCGCGCCCGCGACGATTTCCGAAGCCGACGCCGAGTAGGCGTTGGTCAGCACGATCATCGGAACAGTCTTGAAGATCGGCGCTTCGTCCTTCAGCGGATCGCTGTCGAACGATTGCAGGCGGTAGTTATCGTACGTGTCGCGATAGACCTGCTTCGAATCCGGAATCTGGCCGTTGGTGGACACCACCACCGAATTCGACGGCAGGAACGCGCCGGCAACGCCGACCGCGCTTTGCAGCAACCCGCCGCCGTTATTGCGCAGGTCGAGCACGAGACCCTTCAGGTTCGGCTGTTGACGCGCGATGTCTTGCAGCTTCGCGGCCAGATCAGGCGTGGTGCGTTCCTGGAAGCTGGTGATGCGGATATACGCGTAGCCCGGCGCCAGGATCTTCATCTTGACCGACTGGACCTTGATGATCGCGCGCGTCACCGTGAGCGGGAACGTACGGTCGTCGGTCTTGCGGAAGATGGTCAGCGTGACCTTGGTGCCCGGATCGCCGCGCATCTGCTTGACGGCCTGGTCGAGCGTCATGCCGCGCACGGGTTTGTCGTTGATGCGGGTGATCAGGTCGCCCGGACGGATGCCGGCGCGGAACGCAGGCGTGTCTTCAATCGGCGAGATCACCTTGATCAGGCCGTCTTCTGACGAGATTTCGATGCCGAGACCCGCGAAGCGACCCTTGGTCTGCTCCTGCAGTTCTTCGTAATCGGTCTTGTCGAGATACGACGAGTGCGGGTCGAGGCTCGACACCATGCCCTTGATCGCGGCGGTGAGGAGCTTCTTATCGTCGACCGGTTCGACGTACTCATGCTTGATTTGCCCGAAGACCTCGGCAAAGAGCCGGAGTTGGTCCAGCGGCAACGGTGCAACGGCGCTCGAGGCGGCGCTGGCGGGTTGCTGGGCCGAGGCGGAGAGTTGCAGGGTGGCAAATACGCCGGTAGCAAGGCCCGCGGCAATCAGGCCGATATTTTTCAGGTTCTTTCGCATAGAGTCTGTTGCGGTCGGAAGCGCGTGGCAGCGTCGATAGAGATGGGGACGGACAAGTATAACTGCACACCCGTCCAGTCAGGGTGCGGCACAGGCAATCGTGATTCGACAGCGACGGCGGGCGCTGGTTCGTGAGTTGGCGGTTGCGAAGCTGAAGTAATGTGCGGTAACGGCAAGATGGCAGTGCGATGGCGCAATTGACAGCGGCAGGCCGCGTAGGCCGGTAGCGCTTGCCGCTGGCAGGGGCCGTTTGCCGGGCCCCGCAGCAAATATCACCGCAAGCGGGGCCGCGGCGGCCGGTGGCCCCGGGTCAGCCCGCCTTGCCTTGCTTGGCCACAGCGGCTTGCGCCTTCGCAATCGCGTCCTGGTCGCCCAGATAGTAGTGCTTGATCGGCTTCAGATTTTCGTCGAGTTCATAAACGAGCGGTACGCCGTTCGGGATATTCAGGCCGACGATGTCGTCGTCCGAAATGTTGTCGAGGTACTTCACCATGGCGCGGATCGAGTTGCCGTGCGCGGCGATCACGACCTTGCGGCCCGACTTGATGGCCGGCGCAATCGACTCGTTCCACAGCGGCAGGACGCGCGCGACGGTGTCTTTCAGGCACTCGGTGAGCGGCAATTGTTCGCGCGGCACCTTGGCGTAACGCGGATCGTTGTAGGGCGCGCGGTCGTCCGACGGCTCGAGCGCCGGCGGCGGCGTGTCGTAGCTGCGGCGCCAGACCAGCACCTGTTCGTCGCCGAACTTGGCGGCGGTTTCCGCCTTGTTCAGACCCGACAGCGCGCCGTAGTGGCGTTCGTTCAGGCGCCACGAATGCACGACCGGCAGATACATCAGGTCCATCTGATCCTGCACGTGCCACAAGGTGCGGATCGCGCGCTTGAGCACCGACGTGTAGGCGATATCGAACGTATAGCCCGATTCCTTCAGCAGCACGCCCGCTTGCTGCGCTTCACGATTGCCCTGCTCGGTCAGGTCGACGTCGACCCAGCCCGTGAAGCGGTTTTCCTTGTTCCACGTCGATTCGCCGTGGCGGATGAGAACGAGTTTGTACATGAGATTGCCGGTCGGTAGTAAGGAAGCGGTAAAGCGTTGCGGGGGTCCTCTAGAGGAGCGCCGCCATCGCGTCAGACGGTTATTTTATAATGGGTGGATTGCCCTTTTCGATTTCTCTCTTTTTCGGCGGATTTTCCGTGAAGTTTTTCACTGATTACACAAACCTTGTACTGATCGCAATCGTCCTCATCTCCGGTGGGTTGCTGCTGTGGCCGACGATCAGCCGGCGTGGCCGCGGAGGCCTGTCGGCCGCTGAAGCGACCCAACTGATCAACCGGCGCAATGCAGCGGTCATCGATCTACGTCCGTCCGCCGACTTTGCCAAGGGCCATCTGCCCGCGGCACGGCACCTTGAATTTGCAGAGTTGCAGGCGAAAGTCGCGCAACTCGTGAAGAACAAGAACAACCCGGTGCTGCTGGTATGCCAGACCGGCCAGCAGTCGAACAAGGCAGCGCGTATCGTGCAAGATGCCGGATACGCCGAAGTCCATGTTCTCGAAGGCGGTGTCGACGCCTGGCAGAAGGCCGGTATGCCGGTTGTGAAACAAGGAGCAGCCAAGTGAACAAAGTGATCATGTACAGCACGCAGGTGTGCCCGTATTGCCAGATGGCCGAACGTCTTTTAAAGTCGCGCGGCGTCGAGCACGTTGAAAAGGTACTGATCGACAAAGACCCGGCCCGTCGTGAAGAAATGATGACCCGGACCGGTCGTCGTACGGTGCCGCAGGTGTTCATCGGCGAGACGCATGTCGGCGGGTACGATGACCTGTCCGCGCTTGATCGCGCGGGCGGTTTGATGCCTCTGCTCGACGCTGCCTGAACGAAGCTGCCTTCCTCATGCGCCGGGCGGCGCGTGAGGAAGGCAGGTGAAATACAAGTCGGCGCATGCTGGCCCTTCAAGGACACCTTCGAGGGCAGGCGATGCGCCGCAACGATCTGGCGGCCCTTGAAGCCATGGGCCGCCGCCATGCATACCTATCAGGGAATCACTCAATCATGTCCGACGAGAATAATCAGCCGTTCTTCAACATCCAGCGCATCTACCTGAAGGACATGTCGCTCGAGCAGCCGAATTCGCCGGGCATCTTCCTCGAGCAGGAAATGCCGTCGGTTGAAGTCGAAGTCGATGTGAAGGCCGAGCGCCTCGCCGACACCGTGTTCGAAATCCTCGTGACGGGCACCGTCACGGCCAAAGTGTCGGACAAGGTTGCGTTCCTGATCGAAGCCAAGCAAGCCGGCATTTTCGACATCCGCAACATTCCGGCTGAACAGATCGATCCGCTGGTCGGCATTGCCTGCCCGACGATCCTGTTCCCGTACCTGCGCTCGAACATCGCCGACGCGATCACCCGCGCAGGCTTCCCGCCGATCCACCTCGCCGAGATCAACTTCCAGGCGCTGTACGAGCAACGTCTCGCGCAAATGGGCGGCCAGGAAGGCGCGGCGCAAAACGGCGTCACGCATTAACGCGTCCGTTCGGTGCCGGCTATGAAGGTTGCTGTCCTCGGCGCCGGTGCATGGGGCACAGCCCTCGCCGGCCATCTGGCCGCGCGGCACGACACGGTGCTGTGGGCGCGCGAACCCGCGCTCATCGCCGAGCTCTCCGCTTCGCGCGAAAACGCCCGCTATCTGGCGGGCGTTGCTTTGCCGCCGTCCCTTCGCTATGAAGCCGATCTGAACGCAGCGCTCGACCATGCGCTCGCCGACGACGCGTTATGCATCGTGGCGACGCCCGTCGCCGGTCTGCGGGGTCTGTTCCGGGCGATGCACGACGCAGGCAAAGTGCCGGCGCATGTGGTGTGGCTGTGCAAGGGTTTCGAAGCCGACTCGCAGTTGTTGCCGCATCAGGTGGTCGCGGCTGAATTGCCGGGACATGGCGGCAACGGCGTGCTGTCGGGCCCAAGCTTCGCGCGCGAAGTCGGGCAGGGCTTGCCGGTCGCGTTGACGATCGCGAGTACATCATTGGCGTGCCGTGAGCGCACGGTTGCCGCGTTCCATCATGGCGCCATGCGCATCTATACCGGCGACGACATCGTTGGCGTGGAAGTGGGCGGCGCGGTGAAGAACGTGCTGGCGATTGCCACGGGTATTGCCGATGGCCTCGGCCTCGGTCTCAATGCGCGCGCGGCGCTGATCACACGCGGCCTGGCGGAAATGTCGCGCCTCGGCGTGACGCTCGGCGGACGGGCGGAGACGTTCACCGGTTTGACCGGGTTGGGCGATCTGATCCTGACCGCCACGGGCGATCTGTCGCGCAATCGCACGGTCGGCGTGCAACTCGCCGCGGGCCGTACGCTCGACGACATCCTCGGCGGCCTCGGTCACGTGGCTGAGGGCGTGCGTTGTGCGCAAGCCGTCCTGGCGATTGCTCGCGCTCATGCGATCGAGATGCCGATCACGCAGGCAGTCTGCGCCGTGCTGTTCGACGGTGTAGCGCCCCGCGACGCCGTCAGCGCCCTGCTGCGGCGCGATTCGAAAGCAGAATAAGTCTTGTCTTTCAGCCGTTTTAGCGCGAGAAGCGCTGAACGGCTGCCCGCTATCGCTGTCCACGTTTTATCGACGCTTCGGACAGCGAGGTTCCCATGCTCTGTTTCAACAATTGCACGCTAGAAGCGCGCGTGGTCGACATCACGACACTCACTGTGGATGCGATCGTCAACGCCGCGAATACTTCGCTGCTAGGTGGAGGCGGCGTGGATGGCGCGATTCACCGCGCGGCCGGCAAGGAATTGGTGCGTGAGTGCGAGGCGCTCGGCGGCTGCGCGACCGGCGACGCGAAAATCACCCGCGGCTACCATTTGCCGGCCAAACACGTGATCCATGCGGTCGGCCCGGTTTGGCAGGGTGGTGCGCGCGGTGAGGCGGACCTGCTTGCTTCCTGCTATCAGCGCTCACTTGAGGTCGCGCACCAGGCGCGTTGCGCAAGCGTTGCGTTCCCCGCGATTAGCTGCGGCATCTATCATTTTCCTGCCAATGAAGCCGTGCAGATCGCCGTGGGCACCGTGCTCGAAACTTTGCCGCGCACGCCGAAGATCGAGCAAGTGGTGTTCGCCTGTTTCGACGACGCCATGCTCGCGCGCTACGAAGCCGAACTGAAACGCCGTCAGGCGCCGCCGTCGAAGCCGGTCTGACGCCACGCTTCGAACACGACCACGGCGACAGTATTGGAGAGATTCAGGCTGCGGTTGCCCGGCCGCATCGGCAGGCGCACGCGTTGTTCGTTGGCGAATTGATCGAGCACCGTGTCGGGTAGGCCGCGCGTTTCGGCGCCGAACACGAACCAGTCGCCGGATTGAAACGCATGCTCGTGAAACCGGCCCGAGCCACGGGTGGTGAAAGCGAACATCCGCGCCGGATCGGGCGATTCTTTGGCGACGAACGCTGCCCAATCGGCGTGTACGTTCATCTGCGCATACTCGTGATAGTCGAGACCGGCGCGGCGCAACTTGGCGTCGTCGAGCGGAAAGCCGAGCGGCTCGATCAGATGCAGTCGCGCGCCGGTGTTGGCGCACAGGCGGATGACGTTGCCGGTGTTCGGCGGGATTTCCGGTTCGACGAGAACGACATTGAACATGATGGCTTCAGGTAGAGACTAGTTTTTCGGCGTACGCAGCGCGACGAAGTTGGTGACGCGCCGCGCACCGGCAGCTTTGAGCGTACGCGCCAGCGCTTCGAGCGTCGCGCCGGTTGTCATCACATCGTCGACGATGCCGACATGCAGACCACGTACCGGTTTGGCGACCTCGAACGCGCGGCCCACGTTCAACCGGCGCGCGTCCAGGTCGAGCCGCGATTGCGGCGCGGTGTGGATCACGCGATGCAGCAGGGTGGCGTCGCTGCGCACATTCAGCGCGCGGGCCAACGGCCTGGCAATCTGCCAGGCCTGGTTGTAGCCGCGCTCGGTAAGACGTTTGTTGGCGAGCGGCACGGGCGCGAGCACATCGGGCTTTTCGGATGCGTCTACCCAGGCGTCCTCCGCGAGACGCGCAAGGCGCTGCGCGAACTCGCGCGCCAGCATCAGCCGGGCGCGGAATTTCAGGCCGAGTGCCAGGGCGTCGAGCGGCTGGCGGTAATCAGCGAGAGCAAAGGTTGCCTCAAACGGCGGCGGCTCGCCGATGCAATCCGCGCAGCGATATTGCGCGTGACCCACCCAGCGCATTCCGGACAAAGGGACCGCACACACCGTGCAACGCAACCTGCCTTCGTTCCAATATGTCTCATCACAACCGGCACATAGTGTCTTATGCGACAAATTGCCGCACAGTGCGCACAGGTTCGGCAGCACGGCGTGCATGACATGCGGCCATGCCGAATACACGCCGCGCGTGAAGCGTGCAAAAAGTGCGTTCGAGGCGCCGGGAGACGAAGAATTTTTTCGGAATGGCATGATTGGACCGCCCGCGAAGGCCTTTCACGCTGAATGGTAGGAAGCGAGCGAGTATACTTCGTGCTCTACGCCAGTACGACACCCATGCCCCCAACTTCGTCTCAATCTGGCCGTCCGGCCTATGATTCCCGGCGCCTCAGGCAGATTTTCGACCGCCGTGCGGCGACTTTCGACAACGTCGCGTTCCTGCCGCGCGAAATCGCGCAGCGCATGCGCGAGCGCCTCGACTACATCAAGGTTACGCCGGCGAGCGTGCTCGACGCCGGTTGCGGCGCGGGCGAAGACATCCCCACATTGCGCGAGCGCTTCCCCGAGGCGCCGGTGTTCGGCACCGACCTGTCGCACGGAATGCTCAGCCGCGCGCTGCGTCACGATTCCGGCGACACGAGCTGGCGGCGCTTTCTGCCGGCCACGCTCGGCAAGGCGCTCGGCGCCCGCGGTCCGCGTTTCGCGCAGGCCGACTTCTCGGCACTTCCGTTCGCGGCCGGCGCCTTCGAATTCATCTGGTCCAATCTCGCCCTGCACTGGCACTCGCGGCCCGACCTTGTGTTTCCGGAGTGGCAACGGGTGCTGAAAGTGAACGGCCTGCTGATGTTCAGCACGCTCGGTCCCGATTCGCTAAAGGAATTGCGCGGCGCCTACGCTGAGGTCGAGGCCGCGCACGGCGTTGCTTCGCGCAAGCATGTGATCGACTTTGTCGACATGCACGACCTCGGGGACATGCTGGTCGAGAGCGGTTTCGAGATTCCTGTGATGGACCAGGAAACACTCACTATTACGTATAAGTCGCCCGAGTCGCTGCTCGCGGACGTGCGCCGCTGGGGCGCCTATCCGTTCGAGCGCGAGGCCACTTCGAATGCCGTCGCGCGCAGGCTGCACAAGGCTTTGCTGGCGGCGCTCGAAGCCCGCCGGCGCGCCGACGGCACGATCGCGCTGACCTTCGAGGTGATCTACGGCCACGCCTGGAAAGCCGTGCCGCGCACCACGGCTGAAGGTCATGGGATCGTGCGGATCGAGGATATCGGACGAGGTTCGTCGAGGAATCGGTGAGGAATCAATGAAGCGGTAAAGAGGACATCTGTTATGTCTGAAATTACCGCTTCAAAAGACGCGCGAAAGCTGCGTCAAAACGGCGCTGAGGCTTGTCGCACCTGGCTTGTGAGCCGATTGAGGCTTGCTTGTGGATGCTATGGATCGCGCCTATAATGCGTCAGTTTGTCGCCCGGAGTTCCCACATTTGGGGCGGCAGGCCCGAGGCACAGGGCTGCAACATAAAGTGACGCGGCGGTGATTGAGTGGCCGTTCAGCGGTCGCGAGCAATGGCCGCAGGCGGCGATTGGCGATTGGCGACGGTCGGCAGGAGGCAGCGATGGAAGCATCAGATCTGCTGGCGGATTCAGAACCGGTTCTCAAAGACTGGACGATGAAGCGCAACTGTTCGATTTCGCCGCGGCAGTTTGTATATTTCTACGTGTCGCTTGCGTTGTTCTCGTTGGCAATTGCTTTCATGCTGGTTCTGGTCGGCGCCTGGCTGGTGTTGCCGTTCACCGGTATTGAATTGCTGGCGGTGGGCATCGCGTTTGCCATATATGCGCGTCATGCTGTCGATTACGAGCGCGTCCGGCTGTTTCAGAATCGGCTCGTGATCGAGCAGGTCAGCGCCGAGCGGCTCACGCAGTTCGAATTCAATCCGCGCTGGGTGCGGATCGAACCGGGCGCAACGCCGCGTGACCAGATCAAACTGGTCTCGCGCGGCCAGACGATCATGATCGGGCAACATCTCGCGCAGTATCGGCGCGCGCAGTTCGCAGGCGAACTGCGTATGTGGCTCACACGGTGTTAGACGTGTTGAGACGCGCGGCGTTCACGGGGAGCGCGAGGCAGCCTGCCAGCGGGGTCGAGGGTTTGAATGGAAATTTTGGGTAAGGAAGCTATGAAAACAATCAAGCGAGCCCTCATGGGCGTGCTGGCGATGAGCGGACTGCTTTTCGCCGGTGCGGCCCTGGCAGTGGGCGATGTTCCGGGCGGCCCTGCCGTCAACGAGATCAATCTCCAGCCGCCGGCGACGAAAATCGCTGAGGAGCTTTTCAGCCTCCACATGTTCATGCTGGTTCTTTGCCTGGTGATCTTCGTCGGCGTGTTCGGCGTGATGTTCTATTCGATGTTTGCGCATCGCAAATCGAAAGGCCACAAGGCTTCCCATTTCCACGAAAGCACCACCGTCGAAATCATCTGGACGATCGTGCCGTTCATCATCGTCGTGCTGATGGCGCTCCCCGCCACCAAGACCGTCGTCGCGATGAAGGACACCACGAACGCCGACCTCACCATCAAGGTCACGGGCTACCAGTGGAAATGGGGCTACGACTACGTGAAGGGTCCGGGCGAGGGCATCAGCTTCCTGTCCACGCTGTCTACGCCGCGTGCAGAAACCGATGGTCGCGAGCCGATTTCCACCACGTATCTGCAGGAAGTCGACAATCCGCTCGTCGTCCCGGTCGACAAGAAAATCCGCATCATCACCACCGCGAACGACGTGGTCCACTCCTGGTACGTGCCGGCTTTCGGCGTGAAGCAGGATGCGATTCCGGGTTTCGTGCGCGACACGTGGTTCAAAGCTGACAAGACCGGCACCTTCCGCGGCTTCTGTACCGAACTGTGCGGCAAGGAACACTCGTTCATGCCGGTGGTGGTCGAAGTGCTGTCGGCAGACGACTACGCGAAGTGGGTCGATACGCAGAAACAGAAAATGGCCGCCGGCCAGGACGATCCGAACAAAACCTACACGATGGCCGAGTTGATGGAGCGCGGCGGCAAGGTGTACGCATCGAACTGTGCGGTCTGCCACCAGCCGACCGGCAAGGGCGCAGGCGCATTCCCGGCGCTGGACGGCAGCAAGATCGCCAACGGCCCGATCGCCGAGCACGTGAGTCTGGTGTTGAAGGGCAAGAACGCGATGCCTTCGTGGGCGCCGACGCTGAACGACGTCGAAATCGCCTCGGTCATCACGTACGAACGTAATTCGTGGGGCAACCACACCGGCGACATTCTCCAGCCGAAGCAAGTGCTGGATGCTCGTAACGGCAAGCTGCCGGAGGGCGGTAATCATCTGGCCGACGCGGGTGCAGCAGCTAGCGGCGCAGGAGCGGCTTCGGGTGCAGCAGGCGCCTCGGGTGCCGACGCGGCTGCGGCCGGTTCGGACAGCGCGGTAGCATCGCAAGCGGCACTCCCGGCAAACGTCTACTTCGACACCGGCAAGAGCACGCTGCCGGCCGACGCGAAAGCGGCGGTCGACGCGGCCGCGGCCTACGCGAAAGCGCACCCGGACGCCAAGTTCACGCTGTCGGGCTTCACCGACGCCACCGGTTCTGCCGAAGTCAACGCGAAGCTCGCGAAGACCCGTGCCGAAGCCGTGCGCGACGCACTGAAAGCAGCCGGCATTGCCGAAGACCATATTATTTTGAAAAAGCCGGAAACGATCACGGGCGGCGGCGACGCGAAAGAAGCCCGGCGTGTCCAGATCAGCCCGGCTGCCTGACGTGTTCATGGTCAGCACCGCAGTATTCGCATTAGGAGATTGTCATGTCTAGCATCGGACACGATGTAACCGCGGGCCACGAGCACGTGCACGGCGACCATGCCCACGAAACGCCGCATGGCTGGCGTCGTTGGCTGTTCGCAACCAATCACAAGGACATCGGTACGCTGTACCTGATCTTCTCGTTCACCATGTTCCTCTCCGGGGGCGTGATGGCGCTGATGATCCGTGCCGAACTGTTCGAGCCGGGTCTGCAGATCATGCGCCCCGAGTTCTTCAACCAGTTGACCACCATGCACGGCCTGATCATGGTGTTCGGCGCGATCATGCCGGCCTTCGTCGGCTTCGCGAACTGGATGGTGCCGCTGCAGATCGGCGCATCGGACATGGCTTTTGCGCGGATGAACAACTTCAGCTTCTGGCTGCTGCCGGTGGCTGCGGTGTTGCTGGTCGGTTCGTTCTTCGCACCGGGCGGCGCGACCGCCGCGGGCTGGACGCTGTACGCGCCGTTGTCGACGCAGATGGGCCCGGGCATGGACTTCGCGATTTTCGCGGTCCACTTGATGGGTGCTTCGTCGATCATGGGCGGGATCAACATCGTCGTGACGATCCTGAACATGCGCGCACCTGGCCTCACACTGATGAAGATGCCGATGTTCGTCTGGACGTGGCTGATCACCGCGTACCTGCTGATCGCCGTGATGCCGGTTCTGGCAGGCGCGATCACCATGGTGCTGTTCGATCGCCACTTCGGCACGTCGTTCTTCAATGCGGCAGGCGGCGGCGACCCGGTGATGTACCAGCATATTTTCTGGTTCTTCGGGCACCCCGAGGTGTACATCATGATCTTGCCGGCGTTCGGGATCGTGTCGCAGGTGATCCCGGCATTCTCGCGCAAGCCGCTGTTCGGCTATAGCTCGATGGTGTACGCAACCTCGTCGATCGCGATTCTGTCGTTCATGGTCTGGGCGCACCACATGTTCGCAACCGGCATGCCGGTGACGGGTCAGCTGTTCTTCATGTACGCGACGATGCTGATCGCCGTGCCGACCGGTGTGAAGGTGTTCAACTGGGTCGCGACGATGTGGCGCGGTTCGCTGAGCTTTGAAACGCCGATGTTGTTCGCGGTCGGCTTCCTGCTGGTGTTCACGTTCGGCGGTCTGTCGGGCCTGATGCTCGCCATGGCGCCGCTGGATATCCAGTATCACGGTACCTATTTCGTGGTGGCTCACTTCCACTACGTGCTGGTCGCGGGTTCGCTCTTCGCGCTGTTCTCCGGGTGGTACTACTGGTCGCCGAAGTGGACCGGCTGGATGTACAACGAAACGCGCGGCAAGATCCACTTCTGGGCGTCGATGTTCTTCTTCAACCTCGCGTTCCTGCCGATGCACTTTGTCGGTCTCGCAGGTATGCCGCGTCGTTACGCTGACTATCCGGCTCAGTTCACCGACTGGAACCAGGTCATCTCGATCGGCGCTTTCGGCTTCGGTCTGGCACAGGTCTACTTCCTGTTCGCGGTTGCACTGCCGGCCTACCGTGGCGGTGGCGAGCACGAAAAAGCGGGCGACAAGCCGTGGGACGGCGCAACGGGCCTCGAATGGACCGTACCGAGCCCGGCACCGTTCCATACGTTCGAAAATCCGCCGACCGTCGAGTAATCGGCGTTCAGTGAGGTTGCCGGTTCGGGCGGCGGCGCGTTAGGTCGCCGCAGGAGTCGGCAGCCACGAAAGTAGCGGCGGTACCCGTAGTCACGAAAAGTATTCAGAAAGTCGAGCATGACGCGCAATCCTCAAGAAAGACGTACGCCCGAGCAGGTTCGCGCGGGTAACCGGCGAATCGGTATTGTGATGTTTGTCATCGCCGCGGCTTTTTTTGCGAGCGTCATCATCCATCAGAAGTGGTTCTCCTGACGCGGTGGTTCGAGTCTGTGTGCAGGTCTGTTGAGGATTGAGATGTCGACGCAACCGCCGGCTCAGGCCGATCGCTCTTTTAACCGTTCGATGCTGATCAAGCTGTTCATCGTCGCGTTGATGATGTTCGGTTTTGGTTTTGCGCTGGTGCCGATGTATCGCGCGATCTGCCAGATCACCGGCATCAACAACCTCGTGCAGCGTGATGCCACGGCGCGCGAGGCGAAGAATACGCAGGTCGACATGAGCCGCACGATTTCGATCGAATTCGATGCGAACGCGCGCGGCCCGCTGGGTTTCAAGCCGGAACAGCGCAGTCTGGACGTGCATCCGGGCGAAGTGACGACAGTGATGTACGAAGTCAGCAACGAACAGGCGCGCACGATTCAGGCGCAGGCCATTCCGAGCTACGCGCCGAAGCAGGCCACTGAGTACTTCAAGAAGATCGAGTGTTTTTGCTTTACGCAGCAGACTTTGACGGCGAATCAGACGAAGCGGTTGCCGGTGGTGTTCGTGGTTGATCCGAAGTTGCCGAAGGATGTGAAAACGATCACGTTGTCGTACACGTTCTTTGAGTTGAATACGCCGGCCGCGGCGACAGCCGGGAGCGCATCACCCACGGCCAATACGGCGGCAACCACCGCCAATCCCGCCTGACGGTTTTTGCCGCGGGCGAAGGAAAAAGACGTAATGAGCGATAGCAGCGGCGGCCCACGCAAGAGCAGTTTCGGCCAGTCGATGAAAGCCGTGTTCTGGTCGTTTTTCGGGGTGCGCAAGCGTCGTGATCTGGAAGCGGACGCAACGCAGCTGAACCCGCTGCATGTGATCGTGGCGGCATTGATCAGTGCGGCCATTTTCATCGGCGTGCTGATCCTGATCGTGCGCGCCGTAGTCGGTTGAGATGGGCTGAGGCGTTCAGGCGCGCGCGTAGTACAGGGCGAAGCAGAGCCCACGAATTAGAGTGAAGCGGTGCGGTATCGACGCGCCGCCGAAGATACAGCCGGAGATTCCGGAACAACTGGACTGAAGTGGAGAATCAAGAATGAGCGGTCAAAACGAGAGCCCGTACTATTTCGTACCGCATCCGTCGCGGCATCCGATCAGCGCCGCGGTCGGATTGCTGGTCATGCTCGGATCGCTTGCGGCCTGGATCAATGATCATGACTGGGCGCCGCTCGGCGTCGCCGCGGGTCTGCTGTGGCTTCTCTATACCTTGTGGCACTGGTTCGGCGACGCGATCTCCGAATCGGAAGGCGGTATGTACGGCAAGAATGTCGACAAGTCGTACCGTTGGAGCATGAGCTGGTTCATCTTCTCCGAAGTGATGTTCTTCGGTGCTTTCTTCGGCGCGTTGTTCTATGCACGCGAAATCGCGCTGCATCAACTCGGCAGCCTCGACTACAAGCTGATCTGGCCGGATTTCTCGGCAGTGTGGCCGAACAACGGTCCGGCAGCGCTGGTCTCGACCTTCAAGTCGATGCAGCCGTGGCCCGTGCCGACTATCAACACGGCGCTGCTGCTGTCGTCGGGCGCTACGTTGACGGTTTCGCACCACGCGCTGCGTGAAGATCATCGCAAGAAGGCGATCATCTGGCTGGCAGCTACCATTGTGCTCGGCGTCTGCTTCCTGTTCCTGCAAGGGTTCGAGTATTTCCACGCGTACAACGAACTCAACCTGACGCTGTCCTCGGGTGTGTACGGTTCGACGTTCTTCCTGCTGACGGGCTTCCACGGTTTCCACGTGTTCCTCGGCGGCACGATGCTGACGGTGGTGCTGGTGCGGTTGATCCGCGGCCATTTCACGGCGGAGCATCACTTTGCGTTCGAAGGCGCCGCCTGGTACTGGCACTTTGTGGACGTCGTGTGGCTTGGGCTGTACGTCGTCGTGTACTGGCTGTAACGCAGTCTGGCCTGCATACGTACTGGAAACCGGCCGGTTTCCGGAACATGTGCAGGCCGTTCGCGCATCGCCTTTCTAGGGCGCGGCGCAGGAGCAGTACGCAAGTTATGCAGCGCCGCCCTCGACCCTGTCAGGGCGGCGTTTTGTTTGGTGAGTTTGGTGCGTTTGGCGAGTTTGGTGAAGTGAAGTTTTTTCGCCGGGCTCAACGCCCGTAAGGAATACCGGTCGACTGAATCCACCCCATCCAGTGAGCGAACAGGATGAACAGGAACAGCGAGATCGACAGGCCCACGCGCGTGGCGAGCGACCAGACCATCCGCTTGGTTTTGCCCTTGTCATGCATCATGAAATACAGCGCCGACACCATACTGGCGATGATCAGGACGAAGGCGATGGGAACGAGAATGTGCATGGAACCAACTGAAACCAGAAAGCGCAGAGGCAAGACGTTTATTATCGCACCGCGCGTCGGCGTCTGCCGCAGGTTCCAGACGCCGTCGCAGGCGGTGGCGCCGGAGTGCATTCGATGAAATTCCGCCTCATTCCCGCGCTGTTGATTCTGCTGGTGATTGCGGTGACGGTACGGCTTGGTTTCTGGCAGCGCGACCGCGCACATCAGAAGGAAGCGCTCGAAGCCCACATCACGCAGTTCGAGGACGCGCCCGCGCAGCCTGTGAGCGCCGCGCCGGTCGAACTGAAGGACATCGAATTCCATCGCGTGAAGGCGCGTGGCAGTTTCGTCGCGGACAAAGTCGTCTATCTGGATAATCGCCCGTATAACGATCAGCCGGGCTTTTACGTCGTGATGCCTTTTAAACTGGCCGACGGCGGTTATGTGCTGGTCAATCGCGGCTGGCTGCCGCGCAACATGAACAATCGCGAGACCATCGCGCCGTACACCACGCCGCAAGGCGAGATCGAAATCGAAGGCATTGCGCGTGCCGATGCTTCACGTGCATTCGAGTTGGGGCAGGGTGGATCGGCCGAGCATCAGAAGATCCGTCAGAATCTGAATACGGCGGCCTACGCTGCGGAAACCGGGCTGCCGTTGCAATCGTTCGTGATCCAGCAATTGAGCGACGACGGCGACAAGCTGGTGCGCGATTGGCCGGCACCGACGACCGGCGTTGAAACCAATTACGGCTACATGTTCCAGTGGTGGGGTATGGCAGCGGCGGCCCTCGCATTCGGCCTATACGCCGCGCGCCGCGCCGCGAAGAAAGAGCACGCCCAAGGCGTGTAACGCATCGCCAGCGGTTTCCTGGAGCCCCGAAAAAGGCCTGAAAGCCGCGCAATTCTTGAAAGAGGTCCTGTAGTGTCGACGCAATCTCCCCGTTCGCCGCAAGCCGGCAAACCCGCAGCTCCGAAAGTGATGCCCGGCCAACCCAATGGCGAGGGATCGTGGAAGCGTGGCCGCTGGATGCTGCTGTTGCTGGCGATCATCTGCGCCGCGCCGATCGCCGTGTCGTATTTCGTTTATTACGTGGTCAAGCCGACCGGCGGCAGCACGAGCTACGGCACGCTGGTCGAACCGCAGCGGCCGATTCCCGATTCACTCGTCGTCACGGGTGAAGACGGCAAGCCGCTCAAGCTCGCATCGCTGCGCGGCCGTTGGCTGATGATCTCCGTCGACAACAGCGCATGCGACAAAGCCTGCGCCACCAAGCTGTACTTCATGCGACAAATCCGCGTAGCTCAGGGCCCGGAACGCGAACGCGTCGTCGAAGTGTGGCTGCGCACCGATGCAGGCAACGTGTCCGACGTGATACAAAGGGCCTATCCCGACACCAACATGTTGATCGCCAACCCGGCGCAGGTGTCCGCATGGTTGCCGACCGACACCGGCACCCAGCTCACCGACCACATCTACATGGTCGATCCGAACGGCAATCTGATGATGCGTTTTCCGAGAGATCCGAACCCCAGCAAGATCAAGGGCGACGTGACCAAGCTGCTCAAATGGTCGAGCATCGGCTGATGCCGCAACTAGGGTAAGAAAGATGTTTGTACTGCAACTGGCCCTGATTGGCTTGTGTTTAGCGTCGTTGCCGCTGTCCTATGTGTGGGTCAAGGCTGACGACAACAAATTCCGCAAGCTGGTCTGGCTCACCACCTTCCTGACGCTGGATCTGGTGATGTTCGGCGGCTTTACGCGCCTCACCGATTCAGGTCTCGGCTGCCCGGACTGGCCGGGTTGCTATGGCACGTCGTCGCCGTTTATCGCGCACGCGGCGATTACCGCCGCGCATCAATTGATGCCCACCGGGCCGGTCAGCATGCCGAAGGCCTGGATCGAGATGATCCACCGTTACTTCGCAATGGCGATCGGCGTGTTGATCATCGCGCAGATGCTGATTGCGTGGACCGCACGTATCAAGCGTCGTCCGCTGCATGTGTCGCCGTGGTGGCCGACTTCGCTGCTGCTGCTGATTCTCGTGCAGGGCGCATTCGGCGCGTGGACCGTGACCATGAAGTTGCAACCGATCATCGTGACGACCCATTTGCTGCTCGGCCTCGCGTTGCTCGGCACGCTCGGCTGGCTGGCTGCGCGTCAAACGCCGCTGCCGGCTTATGAGCCCGAAGCCGCGCGCTGGCGTGCGGCGGCGATCGCCGGGTTGGTGCTGCTGGTCGTGCAGATCGCATTGGGCGGTTGGGTCAGCACGAATTACGCGGTGCTCGCCTGCACGGACTTCCCGACCTGCAACGGCCAATGGGTTCCGCCGATGGACTTCGCGCACGGCTTCCACTTGTGGCGCGCGCTCGGCATGACCGGCGACGGCGACATGATCACGCAGGATGCGCTGGTCGCAATTCACTGGACACACCGTACATTCGCGATCGTCGTGGTCGCTTATCTGGCGTGGTTTGCGCTGAAACTGCGCCGTTTCGAGTCGCTGCGGCGGCCGGCAAACGGCGTTTTGCTGGTGGTGCTGATTCAATTCATCACCGGCCTGTCGAACATCGTCCTGCAATGGCCGTTGCCCATTGCGGTCGCGCATAACGGGGGCGCCGCAATCCTGCTGCTTTTGCTCGTTATGTTAAACTTTCGGATCGCTTATAGCCGTCCCGGCCGCGCCGTGTTGCCTGCGCGCGATGCCGCGCCAGCGTGACCCCACATGGACAGCACAACTCTCTCCCAAACGCCCGGTAGCCGGGTCTCCCAGTACATCGCCCTGACGAAGCCGCGCGTCACGCAGCTCGCTGTGTTTTGCGCCGTCATCGGCATGTTTCTGTCGACGCCCGGCATGGTGCCGTGGACCGTGCTGATCGGCGGCACCATCGGTATCTGGCTGCTGGCCGGTGCCGCGTTTGCCATCAATTGCCTGATGGAACAGAAGATCGACGCGAAGATGCGTCGCACCTCGTGGCGGCCGTCCGCGCGAGGCGAAATTACCACCTCGCAGATCCTGTTATTTTCGGCCGTGCTCGGCGGCCTCGGCATGTGGACGCTCTACACGTTCGCCAATCCGCTGACCATGTGGCTGACGCTCGCCACCTTCGTCGGTTATGCGGTTATCTATACGCTGCTGCTCAAGCCTGCCACGCCGCAGAACATCGTGATCGGCGGCGCGTCAGGCGCAATGCCGCCGGCGCTCGGTTGGGCCGCCGTCACCGGTCACGTGCCGGGCGACGCATGGATTCTCGTGCTGATTATTTTCGTGTGGACGCCGCCGCATTTCTGGGCGCTTGCACTGTATCGCCGTAAAGACTACGAAAACGCCGGTCTGCCGATGCTGCCGAACACGCACGGCGAAAAGTACACGCGCCTGCATATTCTCCTGTACACCGTAATCCTGTTCGCGGTCACGATGATGCCGTTCATCTCCGGCATGAGCGGCGTGGTGTACATCGCGGCGGCCGTGTTGCTCGGCGCCGTGTTCCTTGCGTATGCGTGGAAGATCTATCGGGAATATTCCGACGACCTGGCGCGTAAAACCTTCCGTTACTCGATCGTTTATCTGTCGCTGCTCTTCGCCGCGCTGTTGATCGACCACTATGCGCGCGTCGTGATCGGCGCGTAACACCCATGCTTACACAACGCTTTGTGCGCACGGCGCGTGCCGCCGCGCGTGTCACCGTGATTGCTTGCGCACTCGGCGGCGCGCTGCTGGTGGCGGGCTGCGGCAAACAGCCGCCGGCGTTCCAGAACCTCGATATCACCGGCAACACGCAATTCGGGAGCGACTTCTCGCTGCCCGACACGTCCGGCAAGGTCCGCACGATGGCGGATTACAAGGGCAAGGTGGTGGTGCTGTTCTTCGGCTACACGCACTGCCCGGACGTCTGCCCGACCACGATGGCTGAGCTTTCGCAAGCGCTTCAACAACTCGGTCCGGAAGACGCGAAACGCGTGCAGGTGTTGTTCGTCACCGTCGACCCTGACCGCGACACGCCGACTCTGCTCGCGCAATACGTGCCGGCGTTCAACCCGACGTTCGTCGGCTTGCGTCCGGCAGACCAGGCGCAACTCACCAAGATCACGAAAGACTTCCGTGTGTACTACGCGAAGGTGCCTGGCAAGACGCCCGATAGCTACACGATGGACCACACGGCGGCGAGCTATGTCTTCGACCCGGACGGCAAACTGCGTCTGTTCGCGCGCGACGGCCAGGGCGCCACGCCGTGGGTGCACGATATCAAGCTGCTGCTCGATTGATGCATTGATGTAGACGGGCGCGTGCTTCTGCCGCGCGCCCGTATTCAATTTCCTTCGCTGTATTCCTCAAGCCGGCATCGGCAAATTCATTCCCGGCGCGAGCCGCGTCGCCTTGAACTCCGTCACCTCGTAACGCGCGAGCTTCTGTTCGGAGAACGGATCGCTGGCGAGAATTTCATCCAGCTTATCGCGCTCGATGCGCACCGCCAGAATGATGCCGCCGTCACGCGGCACCTTTGGCCCGGCGGCCACGAATACCCCTGCGTCGAACTGCTTTGTCAGAAACGCGCGATGCGCTTCGAGTGCGTCGTCGATGCGTTCGAGCGATGCGGTGTAGATGAGATTGATGACGTACATGAGCGTTCTCGTAAGCGAATGAATGGGGCCGCCCTGGGTTCGCGGCCTTGACCTTCGATTATCTGTCAGCGGCTGCTTCGTTGCGCACGCTCAACGTCGGCTCGTCTCTGTCCTGCCGCCGTCGCTTCCTTACAGGTTGCCTCAAGTCGAGCGGCTGCCATGCCGATATACCTGTGGCAATCGTTTGCGCGTCAGGTCGTCAGCGCGTTCGCACAGCGCGAGCGCGCTGTCGGCGCCGGCCCGCAAACAGAACACGAATCACACGAGAGAGACCACAACAATGAGCAGGATGAGTTTGAATCGCAAACTATGGCTGTCGCTCGCGCTCGTCTGGCTGGGGTTGCTCGGCGTCGGGCTGTGGAGCGCGGTCGAAACGCGCAGCACGATGCTGGCGGAGCGCAAGGCGGGCATGGTGAACCTCGTCGACGCGGCGCAGGGCATCGTGAACGGTTACTACGCGCTCTCGCAGAGCGGCAAGATGAGTGAGGTCGACGCACAGCGTGAAGCGCTCGCACGCTTGGCGACGATGCGCTACGGCGAATCCGGTTATCTGTTCGTGATGGACTCGAAGCCGGTCGTGCTGATGCACCCGACATTGCCGCAAATGAACGGCAAATCCGTCGGCGATTTCAAGGACCCGGACGGCAAGCTGCTATACGTGACGATCGTTGACGCCGCCAAATCAAGCGGCCGCGGCTTCGCGCAATATCGCGGACGCTTGCCGCACAGCGAAACCGCGGTGCCGAAAATCAGCTACGTGGTGCGTTTTGCGCCGTGGGACTGGAACATCACAAGCGGCGTGTTCATCAAGGACATCGACACGGTCTACTACGAAACGCTGCTCGGCCACTTGCTCGTCGTGCTGGTGATCGGCGCGATCATTTCGCTGGCGATGGTGCTGATCATCCGCAACGTGCGCGCGAGTCTCGGCGGCGAGCCGGACCAGGCGGCGCAGCTTGCCGCGAGTATCGCCAGGGGCGATCTCACTCGGGTCGTCGACGTTCGTCCGCAAGACAAGACCAGCATGATGGCGGCCATGCACGACATGCAGAACCGTTTGCAGCGGACCATCGGCGAGATTCGCCACTCGGCGGAATCGATCGCCTCGGCGACCCAGCAGATCGCTGCCGGCAATGGCGATCTGTCGCAGCGCACCGAGCAGCAGGCGGCCTCGCTTCAGGAGACGGCGGCGAGCATGGAAGAGCTCACCGCGACGGTTAAGCAGAACGCGGACAACGCGCGTCAGGCGAGCGGTCTGGCGCACAACGCGTCGGAAATCGCGACGCGCGGCAACGACGTGGTGAGCCGTGTGATCGGCACGATGGGCGAGATCAACGACAGCTCGCGGCAAATCGCCGACATCATCGGTGTGATCGAAGGCATCGCTTTCCAGACCAATATTCTGGCGCTGAACGCGGCGGTCGAAGCCGCGCGCGCCGGCGAGCAGGGCCGCGGCTTTGCGGTCGTCGCCGGGGAAGTGCGCAATCTCGCGCAGCGCTCGGGAACGGCGGCCAAGGAGATCAAGCAGTTGATCGGCGCGTCGGTGGAGCGCGTGCACAACGGCTCGACGCTGGTTCAACAGGCCGGCACGACGATGGGCGAGATTCTGCAAGCGGTGCAGCGCGTCACCGACATCATGGGCGAGATCGCGGCGGCGTCAGAAGAACAGAGCAGTGGCATTTCGCAGGTCGGCCGCGCGGTCACACAGATGGACGAAGTGACGCAGCAGAACGCGGCGCTGGTCGAGCAGGCTGCCGCCGCGGCGGCTTCGTTGCAGGATCAGGCAGGGCGTTTGCGCGACACGGTGAGCGCGTTTCGTGTGAACGGCGCCGACGCCGCGATGGCGGGGCCAAGGTGACCGTGTGCTGCGTTTCCTGCACGCGCTCCGGTCCCGCGCCGCTGCAGGGGCATATCCATATGCGATCGCGATATTTCCCATCTCGCCGGGCATATGAGACCATTTACGGTCCAGTTGGCGGCGCGTCCACAAGATGCCTGCCGCCGGCTTCCACCCGAATCTGACATCGATCAGAAACAGCGAGAATTAGATGCAGCGTAGAAACATCCTTAAAGCTCTCTCGGCCGTGATCGCCGGTGCGGCGATCGTCACCAGCTTCGGCGCACACGCCGACGACAAGGTCATCAAGGTCGGCACCATCGGCGGCCCGGATGCGCAAATCTGGGAAGTCGTCACGAAGGTGGCGAAGCGCGAAGGCCTGAATGTGAAGGTGGTCGAATTCAACGACTACGTGCAGCCGAACGCCGCGCTCGACGCAGGCGATCTGGACGCCAACAGCTTCCAGCACCAGCCGTACCTCGACAGCCAGGTCAAGCAACGTGGCTACAAGATTGTCAATGCAGGCCTGACGTACATTTCGCCGCTCGGCATCTATTCGAAGAAGCTGAAGTCGCTGAAGGATCTGGCGCAAGGCGCGAAGATCGCAGTGCCGAACGATCCGTCGAACGAGAACCGTGCGCTGCTGCTGTTGCAGGCGCAAGGCGTGATCAAGCTGAAGGCGGGCGCGGGCACGAACGGCAATAACGCTACGCCGCTCGATGTCGCCGAGAATCCGAAGAAGATCAAGCTGGTCGAGCTCGACGCCGCGCAACTGCCGCGCTCGCTGTCGGATGTCGATGCTGCCGCGATCAACACGAACTTCGCGCTGGCCGCCGGTCTGCAACCGACCAAAGACGCAATCGCGCTCGAAGACATCCGCAGCCCGTACGCGAACCTGATCGCCGTGCGCGCACAGGACAAGGACAAGCCGTGGGTCAAGAAGCTGGTCGCGGCTTACCAGTCGGAAGACGTGCGCCAGTTCATCAAGACGCAGTTCAAGGGTTCGGTGGTGCCGTCGTTCTAAGCGCTACCGCGTCTAGCCGACCGCATCCGCTCGACGCTGGAGCCGGAAAACGAAAACGCCACGGGAAACCGTGGCGTTTTTTTCGGCCATGCACGCGGCTCGTTTGCCGCTCGCTCGCCCGTTTTCGCCCGCTTGCGCGCCGGTATCTGCCTAAGTCCGCATGCGCCGATGCAAGCACCTCCAAGCCCGATCCTACAACTCCAACTCCCATCGCTCGACTATCAGATCCTTGCCGAAGCGCCGCTCCGCCGTCGTGCAGGCGAGCTGGAAGCCGGCGCGCTCGCATAGCCGCCGCGGCTCCTTGAGCGTGCTGGCCGTGGTCAGAGTGAGCTTGGTGTACCCCGCGCGTCGGGCGAACCGCACGCATTCATTCATCAGCTGCGCGCCGATGCCAAGACGCTGCATATCCGGCTCGACCCACAACAGCCGCACGCCTGCCACTGTCGTCGAGACTCCGACGATGCACACCGAGCCGACCACCGTCCCTTCCTGATCGGCGACCCAGCACATCTCGCGTACCGGATCGCCACGTTGCGAGTAATCGGCGACGACGCGCGAGAGCAAGCCTTCGAACGATTGATCCCAGCCGTATTGCGCGGCGAACCACTGCGCCTGCCGATGCACGAGCCAGCCGCAGTCGCCGGCGCGCGGTTGCCGAAGGGTCACGAGTTCGTGGTTCGGCTTGCTGTCGAGCAACCGCTCGATCACCTTCATCGCGGTGATCAACTGTTCCTGGGAGAGTGTCGTCAGGCCGTTCAGCAGTGCCGATACTTCTTCGATCGCTGCTGTATCGAGCGGCGCGTAGGCCGCGTGACCGTTGTCGGTGAGTGCAATCAGCGATTGGCGCGCGTCCGAGTCGGACGGGCGTCGCGTAATCAGATTGCGTCGTTCGAAGCTGGTCAGAAGGCGGCTGAGGTAGCCGCTGTCGAGGCCGAGATTGCGCCCGAGCACCGAGGCCGTCTGCGCGCGTCCGCGGGACAGTTCATGCAGAACGCGCACTTCCGTCAGCGAGAAGGCGCTCTTCGCCAGATGCTCATGCAGAGCGCCGATGAGCTGGGTATAGAAGCGGTTGAAATGGCGGACGGCCTGAGCGCGCCGCAGCGCCTCGGAATCTGTCAAATGCGGCTCCCCGGGGAATTTTTATGGCTTGCTATCCAGCACTATATTTGAAGGCATCTCATTAAAAAAGACACGCGGCGAAGGGGACGCATCAAAGTGGTATCAAAAAGGTATCGATTTCGGGGTATCCCGTCAGCCTGATAGAGAACCAATATGGACCACGCGGATGCTGTCCGGCATCCCGAATACGGGTAAATCCTGATCCCTGTCGAGCGCTCTCCTAAGCCCCCAAATCGCCTTCTGAAGCTTATCCAGCAAGGCTTTCCGCAGATCCGTACCAGCATGGGACCAATCGATTGACTGGTATTATGTTGGTTATATAATGGGCTCTCATTTTCGTAGACCGCATTCTTCGAGACGACCGCCGGAGCCCCATGGAAACTCGCTGGTCCGCACTGATGCCTGACGCTCGCAACGTCACGCCGCTCTATCTGCAGCTCGCGCGCAATCTGGCGACGGCGATCCACTGCGGCGTGTGGTCGGCGGGTGAAGCGCTGCCTTCGGAGCGCACGCTCTCTGATGCGATCGGCGTGTCGCGCATCACCGCGCGCAAGGCGATCGAGCTGCTGGTCGAGCAAGGCCTGATTAGGCGGGCGCGGGGCGCGGGCAGCTTCATCACGCCGCGCGTCGAAGACCCGCTGTCGCGACTCACCGGTTTCACGAAAAAGATGCAGCAACGTGGCTTCCGGCCAGATTCGGTGTGGCTCGAGCGCGATATCCGCGCCGCCAACCGTGATGAGCTGGTGCACCTCGGCTTGTCGCCCGGTGCGGCGGTGGCGAGTCTGCGGCGGCTGCGGCGGGCGGACGGCATCGTCATGGCGGTCGAGCATTCGGCGCTGCCCGCGGCGATCGTGCCCGATCCGCTGGCCATCGGCGTGTCGCTATACAGCTATCTCGAACAACGCGGCGCCGCCGTCGTGCGCGCCCTGCAGCACTTTCGCGCGGTCAACGCTTCGAGCGAGATCGCCTCGTTGATGGATATCGAACCGCGCTCGGCGCTGCTGGTCATTACCCGTATCGGCTATAGCGCGGACCAGCGAGCGATCGAACTCACCGACACCTATTGCCGCGACGATTACTACGATTTTGTCGCTGAATTGCGCACCTGATAGAGGATGCGCGGCCCGCCGTCGCGTGCGGCACCACCGGGCGCAATTCAGTCACACCCCGCATTACGCCTCACCAGAGAGAATCATGCTGACCGGAAACATACTCACCACCGATGGGTGGATTCACGGCACGCTGGAATACGAAAACGGCCGCATCACGGCGCTGACCGGCGAACGCGCCGATCCGTCGAAGAACGACGCGCCGTACATCCTGCCCGGCTTCATCGATTTGCACGTGCATGGCGGCGGCGGTTCCGACGTGATGGAAGGCGGCGACGCGATCGAAACCATCACCCGCACGCATGCGCGTTACGGTACGACCAGTCTGCTCGCCACCACGATGACCGCGCCGCGCGACGAGCTGATGAGTGTCGTCGCGGGTCTGGGCAACAACGCGCGCATTCGCACGCCAGGCGGCGCGCGCGTGCTCGGCGTCCATCTGGAAGGTCCGTACATCAACCCCGGCAAGCTCGGCGCGCAGCCGGACGCCGCCGTGTCGGCGGTGATGGACGAGGTGCTGAAATATCTTTCGATCGCGCCGATTCGCGTGGTCACGCTGGCGCCGGAAATCGCCGGCCATATGGAGATCATCTCCGAGATGGCGGCGCGCGGCGTGCGCGTGCAGCTCGGCCATTCGCTCGGCACCTACGACGACGCCGTCGCCGCACTCAAGCACGGTGCCTGTGGTTTCACGCATCTGTTCAACGCGATGTCGCCGCTGCATCACCGCAATCCCGGCCTTGTCGGCGCCGCGCTCGCGCACGCCGAATTCGCCGAAATCATTCCCGACTTGCTGCACGTCCATCCGGGGGCGATCCGCGCGGCGTTGCGCGCGATTCCGCGTCTCTACGTAGTGACGGACAGCACCTCGGCTACCGGCATGCCGGACGGTGAATACCGCCTCGGCAGCCAGCATGTGACGAAGTGCCTTGGCGGCGTGCGTCTCGCCGACGGCACGCTCGCCGGCAGCACCCTGACGATGGATCAGGCGCTGCGCAATCTCGTATCGATCGGCTTGCCGATCGCCGATGTTTCAAACCGTTTGTCGCGCTACGCCGCCGACTACCTCGGCATCGAAGACCGCGGCCGTATTGCGCGCGGTGCGTGGGCCGATGTGGTCGTGTTCGATCGTGAACTGGCGTTGACCGCGACATACGTCGAAGGAGAAGCAATTGTCGAATATGCTTAAAGAGGCGCTGGCGTCCGCTGAAACGGTCGCCGCGCAACTCGCGGAACCCTCGCGCGTCGAGGCGCTGGCGGCGAAGCTCGCCCAGCAACCGCGCCATGTCGCGCTGACGGTCGCACGCGGCAGCTCGGACCACGCAGCGAGTTACTTCGCAAGCCTGACGATGAGCCGCCTCGGTGTGCCGGTTGCCTCGCTGCCGATGTCGGTCGCGACGCTCCAGCAAGCGCCGCTGCAGGTGCGCGATCAGCTCGCGCTGGCGTTCTCGCAATCGGGCAAGAGCCCGGATCTGGTCGGCACGATGGAAGCGTTGCGCAAGGCCGGCGCGTTGACAGTGGCCGCAGTGAATGCGCCGAGCTCGCCGCTGGCCGACGCTTGCGAATTTCACCTGCCGCTCATGGCCGGTCCGGAACTGAGCGTCGCCGCGACCAAGAGCTATATCGCCATGCTGTCGATCTCCGCGCAACTGGTCGCTCACTGGCAGAAGGACGACGCCCTGCTCGGCGCGTTGAACACGCTGCCCGATGCGCTGCAAGCCGCGGGCAAGCTGGATTGGTCGAAAGCGGTGGATGAACTGCGTGGCATCGAACGCATGATCGTGATCGGCCGCGGTCTGGGCCTCGCGATCGCGCAGGAAGCCGCGCTGAAACTGAAGGAAACCTCCGGCATTCAGGCCGAAGCGTTTTCGAGCGCGGAAGTGCGGCACGGTCCGATGGAGCTGATCGACCGCGACTACCCGCTGCTGGTCTTCGCACCGCGCGGTCCCGAGCAAGCCGGCTTGCTGCAACTCGCGCGCGACATGCAGGCGCGCGGCGCCCGCGTGCTGCTCGCCGCGCCGGCCGACGTGCCGGAAGCGACGCTGCCGCTCGCCACTACCGCTCATGCGGCGCTCGATCCGATCGCCGCGATCCTGTCCTTTTACGTGATGGCCGCCGGCCTTGCCGCCGCGCGCGGGCGCAATCCTGACGCGCCGCGCCATCTCAACAAAGTCACCGAAACTCACTGACGAGAAATCAGATGCGACGTGTCGAGGAGTCCCGCTTGATGAGCCATTCTGAAGGCCATATTGTTTTGCTCGCGCCGATGACCGGTCCGGTCGTGCCGCTCGCGAATGTGCCCGACCCTGTGTTTTCGGGCGGCATGTTCGGCGATGGTATCGGCATCGATCCGCTCGAGGGGCGCCTCGTCGCGCCGTGCGACGGCACCATCACCCATCTCGCGCGCACCGGTCATGCGGTCACGCTCGCGACGGCCGAAGGCGTGGAGATTCTGCTGCACATCGGCATCGATACCGTCGAGCTGAATGGCAAAGGCTTTGCGCCGATGGTCGCGCAAGGCGCGCAAGTGCGCACCGGCGACGTCCTGATCGAATTCGATCAGGACCAGGTTGCGCTGAACGCGCCGAGTCTTGTCTCGGTGATCGCGATTGCCAATTCGGATGCGTTCGAGATTGTCGAACGCGCTGACGGTGGCATGCTGAAGGCAGGCGAAACGCCGTTGCTGGTGCTGCGCGCTCGCGGCGGCGAGGCGGCGGACGCATCGCGTCAGGCAAGTGCCACTAACGTGACAGAAGAAGCCCGTCAGCAAGTCACGCTGGTCCACGCAGGCGGTTTGCATGCACGGCCGGCCGCGCGCGCTCGTGAAGCGGCGCGCGGTTTCGATGCGCGCGTTGAAGTGCGTTACGAAGGGCGCAAGGCGGCGATCGAGAGCGTGGTCGGTTTGCTCGGTCTCGGCGCGGGCGAAGGGGCGACTGTCGAGCTGCTTGGCGTCGGTCCGCAAGCCAAAGCCGCGATCGAAGCAATTGCCCACGAATTGACGCGCGAAGCGCATGGCGAAGTCGAAGAAAAGCCGGCACGTCAAAGCTCACCGGCGCCGCAAGCGATTGTGCATCCGGCGGGTGAAGCGCTCGCGCCGAATACGCTCGCAGGAGTGTGCGCGTCGCCGGGCGTCGCGGTCGGCAAGCTGGTGCGTTGGGACGATGCGGACATCGATCCGCCGGAAAAGGCGAACGGCACGTCGGCGGCTGAAAGCCGTTTGCTCGACAAGGCGATTGCTACCGTCGACGCTGACCTCGGTACCACCGTGCGCGATGCGTCGCAACGCGGTGCGGTGGGTGAGGCGGGTATTTTCGCGGTGCATCGCGTACTGCTCGAAGATCCCACGCTGGTCGACGCCGCGCGCGATCTGATCAGCCTCGGCAAGAGCGCCGGCTTTGCGTGGCGCGACGCGATCCGTGCGCAGATCGCCATCCTGACGAATATCGAAGACGAGTTACTCGCTGAACGTGCAGCCGACCTGCGCGATATCGAAAAGCGCGTGTTGCGCGCGCTCGGCTATACAAACGCCGCGGCACGTACGCTGCCGGAAGAAGCGGTGCTGGCGGCTGAAGAGTTCACGCCGTCGGATCTGTCGTCACTGGATCGCTCACGCGTCACTGCACTCGTGATGGCGCGCGGTGGTGCGACCTCGCACGCGGCGATCCTTGCGCGCCAGGCTGGCATTCCGGCGCTAGTGGCAGTCGGCGATGCATTGCACGCGATTCCCGAAGGTACGCAAGTGGTGGTGAACGCCACCACCGGCCGCCTTGAATTCGCGCCGACCGAGCTTGATGTCGAACGGGCGCGTCTTGAGCGTAGCCGCCTTGCCGGCGTACGCGAAGCGAACCGCCGTACCTCGCAACAGGCGGCAGTGACTGCCGATGGCCGCGCGATCGAAGTCGCCGCGAACATCGCCACACTCGAGGACGCGAAGACCGCAGTCGACAATGGCGCCGATTCCGTCGGCCTGCTGCGCACCGAGCTGCTGTTCATCCACCGCGCCTCAGCGCCGACCACCGACGAACATCGTCAGAGCTACCAGGCGATCGTCGATGCATTGAGCGGACGCACCGCGATCATTCGCACGCTGGACGTGGGTGCCGATAAGGAAGTCGATTACCTGACGCTGCCGCCCGAACCGAATCCGGCGCTCGGCCTGCGCGGCATCCGCCTTGCACAAGTGCGCCCGGATCTGCTCGACGATCAGTTGCGCGGTCTGCTGGCGGTGCAACCGCTCGGCGCCGTCCGCATCCTGCTGCCGATGGTGACGGATGTCGGCGAACTGATCCGCATCCGCAAACGCATCGACGAATTCGCCCGCGAATCGGGTCGTACCGAACCGATCGAAGTCGGCGTAATGATCGAAGTGCCATCGGCCGCGTTGCTCGCCGATCAGCTGTCGCAACACGCGGATTTCCTGTCGATCGGCACTAACGATCTGACGCAATACACGCTCGCCATGGACCGCTGCCAGGCCGACCTTGCGGCGCAAGCGGACGGCTTGCATCCGGCGGTGCTGCGCCTGATCGCGGCGACCGTTCAGGGCGCGGACAAGCATGGCAAATGGGTCGGCGTATGCGGCGCACTGGCGGGCGATCCGCTGGCCATGCCGCTGCTCGTTGGCCTCGGCGTGACCGAGCTCTCGGTGGATCCGGTGTCGGTGCCGGGCATCAAGGCGCGAGTGCGCAACCTCGATTATCAGCTGTGCCGTCAACGCGCCCAGGATGCCCTGGCGCTCGAATCGGCGCAGGCGGTAAGAGCAGTGAGCCGCGAAACCTGGCCTTTGGACTGAACTCCACACGGTCTGCAACCAGCTTCGCTCAACAACCACGTAAAGCTAAAACTCAACGACGACCGTCGACAACGAGACAAGGATTGGAGGTTTTAATGGATGGGAATCCGTTTCTGAAGATTCAGCGCCTGGGACGCGCGCTGATGCTGCCGATTGCAGTGCTGCCGGTTGCCGGCCTGCTGCTGCGATTGGGCCAGCCCGATGTGTTCAACATCAAGATGATCGCCGACGCCGGCGGCGCGATCTTCGACAACCTGCCGTTGCTATTCGCAATCGGCGTGGCGGTCGGCTTCGCGAAAGATAACAACGGCGTGGCAGGTCTCGCGGGCGCGATCGGTTATCTGATCGAAATCGCGGTGATGAAGGACATCAACGACAAGCTCAACATGGGCGTGTTGTCCGGGATCGTGGCGGGTATCGTCGCGGGCTTGCTGTACAACAGGTACAAAGACATCAAGCTGCCCGACTACCTCGCATTCTTCGGAGGGAAACGCTTCGTGCCGATTGTCACCGGCGTGGTCTGTCTGGTGATAGGCATTGTGTTCGGCTACGTATGGCAGCCGGTGCAAGGCGTCATCGACACGGCCGGCCATTGGCTGACAACCGCGGGTGCGCTCGGCGCGTTCGTGTTCGGCGTGCTGAACCGCTTGCTGCTTGTCACGGGGCTGCATCACATCCTCAATTCGCTGACGTGGTTCGTGTTCGGCACCTTCACGCCGCCGGGTGGCGTCGCGGTGACGGGCGACCTGCACCGCTTCTTCGCGGGTGACCCGACCGCGGGCACGTTCATGACGGGCTTCTTCCCGGTCATGATGTTCGGCCTGCCGGCAGCGTGTCTCGCGATGTTCCATGAAGCGCCGAAGGAGCGCCGTGCGGTGGTCGGCGGCCTGCTGTTCTCGATGGCGCTGACCTCGTTCCTGACGGGCGTGACCGAGCCGATCGAATTCAGCTTCATGTTCCTCGCACCGGTGCTGTATGTGATCCACGCGTTGCTGACCGGTTTGTCGCTTGCGATCTGCTCGGCGCTCGGGATTCACCTCGGCTTCACGTTCTCTGCCGGCGCAATCGACTACGTGTTGAACTACGGCCTGTCGACCAAGGGCTGGTGGGCGATTCCGATCGGGCTCGTGTACTCGGTGGTGTACTACGGTCTGTTCCGCTTCTTCATCCGCAAGTTCAACATGGCGACGCCGGGCCGCGAACCCGCCGCCGAAGAAGAACAGATCGAGTCGTTCGCGGCTGGCGGTTTTGTGTCGCCGGTTGCCGGCGCAGCCGTGCCGCGCGCACAGCGTTATATCGCTGCACTCGGCGGCGCGTCGAACCTGTCGTTGGTGGATGCCTGCACGACGCGTCTGCGTCTGTCGGTGGTCGATTCCAACAAGGTCTCGGAAAGCGAACTGAAGACGATCGGCGCGCGTGGTGTGCTCAAGCGCGGCTCGACCAACGTGCAGGTGATCATCGGACCGGAAGCTGACATCATCGCAGATGAAATCCGCACGGTGATCGCGCAAGGTGGTGGCGATGCTGTGAAGCCGGTGGCTGCTGCTACGCCTGCCGTCGCTGCGGCTCCTGTGGCTCCTGTGGCGACTGCAAGCGGTGCTCAAGGTGGGCCGCTCGACCCGGATCCCCTGCGCTGGCTCGCGGTGTTCGGCGGCGCGGGTAATGTGGTGTCGCTGGATGCAGTCGCGGCAACGCGTCTGCGGATCGTGGTTCGCGATCCGTCGGCGGTGGATCGTCAACGTCTTGCTACGCTCGATACGGCGTGGGTCTCGGCGGATACGTTCCACATCGTAGTGGGCGACGCTGCCCAGCGCTACGCCGCACAACTGGCGACACGTCTGTCGCCGGGTACGGCCGCGGGTGCGGCGCCGCAGCCTGCGTAATCTGAGCGAGGCTTCGAGCTGCGCGGGTTTCGCTCTTCAGCCTGGTTCGTAAGCCACGATAGTCGCAGAAGCCTCCAGGATTCCTGGGGGCTTTTTTTATGCACGGCAAATGTACAAGGGTGCGACGCAGTGGCGCGTCCCCGCATGTTATGCGTAACGATGGTTCGCGTTGAAATTGATTGGGTAAGCTAATTAATGAGATTCGAGCGCCTTGTCATACCGGCAAGGCGTTTTCGTTCGCGCTCAGGAGTTGCTTATGTCAATGCGATCAGCAATCTGTCTCATGTTCTTCTTGCCGGCTGGCGCCGCCTACGCCGGTGGTCAGTTCAATGTTCAATGCGCTTATTCGCATACGCTGCCGGACGATGCGATCATCTATCCTGGGCAGCCAGGCAGGGCCATGGTGCACGACTTTTTCGGCAACACAGGCGCCGACGCATACAGCACCTACTACTCCCTGAATAACAACAAACTGACGACGTGCAATGTCGCGGCGGATCTTTCATCGTACTGGCTGCCGCAGTTAAAGCGTGCCTCCGGGATTGTCGTGCCGAGCTATCAGAAGACCTACTACAAGAACGATCAGCCGGTGGTTCCGCTTCACACGATTCCCGCAGGGCTGGAAATGCTGGCAGGCGATCACCATTCGTCTGTGCCCAAGCCGCAGATCAACTATCTGTGCCGCGGTGGCTCCTACACGCAAATCGCGCCGAGCAGCTGCCCTGTCGTAACGGACAGCGGCGGCACGTACGCGCAACTCAATATCTCAGTCCATTTTCCGGATTGTTGGGACGGCCGGACCCTGGTGCCGAACATGGCCAGCCACATCATGAATATGGCGTACCGGCAGTCGGACGGGAAATGTCCGGCTGCGTATCCCATCAAGATTCCCGAATTACAACTCAACGTTGCGTACGACCTGGGGCAGGATCCTGATCTCTCCACCGCGCAATTGTCGATGGACCCGATTCTCGTGAATGGCACGTGGGTACCGCAATGGGGAAGTCTGTATACGGCGCACGGCGATTTCATCAACGCCTGGAAGACAGATTCGCTGCAGTACGCCGTCGACAATTGCTCCAATCAGAATATCGCGTGCAACAACAGCATCCCGACGTATTACTCGAAGGCCAGCGCCGATGCGTGGATGGACGGCGGCGGCGTCGTGCATGCGAGTGATGCCACGCTGACCTCGGACGCAGGAAGCATCGTGTTGATTAAATTCCCGACGCCCACCGACCTGAAGGATTATCCGTACACCAACTCATACTTGCAGACGATGGCCCAGAACGTCACGGATACCGAGGCAGTGATGCTGGATCTCTACGCCGCCTCCACCAACTGGGACGATGCCGCCAATCTGCCAACGGCCGCAGCCTGTAACATGAGCAAGCGAATCGGCGGCATCTACCTTGATAATGCGTTGCAGCCGCGTATCAACGACATCACCGGGTACGTCGCGTCGCAAGTGGCTGCGGGTGCGCCGCAAATCGGCGTCTGCGTTCGTAACGCGACTGGCCGCACCATTCAGATTTCTTCGCGCGAAGGTGCACGAACACCGGCGCTGTTTATGAAGTAATGCAGGCAGCACGGGAGTAGGCAAGCGCCTAATTCCGTGCGAATCGCGCACAAAAAAAGCGGCACCTTGAATCAAGGTGCCGCTTTTGCGTTTACCGGCTCGAGCCTAAAGTCTCGCGACCGGCAACGGATGCATCAACGCGTTTTCTGCTTGCCCGCTTCCAACGGCCGGCGCGACTCCAGCCACATCACGTTGATAATGCCGAACGCCAACGCCACGCCAATACCGAGAAGCCAACTGAAATACCACATCACAAACTCCTGTTAATCGTATTCCTGATCAGTACATCGAATGGTGATTTTCTTCGAGCGCCGCAGCGGTCACCTTGCCTCGCATCACGCGATACACCCAGCTCGTGTAGATCAGGACGATCGGCAGGAAGATGATCACGGCGATCAGCATGATCTGCAGCGTCATCCGACTCGAGGTCGAATCCCATACGGTCAGGCTGCTGCGGCCGTCGAGCGAGGAGGGCATGATGAACGGGAACATCGAGAAGCCCGCCGTCAGAATCACGCCGATGATCATCAGCGAGGTCGACAGGAAGGCGCTCTTTTCAAAGCGCGAGCGCGCCAGCAACAACGCGAGTACGCCGCCGATCACGCCCGCCACCGGCGCTGCCACCATCCACGGATAGTTTGCGTAGTTGGTGAGCCACAGGCCGGGTGCGCCGATCACGTTCTTCAGCAACGGATTGGCAACCGTGTCGAGGGGCGCGGCGTCGACGATCTGATAGCCGCCGATCATGGTGGCTATCAGTGCGCCGGCCAGCAGGAACAGCACGACGGCGGCGAGCGAGGCAATCCGCAATGCCAGCGAAGCACGCTCGGCGACGACGTCGTCCGCTTTGATCTTCACGAAGGCTGCGCCGTGCGCGGCCAGCATCGACACGCTAACGAGCCCGCACAGCACGGCGAACGGGTTGAGCAGCCCGAAGAAACCGCCGTGATACGTGACGCGCAGATCGGTGTCGAACGAGAACGGCACGCCTTGCAGCAGGTTGCCGAACGCCACGCCGAACACCAACGCCGGTACGAAGCCGCCGACAAACAGCGCCCAATCCCACGCGCTGCGCCAGCGCGGGTCTTCACGCTTGCTGCGGTAGTCGAAGCCAACCGGCCGGAAGAACAGCGAGAACAGCACCAGCAGCATCGCGAAGTAGAAGCCGGAGAACGACGCGGCGTACACGAGCGGCCACGCGGCAAACATCGCGCCGCCCGCCGTGATGAGCCACACCTGATTGCCTTCCCACGTCGCGCCGACCGTGTTTACGACGATGCGCCGCTCCGCGTCGGTCTTGCCGATGAACGGCAGCAAAATCGCCGCGCCCATGTCGAAGCCGTCGGTGAGCGCGAAGCCGATCAGCAGCACGCCGATCAACACCCACCAGATCAGTTTGAGGGTTGCGTAATCCATGATGATCTTTCCCTTGGAACAGAGTGGCGGCGAATCATGCGGCCGTGTTGGTCGGCAGCGGCTGATTCAGCGGCTGTTGTTGTTCGTGGTGATAGCGCCCGGTGTGCAGCGACGAAGGTCCGAGCCGTGCGTACTTGAACATCAACATGATTTCGATGATGAACAGCACGGTGTAGAACACGACGAAGCCGGCAATGCTCAAGTAGAGATCGCCTGGCGTCAGGCTCGAGGCGGACAATGCGGTCGGCAGAATGCCGGCGATGGTCCAAGGTTGACGGCCCACTTCAGCAACGATCCAGCCGAATTCAGCAGCAAGCCAGGGTAACGGAATTGCCCACACGGCCCAGCGCAGGAACCAGCGGCGTTTCTCGAGCAGCAGGGAGCGCTGCGCGCAAAACCAGAACGCCAGCACGAAGGTCGCAAGGAACAGGATGCCGAGGCCGACCATCAGGCGGAACGAGAAGAACACGGGCGCCACCGGCGGAATCGTCTTCTTGGCGGCCTGCACGATCTGATCCGGCGTGGCATCCGTGACGTTCGGGGTGAACTGCTTGAGCATCAGGCCGTAGCCGAGGTCCTTCTTGTGTGCGTCGAAATCGGCTTTGGCTTCGTCCGTGGCGTCGCCTAGCTTCAGCTTTTGGAGTGCGGCGTAGGCGAGCATGCCGTTCTTGATGCGCACTTCGTTCTGCGCCATCAGGTCTTTCAGGCCGACCACCGGTTCGTCGATCGAGCGCGTGGCGATGAGGCCGAGCGCATACGGAATGCGGATCGCATAGTCGGTGCGCTCTTCCTTCTGGTTCGGAATACCGATGATCGTGAACGGTGCGGGTGCCGGCGCCGTTTCCCATTCGGATTCGATCGCAGCCAGTTTGACCTGCTGAACTTCGCCAGTGCGGTAACCGGATTCGTCGCCGAGCACGATCACGCATAACGTCGACGCCAGACCGAAGCCGGCGGCAATGGCGAACGAGCGCAGGGCGAACTCGGTGTCGCGGCGTTTCAACAGATACCACGACGACACGCCGAGCACGAACATCGAAGCGGTCACGTAACCGGCCGATACGGTGTGCACGAACTTCACCTGCGCGACCGGATTGAACAGCACCGAGAAGATGCTGTCGAGTTCCATGCGCATGGTCTGGTAGTTGAACTCGGCACCGACTGGATTGTTCATCCAGCCGTTCGCCACCAGGATCCACAGCGCCGACAGGTTCGAGCCGAGTGCGACGAGGAACGTGACGCTCACGTGCTGCACTTTCGAGAGCCGGCTCCATCCGAAGAAGAACATGCCCACAAAGGTCGACTCGAGGAAGAACGCCATCAAACCTTCAACGGCCAGCGGCACGCCGAAAATGTCGCCGACATAGTGCGAGTAGTACGACCAGTTGGTGCCGAACTGGAATTCCAGCGTGAGACCGGTGGTGACGCCCATTGCAAAGTTGATGCCGAACAGCTTGCCCCAGAACTGGGTCATGTCTTTGTAGATCTGTTTACCGGTCATCACATAGACGGACTCCATGATGACGAGCAACCAGGACAGACCGAGCGTGAGCGGCACGAACAGAAAGTGATAAAGCGCCGTGATGGCGAACTGGAGGCGCGACAGTTCTACGACTTCGCTAACGGGCATGTTGATCACCTTGAGACGGATGCGAGGCAGGCACGGACAGCAGCGCCTGCGCGACTTGTTCAGGCGGCAGCGACATATGCTCCGCCTGCGGATGATTGAAGAACGCGTACTTGAGCACCATCAGCAGTGCGAATTTGATGGCAAGGACGATGGCGATATCCCGCGCCAGCGTCGGACCACGCACCCAGGCGGCGAACCGTTTGCGCAGGTTCGAGCGAGGGTTGCTATTGCGATTCAGGGCTAGGGTCATGATCGGTCGAAGGCGACTTCACACCGGTGAATCCGGCTGGATCCAGGCCGCCTGAGCGGTCTGGAGAGTGCATCCCGATTCTAGGAGCAAGGACCTTGCGCGCGTAAGTTCGGAGCTGCGGCATTGGGTCGCGAACGTCGCCCCGTGCGGACAGTATTGCTATGAGGTTTGTGATACGTCAAGAAACACGTGCTTGGTGGGCATGTTCTTGAGTGAGTGCGCGTGCGTCTTCGATTGAGCGCATGCATTGTCGAATGGGCACAAAAAAAGCCCTGCCTTCTTGCGAGGGCAGGGCTCTGTGGCTAGCTAACGCGCGCCGGGCTAGCCGGCACGACTAAAGGTTTTAAGCCTTATGCATATTCGGCCAATGCGCCGCGCATTTTCTTCATTGCGCTCGCTTCGATCTGACGAATACGTTCGGCCGATACGCCAAATTCGTCGGCCAGTTCGTGCAGCGTCGAACCACCCGAACCATCGTCTTCCACCTTCAGCCAGCGTGCCTCGATGATGCGGCGGCTGCGGGCGTCCAGCGCATCTAGCGCGCTCGCGATACCGTCGCTATGCAGCTTGTCGCGCTGACGCGAAGCCAACACGGCAGTCGGCTCGCTATGCGAGTCGGCGAGGTAGGCGATCGGCGCGTACGACTCTTCGCCGTCTTCGACCTGGCCTTCCAGCGCAATATCGCCGCCGGACAAGCGCGTTTCCATCTCGGCCACTTCTTCGCGCTTCACGTTCAACTCCTGGGCGAGACCTTCGATCTCGTCCGGCGTGAATGCGCCCAGACCCTGCTTGTGGCTGCGCAGGTTGAAGAACAGCTTGCGCTGCGCCTTGGTGGTGGCGACCTTCACCATCCGCCAGTTGCGCAGAATGTATTCGTGGATCTCAGCCTTGATCCAGTGCATGGCGTACGACACGAGGCGTACGTTTTGCTCGGGGTCAAAGCGCTTCACGGCCTTCATCAGGCCGATGTTGCCTTCCTGGATCAGGTCGGCGTGCGGCAGCCCATAACCGAGGTAATTGCGGGCGATCGAGACGACCAGGCGCAGGTGCGACAGGACGAGACGGCGCGCAGAGACGAGGTTGTCCTGCTCGCGAAATTCGGTGGCGAACTGGCGTTCTTCCCCCGGCGTCAGCATCGGAATCCGATTTACGGCCTGGATGTAGGCGTCGATATTGCCCAGTTGACCGGGCAGCAGCGAGGAATGCGAGAGCGCCAGTGCACCTGCCGAAGCGGCCTTAGCCGACGACGGGCTCAAAGTACTCGGAAGGGTCATTGCATGGCTCACGTAGGAAACTCCTTTGGAATCAGACAAAAGCGTATTCAGTTAACGACTCCAGCGTTGGATGTTAGCACTCTGATTTGCCGAGTGCTAATACTTAGAGGCCGTAGGGGCATCCAAGTTCCGTAAATTCCTATTGAAATTTAGGTTTTGATAGCCATCATACGCCTCTTGCGTCCACTGCGCACGAATCGTAGAAGTTACCTAACGATCTACTTTCGGTCACATAAGTGACCGATTTTTCCAGCAAGCGAAGTGACTAATTGCGAAAATTGAGCTTTCTTCAGACGATCCATGAAATTTGGAATGTCATTAGAATAGGCGCAACAATCAGAAGGTAATCAACGTTCGGCTAGCTCGGGTGTTCGATGAACAACAAAAAAAATGCTTTGCGTGGTCTGGCTCTAAAAGGGGCTTGCGCCGCTGTACTGGTTGGCGTTTCCGGGTTGGCTACGGCTGACCAGTTCGGCATCCAGTTTGCGGTCGGTACCGGTGACCATCACTTCAAAAAATACGATCTCGGCTTCGTTTGGGATCCAAATCTGACGTGGTGGCAGATCGGCGACTGGCACTTTGCGCTGATCGGTGAGGCGCATGCGGCTTGGTGGCACACCGACGAGGCGGACATCCACAAAAACATTGGGGAATTCGGCGTGACGCCGATCATCCGCTTCATCAAGGGAACGGGTGCGATCCGTCCGTTTATCGAAGCGGGGGCGGGTGTCCGCCTGTTGACGAGTCCCACGGTCTCGTCAGACTACACCTACTCCACAGCGTTTCAATTCACGCCCGTGGTGGGTGCCGGCGTGCAGTTCGGCACTCACCAGCAGTATCAGGCGGGCTACCGCTTCCAGCATATTTCCAACGGCGGTATCAAAGAGCCGAATCCTGGTATAAATTTCCACCAGCTATATTTGCAATATAACTTCTGACGACCGTGGCCACGTTCGGCTTACCGGTGCGAGGGGCTGAGCAATGGCGGCAAAGATAATCGAAGCGATTCGCGGGCTCGAGCGAGAGCGCTTTCGTGCGATGGTCGACGGCGACGGGCAGTCGCTCGATGCGCTGCTCGCGGACAATGTGAGCTATGTCCATACGAACGGCAAGCGCGAAACTAAGCGGCAGTTCATCGACGGTATTACCGCGGGGCGCCGCCGCTATCGGCAGATCGAGGTGCAGTCGCAAGAGGTGCTGCTGGTGGGACGTGAGACCTGCGTTGTCACCGGGCGCGCGCTGATCGAAATGGAAGCGAACAACGGGGCGCTGCTGTTTCCGATCGCGTACACGGCGATTCATACACAGGAAGACGGGCAATGGCGTCTGATCGCCTGGCAGGCGACGCGCTGCGCGATCGAGTGAGCCTTTTGAGCTCACTCCGTTTCGCGGGTTGCGCTTGGTGAGCGCCTCGTGAGCGCTCGAATCGCACGGGCAGGCGGGTTGCACCGCCCGTGCTGCATTTGCCGCCTGCCGGATTTGGCTCGCGAATTTTGATGTAATCGCGCAGCCACGAGCGCGATCCCAAGCTGCGAGGGGGGGCGCCCCGCTTCAGGTCACTCAAGCAGCTACGCGCTGCAGATCCTCATCTCTCCACACCGGCCGCTTCGCCGCGTCACCCGCATACGGATGCCGCGGATGCACCGGAATCTGGTTGCAGCGCTCGACCACGCGCCGCACCGCATCAATATCGGAGAAGTCGAGGCCCGGGTCGACGCCCTGCGCGTGAAGGTTCATCGCGACCGTAACGAGGTCCACGTTGCCGGTGCGCTCACCGCTGCCGAACAGACATCCTTCGACACGATCCGCGCCCGCCAGCAGCGCCAGTTCCGTAGCGGCCACGGCGGTGCCGCGATCGTTATGCGGATGCACCGACAGCACGATGCTGTCGCGATAGCCGAGATTGCGGTCCATCCATTCGATCTGATCGGCGAACACGTTGGGTGTCGCGGCCTCGACGCTCGCGGGCAAGTTGACGATCATCTTGTGATCGCGCGTGGGCCGCCACGTCTGCGCCACCGCGTCGCATACTTCGCGCGCGTACGGGAGCTCGGTCGTGTTGAAAGTTTCGGGCGAATACTGGAACGTCCAGTGCGTGTCGGGCCGCGCTTGGGCGTGTTCCTTGATGATGCGTGTGCCTTCCACCGCCAGCGCCTTGATTTTGTCCTTCGACTGGTTGAAGACGATCTTGCGAAACGACGGGCAGATCGCGTTGTACAGATGCACGATGGCGCGCGGCGCGCCTTCGAGCGATTCGAACGTGCGCGCAATCAGTTCTGCGCGTGAGGGCACGAACACTTCGATCGTCACGTCGTCGGGAATGCGCTTTTCTTCGATCAGTTTGCGGACGAAATCAAAGTCGGTTTGCGAGGCCGACGGGAAACCGACTTCGATCTCCTTGAAGCCAATCGCCACCAGCATCTCGAAGAATTCGAGCTTTTGCGCGGCATTCATCGGCTCGATCAGCGCCTGGTTGCCGTCACGCAGATCGGTGCTCATCCAGATCGGCGCCTGGTTGATCGTGCGGCTCGGCCACTTGCGGCCGGTGAGACGCACAGCGGGGAAGGGACGGTATTTCTCAGCGGGATTGCGCAACATGATGAGCCTCGTTCGTTGTGTCGTATGCGAAAGGGTGTGGCCTCGAGCGGCTGGCGGGCTGCCACGGATGCACGGCCCGCCAGCCGGTGGCTAGCGGTAACAACGAACGGGCGCGAACGAACAACGTCATGGTGACGGCGAAAACGAACGTGGATGATGCCCATGCAACGTGCATTTGACCCTCGCGCTTCGTCCGAACGGTAAACGGACGAATGCAAACGACTACAGGTTGTGAAGAACTACGGTCGGGAGTGAAACTGGAACTGCGGAACTGCTTTGAGGACCGCGCCTTGGGCAACTAATTTGGGTAATTAGGCTGCCAACGTGCGGCGCTACGCCTGACTTACGCTAGACGTAGCGATAGGGGCCGCGCTAGGCGGCCGGAGGTAATTCGGAGGGTGTTCGGAAGGGAACGCATAGGTCTAATGTATGACGGCTCGTAGGCGCCTGTCAACCAGCGGCCGACATATTCGGCGCGTGAGTGCGACCCCGCAAGCGCTGCGTCGCACTCACACCGCGCCCGTTACACGGGCGTTTTCGCGACGTCGACGATCAGCTCCACCTGGCGTTCGATCGCACTCGGCACGGGCGCTTCGCCGCGCAGCACGGCACCAATCCACGCGGCCGTGGTCAGGGCGTCGCGAGCTTCGGGCAAGTCGACTTCAGGCGCGTCGGGCGACGAGCGCTCGTGCGGCACGCGCGTTTCGCAGATGCCGTCATGCAGCCAATCCACTTGCACCTGGCGCCGCGTATCGGCCACCGCTTCGCCTTCGGTGCCGCGCGCGAGCAGGGCGCCGCCCGCTGCGGCGTCCGGATGCGTGTTGAACAACTGCGTGAGACTGTCGCGATACGGCGGATGCGTGTAGTTCACGAGCCGCAGCCCCGCCGGCGCGAACGGTTGCAGGATTTTCACGAGCGTATGCGTTGAATTGCGCACGCCCATGCGCCGGCGCAGCGAGAGCAGGCGCGCGAGCTTCGGTGCGAGGACGTCGATCGGCGCGAACGCGAGACGCCGCTCGGCGAGGCCGTCTTCGATATCGGCGTGCGATCGCGCGTGCGGGATCTGCAGATGCGTGAAGATTTCGGCGCTCGTCACGCGGCCCGGATCTTCGGTGACGCCATGCACCAGTACCGGCACACCCTCGCGCGCCAGCAGCAGCGCAAGCAGCGGCACTAGGTTGGGCTGTTTGCGCGCGCCGTTGTATGTGGGTATCGATACGGGCCGGAACGTCGCGTGCGGCAAATGAATCGGTTCGAACGACGCGTGCGCGCCGGCCAGCATGGCGGCGAGTTCGTCGGCGGTTTCGCCCTTCACGCGATACGCGAGCAGCACGGCGCCGAGTTCGAGATCGGCCACGCGGCCGTCCAGCATCGCGGTGTAGAGCGCGCGCGTATCTTCAGCGGTCAGGGCGCGGGCGCCGTTCGGGCCGCGGCCGATTTCCTTGATATAGCGGGCGCAGGGGAAAGGATTGGCGGTGTCGGTGGAGTCAGTCATCGGGCGCAGTGGGACGGGGTGGCGGCCGCCTTTGGGTGGTGGGCCACGGTATTCGAAGGATGCTATTCGGTGTGAGTATCGCATCTATGGCGAACTGGCGAACTGGCGAACTGGCGAACTGGCGAACTGGCGACCCGGCGACCCGGCGACCCGGCGACCCGGCGACCCGGCAAACCGGCAAACCGGCAAACCGGCAAACCGGCAAACCGGCAAACCGGCAAACCGGCGAGACGATCCGCCGGGCTCGCCGGATCGCGCGCGATCGTGCCGATCGGCTGCGCCGCGCTTTGCTGCGCGTTACACTCGTTGTTTTATCGCCGCGCAGGCGCGGCACAATCCAAAAAACGGAGAACGGGATGAGTTACGTATTTCCACCCGCACCGGTCGTCGCGGTGCCGGTCGTGGGGTCCAGCGAGCAGTTCGCTGTGCGTCGCATCTACTGTGTGGGCCGCAACTACGAGGCACACGCGCGCGAGATGGGGCACGATCCCGACCGCGAACCGCCGTTCTTCTTTACCAAGCCGGCCGATGCCGTGCTGTATGTGGCGCCTGGTGCGACCGGCGAATTCCCTTATCCGTCGCAATCGAAGAACGTCCACTTCGAGATGGAACTGGTGGCGGCGATCGGCAAAGGCGGCAAGAACATTCCCGCCGAAAGCGCACTCGACCACGTGTACGGCTATGCCCTCGGCCTCGACATGACGCGCCGCGACCTGCAGGCCGAAGCGAAGAAGCTGGGCCGTCCGTGGGATACCGCGAAGGGCTTCGATCACTCGGCGCCGCTCGGTCCGATTCATCCGGTAACGACGATCGGCCATGTCAGCAAGGGCGCGATCTGGTTATCGGTGAACGGCGAGGAAAAGCAGAACTCGGACGTGTCGCAACTGATCTGGTCGGTAGCCGAGACGGTCGCCTATCTGTCGACGCTGTTCGAACTGCAACCGGGCGACCTGATTTTCACCGGCACGCCGGAAGGCGTCGGCGCCGTGGTACAGGGCGACCTCATGAAGGGTGGTGTGGACGGGCTCGGCGAGCTCAGCGTACGCGTCGTCTGAAGCGCGGTTTGGGGGAGACACACAACATGAAGCTTTACAGCTACTTCCGGAGTTCGGCGTCTTATCGCGTGCGCATCGCGCTGAACGTGAAGAACCTGCCCTACGACTACGTGCCGGTGCACCTCGTGCGAGAGGGCGGCGAGCAGTTGAAGCCCGAGTACCGCAAGGTGAACGTGGACGGTATTGTGCCCACGCTCGTCGACGGCAACGAAGTGATGCCGCAGTCGCTTGCGATCATCGAGTATCTGGAGGAAACGCATCCGGAGCCGCCGCTATTGCCCGGTACGCCGGCCGAGCGCGCGTACGTGCGCTCGGTAGCGTTGCAGGTGGCGTGCGAGATTCATCCGCTCAACAATCTGCGCGTGTTGAAGTATCTGAAACACACGCTGCGTGTCGACGACGACGCGAAAGACGCGTGGTACAAGCATTGGATCGAAGCGGGCTTTGCGACGCTCGAGGCGCATCTGGCGGGCGATTCGCGCACCGGCAAGCTGTGCTTCGGCGACACCCCGACGTTGGCCGACGCCTGTCTGATTCCGCAGGTGTTCAACGCGCAGCGCTTCAAAGTGGACACGGCGAAGTTTCCGACGATTCAGCGCATCTACGATCACGCGATGCAACTCGACGCGTTCGCTCGTGCAGCGCCGGGTGTTCAGCCCGACGCGGAATGATGCGGTGGTTTGAATGAAAAAAGGGCGCTCGGATGGGCGCCCTTTTTGCTTGTTCTGCGACGAGTGTTGCTGTGTTCAACCGCCCAGCAGCGCGTCGGAAAACTCTTCCGCGCTGAAAGGCTGCAAGTCCTCCACCTTTTCGCCGACGCCGATGAAGTACACCGGAATCGGACGCTGACGCGCGATCGCCGCGAGAATGCCGCCCTTCGCGGTGCCGTCGAGTTTGGTGACGATCAGGCCGGTGAGGCCGAGCGCGTCGTCGAAGGCTTTCACTTGCGCAAGCGCATTCTGACCGGTGTTCGCATCGATCACCAGCAGCACCTCATGCGGCGCGCCATCTTGCGCCTTGCCGATCACGCGCTTCACCTTGCGCAGTTCTTCCATCAGATGCAGCTGGGTCGGCAGACGGCCGGCCGTGTCCGCCATCATGACGTCGATCTTGCGCGCACGCGCGGCGCCAACCGCGTCGAAAATCACGGCGGCCGGGTCGCCGCTTTCCTGCGATACGACCGTCACCTTGTTGCGCTCGCCCCAGATTGCGAGTTGCTCGCGCGCCGCGGCGCGGAAGGTATCGCCCGCGGCCAGCAGCACCGATTGATCGAAGCTTTGCAGATGCTTGGCGAGCTTGCCGATGCTGGTGGTTTTGCCCGCACCGTTGACGCCCGCGATCATCATGACCAGCGGTTGTGCGCGGCCGAGCATCAGCGATTTTTCCAGCGGCTTGAGCAGCTCAATGAGCAGCGTGCGCAGCGCCGCTTTCACCTGCTGAGGATCGGTGAGGCGCTCGGTGCGCACTTTCTCGCGCAGCGATTCGAGCAGGAACTCGGTGGCTTCGACACCCGCATCCGACATCAGCAGTGCGGTCTCGAGTTCTTCGTACAAATCCTCGTCGATCTTCGTACCGACGAAAATGCCGGTCAGGCTCGAACTCGTTTTCGACAGGCCGGTCTTCAGGCGCGTGAGCCACGAGCGCTTGGCGCTTGCGTCCTGCATAGGTGGCGGGACGATTTCGACGGCGGTTGCTTCGGGTTCGGGCTCGTTTGTGGACACAGCAGCCGCCGGCTGCGTATCGACGCTAACCGGGGCCACCGGCCGCGGCTCCGACTGCGCGACGGGCGCAGCCGGTGCCCCTACGGCGGGTTCAGGCGCCAAGGCTTCCGGCGCCGTCTGCGATTCTTCTGGCGCGTTATCGGACTCTTTCGAACCCTTGAATCGTTTGAAAAAGCTGAACATGATCTGGCGTGGTGAGAGCGCGCGCCGATGCGCGCAGCCGGGACAAGCCCCGGGGGAGCGCAGGCAGCGTTGCGATGCGGGATGCAAGGCGCTGGAAGCCGCACATTTTATCAGGCGCGCCGCCACCCGTCGTATTGGCCGAACGGCCAGGCTGGACGCCGCGCGCCCCTGTGGTAACGTTGGCCCTCCAGCCCACACGCATCGGCGTCGCGGGCGTCTCTATAACGTATTCGAAACTGCATGCCCCGTTCTGCTCCTTCACGCGCCCACGGCGCTTCGTCCAAAGGCGGCAAGCCGCACGCCATCCGCATCATTGGCGGCGACTGGAAGCGCACGCCGCTGCCCGTGCTCGACCTCGACGGCCTGCGCCCCACGCCTGACCGCGTGCGCGAAACGCTGTTCAACTGGCTCGGCCAACGGCTGGACGGCCAGCGCTGCCTCGATCTGTTCGCCGGCAGCGGCGCGCTCGGCTTCGAGGCCGCCTCGCGCGGCGCGGCACGGGTCTTGATGGTCGAGCGCAACGCGCGGGCCGCGAGCCAGCTACGCTCGAACCAGGAGCGCCTGTCGGCGCGGACGATCGAAATCGCGGAAGCCGACGGCTTGCGCCTCGCGGCAAGTCTCGCACCGGGATCGTTCGACGTGGTTTTCCTCGATCCGCCGTTCGGCGACGATCTGCTCGACAAGGCGCTCGCTCTGGCCGTGCCGCTGCTGAGCCCGGAAGGTTTTCTGTATGTGGAGGCGGGCGCTACGCTCGAGCTCGAGGGGAACGAGACGCTGGCCGGTTGGGAAATCGTGCGGCAAGGCAAAGCGGGCGCTGTCCACTTTCATTTGCTGCAGCGCGAAAATAAGGAATAATGCGCGTTCCAAAACAAGCAGCGGATGGGTTACCGTCACGCGTGCGGTCGGTGCCAAATGCGTCGCGTGGACGCTTTGACGTGCCTTTTGTCTGAAGAGAGAGGAGAAGTCTCATGGTAGTCGCCGTGTACCCGGGCACGTTCGACCCGCTGACGCGCGGTCACGAAGACCTCGTTCGACGCGCGTCGAGCATTTTCGACACGCTGGTGGTGGGCGTTGCCGACAGTCGCAACAAGAAGCCATTTTTCACCCTGAAAGAGCGTCTCGACATTGCTCATGAAGTGCTCGGGCACTACCCGAACGTTCAGGTGATGAGCTTCAAAGGGCTATTGAAGGACTTTGTCCGCAACAATAACGCTCGGGTGATCGTGCGTGGCCTGCGCGCCGTCTCGGACTTCGAATATGAGTTCCAGATGGCCGGCATGAACCGCTATCTGCTGCCGGACGTCGAAACCATGTTCATGACGCCGTCCGATCAATACCAGTTCATCTCCGGCACCATCGTGCGTGAAATCGCGCAACTGGGCGGCGACGTCAGCAAGTTCGTGTTCCCGTCGGTCGAAAAGCGGCTGAAGGAAAAGGTTGCTGCGCTGGATTCGAATGACGGCGCTTCGGCGGCACAACCGTAACCGGCGTAAACTGTCGGCTTGACGGATCAAAGCTGGCTTCGGCCGGCGCGAAGTGAGAGAAGTATGGCCTTGATGATTACCGACGAGTGCATCAATTGCGACGTGTGCGAGCCCGAGTGCCCGAACGACGCGATTTCGATGGGCCCGGAAATCTACGTGATCGACCCGAAGAAATGCACCGAGTGTGTCGGTCATTTCGACGAGCCCCAGTGTATTCAGGTGTGCCCGGTCGAGTGCATTCCGCGCGACCCTGAGCATCTGGAGACGGCGGAAGGTTTGATGGCGAAGTACCACGCGCTACAAGAGGCGAAGGGCGCGTGAGCGTTGAATGATGATGGAAAACGGCGAGGCGTCTGCCTCGCCGTTTTCTTTTGCGGTACCGCTTTGTGATGAGCGCGGGGAGTTATCCCGATCGTTATCCGACGTAAGCGCTGAAAATATCGTGCAGTGCATTCAGCAGAATGTCGCATTCGGCGTCGGTGCCGACCGAGATTCGCAGATGCTGGTCGATTCGCGCCGCCTTGAAGTGGCGCACGAAGATTTCCTTTTCCCTTAGCCGTGCCACGAGCATCGCCGCGTCGTAGCCTTCGTGCCGTGCGAACAGCAGATTTGCCGCTGACGGCACCACCTCGAAGCCCAGTGCCGTCAAGCCCGCCGCCAGCCGCTCACGGCTGGCAATCACCTTGGCGCAGTTGTCGCGGAGCCACACATCGTCCTCGTATGCAGCGACGGCCGCGACTTGCGCCAGACGGTCGAGCGGATACGAATTGAAGCTGTCCTTCACGCGGTTCAGTGCATCGATCAGTTCGGGATTGCCGAATGCGAAGCCGACGCGCATGCCGGCCAGCGAACGCGACTTCGATACTGTTTGGATTACCAGCAGGTTGGGATAGCGGTCGATCAATGTGATGGCCGATTCGGCGCCGAAATCGACATAGGCCTCATCGATTACCACGACCGATTCGGTGTTTCTCGCCACCAGGCGCTCGATATCGGCGAGCGGCAGCGGTCGTCCAGTCGGCGCGTTCGGGTTTGGGAACAGTACGCCGCCGTTAGGCGCTGTGTATTCGTCGACATTGATGGCGAAGCTGTCGTCGAGTGCGATGGTTCGATAGTCGACTTCAAAGAGCCGCGCATAGGTCGGGTAGAAGCTGTACGTGATATCCGGAAACAGCAACGGTTTGTCGTGCTTCAGCAAGGCCTGAAAGGTGAGCGCGAGCACTTCGTCCGAGCCGTTGCCCGCGAACACCTGTTCCGGGCGGATGCCGTGGTACGCGGCTACCGTTTCGCGTAACTTGCGCGCGGTCGGGTCGGGATAGCGGCGCAGTGACTCGCTCGCGTCGCCCAGTTCCTGCCGGATCGCTTCAAGCACGCGCGGCGACGGGGGATAAGGATTCTCGTTGGTGTTCAGCTTCACCGGATGCGCGACCATGGGCTGCTCGCCCGGCACATACGGCGTCAGACGGTGAACGATGTCACTCCAGTAGCGGCTCAAGCGATTCTCCTGTCGATAGCGAAACGGCGAAACGGCGAAACGGCGAAACGGCGAAACGGCGAAACGGCGAAACGGCGAAACGGCGAAACGGCGAAACGGCGAAACGGCGAAACGGCGAAACGGCGAAACGGCGAAACGGCGATAGGTGTGCGGGCAAGCCCGCTCAAGGATTGCGGTGCAGTTGCATCATCGCCCGCTCGAGCTCGCCTTTGATGATCTGCGGCATCACGGCCAATGCTCGTTCGATCGACGCATCGATCACATCCTGTTCTTCCCGCCGCGGCGGCTTCAGCACGTAGTTGGCGACGTCCGGCTTGGCGCCGGCTCGCGCGCTTTCAGGAATCAGGTCGCGCGGATGACCGATGCCGATCCGCAGCCGCCAATACTGTTGCGAGGACAGATGCGCGGTAATGTCCTTCAGCCCGTTATGGCCGCCGCTGCCACCGCCGAGCTTCAGCTTGACACTGCCAGGCGGCATATCGAGTTCGTCGTGCGCGACCAGAATTTCGTCCGGCAGAATCTTGAAGAATTGCGCGACCGCGACGACCGACTGCCCCGAGCGGTTCATATACGTCTGCGGTTCCAGCAGATGCACTTCTTCACCGTGAAGCCGGGCCTTCGCGTAGAAACCGTGGAAGCGCCGCTCGTCGCGCAGCGTCGTGCCTGCTTCGCGCGCTAGTTGATCGACCAGCCAGAAGCCGGCATTGTGGCGCGTCGCAGTGTATTCAGCGCCCGGATTGCCGAGCCCGACGATCAGCTTGATCATGATTGCGTAGGTCCATCTGGCCCGGGCGTCGAATGCGGCCGAGCCGAAAAAAACCGAAAAAAAACCCGCCGGGGCGAACCTCGGCGGGTCACAGCGACCGTTTCATTGAAACGGATCGAGAGGATTGCTTGCTCAGTGCCAAAAAGGCCCTTAGGCAGCCGGCGTTTCGCCTTCGCCAGCAGCAGCGGCGTCGCCTTCAGCGATTGCGCCAGCCGGGATCGTTGCAGATGCAATGACCGGGTTTTCTGCTTCAACGTGAGCAACCAGTGCCACGCCTGCCGGCAGGACGATGTCCTTAGCGTGCAGCGAGTGACCAGCTTCGATCTTCACCAGGTCGACTTCGAGGAATTCCGGCAGTGCCGACGGCAGGCACTCGATTTCGATTTCGTTGAGGACGTGCGAGATCACCGCGCTCGACAGCTTCACTGCCGGGTTGGTTTCCTGGTTCATGAAGTGCAGCGGCACCTTGGTGTGCAGCTTCTTCGTCGCGTCGACACGTTGGAAGTCCACGTGCAGCACGAGCTGACGGAACGGGTGGTATTGCACGTCGCGCAGCAGAACCTGTTGCGACTTGCCTGCCACTTCCAGTTCGAGGATCGACGAGTGGAAAACTTCTTTCTTCAGCGCGTGCCAGAGTGCGTTGTGGTCCAGTTCGACCAATTGCGTTTCAGCACCAGCGCCATATACGATGCCCGGGGTCTTACCCGAGATACGCAGGCGGCGGCTCGCACCCGTACCTTGCAAGGAACGCTCGAAAGCGACTACTTTCATATTGAATCTCCAATGCACTGCCCGCGACCAGGCAGTAAAAACGGGGCCTCCAAGCCATTACGGCTGAGGCCCCAGAGCGATGGCACGAACCTTCGTTCGTTCATGCCAATTGTGCAAAAGCGCAGTGCGCGGTACTGCAACGCGTGCTGCGCCCTCGCAAATACTTAACTTTCAGCGAACAGCGACATCACCGAATCGCCGCGACGAATCCGCGAGAACGTTTCGGCAAGAAGGCCGGCGCTGGTCAGCGAACGGATCTTGGCGCACGAGCGGGCTTCTTCGCCGAGCGGGATCGTATCGGTGACGACGAGTTCGTCGAGTGCCGAAGCTGCGATACGCTCGCCTGCACCGCCCGACAGAACCGGGTGGGTGGCGTAAGCGAACACCTGCTTCGCACCGCGTTCCTTCAAAACTTGAGCTGCCTTGCAAAGCGTGCCTGCGGTGTCGACCATGTCGTCCATGATCACGCAGGTGCGGCCTTCGACTTCACCGATGATGTTCATCACTTCGGCAACGTTCGCCTTCGGGCGGCGTTTGTCGATGATCGCGAGGTCGCAATTCAGTTGCTTGGCCAATGCACGGGCACGCACCACGCCGCCGACGTCCGGCGAAACGACCAGCAGGTTCTCGTAGTTCTGCTTGCGCAGATCGCCGAGCAGCACGGGCGTAGCGTAGATATTGTCGACCGGGATGTCGAAGAAGCCTTGAATCTGGTCGGCGTGCAGATCCATCGTAATGATCCGCTCGACGCCGGCGATTTCCAGCATGTTCGCCACGATCTTCGCCGAGATGGCGACGCGCGCCGAACGCGGGCGTCGATCTTGACGGGCATAACCGAAGTAGGGGATGGCTGCGGTGATCCGACCGGCGGATGCGCGCTTGAGCGCATCGACCATGATCATCAGTTCCATCAGATTGTCATTCGCCGGCGCGCACGTGGATTGCAGGACGAAGACATCCTTGCCACGCACGTTTTCCTGAATCTCGACCTGGATTTCACCGTCCGAGAAACGGCTAACCATTGCTTTGCCGAGGGGAATACCGAGGATTTTGACGACTTCCTGTGCAAGCGCGGGATTTGCGTTGCCAGTAAAAACCATCAGGCCGTCATGGCTGCTCATCGTGCACCTACTTCAGGCTGGGGGCGAGGGAAATGCGAGAATTTTTGGCAGGGGAGGAAGGAGTCGAACCTTCGAATGCCGGAATCAAAATCCGGTGCCTTAACCAACTTGGCGACTCCCCTACACTAACTTTGAGCTCCACCGAACGAGGGAACGCTCGACGAGGCAAAACTTATGACGCGAAAGCAAAGAGTGGATGCTGATCGAGACTTGCAGTTACTGCGCTGTTCCATTCGCCAGGCAGTTTGGCTTGCGCCGCTTCTGCTTCAGCTTTACTACGGAACGCTGCAAATACACTTGCACCTGATCCAGACATCCGCGCTGGTGCGATGCTTTCAAACCATCGCAACACTTGCGCTACTTCCGCGTATTTTCCCACGACAACTTGCTGCATGTCATTCCGGCCAAAACTTTCCGGCCATTCAGTGTTGCAGCTAAGTTCTGCAGGAAAGTCCGTAATTATGAGGGGTTTCGAATCTCTTGTCAACGCTTTTTCGGAAAAAATCGCTGCAGTCGGAACATGAACCCTCGGCGTCACTACTAGGAAATGGCGCGGCGGCAATTGTACAACGTCCAAAGCTTCTCCGACACCCTGCGCGAACGCATTTTTTCCAAAAATAAAAAATGGCACGTCCGCGCCGAGTTTCAGCGCCAGCGCTTGCAACTCCAGTCGCGGCAAATCGAGCTTCCAGAGACGGTTCAGGGCAAGCAGCGTGGTGGCCGCATCGGAGCTGCCACCGCCGAGGCCCGCGCCCATCGGCAGGCGCTTGTCGATTTCGATATCGACACCCTCGGGCGAGCCCGTATGCGTCTTCAGGAGCGTTGCTGCGCGCACGGTGAGGTCGTGTTCCGGCTGCACGTCGGGGAGGTCGGTGCTGCGCGTGATGAGGCCGTCGTCGCGTCGCTTGAAGTGCAGGGTGTCGCCCCAGTCGAGCAACTGGAAGACGGTTTGCAGCGTGTGATAGCCATCCGGCCGGCGGCCGGTGATGTGCAGGAAGAGGTTGAGCTTCGCTGGCGCGAGGCAATCGCGCAGCGAATCGGTCGTTTCAATCATGAGTCGAGCATACATGCGCCATAGCGGCGCTGAAGAAGCGGCAAGGGTTGCGCGAACAGAGGCGCGACTACTGAACTACTGGTCCAGCACGAGCTTGATGTCGAGCGGCGGTTCCGTGCGGGTCAGATTCAAGCGCTTCACGCCGGTGGCCGGCGCGTCCGCATACGCCAGGTAATCGATCGTCCAGCCGTCCTGCGTGATCTGCTTCAGACGTGAGGGCTGCTCCGGATCCTTCTCGGTCCTGGCGCGCGAAGTTGGCGCCGGCGAAGGCTGCAGCCAGTAGCGCAGCCCTTCGACCGGCAGAGCGAAGCCGAGCGCATTCTGCATCAGCGTGGAGACATTGTCGGCAGTGAGCGGTTGGCGGTTTGGCAGTTCGAGCGTAGCCGAGGCCGGCGACGAGGTCACGATCGCCAGTGTCTGACCGAGCGGATTGCGCAATTGCAGGGTGACCGTGTCACCCGTTTCCTGCCAGGTAAAGTTGCCATAGGCATTGCGCTGTTGGCCGTTCTGATCGTTGTACTGGATCGCGAAACGGCCCTGATAAGCACGCGTGGTCTGCGCAGAGACGGAGGTCGCTGCATTCGACGTGGACGGCCCCTGCGGCTGCACCGATGCACAACCGGCCAACGCGACAACCGCTGCCGCTACGAGTCCGAGCGCCGCGCCACGCGGCGCCCGGGGATAGGAGATCAAGCGGGAAAGACGCATCAAAGATCGTTCACCTGAAGACGTTGCAGCGTTTTAACCAGCGTGTCGTTGTCCGGCTCGAGCTTGCGCGCGTCGCGGAAGGCAGCGCGAGCCTGATCCTGCGCTCCGGTTTTCCACAACACTTCGCCGAGGTGCGCGCCGATTTCGGCGTTCGGCTGGAGGTCGTACGCTTTGCGCAGCAGCTTGATCGCATCCGTCGTATCGCCCATCCGGTACTTGACCCAGCCGACGCTGTCCATGATGAAGGCGTCGTTCGGCGCCAGCGACGAGGCCTTCTCGACCAGCTTGTCCGCTTCCGGCAGTCGCTGATTGCGATCAGCCAGCGAATAGCCGAGTGCGTTGTACGCCTGCGGGTTGTCCGGCTGCGTCTGGATCAGCTTGCGCAGTTGCGCTTCCATGACATCGTAGTGGCCGGTCTTTTCGGCGGCCATGGCGTAGTCGTAGGTGAGGTCGGGGTCGTCCGGGAAGGCGGCAGATGCTTGTTGCAGGAGTGCTTCCGACTCCGGGTAGCGCTTCGCGTCGAACAGAATGGCCGCGTCGGTGCGTGCAATCAGCGCCTGGTCGCGCGGATCGGGCGCCTGCAGGCCGGCCAGCAGCTTGCGCGCGTCTTCAGTTCTGCCCTGCTTGGCGAGCAATTGCGCACTCGTGATCTGCGCCGGCACGTATTGCTGGCTCGAGGGCGAAACCTTGTTCAGCCAGTTGCTGGCCGCCGCTTCGTTCTTCTGCTCGAGCGACAGTTGCGCGAGATAGATATACGCCTGGCCCGGATCGGCGCCCGGCGTCTTTTCAGCTTGCTGAGCGTACTGGGTCAGGTAGGTCTGCGCGTCGTTGAAATTCTTCTGCTGGATCTTGATCAGGGCGAGCGCCATCAGCGGCGTGAGGTCACTCGCGTTGTTCTTGTGCATGATCTCGAACTGCTTCTGCGCGTCGTCCAGACGGTCGCTCGCGAGATACATCTGCGCGAGCGCAAGACGTGCGTCATGCGATTTCGGATTCTGCTGCACGTACTTTTCGAGCGACGCGATGCCTTCCTTGCGCTCCTCCGGACCCATCTGCGACAGCGTCAGCGCGGCCGGCAAATAGTCCGGCTTGAGCGTGAGCGCCTGTTCGAGCGACTTGCGCGCGCCCGGCGCGTCGTCGGAAACGAGTTGCTGGCGTGCGATGGCCAGTTGCGCCTCCGGCCGGTTCAGGTCGTTCTTCAGCAAGTCTTGCAGCACATGCAAGCCGCCGATCCGGTTCGGACCGCGCGAGAGCAGCAACTGCAGCGCCAGAATCGCGCTGCCGCGATTGTCGGCGGGCACTCTCGCGAGTTCACGCGCGAGGATCGGCGCGGCGTCGTCAGGCTTGCCGGACAACACGAGCAATGACGCATCGAGTTGCGCGGCGCGTTCCGAATCCGGCGCATACTGCTGCCACAATTGCGCGGCGGCCAAAGCGTCCGACGGGCTTTGCGCGGCCAGCGCGATTTCCGTGGCGCGTTGCGCCATGCGCGGATCGTGCGTGTCGCGCGCGAGCGCGAGGTAGGTCTGGTAGGCGGGCGCCGGCTGGTCGCGTTGCAAGGCGACTTCAGCGGCGAGCACCTGGAATACGATCTGGCTGGACAGCGGCACGTTCGGCAGAGACTTCTGGTCTTCTGCCGTCGCTGGGCCGAGCGGATCCGGCAGGGTGACGGACGTGTCATCCGAGTCTGGCGATGGATCCTGCGCGTGCGCGGGCACGGCAGCCAGCGCCCAGACGGCGAGCGCGGCGGCACCGAGCATGCGGCGAGCGGACACGGCGTGCGGCACGCGGGATGCGCTAGCCGGGCGCTTCGAAAACAGCTTCACGAAGGACAAGTTCATGGATATCCGTTCAATGTTTCGGACGATTGTAACGCGCTCGCTACAATACGCGCACAACCACTCACGCAAGTTGCAGACCAGTTAGACATGCCAGAGTTGCCAGAAGTTGAGGTTACCCGAAGGGGAATCGAACCGTATGTGTCCGGCCGCAAGGTTGAACGCGTCGATGTGCGCACGCCCGCGCTGCGTTGGCCGATTCCGGCGGACCTTGCGAAAACCTTGCGCGGCAGCGTGGTCCGCAAGGTCGAGCGCCGGGGCAAGTACCTTCTGTTCGAAATCGACGCCGGCTGGTTCATTGTGCACCTGGGCATGACCGGCACGCTGCGTGTGCTGCGCCATGTGCCGCATCCGCCGGCTGCGGCGAAACACGATCACGTCGACTGGATCTTCGACGAATTCATTTTGCGCTATCGCGATCCGCGGCGCTTCGGCGCGGTGCTGTGGCACCCGCGCGAAGCTGGCGACGTGCTCGAGCATCCGCTGCTCGCGGGCCTCGGTGTCGAGCCGTTTTCGCCAGCGTTCTCCGGCGCGCTGATGCACCGGCTAACGCGCGGTCGCAAGGTGTCAGTGAAGCAGGCCTTGTTGGCGGGGGAGATCGTGGTCGGTGTGGGGAATATCTACGCATCCGAAAGCCTCTTTCGCGCCGGTATCCGGCCCACCACCGCGGCGGGCCGCGTCTCGCTCGTGCGCTACGATCTGCTGGCGGACGCGGTGCGCGTCACGCTGGCCGCAGCGATCGAGAAGGGCGGCAGCACGCTGCGCGATTTCGTCGGCAGCGATGGCGAAAGCGGTTACTTCCAGCTCGACTATTTCGTCTATGATCGCGCGGGGCTGCCATGCCGCGTGTGTGGAACGCCGATCAAACAGATCGTGCAGGGGCAGCGTTCCACGTATTTCTGTCCCACCTGCCAGCGCTAATTTTCAATGCCATCTCGTTTAAGCCCGTCTGCCCCGTCCGCTGCGCCTGTTTTCCCGGTCATGTCTGATTTTTCCGCGCGGCTGATTGCGTGGCAGCGCCAGCATGGTCGTCATGACCTGCCATGGCAGAACACCCGCGACCCGTATCGCATCTGGCTATCGGAAATCATGCTGCAGCAGACTCAGGTATCGACGGTGATTCCGTACTACGCAAAGTTTCTTGCGCGTTGTCCGGATGTTGCCTCGCTCGCCGCCGCGCCGGCAGACGATGTGATGGCATTGTGGGCCGGCCTCGGCTATTACACGCGCGCACGCAATCTGCACCGCTGCGCGCAGGTGGTCGTCGAGCAGCATGGCGGTGCGTTTCCTGCGTCGGCCGACGAACTCGCTGAATTGCCGGGCATCGGCCGTTCGACGGCCGCGGCGATCGCCTCTTTCGCATTCGGCGCGCGGGCGACGATTCTCGACGGCAACGTGAAGCGCGTGTTGGCACGCGTATTCGGCGTCGCAGGCTTTCCGGGTGAGAAGAAAGTCGAGAACGCGATGTGGACGCTGGCGGAATCGCTGCTGCCGTCCAACGCATCGGACGACGACGTCAGTGCGTACACGCAAGGCCTGATGGACCTCGGCGCAACGTTGTGTGTGCGCGGCAAGCCGGACTGCCTGCGCTGTCCGTTCGCCGCCGACTGCGTGGCCAACGTGACCGGACGTCAGCGAGAACTGCCCACGGCACGACCGAAGAAAGCCGTACCGACGCGCCGCACATGGATGCTGGTGCTACGCGACGGTAACGCCGTGATGTTGGAAAAGCGTCCGCCGTCAGGCATCTGGGGTGGCTTGTGGAGCCTGCCCGAAGCTGCCGACGAAGCCGCGCTCGCCGAGCGTGCACGCGCCTTCGGTGGCGACGGAGCGGTCTCGCCGCTTGCGCCGCTTACGCACGTCTTTACGCATTTCAAGCTGGATATCGAGCCGCGGCTCGCCGAGCTGGATCGCGGTGTCGGCGCATTGGGTGTGCTCAGCGACGCGGACACCGCATGGGTCGCGTTAAGCGATCTCGACTCGTTCGGTGTGCCCGCGCCGGTGCGCAAACTGCTGGACAGTCTGCACGGCTCACTGCTCTAGCCAATCCTGAGCAGAAAGCACGTCAAATCAAAGCAGTTGATGCTGCTGCATATAGTGATGAACCACGTCGATCCGCGCGCCGGCGTCCTGCAATTCCATCAGCTTTTGCCTTGCACGAAGGGCGATCGGCAGCACCTCCGCGAGCCGGTTCGACACCCATGACGGATCTTCCAGCCTGAACGGCTCCGCGAACGGCAAGCTGTCCGGATCGCGTTCGCGGATCGTTGCGATGATCCGTTCGAGCACTTCCGCGCATGCGCCAAATTTGGCCAGTTGCTCATTGTCCTCGAGCGGTATGTCTTCTCCGAGCGGCTCCGCCATGCCGACCAGCAAGCCGCTGCTCTCCACGCGATGCGACAGCAGGCGAAACCGCCGTGTGCCGCGCGCCCGAATCAGCAGCATGCCGAACGCTTCGACATCGCACTCTTCGATTTCGGCGAGGCAGCCAATTGCTTCGGGCACCGAAGGCTCTTCGGCGCGCGCCACTTCGGCGCCGCTCTTCAGCAGACACACGCCGAACGGCGTTTTGTCACGCAGACAGTCGCGCGCCATATCGAGGTAGCGCGCTTCGAAGATTTTCAGTGGCAGCAGTCCATCGGGAAACAGCACCGTATGCAGCGGAAACAGCGGCACATCGGCAAGCACAGTAGAAGAAGACATGGCGCAACGCTTCGAGTTGAGGCCGCGCGACGCGGCCGGTTAAGCCACTAACTTCGATGATTCGCCGGCATGAACCGGCGCATCGCGGTGCCGCACAATGACATTCGCCGACGTTGCGAGACGCGCGGCAAGCGTCTCCGCAATGAATACCGAGCGGTGCTGGCCGCCCGTGCAACCGATCGCGACCGTCAGATAACTGCGATTGTCGTCACGGAAATGCGGCAGCCATTTGACAAGAAACTTCTCGATGTCGTCGATCATTTCATGCACGACCGGCAGCGCGTCGAGAAAATCCACCACTGGTTTGTCGAGGCCCGTGAGCGGCCGCAATTCATGATCGTAGTACGGGTTCGGCAGCGTGCGTACGTCGAAAACAAAATCGGCGTCGAGCGGCACGCCGCGTTTGAAGCCGAAGGACTCGAACATCAGCACGAGCCCGGCATCTTTCTGCTCGATAAAGCGTTTGACCCATGCACGCAGCACGTTCGCGCGCAGATTGCTGGTGTCGATCTGATGGCCGAATTCAGCGAGGCCCGCCACGAGTTCGCGTTCGCGTTCGATCGCTTCGGCCAACGACGTCAACAAGCCGACGTCCGCATCATGCGCCGTGGAACCGGACAGCGGATGGCGGCGGCGCGTTTCGGAGAAGCGTTGAATCAGTGACTGCGTGCTTGCGTTCAGGAAGAGTACGCGCACGTCGTGGGAGCGCGACAGGTCGCGGATCATCGCGGGCATTTCGTCGAGCGAGGCGCTCGAGCGCGCGTCGATGGCGACCGCGAGGCGTTCTTGGCCGTCGTCGGCGAGATAGTTGGCCAGTTGCGGCAAAAAACGCGGCGGCAGATTGTCGACGCAGTAATAGCCTGCGTCTTCAAGCGCGTTCAGGGCAACTGACTTGCCGGAGCCGGAAATACCGGTGATCAGGATTATGCGCATGGAGTCGTGGAATCCGTACAGTTCATCATAGCATCTGGTCCCCGTGCGCGTGCCGCCGCAGCCGTTGGCTGCGGGCGTAACACGGCGCGGCGGGGTGTCGCGGATTCAGATCAATTTGCCGGGAAACTGGCTGTCCGGGTCCTGCATGGCCAAACGCTGGCGATCCATGAAGTCGCGCAGCGTATCGATGCCGCGCAGTTGCAGGATCGTGTTGCGCACGGCCGCTTCGACCAGCACCGCAAGGTTGCGGCCGGCCGCCACCTGAATCGTGACTTTGCTGATCGGCAAGCCGAGCACGTCGACGGTTTGGCTTTCCAGCGGCAGCCGCTGGAATTCGCCATCGGGACGGCGCACCAGTTGCACGATCAGTTTCAGCTTCATTTTGCGGCGGACTGCGGTTTCACCGAAGATCGTCTTGATGTCGAGCAGGCCGAGACCGCGCACTTCGAGCAGGTTTTGCAGCAGCGGCGGGCAGCGCCCTTCGACGAAATCCGGGCCGAGGCGCACGAAATCCACCGCGTCGTCGGCGACAAGGCCGTGGCCGCGGCTGATCAGTTCCAGCCCGAGTTCGCTCTTGCCGAGGCCCGAATCGCCGGTGAGCAGCACGCCCATGCCGAGAATGTCGAGAAACACGCCGTGCAGCGTGGCGCGCGGCGCGAGAATGCGCGACATGTAGAGGCGCAGGCTATCGATCACCGCAGCGGCGGACATTGGTGTCGTAAAGAGCGGCGTGGACGAGCGCGTGCAGCGCAGCACCAGTTCCGGCGGAGCGGCGACCCCGCCCGCCACCACCAGAAACGGCGGCTCCAACGCGATTAGCTCGGCCATGTGGCGCGAGCGGTCTTCGTCGGTTTGGCGCTTGTAGTAGTCGATTTCGGCGTCGCCGAGCACCTGGATCCGGTTCGGGTGGATCAGGTTCAAGTGGCCGACGAGGTCGGCGCTCGACGTGGCATTGGCGACCGATTCCGAAGAAAAGCCGCGCTCCCAGCCTTCATGCCCCGTCAGCCAGCTCAGCTTCAGCGTGGCGGCGTTATCGTCGAAAATGCTCTGGGCGTTGATGCTGGACGTATCCATGAGTCAGTGACTCCAGTGTGGGCCGCTTGCCGGGCTAAGCTGCGGCCGCGCTCACGCGGCCCGCCTGTTTTGCCGGGCTATACCCGCATGCTGCGGGCGAGTAATCGGCGCGCGGACAACCGCCGATGCATCAAGGTTGCCACTGAGTGAGCAGGCGATGCAATGATTCGCGGTCTTCTTCCGTGTGCAGGCGCTCGCGGGCCTCGCGATCGGACAGCAACTGGGCGATTTCCGAAAGGATTTCGAGGTGCTGCTGGGTGGCCTGCTCGGGCACGAGCAGGAAGATCAGCAGCGAGACCGGCTGGCCGTCGGGCGATTCGAAGGGTATAGGTTCGGCGAGGCGGACGAACGCGGCGAGCGGTTGCTTCAAGCCTTTGATCCGGCCATGCGGAATCGCGACGCCTTCGCCGAGCCCCGTCGATCCGAGGCGCTCACGCGCGAACAGATTGTCAGTGACCGTGCTACGGGCGATGCCGTTCTGGTTCTCGAAGATCAGGCCCGCTTGCTCGAACACGCGCTTTTTGCTGGTGACCGATAGTCCGACGACGACGTTCTCGAGGGGAAGAAATTTGGCTAAACGATTCATGTTGACAGGCGAAAACGTGGCCTGGGTTCTCCTCGCTGGGGCGTTTGAGTGGCGTTCCATTCGTTTGATGCTCACGGCGACGTACGTTGGAGCCCGAAAGCGCAGGACTCCGGCCGACCGTTTCCCGTTTGAGCTAACTTGACCCCGATGGTAACCGGAACATTATAGAACAGGGTAGCGACGGATGGTGCGGCGCGCCATCTATGCATCATAGGTTTCTTCGCAGGATTGATCCGATCTGCGCCACTGCACGAGAAAGGTGCCCTGAAACGAAAAACCGCCCGGTCTCGGGCGGTTTGGCTGGGCAAATGAGGCAAATGAGGACAAACGAAGGAAAGTAAAGAAACCTTCTAGTCTTCCTTATTGCGGCGGCACGTCTAGTAGCGGCGCCGGCTGGTACTTAATCGCATCGTGCTGATGGCCTTGCAGGCGATCCTTATGGCGTATCACTTGCCGGTCGAGCTTGTCGATCATCAGATCGATCGCAGCGTAAAGATCGCTGTCACAGCTCTCGACGAAGATATCTTTGCCCTTGAGATGCAGGTTGATTTCAACCTTTTGCCGCTTTTCCTTTTCCTTGTGGTTGTCGACCGAGAGGACCACACTGCCGTCGATTACCTGATCGAAATGTCTTAGCACCCTATCCAGTTTGGTGATCACGTATTCGCGCAACGCAGGCGTTACTTCGAGGTGGTGTCCACTGATCTGCAGATTCATAGTGCTTCTCCAAGCTAGAGGCCGCTTGTTCCGCACGATGACGAAGGTCCGGTCGATCTGTCGGCTTGCCTGAGTCGCCCCCCGGTGACTGACTTCTGGCAGGTCGCATCGGCCGGCCTGTCCGCCAACTGCGGAGCGGCCGGTAAATGCCCGTCGCGGGAGGCGGCGGGCTACAGAGACTTGCGCAGGTTGACTGCCGGAATCTTGAGCGCTTCGCGATACTTCGCAACGGTACGCCGTGCGACCACGAAGCCCTGTTCCGCCAGCAGTTCGGCTATGCGGCTGTCTGAAAGAGGAGATTTCGGGTTTTCCGCTCCTATCAGTTGCTTGATGAGCGCGCGAATCGCTGTTGAAGAGGCCGCGCCGCCCGTGTCAGTCGAAACGTGTGATCCAAAGAAGTACTTAAATTCAAGCGTCCCGAATGGGGTCAGCATGTATTTACCAGTTGTCACACGCGAGACAGTTGACTCGTGTAGGCCCAGCGTATCAGCAATTTCTCGCAAAACCAAGGGGCGCATGGCAATTTCGCCATGCACAAAAAAGCTCTTCTGACGCTCGACAATAGCCTGCGCCACGCGGAGGATGGTCTCGAAGCGTTGCTGGATATTCTTGATCAGCCAGCGTGCTTCCTGCAGTTGCTGGCGCAACGATCCGCTGCCCGGATCGCCCCGGTTATTGCGCAGAATATTCGCGTACAGGTGGTTAATACGCAGCTTCGGCACCACTTCCGGATTGAGTTCAGCCTGCCAGCCCTGCGCCGTTTTGCGCACCATGATGTCGGGCACGACATAGTCCGCTTCCGCCTTGCCGTAAGCGGCGCCAGGAAACGGCTCGAGCGAGCGGATCAGAACATGGGCATCCCGCAGATCGTCGTCGTTCGCCTTCAGATGCTTGCGCAGGCGCGTGAAGTCGCGTGCCGCGAGCAGTTCCAGGTGATGGGCGACGATGTCGAGCGCAAGGGTGCGCGTAGGCGACTGTTCGAGCCGCAACAATTGCAACTTGAGACATTCGGACGCGGAGCGCGCGCCGACCCCAGCAGGGTCGAAGCTATGCAGCAGCGCGAGCGCGGCGTTCATTTCGTCGAGATCGACTTCGAGCTCTTCAGGCAGGTCGGTCAGTACTTCATCGAGCGTGGCGGCAAGATAGCCGTCGTCGTCGAGCGATTCGATCAGGAAGGTGATCAGCGCGCGGTCGCGCTGGCTCGCCTGGGTGACGCGAAGTTGCGCCATCAGGTGATCGCGCAACGAGGTGCTCGATTCGTGGATTTGCAGGGGCGGCAGGTCGTCGTCGTCCGAGGCATTGCCGGAGCGGCCGTAGTCGCCGAGATCCCATTGCGACGCGTCGCCGTTACCGTCGCTCGCGAGGCCGTTGTATTCGTCGACACCCTGTGGCTCGCCGTTCTCGGCGCGCTCGCTGCTGCTGGTGGACGAAGACGACGTGTTGCCGCCCATCTGGTCGGGCGGTGCGGAGGAGTTGGGCGACTGGGTGATCAGCGAGCCGTCGGCCGCCACGCGCAGGGGACTCGCGATCCAGTCGTCCTCGTTCTCGAGGAGCGGATTCTGCGAGATCGCCATTGCGACTTCCTGCTGCAGTTCGAGCGTGGACAGCTGAAGCAGCCGGATGGACTGCTGCAGTTGCGGGGTCAGCGCAAGATGCTGCGATAGGCGGAGTTGGAGGCTGGCTTTCATGGCAAGTTCAGATTCATTGTAGAGAGTTTGCCACGACCGCGATACATTGCGACATTCGCAATTACGCGTGCGCCTGTTTTCGGCGGCGCTGGGCGCGGGACGGCCCAGGTCAAAAATACTGATGTGCAGGTGCCGCAAAGTGTCCGGCGGATGCGCGCTAGCACCGCCGGCAATCCTTGGTGCACTTACATGCGGAAGTGTTCGCCCAGATAGACGCGCCGCACGCTTTCGTTTTCGATGATGTCGCTCGGCGCACCGGCGGCCAGCACGCTGCCGTCGCTGATGATGTAGGCGTGGTCACAGATGCCGAGGGTTTCGCGCACGTTGTGGTCGGTGATCAGCACGCCGATATTTCGCTGCTTCAGAAATTTGACGATCTTCTGGATTTCCAGCACCGCGATCGGATCGACACCCGCGAACGGTTCGTCGAGCAGAATGAAGCTCGGATTGGTGGCTAGCGCACGTGCAATTTCGACCCGTCGACGCTCGCCGCCGGACAGCGACAGTGCCGGATTCTCACGCAAGTGAGCGATCTGCAGTTCGTCGAGCAATGCCTCGGTGCGGCTCGTGATGGTGTCTTTGCTGAGCCGCTTGCCGTTGTCTTCGTGCTGCAATTCCAGCACCGCGCGAATATTTTCCTCGACGGAGAGCTTGCGGAACACCGACGCTTCCTGCGGCAGATACGACAAGCCCAGCGACGCGCGCTTGTGGATCGGCAACAAGCTGATCGACTTGCCGTCCAGATCGATTTCACCTGCATCGAGCGGCACGAGGCCGACGATCATATAGAACGAGGTGGTCTTGCCGGCGCCATTGGGGCCGAGCAGGCCGACCACTTCGCCGCTTTTCACGTCGAGCGACACGTCTTTGACGACCGTGCGCGAGCCGTAACGCTTCTTCAGGTTGCGGACCACCAGCGAACTGCTGGTGCCGGCCGGTTTGCGATTGGGGAGGGACGCGGAAGAACTCACTGGTTCGGTGCTCCCTGGATCGTGGTAGATGGCGCGAGCGTGGCCGACGCGCCGTTCAGCGGCGCGGCGCCGCCATTGCGCGGCGCCAGCATGGCGCGCACACGGCCGGTCGGGTTGCCCGGGCCGGCGACGTCCTTACCCGCCTTCGCGGTGTAGAAGTCGTTCTGGCCGTCATACGTGATGACGCTGCCATGCACCTGGTCCATTACCGTCGAGAGGCCTTGGAGGCGCTTCACGGTGGCATTGGTGGTGAGCGTGGTCAGATCCTGCTTGCCGTCGTAGTCGATACGAATGGCCGTGCCTTCGATGTATTCATCGAGGCCTTCGCGTTTCTGGCGGAAATACGACAGATTGCCGCCGCTCGACGTGCCGGTGGCGTACTGATAGCCCTGCGGGTCTTGCGTCACTTCGACTCGATCGGCCCTGATCACGATCGTGCCTTTGGTGGCGACCACGTGGCCGGTGAAGATGTTGACCTGTTTGAGGTCGTCGTAAGTCATGTTGTCCGCTTCGATGTTCAGCGGCTTGTCCTTGTCGGCGCGGTCGGCGTGCGCAAGCGGCGCGAAGCCGGCGAGCGGCAACGCGACAATCAGCGCAGCGAGTCCGGCGCGGCACGCGGACAGGGTGCGCGAGCGGCCGGTATCAAAACGGGGGAACGATTCGTTCATGCAGTCACGCCTGGAATGGATTACCCGGGTTGCTTGGGCGAGCTGGCGGAGCCTTCGGACGCGGCAATCGCGCCCTTCACATTGCCGAACAGCTGCATTACCCGGGTGACGTTGTTGTAGTTCATGCCGCTGGCAGTCATCACAGACATGCCGCGCTGAAGTTTAACCGGCTTTTCGGTCTCGATCACATCGTCGTTGACCAGCACCCTAAAATGCTGCGAATCCGCTTGCATCTGCGGATCGCCGTTTCCGGCGGCCCGCAGAATGCGCGCGTTGTCGTACAGATTGACGATCGAGGCGTCGCCGTTGACCGTACCGGTGTCGCCGGTCGCGGTGACGATCGGCTTGCCCGGCTGGAACGCGCGCATGGCCGGCTTGACCAGATCGCTCAACTCGTCGTCTTCATAGTGGATCAGACTGGTGGCGGTCAGGCGGTATTGCGTCGAGCCCGACTGATCGAGTTCGGAAACCGAGAAGTTGTCCGCGAAGTAGTCGGGCGTGTGCTCCTTGGGGCGCACCACGCCTTCATTCTGCCGCGGCAGCGTGGCTTGCAGCAGCCACCATGTAATGCCGGCGAGCGCGGCCATCGCGACGAGCGGAATCAGTGAGGTCCAGCGAAACCGATTCATCCGACAAGGCCTCGCTGTTCGCCGCTACAGGCTGCCGCGAGCAGCGCATCGTATTTGTTCTGCGCGCGCAGCAGCGTATCGACGACTTCGCGCGCCGCGCCGTGGCCGCCGCGTGCTTCGCTGACCCAATGGGCGCGCGCGATCACTTCAGGATGCGAATTGGCCGGCGCCGCGGCGAAGCCGACCTTCAGCATCACGCCGAGGTCGACCCAGTCGTCGCCCATGTAGCCGCATTCTTCCGCGCTGATACCGGTTTGCTGCAAAAGGTCGGCGAACGCCTGCGGTTTGTCCTGCACGCCCTGATACACGTGGCTGATATTCAGTTCCTTGACCCGAGCCGCGACGATGCCCGACTGGCGCCCGGTGATGATCGCCGTTTCGATGCCGGCCTGGCGCAGCAGCTTCATGCCGTGGCCGTCCATCGAATTGAACGCCTTCATCGTGTCGCCTTCCGCCGTAAACAGCAGGCCGCCGTCGGTCAGCACGCCGTCGACGTCGAAAATCATCAGCTTGACGCGGCTGGCGCGTTCAGTGGCGGTAAGGGGGGCGGCGGGCATCAGATCACCTTCTTCGAGAACAGGTCGTGCATGTTGAGTGCGCCGATCAGCTTGCCTGCTTCGTCGACGACCAGCATCTGATTGATGCGGTGGCGCTCCATCAGTTCCACGGCTTCGACAGCAAGTTGATCCGGGCCAATGGTGCGCGGGCCGGCGGTCATCACGGAGGCGATCGGCAAATTGCGGAAATCGCCGTCGCGTTCGAGCACGCGGCGCAAATCGCCGTCGGTGAAGATACCGGTCACGCGATCGTTTTGGTCGACGATCGCTGTCATGCCCATGCGCTTGGCGGTCAACTGGAACAGCGCGTCGCGCACGGTCGCGTCGGGCGTCACCTTCGGTACCTGGTCGCCGGTGCGCATTACGTCGCGGACATAAGTGAGCAGACGCCGGCCGAGCGCGCCGCCCGGATGCGAGCGGGCGAAATCGTCCCGGCCAAAGCCGCGCGCGTCGAGCACCGCGACCGCGAGCGCATCGCCGAGCGCGAGCGCGGCGGTGGTGCTGGCGGTCGGCGCAAGATTCATCGGACAGGCTTCTTTTGACACGCCAGAATTCAGATGTACGTCGGCCAGTTGTGCGAGACTCGACGACGGGCGGCCCGTCATCGCAATCAGCTTCGCGCCGATCCGCTTAATGAGCGGCAAGATCGCCACGAGTTCTTCAGTTTCACCGGAATTGGACAGCGCGAGGAACACGTCGTCTGCCGTGACCATGCCGAGGTCGCCATGACTGGCTTCCGCTGGGTGAACGAAGAAGGCCGGTGTGCCGGTGCTGGCGAGCGTGGCCGCGAGCTTGCGGGCCACGTGGCCGGATTTGCCGATGCCGGAAACGACGACGCGTCCGCGGCAACCCAGGATGAAGTCGACCGCCCCGACGAAACCATCGTCGAGTTGATCGCGAAGCGCGCGCACGGCGTCCGCTTCGATGTCGAGCACGTCACGAGCGAGCGCGAGTGCCCGGTCGCCATTGATTTTCGCTATCATTCGCGGAGTATAGCAAAGGCGCTTGTTCGCCGCGCCGGGCCTGCCGTGCCAAGCCGCTGCCTTTATTGCTGTTTTTAACGGCCCCACAACCTTGTCGCGCGGTGCTAGCGTGCGCGGTTCCGCTGACGAACGAGGACGCTTTACCGATGCGTTTTTGCCAATGATTTCCCCCCTCGAAATGACGCTGTTCCTGCTGCTGGCATCAGTAGCAGGAGTGGTGCTCTTTCGCTTTTTGAATCTTCCACCGATGCTCGGCTATCTGACGGTCGGCATCGTCGTCGGGCCGCACGCGTTCGGTCTGATTCCGGATTCGGCGGGGGCGCAGAACCTGGCAGAATTCGGCGTCGTGTTCCTGATGTTTTCCATCGGGTTGGAGTTTTCGCTTTCCAAACTACGCTCCATGCGCCGGCTCGTGTTCGGCCTCGGCCTATTGCAGGTGATCGGCACCATCGCCGTGGCGGTCTCGCTCGGTTTCGTGCTGGAGCGGTGGGTGCACATCACATGGCAGGCAAGCGTGGCGCTGGGCGGCGCGCTGGCGATGTCGTCGACGGCGATCGTCAGCAAGATGCTGGCAGAGCGGCTCGAGATCGAAACGGAGCACGGCCGCAATATCTTCGGCGTGCTGCTGTTCCAGGATCTGGCGGTGGTGCCGCTGTTGATCGTCATTGCGGCACTGGGTGGCAGTTCGCAAGATCTCGTCAGTTCGCTCGGGGTAGCGGCCATCAAGATCGTCGTGGCGTTGGCCCTATTGTTAATAGTGGGTCAGCGCTTCATGACGCGCTGGTTCAACGTGGTGGCGCGGCGCCGGTCGCAGGAACTGTTCATTCTGAATCTGCTGCTGGTGACGCTCGGCGCGGCGTTCATCACGGACAAGTTCGGTCTATCGCTCGCGCTCGGCGCGTTCATCGCCGGCATGTTGATCGCCGAAACACCTTATCGGCATCAGGTGGAAGAGGACATCAAGCCGTTTCGCGACGTGCTGCTGGGCCTCTTCTTCGTCACGACCGGCATGCTGCTGAATCCGCGCGTGATCTGGGAGCACCCGTTCATCGTGCTCGGCTTCCTGGTCGGCCCAATCCTGCTGAAGGCGGTGATGGTGACCGGGCTCTCGCGCCTATTCGGTGCGTCGCCGGGTGTCGCGATGCGCACCGGTATCGGCCTCGCGCAAGCCGGCGAGTTCGGCTTCGTGCTGCTGAACCTGATTCTCGACAAACATCTCGTCGACGCCACCCTGTTGCAGGCGATTCTCGCGGCGATGCTGCTGTCGATGCTGGCCGCGCCTTTCCTGATCCAGAACGCGGACCGTATCGTGCTGCGGCTGTCGTCGACTGAGTGGATGATGCAGTCCTTGCAGATGACGCGCATCGCGACGCAGAGCCTGAAGCAAAGCGGTCACGTGATCATTTGCGGTTACGGCCGGGCCGGGCAGAATCTGGCGCGCATGCTGGAGCATGAAGGGCTCTCTTATGTTGCGTTGGACCTGGACCCCGATCGCGTGCAGGCCGCGGCGGCGGCGGGTGAGTCCGTGGTGTTCGGCGATGCGGGGCGGCGCGAATCGCTGCTTGCCGCCGGTATCCATCGTGCCGCAGCGATCGCGATTACCTACGCGAACACGCCGTCGGCATTACGCGTGTTACACAATATCCACGAACTGGAACCCACACTGCCGGTGATCGTTCGTACTGTCGACGACGCCGATCTGGAAAAGCTGCTGGCCGCCGGCGCGACCGAGGTGATTCCTGAAATCGTCGAAGGCAGCCTGATGCTGGCTTCGCATACGCTGGTGTTGATGGGCGTGCCGATGCGGCGCGTGGTGCGGCGGGTCGAGGAAATGCGCGACGAGCGTTACGCGCTGTTGCGCGGCTATTTTCACGGCGCGGACGACATGGAAGACGACGACGGCCACGAACAGGTGCGGCTACAATCGGTGCCGGTCGACGAAAACTCGGACGCGGTGGGCCGAACGCTGGCGGAATTGGGCCTGTTCGAACTGGGCGTCGAGGTGACGGCCATTCGACGGCACGGCATTCGCGGCGTCGAGCCGGACCCGTCCACCAAGCTGCGCGCGAGCGACATCGTGGTGTTGCGGGGGCTGCCCGAACAGTTGGCCGAAGCCGAAGAGCTGCTCTCGAAGCACCGCCGCGCGGGCGCCGCTGCGGCCTAGCAGCGGGTACGGTCGGCGTGGCGTTGCTGCTGGTGTGGTTTTGCCAGGCCGGCGTTGCCCGCCGCGCCTAAGCCGGTCGCACCCAAGCCGGCTGCGCCCAAGCCGGCCGCACCTAGCCGGCCGCACCAGATTTAGCATTTCATCGGACCTGTCGAGGTCCATCCGGAGACATCATGTCCAACGCGCTCGCGAGCGCGCCGCTCGATGCGGCCGACTACATTAAAAGCCACATCCGCACGGTGCCCGACTGGCCGCAGCCGGGCGTGCAGTTTCGCGACATCACGCCGCTCCTGCAGGAGCCGAAGTCGCTGCGCGTGCTGATCGATCTGTTCGTCCAGCGCTATATCGGTGCGAAGCTCGACTACGTCGCCGGGCTGGATGCGCGTGGCTTCATCATCGGGCCGATTCTGGCTTACGAGCTGAACCTCGGCTTCATTCCGATCCGCAAGCAGGGCAAGCTGCCATACAAGCGGGTCGCACAATCGTACGAGCTCGAATACGGCACCGCGACCGTCGAGATTCACGAGGACGCCTGCGAGCCGGGCGACCGCGTCGTGCTCATCGACGATCTGATCGCCACCGGCGGCACGATGATGGCCGGCAAGATTCTGCTCGAGCGGCTCGGCGCAGTAGTGGTCGAAGGCGCGGCGATTATCGATCTGCCTGAACTCGGTGGCTCGGCCTTGCTGCGCAAAGCGGGCCTGCCGCTCTATACGGTGACTGAATTCGGCGACCATTGATCGCTGGATACGAACTTCTTCCTGCACACAACAAAGGTAAGAACGATGCCCAACTTCCTGTTGTTTCTCGCGACCTCGATCGCCATCACGTTGGCGCCTGGCCCTGACAATCTGCAAGTGCTCGCGCGCGGTATTTCGCAGGGCCGTGCGGCGGGCCTCGTCGCTGCGCTCGGCTTTGCGGCAGGCATCACATTCCACACCACCTTGGCCGCGCTTGGCGTGGCCGCGTTGCTGCGCTCGTCGCCGGTTGCGTTTGAAGTGATCAAGCTGGCCGGTGCCGCGTATCTGGTCTGGATCGGCATCAAGGCGCTGCGCAGCCAGGGTCTCGCCACCGCGCACGAGCGCGCGCCGCAACCGTTGAAGGCGGTGTTCCGCCAGAGCGTGCTTGGCAATCTGCTGAATCCGAAGGTGACGCTGTTCTTCGTCGTGTTCCTGCCGCAATTCGTGCAGCCGCACGGCACGCAAAGCGTCACGGTGCAGATGCTCGAACTCGGCGTGTTGTTCATGTTGCAGACCGTGGTGGTGTTTTCGCTGTTCGGCGTGTGCGCGGGGATGATCGGCGGCTGGTTGAAGCGCCGGCCGCGTGTGGGCGTGTGGCTCGACCGGCTCGCCGGCGCGACCTTCATCGCGATTGGGATTCGCGTCGCGTTGCGTGATTGACAGAGAGACCGCTTAAGCGACTGAGCGACCGCCGACAGCCGGACGCGCCAGAAGAACAGTTTGGAGCTTTGAATGACTTTGCCTTGCATCACCGCCGCGCGCCGCTTCGACGTGCAAGCACATCTGCCGTTCTGGATCGACCCCGAACAGGTTGGCTGGATTCGCTTGACCGATGTGCCCTTGCTTGCGCGCTGGCCCGATGTGTTTGAAATCGACGACGCGCGCGTGACGCTCGCGTCCGTGTTCAATACCGTCGATCTGCGCAGTGCGGCGCTTGGTTCCGTGATCGGTGCGCTTGCCGCCGAGGGCCGTATTCCCGGCTGGCGCGACGAGACGTACGCGATCCGCAACGCGTTCGATGCGCCGCCGCTCGCGTACATCGAACGCGCGGCGTCGCGTTTCTTCGGCACGCTGACCTACGCGGTGCATCTGAACGGCGTCGTAGAATACGCGGATGGCGCTCCGCGGATGGCCGCCCCGCAGCTATGGATCGCGCGCCGCAGCGACACCAAGGCGACCGATCCGGGCATGCTCGACAATGTCGTGGCAGGCGGGATCGGCTGGGGCTTCGGCATCGAGGCGACGATCATCAAGGAGTGCTGGGAAGAAGCCGGCATTCCCGAGGAGATCGCCGCGCGCGCTACGGCCGGCCGCACCGCGCATGTGCTGCAATCGTTGCCGGAAGGCACGCAGGCCGAACAGATTTTTATCTACGACCTCGCGCTGCCGGCCGATTTCGCGCCGCGCAACCAGGACGGGGAAGTGGGCGAACACCGGCTCGCGCGCATCGACGAGGTGGCGCGCTGGATCGAAGAAGGCGCGATGACTGTGGATGCGAGTCTCGCCACGTTGGATTGCCTGCTGCGCCGCCGCTGGATCGACGAAGACGCGTGTCCGGGCATCGAGACATTGTTCGCGCCGCCGGCGCTTGCATAAGCGCTGGTCAGGCGCCCACGCGACGAATAGCCCGAGTCATGCCGTAGCACGCTGCATCGAGCAAGCCACACCGAACAAACCACGCATTGAAGAAAGGGAGTCACCCAGGTCATGTCGACCGATCACAGCTTTATTCTCAAACTGTCGTGCGCCGACCGGCCCGGCATCGTCCACGCGGTTTCGGGCTTTCTGTTCGAGCGTGGCAGCAATATTCTCGACTCCGCACAGTTCGGCGATAGCCGCACCGGCGAGTTCTTCATGCGCGTGCATTTCCAGCAGGTGGGGGGCGATCCGGGCCTGGAGGCGTTGCGCACGTCGTTCGCGACGCTTGCTGAGCAGTTCGGCATGCGCTGGGAATTGCACGATGCTTCGGTGAAGCCGCGCGTCGTCATCATGGTGTCGAAGATCGGCCATTGCCTGAACGACTTGCTGTTCCGCTATCGCACGGGTCAACTGGGTATCGAGATTCCGGCAATCATCTCGAACCACAAGGAGTTTTATCAGCTCGCGGCCAGCTACGACATTCCGTTCCATCACTTCCCGCTGTTGGGCGGCACGCCGGACGCGAAGGCTGCGCAGGAAGCGCGCGTGCTCGAAGTGATCGACGAGCATCAAGCCGATCTGGTGGTGCTCGCGCGCTACATGCAGATTCTGTCACCCCAGTTGTGCGAATCCCTCGCCGGCCGCGCGATCAATATTCACCATTCGTTCCTGCCGAGCTTCAAGGGCGCGAAGCCGTATTACCAGGCGTTCGACCGCGGCGTGAAGCTGATCGGCGCAACCGCGCACTACGTGACGACGGATCTCGACGAAGGTCCGATCATCGAGCAGGAAGTGGAGCGGGTCGATCACAGCATGACGCCGGAGCAACTGACGGCGATCGGCCGTGACGTGGAATGCGTGACGCTCGCGCGTGCGGTGAAGTGGCACGTCGAGCATCGCGTCGTGTTGAACGGCAGCAAGACGGTGGTGTTTCGTTAAAAGCGGATCAGGACCGCACCGCGGTCCTGCCTGCATCCCTCGCGTCCTGTGCGAGCCGTGCGTTTTGCGCCGAACGGCGGCGCGCATTCAGTTTCTTCAGCCAGATCAGCAGCCCCGTTGCGCTCAGCACGGCGACTGCAATCCCCACCGCGCTAATCAGAATCCGCCCGCCGAGACCGAGGATGCGTCCCGAGTGCAGCGGGAATTGCACCTGCATGAAGATGTCGCCCGCCGTGCCCTTGCCGGGAATCTGCGCGCCGAGTTGCTTGCCGGTGGCCGCGTCCCAATACATCCACGGATTGCCAAGGCCGATATCGCCGTGATCGTTGCCGGTTGCGTAGAAGCCGACGCCGTAGGCGTGCAGGTATTCCGCGTAGTAAAGACCGCCCGGCGGCGCCTTCAGGTTCTGCGCCTTACCGGCTTGCTCTGCTAGCTGCACGACGCGCTCGCGGCTCAGCACCGGGTCGCCCGGCTGCGGCGCGCGCAGGATTTCGGGGTTATTGACCGGATTCGGCGTGAGCGTCGAGAACAGCGACACGATTGGGCGAACGACCGGCGCTGAGAGATTCATCGACACCGACGTCAGCGCGACGATCGCCAGCAGGCCCCAGATCCACACGCCGCCCGAGCGGTGCAGATCGAAGGTGAGCGCATAGCCCCCGCGCCCGAGGCGAAACGCGAACGACTTGCGCCATGCCTTGAAGCTCGGAAACGACAGCCATAGCGCGATCACGCTATCGAACAGCCACACGATCCCGACAATGCCCATCAGCCACGTGCCGATATCGACCCCGCCGGTGAACGGCAATTGCAGCGTGTAGTGCAACTTGTAGATGAACGGAATCAGATTGAGCCGTGCGAGCGAAACGGCGCCCCATTCGCGCCGCCCCTGAATGTCGCCGGTGGCGGGATCGACGGCGATCTGATTGAAGTCGAGCGGGTAGGGCTGCTTCGTCGCGGGATCGGTGCGCGGCAGCACCATCATCTGCAGTGTGTGGCCGGGTTCAGCGTCGAGTGGCAGATACGTCACCTGCAGGCGCGGATCAGCCGCTTCGACGCGACGTGCCAACTCGAGCCCCGACAGCGCCGGGCCGACCGTGCGCGCATTGAAGAACGACGGATTCAGCGCCGCATCGAGTTCGTGGTCCCACGCGATAATCGCGCCGGTCAGGCCGGCGACGAACAAAAACAGTGCGATGGCGACACCGAACCAGCGATGCAGGCGAACGAGCTGCCGCCTCATGGGCGAGTCGGCGAAATGAAAAATGAGGGGAAACAGCGAGTCACGGCGTTGCGTCGTAAATGGGAATTATTCGCATCTTATGCGAATCGGGCGGCCTGCTGCAAGTTTTCAGTAAGCGTCGGACGCGGCGCGGATCTGGCCTCCCGAAGACGGCTGATACAAAAAAAGCGGCACCGAAGTGCCGCTTTTCGCCCGCGTCCGCCAAGCCCGCATCGCAGTCTGGTTGACGCTCACACCAGCCGCAGATAAATCAATTCCCGCTTGATGTACGCATAGAAGATCGGCGCCGCGACCACGCCGGGGATGCCGAACGCGGCTTCCATCACGAGCATCGCGATCAGCAATTCCCAAGCGCGTGCCTCGATCTGACCACCGACGATTCGCGCGTTCAGGAAGTATTCCAGCTTGTGAATCAGGATCAGGAATACCAGAGACATGACCGCCGCCGGAAAGCTCACGGAGAGCGCCACCGCGACGATGATCGTGTTCGAGATCAGATTGCCGATCACCGGCAGCAAGCCGACGATAAACGTCACCAGCACCAGCGTTTTGGAGAGCGGCAGCGTGTCGTGAAAGACCGGCAGGATCACCAGCAGGAAGATGCCGGTGAAGACCGCATTGATGGCGGAAATCTTGACCTGAGCGAATACGATGCGGCGGAAGGCGTCGGCGAAACGGGTCACGCGCGTGACGAACGCCGTGGACAAAGGCAGCCGCTGCATATGCTTCTGCGCCCCGACCGCGATGATCGCGCCGATGATCATGCCGATCAGGATGTGCGTGAACGCGCGTGCCGCCGTCTTGCCGCTTTGCTGCAGCATGTTGGCGTGCGTTTGCATCAACTCAGTCGCCTTGGTCTTCATCTGGGCGGTGTCGACCGGCAGATAGTTGGCGACGAATTGCGGAATCCGGCCGCGCGCCTGGTCGATCAACTGCATCGCCTGGTCGAGCAGATTCTGCACGCTCGGCACGTCGTTTTCGAAATGCTCGATGATGCCGAGCGTCAGACCGGTCAATGCGCCGACTATCACCACCGAGAGGATCACCACCGCGAGCCAGCGCGCGCGCTGACTCGACATATGCCGTTCGATGCGCGGCGCGATGGTGTGGACCAGTTGGAACACGAGCAGCCCGGCCAGCAAGGCGCCGAGCAGCCTCAGTTCGATGATCGCCCACATCCCGAACAGCATCAGCACGTAACTGCCGATTTCGACCGCCGACAGCTTCGGCAGGCTCATGTCGCTAGTCAGCCTGACCGGGCGTGGGCGTAGGTCCTGCACTTGCCCGTCGTCGCGCGCCTGATTCCGCTTGGCCATGGCTTATTCCGTCTCCAACCCGTGTTGTGCAGCGTTACTTTCTACTGGCAGTGCGTTTCAGCAGCGGCGCCAGATACTTACCGGTAAAACTTGCCTTCGACTTGGCGACCTGCTCCGGCGTGCCTTGCGCAATGATTTGACCGCCGCCGGCTCCGCCTTCGGGGCCGAGATCGATGACCCAGTCGGCGGTCTTTATTACATCGAGATTATGCTCGATGATCACGACGGTATTACCCTGGTCTCGCAAACGATGAATGACTTCCAGCAGCAATGCGATGTCGTGAAAGTGCAGACCGGTGGTCGGCTCGTCCAGAATGTATAGAGTGCGACCGGTGTCGCGCTTGCTCAGTTCCAAAGATAGTTTGACGCGCTGCGCCTCGCCGCCCGACAGAGTGGTGGCCGACTGGCCCAGCCGGATATAGCCCAGACCCACGTCCAGCAAGGTTTTCAGCTTGCGCGCGACGACCGGCACCGGCTTGAAGAACTCGTAGGCGTTCTCCACCGTCATATCGAGCACTTCGCTGATGTTCTTGCCTTTGTATTGGACGTCGAGCGTTTCGCGGTTGTAGCGCTTGCCGTGGCAGACGTCGCAGGGAACGTAGACGTCCGGCAAAAAGTGCATTTCCACCTTCAGTACGCCGTCGCCCTGGCAGGATTCGCAGCGGCCGCCCTTCACGTTGAACGAGAAGCGGCCCGCTTCGTAGCCGCGTTCTTTCGCTGCCGGGACGCCTGCGAACAGTTCGCGGATCGGCGTGAACAGGCCCGTGTACGTGGCCGGATTCGAGCGCGGCGTGCGGCCGATCGGCGACTGGTCGACGTTGATGACCTTGTCGAAATGCTCCAGGCCTTCGATCGATTCGTACGGCGCCGGCTCGGTGGACGAGCCATACAGGTGATGCGCGACCGCGTGGTACAGCGTGTCGTTGATCAGCGTTGACTTGCCCGAACCGGACACGCCGGTCACGCAGGTCAGCAGGCCGACCGGCAAATCGAGCGAGACGTGCTGCAGATTATTGCCGTACGCCTCGACGATGCGCAGACGCCGTTCTTCCGGTGCCTTGCGCTCGTCCGGGAATTCGATGTTGCGGGCGCCGGACATGTACTGCCCGGTCATCGATGCTGCGTTCGCCTCGACCTGCTTGGGCGTGCCTTCGGCGATCACCATGCCGCCGTGTTCTCCCGCGCCTGGCCCCATGTCGACCACATAGTCGGCCATGCGGATCATGTCCTCATCGTGTTCGACGACGATCACCGAGTTGCCCAGGTCGCGCAGATGCTTGAGCGTGGCGATTAGCCGGTCGTTGTCGCGCTGATGCAGACCGATCGACGGTTCATCCAGCACATACATCACGCCGGTCAAACCGGAACCGATCTGCGAGGCGAGGCGAATCCGCTGCGCTTCACCGCCCGACAGCGTTTCCGCGCTGCGGTCGAGCGACAGGTAATCGAGCCCGACGTTATTCAGGAACATCAGCCGCGCGACGATTTCCTTGACCACCTTGTCGGCGATCTCGCGCTTCGAGCCTTCGAGCCGCAGCGTCTGGAAATAGCCGAGCGCGTCGCGCAACGGCCAGCCGCTGATTTCGAAGATGCCGCGCGCGTCGCTATCCGAGCCGACCCGCACGAAACGGGCTTCCCGGCGTAGCCGCGTGCCGGCGCAAGCGGGGCAAGACTGGTTGTTCTGATACTTGGCGAGCTCTTCGCGCACCGCGACCGAGTCGGTCTCGCGGTAACGCCGCTCCAGGTTCGGGATGATCCCTTCGAATACATGTTCGCGAACGGAGGTGCGGCCGCGTTCGTTGATGTACGAGAACGGAATTTCCTGCTTCCCCGAACCGAACAGCAGAATCTTGCGGACTTTTTCCGGCAGGTCTTCGACCGCCGTGTCGATGTCGAACTCGTAGAACGCCGCGAGACTTTGCAGCATCTGGAAGTAGAACTGGTTACGCCTGTCCCAGCCCTTCACTGCGCCTGCCGCTAGCGACAGCGACGGATGCGCGACCACCCGCTTCGGATCGAAGAAGGTGATCTGGCCGAGGCCGTCGCATTCCGGGCACGCGCCCATCGGGTTGTTGAACGAGAAGAGGCGCGGCTCGAGCTCCTGCAGCGAATACGAGCAGATCGGGCAGGCGAACTTCGAGCTGAACAGTTTCTCCTTGTCGGTATCCATCTCCAGCGCGATCGCGCGGCCGTCGGCGAGACGCAGCGCCGTTTCGAACGATTCGGCGAGGCGCTGCTTCATATCGGGGCGCACTTTCAGCCGGTCGACGACCACGTCGATCGTGTGCTTGTCGTTCTTTTTCAGCTTCGGCAGCGAGTCGACTTCATAGATTTTCGCGACGCCTTCGTTGGCCGTGCCACCGCCCGAGCGGACGCGAAAACGGATGAAACCCTGCGCCTGCATCTCCTCGAACAGCTCGACGTGCTCGCCTTTGCGGTCCGCCACCACCGGCGCGAGGATCATCAGCTTGGTCTCTTCGGGTAACGCGAGCGCCGCGTCGACCATCTGCGAGACGCTTTGCGCTTCCAGCGGAATTTCGTGGTCCGGGCAGTACGGCGTGCCGACCCGTGCGAACAGCAGCCGCAGATAGTCGTGAATTTCGGTGACGGTGCCGACCGTGGAACGCGGATTGTGCGAGGTCGCCTTCTGTTCGATCGAGATCGCTGGCGACAGGCCTTCGATCAGATCGACGTCCGGTTTCTCCATCAATTGCAGGAATTGGCGGGCGTAAGCAGAAAGACTTTCGACGTAGCGCCGCTGTCCTTCCGCATAGAGCGTGTCGAACGCCAGCGACGATTTACCCGAGCCGGACAGGCCCGTAATTACGACGAGCTTGTGACGCGGGAGGTCGAGATTGACGTTCTTCAGGTTGTGGGTGCGAGCCCCACGGATACGGATTTGTTCCACGCGTTATTCCATCACCTGGCCATTAGCTGGCGGAAAGAGGAGGAGGCTAAACCTGCTACTATAACGACTTTTCAAGACCGCCGTTACGGCTTCCTGACAGCCCGAAGAAGGCACAAGGTAAGCTGTAAGGCAGCGGTCCAGCGCCGCGGGAAAGAGGTCTAACTGGGGCCATTTTCCGCGAGTACAAGGCGCCGCGAGGCTCCAGACGAGCGTGTAGCAAGGCCGCCGGCCCGAATGCCGCGCCGCATGCATGCCGCCGTCCAGCCGTCTCGTGGTAAGCCGCCTGGTTGTGGCCGTCCCGCGGGGAAGGTCCGCTCGCGGTGTGCCGCCCAGCGGTAGGCCGCCCCGCTCATTCAAAGAACGCTCCCGATGTCCAATCCGTCCGCTACATCCTCACGCATGAGCGCGCCTGAAATGCGCGCGACCATGTCGCTAGCCGCCATCTTCGCGCTGCGCATGCTCGGTCTCTTCATGATCATGCCGGTGTTCTCCATCTACGCGAAGACCATCCCCGGCGGCGACAACGTGCTGCTGGTGGGTATTGCGCTCGGTGCGTACGGCGTGACGCAGTCGCTCCTGTATATCTTCTATGGCTGGATCTCCGACAAGATCGGCCGCAAGCCCGTCATCGCCACCGGGCTGCTGATCTTCGCGCTCGGCAGCTTTGTCGCGGCGGGTGCACACGACATGACGTGGATTATTGTCGGCCGGGTGATCCAGGGGATGGGCGCGGTGTCTTCGGCGGTGCTCGCGTTCATCGCCGACCTCACCTCCGAAGAGCATCGCACCAAGGCGATGGCGATGGTGGGCGGCAGTATCGGCGTTTCGTTCGCGGTGGCGATCGTCGGTGCGCCGATCGTGTTCCATTGGGTCGGCATGAGCGGCTTGTTCACGCTGGTCGGCATCTTCTCGATTCTGGCGGTCGGCCTGGTACTGTGGGTCGTGCCGGATGCGCCCAAACCCGTGCACGTGCGCGCGCCGTTCGCCGAGGTGCTGCATAACGTCGAACTGCTGCGCCTGAATTTCGGCGTGCTCGTGTTGCACGCCACGCAAACCGCGTTGTTCCTCGTCGTGCCGCGCATTCTCGAAGCCGGCGGCTTGCCGGTGGCTTCGCACTGGAAGGTGTATTTGCCGGTGATGGGCCTCTCGTTCGTGATGATGGTCCCGGCGATCATCGCCGCTGAAAAGCGCGGGAAAATGAAAATCGTGCTGCTGTCGGCGATCGGTCTTATCCTGATCGGACAGTTGTTGTTGGGCGTCGCTCCGCATACGATTCTGAGTGTGGCGGCGATCCTCTTTGTCTACTTTCTCGGCTTCAACATTCTTGAAGCATCGCAGCCTTCGCTGGTGTCGAAACTGGCGCCGGGCTCGCGCAAGGGCGCGGCCACGGGCGTCTACAACACTACGCAGTCGATCGGCCTTGCAATGGGCGGCGTGATCGGCGGCTGGCTGCTGAAGGCTGATGGTCAGAGCGCAGTATTTTTCGCCTGCTCGGGGCTCGTGTTTTGCTGGCTTATAATCGCGGCAAATATGAAACAGCCGCCGCGCAAGAAGGCGTAACAGCGCCCCTAACCCTGGGCGCTTCACGCCGGACCCCCAAGGGGACTTCCTTCGGGGCGGAAAACTTGGGACGGCCCGGCGTTTTCTTGACAAAACTCACCCGGCGGCGGGCTGAGGCGCAGTTCTGGTCTCGGGCCTGCTGGCCATGAGACGCGAACAGTGCGTTGCCGCGCCGCCTGCAACGGAATCAACAGGAGAAACTCATGGCATCCGTGAACAAGGTCATTCTCGTCGGCAATCTCGGAGCCGATCCGGAAGTCCGCTATCTTCCGAGCGGCGACGCACTGGCGAACATCCGCCTTGCGACGACGGATCGGTACAAGGACAAGACGTCCGGCGAAATGAAAGAAGCCACCGAATGGCACCGTGTGGTGTTTTTCGGCCGGCTCGCTGAAATCGTGTCGGAATATCTGAAGAAGGGCTCGTCGGTGTACCTGGAAGGGCGCATCCGTACCCGCAAGTGGCAGGCTCAGGACGGCACTGACCGTTACTCGACCGAAATCGTCGCCGAGCAGATGCAAATGCTGGGTGGGCGTGGCGGCTCGATGGGCGGCGGCGGTGGTGGCGATGAAGGCGGTTACAGCCGCGGTGAGCCGTCGGAGCGTAGCGGCGGCGGCGGCGGTCGCGCAGTTTCGGGCGGCGGCGCTTCGCGTGGCGGCAGCGGTGGCGGCGGTGGCGGTTCGAGCCGTCCGAGCGCGCCGGCTGGCGGTGGCTTTGATGAGATGGACGACGATATTCCGTTCTAGAACCTACTTTGTTGTTTTTTTGTTGATTAAGGCCCGCCTGCCCAAAGCACGCGGGCTTTTTCTTTACCCACACTTTATTTTGTGGTTTAGTAGAGTTTAAACATAACTACTACTTGAACAAAATGGTGGGTAGATGACGAGATTCATCGCGAAGCGCGTCAAGTTTCGGAACGGGGAGCGCTACTCCGTTTTGAGCAGACCCGGTGGCCTGCCGGTTCACGAAGTTACTTTGTATCTTGCGAAATACCGCAAGCGCGGCCGAGCCGCCAACACGATTCACTCCGTTTGCATGGCATTGGCATTGCTTTACCGTGAGCTTGCCAAGGCTCGCGTCGACTTGCTCGAACGGTTGCGAAAGGGTGAGTTTTTGACAGTGCCCGAGCTCAATCGATTAGCCGATGCTGCTCAGTACTGGGTATCTGACCTGTCTTACGAGGACGCAGATAAACCGGAAAGCGCGAACGTCATCGATATCAAGCGAATTCGGATGCGGCGCAAAGCGGCAGTAGAGGACGTCAAGGCGGTCAACGCGGCGACCCAAGCCTCGCGAATCAGATACATGGCGGATTTCCTAGACTTCTTGGCGACCTATATAGGCGCTACGCTGTCGGCGTCCCTGCGTCAGAATCTATCGCTTGAAAATGCCCACGCACTTAAAGCGTTTCGTGCCCAAGTGCCGCAAGTCCCCAAGCGGGCCAAGCTCGGTGCCAGGGAGGGGCTTTCAAAGGAAGACCAGGACCGGCTTCTCGCCGTGGTTCGCCTAGACTCGCCCGACAACCCGTGGGAGCGAGGTTATGTCCGCTACCGGAACTGGCTCATTGTTGTGCTCTTGCTCGCGACCGGCATGCGTCGCGGCGAGTTGCTGGGCATTCAGCTTAAAGACCTCCATCAAAGCCTGCCCAAGCTGCGCATCATGCGGCGGGCCGATGCAATTGAAGACCCCCGTCGCATTCAGCCGAATACCAAAACCAACGACCGAGAGGTGGAGGTGCGGCCGGAAATTATGCGGGCCGTCTGGAACTACATTAGGCACCACAGAAAGAAAACCAAAGCCGCTCGCAAGTACCCGCAGCTCATCGTCTCGGATGAAGGTGAGCCGCTGTCGTTAAAGAGCATCGACAAGATATTCGCGGACCTTCGTGAGGCTTGCCCGGGCTTGCCCGTCAGGCTGACGAGCCACGTGATGCGTCACACGTGGAACGAACGCTTCTCCGAGCAGGCTGAATTGATGGGGCTGACTGATGCGGTGGAAGAGAAGGCCCGAAACGAACAGCAAGGATGGGTTGATGATTCAAAGTCAGCCGCAACTTACACTCGCCGTCACGCTAGCCTGAAAGGACGTGAAGTCTCCCTGAAACTACAAGAACAACTCGATGTCCCAGACAACTGAACTTCGCCCTTCCTCCTTTGCACTTGCCCTCACCTTGCCGGAGCGCGTATTTACGCGCAGCGGAAGCAGCTTCGACCCAAGGGAAGACCTTTGGGAGTGGGTGGATGGCCCGTTTAACGCGCGAATCGACTTTCGCCCTTACAGCGACGGCTTCGAAGCGTTCGTTCCGTCGCTGAAACATGCCCTGCTTCCCTTCGTCAAGGGGCACTCGTCTGCGCATGTCATGAACCTGGAGAGCGCATTCTCCCATTTCGTGGACGCCACGCAAACCTGTCCTGCAGGGGCGATTAGCGCACAACATATCTCTAATTACGCAGCCAAGCTGGGCGAGACCGAAGTTGGGCGACTCGGGACGCTCAACGGCCTGCTACAAAAGTGGGTCGACCTCGGAATGCCAGGTGTGGACCCGGAGTGTGCGACGTATCTTGCGGAACGCCGGAAGCCCGGAAATAAGAAGGGCGAGGCCGTTAGGACGCGAAATCCAGTTGACGGTCCTCTGAGCGAAGAGGAGTACACCGCGCTGTACTCGGCGGTTAACGCAGCCTATGGGCGCGGGGAGCTTCCTTTGTGGACGCTTTTGCTCACCCGGCTGCTCCTCGCGTGTGGTGGGCGTATTTCCCAATACGCCTCGCTCAAGCTTGGCGACTTCGACTGCGGCACGTTAGTGCTTAGCCTTCCGCAGGCCAAAACGCGTGAGAAAAACGCGCGAAGCAGCTTTCTCGCGTTTGATATCAGCCCACAAACGGGGCGGCTCATCACGGACTACAAAAATGGCTTGCAGGCCGAGGGTTACAACGACAACTCCGCCTTCTTCCCACAAGACCTAGTGATGCCCAAAGGTCCGCGCAAGCAGCTACGGACCAATAAAGACTTGTTTTACGGCCACTGCACTCCGAACACGCTGTCGAGTTGGTTCCGGAATCTTATGGCGGAAATAGCACCACCAACCTCTCGCCTCGACTTCGCCCCAATGCCTCTGGCACCCAAAAGGTTCCGGTACACCTTTGGCACCCGGCTAGCCGAGGAGGGTGCAAGCAAAGTGGTCATCGCGAACCGCATGGGCCACGCAGACCTGCAGCAGGTCAATGTGTATGTCGCAGCCTCTCCGAAGATTGTGGAGAACATCGACAAGACTATGGGTGCGCTACTCGCCCCGCTTGCCCGGGCTTTTAAGGGGCATGTCGTAGAGGATGAGGAGCACGCTACCCATAAAGGTGCTCCGGGCAGCCGCATCATCGACTTCCGAGTCTCAAAAGACCCAGTAGGCAGTTGCGCAGGCAAAGGCAGCAACTGTGCCTTCAACAAGCCGGTTGCCTGCTACGCGTGCTTCCGGTTCGAGCCCTGGCTTGACGCTCCCCACTCGAAGGTGCTTGAGCGCTTGGAGTTTGAGAGAGAAAACTGGTCCGCTGACGACCGAATGGCAGCGGTGAACGATGAGCCCATCCGGGCAGTCAAGGAGGTCATCGCGCTTTGCGCGCAGATTTGGCAGCAGCAGGCCCAACGGGAATCGGAGGCCGTTTCGTGAGCACTCCAGTCCTCAACTTCACGCCTCGGGCCGAATTGGAAGCTTTGGCCAACCTCGAGGCCTTCGTAGCGCTCTGTAGGGGCTCGGACGTGCTCGGTGCCGCTGCGCAGTTCGATAAGAACGTTTGGGTTGTCGGCTACTTCAAGGGGCACAACAAAGTGAACCGGGTGATATTCAGCACCCTGGAGGCGTCCCGCGAAGACAAACCCGTGCCGAGCCTGCCGCATCCGTTTCTTGATTTCGCCAAAGCGACTCTTGTCTACCTTCACGATAAGCGGCCGGTGACATCCCAAGGTCCGCGCATTGCCGCACTTCGATGCATGGAAGCAGCTTTGCGCGAGTTGAGCAAAGGCTCGCGACCGACGGCCGTGGACGAAATCGTGCTGGACAGCGCCGTCGAACTGGCCAAGCAGAAGGTTTCGCCAGGTGTGGCCTATCGGACGGCCGGTCAGATTGAATATATAGCTGATTTTATGCGCTCCAAGGGGTTCATTCGCTTTCGTCAAAGCTGGGCGCATGGCGTCAAAAAACCGCAGGAGGTGGGCTCTCGCATCTCAAAGGAGGCGCTGGCCGCACGCCAGGAGAAGCTGCCTTCCGCCGCCACGCTTCGTGCGCTTGGAGCCATCTTCCACGATGCCATCGAGCCAACAGACATCTTGGTCGCGAGCAACACCGGCCTGATGCTCTGTGCGCCGGAACGTATCAACGAAGTGATGCGGCTTCGGCGAAATTGCCTGGTTGAGGGCGATGGCGAATTTCGCGGGAAGCTGGGGCTACGGTGGTCAGGGTCAAAGGGTTTCGAGAACACCACGAAGTGGCTCCCAACTGAAATGGTACCCATTGCACGTAAGGCCGTCGCAAACATCATCAAGGTTACAACGTCGGCACAGAAATTGGCGGCTTGGTACACGGAGAATCCTAAGAAACTGTATCTGCCCGAGGGGGCAGAGGAACTTCGGGACACGAAGGTTCTCTCGTTGGAGGAAATCGCCCTCATCCTATGGGGTGATGAGACGGCGAGCGAATCTGCCAAGTCTTGGGCGCACAGGACAAACAAGCTGCCCAAACAGTCGCTTAGCGGGCACCCTTTCGGCTTTCTCTTTGAGGACGTTGAGCGCACCGTCGTCGCCATGCTTCCAGAAACGTTCCCTTACGTGCCGGGCGCTCCTGAGCTACTGTGTAGTGAGTCTATGGCGCTCATGCGCACAAACGAAACGCATTCGGAGAAGGCGACATACCTTTGCATGTTCAGTTGCGTTGACTCTGGTGTTATCACGAATCGATTCGGAGCTCGTGAGGGTCGGCGCTCCATCTTCGAGCGCTTCAACTATACCGAGGATGACGGTTCCCCTATCGAGCTTCAGAGCCATAGCTTGCGCCACTATTTGAACATGTTGGCGCAGACCGGCGGCTTGAGCAGCGCCGAAATTGCCATCTTCTCCGGTCGGGCCGACAAGAAGCAGAACCGTCCCTACGACCATATGACCTCAGACGAGGTGCAGGCACCTATCAGTCAAGCGTTGAAGGACGGGTTCACGTCCGAATTGGAGCCGGTCTTGGGGGCCGGGCGCGAGTTGTTCACGCGCAGTGAGTTCAAAGGGCTGGGACTGACTGCGGCACACACGACGGATTACGGCTGGTGTGCTCACGACTTCGCGAGCGAGCCATGCCAGATGTACCGCGACTGCATCAACTGCGAGGAGCAGGAATGCATCAAGGGAGACCAGCAAAAGGAAGCGAACCTCCGGTTGCTGAAGAGTGAGACCGAGTATCTGTTGAAGCAGGCTCAAGAGGCTTTGAGCGAAGAGGAGTATGGCGCTGATACCTGGGTCAAGCACCAACTGCTCACCCTCGAACGGGTCAATGCTCTTCTGTCGATTCTGGAAGACCCGGCGGTACCCGTTGGGGCGCGGATTCGGTTGGATGTATCCAATGCGCCGCTCATCACGACCGATGACGTTCACCCAGTCAAGGTTATTAAGTTTACGCGACGAAAGGTGCTTGCATGAAAAAGAACCGGGCACCGGATTTAACCGACGAGCGAATTACCGCAATAGTCGAGATGTTGGATGAGTGGAAAGGCAAGCTCACCTGGGAGCTCTTGCTGGATGCGGTGGAGGCATCTACGGGTCACCGCTATTCCCGGTTCACGTTTGCCGAATATCCGGAGATTGCCAACGCCTTCTCGCTCAGGAAAGACGCATTGCGCGGGACTTTGCCACGTGAGCGAGGCGAGCCTCGCGACGAACGGGTTCGTGCGGCTCTTGCGCAGGCTGACCGCTACAAGGCCAAAGCCGAACGGCTCGAAGCGGAGAACCAGCTCCTGACCGAGCAGTTCGTGACGTGGGCGACTAATGCCGAGCGCAAGGGCGTCACGATGGACATGTTGAATGCCCCGCTCCCCAAGCCCGAGCGAGACCGTTCCAAAGGAGTGAAGTGATGGCAAGCGGACAGCAGGTCGCCGAGGAAAATGTGTTTCGATTCACGACCTGGGCGGCATCCAGGACCGACGAGGACTTCCGGAACATGGTGACGCGAGGCGTCCTGTCGCGCACAGAAATCGCGGCAGAGTGTGGGTTCGCGAAATCGGCGCTCGCGCAAAATCCACGCATTCGGGATGCGCTCAAGAACCTGGAGGCGGACCTGCGCGAGCGTGGCGTGCTTCCGCAGCTTGTGTCGGGAGACGAGCCGGAAGCGTTGCCGCCTAGACTCCGCGCTGCTGAGTCGCCTCGCGCGGCTCAGGATGCAGAGCGCCTCTCCCGACTTGAGCAGGAGAACGCCAGTCTGAAAGCGGAGAATGCCGAGCTCAAGCGCATGTTAGGCCGTTACGCGGTGATTCAGGAGGTCCTCGCGGAAACGGGGAGGCTTCCTCGGTGAGCGACCCTACGAATGTCACGCTGCGTGTGACGGGGGTCCGGTCTCAAAACCCTCGAGGCTTTGGCGGAGCCATCTTCACCGGGGTTCCGGTTGACGCTGAAGGGTCCGTCCTTGACGCGTGCACGTATGTCGTCGTCAAGGCGACCCGGGCCACCCTTGGCGGAGCGAAGGTCGAGCGAGGGCAATGGTGGACAGTTGCAGGACAACTGGTTGAGCGTCGGTCCGTGGTGGACGGATTTGAGCTGGTTGAACAGCAAGTCGATGCGGAGGTCGCATATCTCGCGCGGCCGACCGGCGAGCATCTCGTCACGTTCATCGCTGAGAACCCCGCCTTCGAGGGGTTCGGAACAGTCAAAGCCAGACGGCTCTGGGAGCGCTTCGGTGAGCAGCTGTACCAACTGCTCGACGCCGGCGACCCGCACCCGTTCACGGATGTCCTCGCCGACGCGGCGGCGCAGCGCCTCGTCGATGCATGGGCGTGCCACGGGGAGTCCCGGACCCTCCAGTGGCTACAGACCGCAGGTTTCGACATCGGACTGGGACGGAAGGTGCTTCGGTACTTCGGTGATGAAGCGCAAGCTCGCATTGAGGAAGACCCATATCGCCTGCTATCGTTTGCCGGCAAATGGTCTGCTGTCGACGCGATGGCCCAGACGCAGTTCGGCGTTCCGTCCGATGACCCTCGCCGGTTACGCGGGGCAATCGAGGAGGCGTGCTACCGGATGTTCGCCGCCGGACACACAGTAATCCTGTCCTCAGACCTGACTGAGCAGGTCGCTCCATTGCTGGGACGACCACCGGTCGGCGGTCCATGGCGAGACTTGCTCGCAACCGCCGTATCGGAGGGGCTCAAAAGTGGCCACATCGTCCAGACGCAGCACGGCCTGCAACCGCTGGGCGCTCTTGTTATGGAGCGGCAGGTAGCCAAAGCTATCCAGGAGCGCCTGTCCGGTGACCGCCAGCAACTGCTCTCCAGCGACCGGGTCGAGCGCATCATCGCCGCTTGCGAAGCGGAAGACGGCATCGAACTGAATCCGGAGCAGCGGACTGCTATCCGGATGGCCACCCGGCACGCGTTTGCCTGCATCACGGGCGGGGCCGGCGTTGGCAAGACGACAGTGCTGAAGTCATTGTATCGGCTGTATCAGGACGCCGGCACCAAGGTCTTACAAGTGGCACTTGCTGGGCGGGCCGCGAAGCGGATGCACGACGCCACCGGCATTCCCGCATCGACCATCGCCAGCTTCCTCAACAGCGTCAACGACCTGACCTTCGACGGCCCCACGGTGTTGGTCATCGATGAGGCGAGCATGGTGGACATCATCTCGATGAGCCGGCTGTGCCGGGCGTTGATGCCTCACGTACGGCTCGTTCTCGTTGGCGACCCGTATCAGCTCATGCCTGTCGGGCCTGGTCTTGTCCTTCACTGCGTCATGAGAGTGCCGCGCATCCCGTCGACCGAGCTGAAGACCGTGAAGCGGTACGGAGCAGATGTCGCCGCTGTGGCCTCGGCCGTGCGGGCAGGCTTCTGGCCGAGCATCTCTGCCGATGAGGCGGCGCCTGTTGCCTTCATCCCGTGCGATGACCGGCTAATCGCAGACAAGGTGGCGGACCTTTATGCGGTCGATACGGTTGGCACGCAGATACTTGCTCCGCTGCGAAACGGCCTGGCGGGCACGAAGGCCCTCAACGAGGTCTGTCAGCAGCGGTTCACCGGCGCCGCCGCAACCGTGACTCGATGGAATGATGAGTTTGACAGTCCGGAATACTGCGGACTTAACCTCGGAGATGTGGTTCTTTGCACTCGCAACCTCTGGGACAAAGGTTTGCAGAACGGCTCAATGGGCCGGGTCGTTGAGGTCGCGTCCCTCGCTACCGCGTCTGGCGATGAGGTAGAACGCGCGCTAGCCTTGGTCGAGTGGGACGATGGTGTTTGCCGCGAACTCACGTCGGAAATGCTTGAGGACGTCGAGCTCGGGTTTGCGGCGACCGTGCATAAGGCACAAGGCTCTCAGTGGCGCCGCATCATCGTCCCAGTCACTAGGTCAAGACTGCTGGACCGGACGCTTTTATACACAGCGATTACTCGTGCTCAGGTCCAAGTCATCCTGGTCGGAAATGCCGAGGCTGCCCGGAGAGCTGTGGAAGCGCCGCCGAAGGCGCACAGTCGAAGGGTGGCGTTGGACCTTGCCTTGATGCAGTACCTCGCGGAAGTCGGCGACGAAGTGCTTCTACCGGCCTGACGTCGCGACGGCGCATGACGAGTCAAGGGCGGGCGCCAGCCCGGCGAAGCGGACCCTTGACCGCCGACGGTTTGCCACGCTTTGGCATGGTTGGAAGCTCGGCATTCTCGTGCTTCCAACCATGCCATTCCGCTGCGGAGTTTGCCAAGCTCGTGGCGCGACCGATTACCCACAAAGTTGAAGAAAACAAACTGTATCCATTGACGTTGGCACCGGGCGCAGCACACTATCAACATTCTATTTGCCACCGGACCTCGCAGATGCCCTCACTCACTCACATCCAAGCCGCTAACAACAGTTTTTAGTGGGGATAACCATTTTAACCTTGGCGTTAGACGTGTGAATGCAAAAACCCCGCTTTCGAGCGGGGTTTTTTATTGGGCCATAGGCGCGAGCCGCCCGCCTGGTTGACGGCGCAAGGTGCCGTCAACCAGCCGCGTCCTTCGATATTTAGCCCATCGGTACGCTGCCGGACAGCGTTTTACTGCCATCGAGGGTAAACCTTCCAGCATGGTCGGGCGTGCCTCAGCGGCATGTTTGCGACGAATTGCGGCTCAGCTTCCGCAAACTCGCCTTGACTTTCGCCCGCCTGCCGCCAATACTGAATTCATACTTTGTACGGACAAAGTAACAAAGACGTACAAATCACCCCAAAACAGGAGACAGACATGGAATCCGACGTTGCAGTAACAACCCGCATCCGCGCCAGCTATGGCCGCTACCTCGAAGATTTCCACGTAGGCGACATCTACGAACACCGGCCGGGACGCACCATCACCGAAGCCGACAACATCCACTTTTCGCTGCTGACGATGAACTTCCATCCGATGCATTGCGACGCCGCCTACGCGGCCAAAAGCGAGTTCGGCCGCCTCCTTGTCAACAGCGGGCTAACGGTCGCCGTGGTGCTCGGGCTATCGGTGAACGACGTCAGCGGCAAGGCGATCGCCAACCTCGGCTGGAAAGAGATCCGGCTCACCGCCCCGGTGTTTTGCGGCGACACGATCTACGCGGAATCCGAAGTACTCGAAAAGCGCGAATCGAAATCCCGTCCGGGGCAGGGCATCGTCACCGTGCAGACTCGCGCGTTCAAGCAGGACGGCACGCCGATCATGGACTTCGTGCGCAGCGCACTGGTGCCGACGCGTGGAAACGGCGTAGGCGACTGACACGCCTGCGCGGCTCGATCGTTGGGACACCGAACCCACGACTCGCGCAGCCTGGACACAACACACAGCAGAACGCAGCGCCAACCTGCCAGCAAGAGCAGACGGCGCGCGAATCCCGGCGGCGCCCGAACAACGCGTCGCAATGCGGCAAGCGTAAGCAGAGCCGCATGCACACCAAGGAGACAAAGGTGGCTATCGGTATCGTCAATTCGGGCGCGCGACTTGATCGCCTGCCTATCGCGTCCTTCCACTGGAAGGTTCTAGGGCTCATCAGCGCCGGCGCCTTTCTCGACGCCTTCGACATCTATCTCGCAGCCGGCGCGCTCGGTGCAATGGTGAAGTCGGGCTTTTCCGATCTGAGGCTGAACGCGCTGTTCATCTCCGTCACCTTTCTCGGCATGCTGATCGGCGCCGGTTTCGCCGGCTATCTTGGCGACCGCTTCGGGCGCCGCTCGTCGTATCAGACCAACCTGCTGATTTTCGGTGTCGCGTCGATTGCCGCGTGTTTTGTCCCGAACATGACCTGGCTGATTGCCTTGCGGTTGATCATGGGCATCGGCCTTGGCGCCGAACTGGTGGTCGCTGCCGGCACCTTGTGCGAATTCATTCCGCCTGCTTCACGCGGACGGTGGACCGCACTGCTTGCGTTCATCATCAACTCCGGCTTGCTGGTGTCGACCGCGGTGGGTTACGTCGTGATCCCGCTTCTCGGCTGGCGCTATATGTTCGCGATTGCGGGCATCGGCGCGATCATCGTGTGGGTGTTGCGGCATCGCATGCCTGAATCGCCGCGCTGGCTCGAATCAGTAGGCCGCGCTGAAGAAGCCGAGGCGACGGTCTCGGCGATCGAGCAGCAGGTGCAGCGTCAAAAGGGTCCGTTGCCACCGGTCGATCGCACCGAAAGTCTTGAAGTACCGAAGGCGCCGTTCTCCGCCCTGTTCTCGCACGCGATGCTCGGCCGCACGCTGGTCGCCGCATTGACGGCAGTCGCGGTGAACATTTCGGTGTACGGCTTTGTCGCGTGGCTGCCGACCTTCTTCGTGAAGGAAGGGCTGACCATCGTGCAGTCGCTCGGCTTCACGACGCTGATGGCGTTCGGCGCGCCGGGCGGCGCGGTGATCGGCTTTCTGTGCGCGGACCGCCTCGGCCGTGCGCGTGGTCTCGTGGTCTTTGCGATCGCGACCATCGCGGTTGGCTTCGTCTATCCGAACATGCACGCGGGGTGGGCGATCAGCCTGGTCGGCTTTGTCCTGATCACCTGCATCTACACGGTCGCGACGCTCGGCCTCTTTGCCTACATCCCCGAACTGTTTCCGACCGAGTTGCGTTTGCGCGGTACCGGCACGGCGGGCGTATGCGGACGCGCGGCCTCAATGACGACGCCGTATTTCGCAGTGCTGCTCTACAACTCGTTTGGCGTGTCCGGTGTACTGGCGATGGTGAGCGGCGTGCTGGCGCTGCTGGTGGTCGGCATTCTGCTGCTGCGCGTCGAGACCAATCAGCATGCGCTCGAGCAGATCTCGCCGAGTCTCGACACCCAATCCGATCCGATGCCCGCTACGCAGCAAGGATAAATCGATATGACTTCACTCAGCTCTTCAGTCACGCTCTCCGATCAATATGCACGCTTCGGTCTGGGACTCCATTTGCGTGACATTCCGCGCGCTGTCCAGACGCGCGCCAAGCACCTGATTCTCGACGCTGTTGGCATCGCGCTGGCGTCGCGCGGCTATCCATATGCCGACGTATCGCTCGCGGCATTCTCTGAACTCGGCAGCGGCACTTCGCCGGTGATCGGCTTTGGGCGGCGTCTCGCCCTGCGCGATGCCGCGATGATGAACGGCGTGCTGATTCACGGTCTCGATTTCGACGACACGCATTCTCGCGGCGTGATTCATTCGACGACCAGCGCCTTGCCATGCGTACTTGCACTAGCGGATCGCGATGACATGAGCGGCGCAGATCTGCTCAGTGCGTATATCGTCGCGATGGAAGTATCGACGCGCGTCGCGTCGGCCACGAAGGGCGGCTTTCATCAGGCCGGCTTTCATCCGACGGGGCTGGTCGGCGCGTTCGGTTGCGCGGTCGCGGCGGCGCGTCTGTTGCATCTGGATGAGCTTCAGGTTGCTCACGCGCAAGGCATCGTTCTATCGATGGCCGCCGGCAGCCTCGAATTCCTCGAAGACGGCGCGTGGACCAAGCGCGTTCATCCGGGTTTCGCCGCTGCATCCGGCATCACCGCCGCGACGCTTGCGAAGCACGGTTTCACCGGTCCACGTTCGGCCTACGAAGGGCGCTTCGGTCTGTACGCCAGCCACCTGGGCAAGCGGCTCGAGGAGGACGATCTACAGCTTGCGACCGAAGGCCTCGGCAGCTCGTGGCAAATCGACGAAGTCGCGATCAAGCCACTGCCTGCTTGCCACTTCACGCACGCGGTGGCCGATGCGGCGATCGCGTTGCATCAGGAACATCGCTTCTCGGCGCAAAACCTCGACTCGATAAAGCGCGTGGTAGCCAAGGTGCCGCGTGGAACGGTCGAGGTTGTCTGCGAGCCGCTCGAGCCGAAGCGCAAACCGGTGACAAGCTACGACGCGCAATTCAGCGTGCCGTACATCGTCGCCACCGCATTGCTGAAGGGCCGCTTCACGCTCGACGAACTCGAGCCTGCCGCGCTCGCCGATCCCGCCGTGCTGGCGCTGGCCGCACGAGTCGATTACGAGATCGATCCGGATACCACCTTCCCACGTCACTACACCGGCGAAGTCGTGGTGGAGCGCAGCGATGGCACACGCGTCGCGCATCGCGAGGCGATCAATCGTGGTTGCGCCGACCGCCCCGTGAGCAACGACGACATCGTCACCAAGTTCTACGCGAATGCGCAGCGCAGCGTATCCCGCAGTGCCGCTGAACAGATCGCTCAGTCCGTATTGCAACTCGACGAACGCCCGGCGCGCGCACTCGCCGACACGCTCGCCGGATCCACCGAATCTTCAAGGACGTCATCATGACCGCAACCGAACTCGACACACTGGACAACGATCAACTGATTCTCGACATGCTGGACCGCTTCCTTGAAACCGAAGTGCGGCCCTACGTTCACAAGTTCGATCACGACGACATCTACCCGGAAGAGATCGTCGAAAAGATGAAGGAGATGGGCCTGTTCGGTTGCATCATCGATCCCGAGTACGGCGGCCTGGGCCTATCGACCCGCACTTACGCGCAGATCATCACGCGGATCGCGCGCGTGTGGATGTCGGTGAGCGGCATCATCAATTCACATCTGATTCTCGCGATGCTGGTGCAACGTAACGGCACGCCCGAACAGAAGAGCAAATATCTGCCGAAGTTCGCTACCGGCGAATGGCGCGGCGGTATCGGCTTGACGGAGCCCGACTGCGGCACCGATCTGCAGGCGATTCGCACCACAGCGAAACGTGTCAGCGACGAGTACATCGTGAACGGCAACAAGACCTGGATCACCAATAGCAAGTATGGCAATACGCTCGCGTTGCTGGTGAAGACGGACCCTACTGCAGAGCCGCGTCATCGCGGCATGAGCTTGCTACTGGTGCAGAAGGGCCCGGGTTTTGAAGTCAGCCGTCAACTCGAAAAGCTCGGCTACAAAGGTATCGATACCTGCGAGTTGTCGTTCAACGATTTTCATGTCCCCACCGATGCATTGATCGGCGGCGTGGAAGGCAAGGGCTTGCAGCAGATACTCGGCGGACTCGAACTCGGACGCATCAACGTGGCCGCGCGTGGAGTCGGCATTGCGCTGGCGGCGCTCGAAGAATCGGTTAGCTATTCGCAGCAACGAAAGACTTTCGGCAAGCCGATCTGCGAGCACCAGGCGATCCAGTTGAAGCTCGGAGAAATGGCCACGCGCGCCGAAGCCGGCCGCTTACTCGTAGACGCCGCCGCGCAGAAGTACGACCGTGGCGAGCGCTGCGATATGGAAGCCGGTATGGCGAAATACTTCGCCACCGAAGCCGCGCTGGAAAACAGCATCGAGGCCATGCGGATTCACGGCGCGTACGGTTATTCGAAGGAATACAACGTCGAGCGACTGTATCGCGATGCGCCGCTGCTGGTGATCGGCGAAGGCACTAACGAGATGCAGCGCATCATCATCGCCAAACAGTTGATTGAAAGGAGTCCGGTATGAGTCTGCCCCTTTCCGGCGTGCGCGTGCTCGCCATTGAACAGTATGGGGCTGGGCCGTTCGCGACCCAGCATCTCGCAGACCTTGGCGCGGAGATCATCAAGATCGAGCATCCGAGCAATGGCGGCGACGTGGGCCGCGCGGTCGGCCCGTATTTCTTCGGCGAAGGCGATAGCCATTTTTTCGAAGCGTTCAATCGCAACAAGTACAGCTTGACGCTCGATCTGAAGAAGCCCGAAGCGCGTGCTGTGTTGCTGGATCTCGTCGCCAAGAGCGACGCAGTGTTCAACAATCTGCGCGGCGATCTGCCGGTGAAACTCGGCGTCACATACGATCAATTGTGCGAGGCGAACCCAAAGATCGTCTGCGGGCATCTGTCCGCATATGGCCGTACCGGCAGTCGCGCGGCGTGGCCCGGCTACGACTATCTGATGCAGGCCGAGGCGGGATATCTGTCAGTAACAGGTGAGCCCGATAGTCCGCCGGCACGTTTCGGTTTGTCGATCATCGATCTGATGACCGGCACGACCGCGGCGATGGCGCTGCTCGCCGGTCTCGTCGACGCGAAGACTTCGGGTAAGGGGCGCGATATCGACGTGAGCCTCTTCGATGTCGCGCTGCATAACCTCGCCTATGTCGCCACGTGGTATCTGAACGGCGGCGTGGTGACGGGGCGCGAGAACCGCTCGTCGCATCCTTCGCTCACACCGAGCCAGTTGTACAAGACGCAGGATGGCTGGATCTTCCTGATGTGCAATAAGGAGAAGTTCTGGGGTGTGCTTGCCGGAGTAGTCGACAAACCGTCGTGGGTCACTGATCCGCGCTTCTGCAACTTCCAGGCGCGTCTCGAGAATCGTGAGTTGGTACAGACCGAACTCGACGCGGTACTGTCGACGGCGACCACCGCGCAGTGGCTCGAACGGTTCGGTGGTCGCGTGCCGGCCGCGCCGGTGTTGGATGTTAAGGAGGCGCTGGAGAATCCGTTCGTCGCTGAGCGCGAGTGCGTGGTAAACGCAGAGCATCCGCGCTTCGGGAAGATTCGCGGCGTGGCGGCGCCGGTGCGAGTTGACGAGCCGCTGCCGATGCGCGCCGCACCGGATATCGGTCAGGATACCCAGCGCCTGCTCGACGAGTTGGGCTACAGCCCTGAAAGGATTGCTTTGCTGAGGGAGGCGGGTGTGGTGCAATAAGGCCGGGCGGGTAACTGCCCGCTCCTTCACTTCATTGCACACCGAGATGGCCACAACGACAGTCCTTGGGCAACAGCCGCGCTACATGCAGCTGGCACAGACGCTTCTCAACGAGATTCAGGGCGGGCGGTTTCCCATCGGCGCCTTGCTGCCCACCGAGTTCGAGTTATGCGAGCAGTTCGGTGCGAGCCGCTTCACGGTGCGGCAGGCGATCAAGCAACTGGAGCAGCGCGGCCTCGTGGACCGGCGGCCCGGCATCGGCACCCGCGTGAAGTCGACGCAGAGCGAGACCGCGTACCGTCAGGTGATGGAGCGGCTGAGCGATCTGCACCGTTATACGGCCGACACCGAGTTGGAGATTGCATCGACCCAAACGATCGAGATCGACGATGCAGAACTGCTCGAGCGGCTCAACGCGAAGCCGGGCGAAACGTGGCTGCTAGCCGAAGGGATTCGCCGAACGCCAGGCAGCGTTGAGCCGATCTGCCACACCGAGGTGTATATCCACCCGGCGTTCCGATCGCTGACGGGGCTAAGCGGCCGGTCTCACGTGCCGATCTACACGCTGATCGAAAAACAGTTCGGCGAGCAGATCACGGAGGTGCAGCAGGAAATCCGCGCGATCGCGATGCCGGCGAAACTCGCGGAACGTTTGAACGCGAAGGCGCGCTCGCCGGCGTTGTGGTTGTGTCGCCGTTATCTGAACCGTCGGGGGCAACTGGTGGAACTGACGATCAGTGTTCACCCGGCCGATCGCTACAGTTATTCCGAAACGTTTCAACTCGACTGGCACGCGAACTAGGCAGCACCTGGCCGTGTGCTTCTGAAGGAGAGCAACATGAACGCACGCAGTTATCTGTTCGTTCCAGGCGACCGGCCCGAGCGCTTTATAAAGGCGCTCGACGCAGGCGCCGACGCGGTGGTGATCGATCTGGAAGACGCGGTCGCGCCGGCCGCCAAGGAGCATGCACGCGAGGGCTTGCAGCGCTGGCTAATGACGGCGGATCGTTCGCGGCTGATCGTTCGCGTGAATGCGGTGGGTACGCCCTGGCATGCCGAAGACGTGGAGATGGTGAGCCGCTCCGGCGCCTCGGTCGTGATGGTGCCGAAGTCGGATAGCGCACAGCAACTTGCCGATGTTGCTGCGCGGTTGCCGTCGCAGGTGAGGATCGTGGCGTTGATCGAGACCGTCGCGGGCGTGGTGGCGATGCGCGAGATTGCCGCCGTGCCGTCAGTTGCGCGGCTTGCATTCGGGACGGTTGATTTTTGCGGCGATGCCGGGATTGAGGGGCTGGGCGTTGAACTGGATTACGTGCGCTCGCAATTGGTGATCGAATCGCGGTATGCGGGGTTGGCTGCGCCAATTGACGGTGTGACGTTGGAGCTCGATAACCTTGAGCGGTTGACTGAGCAGGTTGCTACTGCGCGACGGTTTGGGTTTACCGGAAAGCTTTGTATTCACCCTAAGCAGGTGGACCCGGTGAATCGCGGGTTCGCTCCGAGCGAAGAGGAGCGGCGCTGGGCCGCGCGGGTATTGGTCGCTTGCGGCGAGCATCCAGAAGGAGCGTTTGCAGTGGACGGCAAACTGGTTGACAAGCCGATAGTCGATCGCGCCAGGAGGATTTCCGAGTTTGAAGTCAGTCAGAGCATAGGTTTCACCGCCTGAGGTGCTCGAGCGCGTCTCTCATCGGCGAACTGGAAACGACAATCGGGCCGGTGAACGGCGTATCCAGATCGACAATCACATAGATGGCAGAAGCAATAGACACTGCCCCAAGCGAGATCGTGACCAACGCCAACGCATTGCGCGGCGCAATCAATCCGAAACTGAGAAAAATCACGCACAACCAGAACGTCAGCGTCATCAAAAAAGGCAGAGAAATTGAACTGTGCGCTTCCTCGATGATCTTCCATCGAGCATCCACAGTTCGCCGATATTGCGTCAACGCATCATCGAGCGTGCGCTGTTGTAACGGATCATGCGCGCGCAATTGCCGCAACTGCCTGCCCACCGCAGTCAGCATATCGCCAAGCCGCACGTTCTCCAGCCTCTGCGAGCTATCCTGCGTTCCGATGTTCTTCGGATAATCACCGGTTGGAGTCGGCTCGTCTGGCCATGTCGATGCAATCGCGGCCGCGGTGTACAGGCGAAGCAGGTGCCGGGCCTCATCCGTATCGCCGCCGTATTCCCGCATGGTCGTGTCGAACTCGATCAGGTCAGCCGAAAAGGTGCGCAAATCATTCGACTCGGTATCGAAGCTGGATTTCGCGGAAGCCGTCATCAACCCGAGCACCAAAGCGGCAAACGTCACCAGCATGCCGATAACCAGCTGGATAAGTTGCACGGTTTCGTGCGCCTTGTGCTCCTCAGGCAGCAGCGGCCGCACCCACACGCCCAAGCCGGTGCCGATAAGCAGTAAAGCGAAAACCAGCAGAGCCGAGCCTATTTCTGACATAGAAGTGCTCCGGAGACGCGCGCCTCGCCACTTTCTACCAACCGCCGCCCGCCGACCACCCGGGTAGTCCCGCAAATGCCCTTGCTTGAATAGCGGGCGACCCCTGCTCGTATGTTGAGGGATCGCAAACGTATGCGCCATCAACCATAAAGTTTTCTGCAATCCCGCCGTAGACCATCTATGTGGCGTTCGCTTAAATTTTAAACAAAGGTTGCGGACCTGGCCGATGGGCTTGGGCGCAGCACGCGTGGCCGAGACTCACTTTCTGAATATTCGGTCAGGCAGCCCAATGGAGACAAGCCCGATGCTGAAAAATCTGTCGATTCGAACCTGCCTTACCCTAATGATTGTGTTCTTCGGCGTGGTGCTGCTGTTCGGCGCCGCTGCCGGACTGTTGTCGTTGCGTTCGAGCAACGCGTCGCTGCAGCAGATGTACACGGTGGACACGCCTGCAGTCGCCGACCTCGAAGGTAGCGCTGGACAGCTGCTGCGCCTGCGTCTGGCGCTGGCGACCTACGCATCGTTGGTCGACCTGAACGATCAGGACGGCGCGAACGCGGTGCTCAAGCGCTTTGATCAGTACCAGAAAGCATCCGATGATCGCCTTGCCCACTATGTGAGCCGCGCGAGCACGGATGCCGACGAACAGCGTCTGATCAAGGATATGCAGGACAAGCGCGACGCCTTCCTGCACGAAGGCGTCGAGCCGGCGCTGGCGGCGCTCAAGTCGGGTGACAAGGCCGCATTTGAGCAGTTGCAGGCGCACAAGCTGCCGTCGCTTTATAGCGCGTACGAAAAGGCGATGCTCACGCTCGAGCAATTGCAACTCGATCACGGCGCGCAGCGCTATCAGGATGCACAGGATTTGTTCTACGCGATTTGCATTGCTGTGGCGATTGGCATGGGGCTGTCGTTGTTGGGCGCGTTGATCGGGCGGGCGGTAATGGTGCGTGCGATTGTCACTCCGGTCGACGCCACCATCGCGCAGTTTCAGCGGATCGCCAATGGCGACCTGACCAGCAAGATCGACGTGACGAGCAATAACGAAATGGGCCGTCTCGCGGCAGCGTTGCGCAAGATGCAGGACTCGTTGATCGAGACGGTGAACGCCGTGCGTCACGGTACGGAATCGATCGACACGGGCGTGAGCGAGATTGCAGCGGGCAATACCGATCTGTCGCAACGTACCGAGGAGCAGGCTGCATCGCTCGAAGAAACGGCGGCCAGCATTGAAGAGCTGACTTCGACGGTCAAGCAGACGGCGGACAACGCGAAGCAGGCGAGCTCGCTGGCGCAGGGGGCGTCGAGCCTGGCTGCGCAGGGCGGCGATCTGACCGAACAGGTAGTGGGCACGATGCATGGCATCGTCGACGACTCGCGGCGGATTGCCGACATTGTCGGCGTGATCGAAGGGATCGCTTTCCAGACCAATATTCTGGCGCTGAACGCGGCGGTCGAGGCGGCGCGCGCGGGCGAGCAGGGGCGTGGTTTTGCGGTGGTGGCGAGTGAGGTGCGGTCGTTGGCACAGCGAAGCGCGGCGGCGGCGAAGGAGATCAAGGGGTTGATCGATGCGTCGACGGCGCGGGTGCAGGCGGGCTCGCAGTTGGTTGAACGCTCGGGGTCGACGATGACCGAGATTGTCGATTCGATTTCGCGCGTGAGTTCGATCATGAGCGAGATCGCGGCCGCGGCGCTTGAGCAGAGCACCGGGATCGATCAGGTGAACCTGGCTGTTGCGCAAATGGATGAGGTAACGCAGCAGAATGCCGCGCTGGTTGAGCAGGCTGCTGCGGCGGCTAGTTCGCTCGAGGAGCAGGCGCGGCGGTTGACGTCGGCGGTGGCTGTGTTTCAGACGGGGAGTGGGGGTGCTGGGCTTGCCGGGCGGCGAGGTGGGGCTGTGGCTGGCGCGGGGCGGGGTGATGTGGGCGGGTTTGTAGCGGTTTGATTTTTTTTGCCTGCGCGGCGCTTGTGTTTGTGTGCATGCGGCGTGGGCCTTTCCTTGATTTCTTAGTGGTCCATTAGTGTTGCCCCTGTGAGGGGGAATTCTACTGTCTCCCCGAGTTGCTTGGTGTCTCATAAGCTCGCAACCGCAAGCCCTTACGTTGCGCGGGCGGTGCTTGAGGTTGCGGGGGCTCAGATGGAATTTAAGTGAGTTTTCGAGAATCTTGATCTGACGGCTCACCGCGCCCTGTGTGACACACAACGCGGTCGCGGCCCGATTGAAGCTCAGATGACAAGCCGTTTTTTCGAAGAAGCGTAAAGCAATCAATGAAGGTAACCGTCGCATGCGTCACCCTTGATAACGCTACCGATACTCGTCAATCTCGATTGTGCCGCCCATCGCTCTCATCATGGCCCGGATATTGTCTGGTACATCGGGCAAGCGGTCGCCTGATGGGTTAAACCAGAAACAGGAGAACCGCACTTTCGCGCCAGCCTGTTGCAGGACCTCCCGAAGACCGTCACGGGGCAAGCCAAGGCGATTTACAAGGTATCGTAAATGCGGAGCCAGCAAGTTATCTTGTACAGCAAACTCACTGCTGACGCCCCATAGACCGGTTTTCCCCAATGCTTTGCTGGCCTTGCCTGACGGCAGGGCGAACGAGCGCCCTTTAACGATGGTTGAATCGGGAGATACCTGAAAATATCCGGTCCAGAATTCTGGCGATACCGTGTCCCCTGTTATGAGGAAAGACGCATATGCTCCGGCGTCCGCGTCTGGTGCTGAAGATTGTTCATGGTGCATAGTCGTGAATACTGTCCTCAAATATCCGGCCATTGAATTCCATATCGCCATTATCGTGAAAGATGCTGTTATCAGCCGGTCCAAGACCGTTGGCATCTTTGAACTTATGCAACATCGTTCCGAATGTCTTGTAATCGTAGCTAAGCATCTTTGCAGCGAACTTAGGGTTGTTTGTCGAAGCGGCTAGTTCCTCAGTGTCACCACTTACCGTGTTTTCGGTGTACTCAAAAGGCTGCGTATCACCGAGCGACGTAAAGGTAAAAACGCCATCGTCGGCCACCTCATCTCCGCCATCGTCCGCACCAGAGCCTGTGCTGAGCGCGGCGCCGGCCACCGTTTCAAGCAGGCCAAGCAGATTGCCACCGTTGCCACTTGCGGCAATCGCGCCGCGCGCGGCGCTGAGCCGAGCCGCCTGAGTGGCAGGGTCATACGGACCGGAAAGGATCGGCTCGCCGTCGAACAACGCTGAGCTTGAACTCGCCCAGCTTGAGCCGTATGAGGTGGCCCTTACCATTCCGCCGCCCCCGTACGATGGCCAGCGTAAGGGCGCTGGTGTCGGACGGGATACCCGGCAGGAATACGCGTACCCGTGATTCAAGACGGGCACCAGCCGACCGTCCGCTACCGCCTCCCGAAGCATGCGTTCGACACCCGCGTTGTCGCTAGGCAGGTTCCGGTGGACCACATTCAGCGTATCGCGCAGGAATGATTGAATCTCGCGTAGTTCGGCCCCTCCGCTCACAGTACGCATGTCTGAACGTGGTCGGAAATAGCGGTCGAAATCTCTTCTGGCCTGCTTGATCTCTTCTCGCTCGTCGTCCGTCCCGAAGATCAGCCAATTGCCTGATTGGGTACGGTAGTCGCTGGTGGGAACCAGCGTACATTGCCAACCGTTCTCCAGCGGGACCGAAAGCGTATTCCACTGCGACATAGACAGACCTGCTTTACTTGTTGTGACAGGAGATTCGAAACCCACCCCGGTGGTCAGCACCTTGCCCGGACTTCTTCATGCGCGACGATGTAAACCTAGCAGATTGTAGGATTCCTATGTTTTTGGGATATGCGAAGCATCGAGCCATGGTCCCTTCGGTTCATTCGATCCGACGCCGCCGCAACAAATGTTGGTCGCCTGCCTGTGGTCACGCACGGCGATACCGGGTCAACCTGGCCTTTGGTCATTTGCCGCAATCACAGACGAGCCTCCACCAAAAGTCGCAGCGGCCGGACATGACCGATGCATCGTCCCGATCGGGCCTGATAACGTCGAAGCGTGAGCAGCAGCTCACGAATCTGCTAGCAATTGCGAGGATGTTTTTGTCGCGGGATGAGAGTGACGCTTTCGTTGCGGAGAACACGGAGACCGATCTCCCTTGCTAGTTGGCGCAATTCAAAAAGCCGTGCTTGATCTGCTGCTTTTTTGCAGATTTTATTTTTACGATCACCGGTTTCAGGGATGCCGTCGAAATTCCCCTGTGGCTCCTCTAACAAATAGGGGAAAAATTCTCAAATCCCGATGGGTGCGCTGTGAGCCTTACCAGATAAGGGTTTCAGGGCGGAAGGGTTTTCCCGCGTGATGCTGTGCGGGGCGGCACCTACTTCTCTTTGCCGGCTGTGTATAGACCGGAGACATAGCTGACAAAGACAAGTAGGCAAAAGAAAGCGGCTCACACCGCCAGCTCTTCAGCTGGTCCCCCGCACAGTCGCGATAGTGGTGCATCTGGAATCGGTGTTCTCGCATCGTCGGCGTGAGTGACAAGGCAGTCATACATCCAGCAGCGCTGCGCCCATAGCAACCGGTACAGAGTGCGCGCCGGGGCGAATGTAAAGATTAGTTATAATTCGCGCGTTTAGCCTGTTTGGTTGATCGTCTCAAAAAATAGGTGCGTTAGATTGTTCCTGCCGTCAATTTGACGGCGCAGGTTTAGCAGCCTGGTGAGAAGGATCGCACTGCCCGCGTAAGTGGGCGGTGCCCAGTTGTGCGCGCCTTTTCTATGGGCGGGCCGATGTTGGGGGAGCCGCAAGGCTCGCCGGTCTTGATTTTTCTCCCGGTCTGCTAACCCCGCTTCGTGCCCGCTCACCCCATCTTTCAGCGAGTGTCGGGCGATTCAGGAACCAACCGGAAATCGCACCATGAGCAAATCCACCAAGAAACCTCAAGCAACCTCACGCTCGCCCGTTGATGCGCTTCAGTACGAGAAACTCGCGCTTTCAGCTTTCGATTCATGCAACCGGCAGTTGGATCAACTTAAGAGACTGGTTACGCTTGCGGCTTCAATACGCAGGACTCCTTGCATGACACGGGATGAACGGCAAAGCCAACACGCGTTGCTGGAATTGCTTGTCGAAACGGGCGAGGCATACGAGCGCGAGATTGAATGCGACCGTGAACTGTACCAGGTGATCGCACTTGATGCGAAGGACGTGCCTCATAGCCGCATCACCGCGAAGCGTGCCGCGTGCCTTCTATCCGAGGCGGCGGAGGCGAAATCAGATGACAAGCCCAACGCCGAGTCCGCCGATATCGCGCGGTCGAAGCCGGTGCGCACAAAGGTCGCGTCGCGAGAAAAAGCGGGCGCATGGGCCACTGCCGTTGCACACTAAAGAACGCTAGCGGCCGCCACGCCGCAGCAACTAAAAAGGCGCGAGCAATTTCGCGCCTTTTTAGTCACGCCTCTAAGAGGCGGAAGTAATTCGTTTCAAGAATTCGGCGTGTTCCGCGCGATCCATGACTTCGAAGCAAAAGTACGTGTCCTCGCCTTTTTGCTCAACCGCCTCCCGCAGGAAATCCAGGGCGAGCCGATTACATCGCTCTTGATATGCCTCCCATTGCATAGCGGATTTCGGAGAATAGTCGGCGATGGCATCGATATATGGCATCACTTGATTGGCATCAATGCGTACAGCCTCGATGCCAAGAACTGCCATTCCAGCGCTTTGGCTGGCAGCAACTAACTGCTGCGCATCCTCACCCCGCAAAAATATTTCGCCGCTAGGCCGCACCTCAGCGCGGTCAATGAATGGTGCGTAGATTTCGCTTTCTTTCTTCATTTCTGCTCACTCAAAATGAACTCTGCCAGTTCGGATGGGAGGAGAGAATGCCACGCCCTCATGCTTGCACCGTTCGTGGACCGGCTGGCAACTCCACCGCACGCAGAATTTGCGCGCAAGTGATGCGATGTCAATATGACGACGTTGTCACTGCCACACGACGACATAAAAACTCAGATAAAACAGGGCAGTTACTGCGAGCAGTATCGACGTTGAAACGGCAACGCGACACGCGGTAAGCTTTCTCGCCTGGGCAAATCCCACGATACTCCACGCGGCAACCGGTCCGAAAAGAAAAAGAAAGCCCATCGTGTACCCGAGCCACGAAACACTGCACTGTTCAAAGTCAAAGCACCCATCCCAGCGGCTATGGATTAACGGCCACGAGTACCGGCCTGCCAGTCGACTAGCAAACAGAACTGATTGCCAGGACACCAGGAGCCCTATAGCCAGATAAGCCATAGACCATGCAGCACGCTTCACTTGATCTCCAAAAAGAGAATATATTTGGATTTGGCGAGATCGGCATGTCGTGTACGCGACAACACTGCGCGGAACCCTAGGGGCGAGGTTGGCGCTGCGCTAAAGGCTACCTGCCCCTGTCCGCAGAGCGACAAGTGATTCCATCATACGGAGTGCGACGCGTTAGTTACGCGATGCAATCTGCCTAGACCAGCCTGTCGACTAGCATAACCACCCAATGCACTGTGACCAGGCCAAAAAGCAGCAATAGCCAGGAATGCCAACTCGGCCGCAGCTTGCTGAACACCGCAGCTGCGATGCCGAACGCGATAGCCGGTCCGAACACAACCGAAAAGAAAATGAATTCGTCCCAAAAGCTCATCGGGCACTCGCCAATTTCTTTGCAGCCGTATCGAATGCAGAGTTGAGGGAAACGGGCACAAATGCCTTCGTCAACACCCATCCAAAGCCACAGGCTGACGAATCCCAGCATTGCAAAGACAACCGTGGCGGCTACTCGCCTCATCTAATTTCCCAAAAAAGGATGCGCTTTGAGTGCCGAAGATCGGACCAGCCAAGAGTATGCCCAGGCCAGAACGATTGCCGGCCTAACATTCGCCCGATCGTCGCGAACGCATCAGCGGCTCCACTGATTGTCAGCCGTGTACCATTCCAAAGATCGATGTGCCCACCGCTTGCGTCGGCTACTTTCTCACCCTCACGAGTCCAGTAGCCGGTGAACTGAATAATGCCCGTGCGGCCTTTTACCTTTGACTCCCAACCCGGACCGGTAATGTCCTCCGCGCTCGAAAGCCCCGCAATGGGTCGCAGTTGCAACCATTCTCCCAGCTCGTCCGCGCGCGTGGCGGTGGCTCTTCCGCCAAGCAGAATGCGCCCTATGCTGTGCTGACCTGAAAGTGGCTTAACAAGTTTCTCGGAGAAAGATTTCATCTCGATGCCAACGCGATGAAACGTGACGCTCATACGGATTGCGCACTGATTCTCGTAGGCCGGATTATCGTAAGGGTCTCCCACTGGATAGTTATCCCACAGTTCCTGAAAGGTCAGCGCCTTCAGTTCCACTACCTTGATAGAGCCGGGTGTCGAGTTGGTTCGAACCACAGTCGGCTTGTTCGGCATTGTCAGTTTCCTTGTTGTTTCCCGAGAGCTTCGTCGCTCCAAAGTACGGTGTACTTGCCAGAGGTTTCGGTATAGACACGCGACAGGAGACGACCGGAATCGAGCCGTCCAGAGAACGTGCGACCATCTTCGGTTTCGATGAAGCAGGGACAGCCTTCGAATTGCTTGCCCTGATTCGCTTCGATCTGTTCGTCGTAAGCGCCCATGGCAATAGACGAAGTCCCGCCGTTCACGGTCCTGCTCGAAGTCACCGTGCCCGTAGACTCGGCCATGTCATCGTGTCTCGACGTGTTTTGCATGGCGGCCGCCATGCGCGATGGCATGACCCATGATCGAGTTCGGTATGCCGGCCGTCTTGGGCTCGATATAACCGCCTGTTTCGGGTTGGTCACTCACGCAGAGGATCAGACGCATCATGCGCTGTGCTCCCATCTTGCGAGCGCATGATCGCCCCAATGTCGGCGATATCTGGTCAGTGAACCGGCTGTGGCGAACAGATAAATTGATTCTTCGGCGGTGATATTTGGCATGGGCCAGTCTCCTACAGGGTTGAAAAACTTATCTGTAGAGCCTGGCTTTTTTTGCTGGGGAGCGGTATTGGACGCATCTGAGAATGCGTCAGGGATATCCGAATGTGCGTAAGACATTGGACAAAAAATTGGCCCGCTGAGTGCGGGCCTTGTAACACGTCTTCAGGTCATTATCGATGTCGCGATGCGCGGCGGCGAATCCTCCAACCAAGCCGACCTTGCGCGCCGCATCGAGCGCCGCGAAGGCCGAACCGAGCTCAAACCCTCACTGCATCGCCGCGTAATACTTAGCCACGCTATCAATCTCCGCAGATGTCATCTGCCTCGCCACATTCCGCATCTGCTCATTGATATCGTTATGCCGCGCACCGGAAGCAAACGCCCGCATCTGCGCAGCCAGATAAATAGAAGACTGCCCACCAAGCCACGGCGCCGCGCCCTTACGATCAAGCTGCCCATGACAAGCCGCACAAGGCGCAATATTCCGCTGCGGATCACCCTGCATGGCAAGCTTCACAGCATTGGCGTCCGGACCCGCACCAGTAGGCATAACCTCAGCCGCTGGAGCCCTCTCTAGCGAAGCATAATAAGCCGCCAGATCATGCAAATCCTGATCACTACGAGCCGCAATAATCGGCTGCATGATCGCGTTCTGCCGCACGCCGTGCTGATAATCGCGCAACTCTTTATAGACCACGTCGGCATACTGCCCCGCCAACGCAGGTGCCGTCACCTGCACCGTGCCCAGCACGCCGTGACACATCGAACAATTCTGCGTCGCAATCGTCGCCCCGCGGCCAATCGAATTCGCGTCGGCGCGCACGCGCCGCAAAGGCGGTAAGACCACCACCTCGCTCGGCGCCGGCCCGGCAATATTCGCGCCCCCGTACCAACTCGACGGCGCACCCGCGGCGCTGCAAATCGTCGCCCATAAGCCGCGCTCGCTGAATCCGCTATTCGCCGAAGGCAGCCAGATGAAGCCGATCAATATCGACACAACAGCAATCGCAATCGTGCCGCCCAGGCTCACCGTGAACCACGGGTTGCGCAAGCTGAAGACGCGTTCCTGACTCATCGCTGCGCTCCGACGACAACTGCCGGCACCGACGTCTGCGGCAATCTGAGCAACTGAACGATCGGCACACTGTAGTTGACGACCGTCAGCCCGATCATCAACGCCACCCACAAGCCGAAACTATTGAGCGCAGCAGGCACGTGCTTCACCGGTTGCACCGCGCTCGCGAAGCGGAAACTCTGTTGCTGCACCACTGGTCCGAATTGCGACTTCGCAAGGATGTAGATGAACAGCACGCCGGACACGAGCAGGATCAGCCCACCCACCGCCGACATCCCAACCCAGAGCGCCTGCGATTCCATCCCCGGCATGTTGTAGTCGTAATACGCCATGCGCCGCGGCGCACCGAGCAAGCCGACGTAGTGCCACGGCAGCGTCGTCACCATCATGCCGATGAACCACAGCCACAGTTGCGTCCGCACCAGCTTTACTGACGCAATCGCGCGGCCGGTCAGCTGCGGCCACAATTCGTACGCGATTGCGAAATACATGATGACGATCGCACCGCCGAAAATCAGATGGAAGTGCCCGGTCACCCACTGCGTGTTATGCACCGTCGAGTTCAACTGGTAGCTCATGTTGATCAGGCCGCCCGCACCGCCAAGGCCCAGCATCACGAACGAAAACGCGATCACCAGCATCATCGGGTTCTGCCACGGCAACGCGGTCAACCAGCCGAACGCGCCCTTGCCACCGCGCAGCCTCCCGGCGATTTCCACCGATGCGCAGATGGTGAACACCGTCAGCAGCGTCGGCACCGACACCATGCCGGTGAACACCGCGTGCAGGAACTTGAAGCCCGAGCCGACCTGCGGGTCGGCGAACAGGTGGTGAATGCCGATCGGCATCGCGAAAACGAGGAACAGAATGAACGACACGCGCGCCATCGAATCGCTATAGAGCCGTCCACCGATTGCACGTGGCACCAGCGTGTAGTACGCGATGTAAGCCGGGATCAGCCAGAAGTAGACGATCGCATGCAGCGTCCACGAGAACAGGATGCGCGAGAGGCCGGCATCGATCGTGTTGGTGAGGCCGAAGGCGACCGGCAATATCTGGAACAGGATCTCGAGCGCCGCGCCGATCGCAGTCCACGCCCACAGATACGCGCCCGCCACGTTGGCGAACATCGCAAGCGGAATGGGTTTGCCGGGATTGGCGCGCTTCCAGACGCGCAGATTCACGTGCATCAGCGCGACCCAGATCCATGAGCCGACCACCACCAGCACCACGCCCAGGTAATAGAACGGACTGCCGATCATTGGCGGATAGAAGGTGTAGAGCACGGAGGCTTTGCCGAGTGCGACCGGGACCATCGCCATCACCGCGCCGACCGCCAGCATGATGAACGCCGCCCATGCCCACTTGAGACCGACGAGCCGCTGTGCGAGCGCGAGTTCGACGATCGCGTAGCCGAACCCCATCGACACCAGGGTGGGCAGCACGTAAGCCATCACCGAGCCATGCGCGGTCACCGATCGATAGTAGAGCTCGGGGTCGCCGACCCACGGCACCAGCGGGCTGCGTACCAGCATCTGCCACGCGCCGAGCAGCAGCGCGATCAAAAACGCAATGAAGGCTAGCCAGAAATGCGCGAGAACGAGTCGCTTAGCGTGAAACACAGCTGAGCCTCCGTGATTGTCGGGCTTGCTCGAAGAACGTGGCTTTGTCGATGACCTTGACGTGCGCCCACATGGTCTGATGGCCGAAGCCGCAGAACTCGTGACACGGCATGGTGTGATCGGCGGGTTTGTCGAAGCGCGTGTTCAGTGTGGCGACATAGCCGGGCACGACCATCGTGTTGATGTTGGTGTCGGTGACGAGCAGACCGTGCACGACATCGGCGCTGGTGGTGCGGATCGTGATCGGCGTGTCGGCGGGCACCAGCAGGCATTGCGGCGTGAACGAATACTGCTGCGCGATGAAGCGCACGACCACCGAGCCATCCGGCTCGACGGCGCTGCCGAGGTTGTCTTCGACGAATTCGCCGGACAGTTGCAAGCGCGAAGGATCGATCGTCTCGACCCGCGACGGCGGCATCATCGCCCAATGCAGCCCCGAGAACACGATCACGGCAAGCATCAGAACGATCAACGCCGTGGCGAAAATCGCCCAGCGGCGCTCGGCGCGTAAGGCGACTTCGTGGCCGCTGCCCGGTTGGTGATTGGAATCAGTCGACATAGTCAGTGGATGACGCCGCGCGGCAGAAAGACAAGAAAGTAGAAGCCGAACCAGATCGCCATGACGATCAGCGTGGCGACGCCGGCCACGGCGACCGCGCCATGCGGGCCGGCCGCGACGACGCGTTCCACTTCTTCATCCGTCGGTGGGGTCGCGCTGCGGGTATCGTTCGCTTCCATCTGGGGGTTCTCCGGTGCAGCGGTTCAGGTTCAGTGCAGCGGCGCCTTGCGCAACTCGTTGACCTCGCGGGACGTCACCGGCTTGCCGTGGTTGCCCCACGCAGTGCGGATATAAGTGACGACGGCGGCGGCATCGGTATCGTTCAACTCCTGCCCGAACGGCGGCATACCGTACGGCTCCGGATTGCGCATGGTGCCGGGCGGGAAGCCGCCATTGAGCACGATGCGGATCGGGTTGACTGCGGAGTCCATTTCGATCGACTGGTTACGTGCGAGCGGCGGGTAGTGCTGCAACTGGCCCTCACCGTTCGCGCCGTGGCACAGGGCGCACTTGTCGGCGTAGATCTTTTCGCCGAGCGCGAACACGTTGGTATTGGTCGGCGCGGACGGGCCCGACTTGCGGCCTTGATTGTTCGGCAGTGTCTTCAAATAGACGGCCATCGCCTTGACGTCTTCTTCCGTCATGTACTGAAGGCTGTGATAGGTGACTTCGCCCATCGGCCCGTACACGGCGCCGCGATCGGAAATGCCAGCCTGCAGCAGATCGACGATGTCCTTGATGCTCCAGTCGCCGAGGCCGCCGTCCTTGTCGGACGTGAGCGAGGGCGCGTACCAGTTCTGCACCGGAATCAGACCGCCGGCGAACTGCTCGCTCTGCGACGAGCCGCCGAGCATGTTGATCTTGGTGTGGCACATCGTGCAGTGCCCAAGCCCATCGACCAGATACGCACCGCGATTCCATTCGACCGATTTGGTCGGATCCGGCTGGAACTCGCCTTCACGGAAATACAGCGTGCGCCAGCCGTACAGCAGCTTGCGCTGGTTGAACGGGAAGCGCAGCGTGTGCTTGTGGTTCGGTTCGCGTACCGGTGTCACGGACTTCAGATAGGCGAAGATCGCGTTCGAGTCCTCACGCGTGACCTTGGTGTATTGGGCGATGGGCATTGCCGGGTAGAGCAGGGTGCCGTCCGGCGTGCGGCCGGTGCGCATCATCTTAAAGAATGCGTCCTCGCTCCATGTGCCGATCCCGTACTGCGCGTCCGGCGTGATGTTCGGCGAATACAGCGTGCCGAACGGCGTCTCCATGGCGAGGCCGCCGGCGAACAGCTTGCCGCGCGGTGCGGTATGACAGGCGACGCAGTCGCCGGCGCGCGCCAGATACTCGCCGCGCTTGACGATGTCGGGACGGGTGTCGGCTTTGTCGCCAGCAGTCGTGGCAGCCGTTGCAGTCGCGGCAGGAGGCACGCCTTCAGCGGCGCTTGCTTCAGCGATCAGCAACGCACGCGTTGCGCCGGGAAGCGCGGCACTGCCGGCGACGATCAAGCCGGCAACCAGCAAGCCGGATACGAACGAAACAACGATGCGACGGCGCTTCGCCATGGCATACGAAACAGGGCGGATCGAGCGGAGGGTCGGCTTCATTGCGGTTGGCTCCCGCATGCGAGAGGCAGCCGTTCAGCTGACGCCGGCGCGGGCCGCGGATCGGCGGGGCGCGGCTGGCGCGCGAGCCAACTCGATACCGCGGTGATGTCCTTGTCGGTCAGTTTGACGGCGATCGAATGCATACAGTCCGGCGCAAGCGCGTGACGTGTGCCCGAGCGCCACGTGCCCATCTGTCCGGCGATGTAGCTCGCATGCAGGCCGAGCAGGCCCGGAATGCCAGGTTGCGTACCCGTCATGCGTGCTCCATGACAGGCGATGCACGCCGGGATCTTGCGCGCTGGGTCGCCTTGAGTGACGAGCCGTTGTCCGGCTGCGAGCACTGCCGGTGCGACATCGGTGTGATCGGAATTCGGGTAGGGCGGTTGCAGGTCCGCGAAGTACTGGCTGATCTTGCGCAGATAGTCGTCGGGCAGGAACGCGAGCAGATAACCCATCGGCGGATAGGTGCGACCGCCGTCACGAAAGGCGGTCAACTGATTGAACAGATAGTCGGCCGGTTTGCCGGCAATACGCGGGAAGTAATCGTTGTTCAGGCCCTGGCCTTGCACGCCATGACACGACGTGCAGGCGCGCACGCGCTCGTCCATGGCCGAGGGCATCGCGCTAGGTGCGTCAGTGGCTGCGAACGCTGCGCCACGCCACATGACGTAAAACACCAACAGGATCGACAATCCGATAGTTCTACGATGCACGCCAGGCCTCGTCGGGGGAACGGTTTTATTCGCTATTTATCTATCACGCGTTCGCGCACGAATTCACTCTCGCATTCGCGCATGAATTCGATGAACAGCGCATGACAAGCCTGCCAATTTTTCTTTTATAACGACTGCATGAACACCAAATCAAAACGGACTTATTAAGGAGGCGCAGTGTTGAATCGATAAGGTGACGCGATTGCTTTATAAAACAATGACCTGCTTGAATGCGCTAGCGGATGGCGCGTTCCGGGCTGCGTTAATTATGTTCGATACGTCTGCCAGACGTTTAGCAGGTTGCAGGAATTTATCCCGTGCGTCAATAAAAATTGGTAGACCAATCGGCGGATTACTTGATCAGCATAGGCGTTGATTAGAGCGCTTTCAATATTTATTCTGAATGTGTTTTGAGTGCGAGCCGTATCGTTGAATGCGATCGATGCGCCGTTCTCCGTTTCCATCGGGATTTGTGGATCGCGGTGCATACAACGACGTGCCGCACGCTAACTGAAAAGTTGCATCAACGCCGTACGTGCATTGCTAACGCGTTCGCTTTCGCCGACTCGCCCCGGCAACAGATGAAACTCGACGGCGGGCAGTGCGGGTAACCCGACACTCGGCGGACAGGCCACCACGCCCCCGCCAATCGACGACTCGTTCAGGCAGGAAATGCCCAGCCCGGCCTTCAATGCGAGTTGCAGCCCCGCCACCCCGGAGGCCGAATGCGACACCAGATACGACACCTTGTGTTCGTCGAGGAGCTTCACGACGAAGCGCTGCAACTGGCAACTCGACGGCAGCAATACCAGCGGATAAGGCGTGGCCGGCCGCGGACTGGCATCGGCTGCGCAGACCCACACCAGTTTCTCGCGCCGCACCACCGCGCTTTGCGCACCGGCGCCGGTGCGCCGGCTGGTGGAGCGGGTGTTCCCGGTGACGAGCCGCAACGAGAGGCCGATGTCGTACGACGCATCGTCGCTGGCGCTGCTGTCGATCACGGCGCTCGGCAGCACGGTGACGTGCAGCTTCAGGCGCGGATGCTGTTCGGAAAACGTCTTGAGAATCCGCGCGATGTCGAGCGGACGGTAGTAGTCCGTGATGGCGATGCGCAGTTCGCCGTCGAGCGAGCGGCCTTGCAGGTCTTCGAACGCCGCTTCGCTCATTGCGATGATGCGGCGCGCGTGATCGAGCAGCCGGCTGCCGGCCGGCGTGGCGGTCACCCCCCGCTTGCTGCGCACGAAGAGCGGCTGGCCAGCTCGCTCCTCGAGTTTCTTCAGCTGCTCGCTTACCGACGACTGCGACAGGAACACGCGCTCGGCGCCTGCCGAGACGCTGCCCGATTCGGCGACGGCGACGAAGGTGCGCAGCTGTGTCAGGTCAAATCCGCGTTGGCTCATGATTCGGTATATCCGATGGAAGTCATCTGAATTTCCGGCTTTTCCGATGGTTGGCACAGCCGTAGGATACCTCCAATTCATTCATTGCGGAGGCTGTCATGGGCAACCAATCGATTGCTGCAGTGCGGGTACCGGGCGAGCGTGCGGCGAGCCATCGGTGGAAGGTGCTGGGGGTTGGCTTTGCGGCGAACGCGAGTTTTTCGGCCGCTTTCTCAGGGATTCCGACCACGGCCGTCTTTTTGCGTTCGGGTTATCACCTGGGCAACGAAGGGCTGGGGCTGGTGCTAGGCATGCTCGGTTTGGGCATTGCGGTCAGCGAGTTGCCATGGGGACTCCTGACCGACCGTTGGGGCGACCGCCGCGTGCTGCTGCTCGGACTTCTTTCGACTGCCGCAGCGCTAGCCGGGCTGGCATTGTTCGTGGTGCCGTCCGGCACGCATGTGCCGAGCGTGACGACGCTCGCGCTCGGCTTGCTGCTGGTCGGCCTGCTCGGCGGCAGCGTCAACGGTTCGAGCGGCCGCGCAGTGATGGCCTGGTTTCGCGAAGGCGAGCGAGGCCTCGCGATGAGTATCCGGCAGACCGCGGTGCCGGCCGGCGGTGGCTTGGGGGCGCTGATCTTGCCGGTGCTCGCCTCGAGATTCGGCTTTGCCAGCGCGTACACCGTGTTGGCCCTTGCGTGCGCGATTACCGCGGTGTTCGCATGGCGCTGGCTGCACGAACCTTCGCATGTCGAAGGGAATGGTGTGGGTACGGCTCGCAATGCGGCGGTCGCGGCTGCCGTGCCGGCGAAGGTTTCGCCGTTACGCGATATCGGCATATGGCGTGTGGCGCTCGGCGCCGGCGCATTGTGCGTGCCGCAGCTTGCCGTCGTGACGTTCGGAACCGTCTTCCTTCACGACTTCAGCCGCGCCGGCGTGTTGGCGATCAGCGTGACGATGGCGGCGGTGCAAATGGGCGCTGCAATTGCACGGGTCTTGAGCGGTGCATGGACCGACCGGCGCGGCAACCGACGCGCTTATATGCGCGCTTGCAGTGTGCTGACCGCAGTGCTGTTCGCATCGCTCGCACTGGTGACGGGCCTGGCCGCCATGCATCATGCGGCGATGACGGCGGTGTTCGCGTTCATGATCGCGCTGGGCGGCATAAGTGCGTCCGCATGGCATGGCGTTGCCTTCACGGAACTCGCGACGCTCGCAGGAACGAGCCGCGCGGGTACCGCACTCGCGATCGGCAACACTTGCGTCTTTCTCTCGCTGTTTCTGACGCCGCTCGCGATTCCGCCATTGTTGTCGGCCGGCTCGTGGCCGATGGTGTGGGCGGTAGCCAGTGTGTGCGCATTGATCGCGCTACCGGTATTTCCACGCGCGGCTCAGGCTAGCAAGCTGGCGACTGTACGCGCCTGTGACGCTGCATGATGGGGCAATCGTGGCCGGCGGCGTGACGCTGCCGGTCTCATTTGTTGTTTTCCATGCGACGGGAGCGGCGGGACGCGCTCTCGTCGCTGTATTGCTTTGCAGCCGGAAATAAACAGCGAGGGAAAAGCTCTCGCATATTCGATTCGCATAATTACGTGATCCTACTTTGATAGCGCCGTAAATGGACTATCAAATTGCCTGGCGGTTTCGGAACGCTCCGATTTTCGCTCGGTTGTAGTGGTGGTTTTATGGCCGCCCCTGGCACGTCATCCCAAGTCGGGAGGTCGTCAAGGCAAGTGTGAAGCGAGTGGGGTTTTCCCCTGCGCTTACGCCGAATACACCTACAACAACCAAGAGAAATCATAGTGAACCTTCGAGTCATTCTGGCAGACGATCATCCTTTCGTTCTGCTTGGCGTTCGGGCCGCACTGGAAATGCATGCCGGTGTCACCATTGTCGGCGAAGCGGCCACGCCTGGTTCATTGATCAAACTGTTGCAGAGCACGCCATGCGACGTGCTCGTCACCGACCTGAGGATGCCGGACGCGTCTGGTGCGGTTGAAGACGGCTTGGACCTTGTCAGGCGCATCCGATGTGGGTGGCCATTGTTGCGCATCGTCGTGATGACAGCTCTGACGAACACTGCGATTCTGCGCGCCATCGTGTCGGACGGTGTAGTCAGTACGCTCAGCAAAATGGAAACAACGGACGAGCTATGGCAAGCGATCGAGGCGAGCGGTAAGGGCGAGGTCTACGTCGGCCGCTCCATCATCGAGGCGCTTGCCCAGCCTGGCGACGATGCGTGTGACCTGCCGCCGGCTTCACGTTTGTCCCGCAGGCAGGTGGAAGTGATAAGAATGTCCGTGCGCGGTCAATCGATCTCCGAGATCGCGGTAGCACTCGGATGTCATCGCCGAACCGTCAGCCGTCAAAAACGCGAAGCAATGGCTAAACTCGGCGTCACCAACGATCCCGGTCTCTTTGCTTATGTCCGTGCATATGGAGTTTATGAAAGTTAAATCGTATAGCTAATCAATTGTTCGAGCAGGCTCATTGCGCTATTTAAGAGCGATCTGATTCTTATCCTCCGAAATATGTTTAATGATCGCCGCAAGGCCAGTTGCTCCGGAGAGAGCGACAGGAAATCCAGGTACGGGGGAGAAAAAGACGATGAACGACAACGACGAATTAAGCACACCTGTTCGAGCCATCATCGCGGACGATCATCCACTGGTTTTGTTGGCGATCGAGAATCTGATGGTGAGCTATCCGAATATGCAAATCGTCGGCCGTGCCGCTGACGCCACAGAACTTTTCAAGGAAGTCGATCGTATTCCATGCGACCTTGTTCTCATGGACCTCTACATGCCGGGCGGCTTCTACGGCGACGGACTGGAAGCCGTCAGGCAGTTCAAGGTGCGCTATCCCGATGTTGCACTTGTCGTACTCACCATGGAAACCGAAGCTGCCGCGCTTAAAAAGGTCATCGCGCTCGGTGTCGATGGACTGATTAGCAAACGTGACCGGATCGATCTGATTCAGGTGGCAATCGTCACGGCGCTGGCTCGCGAGTGCTATCTCGGGCCGGCGGTGCGATCGCTGATTAGCGACGCAACGATCGCGCAACGGCTCGATTTCGTCCGGAAAATGTTGTCGCGCCGCGAACTGGAGGTGTTCACGCAATACGCTTCCGGGCTTGGTGTGACGGAGATCGCCGCGCGCCTCGGGCGCAGTGTCAAGACAATCAGTGCTCAGAAATGTACCGCGATGCGCAAGCTCGCCTTGCACAGTGACGCGGAGCTGTTCCGCTTCGCTGTCGAGCACGGCGTGATCTCTGAAGATTGCCTGAAAAACCGGCGCTGAGCCGGCGAGACGTCATGCCGGTCCGGTGGCGTGGCGAACAGACGATGTACTTGGCACCGCCCGGGGATGCACGTCGCGTGCAGGGAGTGCCAGTCGATAAGACAACAAAAAATGACACAAAAGATCCGCGTCATCGTGGCCGATGATCATGATTGCGTTCGTGTTGGCGTGACGCGTCTGTTGAAAGGGGCGTCGCACATTGAAATAGTCGGCGAGGCACCCGACACCCGGACGCTGGCCGAATTGCTCGACACCTATGCGTGCGACGTCGTCGTGTCGGATATTGGCATGCCGGGCATTGACGGTGCCAGCAACGTCGTGTCGTTCCTGCGCCGCCTGTTGCGGGCCCGGCCTCATCCCTGCGTCGTCGTACTGACGATGATCTGCCATGCGCACATGCTGTCGGGACTGCTGCACCTCGGTGTGGCCGGAATCGTCGACAAACGCGACACCGCCGCGTCGCTTATCGATGCTATCGAGGCAGCGTTTGCCGGCGGTGTTTATCTATCGGATCAGGCACGCGCCGCGATAGACACATCCGACGCGCCGCTGCAGCCGCGCGCAGGCGTGCTGAGCGCACGCGAATGGGAGGTCTTCCAGCTTTATGTGCAAGGTCTGGCAGTCCACGAAATCGCGGCACGTCTGCAGCGCAGTGGCAAGACCATCAGCACGCAGAAGCGTAGCGCGATGCGCAAGCTCGGTCTCGAGACAGAAAACGACCTCATCGACTATGCGAGACAGATAGGGTTGGCCTGACAACCGTGTGAGAGAACTGGCCCTCGACGGTCGATGGTTCTTAGGACTTTAAGAGTCTTCTGATTGGTTGGGCGACGTTACCGTTTCATAGTTCTGAATTAGCTGAGGCTCGACTTCCAACACCCGCATCACGAAAGCTGTCATTTCGCCATGCTGTGCGCTGCCGAGCCTGGAAAATTCAGGCAGATGTCTAGCGGCTGGAGTGCGGCGCCGTCTGCCATTTGCACAAATACTCGGAGGCTGGATGGTAGCCCTAGGCAAGCGGTTATTGGTAGAAGGGGTTGGGACGGCGTGGGTGGTGTTCGTCGGCTGCGGAAGCATTGTGTTGAATACCGGCGCGGTCCAGCAGGGCTACGGTGTGCTCGAGGTGTCACTCGCGTTCGGTCTCGCGCTCGTCACGGCGAGCTACGCATTCGGCGCCGTCTCCGGCGCGCACTTCAACCCGGCTGTCACGATCGGCTTTACGGTCGCGCAACGTTTCCCGGTTCGGGATCTGCTGCCCTACATTGCCGCCCAGATTCTCGGGGCCATCGCAGCCGCTGCGCTGCTCGCTTATGTGGCGAGCGGCCGCCCCGGCTTCGGACTGGCCGCGAGCGAATTCGCGGCGAATGGTTTTGGCGACCATTCTCCCGCCGACTATCAACTTCATTCCGCGCTAGTCGTTGAGCTTGTCCTCTCGTTCGCTTTCGTCATGGCGAGTCTGATGGTGGCCTGCCGGCGAAGCCTGAAGCCGATCGCACCGCTGGTCGCAGGCGCGAGTCTGATGATTGTCTACATGGTGTCGATTCCAGTAACGAACGGCTCGATCAATCCCGCTCGCTCCACCGGCCAGGCGTTGTTCGTCGGCGACTGGGCACTCGACCAGCTCTGGCTGTTCTGGGCGGCGCCGTTGTTGGGCGGCGTCGCCGCCGGCGCGCTGTTTTCATTTCTGTGGGGCAAGTCCGGCCGGTATGCCGCGCCGCTCGCCCGCAAGCACGGCGAAGTCGCGTGAGCGCCGCCTGGCTTTATTTTCTGGTGCCCTTCATGAAACTCCAACGCGGTGCCGCGATGAGGCGGATGGCGCGGCGCGTGTCGCAGTGCCTGCTTGTAGTGTTCGCGTTTGTCTTCGCGCAGATGCAACCGGCGGTAGCCCAGCCGTTCGCCGGCCCACCGCATCCGTCAGCCGACGGCGCCTTTCCCGCCACGTTGACTGTCGGCGTTCTGGCTAACGGGTGGATGCCTTTCGACGGGCTTCAGGACGGTCAGCTAACCGGCTTGAGCGCAGATTATCTGCGCGCGCTGGTTGGGCCGAACGTCGTGATCGAGTCCAAAGCGTTTCCTGACATGCCGCAACTGCTAGCCGCGGCATGCGCAGGCAACGTGGATCTGGTCATGAGCCTCGCTCGCACGCCCGAGCGGGAACGCTGCTTCAGCTTCACTGCCCCGTACTTCCAGGCGTCCGCATCGGTGGCGGTCCGTCGCGACGGCGATGCGTATGCGAGTGCCGCTAAGCTTGCCGGCGCGCGCCTCGCGGTAGAGAAAGGATTTGCGCTGGAACGCTCGTTGCGCGAGCGTTTTCCACGCGCCCAGCTCGAAACCTTCGCCAATACACACGCGGCGCTGCAGGCAGTTGCGCAAGGCGATGCCGACGCCTATCTCGGCTTTACCCCTGCAGTTCAGTACGCGCTGGCCACGGAGGAATTTCGCGGACTGCAAGTCGCTTTCGAGGAACGCGGCAGACTCGCCGACTTGCGCTTTGCCGTGCCGCGCAACCGGGTGGCGTTGCGTGACCAGCTTGATCGCGCGCTCGCGTCGATGAATCCGGCCGACGACGCGGCGATCCGTGCGCGCTGGCTATCCGGCAGCTTCGACGCGCAAGCGGCATCCACTGCGCGGCGCCTCGTGCTGACGCCGCAGGAGCAAGCCTGGCTCCGTTCGCTACCGCCGTTGCAGGTGGGGTTCGATAGCGGCTGGCCGCCTTTCAGTTATGTCGACGAGTCCGGTCATGCTGCCGGCATTGCCGCCGAATATCTGGACTATTTGAGCCGTGCGCTGGGCGTCGTGTTCAACCGTGCTAACACGGCCGACTGGCCCGCGACCATCGAAGCTTTCCAGCGCGGCGATCTGGCGATTCTGGCCACCTCCTCGAGTAACGATCCACGTCTGAAGAGCGCGCGGCACACCCGTGCATACGAAAGCTATCCGCTCGTGATCGTGGGGCGTGAAGACGAACCGGCCGCGCGCGCGCTCAACGATTTCGCCTCGCGGCGCATTGTGGTCTCGTCGCATATCGCCGGCTCGATTCCCTTCGCGATCGACAACATTCCAGCCGCCAACATCGCTGTCGCGGCCAGTTTGGACGACGCGCTCAGAATGGTCGAAAACGGCAAGGCGGACGTACTGGTTGGAAACGTGGCCGCTGTTGATATCCTGCTCAAGCAACGTTACACCGGCGTCCTCAAGATTCTGGGCACGGTCGGTGGCTCCGACGCGCTCGGCTTCGCGGTGCGCCCTGATCTGAGCCCGCTCGCGGGTTTGATCGACCGTGCTTTGCTGGCTATGCCGCCGGCCGAGAAGCAGCGCATCCGGCAGAAGTGGGTGACCGGCAGTACGGGAGAGCAGGGAACATGGAGTGTTACCGCAGTACGCCTCCTGCCGTTGCTGATCGGCATCGGTCTCGCATTGCTGGTCACATTGCGCGCGTATTTGCTGCTGCAGCGCGAAGTCAGACTGCGCAAACAGACCGAACGCGAACTGGCGCTACAACTGAACTTTCAGGAAACCATGATGGAGATGGTGCCCTATCCGCTCGTCGCCAAAGATCTGGATGGGCGCTACATCGCGATCAACCGGGCTTATGAAGAAGCGTGTGGTTTGCGCCGCGAAGCGGTGATCGGACGCACGGCCGTGGACGTCCAGACATGGGGCGAAGCCAACAGCCGCGTTCTGGACGACCTCACGCGCAAGATGCTGACAGACGGCGAGCCTGCACAGGCGGAACTCCAGTTCGAACGCGGCACGGACGACCTGCGGCACGGCCTGTTCTGGACACGGATTTGTCACAACAGCGACGGCAAGCCGAGCTGTGTGCTCGGAACGATGGTTGACATTACCGATATCCGGCGCGCTGAAATGCTCGCGCGCGAGACTGAGCGGCGCCTTTTCGACGTCACGCGCTCATTGCCGGCTGTCGTATTTCAACTGCGCCGCACCGCGGACGGTGCGTATTCGTTTCCATATATCGGCGGCGACACGCGACATCTGCTGGGCGGCGACGGCGCATCGTCGATGACTCGCGAGGAGATCGATTTCGGACGCGTGTGCGAAGAAGACCGGCCTTTCGTGCTAGCCGAACTGGAGCAATCGGCGCGTTGCGAAACGCCGGTGAATATGGAGTTTCGCTTCGACGTCGAGCATGAACTCAAGTGGGCGCGCGCGGAGTTGGTGCCGCGTCGCGAGAAGGATGGCAGCATGGTGTGGAGCGGCTACTGGGTGGACGCGAGCGTCGAGCACGCGCGGTCCGAGGAAATCGCGCGAGCGCGCGACGTGGCCGAAGCCGCCTCGCGCGCAAAAGATGACTTTGTCGCGATGATGAGTCACGAAATCCGTACGCCGATGAACGGCGTGCTCGGCCTCGTCGAAGTGCTGGAGCGCACGCCGCTCAATGTGGACCAAGGCGAAATGTTGAGCATGATCCACGAGTCGGCGGGCGCATTGCTGCAGATTCTGGATGACCTGCTCGACTATTCGAAGATCGAAGCGGGGCGGCTGACTATTGAAGCCGAACCTATCGACTTGCGTGAGCTGGTCGACAACGCCGTTGGTTTGCTCGCGGGCCGCGCCCATGAAAAGGGTCTCAAAGTACGTGTCGATATCGCTCCCGAAGTAGCCGCCGCGCTGCGCGGCGACAGCGTGCGGCTGAAGCAGATTCTGTTCAACCTGTTCGGCAACGCGATCAAGTTCACGCCGGACGGCGAGGTCGACGTGCAGGTTTCGGTCGTCGAGCAGACCGGCGACGCCCAGACGCTGGAGATGACCGTCGAGGACACCGGTATCGGCATCGCGCCGGAGGTGCAGGCGCAACTGTTCGAGCCGTTCGTGCAGGCTGAGTCGTCTACTACCCGCCGCTTCGGTGGCACTGGTCTAGGCCTGACGATCTGCCGCAAGTTGATCGACCTGATGAACGGCACCCTCGAATTGCACAGCGAACCCGGTGTCGGCACGCGCATGACGGTGCGCCTCACTATGCCTGTCGAATCTTCGCGTTACTCGCTGAGCGGCTTGCGCGGCAAGCGCGGCGTGGTGGCGACGGCTGACACGCGGGTCGCCCAGGCGTTGATGCATTTCGGCCAGGCTCTTGGACTCGAGTTGCGCAGCGTGTCGCCTGACGCGGCCGAACTCGGCGACGCAGCCGCACTAGCTGGCGTAGACATGATTTTCGTGAGTGAAGATGTGGTGCTGCCAGCAGGCGTAAAGACGAGTTCCCGGATCATCTGTCTGACAGAGAAACCGAAGCCAACCGGCTACCGTATCCTCGACAATAACGTGCGCGTCAGCATCAATCCGATCTCGTGGCGCGGCCTCGGTGCCGCGTGCGCCGCGGCGTTGACTGGGCTGCCGTCGGTGGCGCCGCGTTCGGCTGGCATGCCGCGCATGGCTGAAGGCAGTGTCTTGCCGCCGGACCGCGAACGGGCGATTGCGAGCGGACGGCTGATCCTGGTCGCGGAAGACCATCCGGTGAATCAGGAGTTGATCCGTCACCAACTGGCCTTGCTCGGTTTTGCCTGCGACGTGACGAACGACGGCGTCGAGGCGCTGGCCGCGCTCGAACAAACCAGCTATGGATGTCTGATCACGGACTGCCACATGCCGAATCTGTCAGGCTACGAACTCGCGCGGAGCATCCGTGCGCGGGAGCAAGGCGCCCCGCATCACCTGCCGATCCTGGGCATAACGGCGAACACCGCGCCTGAAGACCTGAAGCTTTGTCGTGACGCGGGTATGGACGACTGCCTTGTCAAGCCGACGCGGCTCGCTACGCTGCGCGATTACCTAAGCCGCTGGTTCGGCACTGACAGCGCATGGCAAGCCGCACCCGCCGAGACTGTCAGCGCGCCGCCGGTTTCCGGGCCGGATGCGCGCGGCGGCCCCGAGCCGTTTGTTCCGGTCGATCTGGGTCACATGACGCAGTTGTGGGGGAGCGAATCGACCGTAAAGGCATTGCTCGATTCGTTCGTGTCTTCTGTGCGTGAAGACGTACAGGCGCTGTCGCCGCTACTCGAGAGTATCGAGGTCGAGCGCTTGCGCGAGTGGCATCACCGCGTGGCGGGGGCGGCGAGCGTGCTGCAGTATCCGCCGCTGCTCAACGCGCTGGAAGACTACCGCCGGGACATCGCCGTTAAGACGCCGGACCGCTTGCGCAGCGACGGGATGTTGTTGGCGCGCAAGTGCAATGCGATGCTGGATGGCATCGAGGAACAGGCTGCATTGCTCGCTTGAGGTTTCGTCGCCTTGCAGCGACGCGGAGCGATAGCGCCCCGCGTCGCCGATCGCATTGGTGCGTGCTTGAGAGTAAATCGGGCGGGCAAAATGCGAGGGCGAAAAAAAACGCGGCCGAAGCCGCGTTAAAGATTTGGAGACATCCCTCGATGAAGGAGTCACTTCTCGCAGTCGGAAGCATAACCGGGACTGCGTAAAAGATTCATCACGAATTGCGCAATTAACTGTTTGTAAATATCGATGAAAGCGTCGCACCGGCTCTGTTTCGAAAATAGTCGACGGTGAACTCGACAAACGAGCGCGTCTTGGCGGACACGTGCCGACGCCCGGGGTACACCAGCGAGACTTCCTTGTCAGCGCCGTTGATTCGGTAGTCCGGCAGCACCCGCACGAGTGCACCGCTCATCAGATCCGCCGAAACATGATTCTCCGGCAGGATGGTAATGCCCATGTCGGCGAGCGCTGCCTGGCGCAACATCACCGCGTTGTTGACCGCGTAGGTGGCCTTCATGTTGACGGTTGTCTCTATTCCGTTGGCGTCGACGAAACACCATTGCGCGCTGCGAACATTGGCCGACGGTGCCAGAAAAGGGTGCGCAGCAAGTTGTGCCGGGGTGGACGGCGTACCCCGCGCGGCGAGGTATGCGGGCGAGGCAACCGCCACCGAGCGGACCTTGAATAAAGCCCGCTTGATCAACGTGCCGCCGCTGACCTGGCCAGGCACCACGATGCCGACGTCAAACCCCTCTTCGATCAGATCCACCGGCCGGTGCAACAGCGTGACCGAGAGTTTGACTCGGGGGCACTGCAAACGATAACGCTGCAGCAGCGGCGTTAGCCCAAATAACGAGAATGACGCGACAGCCACGAGTTTCAGCGTGCCGGACGGATCGTTCGCACTTTGGGAGACGCTGGACTCGATGGCTTCCAGTTGATCGAGAAGCTGCCGGCAGCCATCGGCATAGGCGAGCCCGGCTTCGGTCAGCGACAGGCTGCGTGTGGTCCGGTTGACGAGCCGCGTATCGAGGTGCGTCTCGAGTAGGGCGACATAGCGTGTCACCACCGCATTGGAAAGATCCAGACTCGCAGCGGCGCGCCCGAAAGAGCCATTTTCGGCGACTTTCAGAAAGACGCGCATGGCCTGCAACTGGTTCATCGTGATAGTGGACTTGAGCGGGGGACGCCGGTGTGTATAGAACTGCCGTGTTCGGTTGAGTGCGAGGTGAACCCGCACCGAGTGCGACAGGGGTTTTGACGAGAAAACTTTAATGCTGCACGCAAGAGGTGAGCATGGTATTCGCCGCGAAAACTGCACGGCACAAGAACCGGCCGAACAGGCATTGAGAGACTTCTGAATGCGGGATGTGGTGAGGCTGCAACGTTTTAATTAGATAAGTATCGCTAAATATAAAAAGAGATAAATGGACTGCCTTGCGGCTCAAGGCTCGCCGATATTGCCACGTCGATTTTTCGACTAATTCAAAAAATCTTTTGTGCGAAGGCACGTGGTGTCCGTGAAAGTTGGACACCTAAACTCCGCGCTGCAGATCGAGCCGGTATGCGGTGAACGCTCTGGATGCAGCCCGTCCCCAGCCTGCAATCGCACTGTACAAAAAATCGAGTCGAAGACTCAAAAACCACACGTTATTTGGAACAACATGAAAAAAATCCTGATTCTCGCCGCGGTCTCCGCGACGTTCGCTAGCGCCGCCAATGCGCAAAGCAGCGTGACGTTGTACGGCGTCGTCGATGCCGGTTTCACGTACGTGAACAATGAAGTGTCGGCTAGCTATGCGTCGAAGCACGGCGCCTCATATGGCCTGACGAGTGGCAATCTGTCGGGCAGCCGCTGGGGCCTGCGTGGTCGCGAAGATCTCGGCGGCGGTTACGCGGCAGTCTTCACGTTGGAAAACGGCTTTAGCGTGGCCAACGGCGCCGCGGCACAAGGTGGCCGCAGCTTCGGCCGCCAGGCGTTCGCGGGTATCTCGAGCGACTACGGCACGGTTACGCTGGGTCGTCAGTACGACTCCGTGGTCGACTATCTCGGCCCGCTGACGGCGACCGGCAGTTGGGGCGGCACGTACTTCGCCCATCGCGGCGATAACGACAACGCCAACGCGTCCATGCGGATCAACAATTCGGTGAAGTACCAGAGTGTGAATTACGGCGGCTTCTCGTTCAGCGGCTTGTATGCCTTCTCGAACCAGGCAGGCGCCTTCGCGAACGATCGCGCCTACAGCGCAGGCATGGGCTATTCGACCGGTGGGCTGAAACTGGCAGCCGGCTACTTGCAGGCTCAAGGTGCAGGCGGTAATTCAAACGGTGCGATCCAGGATGGCGCGCCGAACATCGGCGTGGCGGGCGAACGTCAACGGCAGCGCACGTGGGGCGCCGGCGGCAGCTATGCATTCGGCCCGGCAACAGTCGGCCTTGTCTATACGCAAAGCCGTTTCGACTTTGTGTACAACGACGCCTCGGTGCGTTACAACAACTACGAAGTCAACGCGCGCTATAACTTGACGCCGGCGCTGGCATTCGGCGCGGCTTACACGTACACGCAAGCGTTGCAGCATACGCCTGGCACGTCGAACGGGTCGAGCCACTGGAACCAGTTCGGTCTGCAGGCTGACTACGCCCTGTCCAAGCGCACTGACCTGTACGCCGAAGGTGTCGCGCATGTCGGCGCGGACGGCAACACGGTCGGCGCGCAAGTGTTCGGTACCGACGCACCGTCGTCGAGCAAGAACCAGGTGGTCGTGACGACGGGTATCCGTCACCTCTTCTAAAGCATTACTGCGGGAAGAAGAAAGCACCGCTCGCGGTGCTTTTTTCGTTGGCGCGCGCCCGGCGAAGGCAAGCTTGTCATATGGCCCCTGACGCAAACAGGTTCGACGGATTTGCACTAGTATGGGGTTGCTTCGCGCGTGGCCGAAATGTCGGTGCGGCGGTGCATCAAAGTCCGGAGAAGACCATGATTGCGCTTCGAAAACTGAATTTTGCGGTGGTGGTATGGGCATTGGCGTCGGGCGTCGCCTTTGCGGATACGGTGGCATTGAAGGCCGATCTTGAGCCGTCGAGCGAAGTGCCGCCGCGCGTGAGTCACGGGCACGGCATGTTGAACGCCACGTTCGATACCTCGACCAAGTCCTTGCAATGGACGATCACCTATGAAGGGCTGAGCGGCCCGGCAACCGCCGCACATTTCCACGGCCCCGCGCCGGTCGGGCAGAACGCCAAGATCCAGGTGCCGATCGGGAAGGACGCGCTTGCGAGTCCGATCAAAGGATCGGCTGCGCTCACCGAACAGCAGGTGACGGACCTGATGGCGGGGCAGTGGTACTTCAACGTCCATACCGAGCAGAATCCGACCGGCGAGATTCGCGGACAGGTTTTGCCGGCGAACTAGGCAGAGGAAAGCCGCGCCCGGTGGTGCGGGCGCTTTTTCAGGATTAGAAGCCGTCGTCCACCGGCGCGGAGGCGAACGCACGTACCATGGCGGGACACTATCGAAGGAGCGTGTCCCGATGAGTTGGCAAAGTGCACTCGCGTGCTGGTATCTGCGCAGGCAGTTTCGACCGCAAACCCTCAAGGGCATCAATGTCGAGAAAGCGCGTGCGCTGACGGCCAAACGTGCCTGGTCACCGCGCGTGCCAGGCGGCTGGCGTCTGCGCGAATTGTACGGAGCGGGCGATTGGCCGCTGCGGGGTGAGTGGGTCGAGCGCGCGGACGGCGTATCGACTTCCAGGAACGGCCCGACCGTGCTGTATTGCCACGGCGGCGGCTACTACTTCTGTTCGCCGCTTACGCATCGCTCCCTCGTATTCGGCTTGGCCACGCGTGCGAATGTGGCGATCTTTTCCCTCGACTACCGGCTCGCACCGGAGCATCGCTTTCCGGCCGCACTCGACGATGCGGCCGCGGCATACCGTCAACTGGTCGCGAACGGCACGCCGCCCGAGTCGATCGTGATCGCGGGGGATTCCGCGGGTGGCGGCCTTGCGCTCGCTACGCTAGTCGCCTTGCGCGACGCCGGCGATCCATTGCCGGCGGGCTGCCTGCTGTTCTCGCCGTGGACCGATCTGGCCGCTACCGGCGCCACCATCCGCACCAACGACGGTCTCGATCCCATGTTCAGCGGTCCCGCTATTGGGCCCGCAGGCAAGGTTTATCTCGGCGAAACGCCCGCGACGCATCCGTACGCTTCGCCGCTCTATGCCGACCTGGAAGGCTTGCCGCCGCTCTTCATCATGGCGGGCAGCACGGAGGTATTGCTTGATGACTCGCAACGCGTTGCCGACAAGGCGCGCGCGGCGGGCGTCGACTGCGAATTAGAAGTGTGGAAGAAGATGCCGCACGTCTGGCCATTGTTCACACCGTTCATCCCGGAAGGCGGCCGAGCGCTCGACCGCGCCGCGACATTCGTGCGACGCGTGACGAGTACAACGAGTGGACGCGGCACGGCCGCTCAGCCATTCAGCGTGACATCGATCGCCTGATAGGCGGCTTCGACCGTTTCCTGGCCGTATTGCCGCTCCAGGCGCCGCACGGTGAAGTGGCCGTGCGCGACTTGCTGGAAGTGGTCGATGAACACCGTATTGACCATCGCTCCAAGCACCGCGCCGATCGCCGGAATCGACTTGGCGGCGATCTGCTCGCTCACCTGCACCGAAAAGCGTGCGGCAATCGTGTTGAGCAGGCGCAGCAATGCCGCGGAGCCATGCGCGCTGAAGCCTTTCGTCGCGATTTCGGATGACGCCTTCGATACGGCCTGCGCCAGCGCGCCGCGCATGATGAAGTAGCCGAAGTCGGCGTCGTCGTCGGCTTTCGAGGTGCCGCCCATGCCGAGCACCGTCAGACATTGCAGCTGCGTGTCAATCGAGGTCAGATCCTCGCCCTCGCTGCGCGCGATGTCGCAGATCGAGCGAAACATCAATGTAGTCGTGACCGGCAGCTCGACGGGCAGCGCGAACAGACCGAATGCGCCGCCGGCCGCGCCGGTGGTCGCCACAGCGAACTTATGCAGCAGGTTGCTCGGCTTGTCGGGCACGATCAGGGGCGACGCGCCGGCCTGCCGTCCTAGCGTGCGCAGCGCGATCGAGAGGCACTTGCGCAACGCCAGTTCCGTCGCATCCGTGACCTTTTCGTTGGCAAACGCCGGCATGCGCGAGAGCAGCTTCTCGAGTGGCGAGCCGACAATGCTGGCCAGTTTCATCGCCAGCGCGGGGCTCTCCAGTTCGTGTTTCGCGCGTCGCAGCGCGCTCAGGTCGTCGTCCGTTAACGATTGTGCTGCGAGCGAACTCGGCTCCATGTGCCTCCCTGGCGTCATGTGTTGTCCATTCTTCAGTCGATTGCCGGTGCGGTGAACCGCCCCGGCGGGTTCCAGCTTAGAGCATCACCTCATGGTATGATTCCCAATTGTTTGACAGGTCAACTGTTGCGCTATCAAAAATGGCTGTCCATACCGCGGCCCACCACTCGAGTGGGCAAGTTTTACCTTTCCGCGAATCGCTACTGGCGATGCTCGGCGTTTCGTTCGTTTCGATGCTGGTCGCTCTCGACCAGACGGTGGTCGGCACCGCGTTGCCCACCATCGTCGCGGAACTGAAAGGTTTCGAGCTCTACGCGTGGGTCGCCACGTTGTATTTGCTGACCTCGGTGATCACCGTGCCGATCTTCGGCCGCCTCGGCGATTATTACGGGCGCAAGCCCTTCGTGATCGCATCGATCGTCGTGTTCACCGCGGCGTCGGTGCTCTGCGGCGCAGCCAATAACATGCTGTTTCTCGTGCTCGCGCGCGGCTTGCAGGGCATCGGCGGCGGCATGCTGGTCGGCACCGCCTTCGCCTGCATTCCTGATCTCTTTCCCGACTCGGTCGTGCGCCTGCGCTGGCAGGTGCTGATGAGTTCGGCGTTCGGCATTGCGAACGCAGTGGGGCCATCGCTCGGCGGGTTCCTCACGCAGTACTACGGCTGGCGTTCGGTGTTTTATGTGAATCTGCCGGTCGGTCTACTGTCGCTATTTTTCGTCTGGCGCTTTCTGCCGCATCTGCGGCACATCGAGCACGAGGGCAAGATGCGGCTCGATTGGCCTGGCGCGCTGCTAATCGCGGTGGCGCTCGGCTCGTTGCAATTGTTCGTCGAGTTGCTGCCGAAGCACGGCGTCACGTTGAGCGCCTTCGCGCTGCTCGCGTTGAGCGTCGCTTCGGCATACGGGTTGTGGCAGTGGGAAAAGCGCTGCCCGACGGCGATTCTGCCGGTGGATATGTTTCGTAATCGCAGCCTGTCCGCGCTCTTCACGCTCGCCGTGCTGGGCGGCTTCACGATGTTCTCGTTACTGTTCTACGCACCGTTGCTGTTCCAGGGCGGCTTCGGGATGTCGCCGAAAGATGCGGGGCTCGTCATTACGCCGCTCGTCGTGTTCATCACGATCGGCAGTATCGCCAACGGCCGTATCGTCTCGCGTGTGCGCAATCCGAATCTGATGCTGTACATCGGCTTCGCGCTGGTGGCGCTGGCGTGCCTCGGCGTGGTCGTCGCGACGCGGTCCATGCCGCAATGGTTGCTGATGTCGTTCATGGTGCTCGGCGGCCTCGGCCTCGGCTTCGTGATGCCGAATCTGACGATCTTTGCGCAGCAGACTGCGGGCCGCGAACATCTTGGCATCGCCACCGCGCTGCTGCAGTCGCTGCGGATGATCGGCGGGATGATCGGCACGGCGCTAACCGGCACGTTGATTAGCCATATGTACGCGAGCGGCGTGCGCAGCGCGCTGGAAAACGATCACGCGTCGCAATGGTTCTCCGATCTTGGCGACCCGCAAATCCTGATCAATCGCGACGCGCAAGCCACTTTGCTCGGGCAGTTGACGCATGCGGGGCACAACGGCGCGATGCTGCTCGAGAGTGCGCGCGAGGCGCTCGTCGCGGCGATTCATCTGGGTCTCGCGCTGGCGGCGATCATCGCCGTGGTGTCCGTGTGGCAAAGCCGCCGTGTGCCGCCGATCAAGCTCCAGCGCAAGCTCGAGCCGGTGATTCACGCGGATTGATTTTTTAGCCTTACCGTTTTACTGACAGATCATGGAAGAACAGGACCGCGTCGCCGTCATGCAGCAATTCGGCCGCACTTATCGGGCGTTCATGTCGGCGTTCGAGGCCCACGTTGGCCAGCCGTTACCGCGCTGGCGCATTCTGCTCGCGCTGCACGAGCAGGCCGGCGAGTCGTCGCAGAAGCGGCTGGTCGAGCGCTTGCGTGTCGATCCAGGCGCGCTCACGCGTCAATTGAAAACACTCGAAGGTTTGGGCTGGATTGCTCGCAGCATGGACACGCGCGATAACCGCGTGACCAATGTGCGTTTGACCGAAGCGGGGCAGTCGGCGACTGAAGCCAGCCTGCCGCGCCGCAACGCTTTTTTGCACGACACGATGGCGGCGTTGCCGGACGACGCGCTGAGCGCGCTGTCGGGGGCTTTGAAGATGCTGGAAGTGCGGATCGGCGAAGTGGCAGCGACGGCTAACGCTGCAGGCGCGTCGGCTTCCGAGGTGTCCGACACGGCGGAGGCCGGCCCGGCGCGCCAAGCTTAAGCCTGACTCAAGGTGGCGGCGAATGCTGGAGCGGCCGGCGCGGATGTGCCCAAACTTCGGCACGCCTAGGACGCGCCCGGCGGCCGAAATTCAGCGGAGATCGAGCGCGCCTATTGAGCGGCAACGCTGCAACGAACGGCGCGCCACCTTGCGGTGAAGCGCGCCGTTTGCATCAAGATCAGAAGAACGTTTCAATCACTTCGGTGACGCGGTACGACGGATCGACCACCAGCACCTGACGCCATTTGTCGAATGTCAGGCACGGATGCGAGATGTCGAACGCAATCATGTCGCCCACCTTCAGATCGGCGCCCGCGGGAATCCGCAGATACGCGTGCTGATCCATCAAGCCGAAAATCTCCCAGCCTTCGCTCGCCGCGATATCGCGCGGCGCTTCGGTGCCCGGACGATAGTGGCGCGACGGTTCCGGCATGCCCGCGTCGAAAGCGGAATCGCGTTTGCCGAGGCCGATGATTGCGCGATCCGGTTCCGGAATCGATTGCACATAAGCCCACAGTTGCAGCGCCGGCAACAGGCCTTCGCCCATTTTCTTCGCGACCGGATTGCGCGCGAAGATGTCTGTTTGCGCCTTGCGGTAGATGCCGACGTCATGCGTCAGATAGCAGCCGGGCCGCAGCACGACTTCGACCTTGCCGGTCTCCGAGGCCTTCACGAATTCTTCCGCGACCACGTCGTACCAGGCCGAGCCGGCGCCGGACAAAACGGCGGGCGTGCGGGCAAAACGTCCTTCCTCGACAAGCGCACGCGTCACGGCGACGGCGCTCTGCAGGAACTCGCGCACTTCGTGTTCTTCTTTCAGCACGCCTTCATATAACTCGACGCCCGCCAGCTTCAACACATCCGGATAACGTGCGATCGCCTCGAGCACCGCGTTGCGCTGCGCTTCGTCGCGCACGCCGGTGCGGCCGCCCGGCACGCCGAGCTCGAGCAATACTTGCAATGGCTTGCGTACCGACGTGAAAAACTGGCCCAGTTGCTCGACGCCTTCGACCGAATCGACGAGGCAGAAGAACTCGAAATCAGGATCGCTCAGCAACTCGGCGACCATCATCATGTTGCGGCGGCCGACCAGCTGATTGGCCATCAGAATCCGCGACACGCCGCCGTGATACGCCGCGCGCACCTGATGCGCGGTGGCGAGCGTGATGCCCCATGCGCCGGTTTCGAGCTGACGGCGAAACAGTTGCGGCGCCATGGTGGTTTTGCCGTGCGGCGCGAGCTTGACGCCGTATTCCGCGACGAACGCCTGCATCCACTTCAGATTGTGCTCCACACGATCCGCGTATAGCACGGCAGCGGGCAGGCTCACGTCTTCGTTCAGCAGGTTCCACTCGAGGCGCGGGACATCCGTGAGTTGGATACTGGCGCCCGGAACCATGCCCAAGCCCTTGCTATAAGGATCAATCGTTGCGCCCTGATAGTTTGTAACTTTCATGTCTCCCTGCTCCATCGTCCAGTTAAATCGAATCAAAGTTGACTTTACTATGTTACCGAAAGTACGATGGGTGAAGAAATGTTATTTAGTACCACAGCTTGCCGGAGGCTTTTCGTAAGCCTTCGCGAGACCCCCACAGCCTGCAATGAACTCAACCGCCGAACCGCTGGCCTTCGATATCGTCGCGCGCATCGCTGAGTGCGCGCCGGAACTGCGTTCGGCCGAACGTAAGGTTGCGGCGCTGATTCTGGATGATCTTACCGGCGCATCGCGCGCCAGCATTGGCGCGCTCGCCCAGCAGGCGGAGGTGAGCGTCGCGACCGTGACGCGCTTTGCCAAGGCGGTGGGTTGCCGCGATGTGCGGGAGTTGAAGCTGCGGCTCGCGCAGGCGGCCGCCGTCGGCCAGCGCTTCCTGCAAACGGGCGGACCCACCGATGCCCCCGAGCCGATCGCCACTCGCGTGTTCGACGAACTGCAGACCGCGCTTGCCCATAACCATCAACTTCTTCGCCAGGCGCCTTTAGCCGAAGCGGCGGCCGCCTTGCGCGCCGCGCGAATGATCTATGTATTCGGCATGGGCGGCGGCTCGACCGCATTGGCCGACGAAATGCGCTTCAGGCTCGTACGTCTCGGCCGGCCCGTTGCGACCTATCAGGACGGCTTGTTGCAGCGCATGGTGGCGAGCACCGTATCGCGCGAGTGCGTGGTGATCGCGCTGTCCACCACCGGGCGCGTGCCCGAGATGGTCGAGAACTGCAAGATCGCGCGCAACTACGGGGCGACCGTGATTGCCCTGACCGCGCCGGCTTCGCCTTTGGCCAAGCTGGCCGATTGGGTGATCCCGATTGTCGCCTTCGAAACCGATTTCATTTACAAGCCATCGTCGTCGCGCTACGCGATGATGATGGCGCTCGATGTGCTCGTCACCGAACTCGCCGTCAGTCAGGGTGACGAGAGCCGCGAATTGCTGCGCCGCATGAAGCACGCGCTCGACGCGCACCGTGGCGGCGGCGATCGACAACCGTTAGGAGACTGATCCATGCATTCGCATCCCGAAGCCGCCGATACGCTGATCGTCGGCGCGCAACTGTACGATGGCACGGGCGCGCCGCCGGTCGAACGCGACGTCGCGATCCGTGACGGTCGCATTGCCGCGATCGGCAATCTGTCGAACTGGCTCGCGGAAGAGGTAATCGAGGCCAATGGCCGCGCGCTGGCGCCGGGCTTCATCGACGTTCATACGCATGACGACACGCACGTGATCCAATCGCCGCAGATGTTGCCGAAGATCACTCAGGGCGTGACGACGGTGATCGTCGGCAATTGCGGGATCAGCGCGTCACCGGTTTCGTTGAAGGGCGATCCGCCCGATCCGATGAACCTGCTCGGCGAGCGTGACGCGTTCCAATACCCGACTTTCGCTGCGTACGTCGAAGCGGTGAACGCGGCGCGCCCTGCGGTGAATGTCGGCGCGTTAATTGGGCACACGGCGTTGCGCAGCAATCAGATGGACCGGCTCGATCGCGCGGCGACGGCCGAGGAAATCGACGGAATGCGCGCGCAGCTCGAAGAGGCGTTGTCGAACGGGGCGTTGGGCCTGAGCTCGGGACTCGCGTACGGCTCCGCCTTCTCCGCACCGACCGAAGAAGTGATGGCGCTGGCGGAGCCGCTGGCCGCCGCAGGCGCGCTTTACACAACGCACATGCGCACCGAGTTTGACGCGATTCTCGACGCGATGGACGAAGCGTATCGGGTGGGCCGTCACGCGCATGTGCCGGTGGTGATTTCGCATCTGAAGTGTGCGGGGCCATCGAACTGGGGGCGTAGTGAGGAGGTGCTGAAGTCGCTGGAAGGCGCGCGTCGTTTGCAGCCGATCGGCTGCGACTGCTATCCGTACAACCGCAGTTCGTCGACGCTCGACGTGAAGCAGGTGACGGGCGACATTGACATCACGATCACATGGTCGGAGCCGCATCCCGAGATGGCGGGCAAGCTGATCAAGGAAATTGCCGCTGAGTGGTGCGTTACGCAGCAGGAGGCGGGCAAGCGCTTGCAGCCGGCGGGCGCGGTGTATCACAACATGTCCGAGGACGACGTGCGGCGGATTCTGTCGCATCCCGCAACGATGGTCGGCTCAGATGGTTTGCCGAACGATCCGCTGCCGCATCCGCGTTTGTGGGGCGCGTTTCCGCGCGTGCTCGGCCACTACGCGCGCGATGCGAAGTTGCTGCCGCTCGAAGAGGCGGTGCGCAAGATGACCAGTTTGTCGGCGCACCGGTTTGGTTTGGCGCAGCGAGGCGAGGTGCATATCGGTTATCACGCGGATCTGGTGTTGTTCGACCCGGCCAGGGTTCGCGACGCGGCGACGTTCGAGAATCCGCAACAGGCGGCCGATGGCATCGATGCGGTGTGGGTGAACGGCGTGTTGACTTACCGCGATGGAGCGGTGACTGGCGAGCGGGCAGGGCATTTTGTGGCGCGCGGCGCGGCGTCGAAGGGTGATGCGCACGGCGCGTTTTGATTTTGGTTTTCTGATCAATGCGGCATGCGTATTCGTTGGCGCGTGCCGGACTTTTAAAGGAGTTGGATGATGAAGCGATATGGCGTTGAAGGCGGCAAGGGTACCGGTGGTCAACATATGCCCTTTGCTCGGGCAGTCGAAGCGGATGGCTGGTTGTTCGTTTCCGGGCAGACGCCGATGGAAAACGGTGAGGTGATCAACGGTGGCATCGTTGAGCAATCGCACAAGGCGATTCAGAACGTGTTCGCTATTTTGAAGGAAGCGGGCTATGGAGCGGAGCACGTCGTTCGTTGCGGCGTGTGGCTCGACGATCCGCGTGACTTTGCTTCTTTCAACAAGGTTTTTCGCGAGTACTTTGGCGAGAATCCGCCGGCTCGGGCTTGTGTGGTTTCTTCGATGGTGATTGATTGTAGGGTCGAGGTTGATTGCGTCGCTTATAAGAAGCCTTCTGCGTAGAGGTTTTTTGGGGTTGGGATTTACGGCGCTTTGTTTGTCTGTAGTTGTGGGTTTGGTGCCTTTCCTTGATTTGTTAGTGGTCTATTAGCGTTCGCCCCTGTGCGGGGCAGGCACTTACTTTCTTTGCCGCGGTGTGTGTCAAGGTAGTTGTCGCGTGAACCGTTACGCTGCGTGCTTATACATTCCGGCCGAGGCGTGGGTTCGCTCCGGGTTCAGATAGACCGCGTCTGTCAGGTGCCAGTTGCGGATGGCACCTGACCAGCGTGCGGGGTTCTGCAGGCGCGCGTCTTCGTACAGCGCACGCCGTCGGGCCAGAAGCTCGTCGGCTTCGCCGCGGTGCCGCTGCCCCGGACTCACATACTTCAGGCCGCTGTGGCAGTGCTCTTCGTTGTACCACTGCACGAAGCG
>NZ_JABBGJ010000090.1 GCF_012927345.1 Paraburkholderia polaris
CCAGCAAGCTTCGCAGCAAACCCGTCGAGCTTGCTGGGGCTGTGGCGTTCGGGATAGGCGGGCAGTACGGTGCCGGCCCGTATGTAGCGTCTGACCGTGTTTCTGGACACGCCCAGCCGTTTGGCAATCTCGCGCAACGACACATGATCGCGAAAGTGCCAGCGTCGGATGATGCTCAATATAGCCACGTCGATCACTCCGTTCCCCCGCCCGTTGCCGAGCAGGTCAGTGTTCTACGTGGGTCAATATTCGATGCAAATTACTACGCAGGGTGGGTCAGGATTCCGTGCAAATCAACACATAGCGACACCGCCGTCAGCGTCAGCGTCCGCGGCTCGGCGGCGGTGTGTAGCACCTATGTATCTGGTCTCGATTCGGAAAATCAAAAAGTTAGGCAACGTATGCGGGCGGCGAAAGCGCCTTTGCCGAGGCACGTGCACTCACCGAAGCTCAAACTTACCTTGAGGTTTCTCTGGCTTCTCAGGTTTCTCTGTTTACCAAACCACGGACTCATCAGCAGCACGTCGCTGAGAGTTGGTCCGGCGATTCGTTCGATACATATGATCGCGACACCACGTCGGGACGCCCGGTGAGGGAGTGAATGCGAAGCGCTCTGTGGGCGAGAGGGTTCATTAAGGGGTAGCGATGGGTTGCGGCCGCTGGCCGCATCAAGTTTTCCGAACTTCCCGGACATGACTGAAGCGCGCGTGAAGTCACGGGGTTTACCCCTGTCCGAATGTCGATCGCTAAGTTTTTGCGAGGCGATGTCGTCAAAAACAGCTGCCTGTTATAGCGGCGCGGGCGACCCTGCAGCGCGGTGACTTCAATTCTAAGTCATTGTTTTTATGAGGGTGCGCGGTGATACGGTGTCCGGCCTCAGGTCGCGAGTTCAACTTAAGTGAACAAAGTTCAAAGTTAAGCGAATCTCGACAATCGACACTCAAAGCGACATCCCTTCTTGAAATTGTCACCACCCGTCCATATAATTAGCACTCGCTGCACGAGAGTGCTAACAACATCGCCGGTTGGCTCAGCCAGCCGGGTTTTCTCAGCGTTCTTCAGTCTCAATCAAGAGAGGAGTATGTATGAACCTTCGTCCTTTGCATGATCGCGTGATCGTCAAACGTCTGGATCAAGAAACCAAGACTGCGTCGGGCATCGTGATCCCCGAAGCCGCAGCAGAAAAGCCGGATCAAGGCGAAATTCTGGCAGTCGGCCCGGGCAAGCGTGACGACAAGGGTGCACAAATCGCACTCGACGTGAAGGTGGGTGATCGCGTCCTGTTTGGCAAGTACGCAGGCCAGACCGTCAAGGTCGACGGCAACGAACTGCTCGTGATGCGCGAAGAAGACATCATGGCCGTGGTGCAGAAGTAAGCGCAAAGCGCTACTTACCCGGTTATATCCCAAGAATTCAAGGAGTTAGAAGATGGCAGCTAAAGACGTCGTATTCGGTGATTCCGCCCGTGCCAAGATGGTTGAAGGCGTGAACATCCTCGCGAACGCTGTGAAGGTCACGCTGGGCCCGAAGGGTCGCAACGTTGTCCTGGAGCGCAGCTTCGGCGGCCCGACGGTCACCAAGGATGGTGTCTCGGTCGCGAAAGAGATCGAACTGAAAGACAAGCTCCAGAACATGGGCGCGCAAATGGTCAAGGAAGTGGCTTCCAAGACCAGCGACAACGCAGGTGACGGCACCACGACCGCAACGGTTCTGGCTCAGTCGATCGTCCGCGAAGGCATGAAGTACGTTGCATCGGGCATGAACCCGATGGACCTGAAGCGCGGTATCGACAAGGCTGTGACGGCCGCTATCGAAGAACTGCGCAAGATCAGCAAGCCGTGCACGACGAACAAGGAAATCGCTCAAGTTGGCGCGATTTCGGCAAACAGCGATTCGTCGATCGGTGACCGCATCGCTGAAGCGATGGACAAGGTCGGCAAGGAAGGCGTCATCACGGTTGAAGACGGCAAGTCGTTGCAAGACGAGCTGGACGTGGTTGAAGGTATGCAATTCGACCGCGGCTACCTGTCGCCGTACTTCATCAACAACCCGGACAAGCAAGTTGCTGTGCTCGAAAACCCGTTCGTGCTGCTGCACGACAAGAAGGTTTCGAACATCCGTGATCTGCTGCCGGTACTGGAACAAGTCGCTAAGGCTGGCCGTCCGCTGCTGATCATCGCAGAAGACGTCGAAGGCGAAGCGCTGGCTACGCTGGTTGTGAACAACATCCGCGGCATCCTGAAGACGGTTGCTGTCAAGGCTCCGGGCTTCGGCGATCGTCGTAAGGCCATGCTGGAAGACATCGCGATCCTGACCGGCGGTCAAGTTATCGCTGAAGAAACCGGCCTGACGCTCGAAAAGGCAACGCTGGCCGAACTGGGTCAAGCGAAGCGTATCGAAGTGGGCAAGGAAAACACGACGATCATCGACGGCGCTGGCGAAGCTGCAACCATCGAAGCACGTGTGAAGCAAGTTCGCACGCAAATCGAAGAAGCTACGTCGGACTACGACCGTGAAAAGCTGCAAGAGCGCGTGGCCAAGCTGGCCGGCGGTGTTGCAGTGATCAAGGTCGGTGCTGCGACCGAAGTCGAAATGAAGGAAAAGAAGGCGCGTGTCGAAGACGCACTGCACGCAACGCGCGCAGCTGTGGAAGAAGGCATCGTGGCTGGCGGCGGCGTCGCACTGATCCGTGCACGTACGGCAATCGCTGGTCTGAAGGGCGCTAACGCCGATCAGGACGCTGGTATCAAGATCGTGCTGCGCGCGATGGAAGAGCCGCTGCGTCAGATCGTCACGAACGGTGGCGAAGAAGCCAGCGTCGTGGTGGCAGCTGTTGCTGCTGGCCAAGGCAACTACGGCTACAACGCAGCAACGGGCGAGTACGTCGACCTGGTTGATGCTGGTGTCGTGGACCCGACGAAGGTGACGCGCACGGCGCTGCAAAACGCAGCTTCGGTCGCTGGCCTGCTGTTGACCACCGACGCAGCTGTTTGCGAACTGCCGAAGGAAGATGCTCCGATGGGCGGCGGTATGCCCGGCGGCATGGGCGGCATGGGCATGGACATGTAATTTCGGTTGGGCCTCTTTTATTAGAGGTCCAGTTCGAAACACATGGGGAGGTGCGCCGCGAGGCGTGCTTCCCAAAAGAAAAAACCCGCAGAAATGCGGGTTTTTTTATGGGCGGCGTTTGGCAGAGGCCAAAGCGGAAGCGCTTGCTGGGCGTCTGCCGCACATGCCGCAGACGCTTCTTCGCGTCGAATCTCAGTGCCGGGCCTCGCCCGGCGCCGCGTCCTTGCCGGCCGAGGGCGGCGTGTCGTCATCGCTGCTGCGCGCCCAGAAGAACCGATCCGGCAAATACGCGCCCATTCCCGGCCGGAACGCATTGCGCACCGCCTGATACAAATACTCCTGCGCTTCGCGCACGGCTTCCGCCGGCTCCTGGCCATTGGCCAGCAAGGCGGCAATCGCGGAACCGAGGGTATCCGTGATGCCCATGATCCGATGGCTGCCGCGGTCCCACATGTCCTGGCGCAACTGGCCGTCTTCGCTGAACAGCGTATTGACCAGACGGTGCGTGCCGGTTTCCGTCGACAGAATGTACTCGCAGCCTTGCGACAGCAGATGCGAGATCGCTGCGTCGAGGCTCGGCGCTTCGGCGTCGCCGTCCGGCTGGGCGAGGGCGAGCAGCGTGGCCGAATCGGCGACCAGCAAGGTGGTTTGCGGCGCCAGCAGGTCGGCGATCGCTTCGCGCAGTTCGTCGGCGGCGAGCACGTGTTCGTCGTCGAGCGTGAAGTCGGGGGCGAGAATCAGCGGGATGTCGTCGTAATCGGCGACCACCTCGGCAATCGCGCTCACCACTTCCGCGCGCGTGCATGCGCCGACCTTGAACGCGGCGATCGGCATGTCTTCTAGCAGCATCCGCGCTTGGGTCGCGACTACTTCAGGGTCGAGCCCGGTGACTTCGTCGCAGCTTGCCGAGTCGCGCACGGTATAACCCGTGAGCACGGAAACGCCATGGCAGCCCATGCTGGCAAGGGTCATCAGGTCGGCTTGCAGGCCGGAGCCGCCAGTGGGATCGGAAAGGCCGAAGGTGAGGACGATCGGAGGCGTGTCGCTGGGCATGAAGATTTACAAAAAGGAGCTGAATTTAGGCGCAGAGGGTGCGCAATCGGCTCAATTATGCGGCCTAAACTGTCGTGAAGGCGTTTTTTCGCATTCTTCGGCGCGTTGCGGCAAGCCAGCAGCACGTAACTGGGCAACCTGACGGCCAGACGAATGGCAGGTAAGCTGGAAACGAACCGCAGGCGAGTGACCAACAAGCGGCAAACCCCGCACAGCTGCGAGCCAGACACGCTGCGGCCGTGCGCCGCAAGCGCCAACCAAAACCCACGTAAGCTGCATAGCCAAAGGCCGCCGCGCGCGGCGATTGCGCGTTTCTGATCGCTAGGCATTGGGGCGGCAACACGGTACCATCATGGCTCCCGTTTCCACGGACTCTACGACGCGACACAAGAATGGAATATCAAAGCTGGATGTGCCTGATTTGCGGCTGGATTTACGACGAAGAAGCCGGTTTGCCGGACGAAGGCATTGCGCCGGGCACCCGCTGGGAGGACGTTCCCATTAACTGGACCTGCCCGGAATGCGGAGCGCGCAAGGAAGACTTCGAGATGGTCCAGATCTGAGGTCCGAGGGGCAAACGGCGGTGTCCAGCTGAGCTACGTGCCGCGTGCCTGCGGCGCGGCGTTTTGCCTATGGCGTTGCCGGGTCGAACGCGCTGATGCGCTCGGAAGTCTGCCCCACGCGTCGACGCGGAACGTCTTTGGTTGCGCCGTGTCGCAGCGGTAGTCTGTCATTGTCCTGTCGCCGGTTCGCGCGTTAGCCGATCAGTCTCTCGTGCGGCGCTGAGCGGCGGCCCGTCAGCTTTCTGTCGCCTGCCCATGACTCTTCGATCCGCTGCACCCGATTCCTTCGATGCATTGCCGAATCCGCGCGGCGGCGCTGTCCGTCCCGCGGAGCTGGCGCTGGCCGAGGCGCTGCTAGCGTTCGAACAACACAGCGAGAGCACCTCCGCGCTGCTGCGTGCGTCGCACGCATTGCGCGAGGCCGGCTGGCTCAGCGCGCAGCGCTTTGCGGACGCGCTGGTGCGGCTTTCGCCTTTGGCCGACGAGGGTGATCCGGCTAACCCGGCTGACGCGGACAGCGCGCGGCTCGTGTTCGGCGCGGCGTTGCGCGATTTCCGCGCGGCGCTCGAACGTCACAATCTGCACGAGCTGTCCTGCTCGCCGACCCTGTTCAACCACTATCGCGCGCTCTGTACCCATTTGTCGGAGCACACGCCCGGCTCGACCGTCGCTTTCGAAGACCTCGCGCTGAGCGCCCGCCCGGTGCCGCCGGTGTCGCTGCATGCCCAGTCCGCGGATCGACTGGCCCATTTGCGCGCGCGCTATGAGCGCGCGCTGCTGCCGGTGTTGCGCTCGCAGCCCGATAACAGCGGTGCTGCGTTGGCGTTCACGAACGCGGCGCTCGACGAACTGGACGCCGTCCTGACCGAACTCACCGGTCCGGACCCCTACGATTTCTGGCGCCTCGCCAAGGCCTGCGCCAAGGCGCTGCGCGTGAGCGGTCGCGCTACCGGAGAAGCCGACGCGCGTCGTTTTTATGCGCGCTGCAACCTCACACTGGCCGATCATGCGCATGGGATCGAGCGCGCGCCGCGTTCTCTGGTGCGTGCCACATTGGCGCTGCTGTGGCGCGATTACGCGTTGTTCGGCGCTGCGGCGGAAGACGCCGATCAAGTCGAAGTGCTGCACGACTACGGCTTGACAGTTGATTGGCACGTCGCGGGCACCCAGGCATCGGAAATGCTTTGGGAAGCGGGCGCCGTGCAGGCACAGGCGATCAGCGCGAACCGCAGCGCGCTGACGCGTGAGTTGGGGGTGTTGACCGTCAACGCGCACGCTTATGAGGATTTCCTCCAAACTGCGGATGCCTCGATTTCGGCGCTGACCGAGCATGCGCGCGCGGCCGATCAGCCCGAGAAAGCCGATCCGAGCGAAGCGCTGCAGGCGGGCGACGCCGCCTATCGGCTAGGCGCCGCCGCGTGCGCGCTGGGCCTTGGTCATGTGGCGCTGGTTGCCGATGCGCTCGGGCTTGCGTGGCGCCGCCGCGCGCACGCCGGCGTATCGACGCCGGCGGTGCGCGCCCACGTTATCGTCGGCGCACCGGCGGCGAGGACGCTCGAGCAGGCTGCCGAAGCGTTGCGCGCAATGTTGCACAAAGTCGCTGCGGGCGTCGCGCCGGCAGGCAGCAGCGCGGCGCTGGCCGCATTGACGCGCGCGATCGAGCAGGGCGGCACCTGAACTGCTGCGGAATCAGCGGCATGTGCTGCGCGCCGGTAAGCATTCTCACCGGCCGCAGCGAGGAGCAAGGTTCGAACCCGGAGGCACGCGATATGCGTGTCGCAAAACACCGCTAAGCGCACCGTGGACAAGGCCTGTGTGCGTGATAGAGTGCAACTTGATTCGCCGTCGATGGCTCGCGGCGCACTTCATCGCGCACATCGCGGTCCCGCGCTCAAAGCCCGCCATCCTGCATCGTCTTTGCTAAAATCCGAACTATGTCCAAGAGTACCGATCGCATCAATCTGACCAACCAGTTCCTGATCGCCATGCCGAACATGGCGGATCCCACGTTTTCAGGAACGGTGGTCTACCTTTGCGATCACAGTGAGCGCGGTGCGCTCGGCCTCGTGATCAACCGGCCGACCGATATCGATCTGGAAGCGCTCTTCAGTCGCATCGATCTCAAGCTCGAGATCGAACCCCTTCTTCATGTGCCTGTGTATTTCGGCGGCCCGGTGCAAACCGAGCGCGGCTTCGTGCTGCACGATCCGAAAGACGGCAATGCCTACACGTCGTCAATGTCAGTGCCGGGCGGGCTCGAAATGACCACCTCGAAAGACGTGCTCGAAGCCGTCGCGAGCGGCACCGGTCCGGAGCGCTTCCTGCTCACGCTCGGCCATGCCGGCTGGGGCGCGGGTCAGCTCGAGGAAGAGATTTCGAAGAATGGCTGGCTCACGGTGGAAGCTGACCCGAAAATCGTTTTTGACGTTCCCGCCGAAGAGCGTCTGGAAGCCGCGCTCGCGCTGCTAGGCATTTCGCTATCGATGCTGTCGGGCGAAGCAGGTCACGCATGAGCCTGTCGGCTGGACGTGAGGCGACGCTGCTTGCGTTCGACTATGGTGAAAAGCGGATCGGCGTGGCGGTGGGCAACTCGCTCACCCGCAGCGCACGGCCGCTCGTGATCGTGCAGAACCGCAGCCGCGAATACCGCTTCGAGGCGATCGGCAAGCTGATCGCTGAATGGAAGCCGGACGCGCTGGTGGTCGGCTTGCCAATGCACCCGGACGGCACGCCGCACGAAATGACCCAACTCGCGAAGCGCTTCGGCAATCAGCTGAACGGCCGCTTCAATCTGCCGGTGACGTGGATCGACGAGCGTTATTCGTCGGTCGAGGCGAAAGCGGAAATCCGCGCCGGCAACGGCCGCGCCGACATGCTCGACGCCCAGGCCGCCAGCATCATCCTCCAGCAATATCTAGACGGACTTTCCGACGATCATGAGTTCCATTGACGCCGAAGCGCTCTACAGCGCTTTGCTCGAACAGATTCGTGCCGCTTATGGTGACAAACTCGGTGCCGGGCAAGACAGTGCAGATGGTGCCGTGCTGGCCGGTATCTATAGCGGCGGCGCGTGGCTTGCAGAACGACTCGCGCGCGACCTGCACGTGCCGAGCTACGGCGTGGTGAATGTCGCGCTGCATCGCGACGACTACGCTAAAAAAGGCCTGCACTCGCAGGCGAGCCCGACCTCGCTGCCGTTCTCCGTGGACAAGCGCCGCATCGTGCTGGTGGACGACGTGCTGTACACCGGTCGCACGATTCGCGCGGCATTGAACGAGCTGTACGACTACGGCCGGCCGGCGTCGGTCGAGCTGGCGGTGCTGGCCGATCGCGGTGGACGCGAGCTGCCGGTGGCGGCGCGGTTCGTCGGCGGCGTGGTGCAAGTGCCCGCCGAGGCGACGCTCGTGCTGGCCCGCGAAGAGGGCGATGCCGACGGCAATCAGCGTTTCACCTTTCACACCGAAGCCCGCGTCGATTGAACGCGGCTTTGCGCATTAAGCCGCATTAAGCAACAAGCAGGTACACCATGAACACCGCCACCCCGGCCTCCCAGGAATCAGCCGACAGCGCCGCCGAGCGCTTCCGTTATGGCTTCCTGAAGGGCAATCCGCAGCTCACGAAGAACGGCGAGCTCAAACATCTGTTGTCGATCGAGGGCTTGCCGAAAGCGATCGTCAATCACATTCTCGATACCGCCGACCAGTTCGTCAGCGTGACCGATCGGGAAGTGAAGAAGGTGCCGCTGTTGCGCGGCAAGTCGGTGTTCAACCTGTTCTTCGAGAACTCGACGCGCACTCGCACGACCTTCGAGATCGCCGCGACGCGTTTGTCGGCGGACGTGCTGAATCTGAACATCAATGCTTCGTCGACAAGCAAGGGTGAGTCGCTGCTCGACACGATCAACAACCTCTCGGCGATGCATGCCGATATGTTCGTCGTGCGCCATGCATCGAGCGGGGCGCCGTACTTGATCGCCCAGCACTGTGCGCCGCACGTGCATGTGATCAATGCCGGCGACGGCCGTCACGCACACCCGACCCAGGGTCTGCTCGACATGTACACGATCCGCCACTACAAGAAGGATTTCACGAATCTACGCGTGGCGATCGTCGGCGACATTCTGCATTCGCGGGTCGCGCGTTCGGACATTCATGCACTGACCACGCTCGGCGTGCCCGAAGTGCGTGCGATCGGTCCGCGCACGCTGCTGCCGGGCGGTCTGGAACAGATGGGCGTGCGTGTATTCCACAACCTCGACGAAGGCCTGAAAGACGTCGACGTAATCATCATGCTGCGTCTGCAAAATGAGCGGATGAGCGGCGCGCTGTTGCCGTCGGCGCAGGAGTACTTCAAGAGCTGGGGCTTGACGCCGGAGCGCCTCGCGCTTGCCAAGCCCGATGCGATCGTGATGCATCCGGGTCCGATGAACCGCGGCGTCGAAATCGATTCACAGGTGGCCGACGGTCCGCAATCGGTGATTCTGAATCAGGTGACGTTCGGCATCGCGGTGCGCATGGCGGTGATGGGAATCGTCGCGGGCAATCACGATTGAACTTGCAACTGACAGAACCTAGCTGAACGCCTGGCGAAACCGCCTGGCTAAACTTAAGGCAGCACATGAAGATTCATATTCAAGGCGGCACGCTGATCGATCCGGCAGTGGGCACCGAACAGCAGCAGGACATTTTTATCGCAGCGGGCAAAGTCGTCGCCATCGGCAACGCGCCCGCTGATTTCCAGGCAGAGAAGACGATCGACGCTAAAGGCCTGCATATCGCGCCGGGCCTGGTCGACCTGTCCGCGCGCCTGCGCGAGCCGGGCTACGAACACAAGGCGACGCTCGAATCCGAAATGGCCGCGGCGCTCGCCGGCGGCGTGACGAGTCTCGTGTGTCCGCCGGATACCGATCCGACGCTCGATGAACCGGGCCTCGTCGAGATGCTCAAGTTCCGCGCGCGCAATCTGGACCAGGCGCATGTCTATCCGCTCGGCGCGTTGACCGTCGGCCTGAAAGGCCAGGTCATCACCGAGATGGTCGAGCTGACCGAAGCGGGCTGTATCGGTTTTTCGCAGGCCGACGTGCCGGTGGTCGACACGCAGGTATTGATGCGTGCGCTGCAGTACGCGAATACCTACGGGTACACCGTGTGGCTGCGTCCGGTCGATGCGTATCTTGGCAAGGGCGGCGTGGCCGCGAGCGGTGCGCTGGCCTCGCGGCTTGGGCTGTCGGGCGTGCCGGTATCGGCCGAGACGATCGCGCTGCACACGATCTTCGAACTGGTTCGCGTGACGGGGGCACGGGTGCATCTGTCGCATGTGTCGTCGGCGGCGGGCATCGAGTTGATGCGTGCGGCCAAGGCCGAGGGCTTGCCGGTGTCGTGCGACGTCACCGTGAACCATGTGCATCTGATCGATCTCGACATCGGCTATTTTGACGCGCAGTTCCGGCTCGATCCGCCGTTGCGCCAGCAGCGCGATCGCGAAGCGATCCGTGCGGGTCTCGTCGACGGCACAATCGACGCGATCTGCTCCGACCACACGCCGGTCGACGACGACGAAAAGCTTCTGCCATTTGCCGAAGCCACGCCGGGCGCAACGGGGCTCGAGCTGTTCCTGTCGCTGACGGTCAAATGGGCCGACGAAGCGCGCGTGCCGTTGGCAAAGGCGCTCAACCGCATCACCACGGCGCCGGCCGACGTGTTGAAGCTGGACGCGGCGGGCCGCGTTGCCGTGGGCGCCGCCGCCGATCTCTGCGTGTTCGACCGCAACGCGTATTGGCGCGTCGAGCCGCGTGCATTGAAGAGCCAGGGACACAACACGCCGTTCCTCGGCTATGAACTGCCGGCGCGCGTGATGGCGACCATCGTGTCCGGTCGCGTTGCGTTCGAACAGCGCTAATATCCGCGGCATTGCCCCGTTACGGAAAGCTCCGACAATGAAGCTCGCGTTACGCAAGGCCCGACTCATCGCGCATCTACTGCACGGCATGTGGATCGTCGCGACGCGCTTTCCCAAAATCGACGCCGACGGCCGCCACACGCTCAATCGCGAATGGTCGCTGAAAATGCTGCGTCTATGCGGCATGCGGCTCGTCGTGCATAACGATGGCGCACGGCTCGACCGCGGCGCGCTGGTGGTCGCCAATCACATCTCGTGGATCGACATCTACGTGATCAATGCGTGGCGGCCCACGCCGTTCGTCTCGAAGGCCGAGATCCGGCAGTGGCCGGTGGTCGGCTGGCTGGCGCAGCAACTGGACACGGTGTTCATCCAGCGCGAGAAGCGCAGCGATGCGAAGCGGATCATGCACGAACTGGCCGACCGCCTGAGCGCGGGCGAACTGATGTGCGTGTTTCCTGAAGGGACGACGTCAAACGGTCTGGCGCTGCTGCCGTTTCACGCGAATATGTTCCAGGCCGCCGTGTCGGCCTCGGCGCCGGTGCAGCCGTTGTGCATCATGTATGAAGATGCGCAGGGCCGGCAATCCACCGCGCCTGCGTATATCGACGATCTGACGCTGGCTGAATCGCTGAATATGCTGCTGCGCGGCGGCCCGTTGACCGCGCACGTGTATGTCGGCGCGCCGCTCGCGCCGGGTGCGGATAGGCGCACACTGGCGGCGGAGGCGGAAGGGGTGATTGCTGCGGCGTTGCGGGAGATGCAGCGCGGCATGACGAGGTCCGGTGCTGCGATCGCGGCGTCGATTTCATCGTCTAACGCCACTGACGCTTCCAACGCGTCGCCGGCGCTGATCGAGCCAATCGATCAGTCCGGCCGGTCGGCTTAACAAGTCGGTTCGGAGAACCGGCTTAGCGAGTCGACTTAGTTACCGCCGCTTGGCGCGCGGCAAGTCTCGCAGTCGACTTGGGTCAGCGTGCGCTCCGCCGGATTTTGCGCAAGCCGCACAGCGGAGAGTTTCTCACCCCAGACGCAGCCGGAATCCAAGCCGATCAGATTGTTGCGCAAGGTCAAACCGAGCGCGGCCCAATGACCGAACACCACCGTGATGTCCGCGGTCTTGCGCGACGGCACGTCGAACCACGGCATGCTGCCCGGCGGCGCGGAATTCAGGCCGCCGCTGCTGCTGAAATCCATCGCGCCTTCGGCATTGCAGAAACGGATGCGCGTCAACGCGCTGCATGTGAGGCGCAGGCGCTCGATGCCCTTGATGCCGGGCTTCCAGCGATTCGGCTCGTTGCCATAGAGTCCCGCGAGCGTTTCCTTCCAGTTCGGCGCGCGCAGCGCCCGCTGCAATTCGTCGGCGAGCTCCATTGTCAGGGCGGCGTCCCATTGCGGCAGTACGCCTGCGTGCACCATCAGCATGCCGTTGTCAAAATGCGCGAGCGGACGATGGCGGACCCATTCGAGCAGATCGGCGGCATCCGGCGCGGTGAGAATGTCGGCGATGGTGTCGCCTTTCTTCGATTTGCGAATTCCCGCCGACACCGACAGCAGATGCAGGTCGTGGTTACCCAGCACCGGGACCGCACGGTCTCCCAGCGCAATGATGTCACGCAGCGTGGCGAGCGATTCGGACCCGCGGTTGATCAGGTCGCCCGCGAACCACAGCGGTGTGTTTTCGGGTGGCGCGGCCTTGGCCAGCAATTGCCGGAACGGCGCGCGGCAGCCTTGCAGGTCGCCGAAAGCGAGAGGTAGCGGGCGCGGCTGCTCGACGGCAGTAAAAGCGGAAGTAGAAGCGGCGGTGGAAGCGGGGGAGGATGTCATCAAGAAGTCGGTGCAGTTCGATACACGCGGTTACGAACAAGGCGTGCCGCGTTGGGCGGTGCAACAAGCTAGCGTGACATAATAGCCCGTTTGACGCACGGATATCGTGACATGCGCAGTTGGGAGCCACCCGCAACGGGCCTCGCCGGGCGCGCTGCCATGCGTGCCACCGCTCGCGCGCGCGATATTGCACCACAACAAGATGACCCTCGTGAACGGAGAAAGCATGTCGTCTTTTCATGCACAGCAACCTATCCGCACGCTCGTCACCGGGGCGAGCGGTTTCACTGGTCGCTATCTGGTCGACAACCTGCTCGGCCGCGGTCATACCGTGATCGAAACGGTGGCCGGGCGCAACGAGCCTGAAACGCCGACGCGCCTCAGGCTCGACATTACGTCGCCCGACGCATGCCGGCGCGTGATTGAAACCGTGCGGCCTGACTACATTGTGCATTTGGCGGCAATCAGTTTCGTGGGTCATAACGATCCGCTCGACTTTTACCGCGTCAACGTGATCGGCACGCTGAACCTGCTGGAGGCCTGCGCGGCCGTTGGCCACACGCCCCGCAAGCTGTTGATTGCGAGCAGCGCGAATGTTTACGGCAACGTAACCAGCGACGCCATCGACGAAACCTTCCCGGTCACGCCGGTGAACCACTATGCCGCCAGCAAGGCGGCAATGGAAACGATGGTGCGGACCTGGTTCGACCGGCTGCCTATCCTGATCGTGCGGCCGTTCAACTACACCGGGCGCGGGCAGGCGTCGAACTTCCTTGTGCCGAAGATCGTCGACCATTTCGCACGGCGCGAGCCGGCTATTGAGCTCGGCAATATCGACGTGGCGCGTGATTTCTCGGACGTGCGCTACGTGGCGAGCGCCTACGAGGCTTTGCTCGACTGCCAGGCCACTGCTGAGACGGTCAATGTCTGTACGGGCACGCCTTACACGCTGCGGGAGATTTTGTCCGCAGCAAGCGATCTGACCGGGCACGAGCTCGAGATTCAGATCAATCCTGCTTTCGTGCGACAAACCGACGTGAAGATGCTGGCCGGGTCGCCGACCAAGCTGCACTCGCTGGTGCCGAAGGTCGAAGCGATTCCGTTCATGGATACGCTGCGCTGGATGTTGACGGCTTAACTGGCGCAACCGGCGGTATTTGCGGTCTTCTGCCGTTATCTTGTGCTGTAGCGCCGCGTCAGGCGACCCCCTCGTTAGTCGGTGGAAACCAAACTTGTCAAGCTGTTTCAAGTTGTTAGGGTTCTAGTTTTTGCCCCGGGCGGCTTTATAATCAGGGCTTCATAAGATTGGCGTTTGAGCGCCTGCCTGCCGTATGAGAGGCGGCGGCGGGCGCTGACAAGAAACGAACACCACTACACGCGGCGTGTGGATCGGCAAACCGATTCCGATCTGCCACCAACATCTAGAAGGGAATTTCATGATCCTGGTAACGGGCGGTGCCGGCTTTATCGGCGCCAATTTCGTGCTCGACTGGCTCGATACGTCGGACGAAGCGGTGCTGAATGTAGACAAGCTGACCTACGCCGGCAATCTGGGTACGCTCAAGTCGCAACAGGCCAATCCCAAGCACGTATTCGTACGCGCCGATATCTGCGATCGCGCCGCGCTCGACGCGCTCTTCGCCGAGCACAAGCCGCGTGCCGTGCTGCACTTTGCCGCTGAGAGCCATGTGGACCGTTCGATCCACGGCCCGGCAGATTTTGTGCAGACCAACGTGGTCGGCACCTTCACGCTGCTCGAAGCCACCCGTCAGTACTGGAATACGCTCGGCGAGGCCGACAAGGCCGCGTTCCGTTTCCTGCACGTGTCGACCGACGAAGTGTTCGGCTCGCTGTCCGCTACCGATCCGCAATTCTCCGAAACCACGCCGTACGCGCCGAATAGCCCCTATTCGGCTACCAAGGCGGGTTCCGACCATCTGGTGCGCGCCTACCATCACACGTATGGCCTGCCGGTGCTCACCACGAACTGCTCGAACAACTACGGTCCGTACCAGTTCCCTGAGAAGCTGATTCCGCTGATGATCGCCAACGCGCTCGGCGGCAAGGCGCTGCCGGTTTAT
>NZ_JABBGJ010000091.1 GCF_012927345.1 Paraburkholderia polaris
ATGGTCTTAGAGCTCCGCGTGGCGCACGCCGATCGAATAGCGCTTTTCCAGCCAGATCAGCACGAGATTCGACGCGGTGGTGATCGCCAGATAGATCAGCGCGGCGACCAGAATGAAGAAAAACATGTTGAAGGTGCTCTTGCCGGCGTCCTGGGCGGCTTTGACGACATCGGCGAGACCGATGATCGACACCAGCGCCGTGGCCTTGACCAGCACCTGCCAGTTGTTGCCGATGCCCGGCAGCGCGAAGCGCATCATCTGCGGAAACAGGATGCGCGTAAACACCCGCGCGCCACTCATGCCGTACGCGCTGCCCGCTTCGAGCTGGCCGCGCGGCACCGCCAGAAACGCGCCGCGGAAGGTTTCGGTGAAGTACGCGCCGTAGATGAAGCCGAGCGTCAGGACGCCAGCCACGAACGGATCGATATCGAACTGCGGCAGATTGAGCGCGTCGGTGAGATTGTTGACCGCGATCTGGATGCTGTAGAACAGCAGCAGCATCAGCACGAGGTCGGGCACCGAGCGGATCAGCGTCGTATAGCCGGTTGCGATCGCCCTGAGCGGGCGGTTGAACGAGAGTTTGGCCGCCGCGCCCGCGAGGCCGAGCAGCACGGAGGCTGCCAGCGACAGGACGGACAGCTCGATCGTCTGGATCGTGCCGGCCAACAAGACCGGACCAAAGCCGTAAAGGAACACGCGTGTCTCCATCCAGGTTTCATTGAGGATGTCATGGATGGAGTCGGGTTATGCCTGCCCGACTCATCCGGCATGGCGCGGAGTCTCGCAAGCGAAAATTAATTTCTCAAAGGAGGGGTGAGCGCATGCTGCGATGCAGCAATAGGCCGTTTGCCACGGTTGAGCGCTCGCAGAGCTTGGTTTTGCGGGGGATATGGTTTTGTAAGGTGGGGAGCGTGCCGCGAGCGCCGGAGCGATTTAGCAAGTTTCGGGTCGCTTTTTCGATAGATGGTCCGAGCTTCGAACGACTCAAAATCTGGCAGAGAAAGATGGAAATGGCTTATATATGAGTCGCAAAGGCATTTCATGACTCATATACGAATCATTGATTGTTTTTTTGTCAGCACGCCACCATAATGGCTCACAAACGAGTCATAACGCTACTTTGTGATTCATATATGAGTCAAAAGGCACTCTCATGCCCAGTTCAGCTACCCGCCCCGCCTCCCGGTACAGCTTGGACGCCGCGCTGCTGCTCGGACAATTGATCCGGCGCGCGCGTCTTGAACGCAAGATCACGGCAGCGCAGTTGGCCGAGAGAGCTGGTCTATCCCGCAGTCTTGTGCAGCGTATCGAGAAAGGCGATCCGTCCTGTTCGATCGGTGCGGTCTTCGAAGCAGCCGCGATCGTCGGAGTGCGGCTCTTCGATGCCGACCAGTCGATCATGGCTGCCGCCATCCAGGCTAACGCAGAAATCCTGACGCTGCTGCCACGAGCCGTGCGCGCACCTCGCATCGAAACGAAAGATGACTTCTGAAACCACCTATAAAGAAGCCTTTGTCTGGGTCTGGTTACCCTGCGCGACCGAACCGGTGGTCGCCGGCCGGCTAGCTGCCGTCGGCGACAAGCTTCTATTCAACTATGGTCAAAGCTACCTCGCGCGCGAAAACGCCATCCCGCTTTATGCACCCGAGTTGCCACTCCAGCGCGGCACGCTGCTCTTGCCCAGCGGCCTGTCAATGCCAGGCAGCATCCGCGACGCAGCGCCGGATGCATGGGGACGGCGCATCATTATCAATCGCAAGCTTGGCATGCGTGGGCGCCAGATCGACACCACTGAACTCGATGAGCTCACCTATCTGCTGGAGTCCGGCTCAGATCGCATCGGCGCGCTCGACTTCCAGCTCTCAGCAACAGAATACGTGCCGCGCGAAACGGCCACTGCGTCGTTCAACGATCTGCTAGACGCGGTCGCCAGCGTCGAGCGTGGGGTACCGCTTAGCCCCGATCTGCAGCGCGCGCTGTTTCACGGCAGCTCGATTGGCGGAGCACGTCCGAAGGCGATGATCACCACGGACAACAGGAAATTCATCGCCAAGTTCTCTTCACAGAGTGACGTCTACAGCGTTGTGAAGGCCGAATACATTGCGATGCGCCTTGCGTCCGAGGTCGGTGTTCACGCCGCGCCGGTCACGCTCAAGCACGTCGGCGGTAAGGATGTGCTGCTCATAGAACGGTTCGACCGGGTGCGCGCGGCGCAAGGCTGGCAACGTCGCGCAATGGTGTCGGCGCTGACGTTGTTCGCGCTCGATGAAATGATGGCGCGCTACGCCAGCTATGATGACTTCGCCACGCTGATCCGACATCGTTTCAGCGAGCCAAGAGCCACGCTCCAAGAGCTATTTGCCCGCATGCTATTCAATGTGCTGTGCGGCAACACCGACGACCACGCGCGTAATCATGCCGCCTACTGGAACGGTCGCGAGTTGGCGCTCACGCCGGCCTACGACATCTGCCCGCAAGCGCGTGCGGGCAACGAGGCCACCCAGGCCATGCTGATCGTCGGCAACGAGCGGTTCAGCCGAATCGAAACATGCCTGAGGGCGGCGCCGCAGTTCCTTCTGTCGAGAGACGACGCCATCGCGTTGGCCCAACATCAGATCGAGGTGATTTGTGATCGCTGGGACCCAATCTGCGCCGAGGCGCAGTTGAGCGAGGTCGATCGCAATCTGATGTGGCGACGCCAGTTTCTCAATCCGTTCGTGTTTGAAAGCGCGCCGCCAGCGCTCGCTGCGTTAGTTCAATAGACTCGAATGCCACTGCTAATCAATGCCCAACCTGGCCCGAATCGCCGGCAACATAAACTCCACCGCCGCGCGCCCCTCCTCAATCGCCGGCCCGGCACGGTGAAAATCAAAAATCCCCATCCCGCCGAGCCGTGGCTGAATCAGAATATCCGCCGGTTCGCCGGCAAGGCGACTCCGCGAAATCCGCACCTGCATGATGTCGATGCTCTGCGCGATCGAACTCAGCATCGACGGCACGCGCGCACTCGGCGCCGGCGGCACCCGCACATCATCGGAACCGCGCCCTTCTGAGGGCGCAAGCCAGCGTGGCCAAGGCTTGCCGTTCCGACGCAGCGCGACCGGCGGCGGCGCATCCGGATCGAGCGCCGGTGTGTCGACTACCGCGCCGCCGAAATCGCGGCCATTCAGAATATCGTTGTTCAGATCGACCGCGATCACGCAGTCCGCCCGCATGCCGCGCGCCACCGAGACCGGCACCGGATTGCTCAAGCCGCCGTCCACCAGCCACACACCGTTGTGATACACCGGCGTGAAAATCCCCGGAATCGCAATCGAGGCGCGCACCGCGTCGACCACGCTGCCGTCCTGCAACCAGCTCTCGCGCCCCGAATCGAGTTCGGTGGCCACCGCCGCGAACGGCATGTTCAACTGCGCGATCGAGCGGCCGTCGAATTTGTCCGCGAATATCTGGATTACCTTGCGCCCACCGAGCAAGCCGCCCGAAAAACGCAGATCGAGTAGCCGCACCACGGTTTGCCAGGTGAGTTTCGAAACCCACTCTTCGAGCCAGTCGAGATCGCCGTTTGCATACACGGCACCGACCAGCGCGCCAATCGACGTGCCGCACACGACATCCGGCCTGATGCCCGCATCGAGCAACGCGCGAATCGCGCCGATATGCGCCCAGCCGCGTGCTGCGCCACCCCCCAATACCAGCCCGATACGGCTGTATCGACGTCGATGTATCATGTCTTCCCCGCCTTTTATCGACTATCGCCCGCGTATCACGTCCGAGCGCGATGTCGTGTACACCTTCTGATATTGATCGAAGTGCACGTTAAAAATGCCTTCTTCAGTCACGCCGCCCTCGCGCCACTTCCAGCTCCACACGGTTTCCGGCTTGAGCGGAAATACGGCGATCTGGCCTGGCTTGCCGAGCAGGCGGCGCACCTCGTCCTCGGTCATGCCGATGCGAATCTTCCCGAAGTTGTCGGCAGTCAGCACCTGGGTGATCGCTTGCAATTTGCCGTCACGGTCAATGTCGACCATGTACGTGTTCAGTCCTTGCGGGCCACGCGGATATTCGAAACGCTTCGAGCCGTCGGTAAACGTGCGTTCGGTTTCCGGCTTGCCCATCTGATCGCGGATCTGCGCCTCGGTGGTAATGCCCGGCGTCATGTTCTTGAGCAATAACGCATCCGGCTTGACGGCGTTGAAGAATTCCTTGAGTTTTTGCACGGCGCGGTCGCTCTGTTGGTCGTCGCAACCGGCCAGCGCAACGCATGCGGCCAGCATCACGACAGTAAGCAGTTTGAGGCTCACAGCGAGTTTCCTGTACGGACGCGAAGCGGCAAGTCGCCCGCATCCCGTTGTGTAGGGTGTACTACAGGATAACCGCGCGGAGCAAAAACCGCGAGCGACGGCGGCAAGGCGGTCATGGCCTGTCGTGCAGCGTGGTTTGCGGTGGGTGCGATTGCGCGACGAGGCCGCGGACTCAGCGGGAAAAGCGCAGGAAAGGCACAGGAAAAGGCACTGGCGAAGGCGCAGCAAAACGCGCCGCAGCAGGCACGGCAAAAGGGCGGAAAATCCGCGGTGAACCCGGGAAAACCGTCGCCACAAGCAAAAAGGCGACGCTGTGCAAAGCGTCGCCAAGTCGGTCGATACGGTCAAACCGGAAATAAACAGCGGCCAAACAGCCGCCTGAAACGCAGTACCGCGGACGACGCGCAGCGGTCCGGTCCCAGGCGAAGCGGTGAGAGATCTTGGCCTCTGACCTTGCGCCGTCGCCGGAATGGCGAACCGCTGCTTGTTTGGCCGCCCTGGTCCCTCGATAAGCCTTCCAAGTGCAGCTAATCTAAACGGATTGGCGGATTTAGACGAGAGCGCGTTTACACCGAATCGGCAGATGATTTGCGGAGCGCGGCGCCGGCGTTGCACCCAGTTTGCGCGGCGCTCGCTCCGTCCTTCTTACGCGCGGACAAACGCAGCAAAACCCGCCCGCCCCGCCCCCTGCAGCACCGAATCGTTCTGCGGCGTATGAATCCGCGCGCACAGCACGTCGCGATAGTGACGTTCGAGCGGATTGTCGCGGCTGAGGCCGGGATTGCCGCTCGCCTCGACCGCCAGTTGCACCGCTTCGATAGCCTGATTCGTCACCGTGTATTTGACGAGCGGCGCTTCGTCGAGTGTCACGCGTTCGGCATGCGCGCTTGTGTCGAGCAATACGCGATTGCTGAACAGCAGCGCGTCGATGCGGCCGAGCGTCTGCTGGAACGCGGGCAGGCTCGCGAGCGGCGCGCCGAGATTACCGGGGATGCGCTCGGCGGCCCATTGCGCGAACCAGTCGCGCGCGGCCCGCGCGGCGCCGTCATACACCGCCGACAACAGCACGCTCATCCACGCGAAGCCGAGCGCGTCGAGCCCGGCACCCGGCTCGCCGGGCAGATGGACGTCAACTGCATGAGCGGCCGGCACGAATACCTGGTCGAACACGAGCTCGTGACTGCCCGTGGCGCGCATGCCCAGATGATTCCACTCGCTGCCGACCCGCACGCCGGGTGTGTTGCGATGCACCAGCCACACGCCGACGCGCGGCGGCGTCTCGTCGCTGCGCGCCCACACCGCGAGCCAGGTGAGACCGGGGCTGCCGGTCGAGTACAGCTTGCTGCCGTCGATGATCCAGCCGTCGGCGCTGCGCTTCGCGATAGTCGCTGGCAAGCCGCCGCGTGCCGGCGTACCCAACTCGGGTTCGACGCGCAGCGAGTTGATCAGCGCGCCATCGCGTACCGCCTCACGCGCCACGCGTTCACGCAGTTCGACAGGCCAATGCGGGTTGCCCTGCAAGCGATGATGAAACAGGTACTGCATCACCAGCACCAGTGCCGTGGACGGCTCGCCGCGCGCCACCGCGCGCACCACCTTCAAGGCTTGTGGCAAGCTCGCACCCGCGCCGCCAAGCGATGCGGGCACTGTCAATGAGAGCAGATCGAATTCGTGCAAGCGCGCCAGATTGGCGTGCGGAAATTCCGCCGTGCGGTCGTAGTGGGCCGCGCCGGCAGCAAACTCGCTCGTGAGCTGCGTAAGCAGTGCGTCGAACGCATCGCTATCGAGCGGTGGATGACGGCGCGTCACCGCGCTTTCGGCAATCGGGGCGTTCATGTGAGGACTCCGGCAGGCCGCATCAAGGCAAAGGGAAGCTGCGATCAAAGCTCGTGCGCACGTCGAGATGCGCACGAATCACGTTGGCGGCTTCGTAGGTATCGGCGGTACGCTGCTGCGCCGCGACGACGCTGTCGTCGATCGCCACCGGATGCACCTGGCCACGCTGATAGACGGTTTTCAGCACATCGGTCGGCAGACCCGTGACTTTCGATTGCATCGCCGCCACTTCGTCGGGATGCGAAAGCGCCCAACGCTGGCCGATCGCCACACGTCGCAGGAAGTCGGCGAGTTGCGCGCGCTTGTCCGCGATTGCGCGTTCGGTCGCGACCTGATAGCTGAGTCCCTCGGACAGACCAACGCCGTTCGCGATGATGCGATCGTGATCGCGCGCTTCGCCGAGTGCGGTGTACGGGTCCCACACAGACCATGCATCGACGCTGCCTGACGCAAGCGCCGCCTTCGCATCCGCGGGTGCGAGGAAGACGAACGAGACCTCGGTCAGCGGCACGTTGGCCTTCTTCAATGCGGCGAGCGCGAGATAGTGGCCGATCGAACCGCGTGTTGTGGCGATGCGTTTGCCCTTCAGGCTCGCTGCATCGTTCAACGGCGAGTTCGCGCCGACGACGATCGCCAGATCCAGCGGATTCGACCGGGTCGCCGCGACCGCGCGTACCCGGGCGCCGGCCGCGAGCGCGAACACCAGCGGCGCATCGCCCAAGCCACCGACATCCACGGCACCGGCATTCAGCGCTTCGCCGAGCGGCTGCGCGGCTGGAAAGTTGAACCACTCGATCTTGTACGGCAGGTCTTTCAGCTGACCGGATGCTTCGAGAATGCCGCGTGTTTGCAAGGACTGATCGCCGACTTTGAGCACGGGCAAATCCGCGGCAAAGGACTGTGTTGCGCAGACGGTCGCGCACAGGGCGAGCATTGCCGCGCCGAGCGGTTTGAGCAACGCACGTTGCAAGACTGACGAGGCGGATGAGGCGGAGAAAGAAGAGCGGGAAGTCGTCATAGCGGCAATTACGTCATGGCATCCAGATGATGTGTCATCGACGATAAGGCACGCATCTGTATAAGACAAACGCATTATTCTGCTAAGCAAATATGCGAATTTTCTTGGACGGCGAGACATGCGCGCACATTGATGCGGGTATCATCGAACGCACGAATCTTGCGCTGCGTTGCGCATCCTTTGACTCACCGCTCATCATGAAGATCGACGAAATCGACGCATACGTCACCGTCATTCGCTGTCAGTCGTTGCAACAGGCAGCGCTCTCACTCGGCCTCACGCAACCGGCGATCACGCGCCGCCTGCAGAATTTCGAAGAGGCGCTTGGCGTCGAACTGCTCGACCGCAATACGCGGCCGCTCAAGGCGACGGCAACCGGCCGCATCGTCTATGAACAGTGCCGCGTGATCCAACGCGAACTCGACGTGCTGCGCGAGATCGTCGCCACCGACACGCCGCCGGTCGGCACGCTGCGCCTCGGCGTCGCGCAGACGATTGCCGATATCGCGCTCACCGACGCCATGCGCGGTCTCAAGGCGGCCTACCCCGATCTGCAGGCGCGTGCGTCGACCGGTTGGGGCAGTCAGCTATTGCAACGCGTCGAGCAGGGCGAGCTCGACGCCGCCGCCATCCTGCTGCCCAGCAACAAGACCTTCGACGAAATGTTGTCGGCGCGCTCGCTGGGCCGCATCAAACTGGCGGTGGTCGCGCAGAAAGGCCTGTTGAAAAAGCGCGCGCATACCCTGGCGGAATGTCAGTCGATTGGGTGGGTGTTGAATCCGGATGGCTGCGGCTTTCGCGACGGCCTGCAACGCACGCTGAGTGGCTTGGGGCTCGCGCTCAAGCTGAATCTCGAAACGCTCGGTACTGAACTGCAATTGCAACTGGTTGCTGACGGCAACGGTCTTGGACTCGTGCCGTTGCCGCTGCTGCAAGCCAGCGCTCACGCGGACATGCTCGACATCATCTCGATGAGCGACTTCAAGCCGCTCATCGATATCTGGCTCGTGCATCCGCGCGTGCTGGGTAAATTGCAACAGCCAGTCGAGCGCTTTGGCGCGGCGATCGAGCAGCAATTCAAGGAAGCGCGTGCGCAGCGCGCGGCTTGAGCCGCACGCTGCATTAGTTAAGTTAACTCCGGCTGACTCGGCCGACTCACCAGCCTTGCCTGATTTCACCGGTTGCGGCTGGTCTATCTGCTTCATCCGCGCTTCACGCAAGCACAGTCCTCAGATCACCCGAAAACCGTGTGTGCCATCGCGTCCAAGTTGGGCCACGAGCCCGTACTCCCATTCCAGATACGCGTTCATCGCTTCGCGCGCGTTATCGGTTCCCTCATACGGACGACGATAACGATCGATGCGCGGCGATGCCAGACGCGTCTCACCGCTTTCTACGGCGAGGCCCGCCTCGATCCACGCACTCGTGCCGCCGCTTAGCACCTGCACCGGCTTACCCGTCAACGCCGCCAACTCCGGTGCCGCGAAGCGCGCCAGCAGACTGCTGCCGCAGGTCACGACATAACGTTGCGCATCCGGCAGCTTGCGCAACGCTTCATCGAGTTGCCCGCGAATCGCGAACCACGCGCCAGGAATATGGCGCTTCACATAGTTCGCGCTGGTCGTGAAATCCAGCACGACGGTGCCGGGCGATTGCAGGAGCGTAACCAGTTCAGCCGGCGCGATCTCGTCGACAGCAGGCGGTGTGGGTGCATAGCGCGCGGCGGGCGCCGCGCCTTTTTCGCCGAAATCCACGTTGCCCAAGCCGTCCACCACGTACACCTCGACGTTCATCTGCGCAAGCCACGACGCGGTCATGTTCGCGCGCACGCCGTCGTTGTCGGCGAGGATCACGCGCGCACCGCGCACCGGCGCGAACATGTCGGTCTCCTGCACCAGCTGACCACCCGGCGCGTTGCGAAAACCGGGCACGTGCCCTGCCTCGTATTCCTCCGGCGTGCGCACGTCGAAGCGATAGACGGTGCGTACCGCTTCGTCGGCCCAACGGCGCGCTTCGTCGCGCGAGGTGCGGCCCACCTTTGCACGATCGGCCACCCCACGCGCGGAATCGGCGGCGGCGAGACGAAGCGTGTCATCGGCAATCGGCTCGAAGCGGCGCGAACTACCGTGCGCGAGCGCCTGACCGGCAAGCGTCCAACCGATGGTGCCATTGCGCAGCGCCGCAGCCGGATTCGGCACGCCCGCATTGATCAGCGACTGCGCGCCGATGATGCTGCGGGTGCGCCCGGCGCAGTTGACGATGATGCGCGTCGACGGATTTGGGGCAAGCTGCCGCGCGCGCAGCACCAGTTCCGCGCCCGGCACGCTGATGCTGCCGGGAATATTCATGGTCTGATATTCGTCGAAGCGGCGTGCGTCGAGCACCACCACATCGGCTTCGATATCGAGCAGCGCCAGCACCTGCGGCGCGCCGAGGGACGGCGTATGGCGTTCGCTTTCGACCAGTTCGCCGAATGCCTTGCTCGGTACGTTGACGTCCTGGAACAGCTCACCGCCCGCCTCGCGCCAGCCTTGCAAACCGCCGTCGAGCAGCGCGACGTCGGTATAACCCAACTCGCTCAACCGGCGCGCGGCGCGCTCGGCAAGCCCTTCGCCGTTGTCGAACACGACGACCGGCACGTCGCGGCGCGGCAAGCGCACAGGCGCCTCCAGTTCGAGCCGCGACAGCGACAGATTGGCGGCGAACAGCGGATGACTGCGCGCGTGCGGATCCTCCTCGCGCACATCGACGAGCACGATTTCCTCGCGCTCGAGCAGTGCGCGGCGCACGTCTTTAAATGACCGGATGCGAAACTCTTTAGCGAAACTCATGAGATCGGGGACTCCTTTGAAACATTCCAGATATTGGGCAAGACGTCGTTCGAGTAACCGGAGATAAAGGTCTTGCGGCCTCCGTCGGCCGGATAGACGGAACGCGTCACCGCGCCAATATTTCCACCGTACACGTGAATGCTGATCGACGTACGATCGCGAAAAGCATTACTCACGCGATGGATATCGCCGATGCGCGGCGACACGGCATCCACCGCGGCGGTATCGAGGCGTTTTGCCGCCCCCTCTTCCTCCAACGCGCCGTCTGGCGTGATGCAATACCCCTGAGCAATTTCCGCACCACGCAATACACCGATCAAACCCCATACGGTGTGATCGTGCACCGGCGTCGACTGGCCCGGTCCCCATACAAAACTGACAATTGAAAAACGCTGCTGCGAATCCGCGTGCAACAGGAATTGCTGATAGCGCTCGGGATCAGGTTGCGCGAAGGCGTCCGGCAACCAGTCATCGTGGGCGATCAGTTCGCGCAGCGCGGAACCGCCGGCCTCGAGCAGATGGGCTTCGGGCACATGCTCGTCGACGAGCGACGCAATCCGGCCGACGAACGCGCGCAGCCGGTCCGGTCTCAAAGCTTGAGTCATCGAATGTTCAGAAGGTAGGTTGGTTGAATCGGTCACGCACCGCGAGCGAGCGCGGCGTTGAAGGTGTCGGTCCACAACGGTGCGACGTCGACGTGCCGGTCGATGACCGCCGCACGCGCGAACGTATCGGCGACCTGCTGCTCGCTCGCGATGTCCGCCGCCGTGATGCCGGTGACGCGGCGCGCCTGGCTCTGGTTGCGATACAACGAGCGGATCGCCTCCTCGGGCACGCGCAACTCCGCGGACAACACCTTCGCGTAGGCATCCTGGTGCTGACCGAACCACGCGCAGGCGCGTTGCAACCGCACCAGCAGATCCGCGGATGCAGCCCGCCGTTGCGGATCGGCGAGTACCGAGGGATGACCGTAGTAAAGATAGTTGCCGGACAGATAGCCGTTGGCGTTTTTCAGCACCCGAGCGCCCGCTTGCGAGATCGCGAGCGGCACGTTGTAGCCGTAGATCGCCCAGGCATCGAGCGAACCGGCGTTGAACGCGGCGAAACCGTCGCGCGGGGCGAGCGAGGTGGCCTGAATATCGTTGAACGACAGCCCCGCCTCTTCGAGCATGCGCAGCAGGTAGTAATGCGTCGTGGTGGCACGCAGATAGCCGACGCGTTTGCCCTTCAGATCGGCGATCGAGCGGACCGTCGAGCCCTTCGGGACCAGCACGACCTGATTGTTGACGTCGTCCTTGTAGACGGCGATCACGCGTACCTGAGCATTCTGCAGGCGCGCGAAGATCGGTGGGATCTCGCTACCCGAGGCGATATCGAGCGAGCCGCCGTTCATCGCCTCGACCATCGCGTTGCCGGACTGGAACTCGGACCAGTCGATGGTGTACGGCGTATCCGCGAAGCCTGCGGTTTTCAGCAACGTAGCGTCGCCGCCTTTGTAAGTTGCGACGCGCAAACGAACCTTGCCGAGATCGACCGGCGGATCGGTTTTGTCGCTGGCTGCCGGCGTGGCTGCAGCGGCGGCTGCCGAAATCACGCCTGTGCCTGCTGCTGCGCCGAACAACGCGGCCACCGGCAGCGCAGACACGAGCCGGCGGCGCCGGAGCGAAACCGGCGAATCGAAACGTTGGGTCATCTTATGGGGCGCTCAGCTCAGGACGTCGGGTTCGGCTTCAACCAGCCCTTCCAGCAGGCTCTGGAACGCAAACAGCGCACCGCCCGGGCGGCCTACCTGTTCATGCGTGAGCGTGGCGACCTCGTGCGGGATGGCTTGCGGCGAGCCGGCGGCTTCGGCGAGCAATTGCGCATGGCAGGCATTATCGAGCGCGATATACCACCAGGCCGCCGCCTCGACGCTCGGACCCGCCGTGAGAATGCCGTGATTCTTCAGGATCACCGCCTTTCGTTCGCCCAGCGCCAGGGCGATGCGTGCGCCTTCATCGGTATCGAGCACGACGCCGCGGAAGTCGTCGAACAAGGCGTGGTCCTGATAGAACGCGCACGAGTCCTGCGTGAGCGGGTCGAGCGTGCGGCCGAGCGTCGACCAGGCCTTGCCGTAGAGCGAATGCGTGTGCGCGGCGGCGACCACATCGGGACGCGCCTCATGAATCGCCGCGTGAATCGCGAAGGCCGCCTGATTCAGCGGCCCCTCGCCGACCACGATCTCCCCTTCTGCATTCACCAGTAGCAGATCGGACACGCGAATGCGGCTGAAATGCTTGCCGAACGGATTGACCCAGAAGTGATCGGGCCACTCCGGATCGCGCGCGGTGATATGGCCGGCGAGACCCTGGTCGAACCCATAACGCGCGAACAGACGAAACGCCACGGCGAGCCGTTCCTGCCGATAGCGCCGCTCGGCCGCGACGCTTTCGCGCGGCGGGACGTCGTCGAACCAGAATTTACGGAGCGGCGCGTGACGCTGGAGCGACGGCGTATCCGGGGTGTTTTGCAGCGTGGGGGCACTTGGAGGCGCTGGCGTGTTTTGCGGCACAGGCGCACTTTGCGGCGTCGGCGTGTTTTGCAGCGCGGCGGACAGATCGGTCATCGTGGCTCCGTTCAGGCGGCCACGCGCTCGACGTGCGCGATCCGTTCGCGGGTGGCCGGAATCAGTTCACGGCCGTAGTCGATGGCGTCTTCGAGCGGATCGAAGCCGCGCACGAGGAAGGTCGAGACGCCGAGCGCGTAGTACTCGGCAAGCGTTTCGGCGACCTGTTCGGGCGTGCCGACCAGCGCGGTCGAATTCGAGCGCCCGCCGATTTCCTTGGCGATACCGGTCCACAGACGTTCATCGACGCGATCCGATTCACCGGATGCCGCGAGCAGCCGCCGCGCGCCTTCGCTTTGCGCCGGGCCACCGACGCCGAGCCCTTGCGCCGCGCGCAGCCGCCTCGTTTCCTCGAGGATATGGTCCGCGCGTTCCCATGCAGCTGCTTCGGTAGCCGCAAGAATCGGCCGGAACGACACTGAGAAACGCACGGTACGGCCGTGTTTGGCGGCTTCCGCGCGCACGCGGGCGACCTGCTCGCGCACTTGCGCCTTCGATTCGCCCCATAGCGCGTAGACATCTGCATGACGTCCGGCGATTTCGAGCGCGGGCGCTGACGCGCCGCCGAAATACACGGGGATATGGGGTTGCTGCACCGGTTTTACTTCGGAGAAGCCTTGTTCGAAGCGGTAGTACTGGCCGTCGTGATCGAAGGGTTTCGCTTCGGTCCAGATGCGGCGCAGGATGTGCAGGTATTCGTCGGTGCGGGCGTAGCGTTCGTCATGCGACAGGTAGTCGCCGTCGCGGCGTTGTTCAGCATCGTCGCCACCGGAGATGATGTGCACTGCCAGACGCCCGCCCGAGTAGTGATCGAGTGTGGCCAGTTGGCGCGCGGCGAGCGTGGGTGCGACGAAGCCCGGGCGATGCGCGAGCATGAAGTGCACTTTGCTCGTGACGCTGGCCGCGTGGGCGACGGTGAGGAGCGCGTCGGGGCTTGTCGAATGATGCGGCACGAGGATGCGGTCGAAGCCCGCGGCTTCATGTGCGCGGGCGAATTGTTCGACATAGTCGATGTCGACGACCGGACCTTGCGGTGCGTGGGTTTCAGACACCTTGCGGGTCTGGATCATGCCGATGAATTCGATGGACACGGTGGTGTCTCCCAGGATGGTTTTTTGCCCGGCGGGGCGGTGGCTTTCTTGGCTGGATGCATTGATCTGTTCGAGGGGTTTAAGGTAGCAGCGCTACATGCGGTTGTTAAATATTGATCGGCCATATCTATATCGGGTTTGCATGTAACGGGGTGGGGGTTGGCTGCGCCGCGCTTGTTGTCTGTGTGTCTGTGGAGTTGGGTTTTGCTTGGGTTGGTTGCCTGCGCGGCGCTTTCTGTCTGTTTGCTTATGGCTTTGGCCTTTCCTTGATTTGTTAGTGGTCTATTAGCGTTCGCCCCTGTGCGGGGCAGGCACTTACTTTCTTTGCCGCCGCGTAACTATTCAGCGCTTGTAAACTGCAGCCAGGCTGTGCATAGTGAAGGACATGACGAAGATGCCTGATTTCAAAGACCTCACACACGAACAGAAGGACGCGCTCATCGTTGATCTCGTGAAGCGTCTGAACGCGCTCGAAGCGAAACTCGAGAAGAACAGTCGTAACTCCAGCAAGCCGCCCTCAAGCGATGGGCCCGGGCGCAAGCCGAAGTCGTTGC
>NZ_JABBGJ010000092.1 GCF_012927345.1 Paraburkholderia polaris
AGCCCTGACAGTAACCGCTGGGTCATCGAGATGATGGGCGTGGACCATGTGGTGTTCGGCAGTGACTATCCGTTCGACATTGGCGATCCTGAGGGGCGCCGGTCGGTGCCGGTGATCGATAGCCTGGCTGCGCCGGATCGAGCAAAAATCTACAGGGGCAACGCGGCAGCCCTGTTGGCGCGCAAAGGGATCTGATCAACGCCCAACATATTGCGTTGGGCAATCGACCTGGAGGCAAAGACCGCCCTTCCTGAAAACGAATCGGAGTCTGCGCGCCCTTGCGGGCGCCCAGACTCGGTCAAGTTCACAGCGCCATCAGGTCGGCAACGACGCTTGGGACATCGCCGGCGCCATGGCCAGCAAGTCCATCATCGCCCCGCTTTACAGCAGCGGCCGTGCGTTCGGCCGCACCCGCTCAGACTTGCTCAGCAAGCATGTATCTGGGCAGCACGGCTGCAGAAAAAGGGGGCTTCTTCCCGAAAGGTGCGCTCAACATGACCGTCTGGCTGACCGCAGCACTTTGAGTACCGGCAACAGGCCGCCGTGACGGAGGTCACGCCCTCCGTCGGCCGATGCTACCACTTACTACTATAGCTTGCCCCGAGTGGACGGCACATAGGAGATTTCATGAACGAAACCAAGAGTCAGGCGGTCCTGCCGCAGACACTGACCGAGCAGACGTGTTTCCATATCCGCGAAGCACTTGCCGGTCGCCGTCGTGGGCCGCGTGTGATGCTGTCGTTTGTTGGGCCAGCCGTGGTTGCTTCAATTGCGTATATGGACCCCGGCAACTTCGCAACCAATATCCAGGCTGGCGCGGGCTACGGCTATTCGCTCCTGTGGGTGGTGGCTGCTGCGAATATTATTGCGATGCTTTTTCAAGCGATGTCTGCCAAACTCGGGCTTGTGACCGGCCGCAATCTTGCGGAATTGTGCCGCGAATCGTTGCCGCGTCGATATGTGTACGCGATGTGGGGTTTGAGCGAGATCGCAGCAATGGCCACGGACCTCGCCGAATTCGTCGGTGGCGCAATCGGGGTGTCGTTGTTGCTGCATCTTTCGATGATGGCCAGCATGCTAGTCACCGGCGCCGTCACCTATGGGCTGCTGCAATTCGAGAGAAAAGGTTTTCGCCCGCTCGAACTGGTGATCGCCGCGCTCGTGGGCGTTATCGGACTGTCGTATCTCGCTGAATTGCTGATCGCGCCGGTGCACTGGCCATCAGTATTCCTTCATACATTCAGGCCGAGCATCCCCGACGACAGCGCGATGACCATCGCCGTCGGCATTGTCGGCGCGACCGTGATGCCACATGTCCTGTACTTGCACTCGGGGCTCACGCAAAATCGCGTCGCGCCGCGCAATGAACACGAACGTTCCAAACTGCTGAAGTTTTCGAATATCGAAGTGGTCGTCGCACTCGGCGTAGCGGGTCTCATCAACATGGCGATGGTGATCATGGCGTCTAGTGCGTTTCACCAGGGGCACGCGGACATCGCAAGCATCGAGACCGCATGGCATACCTTGACGCCCCTGCTCGGCGGGGCGGCTGCGGGTTTGTTCCTGGCAGCCTTGATCGCTTCAGGGATCTCGAGCTCAGTGGTCGGCACGATGGCCGGCCAGATGATCATGCAGGGCTTCGTCGGCTTTCGCATTCCTGTCGGTGTGCGCCGGTTTGTCACCATGGCGCCGGCCTTTGCCGTGGTAGCCTGGGGCGTCGACGCTACCAATGCCTTGGTGTTAAGCCAGGTGGTGCTGAGCATCGCGCTGCCAGTGCCGATGATCGCATTGCTGTGGTTCACCTCCCGTGGCGATCTCATGGGAGCCTACAAGAACAGCCGGCTCACGAACATATCCGCGGTGGGGGCCACGGTTGCGGTGCTGGCTTTGAATGGCGTGCTGCTGGTCCAGGCGGCTGGGGGGTAGCTCTGGTGCCGGGGCAGGCGAATGGATGTTCGTGAGTGCAATTGCCGGCTTGCATCCGCCGGCGAGCGTCGCGCGTAAATCAGGTCGGCCGGAAAAAGTGGAAGCCAACATTTCGAAAAATTCAGGAGTGGAGGCACAGATGAACTGAATTTCCAAAGCCGCCCACACAAAGGAATTCCGTGAAGGGGCGGTGAAGCTGGCAATGACCGAGGGCGTTGGCGTATCGGAGGCTATGTGTCCGCTGTCGATATCAATAGACAGTGGCAAACTGGTGCGTGCTGCGAAGGCCGCTAAGCCGGAGCGTGTGGGTCAGGATCAAAAGCCGTTGAGGGAGGTTTGGGCGAGTCAATCCGAAGCTGGTCGAAGTAAAGATGGAGCGCGATTTACCAAAAAAGATTCGCGACGTACTTCGCTAGGCAGTCACGGTGAAATACGGCGTGATCGAACAGATGCAAGAGGAGAATCCGATGCCGCCTATGTGCCGGCTGCTGGGCGTTTCCGTGAGCGGCTATTACTCGTGGTGCCAGCGGTCGCCGTCATTGCGGCCGCGGCAGGAGCCGCGACTGGAGCTGAGGTGCTCGCTGCACGTCAGCACACGCGCGAACTTTCGGGCCCGAACGCTTGCAGAAACAACTCAACGAGCATGGCGTGCAGCTCGGCGTTCACTGCATAAAAAGGCTGCGTAAAAAGCTTGGATTGCGTTGCAGGCAAAGGCGCAAGTTCAAGGCGACGATCCACCCAAAACACGATCTGCCAGTGGCACCGAACCTGCTGAACCAGGATCTCTCCGTAACCGCGCGAAATCAGGCCCGATCTGATGATCTCACGCATATTGCGACCGACGACGGCTGGCGGTTCCTCGCCAGCCTGCAGGATCTGTTCAGGGGAGAGCTGATCGGCTAGGCTATGAGCGCGCGAGGAGGTATCTGGTGATGCAGGTGCTGTTCCGCGCAGTTGCATCGCAACGCCCCGGCCGCCGGTCTGATCCATCTCATGGACTGCGGCAGCCAATACCGCGGCCACGCATATCAGGAGCTCGTCGGCTAGTTCCGCATGCAGGAGTCAATGAGGCGGCGAGGAAACTGCTTTGACAACACGCCGATTGAATCGCCTTGGGTAAGCTAAAAAAGCGAGCCGGTCCGCCATCAACGCTTGGTCACACTCGAAGAGGCCAAGCGAGCCATCGGCGAACACATTGAGATGTTCTATCGCCGGCAACGCACGCAGGCTCGTCTTGATTGTAGCATTCACGCAGCGATACTATCTGGCTCAGGTCGCTGCTTAATCTCATTGGTATTCGTGCGTTTCGACCGGCCTCATGTAAGCCGAGTCGGTAATGGCAGGATCTCCAACTGAAATCGTCCTTGGGTGAGCTCCATCCCCTGTGGCGATCACCCAAAGAACTCCGAGCCGATGATGCATGTACGCCTGATTAGCACGACGGTGACACCGGTTTCGAAATCGTGCGAAAGCCAGCGGTCGCGATTATTTCAGCGACTTTTCAGCCAAAGCCCCAGTGAGCTGAATGTGCTGCTTTAACAGGGTGGTCGCCTTTTCCACGTCACGAGCGAGCGCCGCCTCCATGATTGCATGATGTTCCGCGTCGATATTTCTGTTGGAAGTGGATCGCCGCGAGAAATTGCGATAACGTTCCGCCTGATCGAACAACAACTCACAGCTGCTGATCAGATACTTCGACGCGCAAGCCGAGATCAGAGCCGTATGGAATTGTCGATGGAGGGCATCATATTCCTCGGATCCGGTCGCATTGCGGAGCTGTCCCTTCCGCTGAAGGCGATGGAACGATAGGATAAGTTCCTCCTCCCACGCTTCGTCGCCCCGCCGAATTGCCTCCGCGAGGGACGCGTCGTATAGCAGACCACGGGTATGGATCAGTTCTTGCAACTCAAAGGCACTCACACCAGAAACCGAGAAACCGCGTCGATCGGTCTGTTGGACCAGCCCTTCGACTCCCAGCCGACTCAAAGCCTCGCGCAGAGGACTCAAGCCGACACCATAGCGCTCGCAAACTTCGGCCATGCGGAGTTTCGCCCCCGGCTTAAGGCTCCCGACGATAATATCTTTTCGAATCTTGGAATAAGTTGCAGAGGCAAGCGTCGCCTGGCTTTCACCTGATGTTACCTGGTCCACAGAACTGGCTCCGGTCGTTTCAACAGTCTCCCGTAAAAAACTACTGAGGTCATTCGGGGACTGATGGGGCTGGGGGATCGCGCGCTGGAGGTGAAGCGAAGGGCATCGCCTGCAGTCACATCCGGCGCGCAGTAATAATTCAGGCCGCTGTCAAATTGCGCCTCTGTTGCGGGGTGGATCAAAGTCGGCCTCGTCAGCCGTACGCCTGTCAAAGCGCGTACGGGCTTGATGATATTGAAGAGGTCAAGATAGCGGGGGGCCACGCGCGCGACTCGTCGGTTCGACGCTGGCTTCCTTCGCCTCGGTCTTTTCCTGATGGAGTCATTCGTCGGCCCCTCAAGAAGTAGCGCCATCCCGGCAACGATCCTGTCGCGCTTGACTCCCGCAGGGGCACCTTCACCGTGAGGGCCGAAGTGTAGACACCACCATTCGATTTCGTCATCTTCTCTCCCGAGCCGCACCAGGAAAATCACCGCTGTCGGGCAGAAAAGCCCCTTATTGAGTCGTTGAAATTTGCGCGGCCGACTTTTTTCACAGAAACGTTCTCCAGCGCTAATATTTTCGAAAACGTTGCCGTATTGTCTCATATTTCTCAAATATAGTCGCGATTCCCGGAGGACACGGGCCGTGAGGAGGGCCTAACCCAATCGCCATAGGCGATGGCAAGACAATGGACGCGCGGTGGCCGCATTAATGATTGGCAAACTTCCCCTCTTGCTCCGAGAGGGCTCAAATGAGAAAGGCGTCGAGGAGAAGTACGCGATCCGCACGGTCACGTGACCGTCGCCGAGTATGCGTACTCCCTGAGCAGTTCTTCAATCTCGGCAATTAACTTCGCGGTTGCCGAGGTCGAGGTTTTTTTGGCGATCGGGTGCCGGGCCTATCGCCAAAGAGGTTAAATTTTCGCCGATCGACGGCATGCAAACGTCGCAGGTCTGAAAGAGTCCATCTCCAAGATGTTAATCAGGCACTGGCTAGTGTCGGAGTCTTTCGTTTTGGCGACATCGGTACGGCGCCACGGTTTGGCGTGCTCGGCATGCATTCAGCTGTCGCTTCCCACGAGATCGCGGCTTCGCTGAATTCCCACCCAATATCCGTGATCGCGTGGATGTGTAAGACCGTCTGCAAGGCGTTTGGCGAGATCGGCGTCGATGTCGGCCAAATCAAAGCACTTGCTCCGAAGGTGGGCTCCAACCTGCATCCTCGACAGTCGGGCGCGGTTTGCTCCTCGCGGTAGGCGGGACAGGGGTGCTTATAGCGGTCAAAGGCGCTGGTCTGGAGAATGCCAGAATAGCCCGGCCACGTAACGGTAGGGATGCTCTCTCGTTCGATTGCGCGGAGGAGATGGGATCGCTGGCGGGGCTTGCATGCCGCGCGAAGATCGGCGCGCCCAATAAATCCCTACCAGTTCCCGTTCGGTCCTTGGCGAGGACCTGAGCCGTCGTGTCTCGCCAGGCAGACGTTCAGCAGTGAGGGCCGGGATAACGGAGTGGGCGCCCCCGTGCTCGCCGTAAGGGTATGCCCGCCTAGTTTTGTCAAGCGCTAGTTCGAAGGAGGGCATCGGAAGACCGCGACTATCGGCAACGACCAAGGCGCGAGGGCCGTGATCAGCGCAGTGCGTCAAAAAACCGACACGTGAGAAAGCTGGCTAGGTCGCCAGTTCGCACGGCGACACCAATATCGCAACCGTGGATCTTGCCAAGCGCACCGCGCGCATCGCTTGGGCAGTACTGCACCTCGCCGTGGATTCCAGTCGACTACGCGCATCGAACTCCTGTTGTCTGACATACGCACCGCAGAGGTTGACAGGGCTAGGATAACTGATTGAGAGATGGAAAATTCCAGCAGATGGGCAAGCGACCATGGCGCGATGGAAAAGCATTTGATATCAGGATCGGGGAATTTTGTGGTCTGCCACGCACTTCGAGCTCTTCCTGCATGAAGTGGATGATCAGGGTGATGTCTTTGCACGCAAGCAGTTACTACGAGGAGCGGAGCTGAAGATCTTCCCGAGTTGACGTTCTGCAAGGTCCGGATTGACGGTGCCCGACAGTACATTGTTGGACGCAGAAATCACGGTGCCAGACCACTCGATGTGGCCGATGCCGGCGGCTTATGTGAGCAGGGGGAAGAACTGTGCCCTCGATGTAGGGGCTACTCCACAATCTACGGACACGTAACTCGGCAAGCGGCACGTTTTGCGCTCTGCAGTCCCCCGAACAGGAGGGCAATGAACGATCTTCACCGTCTGCGTAGGACGAGCGCGAACCGGAGCACCTGTCCGATGGTCAATATTTTCGAAAAATCGCTTGCAACATCTTTTGTTTTCGAATTTAATAGTTCCAAGCACTCGTTACCTTAGGAGATCAGAATGGGAAAGCAAATCATCCAGCCGAGAGGGTTGGCAGAGGCCGTTGGGCCGTTTACTCGTGCGATCCTCATCGACAAACACCTGTACATTGCCGGCACCACGGCGCTAAGTCACGTGAGTGGTGGCTACTACGAGCGATTCGTCCCGGAGGGGATCGAAGAGCAAACCCGGTTGACTCTTGATAATATTAAAAAGTGTGTCGAGGCAGCCAATGGCACCCTGGACGATATATATAAAGTAGTCATCATGCTGAAAAACACGGAGGACTACGAAAAAATGAACGCCGTCCGTGCTGAATATTTCACGAATTCTGAAACGATCAGTACCTGTTTTCATGCAGGTGTGATGCGGGCCGATATTCTCGTTGAGATTGAGGCCGTGGCGTATATCGAGAACCCGACGACGTCGGACTAAGAAGTTCTTCGGTATAACGAAAACAACTATCCGGAGACTTGAGTGACGGATGGAGTGTTGAGCCGAGCATGCCGAGACCTTCCTCCCTACGCACGAAAACATAAAAAAGTGCGCTAGTTGTTGGCGTGAATCGGGAAGGTCGTGGGTGTTGCATCCGTCATTCGAAAAACGGAGATCAAGGCAGAATCCGATCAGCTTCTGCGCTGAGGGCGTCGCTAACTACAAGGTGCTGAACTGCATCGTATCTTTGGCGAAATTTGCGCAGATGGCTGGTCCACGCAGATTCAAAGTTCAAAAAACGAAACTTCGGGAAGTTGCCGAAGCATTAATCGCGTAAGAGTTGCCGCCGACCGATAGTAGACGCCGTCTCCGTAGCCGGTCCGCGGAATTAGGGCCGAAGATTTGGCCCGTGCGCCAGTGGGCTTGCTGAGGACTTTAGTCGTCGGAAGATCCTCTGGCAGGGGGCACGGGCCGCTGCTGGCGAGAACGGAACTCCCGGCGGGATCGGCGCCATGCTTGCCGTCATCGAGGCGGCTGATGACTGATCACTGCGTGAGCAGCACCATGCTTGCAGTTGATAGCCGCCACTAACAAACCGGAGGAGAAAATGACAGCAAAGACAATAGAAACTACATATAAGACAAAAGAAGAGACGAAGGTCTTGTACCGAACATGCATTTATATCTTAATTTTTCTCTTGGCTTCTATAAGTTATGTTGACAGGGTTGTCATATCGGTAGCCGCACCGTCGATTTCGAGGGAATTTGGATTGTCGCCTGTTGCAATGGGGTACCTGTTGTCGTCATTTTTGTGGGGGTATGTTTTATGTGTAGTGCCATTCGGCATGTGGATCGACCGGGTGGGTGCAAAACTTCCAATTTCAGTGGGCGTCGCCGTTTGGTCGCTTGCCACGGTCGGCACGGGATTGGCCGCCAGTTTCCCATTGTTGCTTTGCTCTAGGCTGCTTCTTGGCGGCGGCGAAGCGGCCGCCACGCCTGGCGTGGGTCGGGTCATACGGGAATGGGTTCCCGTCAAGGGACGCGGCGTCGCCTTCGCCTTGTATAACAGCGGGTTTTATGCAGGACCTGCGATCGGTGCCGTAAGCGTAGCCGCGTTGATGGAGTGGATCGGATGGCGCGGCACGTTCGCAGTCTGCGGATTGATCGGACTGGTCTGGCTTGCGTTTTGGCTGCCGATCTATCGAAATGCCCCTTCGCACAGCTCCGACGAGGCTGTTTCCAAACCGCTTGCGCATGCAGAGACTTCCACCGGCCGCACAGCGACACTTGACCAGTTCAAGGCGATTCTTTCATCGGGCTCGATGTGGGGCGTGTTCGTGGGTCAAGGCACTGCGGTCTACGCGCAGTATCTGTTTCTGTCCTGGCTACCGTCCTATCTTCAGGCAACCCGGCACGTCTCCATCATGAAGATGGGGTTTTACACTTCCGTGCCCTATGTGGTGGCCGTTGTCGTCGGGCTGACCCTCTCTCGCCTAAGTGACCGCATCCTGAACGAAAAATCATCGGCTGCAGGCAAGCGCCGGTTGATGTCGGCAGCCAGCATCATCAGTGCATCAGTCATCCTGTTCATTCCGCTCGTCCAGCCACTATGGCTTGTGCTAACCATTATGAGCATTTCACTAGCGGCAGTGGCGACAGCGGTTGGCCTAAACTTCGCCCTTCTTACCGATCTTGTGTCTAAGGGGTCTAATCAGGGCAAGGCGATGGCGATCCTGACCATCGGCGCCAACGGATTCGGTCTCATGGCGCCGATAGTTACCGGCTATGTCATTGCAGCAACGGGAAATTACAATTGGGCATTCGTGATCGCAGGTCTTCTGCTGATTACCGGCTCGCTCGCTGTGCTTACCGCTCGGAGACCGATCGGATAGGTCTTTGGGTGAGCGGCATTCAGAGTAGTCTGCTGCTGTATGCCGCCTTTTGATCGCGGCTGGATGCTGAGTCTTAACGCCGATCATTATGGTTCTCTCTTGTTAAAGCTGCAGGCTAGGATTCGAGGTTGGTAAATATGCTTCGGCTTTTCGATGAAGAAAGCGCAGACGTCGTGAAAGACGTTTGCTCCGGGCATCACGCGGATGCTCGGGAACCTTTCCTTGATCGATGTAATGTAGCTGCTCAGTTGAGGGTACGTCGCCTATTCGCTCACTTTTCGTAATCATCGGAAAATGAAGGTCGATCGCAGTATCGCGGTCGGTTATTCAGCGGGGGGCCAGACTCGTGCCGCTGTTCGAGAAGATGTTTCGCCGTCACAAGCATCCGGCTGGCAAGATCTGACGAATGGGCCCACTTATAGCCGAGTCAAAGACCGTTGGAAGCATCTCTACCGGGCAGTTGACAAGGCAGTTAGAACCAGTGATTTCTTCGTCAGAGCGGAGCCGGACAAGGTGGCAGCGCGGCGTTTCTTTGAATAATTGATCGCTCAGAATGGTGTGCCTGAGACGGTAATCATCGATAAAAATCAGCTTTGATTACGGCGGCGCACGCGGTGAGAGCCGAGCGCGAGACTCCGATCACTATTCGTCAAGTCAAGTACCTGAATGAGGTGCTCGAGCAGTGCCATTCGACGATCAACGCATTATCCGACCGATGCGAGGCTTTAAGGGCTTTTCGTTTTCGCCTACATCATCCTGTCGGACGTCGAAGTCATTGCGATCAGGACGGAGCAGATGAGAATCAGGAATGGATTATCTCTGTCCGCCACCGATCGTTTTTATTCGATAGTTATATTAGTACTATTAATCATGTTAGGCCTTCTCGTTAAAGTGGCGTTATCGCGGCAGAACCAAAAATTTCGGTTTAATCATCGGAGCGTCGACGCCCCGGTTCGGGTCGCAAGGCCCACATTCTTCGTCGCGAGCGACATGCGCGACGGAGCCACGGAGAGTTTTCAGTCATGGGTTCGTTGAGCATTTGGCATTGGATGATCGTTTTGCTGATCGTGGCACTGGTTTTCGGCACGAAGAAACTACGCAACATCGGCGGTGATCTGGGCGGCGCGGTAAAGGGTTTCAAGGAAGGTATTAAGGAAGGCGAAGCGGCGCCGGCTGAGCGACACGAATTGACGCACAATGGCCCGGTCGACGCGGAAGCGAAGGAACAGGCCTGCTCGAGTCACTATCGATAATCAAGCTGTTAGAACGGTTACGCCGGGCACCGGTCCCCCTCACTTGTCACCCTCAGGATCTTCGAATCCATGCTCGACCTTGGTCTGATGAAAATCGCGCTGATTGGCGTCATTGCGCTGGTAGTGCTCGGGCCGGAACGCTTGCCCGGTGTGGCGCGAACGGCGGGCGCATTATTTGGCCGCGCCCAGCGGTATATCAACGACGTCACGGCCGAAGTCTCTCGGGAGATAGACGTCGCCGAGTTGAAGAAGGCGCGCACAAAGTTTGAAACGGCGGCAGCAAATGTCGAAAGCAAGATTCACGATAATCTTCGCCGGCACGAAAACGAACTCAACAGAGCGTGGGACCAGGGCGCGTCGGTTTCGGAACGTGTGGCGGGCGGTGGTGACCCGAATCTGACTCACGCGTCCCGGGACACGCGGCCCTCGAATTCAGACAGCACGTTCACTAGTAGCGCGTCGCGCTCGAAACGAGGGAACTGGCGCCTCAAGCGGTCCGCTGTTCCTAACTGCTACAAGCGCACCACTTTGCGCAAAACACGCATGCAATCAGGGGCGCCACGAGTGGCACGGCATAGGCCTGAGACGCTGCGTCGTCCCACACGGTTTCTCTAATGTCTGCGCTTCTTCCATTTCGCGAATACCTACTTTTCTTTCATCAATGAAACCCAGCAGAGGGCCTGCGTGAGCGACTCGCAACAGATTAATGACGAGCCCGTCGAAGAGACGTTTATCTCGCACCTAGTCGAACTGCGCGACCGCATCATTCGTGCAGGCACTTCAGTCATCGTCGTGTTTATTGGATTGCTCTATTGGGCACCGCAAATCTTCCGGCTGCTCGCGCGGCCACTAATGCAGAACCTGCCGAAGGACGGCAAGATGATCGTCACCGACGTCACTGGGTCGTTCTTCGTACCAATGAAGGTGACCATGATGATCGCGCTGGTGATAGCACTGCCCATCGTGCTGTACCAGGTCTGGGCGTTTATTGCGGCGGGTTTGTATCAGCACGAAAAGAGGCTGATCGTGCCACTGGTCGGGAGCAGCTACATCCTTTTTCTGTGCGGCATGGCATTCGCGTATTTAGTCGTGTTCCCCACCATTTTTCACGTGATGGCACATTACAACGCGCCGCTCGGTGCGGAAATGACGACGGATATCGATAACTACCTAGGCTTCGTCATCACAATGTTCCTCGCGTTTGGCGTGACCTTCGAAGTGCCGATCATCGTAGTGATCTTGGCACGCACGGGGTTCGTCACTATCAGGAAGTTGCGTCAGATCCGACCGTACGTGATTGTCAGCGCGTTCGTGATTTCGGCCGTGGTTACGCCGCCGGACGTGTTCTCGCAACTGATCTTGGCAGTGCCGCTGATCGTTCTTTATGAGGTCGGCATCATCGCGGCGCGCCTGATCGTGGGGAAAGATAAGACCATAGAGTTGGAAGCGGAATCTGCGGAGCACCGGAAGGGGGAAGGTGATTGAGTGTGTCAAGCGCCGGCTCACGGGCGGGAAAGCAAAGGAGCCGTTCCAAACGTCGGTTGGTGCGTGCCGCTTTGCAGCGGCGGCAGCGCGGATCGCACAGTATTTGGCCCGAGGTTAGAGCAGGTTTGCGTTAGTACATTGGTGGCGAGGCACGTCCGTCGCTCTTCCACCATGCCGCGGCACGGCCCCGGCCGGGGTTGCTGTGTGTCCGCGCCATTTGACCGGCGACGCGACTCGTGCCCGGGTGATCTCTTCGATGCGCACGAAAGCCACCGAGACTGCCCCAAGGATAGCCAGAGCGACAACGTCTCCGATGCAGCCCTCATTCAGACCGCAGGACGGCCTTGGGTGGACGGACGCAGAGTTGCGGGCGTCCACCTGGTCTCGATTGCTCCATCGCGAGACGATTGCATGTCAAAATTATTTTCGAAAAA
>NZ_JABBGJ010000093.1 GCF_012927345.1 Paraburkholderia polaris
TAATCGCGAAAGCTGTCCTTGAATCAGAATTGAAGGACACGGATGCTGCGCGCCCCGAGCAACTTTTCACTGACGTGATGACAGTCAACTATGCTAGTACCGTCGTTGCCAAAATCTGGCGCAGGTGTAGCGGGCCCACAGGCGTCTGAGAAAACCTCTGCTCATTCATGCACGGAATACATGCAAGCTGAAATTTACAAGGGATACTCCATCTGGGGGCACGCCATTCTCCAGCAGATGGATATCCTTGAACCCGAACGGTACGCGGCGAGTGGAACCATCACGCAGCACACAAAGGTCATCGAAACATCGGGTATTCTCGGCAGTTTTGAGACTGAAGAGGATGCCCGACAGGCTGGGCTTGCCTGGGCGCGCGCCTGGGTCGATAGCCATGGTTGACGCGAGCCGCACCCGTTGAATATTGGGACAGCACTAAGGCTGAAGTTAGCGACCACCCAATTTTGCGTTGTCCGGGACGCTTCCTCAAACGCGGCGGTCGCGGCCGCGTGAAGTCGCTACAGTGCATCCGCGCACGGTGTGAAGTTCAGCCTTGGCACCGATAGCGCCAAGGGCCTCAATCATATCGAGACACTGCCAATGCGCGGCTGCACCCCTCATCGATAACGCGACGGGCTGCACGACGTACTTTGTCAGGCGTGTACGGTTGAGCAGTTGAACGCGCAGCGAGCCAGCTACGGTTAATAGTGGTGATAGTAGCCGCCTGCAGGCACCACGATGCAGCCGCCCAGCGTGGTTCCAAGACATACGGCCATCAGCATGAACGCAAAGATTCTTTTCATAACGTGCCTCACTTGTCAGTCGTGAACGCACTATATTGGGCCCGCAGATTACCCGTATTTTTGTGTGTAACCAGACGTGAAATCTGAAACGTCTGCCATTACCCGACTGCCGACGTACCACGCGCACCCAATGCGGCGGTCGTGCTTTCTCTTCGCGTTCTTCACCGTCTTGACCTGAATCGCCATTGTGCTGCGCCAGTCGCAGGAGGATGCCTGTGCGTCGACACCAGGCGCTTCGGCGTGGTGGTCGCCGGCAGAGCCGGGACGGAGAACTCAATGAGAAGTTTGCCCGGGCAGAGCGGCAGTCATAGACTCAGGATGCGACGAATGCGGCCTCGCCATGCGTGGGCATCAGGCGACAGCAGCAGCGAGGTATCATCGCCCTCATCACTCACCACAGGACGCAAAATCGGATGTCTGTAGATTCCAGCTGGTTGGGCCAGATTGAACGCGAGTGGGCACAACTTCGCCAGGGCGACGTGTCACTCGACGTGGAGAGATTCTTCCGGCACGTTGTGTCGGCAAACAAGGTTGGCTTTCTTTCACTTGAATCTATCGCGGCCATTGCGAATGGCCTGCTCACAAGTCCGCTGGCGGGCGCGCCTTACCTCGGCCGTCGTCTGCTTGAACAGGTTGGCCCCGGCCGTCACCCATCCCTGCGGGTCGCGCTTGCACTGTCTCTCGTCACGGAGACCGGTGGGCCCGCGGATTACGAAGGCGGGCACGTCATTCTGGGCGACGTCCTGACAGACGATATGGCGAGTGACCCGCTACGCGGCATGGCGGCCGCGGCTCTCGCGGACAGTGCGCGGCTTGGTCGTGGCATGGACACCGACCTCGAGATGGCTAAAGACATGTATGCCACGGCACTGGAGCTTGGACACCGGTCGGCCGCGTATAACCTGGGCTTGTACTGGGAGGGACGCTGGGATAGGAGTGCTCCCGGCGACGTCGTCCCCGACAGCACGAAGGCGGCACAGGCCTACAAGCGTGGTGGTTCGGACGCAAAATGCGCCGCCCGTCTGGACGCATTGCGGGCGCGTTCGAGGTAAATCACACCAATTGCGCGTGGAGACGCCATGAAGAAAAGCGATCTTTGTGTGCTCACTTATACGGTCGCTTGATCAGCCGCGGCTCCCGGCGCGCCCGCGACACACCTCGTCGCGTCCACCTTTTTGCCGCGAACCGATTTCTTCGCAGGTGCCTTCTTCTTCGCTGGCATCACCCGCCAGGCGTCGACTTACGCACTCAATAGGATCGAGGCTTCCGGCGCAGCGGTGGCATCCGGATATGCAGGAGCCGCATTGACCGCTGCAGGCTTCCTGGCTGACACCTTCTCTGGAGCCGGACGCGTCGCAGGCGAAACGGCGGTGTTCTTCGTCGCAGCCTTCGTGCTGGCAGCAGAGGACTTCGTGACAACCGTCTTCCCGGGAGCACCTGTATTCTTCGCCGCCTGCGTTTTCCCGGTCACCACCTTCTTCGCGACGGCCTGCTTCGTTGCGACCTTCGGCTTGCTCGCCTTCTCCAACGCAGTCGCGGCGGCCGCCCCATCAATCAAAAACCTGGTCCGGTCCTTCACCGAGGCCAGCCATGCCGGCGCCGGTCCGCGACCGCTCCATGTTGCGCCCGACTTGGGGTCTCGGTAGAGCGCCGGTTGCGGACCCTTCCGCTGTCCTTTGTGAGCCGCGGCGCCGACAGTCTTCGACGCCGTCTTGACCACAGTCTTTTTCTTGCTCGCAGGACTTGCCGTCGTCGCAACGGTCGCTTCAGCGGCACCTGCAATCAGAAACTTACTCCGGTCTCTGGCTTCAGCAATCCAGGTCGGTGCGCGGCCGTGACCGGTCCACGTTGCTCCTGTTTTGCGATTCTGGTATTTCGGCGATGCTTTGGTCCTGGCGACATTTTCGACCTTCGTCTTGCCAGCGGCGGCGCCGATCTTCAGCCCTTTCGCCACTCGCTTTGTCGACGCCCTGGCTTCGATGTCTGCTGTCGTCAAACCGTGCTCAAGCATCAACTTGCGGATTTGGTCGACTGCCGCGTGAGTCTTCTTCGCAAGCAATGCTTCGGCTTGAGCTTGCAGCTTCTTTACCCGGGCTTGGATTTGTTCTAGCGTTGCCATATGAGTTCCCTCAGTCGTTGATAAACTGAGCGCACTATGCCACGGTCGCACGTTCGAGGCTATGGGTGAATTGGCGCTGTAACCTGACTGGGTAAGCCGAAAGCAGGACTACTACGGGTATGGGATACGATTTTCACATCACGCGCAAAGAGAACTGGTTCGACGACGGACCTGAAATCATCGCCTGGCGAGGGCTCGTCGAGCTCAGCGGCAGCGCGCGAGCGACGGCGCTTGTCAACGAAGTAGCACAGGCACGGGCGCAGCGCGCCGGCATCGACACGTCGGCCGCCGGACACTCGCAATCGCCGTTGCCAGCCACAGCATCCCGGCGTTTCGCCGACCTGACACCCAAGGAACGACAGGATCGACGCAATGAATTCAGGGCTCAGCTGCGCTGAGGCCGGTAGTCAACCGGGAGAGCGAAGAAAGCCATCGCCTGAAAGTTCAAAATCGCGAGGTCGGGGCGGCCCGGAGATCTGAGATTAACTTCGAATATCAGAATCACCGAGTGAGATCGAAACTACGTGCGTGGGGTGAATCCTCAATTCAGATCCGACCCATTATTCTGAGGTGAGCCTGCCAACCTATCATTCGAACAGGTGAGCTGCGCGCAGAAGAGATGGCTTTCGGCATTCTCCACACTGGCAATGAAACGGTTTGAGTAATCGGAAGGTTTGTCGACCGACCCTGATCGGTGTCACCGGGCCCGGGTCATGACCCACCGGTTTTCACGATTCAATTTGGTGGGCAGGTTCGCTTCAACAAACATGATTAGTGGAGTCATCAGGGTTGGAAGGGCACAAAAAATGGCCCGCACCTGCGCGGACCTAGGTGTGGCTGTGCAAGGACAGGCGGCCAATCTTGCTGCCAGCCCCGCCTTTGCCCCTTTGTAGCCACGTGTCGCTAGCACCGACTACGTCTACACAATAGCCACTGCGCGGCGCGTGGCCGTGCATTGAAGAAAGTTGCAGACGTCACCACTCGGAACTCGCGGACCAGACAAGGTTGCAGAGCACCGATGTTGAAAGTTTCACTTCGTATCCGGCGAAAGTGAAAGGCTGACGTCTCACGCTCCGGATGCGCGTCCCGGTGCTGCTGTTTCCTCCGAAACGCTGCAACTTTCACTTTTGCGCACGGTCGCCGTCACGTCGATCCTGCCCTTGTCTGGCCAACATGCTGTTGCAACTTTCACTTTTGGAACGCTTCTACTTTTGCTTCGTCGCAAGACCGCGAATGTGTTGGCGGGCTGTAAATGCCTGGGCTATGGAAGCGCGGTGTCATCCTGGTCAGGGCGCAAACGCCGTCGACGGCGCAAGGGCGCCGCCGTTCGGTTCAAGGAGCACCAGTGACAAGGGGATTCTTGCGGTTACAAACTGCCCGCAAGCCCAAATGAAGCGGCGCTTATTTTAAGTTAATTGGAATTGATTCCGTGCTACGGTGGAGCGGCTTTTCCATCGGCATGGCATTCCTTGCGTCCTGAAACAGGAAAGGGCAGGGTTATCCACGGGGCCGCCGCCCGCTTTTTCTATAGCGAGAGGCGAGCGGCCCGGTGGATAACCCGTGTCGAAGGCGATGCTGTTTTTTGCCTGTTGGTTCGTCACCAGTTGACGAGGCAGCATCGCTCGCAGGGAGCAACTAATGGGTGCAAGCAACGCTTCCGTCGAACCGGTCTGGGAACGATTCCCGCTAATCGCTTCGAACGGTTACGCTCGCCGCTGGATACAAAGTTGTACATCACTCGGTCTGGCGAGAAACACAGTCGCGGCGTACATGTAAGCGATGGAAGACTTCCTTGGCTTTGCGCAGGACCATTGCATCGACCTCCGCTCTACATCGCGAGAAGCTATTGCACGGTATGTCGGTGAACTGCGCACCCAGCCGAGGCGATCGGGTGCCAGGGTGACTCGCATCGACTCGGGCGGCTTTTTATCGAACGCAACACTGCAGCAGCGTCTCACTGCCGTGCGGTTGTTTTTTGGGTTTCTTGTTGATGAGGGGCTTGTCAGAAACAACCCTGTGAGCCGCGGCCGACATACGTCATCCAGCCGTTTCGGCGCTCGCGGTGACCGAAGCCTCGTCCAAAAATTTCATAAGCTACCCTGGATTCCGACGGAGACGCAGTGGACGGCACTCCTTGCTGTGGTCCGCGACGAACCGCGGCGAAACAGGTGCATGCTGGCATTTGCCTATGATGCAGCGCTTCGTCGGGAAGAACTGTGCGAGCTTCGAAGCAGTGATCTCGATCCAGCGCACCGGTTGCTGCGTATACGCGCAGAGACGACCAAGGGCCGACGGGAGCGTGTCGTGCCGTATTCCGACACGTCTGGGCAACTGCTGCGCGACTACCTTCTGCATCGGCAATGTGTTGCCGGCGACCGGCAAGCCTTATTTCTTTCTGAGTCACCCCGTAACCAGGGAGCTCCAATCACGCTGTGGACGTGGTCCAAGGTTGTCCGCTCCATTGCGCTCCGTGCCAACGTTCCGTCGTTTTCCACCCATACATTGCGTCATCTTTGCCTGACGGATCTCGCCCGGTCAGGCTGGCAACTCCATGAGATCGCCCGCTTTGCTGGTCATCAGAGTCTGGAGACGACGCGGCAATACATCCATCTGTCCGGACAGGATCTGGCGGAGCGGTTGGCAAAGACAATGCGTCAGATCCATTCGTGGCGCGTTGACGCCCTTGTTGGTGCTGACTGACGAGCGGTGGCGATGATGAAGGCATCCCGCACTCTAACCTCAGCCTCCGGCGCCTGTACCTGGCTCTGGCCAATACGGATAGCGGACTATGATCGCAGCAGCAGCCTGACAGATGCAGAACACGAGCCACTGACACGCAAGCTTTCAGCGGACCTGCGGACCGAGCTCGGAGCAAGGGCTGTGCTCGGCCAGTTGGCTGGTCTGGAACGGCTGCTGACGCCGATCAATGACGCGCTTGCCGTGATCGATGGCAGACGTGGCTGTGGCGACCGCGTCCGGCTGATACTTCTTCAAGGCTGTGCGGAGCGAAGGACAACTTTCTGGGCATGGGACGAGACCATCTGGCGAAAAGTTATCGGCACCAGCCAGCAGGTCTTCGTTTCGGCGCACGATGTGAAGCCGCGCGCCGCTGGTGAGCGCCAGGCATTGATTGCCGTTGCCTATTTGCTTCGCTGTTTTCGCGACATTTCCAGTCTTGGAGAGGTAAAGCGGGTCGCTCTGGCAGAGAAGATCTTCGGCAAGGACCGGGTCACTGCAACGTTGACGCGCGTGACGGACATTGTGACGGCGTGGGGTTATCGCAGCCCGAACAAACCACTGATGAGCATGGTCGCAGAGCTTCTGCTTATAAATCAGCGGCCGGAGCTTGAATCGCTGACAGCCGACTTCATCGGGGCGGTTCGTGCCCGATGGCGCGACTCTGACCATCGCAGCTCCCTGTACTTCCAGCTGGCGCGCGTCCTCGCGGCATTGGGGATACTTTCAGATGAACCCACAGTGCGCGATACCGTGGACAGGGAATTCATAGCTGCGGCGAGAATCGCAGGTATCGCTGCCGACTGGGTCGCAATGGTCGAGCGATGGGAAGCGACCAGCACACTGGCGGCAGCTAGCCGCCGCCAATTTCGGAACATGATTCTGAAGGCCGGTCGCTGGTTGAAAGACCGGCATCCCGAGGTTACCAGTGCCGATCAATGGACTCGGGAACTGGCGGCAGAGTACGTTGGCGATGTGGACCGGATGCGTGTTGGGGACTATATCTGGCACACCGCAAATATAAGCAATGGACTCGGCAAACCGATAACAGCGCGCTCGAAGAACGCCTTGCTGGGTTCTATGAGGTGTTTTTTCGCTGATGCCCAGGAATGGGAATGGATCCCGCGCCGATTTGATCCGACCCGCGCGTTTGCGACGCCTCGCCCGGTCAAATCACTGATAGGACCGGCGCCCCGCACCATTGCCGACGATCTTTGGGCCAAACTCCTCTGGGCCGGCCTGAATTTGGGGTCAAGTGATCTTCCCCTGCATGGCAGCGCAGCATCGGACGGCGGCAATCTGACGGAGAAGCGTCGCTGCACTGGTGGCTACTATCCACTTGAGATGCTGCAGGCATTGAGCATCGTATGGCTCTTTGCCGGATTACGTAGCGACGAGATCGTTCGACTACGCGTTGGCTGCGTGCGCAAGGGACCGCCCGCAGAAGAACTGGCGGCGCAATGCTGGATGCTCGATGTTCCAGTTAATAAGACAGGAACCGCATTTGCAAAGCCGATCGACACGATTGTTGGCGAAGCGGTATCAGCCTGGGAGCGCGTGCGTCCCATACAACCGCTTGCGCTCGACATCAAGACGGGCGAGCAGGTTGATTTCCTGTTCTCGTATCGTGCGAGGATGATTCCGCATCACTACCTGAACCGGCATCTGATTCCCCTGCTTTGCCGTAAGGCTGGGATTCCATCTGTGGACGCACGCGGCCGGATCAGCAGCCACCGGGCACGGTCGACTATCGCGAGCCAGCTCTTCAATGCCAGGGAACCGATGACGCTATTCGAACTGCAGGCGTGGCTTGGCCATCGCTCGCCAGTCAGCACGCAGCACTATGTCGCGTTCACGCCTACGAAGCTGGCAAGAGCCTACTCCGAAGCGCAGTACTTTCAACGGAACCTGAGAATGATGGAGGTACTGATTGACCGGCAGGCTATCGACAGCCGGAATCCAGATGAACCATGGCGTTACTACGATCTGGGCCACGGGTTGTGCTCTTATGAGTTCTTTGACCAGTGTCCGCATCGTATGGCGTGTGCCCGGTGCGACTTCTATGTTCCGAAAGAATCGACGCGGGGTGAACTTATCGCATCAAAGACCGGCATGATCCGTATGCTGCAGGAAATACCGCTCACCGATGAAGAGCGCAATGCAATCGAGGGGGACCAGAGCGCTGTCGACCGGCTGCTTCGACGCCTCGAATCCATGCCGGCACCAGATGGCTCGCTTCGAAGGAAGCGGTGAGACAGATGTTGAAGGCATCGGGCAGGAGTCGGCCAGTTTCAGCCATTCAACGTTACTACCTAGATTGTTGACATTCCGTTCATTCCGTTCATTCCGTTCAAGTAGAAGGGCTTGAGGCGCAAGCTCTCGGATTATCCGGCGAACTACATTACGAAGTGCTTTCACGACGTGCGATGAAGGAAAAGCGCTACTGGACCATTCGCTGGTCGCGTCCCAGAGCGCGCGCTGATCGACCACATTCTGTCGGACGATCCGACGGTGGCACTGAAAATCGCTTTTGCGGCGGCGACTTGGGTCGGGGCGACGATCGGCCGGTGTCAGACGTTCTGGAGACAGGAATTGGGGGGGGGCTTGTGGTTGTCCACCCGGGACCTGTAGATGCTGGTCCGGGGTTCATGGACACGCTCAATATCAAGAATCAAACAAACAGGCAGCTAATCAAGGCCTTTGTTTAGCTAAACAAACTAAAAATTAGTGAAACTACTCGTTGTCAGTACATCCTCATTAAGAGACTCTTTATCGGCGCGTTGTTGACGCTACGGTTGGGGGCTCTTTCGCGATGGCGACCTGGATTTGCGTCCCGGACGCCGACAGGAAAAATCCCTTCCACAGCCAAGACATCGACAGCGCGGAAGAGATGAACTCGGCGGCCTACTGGTTGGATACGACACAAAATTTCCAATGCTTTAAGTAGTACTTATTAAATAATCGACGATAATTCTGGAGGAGACACAGTATGTCAACGATTGCACTTGGATCTGTAATGAGAAGCCCGGTACGAGCAATCAAGTACGTGGGAGCCGGAGCGATTCTCGTCTTCCTTGCGGCGTGCGGGGGCTCTTCTGTAGATACGTCCCCTGCCTATCTCTCAGGCACAGCCGCTCAACGATCGAATTTACCCAACCTTAGCGCTGCTCAGTACGCAAACTCATTCGTTACGCGGCAAGGGTCTCAATTGATGGTGGCCGGACAAAATTTTCGGTTCACCGGCATGAATATCGAATATCTTGGACTAAAGAACTACGGTCCTATTCCGTCGGTGTCGATACCGGTCGGGAGCGAAAGCTATCCAAGTAAATACGAGGTGGACGACGCTTTCGCGACCGCCCATGAAATGGGCGCCACCGTGATTCGCGCGCAAACGCTCGGCGATACGGTTGGATGCCCGCTTTGCATTGAACCCTCTCAAGGTGTGTTCAACGATGCCGCGTTCGCGCAGATGGATATGGTGGTTGCAGAAGCGCGCAAATACGGGATCAAGCTCATTGGCGAGTTTGATGGCGATGCAGGTGGCACCGGAGGGGGTAATGAGAGTTTCAACTGGTGGTGTACATGGCGCAGCATCTCTGCCACTAATTGCCCGGCAGCATTCCTGACCAACCCGGACTTGATCGGTGACTACGAGCGGCATATGCAGGCGTTACTGACTCACGTCAATCCGCTGACAGGTCTCGCATATAAGGATGACCCGACCTTCCTCGGATGGGTGGATGGCAATGATCTCAATATCAACACCAGTGCCGTAACCGAATCCCCGACCGGCCAGCTCATAATACCTCCCGTGATCTCTGATGCGCAAATGACAACATGGCTGAACACAGTATCCAATTACTTTAAGTCCATTGACAACAGGCAGCTGTTTATCGATATCAGCCTGAATGGGTCAAACATTCCGGCGTCATCTGTGCTCAGCGCGTCCAACGTCGATGTTTTCGCTGAAGAATGGTATCCGCACTGGTCACCCATTGGGAACGAAAAGACGACCGGCAACTCACCGGAGATTCATACGATCGCTGCGCAAGTCGCTGCTGCCGGCAAGGCAAACGTTTTGATTGAATACGGATGGGACCAGACCGATTATCAAACCACTGCGGCTCTGCAAACGTTTCTGGATGGCGTTGCTTCTGACTCCAATATCGCAGGCGACAATTTCTGGGCGCTGCTAGGCCATGCCAGCGGGCACGGCTGGTTGCCGATTCCCGCCAACGAAGAATGTCAGCCCAACTGCGAAACAACTGAAGACGGCAACTGGTGGGCGCTCTATTACACGGGCATTACCACGCTTTCCAATACCGCCGCAGATATGGCTCAGCGAGCGCAAATGCTGCGCCAACACGATTACACAATGAATAGATTTAGCGCTGCTCCTTCGCATGAACTCGTAGGAGCGCCGGTGATCACATCCACCAACGGCGGACATGTCGAATTTGAAGGTGCAGCAGGTTCCCCCACTTACTCCGTACAGATGCTGCAGGCGAACGGAAGCTGGACGACGCCGTGCCAGAATTGCACGACCGATGCAGGAGGCGGCTGGGTCGATACGACCGGACAGTCAAAGCCATGTTATCGCGTCGTCGGAGTGAATCTGGATGGCGTTCCAGGCACTCCTTCCACGCCCGCAGGCAGTGGATGTTCAACGTCCGTGGCAAATCGCCAGCAGCAGCCAACGACCGGTACATAATGTTTGCGCTGCACCTGGCGGCGACCGCCAAGAACGTGTAAATCCAACAGCGCGACTTTGTCACAGGGCATTCAAGGTCGCGCTGAGGGTCCAACCGCTCTTCGAAAGATACCAGCCGTGATTAAGGATGTCGGCCGATATTTCCGAGCCCATTGGTGTTCTCGAGCAACTGGGATGGTCATTAGGACTGGCTCAAATACTGGCACGAAATCAAAAGAGCAGATATGGTTACACGCTTCAATTTTGAACGGCCGCTTGCCGCAAAATCGAGCGTCCCTTCAGGGTCGAAATTTGCCTGTCGACTTGGCTTTCTGGGCAATATCAGGAACTCCGAACATATCATCGCAGGCCGGAACTCGCCAGTTTTAGTTCCCAACGAAAAAATCGTCCAATTCCACATAATTGCAGCTATCTACCCCTTCGTTTGCGGACATGCCGGAAGAGGGCGGAAATCGCGCTCACACAACTAAATCTGTTAATAGTTTTCAACTAATTTTGTTATCACTGCCGGCATCGGTCTTCAGGGCTCTGTCAGGTTGATGGGGAGGCGGCGGTAGAATGAAGTGATGAAGAAAACGAAATCGCTTTATCACGGTCACCGCTTCCCAGCCGTCGTCATCAGTTGCGCGGTTCGGTGGTATTTCCGGTTCAACCTGAGCCTTCGCGACATCGAGGAATTGTTGCTCGAGCGTGGTGTCGTGGTCACGTACGAAACGGTCCGTTGCTGGTGTGACAAGTTCGGCGCTCGATTCGCCCGTTGTGCCAAAGCGGCGCGGCGCAAGCCGGGCAGCACATGGCATCTGGACGAAATGTTCGTCACGCTGCGCGGCGAGCCGTATCTGTTGTGGCGAGCGGTCGACGAGCATGGTGTCGAACTCGACGTGCTGGTGCAAAAGCGGCGCGACAAGGCTGCGGCAAAGCGCTTCTTCCGGCGGGTGCTGCGTTCAAACCCGCTGCCGCGCAAGATCGTTACCGACCAGCTGCGCAGCTATCCCGCAGCAAAGGCTGACATTCCCGAGCTCGCTCATG
>NZ_JABBGJ010000094.1 GCF_012927345.1 Paraburkholderia polaris
GGTGTGGCGCTTCATTGCCGATCACCGGGTACCGTTCGACAACAACCAGGCCGAACGCGATATCCGCATGCCCAAGCTCAAACAGAAAATCTCAGGGTGTTTCCGTGCGGTATCAGGCATGGAAGCGTTCTGCACGATCCGCTCCTACCTTGCCAGTCTGCGCAAACAGAACCGTTCGCTGATCGATGCGCTGGCTTTGGGCTTCGCCGGATTCGTCGTTTCGCCGCTTCCGGCTGCTGAATAGTTACGCGGCGGCAAAGAAAGTAAGTGCCTGCCCCGCACAGGGGCGAACGCTAATAAACCACTAACAATTCAAGGAAAGGCCAACGCCACAGGCAAACAGACAAAGCGCCGCGCAGGCAAAAAAACCAGGCAAAGGCCACCAAAACCAGGCAAAGGCCACCGCCGCAGCCCCACCACCATTGCCGCCGCCCAAGGCAAAAACCAAAACCCCCTCTGGTATTCCCCTTTAGCATACCCACCACCCAATCTTTGATTATCGCCCAGCGAGGCCCACCCTTAGACTCCTGCAAACACCTCAATCGAGCAGGAGACGTTGTGACCTTCACCCCGGCCGCCGCGCAGCGCGCTCAACCATTGCTTCGCCATTACATCAACGGCGAATTCATTGCGACCGCAACCACCTTCCCAAACATCAGCCCGGTCGACGGCAAACAACTCGCGCAAGTCTGCGAAGCCGAAGCCGCCACCGTCGACGCCGCTGTCCGCGCCGCAACCGCCGCCCAACGCGCCGGCTGGCGAACCACCAAACCGGCTGAACGCGCAGACTGGCTTCATAAAATCGCCGACGGCATAGAAGCCCGCTTCGACGATTTCGTCGCGGCAGAAGTGGCCGACACCGGTCGCCCACTCGAGCAAGCCCGCAAGCTCGACATCGCTCGCGGCATCGCGAACTTCCGCACCTTCGCCGATCTCATCCGCACCGCGAATAGCGAGTTCTTCGAAACGCACGCCGCGGACGGCAGCGAACTGATCAACTACGTCACGCGCAAACCACTCGGCGTGGTCGGCATCATCTCGCCGTGGAATCTGCCGTTGCTGTTGTTCACATGGAAAGTCGCGCCGGCCCTCGCAATGGGCAATTGCGTCGTCGCCAAACCCTCGGAAGAAACGCCCAGCTCGGCCACGCTGCTCGCCGAAGTCATGCACGACATCGGCCTGCCGCCCGGCGTGTTCAACCTGATCCACGGTCACGGGCCGAACGCGGCCGGCGAATTCCTCACGCGCCATCCGGACATCAGCGCGATCACGTTCACCGGTGAATCGCGTACCGGCAGCACGATCATGAAGACCGTCGCTGACGGCGTGAAGGAAATCTCGTTCGAGCTCGGCGGCAAGAACGCAGCCGTGGTGTTCGCCGATGCGGACTTCGACGCGGCCGTTGCTGGCGTGCTGAAGTCGAGTTTCACGAATGCGGGGCAAGTCTGCCTGTGCAGCGAACGCGTGTACGTCGAGCGGCCAATATTCGAGCGCTTCGTCGCTGCACTGAAGGAAAAAACCGAGGCGCTGCAGGTCGGCGCTCCCCACGATCCCGCTACCACAATGGGTCCGCTGATCTCGCGCGGTCATCGCGAGAAGGTGCTGTCGTATTTCCGCCTGGCGCTCGAAGAGGGCGCAACGGTCGTGACCGGCGGCAACGTTCCGCAATTCGGCGACGAGCGCGATCAGGGCGCGTTCGTGATGCCGACCATCTGGACCGGTCTGTCCGATGATGCACGCTGCGTCAAAGAAGAAATCTTTGGACCTGTGTGCCACATTGCGCCGTTCGATAGCGAAGACGAAGTGATCGGCCGCGTCAATGAAAGCGCCTACGGTCTCGCCGCAAGCATTTGGACGACGCAGCTCTCGCGCGGCCATCGCGTGGCGCGGCAGATCGAAACCGGCATCGTTTGGGTCAACGCCTGGTTCGTGCGCGATCTGCGCACACCGTTCGGCGGTACCAAGCTCTCGGGCATCGGTCGTGAAGGCGGGCGTCATTCGCTCGATTTCTATTCGGAACTGACCAACGTTTGCGTGAGGATCGCATGAGCGAGATCGACCTGAACGCCGCGCAGCATATCGCGTACGCGCTCTGGCAGGCGCAGCAGAACGGCACGCCGGTCGCGCCGGTGCGGGCTGCCATCGCGGAGCTCGGCGGCGATGCGCTCGAAGCCGCTTACGCGGTGCAGCGGTTGAACACCGAACGCAAGCTGGCGACCGGCCGGCGCCTCGTGGGCCGCAAGATCGGCCTCACGTCGAAAGCCGTGCAGGCACAACTCGGCGTCGATCAACCGGATTTCGGCATGTTATTCGACGATATGTCGATTGCCGACGGTGAAGAGATCCCGATGTCGCGCACGCAGCAGCCCAAAGTGGAAGCGGAGATCGCGCTGGTGCTCGCTCACGATCTGCCGCACGAACGGCATACGATTGCCGATCTGATCGGCGCAACGGCTTATGCGTTGCCCGCCATCGAGATCGTCGGCAGCCGGATTGCCAACTGGGATATCCGGTTGACGGACACCGTGGCCGACAACGCATCGAGCGGTCTGTTCGTGCTCGGTAATCGGCCCGTCAAGCTCGATGCTTTCGACGCGATCAACTGCGGCATGGTCATGGAACGGCGCGGCGATCAGGTGAGCGTCGGCGTCGGTGCGGCGTGCCTCGGCAATCCGTTCTACGCCGCGGTGTGGCTCGCCAACACGATGACACGTGTCGGTGCGCCGCTGAAAGCCGGCGACATCGTGCTCACCGGCGCGCTCGGGCCGATGGTCAGCGTCAATGCCGGCGACGTCTTCACCGCCCATATCGAAGGACTCGGCTCGGTGAGCGCGAGTTTTGCTCATCACGCGGAATCCGCATCGTGACCGGGAAAGCCATGCATCAAAAGCAAGACAAGCAGGCCGTCGCCATCATCGGCTCCGGCAACATCGGCACCGATCTGATGATCAAGGTGCTGCGTAATGCGAAGCACCTCGAAATGGGGGCAATGGTCGGCATCGATCCGGCTTCGGATGGTCTGGCGCGCGCCGAACGGCTCGGCGTGCCAACCACCGCGCAAGGGATCGATGGCCTCGTGAGCATGCCGAACTTCGGCGATATCCGCATCGCATTCGATGCAACCTCGGCAGGCGCACATCATCGCCATGCGGCCGTACTGCGCGAACACGGCGTTACCGTGATCGATCTGACGCCGGCCGCCATTGGGCCGTTCGTGGTGCCGGTGGTGAATCTTTTCGCGCATCTCGACGCGCCGAACCTGAACATGGTCACATGCGGCGGCCAGGCGACGATTCCAATCGTCCACGCGGTATCGCGCGTGGCGCCGGTGCGGTACGCGGAAATCGTCGCATCGATCGCCAGCCGCTCGGCAGGTCCGGGTACGCGCGCCAATATCGACGAATTCACCGAGACCACCTCGAAGGCGATCGAAACTGTCGGCGGGGCGGCGCGCGGCAAGGCGATCATCGTGCTCAATCCGGCCGAGCCGCCGTTGATGATGCGCGACACCGTCTACTGCCTGACCGAAGAAGACGCCGATACCGGGGAAATCGAAAGCTCGATTCACGCGATGGTCGCGGCGGTGGCGAGTTACGTGCCCGGCTATCGTCTGAAGCAGGCGGTCCAGTTCGACCGCTATACGGCGGAGAATCCGCTCGCCTTGCACGCGAACGAGCGCCGCGCGGGTCTGAAGGTGAGCGTGTTCCTTGAGGTGGAGGGCGCCGCGCACTATCTACCTTCCTATGCGGGGAATCTGGACATCATGACCTCGGCGGCGCTGGCCGCGGCCGAGCAGATCGCGGCAAACCGCGTGGCAGCGTAAGAGCAACACGCAAAGGAAAGACGCAATGACCGATAGCAACAAGAAAATCTACGTGTCGGACGTGACACTGCGCGACGGCATGCACGCGATTCGACACCAGTACTCGCTGAACGATGCGGTAGCGATCGCGCGAGCGCTCGATGAAGCCGGCGTCGACAGTATCGAAGTCGCGCACGGCGACGGCCTCTCCGGTTCGAGCTTCAACTACGGTTTCGGCGCCCACACCGATCTTGAATGGATCGAAGCGGTGGCCGCTACGGTGAAACGCGCGCAAGTGGCGACGCTGTTGCTGCCCGGCATCGGTACCGTCCACGATCTGCGGGCGGCGTACGACGCCGGCGCGCGCATCGTGCGGATCGCCACGCACTGCACCGAAGCGGATATCTCGAAGCAGCACATCGAATACGCGCGCTCGCTAGGCATGGACACAGTCGGCTTTCTGATGATGTCGCACATGACCACGCCCGATGCATTGGCGAAGCAGGCGAAGCTGATGGAAAGCTACGGCGCGCAATGTGTGTACGTGGTCGATTCAGGCGGCGCGTTGAATATGCGTGACGTCGCCGAACGTTTCGACGCCTTCAAGGCGGTGCTCGATCCGGCAACGCAAACGGGTATGCACGCGCACCACAATCTGTCGCTGGGCGTGGCAAATTCCGTGGTCGCGCTCGAACACGGTTGCGACCGCATCGATGCATCGCTGACCGGCATGGGAGCCGGCGCAGGCAACGCACCGCTCGAAGTGTTCATCGCCGCGGTAGACCGGATGAAGCTCAATCACGGTTGCGACGTGAAGCAGCTGATCGACGCCGCGGAAGATATCGTGCGTCCGTTGCAGGAGCGACCGGTGCGTGTGGATCGCGAAACTTTGGCGCTCGGTTATGCCGGCGTGTATTCGAGCTTCCTGCGTCATACGGAAGCGGCCGCAGCGAAATACGGCTTGCCGGCCTTCGACATCATGGTCGAGCTCGGCAAACGCCGCATGGTCGGTGGTCAGGAAGATATGATCGTCGACGTCGCGCTGGATATGCTGAAGGCACGCGAGCTCGCTCGGAAGGAGGCCGCATGATCGACCTCGACGCCATTGCGGAACGTATCGACGACGCCGCGCGCCACGCGGAACCGATCGCGCAACTCACCACGTCCACGCCGTTTTCGCTGGATGACGCGTACGGGATTCAGCGCGCGTCGATCGAGCGGCGCATTCATCGTGGCGAAAGCATGGTCGGCGTGAAGCTCGGCTTTACGAGCCGCGCGAAGATGATCCAGATGGGCGTCGATAGCCTGATCTGGGGCTGGCTCACCGATGCGATGCTCGATGAGGACGGTGGCCGCGTCGCGCTCGATCGCTTCATTCATCCGCGCGTTGAACCGGAAGTCTGCTTTCTGACGAGCCGTGAGATCGATCGTCCGCTGACCATGCTGGAAGCGTCGCGCTATCTGGAAGCGGTGGCCCCGGCGATGGAGATCATCGATTCGCGCTACCGCGATTTCAAATTCACGCTCGAGGATGTGGTCGCCGATAACTGTTCGTCAGCGGGGCTGGTGATCGGCCCGTGGACTCAACGCTTTGACGGTCTGCGCAATGCGGGCGTGACGATGCGCATCGACGGCCGCATCGTGCAGGCGGGTTCGACCGCGGCGATTCTCGGCGATCCGTTGCGCTCGATCGTGCAGGCCTCGCGCCTGATTGCGCAAAGCGGCCTTGTATTGCCCGCCGGGTCACTGATCATGGCGGGTGCCGCCACCGCCGCTCATCCGCTACCCGTCGATGCGCACGTGCATTGTGTCGTCAATGGCCTCGGCAGCACCGAATTCACAACCTATCGACTCTCATGACCAACGAACCGACCATTCAGGGGCGCGTGGTGCCCGGCAAAGCCAAACCGCGTGGCCGTTTTCCGCATGTGACGCGGGCGGGCGACTTCCTGTTCGTCTCCGGCACCAGCTCGCGTCGCCCGGACAATACGATTGCGGGCGCTTCAGCCGATGAGCTCGGCACTGTGCAACTCGACATTCGTGAGCAAACGCGCGTGGTGATCGAGAACATTCGCGATATTCTTCAGAGTGAAGGCGCGGACCTGTCGAACCTCGTCGAGATCTCATCGTTCCTCGTCAACATGAACGATTTCGGCGGCTATAACGCCGTGTACGGTGAGTATTTCGATGAAACCGGTCCGACACGCACGACGGTTGCCGTGCATCAATTGCCCCATCCGCATTTGTTGATCGAGATGAAGGCGATTGCGTACGCACCGAAAGAATAAACACGCGTAAAAAACTAACTTCAGAGACAGCCATGCTCACGTACGGCAAACCGTTCAATTTCCAGCGCTGGATCGACGATCACGCGCATCTGTTGAAGCCGCCCGTCGGCAATCAACAGGTGTGGCAAGACAGCGATTTTATCGTCACGGTGGTGGGTGGCCCGAACCACCGTACCGACTACCACGACGATCCGCTCGAGGAATTCTTCTATCAGTTGCGCGGCAACGCGTATCTGTATCTGTGGATCGACGGCCAGCGCGAGCGCGTCGATCTGAACGAAGGGGACGTGTTTCTGTTGCCGCCGCATGTGCGTCATTCGCCGCAACGGCCGGAAGCGGGCAGCGTCTGCCTCGTGATCGAGCGGCAACGCCCGCAAGGCGTGGTGGACGGCTTCGAATGGTATTGCGATGACTGCGGCCATCTCGTCCACCGCGTCGAGGTGCAACTGAAAAGCATCGTCAGCGATCTGCCACCGCTTTTCAACGCTTTCTATGCGTCGGAAGAGAAGCGCCGCTGCGCGCATTGTGGTCACGTCCACCCCGGCCGCGCCGTCTAAACAATCAGAATCACAATGACACTTCGAATCGACATGCATTCCCACTTCTTCCCGCCGATCGCGCGGGAAGAAGCCGCACGCCTCGACGCGGAACACGCGCCGTGGCTGAAGATCGACGCGGACGGCGAACGCGGCATGATCATGACCGGCGAGAAAAGCTTTCGCCCGGTGTATCGCGCGCTGTGGGATCCGGCCGCACGTATTGCTGAAATGGACGCACTCGGCGTCGACATCCAGTTGATGTGCGCGACGCCCGTAATGTTCGGCTATCGCTACGATGCGGCCGCCGCGCACGACTGGGCCGCGCGGATGAACGACCACGCGCTCGAACTCTGCGCGCATGCGCCGCAACGTCTGATGGCGCTCGCGCAAGTGCCGTTGCAGGACATCGACCTCGCGTGCCGGGAGGCAACGCGTGCTCATCGCGCAGGACATCGCGGCGTACAGATCGGCAATCACCTCGGCCCGCGCGATCTCGACGACGAACACCTGGTGACGTTTCTCACACACTGTGCGAACGACGGCATTCCGGTGCTCGTGCATCCGTGGGACATGATGACCGACGGCCGCATGAAGAAATGGATGCTGCCGTGGCTTGTCGCGATGCCGGCGGAAACGCAATTGAGCATGGTGTCGTTGATTTTGTCGGGCGCATTCGAGCGGATTCCAAAATCGCTGAAACTGTGCTTCGCGCATGGCGGCGGCAGCTTCGCGTTTTTGCTCGGCCGCGTGCAAAACGCGTGGGAGCAACGCGACATCGTGCGCGAGGATTGCCCCAATCCGCCAGTCTCGTATCTCGACCGCTTCTACGTGGATAGCGCGGTTTTCGACCAGGGGGCATTGCGCCTGCTGGTCGACACGATGGGCGAGGACCATGTACTGCTTGGCTCCGACTACCCGTTCCCGCTCGGCGAGCAGAAGATCGGCGATCTGGTCGCGCATCATCCACAACTGAGCGACAGGGCGAAGGCGAAGATCCTCGGCGCCAACGCTCAGCGCTTTTTCGATTTGCCCACGACAGTCGCGCATGCGGTTTAAACAGACTTAAAGCACACGCCACCGACTTTGCAATTGCAATCAGAACACACAGGAAATTAGCCAGATGATCACCCGGGAACACTGCGCCGCGCTGGACGCTGCCGATACCTTGGCCCACTGCCGCGCGCGCTTCGATCTGCCCGCCGACACGATTTACCTCGACGGCAACTCGCTGGGCGCGATGCCTGCGAATGTGCCCGCGCGCATCGAACAGGCCCTGAAGCAGGAATGGGCACACGGGTTGATCCGCTCATGGAATGACGCCGACTGGTATCCGGCGCCGCAGCGCACCGGCAATAAGATCGCCACGCTGATCGGCGCGGGGCAGGACGAAGTGATTGTCGCCGATTCAACCTCGGTGAATCTGTTCAAGGTGCTGGTCGCGGGTACGCGCATGCGTCCGGGCCGCAACGTGATCCTCGCCGAGCGGACCAATTTTCCGACTGACGTGTATATCGCTTCGAGCGTGGCCGAGATGACGGGTTGCGAGCTGCGTTGCGTCGATCCGGACGACATCGTCGCGGCAATCGACGATACCGTGGCGATTGTGTCGCTCACGCACGTCAACTACAAAACCGGTAAACGCTACGACATGGAAGCGGTGACGCGTCAGGCGCACGAAGCCGGCGCGTTGATCGTGTGGGACCTCTGTCATTCGGCGGGTGCGATGCCGGTGAGCCTGAATCGCTGTGACGCTGACTTCGCGGTGGGCTGCGGCTACAAGTATCTGAACGGCGGTCCGGGCGCGCCGGCGTTTGTGTTCGTCGCGTCGCGCCATATTGAAGCGGTGCGTCAACCGCTGACGGGTTGGCACGGCCATTCGAAACCGTTCGAGTTTACCCACGACTACGCGCCGCATCCGGGCATTGACCGCATGTTGACCGGTACCGCGCCGCAACTCGGCGTCATCGCACTGGAGAGTGCGCTGGAAGCATTCGATGGCGTCGATCTCGACGTGCTGCGCGACAAGAGTGTGGCGCTCGGCAATCTGTTTATCGAACTGACCGATCAGGAGTTGAAGGGCCTCGGTTGCACGCTCGCGTCGCCGCGCGACGCCGAGCAGCGCGGCAGCCAGGTATCGCTTGGCCACGCGCAAGGCTACGCGATCATGCAGGCGCTGATTGCGCGCAACGTGATCGGCGACTTCCGCGCGCCGGACATTCTGCGCTTCGGTTTTGCGCCGCTGTATGTGCGCTATGTGGATATCTGGGACACCATCGCCGAACTCAAGGACATCATCGCAACCGGCGCATGGAATACCGAGGAGTTCAAAGCACGCAAATCGGTGACGTGAGCGGTGACTTAAGTGGTGGCCTGAGCGATGACCTAAGCGGTGATGGGCGTTGCGACTTAAGCCATGACCTAAGCCATGACCTAAGCAGTGACCCGCGCGGCGACCCAGGTCGTGACAGAACCGCGTCGAATGAATGAGTACGCAAGCGCTGCGATTTCGAGCACTACAAGTAAGACGACAAGGCGATACCGGCGGCTGAGTCCCTGCACGCAGCCGCATCCCAGGAGGAGACACAAAGATGACGCAAGAGCAGCGAGGCTTCGACACGATTGTCGAACGCGAGAAGGGGTTGCACCGTGGGCTATCGACGGGGCAGTTATCGATGATTGCGATTGGCGGCGCGATCGGCACAGGCCTGTTTCTCGGCAGCGGATTCGCGATCGGCTTTGCCGGTCCGAGCGTGCTGGTGAGCTATGCGATTGGCGCGCTGATTGCGCTGCTGTTGATGGGGTGTCTCGCGGAGATGACCGTGGCGCATCCGACCTCGGGATCATTCGGTGCGTATGCCGAGCACTACATAGCGCCGTGGGCGGGATTTCTGGTGCGCTATGCGTACTGGTCGTCGATTGTGTTTGCGGTCGGCACCGAGGTGACGGCGATTGCCGTGTACATGAAGTACTGGTTTCCTGCCGTACCTGGCTGGTATTGGATCGTGGGGTTCTCTGCGGCGCTGATCGGAATTAATTCGGTGAGCGTGAAAGTATTCGGCGCGGTCGAGTATGTGTTTTCGATGTTGAAGATCGTTGCGATTGTCGGTTTCATTTTGCTGGGCGCCTATGTCGTGTTCGGCGCGCCGGCGAGTTCGGGGATCGGTTTTGCCAATTACACGTCACACGGTGGCTTCTTTCCGAAGGGTGTGTGGGGCATGTGGGTGGCGGTGATCGTATCGATTTTCAGCTATCTGAGCATCGAGATGATTGCGGTGGCGGCAGGCGAGGCGCGCGATCCGCAGAAGGCGATTACGCGGGCATTTCGCGCGACGATGTTCCGGTTGGTGTTCTTTTATTTGTTGACGTTGGCGCTGATGCTGGCGATCGTTCCATGGAATGCGGCGGGTACGGATGAGAGCCCGTTCGTGCGGGTGATGGCGGCGACGCATGTGCCTGGGGCGGCGGGTGTCATTAATTTTGTGATTCTGGTGGCGGCGTTGTCGGCGATGAATAGCCAGCTCTATATCACGACGCGGATGATGTTCAGTTTGTCGCGGGCGGGGTATGCGCCGCGGCGCCTGGGGGCTTTGAATAGTAAAGGAGTTCCGGTTGCTGCGCTTTGGCTTTCGACGATTGGGATTGCGTTGGCTACTGTGCTGAATGTGATTTATCCGGATGCTTCGTTTGTGTTGATGATGTCTGTTTCCATGTTTGGTGCCATGTTCACGTGGCTGATGATTTTTGTTACGCATTTCTTTTTTCGCCATCAGCATAAGGGTATGCCGCTGGCGTTCAGGATGTGGGGGTATCCGGTTACTTCTCTGCTTGGCGCAGGGCTGATGGTGAGTGCTTTGGTCACTACGTGGTTTACGCGGGAGTTTCGGATGACTTTGGTGATTGGTGTGCCGTTTGTTGTCGCGTTGCTGGTTGTTTATTTTGTTTGGTATCGGGGGAGGGGTGTTGAGGTGGTTCATACTGAGCTGGCGTGATGGGTTTTTTGCCTGCGCTTGTTCGTTTGGTTTGCCTGCGGCGGTGGGATTTTCTTGTGCTGTTTGCCTGCGCGGCGCTTTCTGTCTGTTTGCTTATGGCTTTGGCCTTTCCTTGAATTGTTAGTGGTCTATTAGCGTTCGCCCCTGTGCGGGGCAGGCACTTACTTTCTTTGCCGCCGCGTAACTATTCAGCGCTTGTAAACTGCAGCCAGGCTGTGCATAGTGAAGGACATGACGAAGATGCCTGATTTCAAAGACCTCACACACGAACAGAAGGACGCGCTCATCGTTGATCTCGTGAAGCGTCTGAACGCGCTCGAAGCGAAACTCGAGAAGAACAGTCGTAACTCCAGCAAGCCGCCCTCAAGCGATGGGCCCGGGCGCAAGCCGAAGTCGTTGCGCGGCACGAGCGGGGC
>NZ_JABBGJ010000095.1 GCF_012927345.1 Paraburkholderia polaris
ACGTCTGCAACCAGCAGCGCCGTCATGTTGACGATGCGGCGAACCGTGGCCGAAGCCGTCAGCACATGCACCGGCTTGGCCGCGCCGAGCAGCATCGGACCAATCGCGATGTTGTTGCCCGCCGCGGTCTTCAGCAGGTTGTACGAGATGTTGGCCGCGTCGATGTTCGGCAGCACCAGCAGGTTCGCGTCGCCTTCGAGCGTCGAGTCGGGCAGCACTTCGCGGCGCAGATTCGCGTCGAGCGCGAGGTCGCCGTGCATTTCGCCGTCCACTTGCAGTTCCGGCGCGCGCTCGCGCAGGATCGCCAGCGTGTCGCGCATTTTCTGCGCGGTCGGCGCATTGCTCGAGCCGAAGTTCGAATGCGACACCAGCGCGACCTTCGGTTCGATACCGAAGCGGCGCACTTCCTCGGCTGCCATGATCGTGATCTCAGCGAGCTGCTCCGGCGTCGGATCGACGTTCACGTGCGTGTCGACCAGGAAAATCTGGCGGTTCGGCAACACCAGCGCGTTCATCGCCGCATAGACCTTCGCGCCTTCCTTCTTGCCGATCACCTGATCGATGAAGTGCAGGTGGCGATGCGTGGTGGACACCGTGCCGCAGATCATGCCGTCCGCCTCACCCTTCTCTACCAGCATCGCGCCGATCAGCGTGGTGCGGCGGCGCATTTCGAGCTTCGCCATCTGCTCGGTGATGCCCTTGCGGGACATCATCTTGTGATATTCCTGCCAGAAATCGCGGTAACGCTCGTCGTGGTCCGTGTTCACGACCGTGTAGTCCTGCCCCGCGACCAGACGCAGACCGTAACGCGCGATACGCTGCTCGATCACCGCCGGACGCCCGATCAGGATCGGCTTCGCGAGCTTTTCGTCGACGATGATCTGCATCGCGCGCAGCACGCGCTCTTCTTCGCCTTCGGCAAACACGATGCGCTTCTTCTCCGGCTCGACGCCACGCGCCAGCTGGAAAATCGGCTTCATGGTCGTGCCGCTGTGATACACGAACTGCTGCAGATGCTGTTCGTACGCTTCCATGTCCTCGATCGGACGCTCGGCCACGCCCGAATCCATCGCGGCCTTCGCCACGGCCGGCGCGACCTTGACGATCAGGCGCGGGTCGAACGGCTTCGGAATCAGATAGGCCGGACCAAACGAGAGATCCTGGATGCCGTACGCGGTCGCGACGATATCGCTCTGCTCCTGGCGGGCCAGTTCGGCAATCGCATTGACCGCGGCGATTTCCATTTCACGCGTGACCGTCGTCGCGCCTGCGTCCAGCGCGCCGCGGAACAGGAACGGGAACACCAGCACGTTGTTCACCTGGTTCGGGTAGTCCGTGCGGCCCGTGCAGAGCACCGCGTCCGGACGCACTTCGAGCGCCAGTTCCGGCAGGATTTCCGGGGTCGGGTTGGCCAGCGCCAGGATCAGCGGCTTGTCAGCCATCTGCTTGACCATGTCCTGCTTCAGCACGCCGCCGGCCGAGAGACCGAGGAAAATGTCCGCGCCGCCGATCGCCTCAGCGAGCGTGCGGGCATCGGTTTCTCGTGCGAAGCGTTCCTTGTCCGGGTCCATCAGTTCGACGCGGCCCTTGTAGACCACACCGGCCAGGTCAGTGACGGTGATGTTTTCGAGCGGCAGGCCGATGTCGACCAGCAGATCCAGACAGGCCAGCGCCGCCGCGCCCGCGCCGGAGGACACCAGCTTGACCTGCTTGATGTCCTTGCCGACCACCTTCAAACCATTGGTGATGGCCGCCGCGACGACGATGGCCGTACCATGCTGGTCGTCGTGGAAGACCGGAATCTTCATGCGCTTGCGGCATTCGCGTTCGACGATGAAGCAGTCCGGCGCCTTGATGTCTTCGAGGTTGATGCCGCCAAACGTCGGTTCGAGCGCGCAGATCACGTCGACCAGCTTGTGCGGGTCGGACTCGTTCAGCTCGATATCGAACACGTCGATGCCGGCGAACTTCTTGAACAGGACGGCCTTGCCTTCCATGACCGGCTTCGAGGCGAGCGGCCCGATGTTGCCGAGACCCAGCACCGCGGTGCCGTTCGTGACGACGCCGACCAGGTTGCTGCGCGCGGTGAAACGGGCGGCATTCAGCGGGTTTTCGACGATTTCCTCGCACGCGAACGCGACGCCCGGCGAGTAGGCCAGCGCGAGGTCGCGCTGGTTGATCATCTGCTTGGTCGGGGCGATCGCGATCTTCCCGGGGGTCGGGAACTCGTGATAATCGAGAGCGGCTTCGCGGAGTTTGCTATTGACGGGAGTCGACATAAGGCGGGCTTCGAAGGGCGGATTAGAATAGACGTTCGACGGCATTGTAGCCCCAATTGCCGGCCCAATTCCTTCAATACGGGTACAACTGCCGCGACCGAAATATAGCGAAAGGCAGACGTGGCGCGCTTTGGGCCAACCACTCGTTGAATCGGAGTTGAGTGCGAATAGGGTGTTTACCCGCGTGCATCCCCGTACAATGCGCGCCGTTGGCGATTTTTCGTTGCACTTATCCGTCCACCCATTGCCACCATGCTCTCCGAGTTTTCGCTGATCGATCGCTTCTTCGCCCGCCGCGCCGCCGCTGCGTCGTCCCGTGCTATTGAAGGCGCGCTCGGCATCGGCGACGACTGCGCCCTGCTCGCGCCGCGCCCGGGAGAAATGCTGGCGATATCGACGGACATGCTGGTAGAAGGCCGCCACTTCTTTCCCGATGTCGATCCCGAGGCGCTCGGGCACAAGACACTCGCGGTGAACCTGTCGGACCTGGCGGCGATGGGCGCTGAGCCGCAAGCGTTCACGCTGGCGTTCTCCTTGCCAAAGGCCGACGAGGCATGGCTCGCCGCCTTCAGCGATGGACTCTTCGCGCTGGCCGAGCGCTACGGCTGCGATCTGATCGGCGGCGACACGACCGGTGGCCCATTGAATCTGTGCGTCACCGTGTTCGGCAGCGTGAAGCCGCAAGCTGCGCTGCGCCGCGATGCCGCTCAGCCGGGCGATGACATCTGGATCTCGGGTACGCTCGGCGACGCGCGTGCGGGGCTAGGCGTGCAGCGCGGCGAGTGGTCCGCCGATGCCAGCGACACTGCGACGTTTCGTCGCGCCCTCGAACGCCCGGAGCCACGCGTCTTCCTGGGCATCGCGTTGCGAGGCATCGCACATGCAGCACTCGATCTATCGGACGGGCTCGCCGGCGACCTGCTGCACATCCTGGAACGTTCGAACGTGCGCGCCACGGTCGACGTCGACGCCGTGCCGCGTTCGGCCGCGCTGCGCCGCCTCCCACCCGAGATCCAGCAACGTTGCACGCTAGCCGGCGGCGACGATTACGAGCTGTGCTTCACCGCGCCGGTTGCAGCGCGCGCCAAGGTCGAAGCAGCCGGCCGCGAGGTGGCAATTCCGGTCACCCGCATCGGTACAATAAGCGCTCTTCAATCGGCGGCCGACCGCCCGGCGATAGGCTGGCGCAATGCCGCCGGCGCGCCCCTCACTTTGACGTTGCAAGGCTTCGACCACTTCCATGCAGACTGATCCCCCGCTGGTCCCCGCCGACGATCTCATCGGCAATCCGCCGCCCAATGCGTCTGGCCCGCGCGCGCCGCGCCCTCAGCCGCGCCGCGCCACCGCGCGCTTCATGCTGTCGCACCCGCTGCACATTCTGTCGCTGGGTTTTGGCAGCGGCTTGTCGCCGGTTGCGCCGGGTACGATCGGCACGCTGTTCGCATGGGCATCGTTCGCCGTCCTGAGCCGTTACCTGACCGTGATCGAGTGGGGCGTGCTGATCGTCGCCGGCTTTTTCGGCGGCATTGCGATTTGTGGCTTTACCGCGAAGAAACTGGGCACCGACGATCCGTCGCCGGTCGTCTGGGACGAAATCATCGCGTTCTGGCTGGTGCTGCTGATGGTCACGCCGGTCACGCTGTCCGGGCAGCTCGCGGCGTTCATCGTGTTCCGCTTCTTCGACATGGTGAAACCGCCGCCGATCGGCTATTTCGACCGCCGACTGAAAGGTGGCTTTGGCATCATGTTCGACGACCTGGTCGCCGCGTTTTTCACGTTGCTCGTGATTGCGCTCTGGCGCATGTCGGTTTAACCGTTTGGCCGGTGCCGGCCAGCCGCCGCCCGCCGGCCGGCCGCCTCCCTCAGTAGTTCCTCGTTTTCCGGATTGACGCCATGCCTACCGATTCCGTGGTTCACCAGCTCGCGATTCGCGTGAGCAACCGCCTGCGCGACGAGCGCCTGATGCTCGTCACCGCCGAATCCTGCACAGGCGGCATGGTAGCGACCGCGATCACCGATATTTCCGGCAGCAGCGGCTGGTTCGAGCGCGGCTTCGTCACGTATTCGAATCAGGCGAAGTCCGAAATGATCGGCGTGCCGGCCGACCTGATCGACAAGCACGGCGCGGTCAGCGAGCAAGTGGCACGCGCGATGGCCGAGGGCGCGCTGCGCAACAGTCGCGCGCAGGTGTCGGTGTCGATTACCGGTGTCGCCGGCCCGGGCGGCGGCACTGAAACCAAACCGGTCGGCATGGTGTCGTTCGGCTGGAGCAATCGGCTGCATACATCGGTGGAAACCAAAGTCTTCAAGGGCGACCGCGAGAAGATCCGCGTGCAGGCCGCCGCGCACGCGTTGCGCGGCGTGTTGGCCCTGCTCGACGAGCGCGAACATTAACGTCCGGTTCAAAACCTGAGGCGCCGCCCACGATGCCCAAGACGTCTACTTCACCCGCAGCCAAAGACGAGTTGATCCGCCGCTTCGATCTGAAGCCGCATCCGGAAGGTGGATTTTTCAGCGAGACGTATCGGTCCGCGGAGGCAGTGCGCCGCGATGACGGTTCAACGCAGACACGCTCGGCGTCCACCGCGATTTACTACCTGCTCTGCGACGGCGCGCATTCGGCGTGGCATCGGATCAAGTCCGACGAGGTCTGGCATTTCTATGCCGGCGAACCATTGAACGTCCACGTACTCGACGAAGCGGGCTCGCTGATCACGCACAAGTTGGGCAATGCGCTGACGCATTCGGATGCCGTGTTTCAGGCGGTGGTGCCCGCGGGTCTGTGGTTTGCCGCGGAATGCGCGGACCCGGCGACGTTCGCGCTGGTGGGCTGCACGGTGGCGCCGGGGTTTGAATTCAGCGAGTTCGAGCTGGCGAATGTTGAAGCGCTGAAGGCGCAACATCCGCAGCATGCGGCGTTTATTGAGCGACTGGGGCCGGTTACCTGATCCGCATCGACAGAAGGCAGCGGCTCGGGCCGGTCGCTTGATCAGCCTGGACCGACGCAGAGCCTGCGACCAGCGGCAACACGAGCGTCAACAAAACATAGGCCGGCGCCGTTTGCGTGAACGGCCTCGACAGAGCCAAAAATTCGGGCCGGCCGCTGGGCCAACCCGAACAACAGCAGGCATCGATTCACAGGCCGTCGCTCACGACGGCCGCCGACCATCACCGAAACGCATTGATCCGGTCACGCGTTTCCATCGCGGCTTTCGCTGCGGCCTCGGCGAAATCGTCGTCCTTGCCGGCGTAAATAATCGCCCGCGACGAGTTGATCAGCATGCCCGTGCCGTTCGCCGTACGGCCGGCGTTGACCGTCGCCTGAACATCGCCGCCTTGCGCGCCGATGCCCGGAATCAGCAGCGGCATATCGCCGACAATCCCACGCACCACTTCGATTTCCTTCGGGAAAGTCGCGCCGACCACGAGACCCAGTTGGCCGCTCGCGTTCCACTTGTCCGCCGCCAGTTGTGCGACGACCTGATACAGCGGACGCCCGCCCGTCTCCAGAAACTGCAGATCCGAACCGCCCGCGTTCGAGGTCCGGCACAACACAATCACGCCCTTGCCCGCGTGTTCCAGATACGGCTCGATCGAGTCGAAACCCATATACGGATTCACCGTCACCGCATCCGCCTGATAGCGCTCGAACGCCTCGCGCGCGTACTGCTCGGCGGTGCTGCCGATATCGCCACGCTTGGCGTCCAGAATCACCGGCAAGCCCGGATGGTTCGCATGAATGTGCGCGATCAGCTGCTCGAGCTGGTCTTCCGCGCGATGAGCGGCGAAGTACGCGATCTGCGGCTTGAACGACGACGCATACGGCGCGGTCGCATCGACGATGGTGCGGCAGAAGTCGAAAATCGCCTCGGGACGGCCCGCGAGCGCACCCGGGAATTTGCTGGGCTCGGGATCGAGGCCGACACACAGCAGCGAGTTCGTGCGCTGCCAGGCGTCGTTGAGTGTCTGGATGAAATTGGACATGGTGAGTCTCGCGGCGAGCCGATAACGGAAGAGGCGCGTATTTTACCCGTCCTGCGCGGGAGGCCGCGGCCAGGCGTCATGCCAACCCGCGCTGAGACGGCCCGGGCTTGCCCCGGATCATGACGGGCGTTCCGTTTCGCAGCCGCGGTATCCATGCCCGCCCCCCACAGCGTGGCGCCTTGCCTCGGGCCGGAACGCGCGCTCCCGTTCCGCAGCCGCTGCCATCCGTGCCCGCCCCGGAGCGTGGCGCCTTGCCTCGGGCCGGAACGCCGGCTCCCATTCCGCCGCGCCCTGCTCGCCCGCTACTGCTTGCGCCGCGAACCCCGCGCACCCGGCATCGAGCGCAAACCGGTGCGCTCAACGCTGAAGCGGAACGTGCGCGTCAGGCGCTCGCCGCGTCCCAGCATCGTCATGCCGTTCTCGCACGCGCCGCCGGCCAGATTCATCGCGTTGATCGGATGATCGACCGGCTCGAAGCAGAAGAAGTCTTCGCCCGGTGGGGTGTACAGCACGTAGTAGTCGGTGTCGGCGGCGATATTCAGCGACAGGCGCCGCTTCGGCCACACCACCGCCGCCTGCCCGCTCCAACCCGTGAACGCGTGATTGACGATGGCTTCCGGCAGCGGATACGCCACGCCGAATTGCCACGCGGGCGGCGCCTGCACGTGACGCACCGGCAGCCAGTCGTCGCCGGAGAGCCACAGGCCGCCGGCCGCCGCCGATAGTTCGGTATCCGCGTCACGCACGAAAAATGGATGCACGCCCAGCCCGAAAGGCAGCGCCTCGCGGCCGGCATTCTCGATATCCAGCGTGATGACGAGCGTGGGGCCGTCCAGCGCATAGGTTTGCGTCGCGCGGAATGCGTACGGTTTGCCGTCACGGCGATCGAGCGTCAGACGGACATTTTCACGGTCCGACTCCGCGACCTGCCAGGCGGAGAGCCAGCCGTCGCCATGAATCGGAAAGGGTTCGTCGGCGCGATTTTGCGGCACCTCGACACGCCGCCCCGCCACATTGAAATGACCGCCGCCGATCCGGTTCGAATATGGCAGCAGCGGATAGCAGGCCAGCTGGTTCGGCTCGGTATCGGCCGTGACATGGCGGCAGCGCCGGAAAATCGGCGTGAGCGCGCCGTCGTTGCGCCAGTCGAAACGGGTGACGCCGCCGCCGAGCGTCGGCGCAACGTCGAGGCGCAAATGCGCGTTGGCAAGCGTGATGCACGCGAGCTCGCCGCCGCTCGTCTCACCGACTGCAACCGCCGACGTACTGGGACCCGGAAGCACCGGATTGGCCGCCGCGTTGAGTCGCGCGCGTCGGGTCTGAGAAGAAGCGGAAACAAGATTCGCAACAGTCATATCTGGCTCCATCGAGAGGCGTGGGACGTTGCCGTCATTGCTGACGGGTGCTGTTGGGCGATTTTTTGAACCGATCGCCTCTGGGTCCGAACTGCATGCTGCCGATTTGCTGCCGATTTGCTGGCACTGGGTTTGCGACTGCGGTTGCGACTGCGACTGCGACTGCGACTGCGGTTGCGACTGCGGTTGCGTTTGCGTTTGCGTTTGTAACATCAACTGCTGATTCACTTAAAGCCACTGCTCTACTCCCCTCCGCTGCCGCCTCGACACCGAGGCTGCGTCATTCTGCGCTATACAGGCGCACCTTGGAACACTGGCTCGGGCAAACCGCGCCGTCCGGGCGTTGCGATGAACACACCGCCAGCATGAGAATCGTCCGCGAGCGCAGCAGCGTCGAGACCGGTGCGCGCGCTCGTAACATACAGCGTGCCCAATTGCACGCGCTCCGAAGGAAGCCCCCTTGCGGGACCGCCAAACGCGACGCAACTCGGCTGCGCGGTAGGCACGTCAATGCGCTCGGTTTCCACGCCGTCGGGGCCATATCGCACCACTCTCCGGCCGCCCCATTGCGCGTTCCACAAACCGCCGTCGCGGTCGACGGTCGAGCCGTCGGGCTCGCCGGTCGCGTCAGTCAATTTCGTGAACACGCGGTCGTTGTCGATGCTGCCGTTCGCACGATAGTCGCAGACGCGGATTTCACGCGTCGGCGAATCGCAGTAATACATCGTCGCGCCGTCAGGACTGAACGCGATGCTGTTCGAGATCGCCGGTGCGGGCAGTGCCAAACGCTCCAGCGACAAATCGTGATTCAGGCGATAAAACCCGCCAACCGCTTGCAGCGGCGAGCCTTCGTCTTTCGTACCGAATACGAAACGGCCCTGACGGTCGCAACGGCCGTCGTTCACACGCGTATTCAAGCCGGGTTCGACGTCGACGATACGCTGCGTCTCGCCGGTTGCCAGATCGAAGAACGCCAGATGCGTCGCCAAGCCGAGCAGCAGGTAGCGCGGATCGGCACACAGCGTGAACGTGGCAAGCCGCTCGGGCATGTGCCAGGAGGTGCTGCTGCCGTCGCTCGGGTCATAGCGCCAAAGGCGCGCGCCTTCGATATCGGTCCAGTAGAAGCGGCTGGTTTTCGCGCACCACGTCGCGCCCTCGCCGAGCGTGCATTGCGTGTCGAGCAGCAGTAACGCGCCAGGTAGAGGCAACCCCGCAGGCGATCCCGCGTGCGTGTCCGCACTCACGCCCAGCCTCCGTCGACGATGATGTCCTGCGCGGTGATCATCCTGCTGTCGTCTGCCGCGAGGAACAGCGCCATGCGAGCGAGGTCGGCCGGTAGCAGTTCAGCGTCGATGCACTGGCCTTCCTTGATCGAGCGCCGGCCCGCGTCGTCGAGCCACAAACGCTTCTGCTTTTCCGTCATCACCCAGCCCGGCACCAGCGTATTGACGCGAATGTTGAAATGACCGAGGTCGCGCGCGAGGCCACGCGTCAAACCCTGCACCGCCGATTTCGACATCACGTACACCGGATAGCCGCCGTTCTTCAGCATCCAGCTGATCGAGCCGAGGTTGATGATCGAGCCGCTGTTGGCGGCTTTCATGTCTTCCATCACCGCCTGCGCAGCAAAAAACTGGTGACGGATATTCACCGCAATGCCAGCGTCGAAAAACTCGCGCGTCACTTCACCGATCGCGTGGCGCTTGTCGTTTGCCGCGTTGTTGACGAGCACCTGAATCGGACCGAGCGCGGCTTTGACATCCGCGATCGCTTTCTGCAGCGCGTCGACATCGGCCAGATCGCACGGCAGGAACAGCGGCTTGTGTTTCGAATCGCCGAGTTCATCGGCGAGCGCTTCACCCGCGGTCGCATCGATATCGAAAAACGCGACGCGCGCGCCCTGCGCCGCGAAATGCTCGACGAACGATGCGCCGATACCGGTCGCGCCGCCCGTAATCAACACGGTTCGGTCGACGAGACTCGGATAGCGGGCAAACGCGCTGTCCGCGAGGCGGTCGTTTGCATTGGCCGGAGACGACATCGTTCGATTCCTTTTAGAGCAAAGTAAGTAAGGCGCGCATTGAGTCGCGGGTTTAGTCCCGCGAGCCGCGGTTCTTCAACTGGTCGAGCAGCACAGCGGCGAGCAGAATCGCGCCGCGCACGAGGTACTGGTAGAACGCGTCGATGTTCATCAGGTTCATCACGTTCTCGACCGTACCCATGATCAGCACACCGATCACGACACCGGAGATCGTCGCGCGACCGCCGAGCAGCGACACGCCGCCCAACACGCACGCCGAAATCACATTCAGCTCGAAACCTTCCGCCGCATTCGGCTGACCCGAAGTAATCCGCGAAGCCAGAATCACACCGGCCAGCGCAGTGACGGCGCCCTGAATCAGGAAGATATAAACGCGCGTGCGTTCGACGTTGATACCGGCAAGACGCGAGGCCTCAGGATTGCCGCCGATTGCCA
>NZ_JABBGJ010000096.1 GCF_012927345.1 Paraburkholderia polaris
GAGAATGGCGTGCCCCCAGATGGAGTATCCCTTGTAAATTTCAGCTTGCATGTATTCCGTGCATGAATGAGCAGAGGTTTTCTCAGACGCCTGTGGGCCCGCTACACCTGCGCCAGATTTTGGCAACGACGGTACTAGCATAGTTGACTGTCATCACGTCAGTGAAAAGTTGCTCGGGGCGCGCAGCATCCGTGTCCTTCAATTCTGATTCAAGGACAGCTTTCGCGATTACATGGGCCTCAGTTGAAATCGTCAGGCGCGCAAGCCATATACGCGCCGACTCTACAAGACAATCCGGTGTGAGCCAGCTTCCGTCCAACGCATAAGCCGCAAGGTCGCTAACCGCAAGATAGCAGCGCAACGACGCAGCCGGCTCCTTTGTCAGCGGACGAACTTCTTCCATCAGCGCACCACCTCAACCTGTGCTCCGCCGTTGTTCACCCGGAGCACATTACCCTCGGGCGTCATGATTCTCGGGATGCTCGTCGGCTGCGGCGTCATAGATTTCGTAGGACTGGCTGCCGCGCGTGCGCCTGGAAGCGACTTCGCAACGGGGTCTGCCACCCGGCGTGGCGTCACTTTCGGCGTACGACGCGAGAGGATTGACGCCTTGCCAGGCTTGGGCTTGCCGCTAACCGGCGGCTTCACCTGTCGCGCTTCAGGCGGATTCCAGATTTCAACGTAGTGTTCGCCCGCGACGCCGGTCGAAGCAACTGCAAGCAGGATTACGCCCACACTCAAAAATCGAAACATGTCCTCTCCGTATGCTTTCGTGCCGTTCACGCCCGGCACGATTTCGCGGTGCCCACACATGAACCGTCGCAGCCAGCACAGTAGTGACGGTCGCGTACCGCCCCATCAACACACCAGACGTTGGTTTGCGCGGGCGTAGGGGTGCCAGCAGTGCGGCCATTTTCGCACGCGTAAAACGTCGGTTCTCCCGCCTTGCTGCGGCAGATGGCCTCGTTGATTTCCCGCTCGCCGAACACCGCTTTCATGTCCGCAACAAACGCCGCAATTTCCGGCATCGGATGGCTGACCGGCTTGCGAACGCGTATCTCCATCCAGCCTCTCCTGAAAAAAGTGCCTGTTCATCGCTACGAATTTCCGTGTAGGATACTGTATATTCATACAGGTATTTGCGCAATTCAATGACCGTCCCGCCACCCCTTCCGGAAGCAATACACCCGTCCTTATGGCGGGCGTCGCAGCTTGCGCGCGGCCGTGGCAGGACAGTCGATACCGGTTATGCGGCGCTTTCAGCAGAGCTGCCCGGCGGCGGATGGCCCATTGGCGCGCTCGTCGACCTGCTGGTCCAACAGGCCGGGGTGGGAGAGATGCGGTTGCTTCGCCCAGCGCTCAGCGCACTGGGCAAACGACCCGTTGCGATGGTTCAGCCGCCGCACGTTCCGAACGGCCTCGGTCTCCAGTACATCGGTCTTTCCCCGGAACAACTGCTGCAGATTCGCGCCGCAAAGACGGCCGACGCATTGTGGTCCGCCGAGCAGATCCTGCGTGCTGGAAGCTGCGGCGCGTTGCTGTTCTGGACGCAGTACGTCCAGACGTCCTCACTGCGGCGGCTACATCTGGTCGCGCAGTCTTCGGAGACGCTTTTTTTCATGGTTCGCCCATTGGCAGCCGTGCAGGATGCGTCTCCTGCCGTTTTACGACTGGCGCTAAGACCAGAACGCGACGGTCTGACCGTCGATATTGCGAAGCGACGAGGTCCAGCACGCGCGGAACCTCTGTCGATCCCACTTCAACCAACCCCTGTTCTGTTTTCGCACCATGCGCGTATTTCTCGCCGTCCACTTGCCCCGGTTGCAGCTCGAGGTCTTCCGACCACGGTGGCTGCCTGAACCTGCGCGCGGCTGCGTGGTCCTGGACAGCGACAAGGTGGTCATCGCAGACGGAGTTGCCAGGTCAGCGGGCGTGCGGGTTGGAATGAAACGCGGCGGTGTGCTGACGCTCGCGCCGGAAGTGGAGATGTGCGAACGTGCGCCGGGCCGTGAATATGGAGCGCAGCGGGAAGTGGCGATCGCGCTCATGATGTTCTCGCCAGATGTCGCCTTGCTCGACGAGGCCGTCGTGGTGGTCGACATCGGTGCGAGCCTGCGTCTGTTCGGCGGTCTGCTGGCGGTGTGCCGTCAGGCAAAAGCGATACTCGATGCAATAGGACTGACCGCGCGGATAAGTGCCGCCCCCACAGGTCAAGGCGCATGGCTGCTCGCGAAACACCGGAACCGGCGTGTACTCAAGATGGAATCGCTCGAGCGGCACCTATCCGCATTGCCATTGCTGTCTGTGCCAGAGGTTCGACCGTTCGCTGACTGGTTCGCGGGACTGGGCTGCGAAACGATCGCCGATGTACGACGGTTGCCGCGCGCTGGACTGCAGCGCCGTTGTGGCGAACACCTCCTCGATTCGCTGGACCGGGCCTTCGGCACGGCGCCCGAACTCTTTGACTGGCTGGAACTGCCCCCGACGTTCTCCGCCCGCATTGAAATGCCCGACCGCATCGAGCATGCGGAAGCAGCGCTCTTTGGCGCGCATCGTCTCATCGTCCAGCTATGTGGCTGGCTGTGTGCAAAACAGCTGGCTCTGACAGGCGCGACCCTCCTGCTGGAGCACGAGCGCGGCAGGCAGGCAATTGAGCCGACCCCGATTGGGATTGCGCTCGGCGAGCCAACGTGGCGTGAGGACCATCTTGTTCGGCTCATCAGGGAGCGCCTTGGGCGGATCGAGCTGACTGCACCGGTCATTGCACTGCGGCTCGATGCGTCCAGCGTGCAACCTGCGGTGCCTGCATCGGACACGCTGTTTCCGGAGCCTGGCGGCTCGACTGAGGACCACGCCCGTCTTGTCGAATTGCTGGTTGCACGACTCGGCGAAGAAAACGTCCTCCGGCCTGCGCCAACCGCGGATTACCGACCTGAAATTGCCAATCGATGGGTGCCTGTCGCGAGTGCGTCGAAAAGCACCGTCTTGCCCGAGGGATTTCCGCGACCCACATGGCTTCTGGAAAAGCCCGTGCGTCTGCTTATGCGCAAACACCGGCCGTTTTACGGCTCGCCGCTGCGCATGGTGTCGCCGGGCGAGCGCATCGAGGCCGGGTGGTTTGATGGCGAACTGGTGACGCGCGACTACTTCGTCGCCCAGGGCGAAGACCAGAGCTGCTTCTGGATATACCGCGAGCGCGTCAGCAGTCGGGACGCAGAAGACGACCAGCGGTGGTTCCTGCATGGCCTGTTCGGATGACATGCCATGGACGCCACGTTTTCCACCCTGCCGGCGTATGCCGAGCTGTTCTGCTTTTCCAACTTCACTTTTCTGCACGGTGCCTCCCATGCGGAAGAACTGGCTGAACGCGCGGCGCAACTGGGCTATTCAGCGCTGGCCGTCACCGACGAGTGCTCTCTGGCAGGTGTCGTGCGCGCACACATTGCAGCGAAGCAGGCAAAGCTGCCGTTTATCGTTGGGTCCTACTTCCGTCTGGTGAACGCTGGCGGATCACCCGCGTTCGGGCTGATTCTCCTCGCCAGAAACCGCGAGGGATACGGCAACCTGTCCGAGCTGATTACGCTGGCCCGTACGCGCGCTCCAAAGGGTGAGTACCGCCTGACGCCGCAGGACCTGTCGCGGCCCGACAGGGAGAACCGGCACCTGCGCGGCCTACCCGACTGCCTGGCCATTCTCGTACCGGACTTTCCGGCGAAAGAAGACGTGCTGGCAGCACAGGTCGAATGGCTCGATGACACATTCACGGGCCGCGCCTGGGTGGGACTTGTGCTGCACCAGCGCGCGATGGACGACATCCATCGGGGCTCGGTTGAATTTGTCGCGCGGAATCAGGACGTTCCGGTTGTCGCGCTCGGCAACGTCGTCATGCACGTGCGCTCGCGAAAGCCGCTGCAGGACACCATGACCGCGATCCGCGTTCGCAGACCGGTGCATGAGTGCGGCTATGACCTGACACAGAATGCCGAGCAGCACCTGCGTTCCAGACTGCGGCTCGCGAACCTGTACCCCGACGACGCACTTGCCGCAACCGTTGATATTGCAAACCGCTGCACTTTCTCGCTGGATGAACTGCGCTACGAGTATCCGGACGAACTCGTGCCAACGGGCTTCACCCCTGCCGCCTATCTGCGGCAGGAAACGTACATTGGCGCACAGCGACGCTTTCCGTCGGGTATTCCGCACAAGGTGCTGGAACAGATTGAGCATGAGCTTGAGCTGATAGCGGAGCTGCAATACGAACCGTACTTCCTCACGGTATACGACATCGTCCGCTTTGCGCGTAGCCAGAGTATCCTCTGCCAGGGGCGCGGCTCAGCGGCTAACTCTGCCGTCTGCTATTGCCTCGGCGTCACCGAGGTGGACCCGGCTCGCGGCAACATGCTTTTTGAGCGCTTCATCTCGAAGGAACGTGGTGAACCACCAGATATCGATGTCGATTTTGAGCACCAGCGGCGCGAAGAAGTCATCCAGTACATCTATCGCAAGTACGGCCGCGACCGCGCAGCAATCGCGGCGGCGGTCTCAACCTATCGACCGCGCGGTGCGCTGCGTGAAACCGGCAAGGCGCTCGGTGTTGATCCCCAGATCGTTGACGTCGTCGCAAAGTCGCATCAATGGTTTGATACGAGTCAGGATCTGCTTGCGCGATTCACGGAATCAGGCCTCGACCCGGAAAAGCCGCTGATTCAGGCGTGGGCGAAGCTCGCATCGCAATTGCTTGGCTTCCCGCGGCACCTCTCCCAGCACTCGGGTGGCTTTGTCATCAGTCGCGGCAAGCTGACGCGTCTCGTGCCTGTCGAGAATGCTGCAATGGAGGACAGGTCCGTCATCGAGTGGGACAAGGATGATCTTGAAGCGCTCGGGCTGCTGAAAATCGACGTCCTTGCACTCGGTATGCTCTCGGCCATCCGGCGCACGCTTGATATTGTGTCGGAGCAGCGCGGCGAGCGTTTCGAAATGCAGGACATCCCTGCGGAGGACCCGCAGACCTACGAGATGATTTCGGCGGCAGACACGGTCGGTGTGTTCCAGATCGAATCGCGGGCCCAGATGAGCATGCTGCCGCGGATGCAACCCCGGACATTCTACGACCTGGTGATTGAGGTGGCGATCGTCCGCCCAGGTCCGATTCAGGGCGGCGCCGTGCATCCCTACCTGCAGCGACGCCAGGGATTCGAGCCCGTCTCGTATCCGAGCGACGCGCTGAAAACCGCACTGGGACGAACCCTCGGCGTTCCGATTTTTCAGGAGCAGGTCATGCAGGTCGCAATCCTTGCGGCCGGCTTTACCGCTGGCGAAGCCGACCAGTTGCGTCGCGCGATGGCCGCCTGGAAACGGAAAGGCGGACTAGAAAAATATTACGATCGGATCGTTCATGGCATGCAGGAGCGCGGCTATACCCTCGCCTTCGCCGAATCCATCTTCGAACAGATCAAGGGCTTTGGTGAATACGGTTTTCCAGAGAGTCATGCGGCCAGTTTTGCCCTGCTTGTGTACGCAAGCAGCTGGTTGAAGTGCCACGAGCCGGAAGCGTTTCTGGCGGCCATGCTGAATTCACAGCCGATGGGTTTCTATTCGCCGTCGCAGCTTGTGCAGGACGCCCAACGCCACGGCGTCAAAGTCCTGCCCGTTGACGTGACAATCAGCGGCTGGGACTCTGCACTGGTAAATCTGCCAGGCGCCGGAAGGTCGGCCGTCCGGCTCGGTATGTCGCTACTGCGAGGCATGAAAGACGGCGCTGCGGAACGCATCGAGAATGCACGCGCGGTTCGGTCATTCGAAAGCGTCAACGACCTTGGCCGCCGCGCGCAACTGGATCGCAAGGATCTTCATGTGCTGGCCGATGCCAATGCGCTCGCCTCCCTCGCCGGCAATCGCCGTGAAGCGCTGTGGCAATCCGTTGCAGCGGTACCAGACAAGGACATGCTCGCGACAGCAGCCGTTCAGGACGAGACGCCCGCTCTCGGTGCGCCAACCGAGGCAAACGACATCGTTGCTGATTACCGCTCAGTGGGCCTGACGCTTGGCCGACACCCACTTGAGCTGCTCAGGCCACAACTACTCGCGAACAGGCTGATGCCGGCGTCGACGCTGCGCACCTATCGCGATGGACGACTCGCCCGTGGCTGTGGACTCGTCACCGTGCGTCAGCGTCCGGGCACCGCCAAGGGTGTGATGTTTGTGACGCTCGAGGACGAGACCGGCAACGTGAACGTGATCGTGTGGCCGGGTCTCCTTGAAAAACAGCGACAGGAAGCGTTGGGTGCGTCACTGCTCGCCGTCTATGGTACGTGGCAATGCCAGGGGGAAGTACGACACCTGGTTGCACAGCGGCTGGTAGACATGTCACACCTGCTCGGCACACTCGTCACGTCGACGCGAAACTTCCATTAGGAACCGGCGTACCATATTGACGCACCTTTCTTCAGGGAGAGCAACCATGTGCTATTCAGCCCAGATCCAGGCGGACTATCGCAAGTACGTCAGGATGTGTGGCGCGCACATGAACATCCGTGAGTTCGCGCAGCTGTACTGGGAGCGCGCCGAGGGCAACAATGTCGGGATTCCGAAGGCGATGGACGCCGCGTTCTCGGTTCCCCAGACCGACGAGGAACGGCAGATCAAGGAAGCAATCGACCGGTTCAACGGCGAGCAGGCAACGAGGCTCGAGCAGGAATTGTTCAAACAGCGCGCGCGACTCGCCGACGCGGAGCGCAACCTTCAGGGCAAAACGACGAAGGCGGCCTCCGAGAGCAAACGGATTGCGACCAACAGGATCGAGTCGGCGCTGCGCGGGCTCGACGATCTCCGGCGTACCGAACTGAAAGACCGCGACTCGCGAATTTTCCCCGGCAACTATGCTCCGGTGATGGTTATGGAAGACGGCAAGCGTGTCATCAAGCCGATGCGGTACCTCTGCCGCCCGGCCGGCAAGCCTGCGTTCTACGACAAGAAATATCCGGGCACCTACAACGCCAGGCTTGACAACCTGGAGGGCTTCTGGAAGGGGCTTTTTGGATATTCGCACGGTCTTATCGTCGCGAATGCCTTCTATGAAAACGTGAAACGACATCGCCTTGAAGGGCGCGAGCTCGCTGAAGGCGAACAGGAGGAAAACGTGGTCCTGGAGTTCAAGCCGCAACCCGCTCAGGACATGCTCGTCGCCTGCCTGTGGTCACACTGGCAGGCCCCTGGTGAGCCGGACCTTCTGTCGTTCGCGGCGATCACCGATGAACCACCGCCCGAGATTGCGGCCGCGGGTCATGATCGCTGCATCATCCCGATCAAGCCGGAGAATATCGATGCGTGGCTCTGCCCCGAGCGCGGTAACCTCGCGGCACAATATGCGATTCTCGACGACCGCTATCGCCCTTACTACGAACATCGAATGGCAGCTTGAGCTCGCCGGGATCTAACGGTCTGCGATTTTGCCCACCCACTTCACACGTGATGATCATCGCGCGAATCCGTCAGGAAAGAGCCCCGCCCTTTCATACACCTCCGAAGGACGCATTTTTCTGGGGAACACGGACTTCATATGGCGCGCGAAGCGATTTTCGGCCAAATGTTTGCAAACCTGCCCGGAACAGAGGTCGAAACGGCGGGTGTTCCGAGTTCAAGAACCGTGACCGAGGTTTCACACTTGCCTTAGTCCCAAAATGGGACTAAGATGCATCAATGCGAATCATCGCGAAAAAAGTCCTCCTGGCATTCTGCGACAAACATCCGATCGCGCGGCAGTCGCTGCTGGCATGGCATGAGGAAGCGGTAAAGGCCGTCTGGATGACGCCGCAGGACATAAAGGCCAGATATGCGACCGCGAGCTTTGTTGGCCGAAACCGTGTGGTATTCAACATCAAGGGAAACGACTACAGGCTGATTGTTGCGGTCGCGTATCGCATCGGGGTCGTCTACATCAAGTTCGTCGGAACGCATGGTGAGTACGACAGGATTGATGCTGAAACCGTAGAACTGGAGTGACCAAGATGGAAATCCGTCCAATTCACAACGAACACGATTACAACGAAGCCTTACAGACAGTATCTGGCCTGGTTGACGCCGACCCGGCTCCCGGCACTCCGGAAGGAGACCGATTGGAGGTGTTGGCCACCCTGGTGGAGCGTTATGAAGCTGAGCACTTTCCGCTCGATCTTCCCGATCCCATTGAGGCCATCAAGTTCCGCATGGAGCAGGCCGGACTGTCTGCCAGCGACATGCAGCCGTATCTTGGCAACCTGAACAGAGTGTACGAAGTGCTCAATCGGAAGCGCGGGCTAAGCCTTGCCATGATTCGCCGTCTGAATCGCGAGTTGAAGATTCCAGCTGAAGTACTCATCGCCTAGGAAAAGCCTTTGGCGATCATCAGTTAAGTTTCGCCGCCCAGTAGCAGGACTTGGGTATCGCGAAAGAGGACAAGCATGGCATTCAAGATCAAGGCCGCCGATCAGAAGCGCATCGATGCAGCGTTCGAAGAACTGACGGCGCAGCGGAGCACGTTGGAAGAGTCTGTGCGTGTGTTTAATGAGGCGGTCGCCGTGGCACGTGCGAAGCTGCAACCAGACGTGGACGCATATAACGAAAAGGTCCATGCGGCGCGGGGCATGCTCGATGACGTGCATCGCGCCCTTGAAGACGAATTCGATGATAGGTCGGCGAACTGGCAGAACGGAGACAAGGGAATCGCGGCGAAGGAATGGATCGATTCGATCAACGCGTTGGCCGAGGAACTGACTGAGGCAGCGCTCGACGTTTTCCCCGAGTCGCTCGAATTTGAGGATGTGGTCGGCGATGACCCCGCCGAGGACTACAACGAACTGGACAAGGAAGCGCCAGGCGCAGAGTAATCAGCTGTGGCCTGAGATACCGAGGAAAAGTCATATGAAACTCATCCCCATTGCGCTATCCCTGATCCTCACTGGCTGCGGCCAGGCATCGCATGATGCTTCGCCCACGGCATCAGGCCACTACCAACTGGCCGTAGACAGCGGCGGCAATGCCTGGAGATTAGATACGAACACGGGCGAAATGAAGCGTTGTTGGCAAGGCACCCCACCAGCAAAAACGGCGCCAAGTTGCTATACCGCGACTCAGGAGTGACGCAATTCCGGTCGCCGCCAATATCGATTCCAGCTACAGCTCGTCCAGAGCTCATAGTGCAATTGCCCAGTCAAATAAGCCCCGGCGGCCGCAGAGGAGGAACGCAGAATAGGCCGGGGAGTTGTTGTCGTTGAACTGCACGGGCACCCTTACTCGATTATCTCTACGCTGTACCCATCGCTGCGTTTTTCCGATTTCGTGCAATCCAGGCGTGAAGGCACACGTGCTCCTTCGAGATTGAGCAGGCGTTGCGTCAATGCTGACCGGCATTTAGCAACATCCAGATTTGCCGCGTGGGCGGCCCGGCAAGGATTCACGCAAACACCGCGCGGCACCTACCACAGGTGTAATGCTCTTCTCGTCGCTCGCCTTTGACTGCGTCCACGCCCTTAAGCGTGAGGTCCTGGTGCGGAGGCTCAGTGGCCGGCTTGCCGTATAGGTCAGCGCACCGCGCGCAGGGTTGAACCCAAAGGTCCATTTGTCAGGTGTCGGCCATTTCGAGCGACATGCGGCCAGTCAGTGCTCGTAGAAAGCATAGGTTTCAAAGCGAGGAATATCTGCGATGGGCCGTCACAAGGCAGACCATTTGAGGTAGCGCACCATTTGAGGTAGCGCACCATTAGTGCCAACGCCATCAAAAACGAACAACGAATCGATGTCTTTCGCGGTTAGTCCCCAAACGGGTTGCCGGTGTCTTTCACTTCGGTGTTGAGGTTGTATTCCGCACGCACGGCCTTGAGCACGCCCTCGATGTCGCGCTCGAAGCCGACCGCGTTGCCGAAGTGCGTCATGCTCCAGTTGCAGCCTGTCTTGTCAGCCTCTTGCAACTGCGGCCGCGGCACACGAATCTTCACGCCATCCTCGACGACTTCCTGCAGTCGATGGATTCGCCGGTTGACCTCCTGCTGAAGCTGCGAGGCATTGAG
>NZ_JABBGJ010000097.1 GCF_012927345.1 Paraburkholderia polaris
CGAAATATCTTTTCGAACAGTGGCACCATCTTGATGACCCAGCGATGCACCGTCGAATGATCGACACAAATGTCGCGCTCGGCCATCATTTCCTCGAGATTGCGAAGACTCAGCGAGTAGGCAACGTACCATCGCACGCACAGCAGGATCACTTCAAGTGGATAGTGCAGCCGCTTCAGAACCTTGGCGATGTCCGGAGCAAGCGTCGTTCGTGGCGTCATTGTCTTCTTCATCGTGTGGCCAGAGCGTTTTCGTCCGCCTCGAATTTTACCTCGCCCGCGTTAATGCGACAGAACCCTTGGAACTCCGCTAGACGGCGCCCTTGCATAAGTTACCCACTGTTGTAAGAAAAAGTGACACAGCTACTGGCTTCTTTAGGCAAAGGTTCCATTCGGGCTGAAGAACGTCAGCTGGCGGCGCGGCCGAGTGACCGAGAATCGGAATATGCGCGAGGCGAGTTTGAGCCCTAATCTCGCGGCATAGTGTCAGTCCGTCCATCAATGGCATTACCCAGTCTGTGACAATGAGGTCGGGCACCTGATGCTTCAGGCATTCGAGCGCCTCAACGCCGTTGCTCGCGCAAGTCACCCCGTGTCCTTCGTTGACTAGGATAAGCGACCAAGCGGCGAGAACGTGGGGCTCATCATCCACGAGCAAAACAGAATACATTTGCGGTCGCCGATTGGTCGGAGTCGTTTTTGCTGTCGCGCCGCAAAGCAAGAAGCGCGCCAGTTATTGCACTGACAGCTACGGCGAGCGTTTGGCTTTGCAGGTGCGTTTTGCGCGCAGCGCATGCGTAACCCCCTTCATGGTTTCGCTGGACTTCCCTGCACTAAGTTGGTCCGCTCGACCGAACCATCGATTACGGCTGTCTTTATTAGCGTCGGCCTCTATAGTGAAGCCATGGTTGCCTCAGCTTAGGCTTTCTTTTCAGGATGCGCTTCTTTGACGGGGACAAAAGCATGACCGCCTCTTCTGGTTTGTTGAGCGGCACGCGGGGGCAGACGCCAGAGTCATTGCGGACGCTGTCCGAGTATCTCGAACTCTCGCTGGACAAAGGGATGTGCGTCATCATGATGCGCGATGGTACGGACCTCTGTTCTGTCTACGTCGGCGACCCGGCTGGCGAGGCAGACGACCTGACTCGTCATGGAAGCATTTCGGTGGCGGTGGCCAACGAGATACTCGTGTTGACGCAGGTTGGACCAAACCGGATGACCGTCGGCGACCAGACGTACCGTTTCTTTCGCAGTTTCACGCACATTGACAACATCGGCGCCGTGATATTTGTTCCGGCGTAGGCCGCTGCGGACTGGCGTCGGTTGTGACCGATGCCCCGGCGTCATTTAAGAGAGAGCGCGAGGCACCTGCTGCTTGCGGAGCGCGTCATTGAGAAACTGAAGCTTCGGACCGCCGGGCAAGCAATGCAACTGTATTGCAGGGAGCAGAGTCCGAAGCGAAAGCCGGTGGCTTTCAATTCTCGGCGACAGTCGAAAGAAGATTCCTTCGACACTTGCCGATTGCCCGCGACAGAAATCACTTACATTTCGCCGGCTGTCACCGACTCGCCAGCTTTCTGACGTTCTACCGAAGCAGTGCAACCAGCGTCGGACGGAGTGGTCGGCCCACGCCGAAGGCGTACTCACATCTTCGAGTGTCTGCAAACTCAAAGGCGTCAATCATTAAGGCGTGACGGCTGATGAACTGGCCCACAACGCGAGCAACCCTCACTTCGTCAGTCGAGTACTGTTCCGAATGCATTGAACGGGAAAGCTTATGTTTCCGAGCCATTCGCCATGCCCTAGACCTCTTGGCGAGCGCGATGAAGCGAGCTTACTGGCTACCCCGCTTCGACTCGCCCATTGCCTCCGTACTGTCCGTACGAGAGCGTCAGGGTTTATGTTCATAACATGCTCTGGGCCCTGAGTCGCTGGTCGTCGCCTTCTCGAGTGTTTCAAACATAGGGCTTTAGTACGCGGTGGACATCAACCGTTTGGTGTCTGGCTCACGCTGTGCCCTTGAGTTTTGCCGAGTGCCGGACGGCCGTCCTCCTTTCGGATAGTTCCCACGCTAAAGTATTTTAGTAACCAGTCGATAACATACGTATTGGGGTATTTCGTCGTGGTTCGAAAGTTGCCGCTATTTGCGGGAACCCCGGCGCTACGGGATGGTTGGCTGGTCCGAGTCAACTTGGTGTAGTGATACTAGACGCGGGAAAAAACGTGAACAATGAATTTGAAGCGGTGCGGATAGCAGAGCTGGTTGAATCAGATGCTGAGCGGTTAGATGGGGTGCCATTTGGCGTTATCGGATTTGCGTCCGATGCCATTGTCACGGTATATAACGCCACCGAATCGAGGAACGCCGGATTGAGGCCGCAGCGAGTGTTAGGGAAACATTTCTTCGAAGAGGTTGCCCCGTGCATGAACAATTTCATGGTTGCGCAGCGATTCGATGACGAGGACGTACTTGATGACATCGTTCCCTACGTCTTGACCTTGCGCATGCGCCCGACCCCGGTGCGGCTCAGACTGTTGAAGGCCCCGGGATGCGTGACCCGGTTTGTGCTGATTGAGCGAAAGGCGTCCAATTGAGCACCTCGAACGCAGACGCAAACGACCTTGAGTCCGAGTACGAAGCGTTGCTCTCGTTCATGTATCTGTCCCCGGTCGGCATTGTCCGCAGCGACAAATCCGGCCTCGTTGACATGATGAACCCTCTTGCCGCGCAGCTTCTAATGCCTCTGGTAAAAGGCGGGGGTATCGAGAATATTTTCGACAGCCTTGCGTCGGTCGCGCCAGAGCTTCGCAATCTGGTGGCCAGTTTTGAGGTCGAGCGGGGGCCTGTGTGTGAAAACCATCGAGTGTTTGTGACGCCGGCCAGGGATGGCGCTGTAGTCCTGGCTTGTTCCATCATCAAGGTTGGCGCGAATCTGCTGATGACGGTTTTGACGGACATTTCCCGGCAGGTCGACGCTGAGCGTCGGGCGCGACAGACCGAGTCATGGCTCGCCGGAATCTACACGAGTGTCAACGATTTTGCGTTCTTTACGCTTGACGCTGAGGGCTGCATCGAAAGCTGGAATCCGTCGGTTGGGCAGTTGACAGGCTTTGCTGAGACGGATGTCGTCGGCCGCACGCTCTCGCGTTTTTACGCCCACGACGATATTGTTTTGCACCGTTCACCCGCACACATCGCGCTGACGCGTGACGAGGGTTGGCATGTGGAGGAATGCTGGTGCGAAACCAAGTCCGGTCGACGCTACTGGGGGCAAATTCTCATCGCTGTGCTCCGTGAGGAGGAAGGTGACATATCGGGATATTCGGTGGTTTTGAGGGACGTCACGGAGCGGAAGGTGACCAGCGATAACCTCGCGCGTCTGCTTACGACTGACCATCTGACCGGCGTTTTGAGCCGCGCCCACTTCTTTGAAATTGCGGGGTCCGAGGTCGCACGTGCCAAACGGCATAGCCGGGCATTGTCAGTTGTTATGCTGGACGCGGATTACTTCAAGCGTATAAACGACACGGCCGGGCATCAAGCGGGTGACGAGGTCTTGAAACGGATTGCTGACGAAGCGAAGGGGCTACTACGGGAGTCCGACACCGTAGCGAGGCTCGGCGGTGAGGAATTCATCCTGATGCTGCCGTCGACAACGACCAACGAGGCGATGGCGGTCGCTGAGCGACTGCGCGTTGCCGTCGAGCGAGCACGTATTGACACCGCGGTCGGACAGCTGAAGGCGACGGTCAGCCTTGGCGTCGCAAGTCTAAGTCCTGCAAACCCGACGCTCGAGGGCTTGTTAGCTGCCGCTGACCGCGCGCTGTATGACGCAAAAAGAGCGGGGCGAAACTGCGTACGTGGCGGGTTTGCCGACCCTACGGACGTGGATTGTTCGGTCTGCGAAGACGGTAAAGCGTCTGAAACTGACGGCTGCCCGGCGACGGCAACTGAAAACGATAATTCAAACAGCAGATAATGGAAGGGGTTCAAGAGAGATGACTTCTTTCAAGATTCATAGCCAGAGCGAAAGGCCGGAACAATCGCAGGGATGTTCTGGGTGTAAGGACACAACGCCGTTGCCTCTCGAGATTGAGTTCGCCTTTCAGCCAATCGTCGACATAAGCGCCAAGGCCGTGTTCGCATGCGAAGCGCTCGTGCGTGGCGCAAACGGTGAGTCTGCGCATGCTGTGCTGTCGGAAGTCGATGATGCAAACAAATATCAGTTTGACCAGCACTGCCGGCAGGTTGCTATCGCCAGCGCAGCCGCGCTAGGTCTTGATGCATTCCTCTCCATCAATTTCATGCCAAAAGCGGTCTACAGGCCGGAGGTCTGCATAAGGAGTACCTTGGACGCTGCTCAGGAGCACGGCTTCCCGATTGAAAGAATAATATTCGAGACGGTTGAGGGCGAACATTTGATTGACCGTACTCACTTGGTCGAGATTTTTAGGGCATACAAGAAGTTTGGTTTCCTGACCGCAATTGATGATTTTGGAGCCGGTTACTCGGGACTTGCGCTATTGGTAGATTTCCAGCCCGACATCATCAAGCTCGACATGGGGCTTCTCCGCGGCATCGACACCGACTCGGTGCGTCAGCGCATCGTCCGAGGCGTTCTATCGATATGTCACGACCTCGGCATCCGCGTGGTCGCGGAGGGCATCGAGACCAAAGGTGAGCGTGACTTCTTTATTGCGCATGGCGTCAGCCTGATGCAAGGCTACTTCTTCGCAAGACCCGGTTTCAAATCAATTCCGCAAATCGATAAGGCTGCGTATCTTCCGTAACGGTAGATGCGGTCGCGAAGCCGCTGGCGTAAAAAGACTTTGGCGCGGCTTCCTGATGCAGGGTGTGCCCATGCTGGGCGTGTGTCCTGCGGTTGCGCGGCGGTGTCCGGGGAGTTGAGACTGAACGATTCAAGTTTCGCTTAAGTGCGACATCAAACTTAACGGGGAGTCGGTCACGACGAATGATTTCGTGACTACTGCCATACGTGCAGTACACTTCTGACGCGTGTTGGAACGGCGTGCTGCTCAGGGGCAAAAAATGAGTTTCCACACACTGAACCCATCGGAGCCATTCGGACTGAATCGATCTACGTCCGTGCGGAGCTACAAACAGACCTTCAGCCGACGCGGTTACGTGATCATGCCACGCGCAACTGAATCTTACATTTACGATGAAGCGGACTGGTAACGTGTTCGCGGCGGCAAAACATCATGTCACGAAGGAACATGACCGATTCCTCCCATTCTGCTTCGCGGTATACAGCGCCTGATCGGCGGCGCTCACCAACGCACCCGCATCCTCATCGGCAGCAATGACCTGAACTGCAAAGCCGATGCTAATCGTCAAATATCCGCTACTCGACGCGGCGTGCGGTATCTGCAGGCTCTCTACCCTCTCACAGAGCATACCGGCCCAATACGTTGCCTGCTCGTGTGTCATGCCAGTTGAAAGTAAGACAAACTCCTCCCCGCCGTAGCGGGCGATAAAGTCTGATGCGCGAAGAAAAGATTGGTCAAGGCTGGTAGCAATACGCTGTAAAGCGACGTCTCCGGCAGGATGCCCGTAAATGTCGTTGAACAACTTGAAATGATCGACATCGACCATCATCAGCGTCAGTGCTTGCCCATTGCGGCGAGAAATCCTCGACTGGACGTCGAGTTGCGAGTCAAAAAAGCGTCTGTTGTAAATACCGGTCAGGCTATCTGTCACGGAGAGCCGCTCAAGATGGCTTCTCATTTCCTCAAGCGACTGGTTCTTGTCTCGTAATTGTTGTTGTATGAGCACCCTCGCCGTCACGTCCTTCTGTATGCCGATAAAGTGGGTGACGGAGCCTGCTATATCGTAGATGGGCGAGATACTCAGCTCGTTCCAGAACATCGAGCCGTCCTTTCGATAGTTACGCAACGTCGCCAGACAGTATTCGCCGTCACGTATTGCCTGTTGAACAGACTGCAACTCCGTCTGGTCCCGATCACCATTTTGCAGAAAACGACAATTACGGTTGATGATCTCCTCCGACGTGTATCCGGTCAAACGCTCAAATGCAGGGTTGACGAAAATCAACGGCTGATCGGCGTTGCTATTGTCCGAGATCGTTATGCCATCGCGCGAGTCGAGAACGGCCTGTTTCAATATCTCCAGATTCATATCAGCATCTCGGTCAGCAATTTTCAGGGCTGTGCCCGACCGTAGATTCACGACGGGAGAGATTCGAACGTCGACCGCATTGGTCTCCTGAAAATTCAACGATACAATGGTATCAATTTCCGGGAAGGGAAACGGCGGCGCCAAAAGAAAGTTCCTGAAGAAATCACTGGCTTTTTCGGGTCGCCCCAGCAGGTATCCCTGGACCACTTCACAGCCCGCAGCCGCGAGTACAGCGAGTTGTGTTCGCCGCTCGACACCCTCAGCGACGACTGCCATATGTAATGCCCTGGCGAGTGCTATGACTCCCACCACCAGCGTCTTCGCACTTGCATTCTCGTCGATTCGATCAACGAGCGACTTATCCAGCTTTAGCGTGTCCGGCTGCAAATTGGTGAGGCAACTCAAGCTCGAGAAACCCGTACCAAAATCGTCAAGAGCGATGCGGAAGCCGAGCCGCTTTAGCTCATCCAGTACAGCTCTGCAGGAGTCTGCGGGTTCGACGAGAACCGATTCTGTTATTTCCAGCGTTATTTCACTGCTCAACACCCCGTATAACGCAGCGACCTCGGCAAATCGAGCGGGTAAGGTTGGGTCGTGCAACTGTTTCGCCGAGACATTGACCGATATTGGGACGAGCCGCCCACAACTTTCGCGCCATTTTTCTATCTGGCTCACGCCCTTATCAAAGACCCACTGTCCAACTTCCCGAATCAGTCCCGTGTCTTCGAGCATTGGAATAAATATCGAGGGCGGTACCATCGCACGACCCGGTCGATTCCAGCGAATTAGCGCCTCGACACTGACCATCTCTTCTGTAGCAGTTCGGAAGAGCGGTTGATAATACAGCTCAAATTCCCCTCTCGTCATCGCATGGCGCAAATCCCGCTCCATTTCGAAGCCGGTTAACAAGGCGCTCTCGTTGATGCCGAATAGCCGAAAGGTGTCTCGACCACTCTTTTTTGCCGCGTACATCGCAATGTCTGCGCTGCTCATCAACGCTTCAGGTGTACGGCCGTGCTCCGGGAATCTTGCTATCCCCGCCGATAGCGTGATTTCCATCGGGGCGTCTCCAAGGAGCTGGGAATGCGCGACAGACCCGCGAAGTTTTTCAAAGATTTCGGCGCAGTCTATCTGTGAATGATCACCGGGTATGACGATGGCAAATTCATCTCCGCCTTGCCGTGCCATAAACGTACCGGGCCAGAGCACATCGGCCATTGCAGCGGCAATACCTCGAAGAAGGCGGTCTGCCAGCACGGTGCCGGCTGTATCGTTCAAAACCTTGAAACGGTCAACATCTGCCACCAGCAGCGAAAACGGTAGCGTCTCCTCGCAACGAGAAGCCAGATACTCTGTAAGAGTGTGTCGATTCGACATCCCTGTCAGGACATCGACATTGGCGAGTCGATGCAGCTCAGCCATTCTGGCCCGCTCTTCAGTGATGTCAGCGCATACACTAATAACTCGCTTGCTCGAGCCAGGCATACCGACGGGCGATGAATTCACTCTCACCCAGCGGACAACGCCGCCATCGAGTAGAAGGGGAAATTCCGTCTCCGTAGGAATGTTGTCACGTGCCATTTTGCGCATGGCACATTTGAGTTCGTTCAGACCTTCGGAAGATACCCGTGACTGCCAAACCGTTACGTTGCTGTAAAGGGTCGCAACTGGTATCTGCCACATTCGCTCGAAACCCGAACTGACATGAAATATCTTCGAAAAATCAGTGCTCGTGGACCAGAACACCAGCGGCATGTAAATGTCGATGTCAGAGAGCAAGGTTGCAGCCTCGTCCGCCTGGCGCAGCGCAAGTGTTTTATTTGTGACATCCCGCGAGCGGCAAAAGACGGCTTTTACCTTGTTGTCCTTATCTCTCAGTGGGTAAAACGCCGAGGCCCACCACTTTGGAATGCCAGCGGCAGACGGCCGATACCCCGCGAAACACATTTGCCGTCCAGCCAGTGCGCCACCAAATGCATTTCTGGAAGCAATCGCATCGTCGCCTGTCCACACTTCAAGCCAATCAGATCCGCTAGATTGGCTCGTAAACTCTCGCTGACGGATCAATCCATTGCTAACCGCTGATTCCATGATCAGGCGGCCGTCCAGGTCAAGCAGTACCAGCGTGTCTTCGCTCGTGGAGAGCAACGCCTCGGCCAATTGTTGGAGCGGCGCAAATCGCGTTCGCTTTGTGTGGCCCTCAAACGCGCGTGCCACAAAATACGTTAACGCCACAAAAATGGCAGAAATTACCGCAGCAGCAATACCATATACCGCAATCCGAATCTCGAACCACGTTCCAACTGCCGCCACAATCATCAGGGACGGTAACAACATACATACATTTTCAAAGGTGCGACTAAATTCACGGAATACACCCATATAACGGGAGATAAAGGATATTTCTTGCACTTTATATTTCCTTGCCTCGTTCTCATGGCCGCATGGATTTCTTACGTTTGTCGATTTTTCGTTTTATTCATTTGATATGAATCAAGAATACACGTGATAGGAATAAAGTGAGATCAATCTTCAAGCACGCGCCGGAGCGTATCCGATCTGAAAAACGTGATTTGCTCCGCCCAGCGGAGTTTGCTGGCTAGATGGCGCTGTCACGTTAAATTGTTCGCGGCGCAATAGCGGAGAGGACAAGCGCTTGTTCAGAAAACGGACGGATCTTGGGTGGCCTCAGTGAAACGATACCAGGCGGCAAAGCGTGTGGCGAGCTGTTTGCGATAGAGTGAGGCGCATATCAAGTGTCGCTTGAGCGCGAAGTGCTGCCGGATCGGCCCGAAGCTCGATAGGAAAGCCTGTGTGCGTTCAGGATTGCGGAAGCCACGCATGCGTCGCTCGCGTTCGCGCGTCGGCTGATGACTGTTTTCCGCCCGGTTATTGACCCGCGCGCTGGCTTTGACAAAAACGTGCTTGACGTGGGCAAGTTCGGGAATCTCGGCTTTCGCCGCCGGATAGCTGCGCAGCTGGTCGGTCACGATCTTGCGCGGTGCCTCAGCACACGAGGCAAGCACGCGCTTGAAAAACCGCTTCGCTGCAGCCTTGTCGCGGCGCTTCTGTAGCAGGATATCGAGTTCGGCACCATGTTGATCGACGGCGCGCCACAACAGGTAAGGCTCGCCGCGCAACGTCACAAATACTTCGTCAAGGTGCCACGTGGTGCCGGGCCTGCGACGCGCCGCTTTCACACGGTGTGCGAAGCCAGCACCGAACTTATCGCACCAGCGTCGGACCGTTTCGTAGCTGACGATAACCCCGCGCTCGAACAGCAGCTCTTCAATGTTGCGCAAACTCAACTGAAACTGGAAGGCAGTATGACTTTGCGTGAGGCAAGGGCTGGCCCGCCGTGGGGAAACTGAACGCGGGTTAGCATTGCTGTCAGAGCCGCACGGGCGTGGACTGGGCCATGCCCCGGCGATTTCCTCCACGGAGGCCAGCATGCGAAACGATAGCACGGTGTACGTTGGACTGGATCTTCACAAGGACTCGATCACGGTCGCCTACGCGATCGACGCGGGCGAGATCGAGCTGCTGGGCAAGACCGGTACAACCGGGGCCGACATCGATCGCCTGTGCACACGCCTGCAATCCAAGGCGCCGCAC
>NZ_JABBGJ010000098.1 GCF_012927345.1 Paraburkholderia polaris
ACCGTTGCGCCGAAACCCTTGAAGTTCGGGGCCGTGTACTCGGCGGTGTTATTCCACACCGTATCTCCGATGATCGTGCCTCCATAATTGGTGACGAACGTCTGGAGGACGAGCGGGGAAAAGACGGTCGACGATCCGAACGGATTGACGAGGGACTCTGCCGTATAGGTCGGATTTCTTTGCCGCCCGAAGGTCAATTGGCCAAAGTCGCCTTGAAAGCCCACGAACGCGTTGCGGGACCAGAATGGGTCCGTCGCACTGCGACCCAGCGCGCCATTTTGGGGTTGAAAGAAGCTCTCGAGGGCGAAGATGGCGCTGACGCCGCCGCCAAGATCTTCCTTGCCGCCGATTCCCCAGAAAGAAGTGGTAAGTCCGCCGCTTCCCATCAGTGCCGTAGATTGCGGCGTGTCACTACGTTTGACACTGCCGACATAGGTGCCGACAATCCCATAAAGTTGGACCTGCGAGCCGCTATCTGCGTGTGCGGAGACAGAAGTCAATGCTAAAGCAGAACAGAAAATCGTCGTAACTCCAAGCGTGCCAACGACTTTCCCCACAGAAGGGCGGCCCGTTACCCGTTGTTCCTTTTTCATTTCGGTTGTCTCCATTAATTTTGTTGTATGCGATATTCATTAATTCAGGACTACTAACAGGATGCCTTCGAGAAGCAGTCGCTATCCGCGAGCTGTCGCGTTGAAATCGAAGGTGTTGCGAGCTAGAAGCTCCTTCCCTTGAGTCATATCAGGGGCAAGGAGCCAAGCGAAATCAGTGGCTACGGGGAGATCTCTTCGAGAGCGCGATTGGTCGTCTCCACCATTCTCGTGGCGACGAAGAAGCCGAGCCCGCTGACCACGGCGAACATGATGAATACCGCAGCGATGCCTTTCCCTGTTAATACGATGCCGACGATCGCTGGCGCAGCAGCAGAAGCCGCTCGTAGCCAGGAAGTCGCAAGGCCAGTACCGATGGCGCGCATCCGGGTCGGATAGATTTCAGGGGTGTAAAGGTACAGAAGTACAGTCGCGGTTGCCATTACAGCGTAGGCCGACGATCCCAGGAACATCACTGACCAGGCGCTGCCAGCTCCGTGGATGCCCAGACCGGCGAGCAGTATTGCACTGATGATGAAGCATGCCATGGCCCAGCGGCGGCGCCCGACTCGATCAATCAGCAACGCGCAAGCCAGCACCCCGCACGTACTCAGGACGTTCGAGATGGACGCCATGTGAAGCGACTCTTGCAGAGGCAGATGGTAGACAGTCTTGTAGAGACTCGGCAGCCAGTTGTTGATGCCATTGGCCACAAAATAAGAGCTCGCCCAAAGCAACCACACGACAATGGTGCGTCCTCTGTAGAACGGCGAGAAAAGCTCCTTCCACGTCCCCTTCTGCTTCGACTGGAGTCCGTTCAGAAGGCCCACCACGCGCTCGTCAACCTCGGCCTTTTGCGTCTGAGTATCAAGGGTGCGCTTCGTCGTGCTTGCCTCCAGCCGCTCGATGATGCGTTCAGCTTTATCGAAACGCCCACGTGAAATGAGCCAGCGCGGCGATTCTGGAAGGCGTGAGATCAGGATCGTTACGGCGATGCCGGGAATGCCGCCGATCAGAAACATATATTCCCAACCGAAGCGGGGGACGATGAAAGCACCGAGCTGCGCGGCCGCGAGGAGACCCAGCGGGAAAATGAGTTCGTACAGGATGAAGAAACGTCCTCGGCCATGCGCTTGAGACAGCTCGTTGATGTACGTGGCCGCCACGGGCACTTCTCCCCCCACGCCGATGCCTTGCAGGAAGCGCATAAAAAACAGCATATGGAGGCTGCCGGTGAAGGCGCATACGACGCTCATTGCCGACATGACACCGACAGTTATTGTGGCGCTCGGCACCCGCCCAAGGCGCTCGGCCAGCCAACCGAAAACCAACGCGCCTACGACTTGCCCAAGATAGCCAGCTGCGATCAGCACACCGATCTTCCCGGGAGAAAGATGCCAGAGACCCACTAGTACAGGCAGTACAAAAGCAAGCGAAAGTGCGTCGAATGCGTCAAAGAGGGTCGCGCTGCCCATGACGATACGTGCCTTGGTGTGCCACTTGCAGAACGGCACGTTCTCGATGCGGAACAGCAGGTTCGCCGCACGCAATTGCTCGCTCACGGGGCGCGCTTCGCTCGGGGATTGACCAAGGCCGACGCCGTAGGCGGTCGAAGGGGTGTTCATGCTGTCTCCTGAAAAGCTGAATTTTATGGGCCCTCGGTTTTCTTCTTGGTTTGAAGCACCGAATCGCGTTTCTTTCTTATTGTGTCGCGCGGTCGTAGCTTTTTTGGTCGTTTCCCGATCCTGTTATGGGCGACGCGCGGCACGAGGTTTCGCGGGCCGCCGTTACTGCTCAACGCTGACAGCGAAGCGGGGCGGCGCTTCGCTATCGTCGTAACGGCTTTTGGTTCGCCGCTCCCGCGTCAGTCGACGAGGCCCGCCGAACGAAGCGCGTCTGCGATCTCAATGTCCGCGCCCTCCGCGAGCGGCAGCAACGGCGAGCGCACCGTGGCGTGCTCGAGGATCCCGCGGGCCACGAGGCCGTGCTTGAGTGCAACGGTGCCTTCCATGTGCGAGCCACGGTGGTACACATTGCGCGTCACGGGCAGCAGGCGATCATGGATCGCGCGAGCGGCTTGGTAGTCCTTCGCCTTGCCCGCTTTGATCAGTTCGATGAGTGGCTCGGGAGCGAGGCCGCCGTAGCCGACGAGCGCGCCGTCGACGTCAAACATCGTATGGAGCAGATATTCGTCGTGGCAGGTCAGGATTTGCAGTTCCGGACGCTCGCGACGGATGATGGGAATCTCAACGTCCCAGCGACGCATATTGCGCACGCCGTTTTTCATGGCAAAAACGCCCGGTTGTGCGGCGATTTCCAACTGCGTTTCGAGGTTGTAGGTCGCCTTGGTGGCATCCGGGTACTGGAACAGGATGAGCGGTAGGCCGCTGCCTTCGTAGATGGCGCGGTAGCGGTCTTGCGGTGCGCCCTTCTGGTAACCGAAGCGCAGCCAGCCGTGCGACGGATACACGAGACCTGCCGACGCGCCGGCCTCGACCGCGCGCTTCGCCTCTTCCACCGCCACTTCCGTGCCTTCGAGCGTGATACCGGCGATGACCGGAATCTTGCCGTCAACGGACTTCACGAAGCTCTGGATGACTTGAGCCTGTTCTTTCTGCGTGAGGAACGTGCCTTCGCCAGCGTGGCCGAGAACCGTCAGACCTTTAACGCCCTCGATGCTGCAGAGCCAGGAACCCAGCCGTTGAATTGCTGCGTGGTCCACCGCCCCATCGCGGGTGAAGGGGGTAATGGGTGCCGGGACCAAACCGCGTAGATCTATCGCTTTCATGACGTCTCCAAATGTGAGCTTTTCCGCTCCTCTTTCCGAGAGGAGAGCCCGCTGCTCGTTTCGCATCAAGCTGGAACAACGGTGCATGCGTTGCAGTGTAGGGAAGGACGACCCATGCGAGAACTGCCTAGCCGCACATTTCAGCTATACTGAATTGACATATGTAGTTGGAGGGTTTGGCGGTGGACTACGCGGCTTGGAAGCTATTCATCGACGCGGCAGAACTCGGGAGCTTGAGCAAGGTGGCCGTTGCTTACGGGACCAGTCAGCCGCACATCAGCCGTCAGATTGTTGAGCTTGAGCAGTACTGCGGCGGCCGTTTGTTCCAACGGACAGGGCGCGGCGTGGTATTGACCGAGTTGGGGGCGCGTATTGCCCCGCGCGTCAGGACGTGGCTTGCCGGCACGGAACAGTTATCCAACGACATCCGCAGTACGGCGGGAGAGCCGATCGGCGTCGTCAGAATCGGGATCTTGCCCTCGACCGCTCATCCGCTTGTCAGCACCCTTTACCATCACCTTCGAGAGCGTTATCCCCTGGTGCAAATACAGGTGCGCGAGGGTCAAGGTGCGTTGTTGGAAACATGGTTGGAAAATGGCAGTGTTGATCTCGCCATCCTTTTTCGAAATAGTCCGACGCCGAAAAACGGCGACGAGTATCTGGTTGAGGCGGCGACCTACCTGGTCAGCGCAGAAGGCGATCCTTTGACCAAGCAGTCCACGATTGCTTTTTCAAAGCTCGACGGGGTTCCACTGGTCTCTTTCTGCCGCCCCAATAGCTGGCGCGACCGGCTCGAACAAATTGCTGGTGAACACCGGGTCTCCCTTAACTTCGCGGCAGAAGCCGACTCTTTGACTCTGCAGGGGCACATCGTGGCAGATGGCGAAATCTATGCGTTGCTCGGACCTTATGCGATCGCCAATCTTGAGAAGGAATGCCGGTTGCAGGCGTCGATGGTAGTCGATCCGCCGGTGCCGCGCTTCATTGCGCTCGCTATGTCCCCCCACGGCGAACTGACGCTTGCCTGCCGCAAGGTGATGGAGCTCACCAAGGAAATCGCACGTTCGCAAACCCTCTCCTCGGACCTTCGGCTGGGCGTGTCCGCAGCCTTCCTGCGATCCATTTAAAGGGCCGTCTCCCTTCGTTCGCCCAAACGGACGCGCCAGTCACGGGCGCACAAGTACGGGCGGAACCTGCCGACCTCGAACGAGCCGGACTGAACCGTGTCGCTGACGACGTGGGCTATCCGGTCGGGCTGCAAAAAGCTGAAGCTCGATTAGGGATCTGAGCAAAAGGCGTTGCAGCACGGGGCCGCGGAACAATCCGGCACGTAGCAACGCTCGGCTTTTGCCTTTACCGCCCGAAAAAACTGGCGCGCATCGTTGCGGCCGCTGAGGGGTCCAGCTCGCCGAACGGTCCGCTGTGGCGGCTGCGGGCGGGGTGCATGGCCACCGCAAAAAAGACTTGTCGCGGGCGTGTCTCGCCCGGCATTCGGACGGCTCCTACCGGGATGGAACAGACATCCAGATGTCTCGTTACGGCGGCTGACAAACGTCAACTTCTGGCCGGTCCCCGCCTGACGGCGGTCGGCGCTAGCCGACCCGGAGCCGTCCTTCGACCCGGCGCGAGCGCTACGGCGGCTTCCAAACTGGAACGGCCGTTCGAGCAGCCGTCTCGATTGGCATGTCATCGGCCAAGCAATAGACAGGAAATCGAAAGGTTGCCGACCTTTCTCAAGCCTCATTCCAGTCGCATTGCTCCGGGGTCCCGGTTAGCAGTGTAGAGCGGAAGCACCTCGGCCTCGATCAGGCCGATCGCCTCCATCGCCAGGTGTGACAAGGTGTGCTGGCTGCTCGTCGCGATTGCGAGACGGCTGTGCAGCGTCGGGTGCCGTATGCGGGTCACGGAGAACGGGCGCCTGAGCGGATCGGTGGCCGGCGCATTGATGGGCAACACCGCGTAACCATAGCCCTCGCATACGAGGTCGAGAATCGCCCCGACCGCATCCACCTCGAGCGCGATGGAGAGCTTGACGCCCTCCTCGGCCGCGCGCGCTTCGACGACCTGCCGCAGCGCATGCATGCGCCCTGGAATGACGAGTGGATAGCGAGCGATGTCCTTCAGGCGGATCTGTTCCGGTGCCTGACCACCTGTGCCCTCAGCCATGCCTATCAGGAACAGTTCCTCCTCAAACACTGCGCGCTTCTCGACGAGTGCGGTGAGCGAAGTGTCGTAAAGCACGGCCGCATCGATGCGGCCCATCATCAGCCACTCTGTCAGATAGGTGGAAAGCCCCTCTGCCACGGAGATCGTCGCATCTGGAAACCGCTGCCTGAACTGCCGGATCAACTCCTGCGTGGCAACCTTTGCGAAACTCGGCGCAAGGCCGATGCTGAAGTGTCCGCTGACCGTCCCCTTCAATTGCCGAAGATCGTGCCGCGCGCGCTCGGCCTGCAGCAGCATCCCCTTCGCATGACCCAGCATGACCTGCCCAGCAGCGGTTGCCAGGACGCCGCGCCCGTGCCGCACGAGCAGGGTCTGCCTTAATTCCACCTCGAGCTGTCGTACGAGGCGGCTCAAGGTCGGTTGATTGGTATCGAGGATCGTGGCCGCGCGCGTAAAGCTCCCTAGCTCAACCACGTGCACGAAGGCCTCGAGCTGCTTCAGTTCCATTTCGGCTCCTATACGGTTTTTGTATATCAGCTAGTCGGCTATGTCGATTGTATTGGCCAACTCGAATCGCCACAATGATCCTCATTCGCTGTCATGCCTCGCAACTTTTCTCAATGGAGTTCAGCCAGACCATGAAGTCCTGCCTTCCGCCAGATCCAAACCCAGTCAAACCATCGCATGGGCTTCCCCCGCTCGCGTGCGACGCCCACTGCCACGTATTCGGCCCCGCTGAGCGTTTCCCCTATGCCGACGATCGCAGCTACACGCCACCCGACGCGCCGTTCGAATCGCTCGCTGCCCTGCATGACCATCTGGGGCTTGCGCGCGGGGTGATCGTGCAGGCGAGCTGCCACGGCACCGACAACACCGCGATGCTCGATGCGATCGCCCGGGGCAACGGGCGATACCGAGGCGTTGCCATCGTCGATGCAGGCGTGACCGATGAAACGCTGAAGGCGCTCAACGAAGCGGGTGTGCGTGGCGTACGTTTTAATTTCGTCGCCCATCTGGGCGGAGCGCCCGACCTGGACGTATTCGAACGCGTGCTGCGGCGCATCGAAGCGCTTGGCTGGCATGTCGTTCTGCACCTCGACGCACAGGACATCGTCAAATACGCCGATCTGATCGGGCGGATTCGCGTGCCATTCGTAATCGACCACATGGGCCGCGTGCGCGCCGAGGCGGGTCTGGATCAGGAGCCGTTCCGGCTACTGCTGGAATTGATGCGGAATCCGCTCGCGTGGGTAAAGGTGTGCGGCTCCGAGCGAGTCTCGGCGGGCAAGCGCCCCTTCGACGACGCGATTCCCTTCGCGCGAGCACTCGTTCATGCCGCACCGGATCGTGTGTTGTGGGGCACGGATTGGCCGCATCCAAATATCTCAAAGGACATGCCCAATGACGGTGAACTAGTGGACCTGCTGTTCCGCATTTGCGACGACCCCGTGCTGCTCCACAAGATCCTGGTCAAGAACCCTGAACGACTTTACGACTTCGGCGCTGCTAAATAACAGACGGTCAAGAAGGCCGCAAGACAACATATCGGAGACAAAGCATGACCCAAGCCAACTTTCGTTCTCGCATCGCGTTTGCCACGGGGCAGCCGCGATGAACGCCACCACCTCATCCCCTGATACGACGCCGCGCAGACGCGTCCCCTTTTACCGCCAACTCTATGTGCATGTGCTGGCTGCGATCCTGATTGGTGTCCTGCTCGGCCACTTCGCGCCCGCGCTCGCCGTCCAGATGAAGCCACTCGGTGATGCGTTCATCAAGCTCGTCAAGATGGTGATCGGCCCAATCATTTTCTGCACCGTGGTCGCGGGCATCGCGGGCATGGGCGACATGAAGAAGGTCGGCCGCGTCGGCGGAAAAGCCCTGCTTTATTTTGAAGTCGTCTCGACGCTCTCGCTGATGATCGGGCTCATGGCTGGACATCTGTTGCGCCCGGGTGCCGGTTTCAACCTCGATCCGTCGAAAATTGATGCTTCAGCGCTTTCCGGCTATGCGACCCAAGCACATGAGCAAAGCACCGTCGAGTTCCTCATGCACATCATCCCGAACACTGTGGTCGATGCGTTCGTGACGGGCAATGTGCTGCAGATTCTCCTCATCTCGGTGCTCTTCGGCGCCGCGCTTGCCGCGCTCGGGGAACGGGGCAAGCCGCTGGTCGAGTTCATCGGCGGCATCGCCAACGTGTTCTTTGGCATCGTTCACATCATCATGAAGACCGCTGCCATCGGAGCCTTCGGTGCGATCGCCTACACAATCGGAACATATGGAGTCGGCTCCGTCTTGCCGCTGATCAAGCTGATCGGCGCGTTCTACCTGACGCTTTTTGTGTTTGTTGTGGTCATCCTCGGCGCGATTGGGCGCGTGATGGGCTTCAACATCTTTCGCTTCATGAGCTATATCCGCGAGGAGATTCTCATTGTTCTCGGCACGAGCTCATCCGAAGCGGCGCTGCCCGGGATGCTCGAAAAGCTCGAACGCCTGGGCTGCTCCAAGCCGGTGGTAGGGCTCGTCGTGCCTGCGGGCTATTCATTCAATCTCGATGGCACCAACATCTATCTGACGATGGCGGTCCTGTTCATCGCGCAGGCCTTCAATATCCAACTCACCTTCACGCAGGAGATGACATTGATCGTGGTCGCAATGCTCACCTCGAAGGGCGCGAGCGGCGTGGCCGGTGCTGCGTTCATCATGCTTACCTCGACTCTGCTTGTGTTCCCCGTCATCCCTGTGTCAGGCATGGTGCTGATTCTCGGCATTCACCGATTCATGGGCACCGGACTCGCCGTCGTCAACACGATTGGGAATGGTGTCGCAACGCTCGTTGTTTCCGCTTGGGAGCGCGAGCTCGACCGCGACAAGCTCGACGCCGCCATGAAGAAGCGCACGGTCAGCTAGAGCACGGCTTCGTGTAGGTGGCCCGCTCCAGGGCTGGCCGCCGCCGTACAAGACAATCCAAACACCAAGGAGACTGCCCCATGAAGATCAGGAGAACTGCACGCCCCAAGAGATCGTGCACAGAGCGATCACGCTTGCAGGCCGGCGCTTGCGCAGCAATGACATTGTGCGCAGCCAGCGTAAGCGCGCAGGTCCATGACGCCTCGCAGGTCCAGCTTTACGGAATCGTCGGCACCTATGTCGGCAGTGTCAAACGTAGTGACACGCCGCAATCTACGGCACTGATGGGAAGCGGCGGACTTACCACTTCGTTCTGGGGGATTCGCGGCAAGGAAGACCTTGGCGGCGGCGTCAGCGCCATCTTTGAGCTTGAGAGCTTCTTTCAACCCCAAAATGGCGCGCTGGGTCGCAGTGCGACGGACCCATTCTGGTCCCGCAACGCGTTCGTGGGCTTTCAAGGCGACTTTGGCCAATTGACCTTCGGGCGGCAAAGAAATCCGACCTATACGGCAGAGTCCCTCGTCAATCCGTTCGGATCGTCGACCGTCTTTTCCCCGCTCGTCCTCCAGACGTTCGTCACCAATTATGGAGGCACGATCATCGGAGATACGGTGTGGAATAACACCGCCGAGTACACGGCCCCGAACTTCAAGGGTTTCGGCGCAACGGT
>NZ_JABBGJ010000099.1 GCF_012927345.1 Paraburkholderia polaris
CCAGCCGAGACGCGCGCGCACGAAACCCGCGTCGCCGCGACGCCCGAAACGGTCAAGAAGTATGTGACCCAGGGCCACCGGGTCACGATCCAGAGCGGCGCCGGCACCGGCGCCAGCTTTCCTGACGAAGCCTTTACAACTGCCGGCGCGGAAATCGTCGACGCGGCCACTGCGTTCGGCGCTGATCTCGTCCTCAAGGTCCAGTCTCCGACCGATGCCGAGTTGCCGTTGCTCAAGCGCGGCGCGACGCTGGTCGGCATGCTCGATCCTTTTAATACCGAAAACTCATCAAAGCTCGCGGCAGCGGGCGTCACCGCATTCGCTTTAGAGGCTGCGCCGCGCACCACGCGCGCGCAGAGCCTCGACGTGTTGAGCTCGCAGGCGAATATTGCCGGGTACAAAGCGGTGCTGCTGGCGGCTACGCTTTATCCGCGCTTCATGCCGATGCTGATGACCGCCGCGGGCACCGTCAAAGCGGCCCGCGTGCTGATTCTTGGCGCGGGCGTGGCCGGTTTGCAGGCAATCGCGACCGCCAAGCGCCTGGGCGCCGTGATCGAAGCGTCCGACGTGCGTCCGGCAGTGAAAGAGCAGATCGAATCGCTCGGCGCCAAGTTTCTCGACGTGCCGTACGAAACCGACGAGGAGCGCGAAGCCGCGCAAGGCGTCGGGGGCTATGCGCGACCGATGCCGCCGTCGTGGCTCACGCGCCAGTCGGCACTGGTCCACGAACGGGCAAAGCAGGCGGATATCGTCATCTCCACCGCGTTGATTCCCGGTCGCGCCGCGCCAACGCTGATCTCGGTAGAAACCGTCCAGGCGATGAAACCCGGCTCGGTGCTGATCGACCTCGCGGCAGGCCGTGGCGCCGAGTATGAAGGCCGGCGCGGCGGCAACTGTCCGTTGACCGAAGCGGATCAGGTCGTCCTGAAACATGGCGTGCAGATCGTCGGCTATACGAATCTGGCTTCGATGGTGCCCGCCGACGCGTCGTCGCTCTACGCACGCAACCTGCTCGACTTCCTCAAGCTGATCATCACCAAGGAAGGCGCCCTGAACATCGATCTCGCGGACGATATCGTCGCGGCCACGCTGCTGGCCCGTGACGGCGAAGTCGCACGCAAGGCCTAGCAACAAAGTTGCATGGGACCAGAGTAAGCGCTAAAGCGCCAACTCTGGTCGACAAAGGAGAGGGGAATGGAAGTCATCAACCACACCGTCATCAATCTGATCATCTTCGTGCTGGCGATCTACGTCGGCTACCACGTCGTCTGGAACGTCACGCCCGCGCTGCACACGCCGCTGATGGCCGTGACCAACGCGATCTCGGCGATCGTGATCGTCGGCGCGATGCTCGCAGCAGGCCTCACTGTGGGCGACACCGGCAAGTTCTTCGGCACGCTGGCCGTCGCGCTCGCGGCGGTGAACGTGTTCGGCGGATTCCTTGTGACGAGGCGAATGCTGGAGATGTTCCGCAAGAAAGAGCCGAAGAAGCTCATCGCTGACAAGACCGCCAAGGAGAACGCGTAATGAGTCTGAACGTCGTCACGCTGCTTTATCTGGTCGCGTCGGTCTGCTTCATCCAGGCGCTCAAAGGGCTGTCGAATCCGAAGACGGCGCGCATCGGCAATACCTTCGGCATGGCCGGGATGGCGATTGCGATCCTCACCACCATTGCGCTGATCATCAAACAGGCTAACGGGCTCGGCTCGAACCTCGGTCTGGGGCTCGGCCTGCTGCTGGTCGCGCTGGTGATCGGCGGCGCGATCGGCGCGTTCGTCGCGGCGCGCGTCGAGATGACCAAGATGCCGGAACTGGTCGCCGCGATGCACTCGCTGATCGGTCTCGCGGCCGTGTGTATTGCGTATGCGGTTGTGTCGGAGCCGTCCGCGTTCGGCCTCGTCGACCCTGACAACACAGCACCGGGCTTCCTGCCGTACGGCAATCGCGTCGAACTGTTCATCGGCACGTTTGTTGGCGCCATCACGTTCTCCGGTTCGGTGATCGCATTCGGCAAGCTCTCGGGCAAATACAAGTTCCGGCTCTTCCAGGGCGCACCGGTCGTCTATGCCGGGCAGCATCTGATCAACCTGCTGCTCGCGCTCGCGATGCTCGGCTTCGGCGTGATCTTCTTCCTCACGCAGTCGTGGCTGCCGTTCATCATCATGACGCTGATCGCCTTCGTGCTGGGCGTGCTGATCATCATTCCGATCGGCGGCGCGGATATGCCGGTGGTTGTGTCGATGCTCAACTCGTACTCGGGCTGGGCGGCGGCGGGCATCGGCTTCTCGCTGAACAATCCGATGCTGATCATCGCGGGCTCGCTGGTCGGCTCGTCCGGTGCGATCCTGTCGTACATCATGTGCCGCGCGATGAACCGTTCGTTCTTCAACGTGATTCTCGGCGGCTTCGGCAACGAGGCGGGGGCGGCTGTAGCGGGTGGGTCGGCGGAGCAACGCCCGGTGAAAACTGGTTCGGCGGATGATGCGTCGTTCATGCTCGGCAATGCGGAAACCGTGGTGATCGTGCCGGGTTATGGTCTGGCGGTCGCGCGTGCACAGCATGCGTTGAAGGAGCTGACCGACAAGCTGGTCGAGAAGGGCATCGAGGTGAAGTACGCAATTCACCCGGTAGCGGGGCGGATGCCGGGACACATGAACGTGCTGCTCGCCGAAGCCGAAGTGCCCTACGACATGGTCTACGAAATGGACGACATCAACGGCGAGTTCGGTCAGGTCGACGTGGTGCTGGTGCTCGGTGCGAACGACGTGGTGAACCCGGCGGCGAAGAACGATCCGAAGTCGCCGATCGCGGGGATGCCGATCATCGAGGCTTACAAGGCGCGCACGGTCATCGTGAACAAGCGGTCGATGGCGGCAGGATACGCAGGCCTCGACAACGACCTGTTCTACATGGACAAGACGATGATGGTGTTCGGCGACGCCAAGAAGGTGATCGAGGATATGGTGAAGGCGGTGGAATAACGCGCCTCGGCTGTTCGGCGGTTCGTGGCTTGCCTCGCGGCGGGCGGCGAACCGCCGGTGATACAGCGGAATGCGTGAGCGAAATCTAGCTTGTCCGGGGGCGCTTCGTGATGCACCGCTGGGCCACGGGATCTTACGGTTCAGGCGGATCGCAGCTGGCACTTGCCAGCCGGGTGTCAAACGTTCAGACGTACTGCCGCATCTCACCGCCAGGATCTGCGCTCGCGTCCCACCCCAGCCGCGGCCTCATCGGCATCTTTATCGCGGCTTAGCATTCACGTGCCGCAGCAAGTCGGCCAACCGCCTGCCTTCCTGATCCGGATACGTTTCGAGCACCTGAAGGTCCTGGATCTTCTCCAGCCCGAAATTGCGGAAATCGCTCCGCAACTCACACCACGCGCCGAGCGTCCAGCGCGCGCCCCAATAAGCCAGTGCCAGCGGCCACACGCGCCGCTCGGTCGCCGCGCCATTTGCATCGGTATAGGCGAAGTTCACCACCTGACGTGCATCGATCGCCCGATGCAGCACGTCTACCTTCGCTGAAAAATCGGCCTTGATGTGAAACGACGGCGCGAAGATCGCCAGACGTTCGAGCGTTGCGCGCTTGTCGGCGGGCATCGCCGAGGCGATCTTCGCCAACGCTCCGCGTGCGCCGCTGGCGAAACCGGTGCCGCCCCACGATTCGAGCATCCGCGCGCCTGCTGCGAGCGCGGCCAGTTCGTCGGCGGTGAAGGTGAGGGGCGGCAGGCTCGCCGCGCGGCTCAACCGGTAGCCGATGCCCGCTTCGCCTTCGATTGGCACGCCTGACAGTTGCAGATCGCGCACGTCGCGATAGACCGTGCGCAGCGAGATATTGAGCCAGTCGGCGAGTTGTTGTGCGGTGGTCAGACGCCGGCCGCGTAACAGTTCGGCGATCTGGAACAGGCGGTCGGCGCGGCGCGTCATCGTGGGCGTCTTGTAGAAAAGGACGGGGACAGTCCCGCGATGATAGCGCCGCATGCCGCGCTCCGGTCGCTGTTCTGCGCGGTGCCAGCGGGCCGCCGCGCTTGTGTGCCGCGCCGCGTGCTCAGCCGTTGGTCCGCGAATGCAGACCGAGGCGGTTGCCTTCCGTGTCCGTGAAGAACGCGATGTAGCCGATGTCCTGCGGCAGCTTGATCACCGGACCATCAGTTTTGCCGCATGCCTGCTCGACGCGGGCAAGCACGGCGTCCACGTTCGGTTGTGCGTTCAGATAGACGAGCACGCCGTCGTCGGTCGGCGTCATCGACGGGCTATGGACGATCGCGCCGCCGGTGGCCGGTTCCTCGTAGCCGAAGATGGCGATCGGCTGGCCGCCGACTTCCTGGCGATTCAGTTTGACGTCGAGCGCGGTTTCGTAAAAGCGAACAGCACGATCGAAATCGACGGACGGAATCTCGAACCATGCAACAACTTTGGATGATGCGGACATGACACTCTCCTGTGAATGGCGGTAAGCCGTGCAAAGCGCCGGATGGCGTGAGAAGGAGTGTGCGGGGGTGCTACTGACAGCGTAGTGTCAGTAGGGCTTGGCGGGTGTAGGAAAAGGACGTGGCGGACGATGGGCGTGCAGGGCGCCGGCAGCAATGGCGGGATGGTAGAGGTGGCAGAGGTGGCAGAGGTGGCAGAGGTGGCAGAGGTGGCAGAGGCGGCAGAGGCGGCAGAGGCGGCAGAGGCGGCAGCGGCGACAGAGACGACAGAGGCGACAGAGGCGACAGAGGCGACAGAGGCGACACAGATGGTGAGCCGGGTGCGAATAGAAGGACGGAGAAGCCGAGGTGTCAGCAGGTGGGACCCGACGCCGGCCAATCGCCGAGGTACCGGCGAAAAAAAACCGCGAACATGGATCCGCGGTTTTTTTCGATGTTGCGCTGCGACGGCTTAAGCCGCTGACGTGTCGTTGTTCTGCGGCCGCTGGCGCACACTGCCCGCGATCAGATCGAAACGGAACAGCCGGCATTCGAGCGCGCCATTGAAGAGCGGCGTCTTGGTCGATTCGCGCAGACGCAACTGACCGGGCAACTTGCGATCCGACGTCAGGATGAACGCGTGCCAGCCGGTGAAGCGCTGCTTCAGCGCATCGCCGAGCGATTGGAAAAACTCGCTGTCCGGTGCTTCTTCCTGAGCCCGGTGGAAGCTGTCGTCGTCGCGGCCTTCACGCGTGGCGCGGCCTTCGCGGATTTCGCCACGCGCGTTGCGGCCGCGCACTTCGATCCGTTCGCCATACGGCGGATTCGCGACGAGGATGCCCGGTTCAGCCGACGGCGCCGTCATGCCGCGCGCGTCGACCTGCTTAAGCGGAATCGACGGCAGACCGGCGCGCTGGAAGTTCGCACGCGCCTTGTCCAACATGTCGCCGGAAATGTCGCTGCCGAAGATCTGCAGATCGGCGCGCGAGCTGCGGGCGGCGTGCTTGGCGTCGAGCGCGGCGCCCTTCAGCGGTTGCCAGGTCTTGGCGTCGAATTGCTTGAGCCTCTCGAAGCCGAAGCGGCGCTCCGCGCCCGGCGCGATATTCAGCGCCACTTGCGCGGCTTCCGCGAGGAAGGTGCCGCTACCGCACATCGGATCGTACAGCGGCGTGCCGGCGGTCCAGCCGGTCAGACGCAGGATGCCCGCCGCGAGGTTCTCGCGCAGCGGCGCCGCGCCCTTGTCCAGGCGCCAGCCGCGCTTGAAGAGCGGATCGCCGGAGGTGTCGAGGTAGAGCGTGCAATCGGTGGCGGTGAGGAATGCGAACACGCGCACGTCGGGCATGGCGGTGTCGATGTTCGGACGCGCACCGCTGACTTCACGCAGACGGTCGCAGATCGCGTCCTTGACGCGTAGCGTGGTGAATTCGAGGCTGCGCAGCGGCGATTTGATCGCGGTGACGTCCACGCGCAGCGTTTCGTTCGCCGAGAACCACTGCTCCCAGCGCTGTTCGAGCGCGAGCGCGTAAATGTCCTGTTCGCTGCGATACGGCCGATGCGCGATTTTCAGCAGCACGCGGCTCGCGAGGCGCGAGTGCAGGTTGGCGGCCATGCCGGCAGCCCAGCCTCCGCGGAAATGCACGCCGCCGGGCACTTGCGCGCCGGCCGTGAACGGCGCGCCGTTCAGGTGCTTCGCGGCAATTTCGGCGAGCTCGGCGGCGAGCGAGGCTTCGAGGCCGCGCGGACAGGGAAGGAAGAAATCGAAGGACATTGAGGTTGCCGGAAGGCGTTAGATAAGGCGCTATTGTACGCGGTCGGGGTGGCGGGCCAGGCGGGGGCTGTTCTGCGATGTCATTGTGGTGGCGTGTGGGCGTGCGCCGAGATGGCAAGGCACACGCCGCTGACCGCAGCGCGACACATCATCGCGCCGCGCGGCAAGGGTTCGGCGGGCGGCGCCTTGGCTTGACATGAGCACGGCGCCGCGAGGCCGTTGTGGCGCTGCGGATGGCGTGCAGCGCGATTTACTTGCCTTCGCGCGCCCCTCTCGCTGGCCATACCAGCTCCAGCGGATGCCGGAACACCCGCTGCCAGATCGCGCCACGCAGCGAGCGCACCGCATTGCGGCGCAAGTCACGCGATTTCACCGCCATGTAGAAGGCGAGCGCGAAACTCACGGCCACGTTGAGGATCGCCATGCTGCCGACGCCCGCGACCGCCCACCACAGCTCCGGCAACTTCAACGCGTCCTTGCCGAGCACGCCGAGCGCCACGCCGATCGAGCCGGCGCTGAGCGTCACGTGGCGCACCTCGAAAGTGAAAGCGAAGGCGGTGAGGATCGCCGGCACGAGCCCGAGCATCAGGCCGAGCGTGATATTGCCTACGACGCCCGCCACATTCGAGCGGCAGAACGTTGCGAGCCGGGCGGCGCCGGCCGCGCCGAGCGTCATGCGCAGGCGCCGGTTATAGGCGAGCGCATCTGCCACGCGATGCAGGACGAACCAGTTGTCCGCCCACCCTGACAGCAAACTCGACGACCACAGCAGCACGCCGGTTAGTGCGGCGTAGAACGGCGTCGGCCCCAACAGTGAGAACGAGTGCAGCGTGGCGTGCGCCTTCTCGGGCGAAATGATGTTGGCGTTGAAGAGCGCATGCCACAGCAATTGCACGCCGAAGCACACGGGAAACACCAGCAGCACGTTGCCGAGCACGGCGGCTGCCTGCGTGCGCATCAATGCGGTCACCGAACTCACGAAGCTGTCCACGCCTGCCGGCGTGCCGGTACCGTCCAATTCTCGGGCGAGGGTGGGCGCGGTCATCGCCGGTTGTTTGGTGGCGAGCGAGAAGTGCAGGAAGTGCATCAGCAGGAAGCTGGCCGCGTAGTTGATGCCGGCGAGCAGGCCTTCGAACATCGATTGCAGATGCGCGCCGGTGATGGCGAATTTCACGCAGACCGTGACCACCGTCACGAGCCCGCCGCCGGCCGCCATGCGCAGCATCTTCAGGTATTCGGCGCGATCGCGCGCGATGTAGTGCTCGCCGGTATCGGCGCTGTACTCGACGACTTTGCGCGCCAGCAACGAGAAATTGCTGCGTACGAGATGCGCGACGCTCTGGCTCGCGTGATTCGCGTTCACCAGTTCGGCGGCCAGACGTGCGCCGGCGTGGGGATCGTCCTGCGTCATCCAGGCGTTCAGCAGATGCTCCGCACGCACGATGCGCATGCGCATCCGTTCGACCTGGAACACGATATCGACACTGACGCCGTTGCGGTAGAGATGGGCGAAGACGTTGTCGGTGGCGCTGCGGCATTCGTCGAGCAGCAGGCGCAGATAGTTGACCTCATGCAGCAGCTTGTCCTGCGGGGCGCCTGCGCTGACTGCCTGATGGGCCGCTTCGACGGCAAGCATGGCGCGCGTGAGCCGGTAGAACGGCTGCTTTTCCATGGCGACGCGTACATCGCCGGCATCGCGGACATCGACTTCGCCGAGCCGGCTGCGGACGGTTTGCGACAGACCGGTCGAACTGATCTGGCAGGTGAGGTTGTGCAGGGCGGCCAGCAGGTCGAGCGAGAAGGGGGTGATGTCGCGTTGTTCGCTGTCGTCCTGTTCATAGTCGAAGAGGGCGCGGATGCGGGTAAGCAGATCGGTTGGCAGATTAGCGATCCATTCGGCGTCGCGCTCCGGGCTGAACATCAGCGTGACGATTGCTCTCAGGTCGCGCCGGTTCGGCGCGGGCGGAATCAGCGAGGCTTCGAGGCGCTCGAAGAGTGCGCCGAAGAAGCCTGAGTGCACGGGCATGCCTGCATCGCAGAGAAGCGAGAGGCCGTCGCTTTCGCGGAGAAGCGCGCGGACAATGCCGGCGACGTTGGCCTTCCAGGCCGGGTTACGGTCCAGCACGTGGAGGAGATAGCGGATTCTTGTGTGCGCCGGGGTTGAGCGTGATGTGTTGTCTTCGACGGTGTTATCGAGTTGCTCGGGTTGGACTGCGCGGCCGCGGTGGATCCAATGGGCGAGTTCGATCAGCCATTCACTGCGGTCTGGGTAGGGCGCTGTCTTGTCGGCGATCGCTAGCAACGCGTCCAGTTGGTGGCCGCCGTCGCGGGAGGCGCGCCATTTCTTTAGGAGTCTTTTGATTGAGGTGAACATTTGCGGTTTTTTGCCCTACGGGGGTTGTTGCCTGCGGCGCTTTGTTTGATTCCCTGCGGTGTTGGCGTTTTCTTGATTTTGTTTGCCTTCGCGGCGCTTGCTGTCTGTGCGCTTACGGTGGTGCCTTTACTTGAAGTGTTAGTCTTACTGTGTCACATAGTTTTCGTGCCATCGCTGCGATGAATGGTGCAGACGTTGCGTGAGTCGTAGTCCGAGCAGGATACGCAACGTCGTGATGGAGTCAGGAACGTGGCGTTGTGCGCGCTGGACTGCCGCGTGCGATGTAATCCGCGGGAAGCGCAGGCAGCGCGCGTTCGATGAAGTTTTTTTTATCGCCGCTGCCTGATCCCATCCTGAGTCGCTGGGCCATCAGAAACCCATATGCGGCAATACTCAGCGTGGCGTGGTGGTGAAAGCCCCGCCAGCCGCGACCTT